>CAZCKU010000011.1:0-19367 GCA_964499365.1 uncultured Thermodesulfovibrio sp.
AAGAAACATTGAAATGCATTGCAGGTACAATGTCAATAGTCAAGCCTGACCCCATGTCTTCAGGATGGACTTGTACTATGAGATCCTCGGCAGGATTCCGGACAAGGCGGAATGACAAACGAGGATATTGATTACCCACAGGAATCCCTGAAGAGTCATTTGACAAATATTATCGGGGTCATTGCTGAACCTGGATATCATAATTCCAGTTGTATTCCATTGATAGCCTTCACTTCTTTCCCTATTGAATAATCTTTTTTGACCCGACAGACGACATATTGCTTCAATACGGAGTTTTCGCCGTAATAGTTCCTGAAATAATTAAAGCCCTTTGCAGCATCAGGGGTTGGTGCACCGGTCAATTTAGCCTCAAGCGCGATGAACTGACCGCCTTTTTCAATAATGAAATCGACCTCCCTGCCGTCTTTGGTTCGCCAGTAGTAAAGAGGCGGATTATTGATTCCCCGGGAAAGCAGGTGGCGTTGTATCTGACTAAAAGCATAGGTCTCCCATAGAGCCCCTGCCATAGGAGAGTTGGCTATGTCCTGCCAGGTATACAGTCCCATCAGGTTGGCGGCAAGTCCCGTGTCAAGAAAATAGAGTTTTGGTGACTTAACAAGCCTTTTGCCGATGCTTCTGTGGTAGGGCTCAAGCAGGTGGATCATATGCGATGCCTCAAGCACCGAAATCCATGCCTTTATGGTATTGGGAGCTACCCCAACATCTCTCGCAAGATCGGCAAAGGACAGGGTTTGTGCCGTGCGGATTGCTGCAGCCCGAAGAAAGCGGTTGAAGTCACGCAAGCTGCCGACCTGCATGATATTGCGGACATCCCTCTCAAGGTAAGTTGCTATATATGAAGGATACCAATGCTGTCGATTAATATCCTTGTCGGCGTACAGCGCCGGGAACCCGCCGGTGCTTATGTAATCCTCAACGGAAGAAAGCCTTTTCCCCCTGTTCAGTTCGTGAGCTGACAAGGGCTGCAGATTGATTATTCCGCAGCGTCCAGCCAGGCTTTCTGAGAGATTCTGCATGAGCGGAAAGCTCTGAGAGCCAGTGATGAAGAACTGTCCTTTCCTCTTTGCCCTATCAACGGTTAGTTTGATATGTCTGAACAGGTCCGGTGCATACTGCGCCTCATCTATTATGGCTGGAAGTTTCAGGGCATCTATGAAATCCTGAGGCGCATGTATCGCTTCTGCTGCCTTTGCAGGGTCATCCAACGTGACATACGAAAAATCAGGGAAAAGGTGGGATAAGATGCTGGTTTTTCCAACCTGACGGGCACCGGTGACGAAGACTACCGGAAAGTGCTTCCCGAGTTCTCTAATCAGATCCTCTGAGTCTCTCTTTATCCACATGCGGATATTATGCAACTGAAATGCAGAATTGTCCAGTACATGTTTTGTATCCCGAAGGTTTCACCCCAAATGGCGCTCAACAATAATGAAGGCGGACAGGGTATCCCTGTCCGCCTCCCGATATAAACGGTTTACTGCGCGGCCACGGGTTTCCCTGAGCTCTCGAGCACTGCCAGCCGGCTTGAGATGTCAAGAACTGCCCTGGTCATGATTTGGAGCTCTCTATCTTTTTCCTGAATCACTCTTTCCTGATCCCGGACAATCTGATAGAGGCCCTGTATGGCGGCAAGGGATATCCCGTCAGCGTCAGAGCTGTTGATATAGCGCTCGTCTTCGCCGAGGCCAAAGGCAGCATGGAAATCCTGTGCCGTCGGGCCGATATGTCTGGTTGCGGAGGGTTGGCTCCTGAGGTTCCATTTCTTTACCGGAACGCCTGCCAGCTTCTCAAGAATCTTTCTGGGATCTACGCTCTCAAAATTCTCTTTTGCATTTACGTCACTCAGGCTGCTCCAGGAACCTCCGCCTGCAGCCAGCTGCACGCCGGTCGCTGCGCCCCCGGAAGGGTTTGTTCTGAAAACGGCGCCTCCGGAAGCCCGGACATAGAAACTGTTTGCTACTGAGTTAGGGAAGGCTGCCATGTCGCAGTTGCTGTCTGCCCACATGAAAGAGCCGTCAGCTGCTGCAGTGGCAGTGCAACCTGCCGCAAAGCTGTAGTTTCCCGACGCTGTGTTGGCGGTGCCGCCGGCAACGGTCGCGTCTGTGCCGGACGCTGTATTCCCTTTTCCGCCAGAGACAACCGAGGCATTGCCGGATGCTGTATTTAGATATCCACCGGAAACCGTTCCAAAGTGTGCAGCTACCGTATTGGGATACAGATTATCAAAAAAGCCCGGGTCTACTTCTCTTGCCCCGCCTCCGCTGATTGTTGCACCGACAATACCGGCAGCAACGCTCGGTTGATAGCCGGCGACAATATTTGAGGAATAGAACGTGGAGTCCGTACCCCCATTGTAATAAGAGCCATCAGAATAAATGGTCAATTCAGCTGAGGCCGCACCAATTGATACGGTGAGCATTCCGATGATATTTACGACCGCAAGAAATAGCTGTTTCATATCCACCTCCATGGAATCAGAATAATCATGTAATATCAGAAGCTGAGATTTAAGTCAATATGATCCCTACGCGAGGGCGGTGTGGACGGAATGCAGAATCGGCAGACGAACAAAGGGGACAGGCTACTTTAATGGGACGTAAAGGGGGAAGCGGGAGATGCCTGGGATGACAGCTTCTCTGCTTTTTACCGGGGGCTGCAACGGATATCAGGGGCATTGAGGTCTCCGGAGTGATAATAGCCGTGAGCCGGGCAGCCGCCGGTGCAGGCATTTCTGTTACCGCAGTCTGACACGGTGCAGAGGTTGCCGGTGAACGTCCTGAAGTAGTCCAGCCGTTCGTCCGACATGATCAGCGGCAGGGGGTCGGAAAAGATATTCCCGAGCCTGAACTCGGGGAGGCCCTGAAACAGGTTGCAGGGCAGGACAGAGCCGTCGGGCATCACCGCGATTTTCTTTGAACCCCCTGTGCACCGTACGTTCAATGCTGCGGCCGCCCCATTGAAGCAGGAAGCGGTTACCCGTCCGATGTCCATATCCCCGTTGTCTTCGATAAGCCTGCGTGTTAGCTTCATATATTCCTGATAGCCGAAGACCCTTTCGCCGGCAGCTGCGTTTCGCGAAATATGGTCCATATGGATAAGGAAGTATCTCCGGACGCCCAACTGCCTGACCAAATCGATTATCAGCTGTAAATCGTCAATCGTATCACTATTCACCACGGTCTTCACCAGTGGATTGAGTCCGGCATGCAGCAGCCACTTCAGACTGTCGACAGCCGCAGGAAAGTGGCGGGAACCGGTAGCGCGGTGATGGCTATCCCCGCTGCTGCCCTCGAGCGAGATGCCGAGTGTCAACAGTTCCGTCCGTATGCCGGCAAGATTTTTCAGTGCCGGCAGAAGGCTGCCGTTGGTGCTGATATTGACCGCGATCTTCTGATTGACGGCCTCCCGGATGAAGTCCGGCATCCAGGGGAGCAGGAAGGGTTCCCCTCCCATGATATCGAGCTCCCGGATGCCATGGGACGCCATCGTGCCGAGAAGTTTCGATGCATCCCCGCGCGAAAGATCACTTCCCATGCTGCCGGTATCGTTGAAACAGAAGGCGCAGCGCTGGTTGCACCGGAGGGTGGGGTAAAGCTGGATATATTCGGGGATCGGGATGAGCACCTGCTATGAATGAAATGGCCCAATAATAGAAGCCGGAAGGTTTATCAAATCCCTCCTGCCCTCCCTTTTCCAAAGGGAGGAATAATTCCCCTCTTTTTCTCCCCGGCGAACCCGCCTGAGTGCGGGGGCAAAGAGGCCTGCCTGCCCGTCAGGCAGGGGCGAGGGGAATTTCAAGGTTCAATCCATGTACGGTTATCCGATGCCAAAGCATTTCAGCTGCTGACCAGTGTCTTGCCGGCCTCGAAGGCCTCCTGCAGGGCGGTGGGGTGCTCCTGAATCGCACCTTTGGCGTCGACTCCCAGGAACCCGAGGACCTTATGCTCCTTAACGCTGATCGTCCTGAAGAAGGCCTTGGCAGAGGCATCGCCGCATTCTATGCCGACCTCCTTCTTCATGCCGCCGACAAGCAGCAGCAGGCCCTTCCGTCCGTGCGGTCCTTCGGGAAGGGGTCTCTTGAGGAGGTATTTTTCGCACCAGAAACTCTGGCAGCGGTCGATCAGGATCTTCGACTGTGCGCTTAACGCGAAGAAAAAGATCGGCGAGGCCAGGATGATCCGGTCGGCAGTCCTGATCTCATCATACAATGCGTTCATGTCATCATCGAGGATGCAGATACCGGACTGCTCGCACCCCCCGCAGTCCTGACAGGGCCGAATCTTCATCAGGTTCAGCCTGAAGGTCGTGACCGTTTCACCCGCCGACTCAATGCCCCTGATCGCCTCGTTCAGCAGAAGTTCCGTGTTCCCGTCTTTTCTCGGGCTGCCGAGAAATGCGATGGTCTTCACCCGTATCTATCCTTCGATGATGCCCCGCTCCTCATACATGTACCAGTTGCCGGTATTGTCGAGAAACGTGTAGGTCTCATTCAGGATCGAGAAGTGGTCATTCTCCTCCACCGCCATGCGTTCAAAAAGCTCCTTCTCTTTTGGGTCCGCAGCCTTTGCGGCTGCCTCCCTGTAGTAGTCAAAGCCGTCTTTTTCCATATGCATCGCGATCTTTATCGCCTCTAGCTCATTTTCCAGGGCCTTGACCCTCTGCATCATCGCATCCTTCTGATCGCTGAAGACCGTCCTGATCGTGTCTTTCGGCCGAACGAACTCGAAATGAATGTCCATGCCCCTGAATATCTCGTTGAGCATTCTCAGATGGCGCGTCTCATCCTTTACAAACCCCTTGAACATCTCTTTGCCGAAGGGGTGGGTTGTTCTGTTTGCTGCCTCGCCATAGAACGCGATTGCATCTGTCTCCATCTTGATGGCCGTCTCAATTGCCTCTTTCATCGCTATACCCCCTGAAATTTGAATTGTTTTTATTATATCAGAACAGGATTAACGCGACCACCACGGATTATGGGACCGGTTGCCGCCGCCCCATGCAGCCGTCTTTCCTCTTTAGCGGCAGGGGCAGCGTTTCGGAATCCTGCCATGCCTCCGCACTGCTGAATTTTCAAGTCAGGAGGCTGGTGTGATAATATACATGACTTTTTTTACGAGGAGGAATTTATGTCAAAGACCTATCATATAGCCGTGATCCCGGGAGACGGGACCGGGCCGGAGGTGGTTGCCGAAGGCATCAAGGTGATACAGGCCGCTTCAGCAAAAAACGGGTTCAAGCTCGAATTCACCAATTTCGACTTCGGGGCCGAGCGCTACCTGAAGACCGGCGAGACCCTGCCGGACAGCGCGATCGGCGAGTTCAGGAAGTTCGACTCTATGTACCTCGGCGCCATCGGCCATCCCGACGTCAAGCCGGGTATCCTGGAGACGGGCATCCTTCTGAAGATACGCTTTGCCCTTGACCAGTATATCAACCTCCGTCCGGTGAAGCTTTATCCGAACGTCGAGACACCGCTGAAGGACAAGGGGCCTGAGCATATCGATTTTGTGGTGATCAGGGAGAATACGGGGGGCATCTATACCGGCCACGGCGGTGCGACGCGTGTCGGCACGCCTGATGAGATTGCCACGCAGCTGATGGTCTATGACCGCCGCACCGTGGACCGCTGCCTGAAGTATGCCTTTGAACTGAAGAAGAAGCGCAATGCCGGCAACCCGAAATATGCTGCCAAGCCGATCACCCTGATCCACAAGAGGAACGTGCTGACCCATTGCGGCGACCTGTGGTACCGGGCCTTCGAAGAGATGGGGGCGCAGCAGTATCCCGGGCTCAAGCGTGACTATAACCATGTCGATGCCGCGAACATGTGGTTTGTGAAGAACCCCGAGTGGTTCGACGTGGCAGTGACCGAAAACCTTTTCGGCGATATCATCACCGACCTTGGCGCCATGATCCAGGGGGGACTCGGCGTTGCCTCCGGCGGCAATATCAACCCTGAGGGCGTTTCGATGTTCGAGCCGATGGGCGGCAGTGCCCCGAAGTATGCCGGCCAGAACGTGATTAACCCCATGGCTGCGATCGGAGCGGCGATGATGATGCTCGATACGCTCGGCGAGACAAAGGCCTCGCAGCAGGTTGAGGCGGCCATGATCGAGGTGATGAAGAAGATGAAGAGCCAGGCCGCCGGACATATGGGCATGGGCACAACCGAGGTCGGCGACAGCATAGCGGATCTGGTGGCGAAGCAGTAGGCTCCTGTTTTTCTGTTATGGTCCTTCCCGGTCAACCTGACCCGGAAGGACCCTTTGTTTCCGTGTCCGTCTGTTTCTTTACTGCATCGTCCGCGTCTACGGCTGCCTGACGGTTTTTAAGCCATTCCGCAACAATGCGTTCGGCCTCCAGCCAGTTGCCGAGTTCCGAGCCGTTGAGATCTCCCTTCTCACGGGCCAGTTCGCCGGCGACCCTTTCGATCTCTTTCTGAACGTCCATGCCGGCCGCAGGACTTCCCTTGGTATCAGTGATATTCCGTCGTATTGACATGACACCCGTAGTATGCTCTTTGAACCGTTGCAGGGCAATAAGGTTTCCCCTGATTCTGTATCAGTCCAAATGAAGCCCTGTGTCAGTTTTATCTGACAGATGAGCTTTCTGCTGACAGAATACAATCATCGATGCTGTACTTCAGGGTGTTTGCCGTTCTCAACCACGAGAGGGGGCCAGGAGGCGCTGCTTCATCGATCCATCGCGGGGTTCCATCCCGGGGTGTATTTTGCCGTCTCCGATGTAATAAAATAGAAAAGACCAGTGCTTCATGCGGGTTGCCTGGTATGACCGGACCAATCAAAGAGGAGGACATGACGCGCACGCATTCTCCAGCAGAACTCGGCAGGCTTGCCTCTTTTCCCCTGATGAATCCCAATCCTGTTCTGGAAGTGGACTTTAAGGGCAGGGTCCGCTTCATGAATCCTGTGGCCCGGAGGCTTTTCCCGGAGCTCGGGTCACCGGGGCGCCAGCACCCCTTCCTTGCAGGCCTGGCCTCTGTGGTAAGTGCCTGCAGAGCGTCAAAAGACAGCACCTTTACGAGGGAGGTGCGGGTAGGCAGGGCGTGGTATGAACAGCTGATTTACCTTGTCCCTGACGTCCGTGCCCTCCGCATATATGGGCACGACATAACCCTGCGGAAGCAGACGGAAGAGACCCTGCGGCAACGGGAGATACGGCACCGGACGATTCTCCATACCGCCATGGACGGCTTTCTGCTGGTGGACACACAGGGGCGTATCCTGGAGGTCAATGAGACCTACTGCAGGATGAGCGGCTATAGCGAACAGGAGCTGCTGGCTTTGAGCCTTCCCGATCTGGAGGCCGCCGAGTCGGACGGCGACATCGCTGCCCACATCGAAACGATCATGGTGCAGGGCGATGATCGTTTCGAGTCCAGGCACCGCCGCAGGGACGGGAGTATGTATGACGTCGAAGTCAGTGTCAAGTACCAGCCTGTCGACGGCGGGCGTTTTGTTTCCTTCCTGCGCGACATTACTGAAAGAAAGCGGGCAGAGGAAGACCTCATCCGTGCCAAGGAAGACCTCGAGGTGCGCGTACGGGAGCGCACGCAGGACCTGATGACGGCAAACGCAAAACTGGCTGCCGAGATTGTAGAGCGCAAAGGAAGAGAACATCACATCCGGGCGACGAATGACCTCCTGAAGCTTTTTACGCATACCTTCCTGCGTCGCCAGTATCTCGACGAGCTGACCAGACTCCTGCAACAGTGGTGCCCCTGCTCATCCGCAGGCATCCGGCTGGTTGATGAGCAGGGGGGGATCACCGATGGAGTATACGAGGGTTTCAGCCTGGACTTTATGAAGCGGGAGAATTGTCTCTCGGCGAAAAAGGACTGCTGTATCTGTCCCCGGATACTGGCGGGAAAGCCTGAAGAGTCAGATCTCCCCTATATGACCCCGGGGGGATCTTTTTACTGCAATGATATCTCCCGTCTTGCCGCTGTCAGAAAAAGGCAGAAGAGCGGGCTGTTCAGGGCTGTTTGTCTGCATCACAAGCACGCATCTCTTGCTGTCATCCCGATCCGCTACAGGGAAAACATGCTCGGGGCGATACATCTTGCTGACACGAGAAAGGGGCATGTTCCCCGCAGTCTCATAGAATTTATTGAGTCAATGGCCCCGCTGATCGGCGAGGCGCTCTACCGGTTCTCGGTCGAGGAATCCCTGGTGATATCACGCCAGCAGCTCAGGGAGCTTTCGGGTCATCTGCTGGCTGCACGGGAGGAAGAAAGGACCAAGGTGGCCAGGGAGATCCATGACGAACTCGGCCAGATCCTCACCGCGGCGATGATCGAGCTGTCCGGTATCAGGGGAAAATATAAAAAACAGAAGCCGCTCGTCGGGAGGATACTCTCGGTCTCCGAGATGCTCGACGGTGCGGTCCGGGACATTCAGCGCATCTGTTCCGAGCTGAGACCGAGGCTTCTCGATCACCTCGGACTGCTGGCGGCGATCGAGTGGGAGGCCGGACAGTTTTCAAAGCGCTCCGGGATACGCTGTTCTCTTGATTTGCCGCCGAACCACAGGAAGTTTCCTGCACCGGTGGCGACGTCGCTCTTTCGGATCTGCCAGGAGGCCCTGACGAATGTGTCCCGACATTCCGGGGCAACCGAGGTTGCTATCCGTCTGGCAGTTGAAGACGGATCTGCGGTTCTCGAGATAAAGGATAACGGCAGGGGCATCTCGAAGGAGAAGCTGGCCGGAAAGAAATCCTTTGGCATTATGGGGATCCATGAGCGGGCCTATGATCTCGGTGGTACGGTATCGATTCACGGGACCCGGAGCAAGGGTACCCTTATTACGGTTGTTGTGCCTCTGACCGGCACGAGGGGGATGCATGCTTAGAGTTCTTATCGCCGACGACCATCCGATTGTCCGCAAGGGGATCCGCCAGATCCTTGAGGAGACCCGGAATATACAGAGTATTGACGAGGCGGAGACAGGCCGGGAAGTCCTCGAGATGGTCAGGAAGGGCAGGTTTGACATCGTCCTGCTCGATATCTCGATGCCCGGCATGAACGGCATCGATGCCCTGGAGGAATTGAAGAAACTGAAGCCGTCGCTGCCGGTCCTGATCCTGAGCATGTACCCCGAGGAGGAGTATGCGGTGCGGGCCTTGAAGGCAGGGGCGTCAGGGTACCTGACGAAGAAGAGTGCCGCGGACGAACTGGCGACCGCGATAAATAAAATCTACAAGGGAGAGCGTTATATAAGCCCGGCCGTTGCGGACCTCCTGGCCTCCAACCTGATGGAGGACCTTGACAGGCCGCTTCACGAGAGCCTGTCGAACCGGGAACTGCAGGTGATGCGTATGATTGTGGCCGGGAAGGCCCTCAAGGAAATAGCCGGAGAGATCTCCCTGAGCCCCAAGACGGTCAGCACCTTCCGCTCCCGCATCCTCCAGAAACTCAACATAACGAGCAATGCCGAGCTTATTCAGTATGCGTTGAAGCACAAGCTCGGCGAACTTCCCCGGGTCGAATGAGGCTGCGTATCTCCGGCATGCACCGGCCCCTTCTGCTCGTCTCTCTCTTGCTGTTTGCTGCCGCCGCTGGCTGCGATAAGAAAGACGCGGCCACCTACCAGGGTTATGCGGAAGGTGAATTCGTGCTGGTTGCAGCGCCGGCTGCCGGTCGTTTGGAGAAGCGCTGGGTGCAGCGCGGCCAGGAGGTCAGTGCCGCTGCCCCGCTCTTCGCCCTTGAGCAGGAACATGAAAAGTCGGCATGGCGTGAGGCCGAGGCACGGCTGCGCACAGCCGAGGCCCGTCTTGCCAATATCACGGTCGGGAGGAGGCCGTCAGAGATAGATGCAATTGTCGCTGCCGAGGCCCAGGCCGAGGCGGCACGCAGGCTCTCCCTGCTGCAGCTTGAGCGGCACGAGAAGCTTTTTGCCTCAGGGTATATCTCGCGGGAGCAGCTCGATGAGGTCCGGGCCAGCCATACGACGAATACGGCGCGGGTGGCTGAGACAAAGGCACAACTTCGCACGGCACAGCAGTCCCTCGGCCGGGAGAAGGAGATCGAGGCGGCGCGGACAGAGGTGGAGGCGGCGCGTGCAGCTCTGGCGCAGAGCAGCTGGCGCCTGGAGCAGCGCGCTGTCCATGCCCCTGCGGCAGCGCTGGTGCAGGATACCTTTTATTCCGAGGGCGAGTGGGTGCAGGCGGGAAGCCCTGTGGTGAGCCTTCTGCCGCCGGGGAATGTCAAGCTGCGGTTCTTTGTGCCCGAGGCCGTTCTGGGGGCTGTCAGGGTCGGGCAGCCGGTTTCTGCCACCTGCGACGGCTGCGGCAAGGCCATTGCCGCGAAGGTCAGTTACATTTCCCGTCAGCCGGAATATACCCCTCCCGTCATATACAGCCGCGATCAGCGCACGCGGCTCGTCTTCCTGGTGGAGGCCATGCCTGATGCGCCGGATGCAGCACGGCTTCATCCGGGCCAGCCGGTGGATGTTGTGCTGCAGTGAGCAGGGCGATGCCTGCGGATCTGGTCATTGACGTTGCCGGCCTGAATAAATATTTCGGGAAGAAGCATGTGGTCCGTGATCTTTCACTCCAGGTGCGTCGCGGCGAGATATTCGGTTTCCTCGGCCCCAACGGCAGCGGCAAGACCACCTCGATCCGGCTCCTGTGCGGGCTGCTCACCCCGGACTCCGGCAGCGGCACCTGCCTGGGGTTCGATATCGTCCGCGAAACCTCATCGATCAAGCGGGAAGTCGGCTACATGACCCAGCGGTTTTCTCTCTGGGAGGACCTCACGATCCGGGAGAACCTCGAGTTCGTGGCCAGGATGTACAGTATGCAGGATCGCAGTCAGGCAGTATCTGAGGCGATCGAGAGGCTGGGCCTTGCCTCACGCCGCAACCAGCTCGCCGGGACATTGTCCGGCGGCTGGAAGCAGCGGCTTGCCCTCGCTTCATGCATGCTGCATCACCCCCGGCTGCTGCTGCTCGATGAACCGACGGCCGGGGTCGACCCCAAGGCGAGACGTGACTTCTGGAATGAGATCAACGAGCTTGCCGGCAGAGGAATTACGGTGCTCGTTTCGACCCATTATATGGACGAGGCCGAACGCTGCCACCGGCTGGCGTATCTTGCCTATGGCAACCTGCTGGTTTCAGGCACTGCGCAGGAGGTGGTGGCCTCCCAGGCCCTTGCCGGCTTCGAGGTGACCGGCCCCGGCCTGGTCCGCTATGCTGAGCTGCTGCGCGGACTGCCGGGTGTCGAGCAGATTACGGCGTTCGGCAGCACGCTGCATGTTACCGGCCGCGATGGCGCTGCACTCAACGCGACCGCCTCGCGCATGCAGGAAGAAAAGACCCATCGCTGGGTGCCCATCCGGGCCGGCCTCGAGGACGTCTTCATCAGCCTCATGGAATCGGCAGAAGAGGAAATCACCTGAGGCCCCTGCGATGAAGACGCCCCTGAAGTTTGCACTGAACCCCGGACTGTCCTGGTCACGCTGGATAGGCATTATTGTCAAGGAATTCATCCAGCTGAGGCGGGACCGTCTGACCTTCGGCATGATCGTCGGCATCCCTATCATGCAGCTGATACTTTTTGGCTACGCCATCAACGCTGATCCCAAACAGCTGCCTGCCGCGGCTGTTGTCGCAGACCACAGCATGTACAGCCGGTCCCTCCTGCAGGGGCTGAAGAACAGCGAGTATTTCCGGATCGACCATGAGGTCTCGGGAAAGGACGAGGCAGAGGAACTCATGGCCCACGGAAAAGTGCAGTTTGTGGTGACCATCCCGGAGGATTTCGGCAGGAAGCTGGTGCGCGGCGAGAGACCTGCGCTCCTTGTCGAGGCCGATGCCTCAGATCCCAGCGCGACCGGCAACGCGATTGCGGCGCTCGCCGGTATCGCGCGTACCGCCCTCTCTCATGACCTGAAGGGGGCGCTCCGGCTGCGCCTTCCAGGCGCTGACCCCATCGACATTCGGGTGCACCGGCGGTATAACCCCGAGGGCATTACCTCCTATAACATCGTGCCGGGCCTGCTCGGGACGATCCTTACCATGACAATGATCCTGATGACCGGGCTGGCGATGACCCGCGAGAGGGAACGCGGCACCTTCGAGAACCTCCTCGCTACTCCGGCGCTGCCGATCGAGGTGATGACCGGCAAGATCGTCCCTTATATCCTGATCGGACTGCTCCAGGTTACCCTGCTCCTTGCAGCGGCTTTTTTCATATTCAGGGTGCCGATGCAGGGCAGCCTCCTGCTCCTGTACTTTTGCGTATCCCTCTTTATCGCCGCGAACCTGACGCTCGGGATAACCTTCTCTTCCATCGCGCGCAATCAGCTGCAGGCGATGCAGATGACGTTCTTCTTCTTCCTGCCCTCGATCCTGCTTTCGGGCTTCATGTTCCCGTTCCGGGGCATGCCGGGGTGGGCCCAGTGGGTCGGCACGGTACTGCCGCTTACACACTTTCTGCGGATCGTGCGGGGTATCCTGCTGAAGGGCAATACCTTTATCGAAGTCTGGCCGAATATCTGGCCGATCCTCGTCTTCATGTTCGTTGTGATCGGGCTCGGACTTGGCGTCTACCGCAAGACCCTCGATTGAGGCCATGGTTGCCGGCCGGGCTGCATCAGGCGGTAGCACGAAAAAGAGGAGGCGGGGCGAAGCCGGTTGAAGCCGGCTATGGCCGGCAGGTCCCCTGGCAGCCGCAGGAGAGGTTCCCGCGTGCTTTTTCGAACGATTCACGACCCTCCCTGAAGGCGAGCCAGGCTATGCCCGCCGCGCCGATTGAGTCGAGGATTCCGAGCCCGGTCAGTTCATAGCCGATACTCGAGGCGAGGAGTACCACCGACAGGTAGATACAGGTCTTCGTGCAGGCTGCATCTGCCAGCAGGGCCGGGGAGTTGAACTGTCTGCCGATTTTGGTCTTGTAGTGTATCAGCAGCCACATCGAGAGAATGGATATGCTCGATACGATGATCCCCCAGAGGGTGGTTTCCGGTTTTTGTCCCCTGAAGCCATTGACCGCGGCCGTGACAAGAAGGCCTGCCGTGAGTATATAAAAGGCGGTCCCGGTGACTTTCAGGGCCGTTTTTTCGAACCTGTCCGGGTCTTCGCTGCCATGCTGCTTCATGCGCCGGACCATATGCCAGATGCCGATGCCGGAGATTACCTCGACGAACGAGTCCACGCCAAAACCGAACAGGGCAATCGTTTCATCCTCGAGGCCGAAGAATACGGATACCACACCCTCAACGATATTATAGAAGATCGTGATCAGCGCGAGGGCCGAGGCCCAGCGGTAAAATATCTCTTTGTCCCGAACCGGTGTCAGCAGGATCGTTTCCATACACTATGGTAGCATGTTGACAGGACTGTCCGGATGCATGGCGCCACGGCACTTCAATGGTGACTCCTATGGCTGCATCGCTTCCTGGACCTTCTTCTTCCGGTGCTGGACAAAGGCGTCCCTCATCGATATATAGGGATCGATGGCAGCCTCTTTGAAAGACTCGTAATCCCCTATCCTGAACGAGGCATCGTTGATTGTCTCATGCACAGAGATTCCTATTGAGGCCGCATCAGGGAGGTCTTCATTGCTTGCATAGGTGAGGGGGTGCATCATATAGTCCCCCGCACGCCCCACGGTCTCACGCAGGGAAGAGGGCCCCAGGACCGGCCATACCAGATAAAACCCGTGGCCGATGCCATAGCGGCCGAGGGTCTGGCCGAAATCGGCCTCCTGTTTTTTTATGCCGAAGGCATCCCGTGCAGCATCGCCCATACCGCCGACGCCGACAAAGGAGTTGATGACGAACCGGAGAAGTTCGTTGCCCGCCCCCTTGAGCCTGAGCTGCATCAGGTTGTTCAGCATCCTGCCGGGGGCCTTGAGGTTGTCGTATATATTGCTGAAGACTACCCTGAAATCTTCAGGGATGCGGGCATAGGCCTGCGTGACCGGCTTGAGAAGCCAGAAGTAAAGCCGGTCGTTCACCTCGTACATTATCCTGTTGGTCGGGGCAAAGGGGTCTGCGATGCCGGGGCCCTCATCTGCGGCCATCTCACTGTTGTCGGCCGGTTCAGCGCCCTGAGGTGCCGCCTGAGCCGCCGTGCTGCCTGAAGGCTCCTCCTGAGGATCCGGGGCTGCCGGCTGTTCACCCCCGGCGGACTCAGCAGGAGGTGACTGCATGACGCCTCCCTGGTCTGAAGCCGGTTCCCCCGCAGGAAGTGCGGCAGGGCAGAGGGAGACAAGACTGAGCAGCAGCGAGGCTGTCAAAACGATCTGAGCGGTTTTCATGGTATCAATTCCCTTTATTTTTTGAGCCTGAATCAGATTTTGAGACCTTTTTTCTGAGAGTTTCCAGAAGCGATTCCGGCGGTTTGTTCGCGAGGATCTCCCTGAACTGGGTGCGGTAGTTATTGGTCAGGCTTACCCCTTCGACGACGACATCGTAGACCCTCCAGACGCCATCCTTCAGTATGACCCTGTAGTAAATCGGGATTTCCGAGGTCTTTCTTATGACCGTGCTATGGACCTCGACGGTTTTTTCTGTCAGACTGACCTCTTTGCTGAAGACGATCTTTTCATCAGTATAGGAAAGGATCTTGTCGGAGTACGTGTCTCCGAGGAGTTTCTTGTAAAGCTCGACAAACTCCTGCTGCTGGCCGGGACTCAGATTCTTCCAGTTCTGGGCAAGGGTCCTTCTTGAGAGCTCCGTGAAGTCGAACATCTTTTCGGAGATCGCGCGGAGCTTGTCCTTTCTGAGTTGTTTGGCGGAATCCGGCTTGAGAGTGGGGTCCCGCAATACCTCCAGCACCTTGTCTGAATGGCCTTTTACCGTATCAAGCGCCTGCCCTGCAAAGGCGGTGACCGGAACAACGAGGCCAAGCATCAGCAGTGCTCCGGAAATATATGTTCGCAGCATTATTTTCAAAACAGTCATTTTTCCTCCTTCTTGCTGTTCTTTCCGACATCCCCGAATACGTATTTACTGATCAGGTCTTCAACATCGAGCGGCGACGAGGTCTCGGTGATGGACTCTCCCGATTTCAGCAGCTCGCCGGCCCCTCCGGGCTCAACCTTGATGTACTTGTCACCGATGAGACCTGCCGTCTTGATCGACACATTGGCGTCGTCATAAATCCGGATGCCTTTTTTGATCTTCAGGTGGACCAAGGCAGCCTGCTTATCCTGATCAATGCTCAGCTGCTCGACCCGCCCGACCTCTATGCCGCCGATCTCGACGGGGTTGCCGACACGCAGGCCCGAGACCGAACCAAAACGTGCATATAAAGAGTAGTAGTCGTCCCCGAACAGGGAGACCTTGCCGAGCTTCACGGTCATATATGCGATGCAGAGAATGCCGATGACCACAAAAATGCCGACACCCGTTTCGAGCGAATATTTTTTCATTGAACTGCACCCTCCTTGCCGCACTGGAATTTTGCAATGATGCTCTGCTTCGTCTCGGCCTTCAAGAGTATCTCCTCTATATCCTCAGCTGAGCTTGCCTCCACGATGCCTGCTGTCACCGAGAGCTCGAAGCATTCGTCGACCCCAATCCTGGCCCGCGCAACAGCCTGAATCTCGGGCAGCGTCTTCTGAAGTTCCCGGGCGATATCCTGCACCAGCTGGCCGGCCTCTTCAGGGCTCAGGCGGGGCAGAATCGTCAGGACCTTGTCTCTGCTGTGGCGGGCGGAGAAACCGCCGAGGGGACTGAAATAGTTATTGATATGCTCTCCGAGGACCTTGAGGACCTCTATGGCTGCCTGAGGCCAGAGCAGGTCGGCGAGGAGATCAAAATGGACGCTAAAGAGTACTGCAGTGATCGTGGTATCGGGCTGTGCCCCCCCCAGAGAGAGGGCATACCGCGACCTGAACATCTCCTTTGAAAGCAGCCCGGTAAGTTCGTCCTTGAGGCCCTCGATGCTCCTGAGAAACTCGTCGATCATCGGATGCCTCAGTTTTGTCAGTTCTTCGTAAGTCCCGTGAAACCCTATCTTGCCCTCCCACAGGAGGAGTATGCGGTCGGAGATGAAGAAGACATCAGGGATGTCATGGCTGATGAGCACCGCGGTAAACCCGAACTGTTTCCGGTAATGGGCGATCATGCTCAGGATGATGTTTTTCCTGATAGGGTCCTGCCCGGTTGTCGGCTCGTCAAAGAGTACAATAGCCGGATCGGTCACGAGGGCACGGGCAAGGGCAACGCGCTTCTGCATCCCGCCTGAAAGTTCTGAAGGGTACTTTTCAACAACGTCGGTGAGTTCCATCTGAGCAAGCCGGGACATAACCTTCTGCTCAATCTCCTTCTTCCTGAGCCTGGTCTTCTGTCTGAGGGGCAGGGAGATATTTTCGAATACCGACATCGAGTCGAACAGGGCGTTATTCTGGAACATATAGCTGACCTTGCTTCTGTACTCATCCCATTCGCCCTTCTTCATGTTTTCAACGGGTTTCCCCCTGAAGAGTATGCTGCCCTCATCAGGGGAGAGAAGCCCGATAATATGTTTCAGGAGGACACTCTTGCCGCTCCCGCTTTTGCCAATAATCGTCGTAATCTGATTTTCGTAGATCGTGAGATTCGCTTTGTCGAGTATCGTCTTGTCGTCGAAGCGCTTCGTGACATCCCTGAATTCTATTAAGGGCGGTGTTTCCATAGCCTTCACATCAGGAACGAGGTCACAACGTAGTCGGAGACCAGGATCATGACACAGGAGTAAACCACGGCCGAGGTGGTTGAGAGACTGACACTCTTGGACCCGTAACTGTCTGTACGGAGGTGGGTGAAATATCCCTGGTAGCAGCAGATCGTCGCCACGAGCACCGCAAAAACCAGCGACTTGATAAACCCGCCCCTGATGTCGACTATGTCCACATACTCGCGGATACGGTAGAAGTACGCACCTTTATCCACACCCAGGAGGACAACGCCGGTGAGGTATCCGCCCAGGATTCCCATAAGATCAAAGAAGGCTGTCAGAAGCGGAAAACTGATGATCGATGCCGCGATCCGCGGACTGATGAGATACTGCAGGGGGTCGATCCGCATGGTATACAGGGCATCGATCTGCTCGGATATGCGGAGGATCCCCATTTCTGCGGTCATGGCAGAGCCTGCCCTGGCGGTTATCATGATCGCGGTCAGGACGGGTCCAAGCTCCCTGATGAGGGTCAGTGCCACGACAGAGCCCAGCACCCCCTGCGACCCGAATTTTACCAGGGTGTAGTAGAGCTGCAGACCCAGGACCATACCGGTGAAGAGTCCGACGAGCAGGACGATCGTCGAGGACTTGGCTCCGATATAGAATACCTGCTGGGTAATTTCCCTGATCTGTTTGGCGCGGAAGATCTTCAGAAATGAGAGCGTGAAGAAGATGGCTGCGGCCCCAAGACTGTTTATGACGTTCATCACCCTTTTGCCGATGAAATGGAAAAAGGGCAGGGACGGTCTGTTTTTCAGGGCTGATTCCATATAAATGCTATTGTATCCTTTTTTTCTCCTTTCGACAAATGGCATATTTATTAGCCCGTCAAATAAATACATGAAACTTTCTGCTTTGTCATTCCACGACCTGCCTGCCGGTCGGTAGACAGGCTTGATCGGGGAATCCAGGTATCTCAATAAGTTCTGGATTGTCCGGTCAAGCCGGACAATGACGATATTGTGATATTTTATTGCCGGGTTAATAGAAAGGAGCCGGGATCCCTCCGTATTATCATGAGAAAAAGCTGTTATAATGGAAATACCAATTCTCAGGAGGTTTATATGAAAATCGTCAAGACACTATTGGCTGTGACGGGTCTGGTCCTGCTGTTATTCTCTTACGCCTTTGCTGAGAGTTCCGGCTATATGCGGGTGAGCCATATCGAAGGAGACGTTCAGGTACATGCGGCTGATGCAGAGGAGTGGGGCTTTGCCGCGCTGAACTCTCCGCTTGGCGAGGGTGATCAGGTCTGGATCCCGGAGGGAGGCAGGGCGGAGCTTCAGCTCGATTCCGGGACGTTCATACGGCTGGACCAGAATTCGGCCCTCCAGATACTTTCGGTTGAAAATGGGTCCTCGCAGTTCCATCTGTCTCAGGGATCTGCCTATATTGTCTTTGATGTATCAAGAAAGGGCGGCGTTATTCAGTTCGATACGCCTGATGCCTCGACCCGCGCCTATAAACGCGCGATATTCAGGATCGACATCTATGATCAGTACACCGATGTGGCGGTTTACCGCGGGTCTGTCGAGACAGAGAACGGGGTCGGCAGGACAAAAATAAGAAAAGACAGGATGCTGTCGCTGGGGCAGGATACGGACGGAGAGGTCTCGCCGATGGGCCCTCCTGACGAGTGGGAGACATGGAACAAGAGGAGAAACGACAGGATTTTTTCAGGCACAGGCGGGGGCTCGCGTTATCTGCCGGAGGAACTCAGGTCCTACTCGAATGACTTTGACGACAACGGGAAATGGGTGCAGGTTCCGGACTACGGGTATGTCTGGACGCCGACGGTGGTTATTGGTACTGACTGGGCACCCTATCGGCACGGCCGCTGGATATGGAGACACGGCGAATATGTGTGGGTCGGCCACGAACCCTGGGGCTGGGCCCCCTACCATTACGGCAGATGGGCCCATATTCCGAGGATAGGGTGGGGCTGGGTACCGCCGTCAAGGGGCGAGGTCTTCTGGGGTCCCGGATTCGTGGGCTGGGTCAGGACTGCGGAATATGTGGCGTGGGTGCCGCTGGCGCCGCGCGAGACCTACTACGGCCGCGGCCATCACGGCCGGCATAGTGTCGACACGCGGAAAGTAAACATCAATCAGATTAATATAACCAATGTCTATCAGAACATACATGTTAACAACGGTGTTACGGTTGTCAATCGCAATACCTTTAATACGGCCGCACCTGCGATAGTCAACGTCAGGCGGGATGACATCCAGAAGAAGATATTTGTCAAGCAAAATGTCATGGCCGGTGCGCCTGACATCAGGCCTGCGAAGGGCAGTTATTTTGCCTCTCCACGGGCTGTGGCTCCGGCCCAGCTGCCGCCGCAGCCTGTCAGGAACGTGACGGTCAAAGAGCTGAAGAATGCGCGTCCTTTCACGAAGGACGCTGCCAGGTCTGTTCTGAACCCCGGGGTCAAGCCGGCCCAGCTGCCGGTGAATACTGTTGTCAAGCCCAGGACGGCGGGCATGGATAAACCGGTGATACAGCCGGTCAGGACAACCGGACAAGCGACTGCGGTTATCCCTGAAAAGGGCAAGACGCCGAGGACCGGGGCACATATTACGGGAAAGCCCGTGGAGAAGGACAAGGGCAGGGCGGTGATGCCAGCCGGTGCACCTGCGATGAAGGACGAAAAGC
>CAZCKU010000011.1:19467-107265 GCA_964499365.1 uncultured Thermodesulfovibrio sp.
GCAGCGTGGAGCCGGCCAGGGTACAGCCAGCAGACAAGGGCAGGGCGGTGATGCCTGCTGCAAGCAGTGCTCCCAAGGCTGAGAAACCTGCTGTCAAGCCGGTCGAGAAGGCGAGGCCGGTGGTTGCGCCTGCTGTTACTGGAGCAAAGGACGCGAAGCCCAGGGATAAAGATAAAAAGGATCCGAAGGATAATAAGGATAAAGAGACAGACGGCACTCCTGGTTCGACGGGCGGACAGCCCAGGGTGCGCTGATAAGACCGGGACGGTGAAAGGATAATGACCGGCAGGATAATGCAGGGAGAGGCTTGAAGATAAAACAGCTGATCAGCGATCTTCAGGATTATTATGTTCTGACTGTGCAGGGGCTGCTCGGCATGGTCAGAAGGCCTCTTTATTTCAAGGACGCTATATTCCAGATGGAATACGCCGGGGCCGGGTCTCTGCTGATTGTCTTTATCGTCAATCTCTTTGTGGGCATGGCCCTGTCCCTGCAGCTTTCAGCAGAGTTGTCGCCCCTGGGGATGAAGATGTATATCGGCATGATCGTCGGCATTTCGGTTGTGCGTGAACTCGGCCCGGTGGTGACAGCGCTCGTCTTTACCGGCCGCGTGGGAGCCGGGATGGCCTCGGAGCTGGGCTCGATGGTCCTGGGGCACCAGGTCGATATGATACGAGTCTTCGGACTTGACCCGATGAAAAAACTGGTCACCCCGCGGATCGTCGGTTCGCTGGTTATGCTGCCGGCGCTGACCCTGATCGGGGTGGCAGTCTCGCTTTTCGGCGGTTATTACATCGCCGTCTTTGTGAGTCATCAGAGCGGGACGGTATACTGGACCTCCATCCGGAATATCCTCACGGTCGAGAACGTCCTGGCCGGCGCGGTAAAACCCTTTGTCTTCGGGGTCATCATCTCGTCAATCTGCTCCTACATGGGGCTCTCGACACGGGGAGGGTCTGTCGGACTGCGGCGCTCGACAACCACGGCGGTTGTTCTTTCGATCGTGATGATCATCATCTCGGACTTCCTGCTGACGAGGGTCCTGCTCTATCTCCTGGGCTTTTCGGTATGATCGTATTCGACGACGTCACCTTTGCCTACGGGGAGCGGAAGATCCTTAACCGTGCGGGCTTTTCCTTCCGGTTTGATGAACGGGTGGCTGTTCTCGGCGGCAGCGGCGAGGGCAAGACAACGATTCTGAGACTGATTCTCGGCCTGATCAGGCCGGACAGCGGCAGGATACGTGTCGATGGAGAGGAGATTACCGGCAAGACCGAAGAGGAATTGCGGGATGTCCGGATGAAGTTCAATATCGTGTTCCAGGAAGGCGCACTCTTTGACTCGCTCAACGTGAAGGAGAATGTCGCCTTCTGCCTGAGGGAATACACAAAGATGACAGAGGACGAGATCGATGCGAGGGTGCGGCAGATCCTCGGCACGGTGGGGGTGGAGCATGCGCTGGAACTCATGCCTGAAGAGCTGAGCGGGGGCATGCACCGCAGGGTTTCCCTGGCGCGGTCTCTGGCCCTGAGCACCCCGAAGATGTTCCTGTACGACGAGCCGACAACAGGGCTTGACCCGATAAACGCCGACAACATCTGCAGGCTGATAGCCGAACTGTCAAAGGACGGGAAGGGGCTCATCATGGTCACCCACAAGGTGAGCGATGCCATGAAGGTGGCGGACAGGTTCATGTTTCTGAAGAACGGCAATGCGGTCTTCGACGGCAACCGCAAGGAACTGCTCAACTCTGACATTGCCGAGATTCAGGCGTTTGTCAGCGAAGTCGGTTTTCACAATACCGCGGATATTTCATGAGGCAGCTATTGAGGAGGTACCTGTATGTTTGACCTGAAAAAACAGCTCCGGTGGGCAGAGATGAAGGTTGGCGTCATCATATCGCTCGCCCTGGTAATACTATTCTTCAGCGTCTTTTTCGCCGGGAGCATCGAGAGGATGGTCCACCCCAAGGTCCGGATAAAGGCCGCGATCCCGGACGTGAAGGGGCTGAAGGGCGGGGCTCCCGTATGGGTCTACGGGCTTGAGGAAGGGACGGTTGAGGATATCAGTCTCGACCCGAAATACGGGACGGTCGTTACCATCTCTGTCTATAAAAGCGTCCTCGGTTATCTGAAAAAAGATTCAACGGCAAGTGTCCTGACAATGGGGCTTCTGGGCGACAAGTATATTGAACTGACTCCGGGCGCATCGGATGCCGAACCCCTGAAAGCGGGGGACATGATCAGGGGGACGACCCAGCTCGATATGAAGGATGTGATGGAGACGGGGGCCTCCTCGATCAAGAAGATCAACGACTTCATAGAAAAGATGGGGAACCTGGTCGAGAAGCTCGAGACGAGCAAGGGAACGCTCGGCATGCTTATCGAGGACCCCGGCCTCTACAACAATCTGAAGGAGTCTGCGAAACACCTATCCCATATCACCAAAGAGATAGACAGCGGCAGGGGAACGCTCGGCATGCTGGTGAATGACCCGCAGCTCTATGAGAGGCTGTCGTCAACGTCGAAATCCCTGGAGGGCTTCAGCCGGAAGCTCGAGACCGGCACCGGGACGCTGAATCGGCTGGTTGAAGATGATCTGCTCTACACGAGGCTCTCGGGCGCTGCAGCCTCTCTGGATGAATTCGGCAAGAAGCTGAATAAATCCTCGGGCACGATCAACCGGCTTGTCGAAGATCCCGAGCTGTATGATAACCTCAACAATGCTTCCAGGCGGATGACCTCTATCCTGGAGCGGATCGATAACGGTGAGGGCGCGGCCGGACTGCTGGTCAAGGACGAGCAGCTTGCCGGTGAGGTGAAAGAGGCGGTGGTGCAGCTCAAGAAGCTGATGGAGGATATCAGGGAGCAGCCGAAGAAGTATTTCAAGTTCAGCATATTCTAGGGTGCTGTTTTTCTATTGCAGACTGACGGCTTCAGGACTCTGTTTCTCCCCTCTGTTGTTTCGCCCTGCCTGCCGTGGGGCCGGTAAATCCGGCAAAGTACCGAAGCCCAGCCCGGCTTTTTCGGCAGCATCACGAGAAATGATTGGCCCCGCTCACACTCCTGGATTCACAAATTCAAGCCTGACCCCCTTCTCTTTCTGCAAAGAACTGTAGGCCGGCGGGAAGCTTCGACCGCATCATTTTTTTTCGATTTAACGTACGCCCGTCCACTATGAAGGTACCGTCGCCAACAGCGTGAACCGTTCTCTTCTCCTTCCGCGAACTATCATAGTAAGCCGCAACCCCTTCGAGCACGACGATATTGTGCTTCTTGACGATGTCGATAACCTTACACTCGATATTCGCCAGACATTCCTTTATCAGGGGGGCCTGTACCTGCTCACCTTTCACGGGGGTCAGCCCGAATTTGTCAAACTTGTCCGTATCGGCTCCGGAACATGTTCCCACCCCAACTATCGTATCTATCATGTCAACCGTGGGAATGGAGATAACACACTCCCTTGATTTTCGAAGAGCAGCAAAGGAATAGTTCCAGGGCCCGGTGGTTAGCGCAAATATCGGTGTAAAGTCCACTACCATGGTCCAGGAGATCGTCATGATATTGTGCTGCTTACCGTCACCTGTCGTAACAAAAACAACGGGACCGGGTTCTATCAGGGTGAACGCTCTGCTGACCGGGATCTCTTTCATGCCGCCCCTCCTTGAGAAGATTTTAGGATAAGTCCTGGGGTGTGTCAAGGACTCGAAAAACATGAACCGTGGCTCAGTCACATGCCCGATAAATCCTGAACCGCTTATGAAAGGCAGCCTTCTGCAGGACCGACTATTTCAGGAAGGAATATTACAGGAACAACGTACTTGTGCGTCCAGGTCAGAACTTGTAGCGTATCCCCCCCTCGAACCATCTGCCCGGGTTCTTCCATTCGGAGATCATATACTGGGAACTGTTGAACAGGTTATGGCCGGTCATGAAGATTTCAATGCTGCTTTTATCACGTGAAAAGACTTTCTTTGTCAGACTCAGGTCGGACACGAAGCCGAATTTGCCTGCATAGATCCCTTTATCCACATCCCACCGCAGAAGTCTTCCTTTCAGGAGTGCCTTGAAGGTCTTCCTGTCATCATAGAGGATGCCCAGGTCATATGTTTCTGCTACGGTGCCGAGCAGCTTTTCCCCGGTCAGCTGATCCCGGGCCCTGACGATGCAAATCCCTGCGTTGAGCGAGAAATTATTCAGAGGGACAGTCCTGACTTCGAGCTCAAAACCATCCCTCTTCACGCGGCTCTTGTTGACATAGGTATACGTCCCGTCCGGCAGGAAGCTGTATTCAAACGCATCCCGAATCCTGTGTGAAAAAAGACTTCCCTTTATCCAGAGATATCTGATATCGGAGGTCTCAACCCCTGCCTCAAAAGACCTGATGCGTTCGCTCTTCAGGTCCGGGTTACCGGTATACCCGCCCCTCGTCAGAGCGGTCCCCATGCCCGGGGCGTTGAATCCCCTGGCGGCGAAAAATCTGAGCAGGGTCCGGTCGGTAAGTCTCACCGTAATCCCCAGGCTGGGGTTCAGGAGGTCCTGATTCCGGAGAGAATCGTACCTGACTCCGGGGGTAATGGCAAGGCGGTCAAAGGCAATCGTGTCATTGAGATACACTGCAGACTGCGTGAACTTCTGCCTCGCAAAGTGAGGATCTGAGCCCCCCTTTGTCTCGTCATATCCCTTGTCATAATCCAGGCCGGCGGTTATGGTATGAACGCCGGTCCTGGACGATATCTTAAGACTTGCCCCGTCGGTTCTTTCATGGTTCACGCCGGGACCGGACTCAGCCGCTTCATCGAGCTTCAGGTAGGTGTTGAAGGTATGCTGCCTTCTTTCCCTGAGCGAAAGGTTCAGCTCATTGCTGCTGTCGATCAGGTATGTCCCGGACAGGGTAACGTAGACAGCCTCGGAATTATAATGCTGCCTCAGATCCGGCGGGTAATACTTGGGATCAAAACCTTCCGCTTTGAGATACCAGGAGGAAAAAAGCAGGCTGAGCTTTTCTGTAAGCTTATGGCCGAGTTTTATATAAAGATTGTTGTCACGCTGCCAGGTCCGCGGACCAAAGCTGCTTGAGCCGAGATTCCCGCCGCTCACATAGTAGGAAAACCCATTCACCCCGCCGAACAATTCGGCCCTCGTGTCCGCGGTGTTCTTTTCTCCCAGAGACCCTGAAACCAGCCCTCCAGGTCTCTCCGTTCCGCCCGCTTTCGTGATGATATTGATGATGCCCCCGAGTGATGAGCCCCATGACGATGACGCAGGACCTTTTATAATCTCTATCCTCTCTATGTTCTGAACAGGGATCTCCTCCATCAGCACCCAGTTGTCGACGAGATTATTTATGGTGACCCCATCCATGATCACGCGGACATGCTCATACTTGGACCCCTGAAGCGAGGCAAGGAAAATTCCACCCGGGAAGGTGAGTGTATCATGGCCGGCTCCCGTAACCGTATTCATTACGTCCGAGAGCGTATGGGCAGCCATCGTCTCGATCTGTTTCGCGGTGATGACGGTGATATTCTCAGCAACCTGGTACAGCGGTTTGGGGAACCTGGTGGGCGTTTCAACAACGTCATCTTCATGAAAGTACAGAAGGAGCAGGGCTTCCTCATCAGGGCTGACGGCGAAGGCGGAAGGCCCGCACGTCGCAAGGCATGCAAACAAAGAAAACAGTATAGAGAAGAACCTCGTCAAATCGCGCGCCTGTCCATTTTTCGAAATTATGTCATACGGTACGCGGGGCTGTCCAATAAAATCCGTTTATATCCTGTTTTTCTGTAGACCTGCCTGTATCATGATGATGTTCGCGGAGCGGAAACCAAATTGGTATAATACCGTCGGACAGCGCAATGAATAGCAGGCTTGGAAATAACAGAAAGATGGCCGGGGCAGCCCTTCCGGTACGGCCCGCGGCACGCTGCGGACCGGATCTCTTTCCGGGCTAGAAAAGGGGAGCGACCATGCACGGGATTCTTTCTGAAATCGGTATTTCCATCCTGGCGGCCACTGCGCTCGGCTTTGTCTTCCAGCTCGTCCGGCAGCCTGTCATCCTCGGGTACCTTGTTGCCGGCGCCGTGATCGGACCCGAGGTGGGGCTCAGACTGGTGTCCAATCCGGCAGGTATTGAAGTCATTTCGGAAATCGGGCTGATCCTGCTGCTCTTCATCATCGGCCTGGAATTGAATCCCTCCAAACTGCTTTCGTCCGGCCGGCAGCTGATCTATCCCGGGGTGGGCCAGTTTCTGCTTTCCGTCATCCTTGGCACGGGCTTCTTCATGCTGCTCGGATTCGAGCTGGGCACGGGCCGTATCGAGGCCCTCTATCTGGCCATGTTCTGCGCGCTGAGCAGCACTGCCATCGTTGTCAAGCTCCTCTACGACAAGGTTGAACTCGATACCCTGCCGGGCCGCATCAGCCTGGGTATTCTCATCTTTCAGGACCTTTGGGCGATACTGGTCCTGGCCCTGCAGCCCCAATTCACCGATCCCCGGATCCTCCTTGTTGTCGTGGCCCTGGGGAAGAGCGCGGCCCTCCTGGCTATCGGCTTTCTCCTCAGCAAATATCTTCTGCGCTGGATCTTCGAAAGGATCTCGACGACCCCGGAAATGGTTGTGGCCATGTCGATCGCCTGGTGCGCATTTATGGCGGGCATGGGGGCCTGGATCGGGCTTTCGATGGAAATGGGGGCGCTGATTGCCGGGGTGGCGATCTCGACCTTCCCTTACAGCGTCCATGTAACGGCGAAGGTACTTCCGCTGCGGGATTTTTTCCTGACGCTCTTCTTCCTTTCGATCGGCATGAAGATCCCTGTTCCGGACACAGCCATGCTGACCATGGCTGCCGTCATCGTCCTGTTCGTCATCGCGTCGCGCTTCCTGACGATCTATCCGCTCCTCTCCCTTGCCGGGAGCGGAAGGCGGACCAGTTTCATTGCCAGTCTCAACCTCTCCCAGATCAGTGAGTTCTCCCTGGTGGTTGCTGCCCTTGGGGTGGGGTACGGACATATTGGGCAGCGCATGATGTCCCTGATCATCTACGCCATGGCGATCACGTCCGTCCTCTCTTCGTACTTCATCAACGGCAATCACCGGGCATACATGATCTTCGACCGGTTTCTCGAAAGGATGGGGTTCCCCTCGAAGGCCCGGGAGGCGGCTGACGGAGAGCGCTATGATCACTATTCTGTGGTGCTGCTGGGATTCCATCGCGGTGCACGGGCCTTTATCGACGAGTTAGAGGCGACTGCCCCGGACCTGTTGAAGAAGGTCCTGGTGATCGACTTCAACCTCGAGGTCCTGAAGGAGTTGCAGGAGCGGAACATAAAGGGCTTATTTGGCGATATCAGCAGCATGGCCACCCTGGAACACGCCCATATCGCGACCGCGGAAATCATTCTTTCGACCATCCCCGATATGCTTCTCAAGGGAACAAACAATCAGTCCCTGGTAACGGCCTGCCGTGCCCTGGCACCGAATACGGTTATTGTCGCCACGGCCGATTCGGTTGAGGAGGTTGAAGTCCTGAAGGCAAGCGGGGCCAATGTAGTGCTTCTTCCCTATACCCTGATCGGTGCCCACCTGGCCGGCCTTGTGAAAGAAACATATCCGGAGCACGGCCATTGACACAGAAGGTCAACGAACCTAAGGCTGGAGCCGGGCCTGTATTTCTTCAGACGAGACCTCAGGGCAGATTGACCGTATCAGCATTTCGTTGAGGTGATACACCTTCATCGCTGACGATATCTCCTCCACGCCGTACTGCAGTCCCATAGAGCAGGTCTGGCAGGGGGTGACGATCGCCGAGGCCCCGGTCGTCCCGGCCTCGCGGATCCTTGCTCCTGCCATGCTGTGCTGCATCCCGGGGTTCATCAGCTTGAGGCCTCCTCCCATGCCGCAGCACGATGAAAAGGCCCGGTGCCTGGGCATTTCTGCGAGGGTCAGGCCCGGTATCGCCCCAAGAATCCGGCGCGGTTCGTCGTAAATCTGATTGTGGCGGCCGAGGTGGCAGGGGTCGTGATAGGTCACGGTGAGGGGCACTTCATGCTTCGGGCGCAGCCTCCCGTCCCGTATCAGCAGGTCGATAAGCTGGGTAAGGTGCAGGACCCTTTTTGAACCCGGCCAGACCCTGGCGTAATCGGAATGCAGCCCCTTGAAGCAGCCGGCGCAGGAAACGACGATGTCCGTAATCCCTTTCCCTGCGAAGAGGTCGACCCTTTTTTGCGCCTCTGCGCTGAAATCAGGGTCACCCATGCGCCGCAGCTTGCCGATACAGCAGGGCTCCTCATCTCCCAGGATCGAGAATGCAATGCCGGCCTCCTGCAGCAGTCGTGCGGTCTGAACAGCCACTGACTGCATGACCGGATCGAAGCTTGCCGTGCACCCGGCAAAATAGAGGAGCGGTGAAGGCTGCTCCCGCCAGAGAGGGACCGGTGCCCTGAGGAGCCCGGCCTCCCATGCCCTCTTTGCCCAGAGACCGCGGTCTGCCTGCGGTTTGCCAAAGGCATTGTTCGACTCCTTGATCGTCGTCAGCTGCTTTATCTGTCCCTCAGGCTGGGGGATACCGGCACCCACCAGGGACTGGCGGGCCTGTTCCCACAGTTCGTGCGTGTTGATGCGCACGGGGCAGACGACATGGCACTGGCCGCAGGCAGAACACTTGTAGAGACCCTGCAGAAATTCCTGCAGTTCCGCATCGGGCAGTCCACCGTGTATCAGACGCTTCAGGAGCGCCAGTTTGCCGCGGGCAGATATGCATTCCCGCCTGTCCTGGGAAAATACAGGGCACCAGACCTGGCACTCCCCGCACCTGGCGCAGGCCTCAAGCTCGATCAGTTGTCTGCGCGTTAAGCGCCGGGCGATTTCGGCGCCCGGTGTTTCTTCAGGTCGGGCCAATAGATATCCTCCCTTTCATGTTCCCCGAGGGCGTTCATCGCGATTATGGCCGGGGCAAGGAGACTGTGCATCAGTTTGCTGTGCGGCAGATACAACATCAGGCCGACGACGCTGAACGAGTGCAGGCTCCAGAGGGCGGTGAGCCACGGCCCGAGCTGCACGGCCGGGTATGGGCCGGGGGAGACAAAGAGCCGGGCGAAGAACGAGTACCGGGCCAGACTCTGGGGGACCAACGTCAGCCGCAGGGCCTCCAGGGCAAAGCCTGACACGGTTAGCCAGAGCAGCACCAGCAGCAGGACGATATCGTCCTGGCTGTTGTCCTGCTGAACGGAGCGGAAGAAGAGCCTTCTGATCAGTGCTGCAAGCAGTCCGGCAAGGAGTGCAACCCCGGAGGCGTCCCCCCAGACCTTTGTGAAAAGATATCCATCGCCCTGCAGGAAGAAGTATGCCACCCGCCAGTGAATCCCCGCGTATACCAGCGCCCTCAACAGAAAGGTGACGAGTGAAAGGAAGAGTAGCCCGGCAAAGCCGTAGAAGATCAGCATATGCACCAGCCAGCGGAGAGGAGACAGGCCGAACAACTGGCGCTGCAGCAGGACCTCGGCACACCATATCTTCACAACCCGCAACCGGTTTCCTGCAGCGGCAGCAGGGTCAGCAGTCCCGCGGTTCCAGCTGCGCCATTTGCGGATGAAGGAATAATCCATCGAGAGATGGGCGATGATAGCCGCGATCCAGAACAAAAGCCAGGGCTTCGGATAATCGACCATCAGTTACCTCTGTCCGCCGCTGCGGTGCCGTCCGGTGCGCCTCATGATTTATTCTAACAGAATTGTTGTTCATGCAGGTTCTGCGCTGCTCTCCTTTTGCGGCAGGGAGTGGTCAGGCCGACACCGTGACTAAATATGTTGCGATCAATCAGCAAATATGCTAAGTATGATTAGAGGCCAGCGGATGATTATGGAGCGGACAGCGGCGGCCAACGGAAGGTTTTCTGCCGCAGATGAGGACTGTTCCGGAATACTGCAGGGTAGTCACAAGCTCATCGCACTGCATCATCTTCGCGGTTACTACAGAGAACAGACAGGAGCCGTGTGCTGGATACCGTACGAGAGGATGAACCGCTTCTTCATCGCCAATATTTCATACCGCTTTTTCTTGCCCTCCTCGCTGCAGGGCTTGCCGGCAATTACTTTCGATACGAGATCTTCTTTAATATAGAGTTGATCTTCGGCAGCATTGCCGCGATGCTGGCGCTGCAGCTCTTTGGCCTGCAATGGGGCGTGGTAGCTGCCGCCGTTATCAGCTGCAGTACCTATCTGATCTGGAACCATCCCTATGCGATTGTGATCATGACGGCGGAGGTCGCCGTGGTCGGGCTGCTGAGGGCGCGTCGCGGGATGGGGCTTGTCCAGGCTGACGCGCTCTATTGGGTATTCGTCGGGATCCCGCTCGTCATCCTGTTCTACTACGGGGCGATGCAGCTGCCGTTCCATATTGCCGCGGTGACGATGATGAAGCAGTCTGTGAACGGTATTGCAAACACGCTGGCTGCCCGGCTGATATTCATGTCCGCATGGTCCGGGGGGAAGAAGGAGCGGGTCTCACTCCGCGAACTGATTTTTTCCCTGCTGGCGCTGTTTGCGCTTGTGCCGTCGCTGCTGCTGCTCTCGCTCCAGAGTCGCGCTGATCTCAGGAGGACCGAAACAGCTGTTTACACGGCGCTCCGGCTTGATTTGCAGCGAACGATACCGCTGATCGAAAACTGGCTGCAAGGGCGTCTGGCCATTGTGGAGCACCTGGCCTGGATGCCCTCCATCCATCCGTTACCGCTGATGCAGCTCGAGCTGGAGCACGTAAGAGGGGCCAATCCCGATTTCCTGCGTATGGGTCTCCTGGACAGTTCGGCGACGATCATCGCCTATTCTCCGGTCCTCGATGAGCTCGGACAGAAGAACATCGGGAAGAACTTTGCAGACCGGCCCTTCATTCCGGTGCTGAAGCAAACGCTCAAGCCTATGCTCTCGGAGGTCGTGATGGGCAGGATCGGTACGCCCAAGCCGATGGTGACGGCACTTGCTCCGGTGGTTAAACAGGGGGCCTATGCCGGTTATGTGACCGGCATCCTGGACTTTGAGAAGGTGCGTCAGATGATCGCTACCAATATGAAGAGCGCTTCGCTGCCGGGTGTGCAGTTCATTCTGCTGGACCGGAACCGCAAGGTGATTGTGAGCAGCCATACCGAACTGAAGACGCTTGAACCGTTTCTGCGTGCCGGGGGAGAACTGGTCGATCAGGGAGAAGGGATCTCCCAGTGGATACCCCGGGGCGCAAAGAATGTGTCTGTTTCGAACCGCTGGAAAGAGGCCCTGTATGTTGCTGAAAGCAGGATTGGCGGGCAGTCGGCGTGGACACTTATCCTGGAACAGCCGATGGCGCCTTTCCAGAAGCAGCTCTACGAGCGTTATGCGGTCCAGCTTTCCTGGGTTTTTCTCATCCTGCTTGCTGCGATTTCGATAGCCGAGATGGCGAGCCGCGGCTTTGTGCGGTCTCTGTCAGAGGTCAACGCGATTTCGACAGATATCCCCTCAAGGATCTCCTCGGGCGCGGAGATCGTCTGGCCGGAAAGCACCATTCAGGAGACGAGTGCCCTGATCGGGAATTTCAGGGCAATGTCCCTGACGCTAGCACGGCAGTTCAAAGTGGTCCAGGAGATGAATGCCGAACTGGAACGGCGCGTTGATGAGAGGACGCAGAGTCTGAAGGAGAAGACGCTCCAGCTTGAGAGCCTGACGAAGACGCTCGAGCAGCGGGTTGACGATGAGGTGGCGCTGCGGGTGAAGAATGAGCAGTTCATCATACAGCAGTCTAAGCTGGCGGCCATGGGAGAGATGATCGGGGCGATTGCGCATCAGTGGCGCCAGCCGCTGAATGCCCTGGGGCTCATAGTCCAGAACCTCAAGGACGCCCATGCTTATGGCGAACTGGACGGTCAATATCTTGAACAGACGGTGCAGAAGTCGATGGCCCAGATCCGGCACATGTCGGATACCATCGATGATTTCCGGAATTTCTTCCTGCCTGACAAGGAAAAGACCTCCTTTGACGCCATGCATGCGGTCGGCAACGTTCTGTCGCTCTTCTCGGCCCAGCTGACGGCGAACAACATCAGCTATCGGCTCACCTGCAGAACGCATGGAAGAGTCTTTGAGAACGTTGCTGAAATAGTCCCCTGCCCGGAAAAAATGGTTACGGGATATCGGAACGAGTTCGAGCATGTGATCCTGAACCTGGTGAACAATGCCCGTGATTCCATCCTTGAGAAACGGGAGAGGGATAACGGGCCGGCTGAAGGATTTTTGAGCTTTGATTTTAGTAACCGCGACGGGAAGGTCGTTCTTCAGGTCTGTGACAACGGCGCTGGAATCGACCTCCGGATCGTCGACAGGATCTTCGAACCCTATTTCTCGACCAAGACAGCGACGAAGGGGACGGGCATGGGCCTGTATATGTCCAAGGTGATCATCGAGGATCATATGGGCGGGACCATTGTCGTGGCTCCGGGAGAGCAGGGCGCGGTCTTCACCGTCGAACTGCCGAAGGCTGACGCGGGGGGACATGCATGAACAGTCCGGAACGGTTCGACATCTCGGTGCTGTATGTTGAGGACGAAGAGTTGGCCCGCGAGGAAGCTGCGCGGATTCTGCAGCGTCGTGTGCGGGCCGTATTTACGGCAAAGAACGGCAGTGAGGGGCTTGCACTGTTCCGGCAGCATTCCCCCGACCTGGTCGTGACCGATATCCGGATGCCGGTCATGGACGGCCTCAGGATGTCGCGGACGATCCGGGAGGAGAGCAGGGAGGTGCTGATCATCGTGACAACGGCCCACAGTGACTCCCGGTACCTTTTGGAGGCTATCGATATCGGCGTTGACCAGTACGTTGTCAAACCCGTGAGCGTCGAAAAGCTTGCCGGAGCTGTCAGTAAATGCGCCGGGATTATCGAGAGCCGTCATATGGAAAGGCGGTTGCATGAGAGCGAGATCCGGTTCCGTGCGGTCTTCGAAAACTCGGTCGATGCCCTCGGCATCTCGGAGCAGGGCAGCCATGTCTTTGTCAATCCCTCATACCTGAAGCTGTTCGGATACGACACGAACGACGATCTGGCCGGCACCCCGATACTCGATCTTATCGCACCCTGCGAACGCGCGGTGATTCTTGACCGTATTCAACGGCGGGCGCGGGGAGAGGCCGTTCCCTCAAGCTACGAAACGCGGGGACTGAGAAAGAGCGGGGAAGAGTTTATCATGGACGTCCACGCATCCACCTATGACCTGTCGGGCGCGACCTATACGCTCGTCATCCTGAGGGACATCAGCGGGAGGAAACAGGTCGAGCAGGAACGGGAAAAACTGATTGCGGATCTTCAGCATGCACTTGCCGAGATCAGGACCCTGCAGGGCATATTGCCGATCTGCTCATACTGCAAAAAAATACGGGACGACAAGGGAGCATGGACGCAGATGGAAATCTATATCAGCAACCGCACCGACGCCCAGTTCAGCCACGGCATCTGCAGCGAATGTGCAAAAAAAGAATTTCCGGATATCTTCCCCTAGCCTCGACATCGGGCGGGGACTGTTTCTCCGCAAGGGACATGGCAGAATACTTTCACCTGCCGGACTTCATGCCTGCACTATGCGTTCTCTTGATCGCAGCGGCCTTCCTGATGCAACATTCTCTAAACCCTGACCAGGAAGCCGTCCCGGATGAGTTTGGCGACAGCCATGGCCGCCCTCGTGAAAGAGAGACCCGAGGCCAGATGCATTTCGTCCAGACAGAGCGCACCGCCGTGTACAACCGACGCGATGATGTGCATATCGCCTTCTTCCGGGGCAGTCTTCGTCTGCAGTATAAACCTTTCTTCCTTTCCGGGCATAAACGCCTGAAGGGCGTTCTTTTCATCGATCAGCCTGCTGGTCTCCATCAGGGCAAACGTTATCGGCATATTGATGCTGCCCTGGGGGATCTCCCGTGAGAAAAAGTGAAATCCCCCCTCCTTCAGGCAGAGGAGCTCAACCAGGGCGTCCTCGCCGGTCAGAGGGCCGAACGAGGCGTCCCTGAGCAGGCCGCTGCCGAACGAGACGACACCGGTGGCCCCCGGGGTTGCGATATGCAGTATCCCCTCCTTCCGCGACTGTTCGAACAGCTGGAGTATGTCGGTGAGAGGGAGTTCGTCGAGGTGTCCGCTCAGTTTTTCGTCCGACAGTTTCAGTTTCATGAGGGTGGCATCCATTCGTGAGGTGAAGATGTTCATGACCACGTCGAGGAACATGCGAATCGTTTCCCTGTCTTGCGGAAGGATGTTGCTGAACTCAATGCCGAGGATCCGCGATTCACCCTCGCTCCGCGTCTTCCTTATCACGCAGTCGAGGACTATGGCCTTTTCGAGGATGGTGAAGGAGATTTTATAGGTGTGCTCGCGCAGCAATCCACTGATTGCGGTATCCGGCACCCTCAATCCGCAGCCTCCCTCGCTGAGGTCGATAACAGAGGCGTTTTCAACAACCATGCCGTCTGCATCGGCCAGGACGGCCGGTAAATCCGTCCTGATCCGGCTGAAGCGTCTGATCTTTATCTGCTCGATGGCTGCAGGGTATTTCAGAAACATGATCGGAAACGGGTGAAACTGTATTGATAATATCTCGGTTTCAAAACCATAGGCAGTCCCGTCCCTGATAAACCTGATCGTGCAGCGGTCATGGCTCTGCAGCGCCGCCGGTCTGCCCCTGGAGTAGACCACCCGTGCGGTGAGGTAGAGCCCTTTTTCCCATCCGGTGAGGTGGGTCGAGAGGTGCTCCCTGCTCTGTATTTCGATCGAGACAGGGGTCCCGACTTCAAAGATATCTTCAGTCATTCCGTATTCCTGACTCAATTATCCGCCGGGAACCGGCAACTGTCAATCTGATATGCAAGGGTTCCTGCAAAGCAGGCCGCCTCTTTTCAAGTCGAAAAATAAAGAATCAGCAGCTAAATCCACGGTTGATATATCAACTGTTGGCTCAAAGTTCACATTGACCACTCATGCAATTTGTCTATAATGAAAGTAGACGTCGGGAGGTTATATGGAAAATGCAGAAGCCTTAAACAGGGTTCTTAAGCAACTCTCCAGTGACGTGAGATTATTCATCGAACTGTCACTCAGGGAGACAGACGAATCGTGGGACGAGTGGCTCAGCCTGGCGGCAAAAGGGGCAGCAGTCAAGTGCTGGGAAGAGAAGAAATGTCTGAATGCGGATTGTCCTGCCTTTATGAACAGCAATGCGCGGTGCTGGCTGATTGCGGGAACCATGTGCGGCGGCAAGGTGAGGGGAGAGTTTGCACTGAAGTACAAGAGCTGTACACAGTGCGAGGTGTATCAGTCAGCTGTCTTCGGGGACCCGGTTGAAGAGATATATGAACACCTGCTGACACTTGTCCACAGCTTCAGACATACGCAGGACAAGCTGAGGAACCTTGCTACCAGAGATCCTCTGACCGGGCTGCACAACAGGAATTATTTTAACGAGATCATAATGAACGAGGTGGCAAGGACGAAGCGCTACGGCAATGCCTTTTCGATCGTCCTGCTGGATATCGACAATTTCAAGTGGGTCAATGACAATTACGGCCACGTATTTGGAGACAAGTTGCTCAGAGACTGTGCTGCCATCATGACCGAGGCGCTCAGGGCCTCTGACATTATCGTCAGGTATGGAGGTGACGAGTTCCTTGTCATTATTCCGGAACATGACAGCACCGTGTGTCAGGAGATCATTGACAGGATCAGAAGCAGGATTGACAGCTGGAACCTCGCGTACTCCAGCGCTGATTACTCTTTATCGGTCAGCGCCGGCTGCGCCAATTTCCTTCCCGGCAGGGAGATCATGTCTGTCCTGAAAGAGGCAGACACCAGGATGTATGCAAACAAGGGAAGACGGTAGTGTTTATTCAGTGAAAGCAGGCCGTATTCGCCACTGCCTTCTAACCCATGAACCATTCAGCGCGGTCGAAATGACTTCATTGCCTGTCCCCGTCATTTGGTTCCTTTCGCCCGTCGCAGAGTTATAACCCGCCAATTCCGATATTCCCGATGATCAGCGCACCATTGGTAACCGTAAGCCTCCCGATGCCGGTCTGTCCTCCGGTCGTGTTGTTCCGGAAGTCGCAGTAAAATCCATGATGAATTGATGCAAGCCTGTTCCTGATGCTGACAAGGCAAATCCTGAGAAGGGCGGAGGGCCGAGGTCCGGAGCGGTCCGGCTGTGACACGGTTACGATACGACCTGGCAGGGAATGCCTTCGCCGTCAAAGGCGGTCTTCAATTCCTTCTGTTTCTCCCCGAAGAAGCTGTCTTCCCTGGCCCACTGCAGCCCGTATTTTTTGTAGGTCCGGTCGGCGTAATGATAGTTCAGTCTGTCGAGGATCACATATGCAACCCTGCCCCTCAGGGCGTCCGGAAGTCCCTCGGCGCCGGGAAGGACCGGGGCCACCATCGCAAAGGTCTTTATACCTTCTGCATGAAGTTCTGCCAGCGCCTCGATCCGCGGCTGGATGGGCGGTGCTCCCGGTTCGAAAAGCCTCCTTATGCTGTCATCCGCCGTGGTGATCGTGAACCCGATCTCGGCAGCGCCCGCCTTCCGAAGCAGGTCGATGTCCCTCAGGACGAGAGGGGACTTTGTCTGGATGGTGAAAGGCCAGTTATTCTCAATGAGGATCTCCAGACACCTCCTTGTGAGCAGATACCTCTTCTCTATCTGCTGATACGGGTCGCAGACGCCGCTTACCCATACCCTCCCTATCTTCTTCCTCTTCACCTCGGCGGCAAGCAGGTCGGGGGCATTTATCTTAACGTCAACGAAGGTCCCCCATGCTTCTGTGTGGCCGGTAAACCTCTTCATGAAAATCGCATAGCAGTAGACGCAGGCATGCTGGCAGCCGACGTAAGGGTTTATGGCATAATCGTAGATCTGGGACTTCGACAGGATGCTTTTCGCCTTTATCTCCGTGATCTTCATATCCTAGACTGTAGCACTGTTCCGCCTTTTGCACAATATTTCTCAGGTGCCCGGGATGATTGCGCCGGGGGATTCAGCGGATGATATTAATCATGGATAAAGAACGCAATATTTTCTATTATGAAAGAAAGACATGAAAATGAAGACGTATAGAGGAATCATGAGGGCCCTTGTCTCTGCGGTATGCTTCGCAGCGGTCTGCGGCATGTATAGCGCTGCCGCGGCCGCCGGGGATCCTGCCGCTCAGTACAGGCCTATAAAGATAGCGGCAGGGGTGCTGCAAAAGCCGGGCTCTGTGGCATGGTCGTCGGACGGGAAGACTATAGCCTTTCTGGGTGACACCCTTCGTCTATACGACGTTGCTGCCGGCAGCCTCCGCGAGACAGACCTTCTGCCGCCTTTGTTCCTGTCGCCGGGGCCGGGCAGGCTGTTCTATCTTCTTTATGGTGAAGACTCCCGCGGCATACTTGCCGGCCTTGATCCGGTCACCCTCGAGAAGAAGGAGACCCGGCTTCCGGAACGGCCGGATGCAGTCGTTGCGCTGCCTGACAACAGGAGACTGCTGCTTGTTTCTGTGCGGCTCGACCAGAAAAAACTCTGGGCAGAGCTTTCCTATCAGGTCAGTGTCATGGATCTCCATTCAGCCATAACCACAAAGGTATTCGAGACGCAGAAGACCATTCCCGGCCGGGTGCGGCCGCAGGATTATCAGAGCGCGTGGTTCTGGCCGGGCCCCAGGCCGTTTGATACCGCGATGCTTTCCGTCGAATATGTGAAGCCACCGGTGCAGATGCCCTACCTGAAAATAGGACTTGCCGACTACCACACCGGAAGAAGCAGAGAGTTCGGGAGGATCGACCATCGCAGCATGTCGGTCCCCGTCAGCTGGTCTCCTGACGGCAACCGGTTTGCCTTTCCGACCTCGCAGGGCAGGCTCGGCATCTATCGCATGGGAGACACGGCTCAGGGCAGCCCGCCCGGGGTTGAACACATCACGGGCCTTTACCCTGCCTGGAACCCCCGCGGCAGCCAGATATATTTTGGCGGCCATATCATACATTCGGACGGCAGCGGGAGTGAGAGGATCCTTGAGGGGGGTGAGGAGAGTATGGGGCTGTGGTCTCCCGACGGCAGTATGCTCGCCGTTGCGCACAGGGGCGGTCTTTATCTGTTCCGGGATATCAGGGCAACGCTGATCCCGCCGGACAGGATCTACCCGCACGATTTCCTGAACAAGCGCATGCTCCTGAAGGAGCTGCTTCTGGAAAAGCTGATTACGGATAAGGAATATGAGGAGCGCTGGAACAATCTTCTTAAAACAACGGAGTGATACCATGAGGACATTGTCTGCATTCATTTTTACACTGTTGATGGTCTCTGCCGCATCGCCGGTATCGGCTGAAGACCCGTGCCTTGCCTGCCACGAGGAGAAGACCAGGGGGATCGTGGATTACTGGAGAGCGAGCAGGCATGCCTCGGAAAAGGTCACCTGTGTCTCGTGCCACGGTGGGGACGTCGATGCGAATCACGACAAATCCGTTGTCGTCACTGCGGCAAAATGCGGGGAGTGTCACCGGAAGGCTTTTAAGGATCACTCGCTCAGCAGGCATGCCATCGGCCTCAAGTCAGGCAGGGGCTGCACCAGAAATGTGGAGACCTCACCGGACCGGAACAAGTCCTGCACCTTCTGCCATGAGGCAGGATCGTCGCAGCCGAGGGTCAATACGGAGTGCGCGATGTTTCTTGCCCAGAGCCCCCCGATGCAGAGGCAGGGCTGCGATGCCTGCCACCGGGTGGAGGACCGCTGCGATACCTGCCATACGAAGCACGGCACAGACATTATGCTGGCAAAGATGCCGGAGACCTGCGGGACCTGCCACATGGGGCCGGACCATGCACAGTTTGAGATGTGGGAGGCATCAACCCACGGGGTGCTCTACCGGCGGTCAGGGGGCAAGGACGGGCCGTCCTGCGCCACCTGCCATATGCAGAAGGGATCTCATAATGTCAGCGTCGGGATCGCGACAGGCATTTCCGATACCGCGCCGCTGCAGAAAAAACAGGAGCGGGCGCTGATGCTGGATGTCTGTGCGTCCTGCCATACCAGGAGCCTGGCGGGCAGGAATCTTGAGGACGCCGACAGGATCGAGAGGCAGAGTGCCGCGCTCGTTGCCGAGGCCCTGTCCATCGTGCAGCAGCTGCAGGCCGAGAGGCTCCTGTCGCCTTCCCCGGAGGAGAGGCCTGCCCACCCGCTTTTCGGCAGAAACGCTGCAGCCGGTCCGCATATGCTGTATGAAGATCTCTCGACCGCAGAAAGTCTGTACTTCAAGATGAAGCAGTTCCATTACATGAACGCGGTCAAGGGAGCCTTTCATCAGAATCCGGATTATACCCACTGGTACGGCAACGCCCCCCTGAAGCTGACCCTTTCAGAGATCAAGAGTGAGGCAGCCCTGCTTCGTGGCATGGACCTGCTCAGAAGACGCCTCGACAACCTCTCTGCTGCCGGTGCATCGGGTGATGCAGAGGCGGACGTACTCAAGAAGAAGCTCAGAGATCTAAACGAACGAAGACTGCAGGGCGGTATTTCGGAGACGGATTATCAGAAACTCAGAGACAGCCTCATGAAGGAGAAGGGTTTGTAGCCGGGGGCCCCGGTTGTCGCGCGGGGACCCCGGACCGGTGCATCAGGTATTGACGCCAGATTTTTTCTCTGCCTCCTTTTTTTCGATGACGCAATAGATGCCGCCTTCCTTCAGCCCCGGCCTGAAACAGCCGTTGCAGGAGATGCAGCGCGCCGGCGAGAGGTCCCCTTCTCTCCACCGCCTGATAAGCTGCGGTTCCCGTATGAAGGGACGGGACAGGGAGATGTAATCGATCCCGTCACCGGTTGCGGCCCTGCTGATAATGTCGGGGGACCTGAATCCGCCAACGGCCATGATCGGGCAGCTGACCGTCTTGTGTATCTCACGGGCGAGGGCAAGGTTGTACGCCTCCCGGTCAGGGCTGTCGATCTTTGTCCTGACCGGAGTGCGATCTCCGGAGGCAGAGGTGCCGCCGCTCACCTCGATGGCATCGATCTTTTCCCTGTCCAGCAGCCCTGCCGCGATGACGGCATCGCCTGTATCGAGTCCGCCTTCAATATTGTCTGAGCCGTTGAGTTTCACCAGGACCGGGAAGTCAGGCCCCACCTCTGAACGGACGCTGCGGTATACTTCGAGCAGGAACCGGCAGCGATTTTCGACAGACCCGCCGTACCCGTCGGTCCTCAGGTTGGTCAGGGGAGAGAGGAACTGGTTGATGAGATAGCCGTGTGCTGCATGGAGCTGGACAGCGTCGAACCCCCATCCCCTGGCCCGGCGGGCGCCGTGGCCGAAGGCTGTTACTATCTCATCGATGTCCTGCCGGCTCATGGCCTGCGGTTCCTCGGGGAACTGCCCGACCTTAACTGCAGACGGGGCGAGGGGCTGTCTGCCCGCTGTCTTTGCCGTGGTCTGGCCGCCCGCATGGACGAGCTGCAGGCATATCCTGCCGCCTTCGTCGTGAACAGCGCGGGTAAGCATCTGCATCTCTTCGGCAAACCCGTCCGTATGAATGCCCATTTTGCCCGGCATCTGCTTGCCGTCGGGCCTCACAAACGTGTACCCGGTGATGATCAGTCCGACCCCTCCTGCCGCCAGTTCACGGTAGCAGGCGGCCAGCCGCGGGGTCGGGCGTCCGTCGTTGTCGCACATGCCTTCCCACGTTGCGGACCGGACAAACCGGTTGGCGAGTGTCATCCCATTGATCGTCGTTGATTCGAACAGTCTTTTCATCCGGTAACCTCCAGAATATGTTTTGCTGTTTCATTGTAGCAGGATTTCATGCGGCAGGTAAGGGTTGAAATGACGTTTGCGGCCGTTCAATCGTCCGCCATTTCATCGACGAGGGCTTACCAGACCATCATACTACTTTTTTATGGGTGACCCCTGCATCGGTGCCTGCATTCTCAGGGGTGCCTACGCATGAATATGTCGAGTACGCGCCGCGCATTGGCAACATTTCGTTGCAGCGCTCCGTGCCCCTCTGTGGGATCTTCGATTCGCTCGATGACGGTTGCCCCCTGCTCCTCCAGCCAGGCGGCTGTTCGCCTCATTGCCGGGATGCCGTCCCGATCAGGCTCCGGATCGTGCGCGCCCGCGGCCGTTACCCATCGCGTGCCGCGCAGCGGACGATCGCCAAAGGCTCCGGCCAGTATTGCCCGCGTCGGCGGAAAGTCGGCAGCAACGCCTCCGGAGCTGGCGACGACAAGCGAGAAATAGCGCCGGCCCCGGCCGGCATCGATAGCGGCCACAGCGTAGGAGTTGGCGGACCCACGGCTGAATCCGTGCAGCATCACCATACCCTGCTGCACCCCGAGTCCTTGTAGCGCATTGTCGATTTCCCGGTAGATTTGCAGTGGCGCGTAATAAGACCGCGTCGAATCGTCGGTGCCGATCCACCACTGCAGACTGAGCAACCCGACATCGCGATCCTTTATCAACGGGTACCAGATGGCCAGGTCATCAGTAGCAAACCCACGGGAGCCGTGCAGCGAAACAATCCAGCGTTTTGGATTCGTTCCCGGCGCTCTCCACGCCACGACAAAACTTTGCCCATCGGATGTCGGCAGAATATCGGGGCTCAACTTGGCGGCGTCTGCATACCAGCGTCCGCCCTGCGCCCGGCGATAGGAGTCGCGGGATTGGCCCTGAAGCATCTGCCCCGGAGCCGCGAAACCGGGCTGCCAGCACAGCAGGAGAATCATGCAGGTCATTGCAATGGTTTTCATTGAGTTTGAGGAAAATTTGGCTTTCATGATCATTGTCTTGTGTGTAATATTTATCAGCTTTCTGGGAAACGCTGTGTGGCCTGTGGGTTAATTGGTGTCTGTGTATAAATCATGAAGTTGTCATCCTCGGGCTTGACCCGGGGATCCAGAACTTCTTGAAAATAATGGATTCTCGCCTCCGCGTGAATGACAGCCAAAAAGAAAAATGGCAGTTTATACACAGACACTAATTAACCCCCTGCTACCCGATTGGGCCGTCGTTTGTTCGTTCGCATCTTTTCTGATCGTGGATCTTTGCGGATTCTGCCACGAATCGGCATTTGACCCTATCTGCGGCCAGTGTAGGGTTATTGTTCCACTTTTCAATTATTGTTTTTTTTGCGTCATCGGAGAATTCCAACCGCTTCTCTCTCACCGTATATCCATAGCCACCGAGAAATTTGGTGATCTCGGTAAGATTTTCCCACACCTCGGGAATCCATTGTCTTCCAAGGCACGTCTCCAGGACTTCCCTGTCAATCTCTACTGATTGTCTGATTTTGTTCGCCATGTCATTCACGGGGTCATTAGGAAATAGCTTTGCGCCACCCTCGAAGATATCAAAATACTTTTCCGATTCTCTTCGATCTACACTGAAGATTTGGTGACTAACAAAAGGGCATTTATTGAGATTCTCCCCGTGATCAAGCCAAAGAGAATAGGCCTTCTGAGCATCAGGACGCGGAAAAGCCTGAAACCCAATCACGTGAAAGTCGGGGCTCCCACTGTCCAGCAACGCTTTGAGATTCACTGTATACAGGACTACCTTTCGACTTTCGTCGATGATGGGCACGTATTGCCCGGTCCCGTTCTTCTCGCACAGCGCAAAAAACATCGCGACATCTTTCGATCTGCTGACGTCGACCATTGCTGTTGCAAAGTCGTAGTGTGCGGCTAAACCTTCCATGTCGACTTTGAAGCACTTTCCTTCGATGTACCACCCCTGTAAGTGACGAATTATCGGGTGCCCGGCCATCAATTTGTAGAATTCGTACTTCTTAAGCAAGCCCGTCAAGTACTTTATCTGTGTTATCGGCTTTCTGAATAGCGAAGGTAGACACTCCTCGTAAAAGACTGGTTGCCCGCGATACAGACGAGGTGAAAACTCTGGACCTGGAAGCAGACTGAAATGATTGTCGTCAGTTTGGACAACACACAAAGAGTCTGGGTCTTCTGAAGCAACACACCCGTACGGGTTTATCCAGCAATGATCGTCCTGGATTTCGTAGGGAAGTAACCCAGCCGCATAATGTTCAAGGGTTGGGACACTCTTGCCGGGTGGCACAGCTACCTTAATGTGCTTGCTCAATATACACATCACACGTTCAATCTCGAAGTGTAACAAGCAGGGGGCAGGCCTCTATATTTAGTATTGAGCTTCATTTACTATCCTGCTGATCGTAGTATAATGCATTGTACTCTATCCTCAATGGTTTTGCCATGAATGAGTACAGCAGAAGTGCCCTTTTGCTCTATCTAACGACCTGTTTCCTTCCACTTGCGGCTTCACTGTTAGAGTCACTACTTGAGGACATAGCTTGCAAGTACGCTTTGAACTTCATAGATGCTGAGCTTCTTGCTGAACTGCTTCTGTATCGGTGCAGCGGTACTCGAAATCCATATTTTCAGCTCGGCATCTAAATCAAAAGTGCCTGCAGTTTCAATACTGAAATGTGTGATGCTCTTGTATGGAATTGAGTGGTACTCAACTTTACTACCAGTCAAGCCCTGCTTATCAACCAAAACGAAGCGCTTGTCAGTAAAGACGAAATAGTCACGAATAAGTTGATAAGCATGTTCAACACGTTCTCCCGGTGCCAATATTTGGCTGAATTCCTGTTGAATCTTCGCGGGATCAATTTTCGATGAGTTGCCGAGTACTCCACCCAGTAGTCCCATAAAACCTCCAAAGTTTGAGTTGTGTTTTCAGTATCCGTGCAATTCCTAAGAGGATATCTTAAGTATTGTATTGTGCATCTAACTTCTCTGAAGCACATGTTCGACCTGCCAAATACAATCCTAAGAGGTCTTGCCATACGATTACAATATCATTTAAGTGGGTCAATTGCACGAAACAAGACCCCGCACTCCGTGGAAGTTTCTATCGTAGTCTGCGCAGGAAAGAAATAGCTGCAACACCAGCAAGAATTATGAATGTGATGATGCCCCATCCGTTTAGAGTTGGCACGACCACTGCTGGACTTTGCAGAGCTATCATGCCTATCCTATTTGCACTAGTTTCAGTGAACCAGATATTCCCGTCAGGTCCCTCCGTGATTGAAGATGGCCAGCTATCTGGGGAAGGGACTGCAAATTCGGTGATAATTCCGTTTGTCGTAATCCGTCCGACCATATTTGCCCTTGACTCAGTAAACCAGATATTGCCGTCTGGACCCGACGTTATTTCATAGGAACCGTTACTGATCGGAAACTCAGTTATTATGCCGTTAGTTGTGATCTTTCCTATCCTTTTCCCCCGCAATTCAGCAAACCAGATATTGCCGTCCGGCCCTGCCGTGATTCCCCACGGAAAGCTGTCGCTGTTTGGAAGGGGATACTCGGTAAAGACCCCCGCTGTTGTAACTTTTGCGATTGAATCTGCAAATACAACACCAACCCAGATATTGCCGTCCGGACCTACTGTAATACCGTGGACATTTATGCCAAACCTAGTCACAAAACCATCTGTTGTCATCTTCCCCAAATAAGATCCGCCTAAGCTTGTAAACCAAAGATTGCCGTCCGGCCCTGATATGATTTGATTGGGGCCACTAAACGCGGGAGGCAAAGAAAACTCTGTGATAATGCCATCTGTGCTGATTCTCCCGATCTTGTTCGCACGTGTTTCGGTAAACCACAGATTACCATCCGGACCAGTTGTAATGAAAGTTGGTGCGCTATCTGGAGACGTCACTGGAAACTCGGTGATAATGCCGTCTACTGTAATCCTGCCAATTTTATTCGCATCCGATTCAGTAAACCAGAGGTTTCCATCCGGGCCAGCGGTGATGCCACCGGGATGACTGTTAGCAGTCGGTATGTTGAATTCGGTAATTATGACTGCATTTGCAGTCATCGCTGTTAACATCACTACGCTTAAGATGAGCACACCTAAAACAGATAAATGCTTGCCTTGAAGTCTGGGAAAGCTAAACACTTTCATCATCCTCAGATCATTCCCCATGTGTGCACCGCATCTATCAACATTCATTGAAGAACAATTCTATCGATTGTCAGTGCCCCACTATTGATTGTTATGCTGGAAATAAAAGACGCATTAGAGTTACTCACGCTATAACCGCAGTCATACCCACCTCGAAGTATGACTGCGATATCGTTATCGGCACTAAGGGTTTGATCAAAATGATGCGCCGCTTGTATCTGGATAGTCTGTCCATCTTGAGCATTAGCTACTGCATCTGAAAGATATAAATAACTCCCTCCACTTTCAACATTTCTTGCAGGCAGTGAGGGGCATTGAAAACTTGCTCCATTATAGTGGCCCATAAAGCCATACCCAAACTTTGCGTCACTCGTCACTTCAGAATATGCAATTCTAAAATATCCTGACTCGCCCCAATCAGCTCCCCAACTGTTCTTGACGATAAAAGCCCCAGCTACATCATCCCACCCTACTACTAACACGACATGTGCGCCGTCAGGAAAACCATAGGTATGAGCGTAAACACCTCCAGTATAATCGTAGAAATCCGTATAGATTTCGAACCACACTGCCACAGGTCCTGAATAAAAAATAGAATTCTTGATGGCATCTACCGATGTGTAATTGCCTCCAGTTGCACCCCAAGAATCGAATTTAAAAGCACCTATTTGCCAATAGGTATCGGCTGAGCTACAAGAACCATCCGCTTCAATGTAAGGATAAGAACTTTCAATATTAGTGCCGGTAAATGCCAGAAATTCTGATGCTAGATAAGGCCAGCCACCGGCACACGAACCTACATCAACACCACCACAAGAGATCAATATCTGTTCCGATAGGTCCAAATCAAGTCCATACCACCCCTGAGATAGCAATATTTGCGATTCGATTGCCGCAGTAACAGCAAACGCCCAGCAAGAGCCGCAGCTGCCCTGATTCCTGACAGGTGTAACAGCGTTACCATTAGGTGAGGTCCTCCAGTCAAATGTTGAAGGCAAATCAACACTGAAGCATATCGATGCAGGTAAAATACAGAAAATAGTTGTTAGAAGTGCAATTGCCAACCGGAAATATATTATTTTCAAACTCCGTCTTTCGTACATATTATAGATCGCTCCCTTCTCCCCATCAGTTGATATCGACCCCTATTTCAAATCTCTTGATTGCACGATTAATTCCTTCCCATTTTCTGTAGAGACTAAGCCTAAGGTCATACTTTCCCGTTCTAATAGCTTTCAATTTCAAAATGCGTATTATTGGAGCTCCGACTTTTCGGGATGCCTTCCCAGTGTCAATTCTTTCCTCTCCAATCTGTTCAAAGAAACTTGGGATGGAAGCGTGCTCATCAAAATACCATTGATATCCGGTGCCACTATTGTATTCAAGCTTAACTTGGAGTTCATCTTGGCCCTTTAACTCGATCCTTTTCCCATTTGCGGACGCATCCACTATTACTTGTCGTGGTCCATCGCTATGTGTTTGTATCACCGTCGGTACAAAGTAATTGATAGAAGAATATGCAGTTGCATTCAAATACATATCTTCCATTACGGTGTCGGTCGCATTGAGTCGGGTCTCAGCCTGAGTAATTTGAGGACAGATAACCATTAGAATAAGCGCTGTAAAGTACGGCCACAAGCGATCCATAAATTCCCCTCCAATATTGCGTAGGCATAGAGCATAAACAGCACACTTTTTTCACGTTTGAAAAATACTTTTTACAGATCCTGCATCTACTTCAAAGCGACTTTTATTGATTCCCGCGTCTGAGTAAACCATAGCTTGGATATTATTGTCAAGCCACAAAGTGACGATATTCGCAAGGTGTAGTGGAACGAGATTGTTTGCAACATTCGCGTTATGACAGGGGCGCATAGCAAAAAGGCAGACGCTGGCGGAATGACCGGTTAACAGACAGCAAAAGAGACTCTAGTGTGATCCGCGCACAAAGTCATGAATAAAATATCAGGGAAAGCCACGAGCATGAACGATAAAGAACAAATTCTCGAAACCCTCATAACGCTTGGATCGGAGACATCTTCGAATTCAAAAAATCGAGAGTTTATTCACAGACACAACGCCTGTCTCTCCTTCTGTTTTGAAGATCGATAAACGTACATCTGACTATTACAAATCACGGCTGTGCGCGGGAGATCTTTACGGTTCCCTTTTCCCCGACCTTGCCCTCCACCGAATAATGGATGCTGCAGAAAAGGCTGATCACCCGGAGGTTTGTCAGCAGGTGGTCAGTCACTTTCTCGGTCGTGAAGGAGGACGCACGCTCTGCCAGTGCAAGGTATAACACGATCTGGTCGGCAAGATGCCTGTCGAGCGCAGCCCGCTGCTGCCTCAGCGCGATGGAGGCCGGTTGCCCCCGGCCCGGTACCGTGCTATGCTTTGAATAGAAAGGGGGAAGACCATGATAGCCGAAAAATCGAAAGAACTTGTCAGCAGGCTGAACGACATGAACCGTATGCTTGAGGACTGCATGTACCTGCTCCAGAACGCCTTCATCTATAATTCTTCGAAGTCTCTCGATGCGTGCGAGGCAAAGGCGAAGGAGATCCACGAAAACGAAAAGATCTTCACCCAGGAGGTCATCGCAGAGGTAACGGCAGACCCTCAACTCAGGGTGTATGTGTCCGTGCCGGGACATATAGAGAGGATGGGGGATTACGTCGAGGACATCATCGGCTGTTTCAGGACAAAGATCAGAGACGGCGTACTCTTTACGGACAAGGCGGTCTCTGAGATAACCTTCCTTACGGAACGGGTGCGGGAGGTGTTGAAAAACACCAGCGACATTATCCTGGCCAGAAACAGGATCATCCGGGACTACATAAAGGAATCTTCGGCCGAGATCAGCAGGACTGCCAATGAATTTTCGACCATGCATGAAGAGAGGCTGATCGAGGGCTTATGCACGCCCAAGGCGTCCCCGCTCTTTCTCGATATCATGGATGCGTTGAAGGGCATCGCCTGGCACGCGAAGGAAATTGCCGAAAAACTTACGCCCTGATATACCCTGAGACAAACGAGCGGGATACTCTGAAAACGATCTGACCGCGGATTGACCCTTTTTCTGCTTTGGGGAAGGATGCCATCCTGACGGCCTTCGGTGCGCGCATCAGCGGTCAGAGCTTTTTGCGACGAGCAGCCTGAAGGTCAGGTCAGGCTCTTTCTCACTGAAGAGCTTCTTCCCATGGAGGTTCCAGAGTGCGAGGGCCTCAGCCTTCTTTCCCTGCTGCAGGGAGCCGAGCATCCCTGAAGCAACAAGGTACCTGAGGGCATCCGGTGATACAGGCTGGGTGCCCTCAAGCAGGGCGCGTGCGGCGGCCGCCATGGCTGCCCCGTCCCTTTTTCCGACTGCCTGGTACAGCGCCAACCAGTGTCTTTCTGCCGGGGAAAGCCGCGACGTACAGGATGCGATATCCAGGCCTTTCCAGACCCGGTCGAGTTCCTCAGGACTGAGATAGGGGAGCATCAGCCCGGCCATATGCAGAAAACTGCCGCTCCAGGTGTTCTGTTGGTTATCCCGGTCATGACCGCAGTTCAGGAGCTGCCTCCTGAATGCAACGACCTGACGCCTGGCATCCGGGCCAAGACCTTCCGAAGCCGGGTCGAACTCGCCCTTGATAAGGTAATCGCGAAACGCCATGGCAGCCCGTACTGACAGGGACTTCGGGTAGAACGCCGAAGGTGTAACCCGGGTCTCTTTTTCACGTTCACCTCCCGCCGCACCCAGCATTTCCAGCAGCGGAAGCGGGTTCTGTGCAATGGTGAGGAGGTCCAGGGCGTAGGAGGCAAGGAACCGCGTCCGGGCAGCACGCTGATCAAGCACCGGATGGTAATCCGAGTTGGCGCGGATCCTGAATGATCCGGCCACGGCATCGAAGATCTTCTTGTCCCCCAGATAGCGGACCCTGATATCCTGCATGCCGTCAATCTGGACCCTCTGCAGGGCCCCGGCGAAAGCGGCGGAGTTCAGGACCGCAGGATCCATCGGCCTGATCGGTCCGTCATTTGACGCGATGACAACAACATTGACGCCGGTTGTCGCATAGACGACATAATCGGAAAAGTTACGCGATACGGCCTTCAGCACCGAAGATACCAGCTCCATATCGGTTTCATAGAGCTGCATCCACTGCACAAAGAGCCCCCGCTGATTCAGATGCCCTGTTATCATGCGGTAAAACTCGTCAGAGAAGAGACCGGCCACCCCGCTCACCCATGGGTTCGACGGCTCGGAGATGATGATGTCGTATCTGCTCTGGTTGGCCGCAAAAAAGGTCTTTGCGTCGTCCAGGTAAATCCTGCTGCGAGGATCCTCGTAGACCCGGGATACCCGGGGACCAAAGTAGCGGGCTGCCTCGACCATCCTGGCCTCGATCTCGATGGTGTCGACCCGCCGCAGTTTCGGATCAGCCAGGAGGGTCTGGGTGGTTAGTCCTGACCCCAGCCCGATGTTCGCCACCGTTTTGACCTCCGGATGCAGACTCAGCGGAATAGCCGCCGCAAGGACCATCGTCGTTTCATCAGGACTCGGCTCTGAGCCCGGGGTTGTGCTGATGGCGGCGTCGACCTTGCCGTTGGTGCTGATCGCCATGACGCCGCCGGCATCCTGAAGAATGCTGACCGAGGACGTCTTGCCGTCCCGGTGAAATTTGACTGCTACCTCCTTCGGAGAAAGGAGCGCGCCGGAGCGGTATACCCCCGAGGCCATCTTGTACTGATCAAGCCTGACAAAGGAGGTGACGCCTGCAACAGCGAGGATGCAGAGCACGGTGCCGGCAACCGCCATATTCCGGCTCCTGCCGACCGTTGCCACGGACCACGCTAATACCAGGCCAACCACAATATCGATCGAGGCCCCGAAGGTGATAAGGCCTTTGAGGCCCAAAAAAGGCAGCCCGGCGTGCACGGCAAAGTAAACACCGATGATCGCCCCGATGGTGTTGGCGGCGTATACTGCCCCGATACTCTTTTCGCCATGGCCGCGCTGCATCAGTATCCCTGTAATGAGAGGCAGCGTCATGCCGGCGCAGAAGGTCGTTGGAAGCATGACGATCAGCGCGATGGCATTGCAGGAAACATTGAAAAGGAGATACCCCGTATCCGTCCTGCCGAGCGAACCCATGAGCCATTTCATCGCCTCGAAGGTATTGCCGTAGATAAGCAGCGTCGAGAGGGCCAGGAGTCCCATGACACACTGGATGACCGCAAGCAGCCGGACCGGTTCTTTCTGGTTGTCGATGCGCCGGTGAATCCAGAGACCGCCAAAGGCGAGACCGAAGATGAAGGCGCTGAGCATAAGTTCAAAGGCATGCGTCGAGCTGCCCAGGACAAGGCTGAGCATCCGTATCCAGCCGATTTCATAGATGAAGGAGGCTGTCCCGGTCAGCAGGGATACCAGCAGGAGAAGCCGGTACCCGCTGCCCGGGGAACCCGCGGCCTGGCGTTGCGGCACGGCATCAGGCCGGAGATGCAGACCGGCATTGTTCCTGACCAGCAGCCAGACGCAGACCGCCAGCAGGATATTGACGACTCCGGCTGCCGATATGGTCCCGGGCAGGCCCCACGCCTTTATGAGAACGAAGCCGCTGACCAGAACGCCACAGGCTGCTCCCAGACTGTTCGTAAAATAGACCATGGCGACGGTGCCTCCCGGTCTGTCGGGAAACAGCCGCATGATGCCGGCGGTCATCAGGGGGAAGGTCATGCCGAGGAGTATCGACTGGGGAAGGATCAGCAGGGCAGAAAGCGACCATTTGTAAAGGGCGATGGCGGAGGGTGTGCCGAGATGCGGGAAGACGTTCGCATACGACACCGAAACAGCATGGACGAAGACCGGGTGAAAGACGAGGGCGCATATGCCGATCGCACCCTCGGTCAGGGCGTAGACCAGCAGCAGATTTCTCCAGCGGCCTGAATAGCTGCTGCTTATCCAGGAGCCGAGGGCCATGCCCCCCATGAAGATCGCCAGGACGAGCGTCTGGGCATATGCGGCATGCCCCAGGAAGAGCTTCAGGTAATGCGTCCAGATCGATTCATAGATGAGTCCTGAAAATCCGGAAAGCGTAAAAAAAACAAAAAACAGTTTGCGCAGCCTGGCTGTCATCGGGCCGCAGGTTTTGCATCAGTATTCATCAGAGCATTCCTTTTGTGCTGCCAGCGCAGTATTCAGGTCCCGGCGGTCCGCAGCACCGTCCGGCCTGTTTTGAAGACCGGGATAAACGTCCATGCAGACTGCCCGGGAGTCCTCATTCGTCTATTCTAACTTATTGTACCGTCGAATCATATAAGCCGGCTGGCGAACAAGGGCAATGGACCGGGGCGGTGACAAGGTCTGGGGGGCCGGACGCGCGGCGGTTTTCAGGATGAGAACGGGCAGGCCTCATGGGTTGTGACCGCGGTCGGGGTCGTGACCGCAGTCCGGCCTGCCCGTTAAATGGTCAGTGCAGGAACAATGTGCTTGTCTTGCCTTCCGCCTTTTCTTTCTTTGCCTGTCTCTTTTCCTTCAGCGTGTGCTGCGGTTTCTTTTTTGAACTTGCCTTCTGTTTGTCTTTTTCCTTGCCCATGGTATGCCTCCTTTATAGGATCTGTCTCCATTCTACCGCATCTCCGGAAATAGTCAATATGTGATCACCCATGCAGTGTCACCGTGAGTACCCGAATGTGTATCGCAGAGGTCCAGCCCGGTCATGAGCCGGAGCGGTGAGGGGCAAGGATTGCCTCTTTCCAAAAAAGACGAAGTCATAAAGCCGGACTGCAGATTCCTGCTGCGGGTGACCCGGAAAAAACCTATCTCAGCCCGAGCCTGCTCAGAATCAGGCCTGCATACCGGTTCAGAAAATGACCGCGGGGAAGACAGGAGAAGACCGGCGGCTTTCTCATGCCTATGCGTTCGAGGAGTTGGCGTATCTCGGGATGATCGCCTGCGGAAAGACCCCTCCTGAGCACTTCGAGACAGACAGTCTTGCGTCCGGTCTTCAGATAGATCTTCCCGAGATTCAGATAGTGCAGCGGAGTATTAGGATCTGCGTCAATGGCCTCAAGGCAGAGCCTTGTCCCTTCCGCTATCCGTCCCCTTTCCGAAGCAAGGCAGAGGCCGAGGTAGGACTGGCTGACCGGGGTCTTCTTCAGAGCACAGGCCTTTTCAAAGCAGGCAAGGGCGGCAAGGGGGTTGTTGTCCCTGAGCAGCCTCGCTCCCTTTTCGATCAGTCTGTCTGATTCCGGGATCTCTTCCATGGTAATTCCATTATAGGGCCTGAAACCCGCGCGTGCCAGTTCATTTACTGACGGCAGGGTTCCGGGGGTCCGCCTGTCTGCCTTCGATGGTGCGGTCCAGCAAAGCCGCCATGCGGGCCAGGTGCTCTTTCTCCTCAGCCACAAGTCCTGCAAAGACCTTCTGCGCTCCGTCGTCCGTTACGGTCCTGCTCATTTTGATGTAGAGATCGAAGGAGTCGGTCTCGAGCGCCATGCCCAGTTCCAAAAGCTCGGGGAGAGACTTCCCTTTCGCCCAGGACAGGGCCTCATCCACAGACAGGTTTCCCTCCATGCGGTTCCCGGCCCCTTTAGCCACCGGCATACTCTTTGGGAAATCCGGTCCCGGCTCCCTGCCGGCAACATCGCGAAATAGTGACAGGAGTGTCTCCTTGTGGTGTTCCTCTGCCATAACCAGCCCGCCAAAGAGAGCGGCTGCATCCGGTTCCGGCTGCATGTCCGACAGCGCCTCGTAGAACTGCCGCGAACCTTCCTCGAGCAGCCAGGCCAGGGCTATCAGGTCGCCTGCATCCGCAGCCGCGGTGAAGAAGGCTATGCCGGCCTCAGGCGGTCCCTGTGCAATCAGCCCCTGCCAGGCCTTCATCCCTCCCGCCAGGCTGGTGACATGGCTGAACCCTGCCGTCCCGAGCATCGACGCAGCCGCCCGGCTGCGTACACCCGACCCTCAATAGGTGAGCGTCGGCTTAAGGGGATCGAGCTCCTTCACCCTGTCGGCAAGCTCTGCCAGGGGGATCAGTATGGCACCGGGAAGGTGACCCTGGCGGTATTCTCCGGGCTGCCTGACATCGACCAGGTTGTATTCGTCCGGCAGGTGAGCGGCGAGAAAATCTTTTGCCTGTTCTGCGGTTACGGTATCGACAGCCCTGAAGTAATCACGCAGCCCCATCATATTCCTCCTCTTCTGAAAATGCTTCCCGCATTTCCCCCGAGACCTGAAACTTCTTCATAAAGGACCTGTCTATCCGGTCCTTCAGCCTCCAGGGGAGCCATCCGGCCCAGGCCAGTTCTCCCCTCATCAGGATTGCGCGGTCGTTGCCCAGGTTGAAGATCAGCATGAAGGTCCTCTGGGGTTCGAAGGGGACAAGTTTCCCCCTGCCGCTCGCGGCCAGGATGTTTCTGAAAAGAATGCTGTTCTGCCTTACCGCGTAAACACCCACCTTGGCCAGCGGCCGGGGCTCAAAGTGTATGGCATCTCCGCCTCCGAAGATCTCTGGATAGGCGGGGCTCTGGAGAAAACGGTTCACCAGGAGTCCGCCGTCGGGACCGACCGGAAGGCCTGAGTCCCGGAAGAGAGATGAAGGACGGATACCGGTGGCGACAAGGGCAATATCAGCCGGCAGGGCTTCCCCGGACCCGAGCAGGACCTGATTCTCCCCGACCCGTGCTGCACGGGAACCGTCGCGCACTGCTATGCCGCGCTGAAGCAGGGATCGCCGCGCGAGGTCCTGAACCCGCTGCGGTCTGCCACTGAGCAGCTCCCGCCCCGCAATGATCGTGATCTGCGCCTGCCCGCGCCGGTCCTGAACGAGCCGCCAGGCATTGCCCGCGATCTCGACGCCCGCAGGTCCGCCGCCGATCACAACTATCCTGGCGGGGCCCTGCCGAAGACGTGAGAGGATTGCCTGCCGGGCCGCCAGCAGGGAGACGATCGGTTTTACGCTGAAGACATTTCCCGCTTCCTGCCCCCCTGGCGGGAGCACGACATCGCTGCCGGTGTTGAACGAGACCATGTCGTACCCGAGAGTCCTTCCCGACTCCAGGTGGAGCAGCCGTTCTTTCGGATCGAGCCTGAGCACCCTGTCCCTGATAAATTCTGCGCCGCGGTCAGTGGCCATCTTTCTGACATGGAAGCGGATTTCCTGCGGCCGGTAGGTCCCGGCCAGAAGCCCCGGGCCCATGCCCGAATAATAATGATAGGGAGAAACAGATACCAGGGTCACGCCGATCCCCTGGTCCAGATATTGGCGGCAGTGCAGCAGAAGGGTCAGGTGGGCATGCCCTCCGCCGACAAGTACGAGGCGACCGGTCATGGTCAGCTCATTTTCGCGCCGGGCACACGCTCATCGTTTCATGAGCGTGCCGACAGCCAGCAGGACCGTTCCATTCGTCATAAAGACAAGGTTCAGCACCGCGCTCACTGCATGGAGCCTCCTGAACTTCATGCGCATCGGGTGATCGGGAGCGGATGTTTCGAAAGACGTCACCGCCTGCTTCACCTCCTGTATCTGCGGATAAAGGCCAGCTCTGACATACAGGGCTATACAGAGGGCCAGGGCGGCAAGGCCCAGCGACACCCTGAAGGCGTTTTGGGTCAGGACAGGGGACGCGATGAAAAGAAGCAGCAACGCAAGTGCAGCGATCACGATTGTAAAGATGAAGTAGGGCGGGAAGAGCGTTCCGACGATCTCTCCGGCCCTGTCCCTGCCGTACGTCCTGAATATCGCCGGCGTGACGACAAAGGTGAAGATGAAGACCCCGCCTGTCCAGAGACCGAGGGTGAGAATATACAGAAAATAGCCAAAATTTCTCATGTATCTATTCTACCTCATTCTCCTGTCTCTTCATATACACGACATCGTTCTTCAGCAATAACAGCGGCGGGCGATGGCAGCATGACCGGCATCGGACAGATCAGTATCTCATCGGCCTCCTCGATGTGCATCCCTGCAGCAGGCGGCGGCAGCCGTTTCACCCGGTCCTTGAAATTTGACAATACCCTGTGTGACTATAATCAATGCAGGCGATATCCCTCCAGTCGGGCAGCAACGGGAACTGTATCTATGTCGAGACCGCCGGCGTCAGGCTTCTTTTTGACGCGGGCATATGCGGGAGCCAGGCAGAGGGAAGGCTCAGGGCAGCAGGCAGGGAGATACGGGATGTCGACGCGCTGATCATTTCCCACGATCATGCTGACCATGTGAAATATGCAGGCGTCTATCAGAGGAAATTCGGGATCCCGGTCTATATCACGCCGAAGACCCTTGCCAAGGCAGAAAGCAGACACCGGCTCGGAAGACTTGACGATGTGCGCTGTTTTACGTCGGGCGGGACCATACGGGTCGGGAAGATCTCTGTTCATTCGGTGCCGACGCCGCATGACGGGGAGGACGGCTCTGTCTTTGTGGTGGATTCAGGCAGGAGAAGGCTCGGCATACTGACCGACATAGGACATGTATTTCAGGAACTCATCTCGGTCGTTGCCTCGCTCGACGCGGTCTTTCTGGAGAGCAATTACGACCCCGGTATGCTTGAGCACGGGATGTATCCCGCCTTTCTCAAAAGAAGGATCAGGGGGCAGGGCGGCCACCTCTCGAATATCGAATCTGCAGAACTGCTCTGCTGGGGGGGACGCCTCAAATGGGCCTGTCTTGCGCATCTTTCGCAGGACAACAACGAGCCGTCGCTCGCCCTGAAGACCCACCGGAAGGTCCTCGGAAGCAGCCTCCCTCTTCACGTGGCAGGCCGCCATGCGCCCACTGCCATCTTCCGGGTTTAAACCAAACCATCTCCTCTGATACCTTTCCTGTCCGCCCGCTGTCTCAGGACCCGCATCCCCCGCATCCGCCGCCGCAACCGCCTCCTCCGCAGCCTCCTCCCCCACAGCCGCTGGATCCGCACCCGCCAGTGTACGTTCCGTCCTGTGATGAGGATGTCTTTGGAAACAGGACCTTTACGAAGGGGAAATAGTCTTCCGAGAGTGCTGCGGGGCCGAAGACAGCGGCAAGGAAGGCAGCGTCGTTGGTCATGCCTCCGGGCCGCAGGCTGGCGGCCCGCAGCTTGAGTGAGCGAAACCGGTGGGTCAGCTGCAGTATGATCTCATCGCCCGCCCCTGTCCGCTGCCGCAGCCACGTCGCTGCCGCCCAGATCGCGAATGCGATGGTGAGCATGACCAGAAACCCGATATTGAAGCGGCCGCGCATGAAGGCGATGATGATCTTTGTGGCGGACACGCCGAGGATCAGGCAGAGGGCCGCGACAGCCGGTGTCATGCGCTGCATATACAGGGCAGAATCGGCCAGGAGTCCCTCGCCGGCCAGCGCCCGCCGATAACCTTCCGCCGCCCCCAGGGCAGCCGGATCAGTGAAGACCTCTTGCACTTCGCGCGGCTTGGAGAAGACGTTCAGCACCGCCTTCTCGATCTGCCTCTGAAGGGGGTTTCCGTCGCGGGCCTCTGCTGCTATGCGGTCCCCGCTGGCCTTGAGGAGTCCACGGTCGATCAGGGAGAAGACCGCTACCCGCAGGGCTTCAGACGCGCCGCCACGCAGATAGGCTATCTTGTACGGGTCAGTATAGTCCCAGTGAAGCGGGGCGTCTCCCTTTTCGGTGCGCCTGATCAGAAAGCGCAGCAGCAGGTTGACCGACAACCCGAGGAGGGCAAAGAAAACAAGGAACTCAGGGCCCCGAAGATCAAAGGGGTTGACCACGCTAACCCCCCGAGCCTTTCAGGAGTGCGGTTGTCCGCTGATGCATCCTCTCCGCAATTTCGATGAGGGAGAACAGGAGGGTCCCTCCAACGCCGGCCGGCAGCACCCCCTGGCTTCTCGCCTGATCGATAAGGGGGCCGATATCCATGCCCGCCGGGCTTCCGGTTTCGGCCAGGAATGAGGAGAAGGCCTCCCGCGGGGACGCAGCGGGTCTGCCCTCGAGCTTCAGCAGGGACGCGGCGCACGCCCTCAGCGGTCCGGTCAGGTCGGCGACGATCAGGGCAAGCTGTTCCTCACGAAGGCTGACCAGGGCATAGCGTTCCCGCATGCGCAGTATGTGATTGAGCAGGACCTGCTGAAGCCGGCGGACTATCGCCTCCGGTGTGATCGTGAGATTCACGAAGGGGTCAGGCCCATGGAGGACCCTCCTGCGCGAAAGGATATCTGCAAACTTTACGGCAAAGGCGTCCGCGGCCTGTCCTATTTCAGACTCAAGGAGAAACATGACATCGAGGTGAAAGGCTGCGTGGCCTGCCCGCAGTGGGTTTCTGATCGCATCGACCCGGGTCCGGTCGAAGGTGCGGAGCACAAGGAGAAGATTTACATCCGACGTCGGGCGCAGCCTGCCCTCGGCTGCCGAACCGAAGAGGACTGCAGAGAGAAGGTCACTGCCAAAGGCCTGCCGGGCCTGCTGGAGGAATTGGTCTATGCCGTCGCTGATCCCGGGAGGTAAAGAAAGTGTCTGGTCCATGAAAGCTCCTTTTCCTGAATGGCTCATTATATTTGTACGGGCACTGCTGTCAGAACCTTGTTGTCCGTGCTGCCTTCCCGGCAACGCTGATCGCCGGCTGACCGGGCGGCTCCTTCTTTGGCTGCCAGCCAGCATCCGGGGTCTGCACGGAAGGGTTCGCCATGAACTGCATATGCGATGCACCGCGATCCGCCGCCGCAGGTCCTGGCGTAGAAGCAGTGTTCGCAGCCGCTGCTGACGCGTTCCCGGTCCCGCAGTTCACGGAGGAGCTGACTGGAAGTGTACAGGTGCTCGAGGTCCTCCCTGAAGAGGTTCCCGACGACTAGAGGCATCCTGCGGCAGGGCAGAACATCGCCGTTGGGCAAGACCGTCATCAGGGTGTCTCCTGCACTGCAGCGATACGGCCGTGCGCCGGTGACCATAAACTGGAGGGAACGATGGAGCGCAACGGGCCGATGCCGCAGCCACCCGCGGCGGGACTCTGCCCGCATCAGACCGAAAAACTCCCGGGTCTCACCCGGGGTCAGGAGTGCGGCCGCCCCGGAAGTCCGCCCGCACGGCACCAGGCGGTCTGCCCACACCCGCGCTGCGCCAAGCGTATGACCGAGCCGCGACACATCCGGAAAATCACGGTAGTTGAGGCGATGGGCGGTAAAGGAAATGTGAGCCGGAATATGACAGCCCGCCAGCAGCCGGAGTCCGTCGACGGCCCGTTCATAGCTGCCCCTGCCGCGGATGCGGTCGTGCGTCTCTTTCTTCCCGTCGATACTGACCTGAACAAAGCCCGGCCTCAGACGATGCAGGGAGCGGACTATCGCAGGGGTGAGCGTCGTCCCGTTGGTGAGCACGGCGAAGGAAAAAAGCCGCCTCTCTCCTGACAGCCTTTCGAGCAGGTCCATGAAGTCGGCCCGCAGAAAAGGTTCACCGCCCGTCACGGTGACGTGAGCCCGGACATGAGTCCCTCCGTGCTGCCGGCGGGCGCTGCGGATAAAGGCGATGAACTGATCCAGAACCTTCAGGAGATCGGCCCATGCCGGCTCAGGCTGTGGCGTGTCTTCCTGGTAGCAATGGCTGCACTGCAGGTTGCAGCGGTCGGTTACATGCCACTGAAAAAGAATCTGCCCTGGCAGACAGGTGATATCAGAGCCGTGCAATGCCATCGAAAGGGCAGGGGAACAATATCTTTCCTGCCAGGTCACAGGAGACGGTCTGCAAAGAGCAGGGCCGTTACCGCAAACATGAAGAGATTGACGCCGGCAAACGTATGATCGTAGACCGCGGTGCTATGCTTGGTCCTGAGCAGGGGGGAGGCCTGCAGGCTGAGTCCGAGCGCCGCAGCGGCAAGGAGATACCTGCTTGTGTTCTGGAGCGCCAGGCCGAAGGGGACAAAGAGGAGCGCGCAGACCGCCGTTGCCGCGATCCAGATGAAGAGGACCCGCGACAGCTGTCTTTCAGAAAAGAGAGAGGTCACTGCAGGAAGTCCCGCCGAGCGGTACTGCCCCGCAAGGCTGGCGGCGGAGAGCCAGAAATGGGGCACCTGCCAGAGGAAGAAAAAAAGGCAGAGCACCAGAAGGCCGGGATCCGTAAGGCTGCCTCCCGCTGCCTGCCACCCGATCACCGGAGGGACCGCGCCGACAAGTGCTCCGGGGACAGCGGCAAAGGCGGTCCTTCTTTTAAGGTTTGTATAGAGGCCGTTATACCAGGAGATCGCAAAGAGTCCTGCCAGCAATCCCGAAACACCACCCGCCGCCAGGATCAGCACGAGTCCCGAAGCAGCGGTCCCCCCTGCAAAAAGCAGGGCTTCACCGGCAGTCATCGTCCCGGAGGGAAGCGGCCGCGACCGTGTCCGATCCATCAGCGCATCGATATCCCGTTCCTGGTACTGGTTGAGGGCAGATGCGCCGCAGGCCAGGAGGAGGACCCCGAGGCCGGTGATCCAGATTTCAGGACGGAGGGAATAGGCAGCAAGGATGTATCCGGTCATGGCCGACAGGCCTGCTGCAAGGGATATGCGGATCCTCCCCAGTGCGGCATAGCTTCCGAGAGATTTCGCGCTCACGCGCAACCCGCCATCAATTTCTGTTTGTCTGTGCAAAGAACCGGGTGGCAATGGCAGGTATGCAGGATCAGCGGCGTTTTGTGCCGGGGCACCGGAGGGTCTTCAGTATCCGGCCGGGAATGCGAGCAGCTGTTCATTTGAGGCCCCTGATATAGTTGACGATCTCCTCAAGCTCGGCAGGGGTGACGTTGTCCTTCTCCTGCGGCATTATCGGGGGGAAGCCCTTGACGATCTCGGCCTGGGGCTCCATGATCGACTTCTTCAGGTATGCCTCATCGACCGTGATCTCCTGCTCTTTCCCTGCAGCCATAATGATGATCCTGCTGCCCATGAGCCCCTTGAAGGTCGGTCCTATCTTTTTTGTCCCGTCGGTGCTGTGGCAGGCGAGGCATCCTTTTTTCTGCAGCAGCGCAATCCCGTCCTTTCCGTCCATTCCCTTTGCGTCCCGTGCATACCAGTTCCGGAAGTCTTCCGCAGAGATGACCTTCACCTTCGTGATCATTGAGGAATGACCCTCCCCGCAGTATTCGGAACAGAAGAGGTCGTAAACCCCGATGCGGTCGGGCAGAAACCAGAGATAGGTCTGCAGCCCGGGGACTGCGTCTTCCTTGACCCTGAAGGCAGGGATGAAGAGGCTGTGCAGGACATCCCGCGAGGTTATGAGCAGCTTCACCGGCCTGCCCGACGGCACAACTAGGACCTCCGCGGTCCTGCCGTTTTCATATTCGAAGCTCCACTGCCACATGCTGCCGATGGCCCTGACCGGCAGGGCGTTCGGCGGCACGGTCCTCATGAACCTGAAGCCCTTCCAGCCATAGAAGAACATGGCCAGGACCAGGACCAGGGGTATGACGACCCAGGTTATTTCGAGCCAGAGATTGCCTTCGATATTCTGCGGCTCAGGGTTCCTCTCCCTGCTGTACCTGACCACGAAATAGACCATCGTGACCACAACCCCCGCAAGGAGGGCTACGGAGACCGCAACGATAAAGAGAAAGATATCATCGACGGTCTGGGCAGAGTCCCGGAAGCTCAGCATCAGCGGTACCACACGTCGAGGAAGGTGAAGCCGATCAGCACGCCGATCAGGAGTATGGGGATCAGGATGATCCCCTGCAGAAACCTGCCTTCCTGCCTGAGGTTCATATAATAGAGCAGGATCAGGCCTGCCTTGAGCGAGGCGATGGCCAGGGCCGCTGCAGCGCCGGCATTCCCCAGGTGCAGCCGGTATACGCCGACCGTCGCGACGGTCAGGACGAGGAGGCATCCCCATATGATGAGGTATGTCCGGTAACTGCTGCCTGTTTCTGTCGTCATTGCCTTTGCCTCACCATCCCGTTATGTCACCAGATAGAACAGCGGAAAGAGATAGACCCATATCGTGTCCACAAAATGCCAATAGAGGCCGCTGTTTTCGAGTCTCACGAAATCCCTGCTGTTGATCTTTTCCTGCGCAGTCGACCGGAGCATGAAGCCCAGCACGCCGAGCCCGACCACGACGTGCAGGCCGTGCAGTCCGGTCATGACGAAATAGAGTCCGTAGAAGAGTATCTCCCCCCGCGGGAGGGCAAGCAGTGCCGGTGAATCAGGATAGATGCCGTGGCCGATCTTCATGCTCCACTCGTAATATTTTATGACAAGGAATACCAGGCCGAGCAGGATCGTGATCACCTGGAAAATGATCGAGGCCTGTTTCTTCCCCTGACGTATCGCCGCTATCGCAAGGGCCATCGCAAGGCTGCTGGTCAGCAGGACCACGGTGTTGACAGCCCCGGCTGCCCGGTTGAGGTCTTCCGCAGCCGCATGAAAGTCCCCGCTGTTCTTGGACCTGAACACGGCGTAGAGCAGGAAGAGCCCGCCGAAGAGGAGGACCTCGGTGAAGAGGAAGAGCCACATCCCGATCCGCGACCCTGTGTCGTCTTTATGCTGGTCCACTGCTCTTCGTCCTGCCCCGGTCATAGACATAGGGCCCCTGCGTCACAACCGGTATTTCTTCAAAGTTTTCGGATGGCGGAGGTGAGGAGACCTGCCATTCGAGGGTGCTGCCGCCCCAGGGGTTTGCGCCTGCAGGCTCACCCCTCCTGATCGAACGCAGGAGGTTCGTAAACACGATGATCAGTCCTGCCACGAGAAGCCAGGACCCGATTGTCGAGACGATATTCAGAGTGTGGAACTGAGGCAGGTAATCATAGTACCGTCTCGGCATCCCCTGCCACCCGAGGATGAACATCGGGAAGTAGAGCGTGTTGAAGCCGATGAAGAGGAAGAACCAGCCGATCCGGGCCAGCCTCTCCTGATACATCCTGCCGGAGATCTTCGGGAACCAGTAATGCAGGCCCGCAAGAAATGCGAACCCCGTCCCCCCGAACATGACATAGTGAAAGTGGGCGACGATGAAGTAGGTCCCGTGGATATGGATGTTCGTGGCGAGCGCGCCCATGATCAGTCCGGTCAGCCCGCCGATCGAAAAAAGGAAGATAAAGGCCAGCGTGAACAGGAGTGGTGCGTCCACCCTGATCGAACCCTTGTAGAGCGAGGCGACCCAGTTGAAGATCTTGACCCCGCTCGGCACCGCCACGATGAAGGTGATGAACGAGAAGACCGCCCGCGCCGTATCGCTCATGCCGCTGGTGAACATATGGTGGCCCCAGACAAAATAGCCGACCGAGGCGATAGCCATGCTCGAAAACGCGATCGCCTTATAGCCGAAGACGGTGCGCCGGCTGAAGACCGGGATGATCTCGGTGACCACCCCCATCGCCGGCAGGATCATGATATAGACCGCCGGGTGCGAGTAGATCCAGAAGAGGTGCTGGTAGAGGATCGGGTCGCCTCCCTTCGCGGGATCGAAAAAACCGACACCGAAGAGCCTCTCGATGATCACCAGCAGCAGGGTGATCGCGAGAACCGGGGTCGCCAGGACCTGGACCCAGGCGGTTGCATAGAGAGACCAGACGAAGAGCGGCATCCTGAACCAGGTCATGCCGGGTGCCCGCATCCGGTGGATCGTCGTGATAAAATTCAGCCCGGTCAGGATCGACGACATGCCCAGGACAAAGGCTGCGGAGACCGCGAGGATGACGTTCGTCCCTGTCCTGATGCTGTAGGGTGCGTAGAAGGTCCAGCCGGTATCGGGCGGCCCGTCGCCGGTGAAGAGCGACAGCAGTGCCAGGAGTCCGCCGGCGACATAGCACCACCAGGACAGGAGGTTGACCCGGGGGAAGGCCACGTCGCGCGTACCTACCTGGAGCGGGAGAAAGAAGTTGCCGAGAGAGGCCGGGATGCCCGGGATGATAAAGAGGAAGATCATGATGACGCCGTGGAGCGTGAAGAACGAATTGTAGGTCGAGGCTGCTACGATCGTCCTGCCCGGTGCGATCAGTTCCAGCCGCATCAGCAGGCCGAAGGTGACGCCGAGGCTGAAGAAAAGGAAGATCGAAAAAAGATAGAGAAGCCCGATTCTCTTGTGGTCCCGGGTGAAGATCCACGAGGCCATGCCGCTCCTGCCGTCCGGGGGGGTGTAGAATCCGGGCTGCACTCCGGGCACACTCATCCGCGCTTTTTTCCCCAGAGCGTGAGCCAGCCGATGAACAGGCCGATGAACAGGAGCGTTGCGACTGCGGTGATCTTCAGGATATCGAAGACATACCGCCTGCCCTCGGGGTCGTAGCTGTAACAGTACAGCAGAAGCTTGTTCACGGTGGGAACCGCCAGACCCTTCGAGGCCTCGGTGATCGCCAGGGTAAGGTCCATCGGCAGGAACTTGATGCCGTAGAGGTACCGGGTTATCTTGCCGCTCGGAGAGAGGACGATCAGGGCGACGGGATGGGCAAACCCGTTCGGTGCCCTCCTGAAGCCGAAGCCTGCAGCCCTGGTGATCCTCGCGATCGTCTCCTTGTCAGCAGTCATAAAATTCCAGGAACCATCGGGGAACTCCCTGCGGGCGGCCTTTTGATAATCGACTTTCTTCTGTGCTGCAAGGTCCGGGGTCTCGGTCTCGTCAAAGCTGATCGTCAGGACAGCAAAGTCCTTCCCTGGCGCGAGCTCGACCTTCGAGAGGACATCGGAGAGGCCTGAGAGCAGGGCAGGGCAGGTATGGCTGCAGCGGTAATAGACAAAGTTCAGGATCGTCGGTTTTGTTATGAGATCGCGCAGCAGAACGGTACGGCCGCTGTCGTCGGTCAGCGTAAGGTCCAGGGGGAGGGTCTCTCCGAGTTTCTCGTTGATCCCCGGTCTGGTGTCTGCCTGTTCTGCGTATGCCGGCAGCATCCCGGCGGGGAAGAGCAGCGCGGCTGAGAAGAACAGCGTCAGCAGCAGCGGTGTCAGCGGCATCCGCATCCCTACCTGAAGGTCCTGATGATGTAGTCTGCTATGGCCTCCGCCTCATCATCGGGGAGGGTCGCAGAACTCCAGGAGGTCATGCCCTTGCCGGGATGCCGCATCTTCTCGACGATGTCGGCCCTGCTGCTGATATTATGGGCGTCGCGGTGTTCCTTCCGTAGGGTCTTCCCCGGATTGATGATATTGCCTCCCTCCGGATGGCAGGTGCTGCAGTGCTCCTTGAACAGCTCCGCTGCTGACCGCCCGTTTTTTGGTGCGGCGAGTACCGACGCTGCGCAGATCCCGGCAAAGACAAGGGCCGCTGCGACTGTTATGCTCTTCTTCATCATGTATCTCCTCTGTGGCCATGTAGTGCCCTCTGTAAATCCTGCTCTATTTTACACCGTTCCGGCATGGAAGTCGCCATCTTTTCACTGAGGCGTCCCCGTTTTTTACTTGACGAATAATGTAACAAATGTTACATTTAAAACAAGAGTAACATATATTATTATGACGGGAGGACGTCGGAGGATATGGGTGCAGGACTGCGGGAAAAGAGGGTTCGGAAGGAGGGCTGGCTGCTCTTCTTCTATCGTGTGCCTTCGAAGCCGGTCAGCAGCCGGATGAAGGTCTGGCGCAAGCTGGCCGGTGCAGGGGCGGTGGCGCTCAAGGGTTCTGTCTACATTTTGCCTTTCAGCGATGAACACTATGAATTCCTCCAATGGCTGGTGTCCGAGATTGCAGGGATGAAGGGGGAGGGGGCCTTTACCCGCATCGACCATATCGATTCCGTGAAGGACCCCGAAATCATTGCCCTCTTCGACCGGCAGAGGGCTGCCGACTATAAGCCGGTAGAAAAGGCGCTGGATGATCTCGAAAGAAAGCTGGGCAGCATCAGGCAGGGCGGCAGGGCACGGAATACCAGAGACCTCTCGGAGCAGTTTGGAAGGCTGCTGAAGGAATTCGACGCGGTGAAGAGGATCGATTTTTTCTCCTCAAGGGATGGCGAGAACATAGGCGGAAAGATAAAGAGGGTCAAGGCCGAGCTTGCGAAACTGGCAGGGGCAGAAACAGCACAGCAGAAGCCGGCAGTCATATCCCCCAGGGCGGTTGATGCCTATCAGGACAGGCAATGGGTGACACGCACAAGGCCGTATATCGACAGGATGGCCTCTGCCTGGCTCATCAGAAGGTTTATAGACCGGAAAGCCTCATTCGATTTTATTGATGAGCGGGAAATGGATTCGGTCCGGAAAGATGCCGTGATCTTTGACATGAGAGGAGGGGAATTCACCCATGTTGGTGAATTATGCACCTTTGAAGTCCTTGTCAAATCTTTTGGGTTAAAGGACAAAACAGTAAAGAAGCTGGCGGAGCTGGTCCATGACCTTGATACGAAGGACGACAAGTACCGGTCAGCTGAGGCAAAAGGAGTGGAGGATATCCTCACCGGCATACGCAGGACGGCTAAGGATGATCCGGATGCCCTTGAGAAGGGAATGCAGGTCTTTGAGATGCTGTATATGGCGGGAAATTAACCAAAGGAGGACTACGCATGAAAGAAGTTACAGAAATGGCAGTAAAGCTTATGGCAGCATCCGCACGGACCGCCCCGAAGGCAGGGGGGAAGGATTTTCTGGAGATTGTGGTCATTACGCGCGATGAGGATCTGAAGAAGATCGCTGCAGCGATGAAAGACTATGCCCCCAGGAGTACGAATGAGGCCTTCTGGAACAGGGATTCCTCGAATATCGAAAATTCGCAGGCCCTGCTCCTCATCGGCCTCAGCAAGCCGGTGACGGCCGGATACGATTGCGGTGCCTGCGGGTATCCGACCTGTGCCGCGTTCGCGGAGAAGAGGCAGATGTCGGATAAGGAGATGGGGTACACCGGCCCGCATTGTGTCATGCGCATGATGGATATCGGCGTTGCCCTCTCATCGGCTGCCAAGACCGCCAGTCTGCTGAATGTGGATTGCCGGGTGCAGCAGCGTGTCGGTGCAGCGGCGAGGGCCCTCGGGCTGATTCAGGCTGAGGTGGCCATGGGCATCCCGGTGAGCATTACCGGCAAGAGCATCTACTTCGACCGGCAGGCCCCGGCGAAACACTGAGCATACCGTGACCCGGGTTTTTTCACCCTTCACCGCACTCTGCTCTGTCGGATTTTTTGCCCGGCTCTCCTATGCGCTTGCGCGGAGCCCCGTGCTGCCGCTCTTTGCGCTCTATCTCGGGGCAGGGCCGGAGGCGATCGGGTTCGCCGTGGGAGTATCGACTGTTACCGGCATATTCTTTAAACTGCCTGCAGGAGCCCTGTCAGACGTGATCGGCAGAAGAAGGACGATGATGATCGGGCTGTTCTTTTTTGCCTTCATGCCGTTTGCCTATCTGATGGTCAGGGACTATACCCTGCTGATCGTGATCAGGTTCATCCACGGCCTTGCAACCGCGATCTACGGGCCGGTAGCCATGGCGGTTGTTGCTGATCTCGCAGGCCGGAACAAGGGAGAGATGCTTTCCTGGTTCTCCTCGGTGACGATCATCGGCAATCTGCTCGGGGCCCCCCTCGGCGGGTTCATTCTGCATAGCTCAGCGGGGACGGCAGCCCCCTCTTTGGAGGCTTTTCAGTATGCCTATCTTGCCAGTGGAGTCTCGGGAGTACTTTCCCTTGTCACGGCACTGATGGTGCTGAAGGGCGATACGGTGCGGGAGCAGGGCAGGGGACTCAGGGAGGGGTATGCACGATTTCTGTCAGGAATCAAAGAGGTGGTCAGCGACAGGAATATTGTGATCACGTCGGGCATGGAGGGGCTGCAGAACCTGACCGTCGGCGCGCTTGAGGCCTTCCTGCCGATATATGCGGTTACCGTTGCAGGCCTGAACGAATTCCACGCCGGTCTGCTCTGGGGAGTGCAGGTTGTCGTGACGATCATCTCAAAGCCGGTGATGGGCCGGACCTCCGACCGGTACGGGAGGAAGCCGCTTATTGCAGCGGGAATGGTTTTCTGCGCAGTTGCGTTCGGGGCGATCCCGCTGTTTCGAAACTTCTATGCGCTGATGACCGCTGCGATCCTCTTCGGCCTGGGGGAGTCACTGGTGACCTCCTCCTCAGCTGCCCTGGTTGCGGATATCTGCAAGGAGAAGCATTTTGGCACTGCTATGGGGACCTTCGGCACGATCTTCGACATTGGGCATGCGGCCGGACCGATCCTTGCCGGTCTTCTCCTTGCCGGCCACAGCTATCTTTTCGCGTTCCAGGTGATAGCGGCACTATTGCTGGTTGCGGCCCCGGTTTTCGTCATGACCGTCAAGGCCGCGGACAGGGCTTGATCCTGCTGCCGCATTCCCTGATGAACATAACTTAATCCAACTCCGTCGCTGATTTTGCTATCATTTATTTACGCGTGCTTCGCTGCGTTTGAGATCTGATATGGATGGAGGATGGGGAATGAGAACGAAGAGTCTGCTTTTGCTGTCTGCCATTGTGATAGCCGCTTCTGCCTGTTTTGCTCCGGCCGCTGCAGCAGGAGCTGAACCGGGCCCTGGAGCGATCCAAACAGCTTTTTTATCTGCACCAGGTTCCGCCGCCCGGGGCCATGCTGCTGTGCAGTTGAAAAACACCTTCGGCGAATATCGTGATCCGAGAGTGCTTAAGGTGATTTCCCTTATCGAAAGGAAGACGGATAATCAGAAGGTCCTGGCTCAGATACGTCATACCTTGACCGGCATGGGTGAAGAGCGGCTTCGTATGGTAACCTCCCTGTCGGAACGGATCAGCGCCGGTGGCAGGGAGGCGGAGAGCGACGTTGCCTTCCTGCTCCTGACCGCCCTGATAATCTTTTCCTGAGTATCAGTATCCCCGTCATCACCTTTCAGTGCAATAACCATCGAACTATATTGTGGAGGCTGCCATGTTCAATAAATTACGTCTCAAAGAGCTTTTGCAGGGACCGGCGCATATCCTGTACCACGTGCTGCTCATTGTGCTGAGCGCGGCAGCCGCCCTGTCTCTTCCTTCAGCCATGGATTTTATCGCCAGAAAGTTTCTGGTCTATTGGGCGGTCGTGGGGAACGAAAAGATATTTCTGGTCTCGGTAGAGATCGCCCTGGCGGTTCTGCTGATCTTTGTCTTCAATTTCCTGGGACGGAGCTGGAAAGACCGCAGGCTGGCGCGGATGGCGCGCTCGGCGGGGCTGGTCTTTGTTTCTTCTGCCCGGGGTTTTTTTGCCAGACGGAAACACCAGCGGATAAAGGAAGACCAGGGTATGGCGCGCGATGTCATGCTGATCGGGTCGACCGGCTACCGGACCTTTACGGACGAGCGGGGGGAACTTCATAATGTGATCAAACAGTGCCGCCAGGCCAAGATCCTGCTTTTGAACCCTTTCAGCGAAGGGGCCGATATCCGCGCCCGGAGCATCCTCGATCCTGATATCACGCTGGAGATCTTCAGGTATCAGATCAGGATGAGTATTGATTTCCTTCGGGAGATCAGGGCCCTGCAGAAGAATATCAGGCTGAAGCTGTACGATGACGTGCCTTTTCTGAAACTGGCCATCTCGGGGGACTTTATCTGGATGAAGCGCTACCACGCGGGCATCGATGTGCAGGGCATGCCGGAGTTCGTTTTCCGGCATAACACGAACCCCGGGAGCCTCTATGCCACGTTTTATGAGTATTTTCTGCAGTGGTGGAACAACCCGAGGCTCCCCGAGTATGACCTTGATACGGACGAACTGGTATACCGCGACAGGTCAGGGAACGAGGAAAGACGAGAGAAGTTCGGAGTCCTCTCCCCGGACTTCTGATTGGTTTGGAAGATAGCGAAGCACTCAATTCCTTTTTGGCTCCTGCTGTTCTCTCTCCCCGTGAAAAAACCTAAAGTTATAACTTTAATCTTCCGATAGTACATATATTTTTCAAGTAATGCTCTGCTGATTCACCGGGGGAAGCCCGGGAGTGCTGCAGCAGAAAAATATTTATTGACATGTATTAGAAAGTAATATATATATTTATAGGTATTGCTGTTATCAGCATGATCAGTGTCGGGCCGGGAGATATCCCGGGCCGGTCAAGCAGACGTTGCCACGGAGTCCAGTCAGAAGGATCGGAGCAGTTCATCGGGTACAAATAATCTTGCAGGAGGTAGTGCGTCGTGTTTTTGAACAGACTGAAGGTGAAATACAAATTATGGATGATTGTGGGTATTGCCATGGTCGGCATGACGGTCATGATGCTGGTTGCATCGATGTACCTGAGGGACTCCATCCTTACCGAGAAGAAGAAGCAGACCGAGCACCTGGCCCAGGCAGCCTACTCTATCGTCGACTATTACTACAGGCTCTCGAAAGAGAAGGGTATGCCGGAGGCGGAGGCCAAGACTGCGGCCATGAACACCCTCCGGACGATGCGCTACGACGAGAGGGAATATTTCTTTATCACGGACATGCAGGCCAGACTGCTTATGCATCCGATCAAGCCCGAACTCGACGGCAAGGACATGTCCGACTTCAAGGACCCGAAGGGGACGAAGATCTTCGTGGAATTTGTCGAGACCGTCAAGAAGAACAAGGCCGGGCTGGTCTTTTATCTCTGGCCGAAGCCGAACCTGAAGGAACCGGTCGAGAAAGTCTCCTTCGTCAAGGGGTTTGAGCCCTGGGGCTGGATTGTCGGCACCGGCATCTATATCGACGATGTCCAGGAGATTTACCGGCACAGGCTACTGCAGCTCTTTATCCCCCTTGCCGTCATGATTGCGCTGATAGCGCTCATTTCCTGGATGATCGCCATAAACATAACCCGCCCCCTCAGCGGGATAACGGCAAAGCTGGAACAGATAGCGGGCGGCGACCTTACCGTGACGATCGCTTATGACAGCAGAGACGAGATTGGAGCGCTTTCTCAGAGTGCAAACAGGATGGTCTCTAAATTCAATGACATGATCAACAAGATTCTTTCTTCCTCTAATAATGTGGTCGACACTGTTGATGTCCTGCGGACCCAGTCCCGGAAGACTGCAGAGGGCTCCCAGAACCAGTCGAGCCAGGCGGCCCAGATTGCGACGGCTGCCGAGGAGATGAGCCAGACGATCACAGATATAGCGAGGAATGCGTCCTTCGCAGCAGAAACGTCGGCAGAGGCGATGGACATAGCCTCCAGGGGCAAGGAGGTTGTTGCCGAGTCGGTCGAGACGGTGAAGAGGGTCCATACCTCGACACGGGAACTCGGTGAGACGGTCGGGAAACTGAACAACCGGGTCTCCGAGATCGGCGATATCGTGACGGTCATCAAGGACATCGCCGACCAGACGAACCTGCTGGCGCTGAATGCGGCGATTGAGGCGGCTCGCGCAGGTGAGCAGGGCAGGGGCTTTGCGGTGGTTGCCGACGAGGTCAGGAAACTTGCCGAGAGGACGATCCGGGCCACCTCCGAGATTTCGTCGAAGATCGGGGCTGTCCAGGAGGACTCGGCGCAGACCGCAAAGTCGATGGAGGACGCGTCGGAAGAAGTGACGAGGGCTACGGCGTATATTCAGAATGTCAGCAGCTCGCTCGAGGCGATTGTGGACTCCGTGCTGAAGGTCCGGGATCAGATTACGCAGATAGCGACCTCGGTCGATGAGCAGTCGGCTGCGGCCGGCGAGGTCACGAACAATATAGAGATGACCTCCGGCATAGCCCGGGATATGGAGGGGATGTCGGGGCAGGTGATGCATGAGGTGAACCGCCTGGCAGGCATTGCCAATGAACTCAGGGATGTAACCGCCGGCTTCAGGACTACCGGCAGTGAACTCATGATTCTTGATATCGCCAAGTCGGACCACCGGCTGTTCGTCGAGAAGATCGCCTCCTGTCTCAGCGGCGATGCCCGTCTTGACCCGGGACAGCTGCCTGATCATCATACCTGCAGGTTTGGCAAGTGGTATGACAGTGAAGGGACAAAGGCCTGCGGAGCCCTTCCGAGTTTCAGGGCTGTCGAGAACCCCCACGACAGAATTCATGCCCTGGCCAAGGAGGCCGTGGCCGCCTATAATGCAGGGAATAAGGCGAAGGCCGAAGAAATATACAGGAGTATGGAGGGGATATCAGCCGATATCGCCCGGCTCCTTGATCAGATCAAGACGGAGTGCCACTAGGTTCCGCGCCGCCATGCGGGTGAGCGCTCCGTCGGGGTGCTCACCCGTGCTGCCTGTGTGTTGATAAATGCCGGCCCGTAGGGTTAGAATTTTTTATGAAGGCACTGCTGCTGTTTTTATCGGTTTTTCTTCTGTTTTCCTGCAATCAGAAGCCATCATACCGGTCTGCTCCTTTCGACGGGCAGAAGGTTTCGATCGACGTCGGTCTTCTCAGGGAGGCAGTGCCGGAGTTTTATTCCGTTGTCCTGGAGGGGAAAAAGATTAACTTTTTCGTTCTCCTTGAGAACGGCGAGGTCGCATCATATCTCGACGCCTGCAAGGAATGCTATTTCAAGAAGCTCGGATATCGCCATGAAAACGGGGCAATGGTCTGCAGGGCCTGTAATGTCAGGTTCCCGCTGGAGAAACTGGATACCGGCATCGGCGGCTGCTACCCGATCCGGCTTCGCGGGAGCAGGGCTGGAGATGCCTATATCGTCGACAGAGACGCGCTCCGGACCGGGATAAAGTATTTCTAGTGCCTGCCGTATACGGCCGTACGCCTTAATGTACAACCCATTCGCTCCGCCTGATAATCTCGGGGCTTGGGCCGCCGGAGAGCTGGACGATGTAGCACCCCTTTGATGCATAGCGCTGGCCTGGTCCGAAGCTCAGTCTCGGGTAGACAGGGATCTTGCTCGTCTGGTCCTTGATCATGCTGATTACATCCAGAAAGTAGTCCCGGTAGAAATTGGTCTTCAGATGCATCAGCGCCTCAACGAGTATGTTTCCGGTAAAGTAGGCCTTGGTCGCCACCGTCCGGTTCAACGAAGACGCATCCTGCGGCTTCAGCCATATGTTCATGAATGAAAAGGCGCCCTTTCTTATCTCCCCCGGCAGCTGGTATGGCCAGGTCAGGTAGACATTTTTTCTGATGCCCTCCGTTATGGCAGAGACCGCCTCGCCCAGGAGCGTAGAAGACATGAATATCATCTTCGGCTTCCGAGCTCCCCGCATCATTATGTCAGCTGTTGCGGGTGCGCTCCGGCCGGTCCAGAGCAGGACGACCGGATTTTTGTGTTCAGCCAGAATGGAGTCTGCCATCTCCCGGCTCAGAGGTCCGTCGGAGTCGACGACCAGATCCACCGGCCTGCCTCTCCCCTGTTTTGTCAGGTAATCAGCGAAGTTCCGGGCAAGGACAGCGGATTCCGTATCACGTCCCAATACCTGGATAACCGGCGTATCGGGTGTTACCTCGGGCAGCCCTTCAATGAATTGTGCAGCGGCCATTGCTTCCTGGGCGAGCCCCTTCGAAAAATAGAGGGTATACCAGTCTGTCTCGGATATGACCGGCAGGTCCGTTACCGGAAAAATAGAGGGGATGCCGTGCTCTTCAGTGAAGGCGTGGATCGGACCCCAGTCACGGGTCGATATGCCGCTGAGCACCGCAAAGACCGGTTCCTGCCGGTAGTACTCTTCAAGCTGCAGCCGCCATGTCTCCGGTGGGCCCTTCAGTTCCCATACCGAGAGGTTCCAGAGGCGGTAGGCCCTGTCCATCTCTTCGACAAATTGCCGCCCTGCAGTCTTTCTCCTCTGGTAGTCTGCACGGGCATTCTTCGCCCTGACAAACCACTCCAGGGGTGCAAGCAGGCTTTTCCGGTCGCGGCTGCTCACCTCGTCGGTGATGATCGTCGCAAAATGCAAGGTGGTTTCGGTCACCCCGGGCGACCATTTCGCTGAGAGGTTTTTCAGATAGAAGATCAAAATTTCCATCTCGCTGTCTTCAAGGATATACCGAGGCATGGCTGGATTCAGCTGCCTGCCCGAGGGGTCGGCCCCGTCCCGCAGGGCGATTGCCAGGGTCTCATCCGTATAGGCAGGCCGCCGGATGGAGAGCGAAGGCTTGTCCTTGAAGACGGCACGGAGGAAATCGTCATTCAGTTCTGCTGCTGTCAGGGGTTTGAAAAGCCTCGGTCCGCTTGTCGGCAGCGTAATGACCGTCCCCTCGATCGACCCAATGCCGCTCCGCATATGGCAGCTCTCACAGGTGAACATCGTCCCGGTCACCGGGATGTCGTCCTGCACGATCGCCCTGATCGGCTCTCCTGTGGGGAGTTTGCCTCTGCGGTACATGTCTTCACCAAGCTGGAGGGCCTTTTCACGGCTATACCCGGCGATGGTATTCGGGGTGCTGGCAGCGCCTGCGAGTCCTGCCATCACGACAAGAACGATCATGCAGCATGCAACAGAGAGCAGTCCTGCCCGGTGATCTCTCTGGGTTGTCATTTTGCCGCCGCTTTCCTATATTCATCGATCAGCTCTGCCGTGCTGATCAGCCCGTTGATCCGCGTCCAGCTCTTGCCGGAAGGAGACCAGATGATGATGATCGGCAGGTGGGACATCTTATTGGACGCATTGGTGTCAAAGGCCCTGATCACCTTGTCGATATCCGCCCGGCTTCCGGTCAGAAAATCCCATCCCGGTTTCGAGTCATACCGCTTCAGGTAGTCCTTCATCTTCTTCGGTGTATCGTTTTCAGGGTCTATAGAGATCGACACGAGGTGGACCGTGGCTGCCTCAGCCCCCAGCTTTCTCTGGAAGTTCGTGAAGCTGGCAGAGAGGACCGGACAGATGGTGGTGCAGGTGGTGAAGATGAAGTCGAACATGACCGGTCTGCCTGATTGCAGTATTGTTTTGAGGGGCACCCGAACTCCGTTCTGATTGATGAGTGTCACCTCGGGGACGGTATATCGTTCAGTCGTTCTCTTGAACTCCTGCTTTGCCTCCACCGGGACGGCGCAGAACAGAAGGGCTCCGATGACCATGAGACCGAAGCCTGCACGCAGGAAATACGTTATGAGAATCATCGTAAGCTCCTCAGGTAATCAGACTTGCTTTTCATAGACATTATAGCATCACATGTTCTGCTATGGACAACGAAATGCAGGAACCCGAACCCCGGCCGCCACGCTGCTTTTTATTCCGGTTTCGAATCGAGTCTGTACGCAAGGGGAAGAACGATCACTGCCTCGGCCGGGGGTTTCGGGAAAGGCGCGGCCCGGCGTACTGCATCCAGGGCAGTCCTGTTGAGCAGTTCGTGTCCTGAACTCTCCGTTATTTTCAGGTCCCTGGCAGTGCCGTCGGACTGTATCGTAAAGGCAACGACAACGCGGCCCTCCCATCCCATTCTTCTCGCCATGGCCGGGTAGAGTGCCTTTTTCTGGACCAGTTCCTTGATATAGAGAAAGTGCTCCTTCAGATACCTCGCCTTTTCAATACCGCCGGAGTCGATACTGCTCCGGGTTTGTACGGGTGCACCCGGACTGCGGGCAATACTTCCCGGCAGCAGCGGCCCTGCATCCCCTTCACGCGCCTTTCCACTGTTTGCAGCGATGGGCGATGCGGCGGACGCTGATGGGCCGGATGGCCGGGTCTCTGCTGTAGCAGGAGGCTGTTCTTTTGGTGTTTTCGCTTCTTCTGCAGAGGAGCTTAGCGGAGGGGCACCCTCCGTGAGGCGACGCGCAGGAGGCAGCACAGCCGTCTGCTTTGTGGGTGCCTGCTGCAGGGTGGAACCCCGGGGCGCTTCAAGGGAGAAGTCGACAACAAGAGGCTGGCGCACGTGGACCGACGTACTTCCGGCGCCGAGGATCCCGAGGACAAGTGCCACGTGGACAAGGAACGATACGCCGACTGCTCTTGCCTGAAGGTGCATCCTATCTTCAGAGATTATATGCCTCATGATCATGCGAGCCCTGGATTTATCAGATCGTCATGCATGCCTGCAGATCAGATCTCCATCTGCAGGCATGCATCACTATTATACCCTGAAAACCGTCTTCCGGGCCGGACGGCCTGCGGGGCGGTCACCCGGTTGTCAGAAACTGTAGGACGCCTTCACCCAGAAGTTGCGTCCCGGCTCATTCACACGGGTTGTCTGCTCGAAGCCCGCCACCATTGCTCCTGACCGGCTGATATGTTCAGCATAGGTCCTGTCGAAGATGTTGTCGACTCCTGCTGCTATCAGGATTCCTTTTTTGGGGCGCCATCCTCCGTTGACCGAGAATACCTGAAAGCCTGACGTGCGGCCGAGATCCTGGCCGACAATGTTGCCCTCGTTAAGGGCATAGCGGTTCTGGGCCGAAACGATGCGCACCAGCGTTCCGAATGACCAGGTCCTGTCGTTCCAGTTCAGACCGATCCGGGCCTCAAGAGGCGGCATCTGGGCCAGGGGCCTGCCCTCGGTGTCGTTTTCGCCGCGGACGTATGCGACACTGGTGTCGAGTTTGAGGTCCCGGGTGAAGGCATAGCTGACCCCCGCCTCCCCACCCCAGGTGGTGGCGTCAACATTCCGGACGATGCTCACTTTGCGGGCGGTCATGCCGCTGCCGCGCTGGACGCCCGACTGAATCAGGATGAAGTCGTCGATCCTGTTATAGAAACCGGCCGCAAAGCCGCTCCAGGGACCGCTGTTCCAGGTAGCGCCGGCATCGATCTGGGTTGTCTTTTCCGGTCTTGTCGTGGTGAAGGCGCTGAGTTCAGTGTCTGTGGGGCCTTCCTTGCTGGCGGAGACCAGTTCCCAGTAATCCGGGAAACGCTCGTTGTGGCCGATGCCGGCGTAGAGGGTTGCCGCGGCGCCTGCCAAGTCGTGTTCGAACCGTACAAAGCCGCTCGGCAGCGTCTTTTCCTTCGCAGCGCCTGCCGTGGGATTCGGTACCTTGGACATCATCGTCAGGCTGAGCGTCTGGCGCTTGTCCGTGGCCTCCCACCAGTCGGCACGCAACCCCCCGATTATACGGTTGGACTCGCCAAGGGATGTTGTCGCCTCACCGAAAAGGCCGATCTGATCGAAACGGGCGTCTTCTTTCCGGTCCATCGACTCATAAGGCATCATGCTTTCGTTCATCGTGGACCGCAGGGTATGCCTGTTCGATTGCATGTCCGCTCCGACTACCAGCTTTGCAGTTTCGGAGGGCCGGAGGGAGAAGGCGAGCCGTCCGCCGGTGGTCTTTCGGTCGGGGTTGCTGGCCGCACGATTGGGCATCGTCATACTGGGGACGAAGGTGCGCAGGCCAAAGTTGTCCATGACATGGTCGATGTAGTTGTAATAGGCCTGGGCTTCGAACTTTTCAAGCCACGGGGTGATATTCTTCTTTTCAAACTTCAGCCCGTAGTTCTCCCGTGCGAACCGGGTCCCGTCCATGCTGCGGTCTGCATAGGCTGCCTCTCCATCACTGCGTGCCACCGAGATCTCAAGCCGCGTATTCCTGTCCGGCGTCCAGCCGGCAGCCCCGGCAAGACTCCAGCGTGAATATTCGGAATGCACCTTGTTGCCGTCGCCGTCCTTGTAGTCATCCGAGTGCGAATTGGTCCCGGTGCCCCGGACATAAAAATTCGGAACTCCTGCGCTGATGTCGAGCACTTCGTCGTGCCTGCCGAAACTGCCGGCCATAAGACTGCTGTTCAGCTTCCAGCCGGGCGGGTCGAAACGCCTGGCGTCGCGTTCGAAGAGTACGACCCCGGCCGAATTCCCGGGGCCATAGAGTACGGTCTGCGGGCCTTTGAGGATCGTGACCCGGTCATAGGCCTCGGGAAAGATATAGGCGGTCGGGGGGTCCATCCTGTTTCCGCAGCCGCCAAGTATCGTTTCTCCATCCAGCAGGATATTCAGGCGCGAACCTGCCATGCCCCGGAATACCGGGTCTCCGTCGGTGCCGCCCTTGCGGATGATGCTCATGCCGGGGACGGCCTTCAGAAATGCCGCTCCATCGTGGGCCGGCAGAGGCTGCTGGGGCGCCTTTGGATTGAAGCGGACCTCGAGCGGCTCCTGCATCGCCGGAGCTGTAATGATTACGTCATCAAGCGTTACCGGTTTCCCGGTGTTCTTGCCTTCCTGCTCCGCCGCAGGTGCGGGCCGGGTACAGAGAACCTGGAGCAGGACAAATGCGAGTAAGACTATAATGAGTCGGGATATTCGTGCGGTCGTCATGTAGTGGTTTTCCCCTTTTGAAATATCTATTTATTTGGTGCGGGGGCAGATGGCCTCTGCCCCCGTGTTCTGAATCAGAGAGACTATTTTTTCGCCATGGGCGGAGTCGGGACATTGGCTCCGTGGCAGTCGCCGCAGTTCTGCTGGCCGGTAATGCCCATGTTGCTTGCCGGCTTCCAGGTGGATTTCTGCTTGTACGTGCCGTCCTTCCAGGCATTCAGGTCCTTGACAAGGTTATAGGCGACACTTGCCGAGACCCTGGCGCAGCGGTCTTTTCTCTCCGGGCTGCTGAGGGCATAGCCGGACTTCTTCATCCACTTGCCGACGGACACATGGCAGAGCGGCGAATCGCTTGTCGTCTGGATAATCTTCGACTTCTGCCTCGGCTCCTTCGGCGTAAAGGTCGGAAGAGCGGTTTCAGAATACCAGAGCAGGGCGTCGGCGCCGATGGCCGCGCCGTTTTCACATTCGGGGCCGGCGATGCGCGGACCGATGATCATGTTGCTTACGATGTTGGCACCGGCGTTGGAGCCGCATACCGTGCCCCAGCCCACCATGCCGCCCTCGAGAAAGACATAGGCGTCTATAGGAAACGAGGTGTAGGGTTCCCCGACCTTCTCCCTGAGCTGGCTGAATACACTGCTGATGACCGCTGCGCCGCAGAATACGCGGTACCACTCGTTGTAGGCCAGTTCAGCGGTTTTGTCGGGGTCAAGCTTGACATAGGGCCACGGCCATTTTTCTGTTGATCCTCCCTTTGCCTCGGCCCTGGAAAAAAGGCCAAGCCCGCCCATGGTCAGGGCAGCAACCCCTGCCACACCGGCAGCACCTTTGAGGATTCCTCTCCGTGACAGTTTTTCATCCAGCAGTTTTTCTGTGTCCATTGACAATCGACCTCCATAACGCAATTAAAATCTCCGGCTGCAAGGCAGCGGATGCTCGTACGGCTGAGTAGTAAGGCATTGTGAACAGAAAAAAATGGCTCCACTCCATAGTTATCTTTCAATAAGTTCCGAAGTGGAGCCGAGTATAGGGGAGAAAAGTTTGAAGAAAACTTTTCCCATACAGGCGAAACGCCGGTATTCCTTGTATAAACTGACCTATGACGTCGGACTATGATTCCAGAGACAGGACTTCGGAATGATACTGCGAGACGGAGTGGTTAGACTCGTGGGGGACGTTCTTCCTGAAGTGATGACAGATGAGGTGTGAAAACGATGCTGCCGGGTTCATGAAAACCGGCAAATTCGGGGGTAAACGGACTGCAGGGACATTCATACAGCACAGGGCTGTCGGCGTTCACCGACAGGGAAGCGTCTGTGGCATGACAGACATCAAGGGTAACGAGATGCTCCTCCTGCCCCGCAGAGGCCAGGTGCATGGTGAGCGGCGATACCAGGGAAAAACATAAAACAGCAAGAAGTATGATACTGCTGAGCCTCATGATGATGGTATTGTGTAGAAAAAGAATTATTCTGTCAATCTCAAATTACGATTATCAAATGACCTGCCCGGCGTGCTGCGTGAGGAGAAGCCTTCGGTCTGTCTCCGTGCTATTGCCTGAAATGGCCCCGTGCCGAACTTTTCCGCATGAACCGAAACACAAACCCGAGCGTCAGTATGACGCACAGGACGAGTCCTGCACCGATGAGACCTGAAAGCGAGGTCCCACTCTCCGGCCGAGGCTCTTTGTACTCTCCGGCATCAACAGTATCCTCGCCTTTTTCGGCCTTCCTGAAGCTGTAGTCAGGAAGAAAGGCCGTCTTCTCCTGGAGTTTTTTCAAGGCCGGGGTTATGCCGTCTTTCTGCCCGGGGAGTTCGGGACTGCCGTATATCTTTTCTATGGACCATTCCAGGCCATCCGGCCTTGTTGATGCAAACCACGACAGGAGTCCCCCGGTCAGAACGGCAATGACCATAAAACTGGCCGCAATCCTTCTGACCGATGTCCCTGCCGCCAGAGGCCTTGACGCGGCAACGCTCTCAAGAAGTTCGGGCTTTGCAACCCGAACGTAGTTGATCACTCCGGCGGTGACGATCCCTTCCACCAGACCGATCGCAAGGTGTATCAGCAGCATCATGATACTGAAGGTGCTGAAGGGAAGCTCGCTCCTGCCGGAAAGTACGGTCTCCAGGACCACGGAAAAGGCGCCGAGCTGAAGACCGATGACCGCACTGATCAGCGACGCAGCCACGATCCTCGCGGGTCCGGCATTCCCCCGGGTGAGAGGCCTGTAGAACAGGGGATAGGCGAGGAAACAGGGATAGATCCCGAGGTTCCAGATATTGCAGCCCAGGGCCAGGATGCCGCCATCAGCAAAGAAGAAGGACTGGACCGTCAGGACCGAGGCCATCACGATAAACGCCGCGTGCGGCCCGAGCAGTATGGCGAGGATCATCCCCCCGCCCAGGTGACCGCTTGACCCGGTTGCGGGGATGGTGAAGTTGATCATCTGGGCGGCAAAGATAAAGGCGCCGATCACCCCCATCAGCGGGACCATTTTTTCATCCAGGCTTTCCTTCAGCTTTCGCGAGCAGTACGCAATCGTGCTGAGCGTGCCGGCCCAGAAGGCAGCACCGACTGCAGGAGATAGCAAGGCGTCTGACATATGCATGATAGCGCTCCCTGTAGGAAATAAAAAAGCCACCAAGGCCTTTTAGAGACTACTGTCCCAGCAAAGAAAGCCTTCGTGGCTTGAGTTCTGTATTAATCTACCAGATAGTGGGGATGATTACAAGGCTAAACAGGAGAAGACGGATTTAAAACGCAAAATTTCCGATAAAAAATATATACAGGCCGAAGGCAACCAGTATGCCGCCGGTTACGTAGCGCATAACCGCCTCATGCCTGGCGAAGGAGGTGAGCCTGCGCTGCAGGGCCTGGGAAGAGTAGGCCACTGCAAGCAGCGGCAGGGCCAGCCCCGTGGAATAGAAGCCGAGCAGTACGATCCCTTTCGCCAGCTGGCCGCTGGTGCCGACCATGGTCAGGATGCTCGAGAGCATCGGGCCGATGCAGGGAACCCAGATAACGCCGAGGGCCATGCCGAGGACCAGGCCGCTGAGCCTGCCCTCGGTATTGACCTGTATGTTCGAAAGTTTGTAGAACCGTTTGAATATGCTCATATCAAAAAGGACCATCAGCCCGATCACGAGGATGATAAGACCTCCCGCCTGTTCAATAGCGCGCGTACGGCCGATCAGAAGGGCCCCGAAAAGCGAAGATATGGCCCCCATCGCCATAAAGGTGATCGAGAGTCCGACGACGATAAGCAGGGGCCGGAGGCGGTCCCGTTTTTCGGCCCCTCCGGCCGCAATCACCGGGATGACCGGAAGCACGCAGGGCGACAATATGCTGGCCAGCCCCGCGGCCACGGCAAGAAAGATGTTGGAGAGGGCCAGGTCCACTATTTTATGCTGTCGAGGGCCTGTGCAAGGGTCTCATAGGTCTGGATGCCGGGGGGGAAGAGCCGGCTGATTTTGCCCTTTTTGTCCACCAGCACGAGCGAGGGAAGGTTCCTGACGCCGTAGTCATAAAAGGCCTTCTGGTCGGCCTGTTTCATGGCGTTGACATAGGCGATGGTGAAATTTCCCTTCCTGTCTTTATGGAGCTTCTCGAGGATCTCGTTCTGTGCCTTGCAGGGGCCTCCCTGGGGATTAAGAAAAAATACGACCGTATTCTTGCCGGCCCCGATCGACTGCTTCAGTTCGGGGGTGCTCAGGGGTGCCATGGTATTGCCCGGGGCCGCATAAGACTGCGCTGATGCGAACAGGAGCACTGCGAGGGATACGATAAAAAGCTTCATCTTCATAGGGTGCTATCTCCTTGTTGGTTAGTTGCGCGACAATGCATCTATGTTATCAAATCAAGACGCTTTCGTCAAGAAATGCGATTGCATTCCGGCATCATTCCGTCCGTATGATTTCGGCGCAGATGCCCATCACTATATGTCAACTTCATGAATAAAATATGAATACCGAGAATGAATTTCCTAATCCCATCGACCGGAGGAAAACCTGGTCTGCAGTTAAATTGCATTATTTCCCCGTTCATTGGTTCTTATCTTGACGACGTCTTCGACATCTATCACGAATATTTTTCCGTCGCCGGTGTGCCCGGTATGAGAGAATTTCCGGATCACGTCCACCACCTCTGCAACCATCCCGTCATTCACCACAACTTCCAGTTGTATGCGCGGGACAAGCTCCACCATTTCATAGACGATTTTATCGTCGGCGTTTTTCGCCCTGCCCTTGCCGAAGCCTTTGATTTCCGATATCGTGACACCCGGCAGGCCGTCAATCCTGTGGAGTTCCTCCGTTACTTCGAGCAGTCTGGACGGCCGTATAATTGCCTTTATCTCTTTCATGAAATTCTCCTTATGAGTTCTATTTTGATACGTACTGCCCCATTCCGCTACATTTCCGCTTCGATCTTTCTCTTTTCGAACCAGCTGTAGACCGAGGGAATAATCATCAGCGTCAGCAGGGTGGAGGTCACCAATCCGCCCACAACGACCGTCGCAAGCGGTTTTTGAATTTCAGACCCCGCCCCCCCGGCAAGCAGCATCGGTATCAGACTGAAGATTGCGATGGATGCGGTCATCAATACCGGCCGCAGTCTGTCGAGACTTCCCTTCCTGACCGCGTCCTGCATATCAAACCCTTCATCCCGGAGCTGCGAGATGCGCGACACCAGCACCAGTCCGTTCAGCACGGCCACGCCGAACAGGACAACAAACCCTACCGAGGCAGGAACAGACAGATACTGCCCGGATATGAAGAGTGCGAAGACACCTCCGATTAGGGCAAACGGCAGGTTCGAGATGACCAGAAGCGCAAGGCGGAACGACCGGAAGGTGACGTAGAGCAGCAGCAGGATCAGCCCGACGGCAACGGGCCCGATGATCATCAGTTTCTTCATGGCGCGCTGCTGGTTCTCGAACTGTCCGCCCCAGGTGAGATAATATCCTGCAGGCAGCGTGACCTTCTCTTTAATCTTCTGCTTTGCCTCCGCGACAAAGCTGCCGATATCCCTGCCGGTGATGTTCATCTCGATGCCCGTCCTTCTGATGCCGTCCTGGCGGCTTATCTGGACCGGGCCTTCGACCATCTTCACCTCTGCCAGCTGTTCCAGCGGGACATTGAGACCGGTTTTCGTGGTGATCATCAGATTCCTGATCGCCTCCAGGGAATTTCTTTTTTCTTCGGGCAGGCGGACGGATATGGCGAAGCTGCGGTTCTCTTCGTACAGCTGCGAGGCTGCTTTTCCCGCCACGGCAATTTCGATCACCTTCTGTACATCACTGATATTGAGGCCGTAGCGGGCAATTTTTGAGCGGTTGATGTCTACGGTCAGGTATGGCTGCCCTGAAACCTTTTCAGCAGCAAGGTCTGTGCCTCCTTTTATGGTTGACAGCACCTTTGCTATTTCAGCCGATTTTTCACTGAGCACATTCATATCCTCGCCAAACAGTTTGAGAATCAGCTGGGCGCGGGTGCCGGCTACGAGCTCGTCAATTCTGCACTGGATCGGCTGGCTGAAGCCGAAGGTGATGCCCGCGATAGATTCCAGTGACTCGCGCATCTCGTTGGTCAGTTCTTCCTTCGAGATATTCCGCTTCCATTCCTCCTTTGGCTTGAATATTCCGACGTAGCCGGTTTTATCCGAACCCCTCGTATCCAGGGCAACACCGGTCTGTCCCGTACGGGACACGATGGTATCGAGTTCATCAAACTGCATCAGTTTTTCTGCCGCCCGCTGGTTTACTTCCATCGCCGTTGCAAGGGACACACCCGGAAGCATGGACACATCCATATCGAATGAACCTTCATCCATTGTCGGGATAAATTCCGTGCCCAGTCTTGTCACCAGCAGCAGGGATGCAACCAACAAAACTCCGGCAACGCCCAACACCATCTGCTTTCTGTGCATCGCATAGTCGAGAAGCGGCAGGTACAGACGGTTTGCGTGCTTCATCAGGTAGCTTTCTTTTTCCGGCTGCGGTTTCAGAAAAAGGATGCAGAGTACCGGGATGACGAAGACGGAAAGGAAGAGCGATGCAAGAAGCGCTATGGCAACGGTGAGGGCCAGCGGGCTGAACATCTTCCCTTCGATGCCTTCCAGGGAGAGGATCGGGATGAAGGTGAGTGCGATGATCAGCTCTCCGAAGATGCTCGGCTTTCTGACCTCCATCACCGCCTTCAGCACCGTAAATATTTTGGGATGCCGCGCGCCCTCTTCACTCAGATGCCGCTGCACATTTTCGACCTGGATGATCGTCGTGTCGATGATCATGCCGATCGATATGGCAAGACCCCCGAGGGACATCAGGTTTGCACTGATACCCGCAAGTTTCATCACGATGAATGTGGCCAGGAGCGACAGCGGCAGCGCAATAAGGACCACGATACTGCCCCGGATACTGTTGAGCAGCAGATAGAGAACGATCAGCACTAAAACGGAGCCTTCGATCAGCGCCTTGTTAACCGTGCTCACGCTCGCCCTCACAATATCGCTTCTGTCATAATACGGTGCTATCCTGATGCCTTCCGGAAGGATATTGTTTTCGTTGATTTCTTTGACTTTATCCGTCACCCGGCGCACAACGTCACGGCTGTTTTCTCCGCGGAGCATCATGACGATGCCCCCGACGCATTCCTCTTTGCCGTTTTTCATGGCGGCGCCCATACGGACGGCTTCGCCGACCTGCACCTGGGCGACATCACGGATATACGTCGGCGTTCCGTGTTGGGATTTCAGGACAATGTTTTCTATGTCGCTGACATTTTTTATCAGGCCGACCCCGCGCACAATGTACTGGTCAGTGCCCCGTTCGAGGATGTTGCCGCCGACGTTTTCATTGTTGCTGCCGATGGCCGAGTATACCTCGTCCACCGTCACTGCATGCTGCAGCAGTCTCTCCGGCGACACGATTACCTGATACTGCTTGAAATATCCCCCGAAGGAATTGATTTCATTGACCCCGGCAACACTCTTCAACTGCGGGGTGATGATCCACTCCTGAATCGTTCTCAGGTTCGTAAGATAGGCTACCTTCTGCTGCGGGTCATCCGGCATTTTTCCTTCAAGGGTATATTGGTAGATTTCTCCCATCGCCGTGCCGATCGGTCCCATGGCAACCTCGACGCCTTTGGGGACCTTTTCCCTCGCCTCTGCCAGGCGTTCGAATACCAGTTGCCGTGCGAAATAGATATCTACCGTGTCTTTGAAAACGATCGTGACGATCGAGAGGCCAAACTTTGTAACCGACCGCATCTGCTCGATATCAGGCAGCCCGCGCATTGCCATCTCGATCGGGTACGTCACGTTTCTCTCGATCTCTGCGGCAGACAGTCCATCGGCATGGCTTACGATTTCAACCTGGATGTTCGTCACATCCGGAAAGGCATCGATCGGCAGTTTCAGGTAGGAATACAGTCCTGCGGTCACGATCAGAAGCGAGAGGAATATGACCATTCCTTTCTGCTTGAGTGTATATTCAATCAACTTTTCTAACATGAGCGTTTATCTCCTTACTTGCCATGGCCATGTTCGTCGACGAGTTCACCTTTCTTCAGTTCGGACTTGAGGATGAAGGCTCCCCTGACGGCGACCGATTCCCCCTCCTGGATCCCCCTGGTGACTTCAAACCGGCTCCCCAGCGTCCTCCCTGCCTCAATCTCTCTCAACCTGAATTTGTCCGGTGCTGTTTGAATAAAGACATATCGCTTTGAGCCATCGATCAGGACCGCCGCTTCAGGGACTGCAAGGAGTCGCTCGGTGCCGCCGCCTGCAGCCTCGGTGAGCACGTTTGCAAACATGCCCGGTTTGAGCAGGCCGCTTGCGTTGTCAATCGTCACTCTCGCCTTTTCGGTCCTGGTCTTTTCGTCGACGACATCGCTGATATAGGAAATCTTTCCTCTGAAGGACTTCTCCGGAAATGCCGTCACCGAGATCTTTACCGCTGTCCCGCGCCTGAGACGGGGGATATCTTTCTCGTAGATATCGATCACAACCCAGAGCGATGAAAGGTCGGCAACAGTAAACAGCACCTTCTCCGGGTGGACCATTTCTCCCGGGGTGATATTTCTTTCAAGCACCACACCACCCACCGGAGTGGTGACCGGGATAAGGGGGTGGTTACCGAGGCCCTTTGCCGACTCGAACTGCGAGACAGTGACCCCGAGCAGTCTGAAGCGCTCCTCTGCAAGATTAAGGTCGGCCTGAGCCTCGCCCCGTTCCTGCCTTGCCTTCAGCACATCTTTCTCCGGCGCCACCTTTTTCTCAAAAAGGGTTTCTTCCCGCTGGAGGTTCCTCCCCGCCAGTTCGACCTTTCCCTTTGCCTTCAGATAATCAGCCCAGATCTGGTCGAGCTCAACACTGTCGAGCCAGGCGAGCGTCTGCCCTGACTTCACCCTGTCACCCTGAGACGCCATGATCTTCACGGCCTTTCCGGTTACCCGCGGACTGATCTTCGCAGACCGGTCCATGTTCATCTCTATAACTGCTGTTGCGGAGAGGGGAACGGCTGCCTCCTCACGCGTAACCGGTCTGACTTCAATTCCCGAGGACCTCTGCTTTTCAGCCGACAGCGTCACCGTGCCGGGCTCTTCCCCTTCATGCTCACCCGCATGTTCGTCCTTGTGTTCGCCGTCATGTCCATCTTTGTGGCCGGCTTCTTTCTTTTCCCCGACCGTCGCGTGTTTTTCCTCTTTTGCAGTCTCTTTCCTGCTGCAGCCTGCAGACAGGAGGGCGATCCCCAGCAGAAGAAGCAATAGTGCAGGCAGACAGTATATCAAGCTGTGTTTCTTCATCATTTCACCCAACCTCCCGTGGTCTTCTCCAGGGCATTCAGCGCAAGCTGGGCCCTTGTCTGCGCCTCAATATAGGCTAATTGCGCCTCAATCGTCTCCCTCTGCGCGAGCCTGACTTCAAAAAAGCCGATCTTGCCTTCCCTGAAGGCGAGGTTCAGGAGGTCCAGGTTTTCGGCCGCTTTTACCAGTATTTCCCTGTTGAAGAGCGCAAGCTCCTCGATGGCAGATGCGATATCGTTGAAGGCCTGATCGATCTCCCGCTCTATGGTCTGTCTCAGGCCGGCCGCCTTAAGCTTCGCCCCCTCTGCCTTTGCAGAGGCCTCCGTCCTTTCTGCCTGCTTCCGGTCAAAGAACGGCAGGGGGACCGAGATCTCGAGGCCCGCGACATTCCGGCGTTCGTCCCGGTCATAAAAGCCGGCCAGCGTTATATTGGGGAAGGCCTCCTTCTCTGCCAGCCTCAGCGCGGACGTTGTCTGATCCATCTCGATTGAGGCCGCCTTTGAGTCAGGTCTGCGGGAAAGGGCCAGTGTCCTGAGGGCCTCCCTGTCGGGGACCGCAGGCGCCTCTGCCGGCAGTTCACCCTCTATGGCAAGGGACGGATCAGGAGATACGCCGAGCAGGCCCTGCAGAGAGAGTAGTGCGTCCCGGTATTCCCGCTGTGCCAGGAGAAGTCCTTTCTTTGCCGTGCTCAGCTCGACCTCCGAGAGATTCACGTCAAGCCCGGAGACGTCCCCTGCCTGGAATTTGATCTTTGTGTAGCCAAGGAGTTCTTCGTGCAAGCGGACAACCTCGCGCGCCAGGCCCTGCTTCTTTTCTGCTGAAAGTGCCTTTGTGAAAGAATCCCTGACATCTGCAATCAGGAGCCTTTCCCTGTCCCCTATTTCCGACCTTAACCTGGCAAGTTCTTTTTCCGAAACCTCGATGCGCGCAGCGCGCTGGCCTGCAACCTCGAATTCCTGGGAGAGTTTGAAGCCGTAGTTGGTGAATGTTCCGCCGCCCTCGGTCTCCGGTATTTCCTTCTTCGAGACGCTGGCTTCGAGCGTGGGGTTGCTGATAAGCAGGAGCCGTGCCTTTTCATTCCGTCCTTCTGCTGATCGCAATTCGAGTCTGAGGGTCTGGATTCCGGCGTTCTTCTCAAGGGCGAGACTGAGCGCCTGATCGAGCCGCAACGCACTATGCCCGAGTGCAGCAGCGGGTGAAGCGCCGGTGAGTGACAGATACAAAAAAAGAACAACAGCATAATACATGCGATCCATAAAATAGAAGCCTCCTTCGTGGACTGAGCTTATGACAACAGGGTCCCTGTTCAGATGAAAAGGGACAGGTGAAGAAGGCTGCTCAGATCAGGAGGACAACGGAGTGCAGACTGGCGAGCGTCTTATGGTGTGTATGATCCGGCAGGTCTGACTGGTGCCGTGGCTGCTCCTTCACGGTCAATGAAGCAGCAGCGGCAGATGAAGAAATCAGGACGGGAGCCGGCGTGCCCTGTGAAGCGTTTGCTCTGCAAGCCGGATCGCCGGGGAGTTGTAGATCATGACAGGGCCCGCAGGCATCGGTGTCCACGGTGTCAATTTGTGAGCCGGGCCAGGACCCTTTGCACGCATCGACGAACTCTATCGCAACATGACCGTCCATGCTGAAGCAGAGCAGAGTGCCTTCGGCGCCGGCGAGTGCTCCTGCGAGGACCAGCATAAGCATTAATGCCGCGGACAACCTGTCGGGATATCTTATTCCTCTCATGAAATAATGTAACGCAATGTTCAACGAACCGTCAACGTACGCACCGGGGTAATTATTGCCCTGCGGTTAACCCGAGAAATCCGGCGAGTATGCTCGGGAGGGGATGGTATTGCTCGGGAAGAACAGAAGCTCCGGATCTGCCCAGGGAGAATGAGCAGGGCCGGATGAAAATCAATCCCCAATACAGCAGGTTTTCATCCGGCCCCGGGCGCCGCTGTTCACCGATCTCTATCTATTGGACGAATGCCGGACCCGCGCCGGCGTCAGGATTTCCCTGGAAGGCCCTCTTTCCCCGCCATACAGGCAGGCAGGTTGACGGGTCCCTCAGCTGCAGGCTCTGGCCGTCGATGGTTATCGAGAGCATGACCTTTCTGTCAGAAACCGTTACCCCTGAGGCGACGACCGAGACGCTTTCTCCGATTTCAGGCCGGTCGATATTCCCGGCGTCCCAGTACCAGATTGGACCAAGACCAAAGACTGTCTGGGGACCGCTGTCGGTCTCAATGGTCAGGCCTGCACCCGGCACCCACGCACCTGTCACGACTCCGGTGATGGTTTCGGTGCTCCCGCTGCAGATAGTCTGAGCGGTCTGCTGATAGTTCATCAGCCCCTGTGCATATCCATAACCGGTGCCGTTTCCAGGGCAGGTCCCGGTTCCGGGGCCCGCGCCGAATGCCGTCTGACTCATCATGAGAACAAAGAGTATTGGAATGATCACAAAAATACGATTCACTGAATTTCCTCCCTATACATGGTTAATCGTTTGCGGACAGCCTATTTCCCTGCTGCTCCGCGGCCAAATCCGGTCCCGTCCTGAGGCCTTGGCTGTGTCCCGTCTCCAAAGCCGTTCCCCGTCCCGTCCATCGGACGTGTTCCGAGGCTGCCTGCCGGTCCTCTCTGTCCCGCCGGACTTCCGGGTATGGTTCCCGGGGTCGCCATGTGAGAGCCGTCCCTGAGCCTCAGGTTTTGGCCCTGACCGCTTCCGGCTCCGGCACCGCCTCTGCCCCGGGCCTCTACCCCGGTCACGACGACGCTCAGAATCATTGCACCTGCCATGAGGCCTGCTGCAATCAGTCTTCTTGTCTTCATCTTCTTCACCTCCTTTCGATGTTGAATGACAGCATAGGAGCAATTGCCGTACCATTTTCTGAAAGAGGCAAAAATACAGGGAATTTCGTGGTGGCTGGCTGTTATTAGCCCGGCGACTAAATACATGAATTTTCTGCTTTGTCATTCCACGACCTGCCTGCCTATCGGTAGACAGGCTTGATCGGGGAATCCAGGTATTTCAATAGGTTCTGAATTGTCCGGTCGAGCCGGACAATGACGCATTGTGCTATTTGATTGCGGATTAATATAAGCGGGAAGTCAGGGGGAGAGCTGGTACGTATGAGTGCAGAAATTGCACCTCTTCATGCAACGATTGCATGGTTTGCTGCCAGGGACTCTTGCGGAAATTTCAGGGCCTGCAGGCCTGTGGGCCGGAGAGGCTTAAGGACGCTAACGGCTGCGTCCTCTCCCCCTGCCCCAGAGTGGGCGGTATTCGCTGTCTCTCAGCCGGAGCTCTTTCCCGGTCGAAACGAATTTGATGCGGCCGCTCACAACATATATGCTTCCGTCATTGCCGAAGTACTTCGAACCGGTTACCTCCAGTTCGAGGCCTGGTGTAAAGCTGATGTTTTCCTGTTCAAGGTACCAGGGCGGCGCGGTGATTACTTCGTAGGTCCTGCCCGTTGCGGTAAGCCGAAGGATCAGGGGGCCTCGAGCCCCGGCGTTGATTGTTGCCACTGTCCCTTTCAGCGTTATCTCGGTGTTTTCGTCATACCCCTCCTTGACGTCCGGCTCGGCATACGCCGGGGGCGTGAAACTCAGAGATGAAAATAAGAGGCAGCCTGCGAAAGGTACCGCCATGATGAATTTGGTTATCCGGTTCATAGTGAGAATCTCCTGCTCATTATATTATATTTCCGCAAATGTTGTGCCATGTGTCGCCCGGCCTGTCGGAAAAAGCAGCCTAGCCCTGTGCCGAGCGGGTATGTATACCATAATCCTTTATCTTGTACTGAAGGGATCTCAGAGATATGCCGAGCATTTCTGCCGCACGCCTCCTGTTGCCTTCAGCCTTCTCGAGAGCAGATTCTATGGCCCGCCGCTCTATGCTCTTCATGTCCCCCCTGTCCTCCCCGTCCGACCCTGGCAATCTGAGGGCAGGGAGTGCAAGCCTGCTGCCCCTGCTGCTGATGATGCCCCTCTCGATCACATTTTCGAGTTCCCGGATATTCCCGGGCCATGGATACCCGGTCAATATCCCGAGATCAGCCTCCTCCAGGCAGAGTGCCTCTTTGCCATGCCGCGCAGACATGTCCGTCAGCAGATGCCGTGCGATAAGGGGAATATGCGCGGTCCTCTGGCGCAGGGGAGGGATGGTGATCGGGAAGACCGAAAGCCTGTAGTAGAGGTCTTCCCTGAATTTCTTTTCCTCGACGAGGGTCCGGAGGTCCCTGTTGGTGGCTGCAATGATCCGCGCATTCGTCTGGATGGTGCTGACCGATCCAAGCCGTTCGAAGGCCCGGGCCTGCAGGACCCGAAGGAGCTTGGCCTGCAGGGTCAGACTCATTTCAGAGACCTCATCAAGAAATATGGTGCCGTCCTGTGCGAGTTCGAACCTTCCCTTTTTCTGGGCTGATGCACCGGTAAAGGCCCCGCGCTCATAGCCGAACAGTTCCGACTCAAGCAGGTTTTCGGGAATCGCGGCACAGTTGATCTCTACAAACGGCCCTGGTCTTTGGCTCATCTGGTGTAACACCCTGGCGATCAGGCTTTTGCCGGTGCCTGTCTCGCCGTAGAGAATGACCGTGGCGCTCGCTGTTGCAACGTCGGTCACATCCTGGAGCGTCTTTTCGATGCCGGCGAATATGATCTCCGGGGGAGGGAGGTCTTCGGGCGCCCCTGCCTTAACCCGGCTGTTTCCGGGCGTGCATTTCTGCCGGCCGTATACCCGGGATACCGCGTCCCTGAGCTGATCGGGATCCCTGAGCGGTTTGGTGATATAGTCGGCAGCCCCCTGCTTCATGGCGTCGACCGCTGCGTCGACCGTGGCGAAGGCGGTGATCATAATAAACGCGATACGGGAATGCCTCCGTTGCACATCACGGATAAGTTCCATGCCGTCCATCCCCGGCATCCTCATGTCCGTAATAATAAGATCGGGGCTGAACGCGGCCACTGCCCTGAGCGCCTCTGCAGGGGCGGTGAAGCCCTTCACCATATACCCTGCATCCTTCAGTATATTCACCAGGAGCAGGAGAAATGATTGTTCATCATCGACGACCATTATCCTGAAATTGTTCTTTGACATCGTCTTGCCCTCTCTATGCTATCACTTTCGGAAGATTAATCCGAACGGCGGTACCCTTTCTTTTTTCACTCCCCAGCTCCATGGACCCGCCCAGATTTCTGCTGAGCTTTCCGACAATGGCAAGGCCCAGGCCGGTACCTTTTGTTTTGGTCGTAAAAAAGGGCTGCATGGCGTTCTGCAGTGTCTTCCGGTCCATTCCGGGTCCGTTGTCTTCAACGATTATGCAGATATTGTTTGCGCTGACATCTGCTGCAGCTATTCTGATAGTTCCTTCAGTCCCGACCTGTTCGGCGACCGCTTCACGGGCATTCTGCAGGAGATTGATCAGTATCTGCTTCAATTTGTCCCTGTCGGTCTTTAACGTCATGCCCCGGGGGATGTCTATGGCGATCCGGCTGCTGCTTCCCGCAGGACCGGTGGTCATTCCCTGCTGGACCACCTCATCGGCGAGTTCCGGCAGATCAAACAGGGTGGGCGTGATCTTTTCCGGTTTTGCGTAGCGCAGGAGATCTTCGGTCAGCGTCTCGAGCCTCTGTGACTCCGCAACAATGATATCAAGGTATTCCCGGCTCCTGGCGTGGTCCTGCTCCATGACGTATTGGGCAAACCCCTTGATGCTTCCCAGGGGGTTCCGTATCTCATGCGCAAGGGTGGAGGCCATTTCTCCGAGAAGGGCCATCTGCTCGCGTTCCGCGATCGTCTTTTCCATCCTGTCGGAGCGTTTCATCGCCCTGACAAAGAAGAAGGCAATAATCCAGAGCGCCAGCGTGATGAAGGATATAAGCGCTGCCTGGGTGCGCGCCTCCCTGATGATCTTCTCTGCCGGGTAGGTATGCAGCGCGAGTTTCAGTATGGCCCTGCTCTGCGCAAGGTGGACAGGGAAGTAGAGGACAAAGACTTTCTCCCCGGTCCCGAGGGTTGTGTAATCGTGAAGAGGGGCACCCGCAGCTGCGACCTGGCTGATCTGTCTGTCCGTGATCTGTTTCCTGATGAGATGGATATTTGAATGCAGGAGCGTTCTTCCCTGCGCGTCAGCCAGGGCGATAAAGGCGATGCCTTCCCATCTGCCCTCGGTGAGGATGTCGCTGAAGAGAGTTTCCCTGCCTTTTTCCATGCGTGTCAGCGTTGTCTCGAGACTGACCGCGATGCCCAGTGCCATAAGCTTCAGCGAGTCCTCAGAGGCCTGCAGGGCACTGCGATAGGTCATCCAGACGCTGGCCGTGGTTATGGCCGAAGCGGCGATCAGAGCCACGACAAGATACCGGGTACCTTTTGCTGAAGATATCGGTGCACCTGTCATTACTGTTGATGTATTAACATTCCTTTTCGTGGTGACTCCAGCAGCAGGGAAATAACTCCCGGCCGGATTGTTTCTTGACAAATCTATTATAACTATTATAATTTGAATTATAAGGTAATATATTAATTAGAAACAATGCAACAATCTCAGGAGGCTCCCATGAAGAAGAAAGTGAGTATCTGGACGGCGGTTTTATTGTCGGTTGTTTTTCTTGCGTATGTGTCCGAGGCATTTGATCATGCTCAGACAATCAAGGGTCCTTTTAAAACAGGGGAAGACGTGACAAAGACCTGTCTGCAGTGTCACGACAAACAGGCAGATGATGTCATGAAGACGCCCCACTGGAAATGGAAGGGGGTCCCCCGGACGATCAAGGGCATGGAAAACAGCAAGGAGGAATATGGCAAGGCCAATATGCTCAACAACTTCTGCATATCGATCCAGGGCGGCGAAAAATGCGCCAATGAGGAGTTCTGCTCAAAGTGCCACCCCAGTTACGGATGGGTCGACAACACGTTCAACTTCAACGACAAGTCGAAAATAGACTGCCTCATCTGCCACGCGCGCGAGGGGAATTACCGCAAGGGGATTGCAGGAGAGCCTGACCGCAAGCTGATTGAGATGGGTAAGATGTCCCTGACAAAGGCGGCCCAGAGCGTGGGTCTGCCGAACAGGGACAACTGCGGGGTCTGCCATTTCTACGGCGGCGGCGGTGATGCTGTCAAACACGGGGATCTCGACTCCACCATGGCTAAGCCGACCCGCGACCATGATGTTCACATGGGAGGGACGATCGACATGTCCTGCCAGGGATGCCACGTGACCAAAGACCACCGCATTGCCGGAGCCTCGACGTTCCTGGCAACGAATGATGGAAGAGTAGGGTGTGAAGACTGCCACCGTGACCCGCATAAGGATTCTGCAGCGAACAAAACCCTCTCGAAACATCTGAAGACCGTCGCCTGCCAGACCTGTCACATCCCGGCCTTCGCCCGGGGTCAGGCTACCAAGATGAGCTGGGACTGGTCAGAACTCGGCAAGGACATAGAGCCGGAAGAACAGTTCGGCAAGGAGACATACGCCAAGCACAAGGGACGGTTTACGTGGGACATGAACGTTGTGCCGACCTATGCCTGGTATAACGGCAAGGTCGAGCGGTACATGAAAGGCGACAAGATAAAGAATCCGAACGCAACCGTCTACATTTCAAAGCCGGTCGGGGACATAAAGGACAAGACCGCAAAGATCTTTCCGTTCAAGGTCCATTCGGGGAAGCAGCCGATGGATTCGGTCAATAACTATCTTTTGATACCCCAGACACACAAGGGTGTGTGGGAGCATTTCAACTGGGAAAAGGGGCTTGTTGACGGCTCAAAGGGATCAGGCCAGCCGTACAGCGGGAAGCATCAGTTTGTAACGACCGCGTTTTTCGGAAGCATCAACCACGAGGTCGCTCCCAGGGAGCAGGCCCTGAAGTGCAAGGACTGCCACATGGAGGGCAAGCGTCTGGACTGGAAGTCCCTTGGCTACAAAGGCGACCCCATGAGAGTCGGCGGCAGGGGTATCTGATGTGTACTGAATACGCACGATAATGATCCTGCAGCGGGCCGGGCAGATATATCTGCCCGGCCCGCTGCATTCATAATAATACTGCAGATACATTTCTGTGGCGACCGGAAAGATACTCTCCGCTCATCAGCCCTTCAGAAGGTCAGCCCCTCGCGCTCAAGCAGCATCTCGCCAAGGAACGAGCCTGGTTTCGGTTCGCTGTTGGGCACCCGTTCGACGGTGTCGAGACCGTAGTGCTTCACGCAGGATGCGCAGATGTAAAACTTTACGCCGAAGTCCTCGATCAGGGTCTTCATCAGGTCTGCGATTGGCGAGAACTCGTCCTTCTTCTGCCAGATGAGCGTCTCTGCGTAGCCTTTCTTCGCGAGCAGTGCCCCCTTGTCCATCAGAAAAAAATCGACAACCGTGTCCATCGCCCTCATATTGGTTGCGAGCTGCAGTGCCCCGGCAATCTTGTCCGGATTGTCGTACGAACCGGTGATGATAAACACAAATTTCTTTGCTGCCATTTTTGGCCTCCTGTTTGATAGTATGTCCAGCTGTCAAGCCTGTAAGTATCAAGCCTGCAAGCTGGCAAGTATGCAAGCTGTTTTAATGTGAGCAGCCGCCGCCGGCAGCGTGGCCGCCGCAGCAGAGATGTGCGGAATATTCAGTCAACTGCCCGGCGTTAAACAATTCGAGATTTCCTGCTATGGTGCCCGGCTGTGCCCGGTAGACCTTGATGCCCAACTGATTCAGTTTGCCGAGCGCGCCACCGCCGATGCCCCCGACAATAACGGCGTCGACCCGCTGGCTGCCGAGGGCCTTTATCGGGCTGCATGCCCCTTTTGCATGGACCTGGTCGGCATTGCTTACCGGGGTAACGGTGTTTGCGGCAGTATCAACAAGCAGAAAAAACGGCGCCGATCCGAAATGGTTGTATACCGTGCTGTGCAGTCCTTCACTCTTCTCTACCGGGAAACAGACCTTCATGATGATTTCTCCTCTTTGCATATGATTTCTTCCATGACCAGGGCCTTGCATCCTGAAAGGGCCGTGGCAACCTTGCTTCGTGCACTGGAAAGTATCCTCTGTACCGTGCCCCGTGATATCCCCATCCTCGTCCCCGCCTGCTCCTGGGTGAGCCCGTCCATATCGCAGAGCTTCAGGGCCTCAAGCTCGTCCTTGAAGAGGACTATCTTCTCCAGGCCCTTCATGCTGATGCCGGACGGCTTATACGCCTTTCCCTTCAGCTGACACCCGCAGGTCCTCGGTTTTTTCAATCGGGGAGACAGGAGAGGCCCCTTTCGGTTATAATGTGCATATGCACATTATAAGGAATGTCGCGCTTTTAGTCAAATGAAAGGGGTTAACTATGGACAACAGGTTCGAAGTAATGTCAGCCGATGACCTCAGGGAGGAGCTGAAGAGACTGCAGGACAGCCTTTGCGATCTGGAGGACCTGCATGCCTTTACCTTCGGAAAGACCTCCCTGCATATCGGCGCCGAAAGGGCCCAGAATATGCAGACCGAATACGAGGAGGAATGCGAGGCGTACAAGGCACAGATCGCGGAGATTGAAAGGGCGCTGCAGACACGACAGTCACGATAATCCCTGCTGCCGGACTTCTATGAGCTCTTTTCTGCCGGGTTGCCCCGGTGCCTGCCGTTGTCGAGCACGGTCCTGATCTTCCTGAGAAGGTCAGTCGGCAGCACCGGTTTATACACGATCGTTACGGTATCGGTAAAGGCCATCCTGTCATGGATCACATCGGGAGAATAGCCGCTCACAAAGACGACCTTCACGCCACGGCGCAGCTTTGTGATCTCTTCATAGGCCTCTTTGCCGCTCCTTTTCGGCATGATGATATCGAACAAAAGAAGGTCTATACTGTCCTGGTGCTCCCTGAATTTCTGCACGGCATCCTCGCCGTCAACGGCGACAATCAGCGTATATCCGAGCGAAACAAGCAGCGAGGTCGTCATCTGCCTCAGGGCCTCGTCATCCTCAGCGAGCAGAATGGTTTCCGAGCCGCCCTCGGGAAGTTGTGCCGTTTCTCCCGTATGCGTCCTCTCAATATCCGCCGCCGTCAGCGGCAGGTATATGCGGAAGGTGGTCCCTGCCCGGGGCTCGCTGCTGACGTCGATATAGCCGTCGTGCTGCTGTATGATGCCGTAGACGACCGCAAGCCCCAGCCCGGTGCCTTTACCTACTTCTTTGGTCGTAAAGAAGGGTTCAAAAATCTTCTTGCGGGTCTGCTCGTCCATGCCTTCGCCCGTGTCTGAAACCGTTATCAGGGCGTACCTGCCCGGCTCAGCGAATCCCTGCAGCGCAGCGGACTGACTGTCGAGAAAGACCTCCTGTGAGGCTATCGTCAGCAGGCCGCCTTTCTGCATCGCGTCGCGGGCGTTTACCGCGAGGTTCATGAGTACCTGCCCGATCTGATGTTCATCGGCGAGTACCGGGAGTGCTGCGGCCGCAACGAGCGTCTTAAAGGCAATATCTTCTCCGATGACCCGTTTCAGGAACTTCTCCATCTTTTTGATGACGTCGTTCAGGTCAACAGGTTTCTTCTCGATGGGCTGTTTTCTGCTGAAGAGGAGCATGTCTTTTGTGAGATTTGAGGCCCGCTCGGCTGCTGCCATGATCTGTTCAATATTCAGCCGGTTGGCATCATCCTTTTCCATCTTCATAAGGGCTATGCTTCCGTAGCCGATTATCGCTGTCAGGATATTGTTGAAATCATGGGCAACGCCGCCAGCCAGGGTCCCGATGGATTCCATCTTCTGGGACTGCCTGAGCTGTTCCTCGAGCCTGCGGCGTTCACTGATGTCACGCGCCGTACTCAGGATTGCCGGTCTGCCCCCGAACTCGATTATGCGGCTGCCGACCTCGGTCGGTATGGCCGTGCCGTCTTTTCGCATATGGGTCGTCTCGAATATAAGGCTCCCGTGGCGTTTCAGGTTCTCGATGCGGGCCGGCACGTGCACGGCCTGCTCGGGACTGTCGATATCCATGGGCGTCATGGTCATCAGTTCTTCCCTGCTGTATCCGAGGCGTTCGCAGGCCACCTCGTTTACATCAATCATCCGGCCGGACAGGTCTATAATGAATATCGCGTCACCGGCATGGTCAAAGAGTTCACGATATTTTTTTTCGCTCTCCTGAAGCTGCTCCTCTGCCTTTCTGCGTGCGCTGATATCGATGAACGTGACCACAGCCCCCTGCACGGAGCCGAGCTCAAGGATCGGATGTGCCCAGTACTCCACCGGGAAGCTGCTGCCGTCGGCCCGCCAGAAGACCTCATCATCCACATGGACTTCCGCATTCGACTGGTAGGCGAGGTAGGCCCTGCATTCCCGCGCAGGGTAGATGCTGCCATCAGGACGGGTATGATGAATCAGGAGGTGCACTTTCTTGCCGAGCAGGTCTTCTTCCTTATCATACCCAAGCATACGGAGGGCTGACGGGTTGCAGAAGGTGCAGATCCCGTTCAGGTCAGTTCCATAGATTCCCTCTGCTGTAGATCTCAGCAGCAAACGGATCTCTTCCTCTTTCTCGCGGACCTCCGCCTCTGCCCTCATCCGCTCCCCGAGTTCCCGCTCTACTTCCTCCGTCCGCTCCCGCTCCCGCCAGAAGGCCTCATTTACGGCGGTCCCGATCTTGTCGAGCTCGGTGATCGCTGTCTTCGGAATATCACGGCCCTGCTCGATGCTCGAGATCATGGACGTCACCGGCCGCTGCAGATTTCTCCGGAGCAGCAGATGCAGGCCGACCGACTGCAGGAGAATGGCGACGAGGATTCCCGGGAGGAGGAAGCCAACTTCCCTGCGCTGCAGACTGTCCGGCGAGTCGTCGGTCACGGTGATGACGTTCCAGTCCCAGAGCGGAAAGGAGCTGGATATGCAGAGGAAGTGTATGTCTGATCTGTCGAGCGAAAACTTTCCGTCACTGCGGTTTGCCGCGATCCAAGCGGTTATTTCAGGCCCGAGGGTTGAGGCGAGGATCCGCCCCTCGGAGGTCATCACAATGCCGTTTTGGTTGCTGAGGGACCAGGAGTTTTTGATCGCCTCCAGTACCCCTTCTTTCTTGGCCGCGACAACCACAGGATTTCCGGTCAGCTTCGCTGAGATGAGGTCTGCCGCAGCCATCTCCAGGATCGAGCTGATCCCGGCTGCAGCGCTATCTACCCTGAACTGGTGATAGTCATCCTGGATCCGCTTCGTGATCTGATAGACGGCGAAGAAGCCGACAAGCGCGATGAGCAGCAGAAGCCCGTACAGGGGAGAGAGCAGCCTGAGCGCGAGGCTGTTTCTGTCAATCCTCATGCAAGACTTCTTTGTAGATCTGCCGCATTCTCAGGACAGAGGGAAGAAAGTCTTTAGCCGGCGGCATGAACCCGTTCTTTATCTCGTCGTCCCAGCCCTTGACGGTCTCGGCATCCCTGGGGTTTGATCTCGGATGGAGCCTGAGGAGTGCTGTACTGAACAGCCTTCTCGTTTCCGCCGCCAGTGTCGGGGATGCACAGAAGGCAAAATTGGGGAGGGGTTCCGAAGTCTTCAGCTCACGGAGCGGCTGATCCCTGAATTTCAGATAGAGACTCTCCTTCACCCCCGCCGCTGCAATCTCCTTTGTGAGGAGCGCAGTCATGATCCTGTCCTGGCTCTCAAGAAAAACCTCCTGAAAAGCCGGGGCAGCAAGGCCCGCGTCTTTCAGCATCTTCAGCGGGAGTATATGGGCGGCGGTCGAACCCCTGAAGAGCCCGAATCTCTTGCCACGTATTTTGGATAAATCCATCACGGTATGATCACCCGTGATAATAACTGAATGATAGGTCGGCTTGCCGTCCCTGCCGAGGGCCACGAGAAAGGGTTCGGCCTTGCATTTTGCATAGACCCTTCCCAAAGGCACCGGTCCGAGGAGAGAAACAGCGACCTGTCCGCCGCAGATATCCTCGATCAGCGCATCGTGATTATGATAGAGCTTCAGCTCCCACGGCAGCCCTGTTGCCGACTTGAGAAATCCGATGAACGGTGCGTACAGGAGCCAGATCTTCTCCGGGCTGTAGAACGGGATCACCGCAAAGGTATAACGGGCCGGAGGCGGTGCCTGCGTCGCGGCACTCATACTCCCGCAGAACAGAACCAGGATAAGGCAGACTGTGATGATGCCGATGCGCAGCCTCATGCGGACATTATAGCAGAAAGCGCGGAGGCTTTCTCATCGCCTGTCCTTTGCCCGGATTACGGTTTATTCATGGGTGCGGGCATGTCTTCCTGCCAGATACCGGACAGCTCCGGCTCCCGCCAGCAGGGCGAACAGTATCATACCCCATTCTGTCATGGTTGGCACGGTGACAGAAGCGGCTGCGACCGGAAGGGCCGGGCCGCCTGCGTCGACGATCATTCCGTCTGCGGCGGTGTCATCACCGGGCTGACCGTCCGCAAGATGCAGCTCAACGCTGTTGCCGCCAACGGCAGCGCTATGAAAGGTATACCACATGATGGTCCCATTATTGCCCGGAGTCGTCGGACCAAACTTGCGATAAGGGCTGCCGGCAACGCTTCCCGGAAAGGTTATGGTGACGTCTGCCTGGGCACAGTGCACCGTGAATGCGACGAGACCAAAAGGGTAATCGAAGTCAGTATCACTGCCGACTTCGGCTTCCGTCCTGGTTGTGACGTCCGAGAACCAGCAGCCCGGGCTGGTGGTCGTCAGGGTGATATCTCCCGCCCCGTTTGCCGCCGGCACCGTGACGCTGTTATTCAGCCCGATGGAGAGCGTATAGCCTCTGCCGATGGAGCAGCCACCCGCATCGGTTGACGTTACCGTGATCGGGAAGGTGCCCGATTCCGCCGGAGTGCCGGACAACAACCCGTTCGACGCAAAACTCATTCCGGCCGGCAGTACCCCGCTTGAGATCGCATAGGACACGGTACCTGTTCCCCCTGCAGTCGTGAACTGCGTGGGCGTATAGGCAGTCCCCACCGTGCCGGAGGGTATTGTTGCGGGACCGGCCGCAAGGGTGGTAACGGACAGCCGTGCTGCGTTGCTGGTGGCACGGGCCCCGTTTGTGAAGACGGCCCGGTAGAGATTATTGTTTTGAGGTGCATTCGCTGTAAACGTGAGAGAGGTCGCCGTCTCGCCGGGAAGACTGCTCCAGGACGCACCGCTGTCCGTGCTCACCTCCCACTGCAGGGCAGGCAGCGGGGTGCTGCTCGCTGCTGCCGTAAAGGAGACGCTGCTTCCGGAGCAGGCCGTCTGGTCGGCCGGATGCGTGGTTATCGAGATGTCCGGAGGAGTGATCAGGATTTCGAGACCGGAGATGGAGTAATCACCATAGTTGTACTGGAGGCCGGTCGTGCCATCACTGCTTTCGATGCCGGTAACGTATACCAGCAGTCCGTTTGACGTGCTGGCGGCAGGAAACTGTATCGCGATATTGTTGGTGCCTTCCTGCAGGATGATCTGGAAAGACGCTGTTGTCGGGCCCCCCAGCAGCGGTATGTTCAGGAACTGGACGATGAATAGCCGCGAGCCGGGCGGGTCAGCTGTTGTGTAGTAGTGGATCGTCCCTCCACTTGTCGGCACCAGGTCCGTCCAGTAGCCGGCTATGAGGTTGTTGGGGCCGAAGACCGATGGAATATCCTGCCCCTCGCAGCAGCCGCTGTCGGACCCCGGGGTAAAGGTGATGAACCCGTTTGAGGATATATAGGCTTCAGTATAGTCGATGCCGTAGAAATTAAAGGTGAACCCTATAGGCAGGGCATTGCTCACCTCGTCATCGCCGAGGACCAGGAGCGTTCCTGTTCCCGCTATATCCGTGGAGGTGAAGGTTGCAGTCGTTGAACCGTTGTACCCCGCGGGATCAGGCCGCGCGGCCCAGGTTGTGGCCTGGACGTCTGAGGCAGCCCACAGTCCCCATAATAGAAAAGCAAACACGACTGCAGCCCTTTTCATAGTTCAGTCTCCTTACCTGTATCTTCAGTTGTCTATTGTCAATAACGCTGCCACGGCGTGCAAACAAACCATATGCCGTACTCTGCCGCAGCATATCTGAATCCGGCTGTCCCGGAAAACAGGACAGGTTCCGCGTCTCCGGTCTGCAGCTCTTACCGAATGGTGATGTCCTGTACGCTGATCGTCCCGTCGATTATGGTCAGCGAGCCGTTAATAACCGTATGTCCGGTGCTGAGGGTAAAGCCGGGATCGTATCCACCCTCAAGAGATGCGGCGACGCCGGGCCTGTCGATTGCCAGGTTTTCTCTGAATGAAAGACCCTGTGCCTGGATGCGGTCGCTGCTTTGGCTCGTGTTGACTGCCGACTGGAGCGTCGTAAAACAGTCGCTGCTGCCGCCAAAGAGTATGATTACCGGATAGTTAAGATACGCTGCCTTCACGACATGGTCAGTAGTGATTGCCGTTGCCGCATATGCATAGCAGTTCCCGTCAACAGTGCAGGAGCTCGTCCTGTTCGCCCCGTTGTCATACACACGGTTGAGATCATAGCCCGTTGCCGGGCAGAGGGTGCACGTGAACCCGTCTCCGTAACTCAGGGAGGAAGGAGAACAGGCGATCGTCCCGTTGCCGGATACGACCGAAGCAGCGACAGAGAGCAGATCCACGGTGATGGTCGCGGTCCCGGTAACTGCGGCATTCAGTGTGTCCGCTGCGCTGACCGTCTGTATCCCCGCGGAATTCAGGGTGACAGCACTGGCGAAGGTCCTGACGCCGTTGTCGCCGGCCACAAAGGTGTAATCAGCAGGCAGCGTTGCCGTGGCATCGGAGCTTCCGAAATGTACCGACCCGCTGTAACCGGTCACTGTATTGTCAAAGGCGTCCTTTGCAGTGACGGTCAGGGTAAAGGCCAGGCCGCCGGTAACGCCGGCCGGACTGCTGATACTGAAGGATGTTGCAGGGCCTGCAGTGACGGCAAGAGCTGCCGCAGCGTTCTTTCCGTCGCTGCTGCCGGTTACGGTATGCGGTCCGGATACTATCGCGCTGCAGCTGCTGCCGCTGCACGAACCGTCCGGCGCCATGCTGAAGGAGGTCGTACCGGTAATGTCCCCGAGGCTGTTGTTATAGAGGTCGAAGCCTTCGGCCGTATAGCTCTGACTGCCCCCGGCCGTCATTGCGGCGTTTGCCGGGTTGATGACGATATGATCGAGTGCGGCCGGGGTGACGCTGAAGGAACGGTTGACCGGGGCAGCTGCATTGTAGTTGGTGTCACCGCCCTGTGTCGCCCTGATCGTGCATTGCCCGGCCAGGTGCGTCAGGGTGATCGTACTCCCCGAGACCGTACAGACCGGTGCGGTAAGCGTCTCGAAGCTCACCACCAGTCCCTCGCCTGCGGAGGCAGAGAGCGTAAACGGTGCCGTACCGGCAGGCATATCTGAAAGGGGATCGAAGGTGATCTCCTGGTCTGCCCGGTTGACATTCTGGGTAACCGTGTTCGACAGGCTTCCGGAGAAACTGCCGTCGCCCGAGTATTCGGCTGTTATCGAATGCAACCCTCCGGTCAGGGAACCTAAGGAACAGGATGCGCTCCCTGCTGACAAAGAAACGCCGGCGCAGGCTGCGATATCGGCAAGATTGTCCCTGAAGGTAACCGTCCCGGCAGGGTTGCTTCCTGTCTCGTTTTCAGAGACCGTTGCCGTAAAGGTGATCGTATTGCCGTAGACTGAGGGGTTCAGCGACGAAGTCAGTGCTGTCGTGGTATCAGGTGCAAACTCGTAAGCCCCGATGTCGCAGCTGGTTCCCTGCGGCCGGGTCATGGACCGCTGATCAGTGGTTATCGCTGTGCCGCAGCCGTTTGCCCCGGCAGGGACGGCGTTGATTGCAGGGCTCCCGGCAAGGATCGCCATCGTGCGGGTAGGCCCACCGTTGGCCTGAAGAGGCCCCAGAACCGGGTCCTGACTGTAGATATCCGCTGTGGCGGGTCCGGTGATGGTTGCCGCACCGCTATTTTGGATAAGGTTATACCCCTCCGAGACAAAGGTCCCGCTGCCGAGGTCAGGACCGGAGCCCGCGGTGTTACCGGCAACGATGCTGCTTTTGAGGGTCACGGTGCCGCTCCCGTTATGGATGCCCCCTGCCGCAGCAGCTGAATTCCCTGAGATGGTGCTGTTGACAAGCGTTAAGGTTCCTGAACTGTTAAAGATGCCTCCGCCGGCTCCAGTAGCGGGTTCTGAGGCCGTATTCCCCGAGACGGTGCTGTTTGTTATGGAGGCGGAACCGAGTTCATTGAAGAGCGCGCCGCCATTGAGGGCTGTGTTGCCCGAAAAGGCAGAATTCGTGATCGTCAGGTCTCCGGACTGATTATAGACAGCCCCGCCGCTGCCACTGCTGGCGCAGGATGTAAACTCGCACGAGTTGATCGTGACCGCACCGCCGTTGTTCAGAAGGCCTGCGCCGCTGGAGGCTGAGCCTGCCGAGACCGTCAGGTCCCTCAGGACAAGCGAGATCCCGGACCCGACAGAAAAGACCCGCTGGAGTCCGCCGCCGCTGATAGTCAGGCCGGCAGCCCCGGGTCCGCTGATCGTCAAATTCTTGGTGATCTGCAATTCTCCGCTGGTAAGGACTATGCTGTGCGGTCCCTCGCCCGGGATTGCAAAGCTGATAACGCCTCCGTCGCAGAGGTCCGGAAGGGCCTGTCTCAGGGTCCCGTCTCCTGCGTCGTCAGCACTGGTCACGGTGAGGCTGGCCGAGGTGCAGACTTCATTGACTGTTATGCTGATCGTCTCTGACGCGCTCATCGAAGGGGTCCCGTTGTCCGTGACGCGAATGGTAACAGGATAGACTCCCGGGCCCTGGGCCTCTGTCGGCGTCCAGGTGAATGTCCCTGTTTCAGTACCGATGGACGCACCTGCCGGCGCACCGGGATCGAGCGAAAAGACGAGCGTATTTCCCTCAGGGTCAGATGCCGCGGCAGTGAAAGACAGAGCAACCAGCTCGTCGACTGTCCTGTTGCCGATCGGACTGAGCACCGGGGCATCATTCACCGCCGTGACAGCCAGGGTGACCGTTGCAGAGGCAGACTTGCTGCCGCCGCTTCCGGTATTGCCTCCGTCGTCGATCGTGACCGTCAGGGTGACGTTTGCGGTAGCATTGAGGGCAGTGGTGAAGGTTACGTTACTTGCGGCAATAAAGGCATTGATGTCCGGTATCGTCCCGGAGAGGGTGAGAGATCCAGAACCGGAACCGGTCACCGTTACCCCGCCGCCGCCTGTTGCAGCCAGACTGCCCGAGGGCACAGAGAACGTTGCTGTTACGGAACTCCCTCCTGCGTCCACATCGGAGAAACTGATGCCGGTAATGGCGGCCGCTACATCTTCGGTGACCCCAATGGACCCGGGGGCTGAGATTGTCGGGCCGTCGTTTACCGCAGCCACGGCGAGGGTAACTGTCGTGGTGTCGGACTTGCTGCCGCCGCTTCCGGTATTGCCTCCGTCGTCGATCGTGACCGTCAGGGTGACGTTTGCGGTAGCATTGAGGGCAGTGGTGAAGGTTACGTTACTTGCGGCAATAAAGGCATTGATGTCCGGTATCGTCCCGGAGAGGGTGAGAGATCCAGAACCGGAACCGGTCACCGATACCCCGCCGCCGCTTATTGCAGCCAGACTGCCCGAGGGCACAGAGAACGTTGCTGTCACGGAACTGCTTCCAGCGTCCGCGTCAGAGAAGAGTATGCCCGTAAGCGCACTGGCCATATCTTCAGTGACGGCAACAGTCCCCGGCGCTGTAATGGATGGTGCATCGTTCACTGCCGCGATATGAACGGTGGTCGTAAAATCGTTCGAATACACCGTGCCGTCAAACATTTTGTAGATGATGGTCCCCTCGCCGTTCTGGTTCAGGTCCGGCGTGTAGGTAAAGCTGTTGGCGCTTCCCAGGGTTACCGTTCCCTTCGTAGCCGAGACTACCTCAAAAGAGACCGAAGGTGCCCAGTTGGTGCCGTTTGCACTGGTGCCGTCCTCATCGCTGCCGACAAACATGCCGCCAACTGCCGTGTCTTCGTCCGTATATAATTCAATCACGCCGGAGGCAACCCTCAGGGTGCCGTTCATGATTGTGCCGTCATGCGTGCCTGCAGAATCCTCAGCCGTTGTCCCTGCCGGTTCATCAAACGCATACCAGGCTGAGAGATTTGCTTCGTTTGGATGGGTAACATCGACGCCTCTGAACATCCAGGCTTCGATCATCGTCCGGGGCAGGCCCGTATTCCAGATCCTGACCTCATCGAGCTGGCCGTCGAGGTAGTCAGCCCCGAGCGTCCCGGTGCCGTAGGCAGCCAGGTAGCGGTCGCCCCCATTCCAGAGTGCTCCGAGGCCGGATACCGCGGTCCCCTCTTCGATGCCGTTTACATAAAGCCGCATCGTGTTCGCGGAGACGGTGCCTGCGACGTGATACCACCTGTCCGCCTCGACAGTTGTTGTCCCGGTCACCGTGTGGCCGGCCGTATCGTACGTGTAATGCACAAACCTGCCGCTGCCGTCAATATAGAGGGCGTTCGAATGACCTGCTGCGGCTGCATCGGTCCTGAAGATGAGCGTTGAGGCCCTGACAGTATCCAGCTTTACCCATGCCTCGATCGTATAATCGGCTGAATAAAGAGAAGTTCCTCCGTCAGGGACTTCCAGGTATTGATTGCTGCCGTTGAAGTCCAGTGCGCTGCCGAAACCGGCAACCGGCGGGATACTGTCGATAGCCGTTTCCGTTGGGTCGGCCGCAGAGACCGTGTCAGGATCATCGGTCGACACATTGGTGAAGTTGGCTCCCGAGACAAGGCCCTGCTGCTGGACAGATGACTCGGTCAGGGGCAGGTTCCTGTCGACGGTCACGTCGAAGTATATGGTGATGCTCTTGCCTGCGGGGAGTGATCCGATATTGACATTTACGGTTTCTCCGGAGGCAAGGACAATTCCGGTGCAGATAAACACTGCCAGAACTGCCAGGGCGGCTGCCTTCAGGGTCTTATATCCGGGCATGTAGCTATGCATGGCGTCTCCTCTCATTGCGGCACCCTGCAGCTGCCGTCAGCCACCCCGGTGAAGCCATAAGAGCCGCCCACGAGGGTTGCGTTCGCCGTGCTTCCGGCATCGTTCTGGCCTGCAACAAAGGATTCAACGGTGACATTGTTTGTGATCAGTCCCAATGGTGTCAGCCTTTCCATTTTGAAGGTCGAGGTATCCCGCTGCCGGACTCGAAAGTGCCCGACGCCTCCGATACTGGCTGCGTTGTTGCCGGCGATGTCAAGACAGACGACGGCATTCTGATCTGCTTCCACGAGCACGCCATAGACCGTCGGCTGCAGCGCCGTGTTGTCAATCTGAGTCACCGCATTGTTCGTCAGCGTCAGGTCAAGGTTTCCGCTGGTAGTGCCGCACGGTACTCCCGCGTTTACCCATATGCCGTTCAGCTCTGTATTGCGGATAGTGTTGTTGTCCACTTTTACCACCGCATCCTGGGCGCCCCGCAGGTCAAGGGCAATGCCGTACAGCAAATCAGAACCGGAACCCGCGGCGCCGCTGCCTATAACATTCCCCGAGATTGTGCCGGTGATCTGCGAGGAAGCTGTGCCGGTACTTCCTGCCACAAGCTGGATAGCATTGCCGCTGTGGCCGGTGATGGTTGCATTATTTGTTATGTTAAAGGTCAGATCCGCGCTTTCGTTTGACAGAAGATGGACAGCGCTCCCGCTGTTGAGGAAGGTGCTCGTGCTGACATCGGCCCTCCCTGTTGCCGTACCACTGGCATTGAAGTAGTAGGAGCTCGCCTTGTTTCCGGTAAAGGTGCTGCCTGTTGTCGTTATTGTCACATTCGCAGTGCCTGATGCCAGCATGGTCAGGCCGTTGTTGCCGGTGCCTGCGTCATTGGGTCCGATCGTACTGCCGCTGATCAAGAGGTTCGTCAATATCCCTGAGGCAGGGGTCATCCGGATGTTGTCCTCGTATGAGTCACTGATGACCGAGTTCGTTATGGCGCAGGTGCCGAGCAGTTCGTTGAACCGGAGTCCGGCCTCGGTCCCTGTTGCGGTATCCGCGTTGTTCGTCACAAGGCTGCTGACGAGCGAGAAGTCTGTCAGATCGTCTCCGAAAATACCGCTGCCCTGATTGTTCTTAATGTTCATCAGGCTGAGAGAGACATTCCGGGTATTGATAAGTGAAATGGCGTCGCCTGTTGTCTTCTGGATTATGCCGCCGGTGCAGGTGGGGGTGGCTGTTGTGCAGATCCCACCATTCCCTGTAACGGTCAGCCCGCCGGCAGAGCCTGTGCTGTTAAGCACAATACAGTTTGCAGGACCGGAGGCCGCAGTCCCGGCAGAGATGCTCCGGAAGGTTAACCCGGCGCTTCCGATTGTCGTGGTTGACACATTCAGGGCAGTTCCTGTCGTGGTTGCAATCGTGTTCACGATCGTCGTATTGTCCTGTGTAGCACTGACTGTGCCGCCGCCGGTTGCATTGAAAGCCGTACTGGCGGCAGTCGAAAGATCCATGCCGCCGGTGAAGTTGATCGTAGCCCCGGTATTGGACTGAAGATTTATGCCGGCACAGGAACCGGTGCAGGTGACTTTGCCCGCAAGGGTTATCGTCCCTGCAGTCCTGGTCTGGATATCGATCAGCCGGTCGGTGCTCGTCTTCGACATTGTGCCGTTATAAGTTATCGCACCGCTGCCGCCGTTCACATTAAAGGCCACACCCGTGGGGTTTGTGATGGTGGTTCCATTGCCGAAGGTGAAGATTCCGGCAGATCCGTTTGTTATATCGATCCCCGCGTCACCGCCGTTGAGCGTCGTTGTTCCATTGAAATTATAGGTGCCGTCTGCATTGTCAAACTGAAGGCCAGTGCCGTTCGTTGCGCTCAGCGTGCCCGTATTGAACGTAAGCGTGCCGGTCGCGTGACCGCCGGAGACGCTCACCAGGGCACCAGCGCTGGACTTTGTCATGCCGCCGTTATACGTCACCGAGGCTGTGCCGCCACTCACATTAAAGGCAACACCCGTGGGGTTGGTAATGGTGGTGCCATTGCCGAAGGTGAAGGTTCCGGCAGATCCGTTTGTTATATCGATGCCCGCATCACCGCCGTTGAGCGTCGTTGTTCCATTGAAATTATAGGTGCCGTCTGCATTGT
>CAZCKU010000011.1:107365-175029 GCA_964499365.1 uncultured Thermodesulfovibrio sp.
CAAACTGAAGGCCAGTGCCGTTCGTTGCGCTCAGCGTGCCCGTATCAAACGTGAGCGTGCCCGTATGGCCTGAGGTCACACTGACAAGCGCATTGTTTGTAGTCTGGCTTATGCTCCCTGTGAAGGCGGTCGAGACAGAGCCACCGCTTACGGCAAAAGCCGGGCCTGTTGCACCCGCCATGGAACCGCCGCCGAAAGTAATCGATCCGGTTACCCCGGTGAGGTTGACATTGTTCATGCCACCGCCTGAAGAAAAGGCAGTAAAGGTCGCATTTGCTGTACCGGTATTGAGACTGAGGCCTGCTCCTGTTGTGGCAAGCGTTGATTCACTGAGCGTCAGGGAGCCGAAGTTGGTTCCTGAAAGGGCTATGCCTGTAATAGCGCCAAAATCAAACCCGCGCAGTGTGTTGCCGCTTGCCAGAACAACACCGTTGCCTGTTGCGGCAATAGTTGGCTTCGTTCCGCCGGTCAGCGGCAGAGAGTCGCTGAAGAGCGGAGGAGTCAAACCGGTAATGCTCTGGAGGCTTTCCGAGGCCCCCTGGCCGATCAGCTTCTGGTTGTTTTTCAGAGTAATCCCGCCGCTGTAACTTCCACTGTAAAGGAAGATGGTATCTCCGGGGTCAGAGGCAGCTCCACCGAGGCAGCCTGCTCCTACCATGCAATTAAACGGGGAGGTAAGTCTTCCGTTTCCGGCGGGGGCTGCACTGTTTACGAACCAGATCATTCCGCTTACTGATATGCTTACCGTACCGTTCTGTGCCCCGTTGACGTTTGTCAGGGTGTACGTGAAGGTGTCCGTTCCTTCGAATCCTGCCGGGGGGTCGTACGTAAAACTTCCGTCAGCGTTTATGGTGACATTGCCGCTGTTGACAGACGTCTTGGTCCCGGTGGTTATGACTGGTGCCGGGATGCCGAAGCTGTTGACGAGCAGCCCGGAACCGGCCGGAACCTGAATCCTGACGTTTCCTGAAGCGCTATAGCTGTGATCCGACGCCACGGGCGTTGTCTGTAAAGATCCCGAAACAAGGGTTGTATAGGCGTCTATGGTCTCTGAGAAGTCGACGCCTGAGGCAGCATCAGCACCGGTATTTTGAATGACAATGGTATGGCGTATGGTATCGCCGCGAATGACCTTGCCGTCAGCGTTTACATCAGTATCCCTGTCCGTGGCGCTCACGGCAGGTGCAGCCTCGGCACGGCCATAAGGAGTGATCGCGAACAGTGCCACCGCTGCCAGAGTCAGGCAGAATCTATTGAAGAGCATATAGGCCCCCTTTGTCTTCATAATTTCACCGGATAAACACTCAATTAAACACCGCCTCATATCTCATTCCGTCCCTGTCAGGCCCGATCGGCACCAGAAAGATATCGAGGCTGCCGAGGTCTTCCTGCTTGAGTGTATACGTCCCCTGCCTGAGGTACATATTCTTTTCGGGGCCGAGCAGGCCGCCCCTGAAGATAAGGGAGAAGGTCCGGTCCCTGCCGGGGTCCCCGATGTCGGGCCCCGGTCCGTGGTCGATCACTTCCGCGAGTAACAGTTCCACCCTGCCGACGCCCTCCGGTTCAAGCCAGAAAGGCTTGTCGATAAGCGGCCTGAACTGTCCGATGGTCAGGATCTCCGTCAAGCCTATGTCCTGGGCGGAAATACGCCCTGCAGTGCAATATTGAAATAAAAGGTCACGTAGGGCTGCAGGTTGTTATGCGGCTGATCACCCCCGGCAGGCGCAAGGGAATTGTCTGACATGGAGACAAGATTGGCAGTCGGGATATAGGCGTTCTGCATTTGAGCCAACCTGTTGCCGGCTGTACATGGTTTGTCCGCCAGATCGTTTATACCAGTCAGAGCATGGCTATGGCTGGGGATTTCGGATTCCAAAAGGGAGACGGTCTCGGACCCTCCGGTCTCCCCAAGATCATGCAGGGAGAGCCCGGGTCCCTGGCCCGGATGCATCGGCGCCCTCCCCTGGAGGTCCGGAAGGGCGAAGTTCGACTTGCCGTTGCCGCCGTAAGTGGTCCCAAGGAGCGAAAACAGCGCAGTATTCTGCGAAAGCGGCAGGAGCTGGCCATCGCACCAGGCCCAACCCTTGGGTGCAAAATTAAAAGGGAATATTCGTATCTCAGCAACAAAAGGGTCTGCCATCTGTTTTTTCCTCCTATGTCGGGGACGGGAAGATCCCGAACAGCGATATGATAAAATCAACACACAGGTACGGCTGGAAGTTTGTATGGGGCTGACTGCCGCCAACAGAGCTGATGGAAGAGGGCGACAGATTTGCAGCAGGGCTGCCAAGATCTGTGTAGAGCAATGCGCCGGCAGTCCCTGCCTCGGCCAGGACCTTGCCGGATGGATTAAGGTCCGCGGCTGCAGCTGATGACGCCAGCAGGGGGTGGCTGTGAGCAGGGATCTGATTCACCGTGAGGGTGATCTCCTCGGCCCCCCCTGTTTCAGCAAGGATGAAGCCATTGCCCTGATGCAGCGGGATCCTGCCCCTTAGGTCAGGGAGCGCAAAGGTGGACTGTCCATCTCCTCCGTAGGTTGTGCCTATGAGCTGGAACAGGGTCTCGTTTTCGCTGATCGGCAGAAGCTGTCCTTCGCAGAACATCCAGCCGGCCGGGGCGAAATTGCCTGCAAACATCCTTATTTCTCCAACATATGGTTGCGCCATGGTTGCCTCCTTACGTGGGCGAGGGGAATATCCCCTGCAGAGCGATACAGAATGACAGAACAAGAAATGGCTGCATATTCAGGTGCGCCTGCGACCCTCCCACGTTTGCGACCGATGCCGCGCTCAGCGCAACAAGGGATGAGGCAGGGCCGTATATCCGGTTATTTTCCGGCCGGGCAAGTACATTGCTTGCATTGAGCGCTGATTGGGTCCCGGCAGATGCCGAGGCATTCAGCACATGGGTATGCGTGGGGATCTCGGCAATGCTCACGGTGTGGGCCTGCTCTCCGCCTCTTTCTCCCAGTGTATGGCCGCTGCCTACATGAATGGGGGTGCGGCCGCGCAGATCAGGCAAAGCGAAGTTCACCCTGCCGTCGCCGCCGAAGGTTGTGCCGAGCAGAGAGAAAAGCCCCTGGTTCTGGTTTATCGGCAGGAGCTGTCCGTCGCACAGGGCCCAGCCCTTGGGTGCAAACACGAAGCTCATAATCCTTATCTCCGAAAGAAACGGTTCAGCCATATCAGTCCTCCACGGATGTTTTTGTTCTGTCCGGCATAGAGGGTCGGACAGACCTCCTCAGCAGGAGATATACGCCTTTGTCTTCGATGCAGTCAAACCCCAGTCTGTCATAAAGCCTCAAGGCCGGGTTAAGCCTCTCAACGTGAATGGATACCGGCAGGCTGAGCCTCTCACCCTCTGCAATGATCTTGTTAAGGAGGTGCGTGCCGATGCCCCTGTTTCGAAATTCCGGCAGAATGGCGATATCCATGATCCTGATCTCGCTCTCCCACTGTACGGTATAGAACCTTCCGCACGGTTCACTGTTGCAGAGGACCACAGAAAAAGAGGCACCGGTGTAGTTCTCGGTATAGTATGTATGCTGCGCCTCAAACTGCATCCTCACGAAGCTCTCTTTGGCCGCATCGTCCCAATTGACTGCAGCCAGCTCATCAGTCCGGGTGGCGGCGTAGATCCGGCAGAGCAGTTCGCGGTCTTCCGGTGCGGCCGTCCGCAGCACTATATGCTGATCCACCGCTGTTACACACATAAATAGGAGTTGTTCCAGCCGGACCGTACGGAGGTATACAGCGGTCTCATACGGGCATCGCCAACGCTTATCGAGCGCTGCAGCCCGCGTATCTCTCCATTGGGCAGTCCGTGTAATCTCCTGCCTCCCATATAAAGCGGTCCTGAGGTAGCGTGAGACGCAGGGTCCATTTCGATCCTGCCGCGTGTCCCTTCAAAACTAACAGTCTTCAGCGTCTTCAGGAGGGCGGCCGTCCTTGCGGCGTTGCCCCCTGCAGCTTCAATGGCAGTTGCGATACATTTGGCGGTCTCATACCCGAGGAGGGAGAAGACATCAGCAGCACTGCCTGTCTTTTCCAGGCAGGTCCGGTCAAACGCGGCGCGTTCTGCCGCAGGACCGAACGGCGAGCATATGTTAATGTATTCAGCTGTCTTCCCGGGTTCCGGCGTATCTGCGGTATCAAGCAGAAAGGCTGCTCCGGCCACGGGGATACGGCCTCCGATGGTGGAATTACGGTACAGAGTCAGAAATTCTGCCGCATCCGGCCCGCTGTATGCTGTATAGACAAAATCAGGTCTGATATGCCCCAGCTTCCGAAGCGTCTCTGAGACCTGCTCAGGTGTATGTGTTACGAACATATCAGAGATCCTTCCCCCCGCGGATTCGAACCCGAGTCTGAAGGCATACAGGCCGTCGTACCCGCTGTCGTGAAGCGATGAGGAGATACAGGCCCGTTTGCCGAGATTGGCTGCGGCCCACCTGCCCATGGCCCACCCGGCCTGCCAGTAATTCAGTGTGCAGTGGAAGAGATTCGGGGACTGTTCACCGGCGCGGGGCATAACCTCTCCCACATTGCTCGCGATGAAAACTGAAGAGTCACTGTCGGCAGGCCTTACAAGAGATGCGGCAACCCCTGAGTTCACCATCCCGATGACCAGGTCCACCCGTTCGTCCCTGATCAGCCGACGGAGGTTGACGGATGGGAGCGATGAGCCGATCTTCTCCGTGATGATTTCGACCCTGCTGCCCTCAAAGTGAAGGTTGAGACCAGCGAGGAAATTGTGCGCCATGAGGGGATATTTTTCCGATTCAGGGACCATGACCCCTATCCTTGCCGTGAGATTCTTATGCGCAGGAGCAGGAGCGTGACCAGGGGCAAAGACGGCCGAAACAGCAGAGGGAAGGGCGGCGGTCCCTGCTGCAGCTCCCAGGTACTTAAGGAAAACTCTTCGGTCAATCGGATTCATGCATATTCTCCTGTTAAAAAATGGATCTTTCAGTGTGGTGTCTGGAGCCGAAAAAGCGCAGATCAGTCCTTGGGAGAGCAGATCTTTCGATCTGAAATAGTATCGGTTTTTTTGGGGATTTGTCAATGCCTTTGACGGGGGGCTTTGAAGGGATTTCAGAGAGGCAGCCGGTGCCTGTAGTACGATGCGACGGTGTCTTTTATATGTGTGACCCCGGATCAGCACCAGCGGGGGGCCGGGGTCACACATATCCGTGCTTTATCGAGGTGATGCCTATTTCCCAAACGGACAGACCGGATAGTTGCAGGTCCCGCATTTGAGGCAGAGGCCGCCATGCCCGAGTTCCGCCAGCTCCCTTCTGCCCACGATTTCACCGGCAAGCACCCGCGGGAGGACCAGGTCGAATATGGTGGTGTTCGCATACATGCCGCAGGCAGGAATCCCGAGAATGGGGATAACTGCAGGGTCGAGAGGTGCTGTTCCCGGATCAGGGAGCTGATTTGCGAATGTGCCCGAGTCTTCAGCTTGCTGCTTGCTGCTTGCCGCTTGCCGCTGAATGTATCCCACCAGGAACATGGCTCCGGGGAGGACGGCGGACCCGTAGGTCAACCCTGAGGCGCCGAGGTTTCTTATCGCATACCTGGTCACGTCATCCGGGTCGACTGACATGCCACCGGTGGTAATGAGGAGGTCGGCCCCGGCATGCAGCAACTCTCTCAGCCTGGCCTCGATAATTGCCTCATCATCAGGGGCGTAATAGATGCCGACGATTTCACCGCCCATCGCCCCGATCTTTTTTGAGATCACCGGTGCAAAGGCGTCCTGTATCCTGCCGTCGTAGACCTCATTCCCGGTGATGACCACGCCGGCCCTGGGTTTCCGGATCCCCCGTACTGAAATGATACCGTGTTGCGGGGGTGCAATGAATGGCGACCCTGCCGCGATCCTTACCGCCTCCTCCACGACCTTCTTTTTCACGATCAGGGGAATGGCACGTGTGGCGGCAACTGTCTGCCCTTTCTTCACCACCGTATTGTTATGGACGGTTGCGCACATGACCTCGCCCAGCAGGTTAAAGGCCAGCAGTGCGTCTTTATCTATTTTGACGAGACCGTCGGTCTCTGCAACGATATTGATCTTGCCTTCCTTCGGTTCGCCCTTGATCTTGACGCCCGGGCCGGTCAGCGCACTGGCCAGGGCATAGGCTGCGTCATCCTCATGCATGTCGTCTTCAGCGATATCCAGGACAAAGAGATGTTCCTTGCCGAGCCGCTGAAGATGGCAGATGTCCTCTTCCTTAATGATATGCCCTTTTTTAAAGGCCCGGCCCTTGAACTCACCGGGCCGTATTTCTGTTATGTCATGGGCCAGGACGGTGCCGATTGCCTCTGCCGCAGGAAGCTTTCTTACCCCGGGGTTGTTATTTTCAATGCCGGGGCTGCTATATTCATGAGCTACATCGCACATAAGAACCTCCTGTTTTACACGAATGAGTGCAAAAGTTAGATGACATAAGTTCAGAAAATCTCCCCTCGCCCCTCTTTGCCAAAGAGGGGTAATTTCCCTCCCTTTGGCAAAGGGAGGATAGGAGGGATTTTACGATAAATGTTTTCATACTAATTAAATACTGTTACCCTTTCGTTCTGAAAACAGTCTTAAACCTCTTATCCACGATCTCCTGCATGCCCTTCTCGAGTGCGGCATACTTTTTCAGGAAGACCCTGGCCTCATTTGTAAGAACGGCGCCGCCGCCGTTTTTTCCTCCGGCCTGCCTTTCGATCAGTTTGAACCCGAGCCTCTCCTCCATTGCCTTGATATAGCCCCAGGCCTTGCGGTACGAGATGTTTATTTCCTTTGCCGCCTGGTTAATCGATCCATAACTGGCTATCGCCTCCAGCAGAAACCTCCGGCCCCTGCCGAATACCGGCTGTCCGTTCACTTCGATCCAGAGCTTTGACTTAATCTCCATGGATCGCCCTGACCGTATCGTTATGGAACAAATGCATAGCGCTGGTCAAATACTCGCACATTGTTGCCTGGTATAGTATCCCGTGCCGGCACAGGCCCTGCAGAGGATCTGTCCATCCTTCGCCACTTCGCGCAGGTCCTGAACATACTCGCCGCAGGCAGTGCACCTGATCCGCTTGAGTGGCCTGCCGGGCATATCCTCGGGGCTTACGGAGACCATGACCTCCATGACATCAAAGAGGTCCTCGTCCGGCATGATTTTATATGCCTCAAGCTGTGCCGCGTATTTATTCCCGATGTCCGGAAAATATTCCTTTGCCTTCTGTCTCGATTCTTCTCTTGCAACGACCCGCACCGCCTTGCCGGTCTTCAGGTTCAGAAAGGTCGCGGCCATCTTGCCGTAATCCATGAACTTCATCGTCCGGTGACCGAGGCTGCAGCCGGTGACAGACTGTACGGCATCGGTGGCGCAGCGGTCCATCTCGACGAAGACGATGATGCTCTTCCGGTCTTTCCCCTTCGGCTCAGTGATGCCGATCTGCTGCAGTCCGAGCATTGACATCTTCACCCCCAGCACCTGCCCGGGGCAGAGATGTCCGTGGATCTTTGCGGATTCTTCCAGTAATGTTTCGAAGGTCATCGGCTTTTCCTATTTTCCATCATAGCATACCGCAGCGGGCACGTCTTTACAACCCGCATCCCCGGCAGAGACCGCTCTGTGAGAAGTGGGTGCGCATGGCTCGTGACCAAAGTACTTTTCTCCTGTATAGCCCTGCCGCAGCGAAAGGCTGTTGGTAGGGCAGAAGTCCCTGCACAGGCCGCAGCCGATACACAGGGAGGGGTTAAAAAGAAGATCTGTTTCTGAGTTGTGACGACCGCGCTTCAGCGCACCGGTTGGACACAGCCCTATGCAGGAACAACATTTGTCGCAGGAGTCATCGGCGGCTATCGTGTATGCGTATTCCCGCAGGAGTGCCGCGGCCACTGCCCTGTCCGCACCTGCCCTGATTGTTCTGTTCAGGAGAGTCCTCTTCAGGGGCAGTCTTTTTTCGGAATAGGCTTGCCTGCCCTCGCCCTCACTGTCCTCGAAAAATCCAGCAGCCCCGTGAACGGTCATGTTTCTTATGGTGCTGAAAAAGCCCCTGCGGTCACAGGATACAGGCACAAACCGCAGGTCCGCTTTATTTTCAATCAGGACCGTCTTTTCCGCAACAGCAATGCCGATCGTATCACGTATACCGGCAAGCCTCTCCTTGAGCGTATCGATGATAAAGGAATTACCGCAGTGCGCGCAGGTGGTAAGATTCAGATGAACAGGTTTGTCCATGAAGGTATTCAGCGCGATAAGGTGTTCCTCAGAAAGAGCGCCGAGACAGACGGTCTTTTCATGCGCATCTGCCGCGGAGGATGTTTTGCAGCCAAGAACAGGATAGGGGACCGAGGCCTGTATCTTTCTCAGCCGCGCGAGTATGCCGTAGAAATCAACGCCGCTTATGTCGAAACAGTCCGCAGGGCATTCCGAGACGCAGACCATGCAAAGGGTGCATTTATGCGCATCAATCGCTATGTCATCGTGAATCGCTATGGCTGCTGCGGGGCAGTTGGACGTACATACAGGACACGTGTTTCTGTTAAAACGCATGCGCAGACAGCGCGACCGGTCAACCGTGATCAGCAGGCCGGCGCTGCCGGGGGCCCTGTCTATGAGCATGTCTTTAAGCACTATGATACTGCAGCGGCCTTCAGCGTTTCAGGCAGGCCTTCCTGAACACCTGCTTTGCATACAAAAGCGGAAAAACATCCCGCCAGGGCTTTGTAAAAACCTGTCTCCGCCCCTTCTGTCATCCGGTCCGCAAAGGTATTTGCCCACGGGCGCAGAAATCTGTCCATGAATATCTCCTGAGATTCCAGCGCAGCAGCGGCTGTTGTTGTATCTTTCGCGTCAAGAGCCTGAATTTCTTTAAACACCAGGTAATACAGGAACTCAAGCTCCACAGCGACGTGGTCGGGCACTTCCCTGAAATCGCTGTCCATAACAAGGCCGTGCGCGTTGTAGAAGGCAACAACGTCCATGGTGGAATCCCCCATGACGCGTCTCTCTTTTTCAACGTACACCGAGCCGTATGGAGCGGCGAAAAGCTCTCCGGGGCCAATAAATAGCCTCGAATAGTCAACAAGAAGCTCCTCATCGGAATATGCCGGGAGCAGTCGGAGCATCTCCTCTGCCGAGCTGGCGGCTTCAGGGCATACCTCCTTCAGCGATGCTGCAAGATCATGCAGCAGGCCTTCCTGAAATATCTCCCTTTGAGGAGGGTAAAAACATGCTGCCAGCAGCCTGAAGCTGTTACCCCTGATGTGTTCGCGGGAAACAAATTCCTGAATGTCCACTATTACCTCTTTCTGTAGCATATTGTTCAGCCCAGGGAAGACGGAGTGAGAGGCAATACTCTCTCACTCCGTCCTAAATCATTTCAGACTATTTCCTGGCCTTTGCAGGGGCAGCTGCAGCCATTTTTTTCATCTCGCCCTTGAAGTTTCTGATGTAATACACATTCGGCCGGGTTCCTTTTTCACCGGCCTTCAGAAGGTCTCCCTTGTTGTTCTTGAGCTGTACGGCCTTGTGTGCCTTCAGGGCCTTGCTCGGCGCGCTGTCCGGGTCCGAAAGATCGCCGAAAATCCTTGCACCTGCAGGGCATGATACCACGCAGTATGGAAGTTCGCCCTTCTTTACCCGGTGCTCGCAGAAGATGCACTTCTCGGTTATGCCGCTTCTCCTTACATCGTCATATTCAGGATGTTTGTATAGGGTGCGGTGGGGCGGCATATCTCCCGCAGCCTTGGACACCTCTGCTCCCGACGAGGTGCAGCCGGGAATAAGTTCTTTGCTGTCCCTGTAGAACGGGTGGACCGTGCCTCCATGAACGTTAAAGCTGAGCACGCTGTAGGCTGCCTTGTCCTTCACCGCGTCCGGGGTGCTGTACGGGCATGCCCTCTGGCAATTCTGACAACCGACGCAGCGCTCGTCGCTGTGCATGGTGATGCCGTCAGCGGTCTTGAACATCGCCTTGGGCGTCACCGGGCAGGCCTTGACGCATGGGGCATCAGTGCAGTGGTTGCAGAGAGTAGGCATCGCCGTAAATTTCGTATCGGGAAATTTTCCCTCCTCCTTCATGATGAAGTCGGCCCAGTTGAAGGTTTGGCCGTCGGCCCTGTCCTGGGTATTATTCTCTGTCTTGCAGGCGATGGCGCAGGCACCGCAGCCCACACATTTCTGTAAATCTATAACCATTCCATATTTAGGCATTTGTCACTACCTCCTTTCTTATATCTTTTCGATCTTCACGCCGGTAAAACCGCCATTGCGGGCAGTGGCACCGCTTAAACGGTCGTAGTCGTCAACCAGCAGCTCGTTGTTGTTACCGCCGCGAGGCTGAGCCTTGGCGTAATCCCTGGCTGCCACGCGGCCGTAGGCCCAATGGCCCTGGCCGTAACACTTGGCAACCGTGCCGGGCCGTACCCCTTCCCACAGCAGTGCCCTGGTGACGATGCTGCCGGTGGTGGAGGTCAGACGGATGGTATCGCCATTCTTGATCCCCAGTTTTTTTGCGTCTTTTGGATTGATCTTGGCCACGTCGTCCCAGCTCTTGTCACCCACATCCACCTTCTTGAACTCCTGGTACCATGTCGTGTTCTGGCTCCTGCCCTCGCGGTTGAGCCTCGATTTGTAGTCAATGAAGGTAAAGGGATATTCCTTGTCGCTGCCGTGGCGCTTGGGCGCTTCGTAGTGGGGGACGAAGGCCAGTTCGCCCCTGGCTTCATAGCCGCTGACCTGCAGGATATCGTCTATGGTTGTGTTATGCTTCTTGGCGTGTTCTCCGAGGGCCTTCTTCATGGTCTCACTGTAGAACTCGAATTTCTTGGTCTCGGTCTTGAACTTCCCCTCGAACTTCTTGGTCTCGGCGTCATCTTTGCCCCAGTTCTTCCTGTATTTATAGGTCTCAGAGTTGTATATCCCCTTCTTTTTGAAGTCCGCCCATCCGGCGATCTGATCACCCTTCATCTTCTCTTTCCCGTTCCAGACCTTTTGGCTGGAGATCTTGGCGGCGATTTCAGCGAACTCAGAGGCGTTTGCCGGTTTCTTCTTTGATTCAGGGTCTTCAAAAGAGGCGTAGTAGTCGTAGAGATGCGCAAATCCCCTGGATTTCAGTTTTTCCGCCAACAGCCACATGACCTCGGTCTCCTCGGCCTTCGCCTGCCAGAGTGGCCTGATGACCGGCTGCTGGATGGACATATGGCCGTGCAGATTTGCCATGTTGGTGATGATGGAAAGCTTCTCTGCAGGCGCAAACGTGGCAGGCAGGACGATGTCGGCATACTGGGTCATCTCCGAGGCATTGGTCACCATGTGTACGAAGAACGGCATTCTGGCCATCACCTTTTCCCAGCGCTGGGCCCCGGTTGCCGAGAAGACGAAGTTGCTCCATGTGCTGAGGAATACCTTGATTGCACCCGGATCCTTCAGCAGACCGTTGGCCACATTGTTGGTAACCACACCACTGCCCGGTTTGGCGCTCATCATGGCAGGCATGTCTTTGGCCCCGCGGCCATCTATCTTTTTGCCATGGCCATGATGCTTGGCCATCTCGTCGATGAACTTGTCCATAGCCGGGAATTTCTCGACGGGTGCGCTCGAACTCTGCATGACCCCCCCCTCGGTCTCGATGGAACCGAGAATCCCGTTCAGGGCGTAGACTGCCATGGCTGCATAGGTACCTCGGGGTGACATGGCCACTCCGGGGCCCATCCAGACGGATGTGGCGGCCCCGGCCTTGCCCATGGTACGGGCTACGCGGACGATCTGAGCCTCAGGGATCAGCGTTATTTTTGCTGCCCAGGCAGGGGTCTTGTCCTTCAGTTCTATATTCCACCATTTCACGACACCGTGGGTCTGCTTCTCAGCAAAGGCAGCCTCGTCAACCGTTGCGCCGGCCTTGAAGAGATTCTTTCCCTCCTTGAAATCTCCGACGAACTCCTTACTCCACATGCCTTCGGCCATGATGACATGGGCTATGGCTGCAGCCAGTGCACCGTCCTCGCCCGGCTTAATGGGAAGCCATTCATTTGCCTTGGCGGCCGAGGCGGAGAGGCGCGGATCAACAGCGATTACCGTGCCGCGGTCGAAAATGTCGCCGAACTTGCTGATTGCGTTTGGCACCTGGCGGTTGGAGCTGAGCGGATCGCTGCCCCAGATTACCAGACAGGTGGTCCTGGCCAGATCATAGTCGCGGTACCCGAAGAAGCCCTGTGTGTAGCCGGGCCCCATCTTCTCCGCCTCGGCGCAGATGGCACTGTGCGAGAAGTAGTTTGGGGTGCCGAAGATCTTGGGCAAAGTGCCGTAGAGAAGATCGGTGGAGGTCGGGGAGTAGCGGCCTCTCATGTACATCAATTTCTCAGGCTCGTTGGCCCTGCGCAGTTCCATCATCCTGTCGGCGATGGTGTCAAGGGCTTCATCCCACGTGATCGGAACGAACCTGGGGTCGATGCCGCGTCCCTTTTCAGGGTTGGTCCGTTTCATGGGGACCTTGATCCGGTCCGGATCGTAGGCCTGCTGAAGCATCAGGTGCCCGCGCGGGCAGCAGTATCCGTTGTTGGCCTTGCTGAGCTGGTTCCCCCGTACCTTGACTATCCGGCCCTTCTGCACAAAAAACTCCACAGGGCACCAGGCAGTGCACCCCTGACAGGTGGAGGGCATCCACGCACCGGGATCGGTACCTCCGATGGCCTTTTCATCCGCCTTGGCAGCTGCAAACGCATTGAGCGCAGGCCCGCTCAATGCCACGACTGCTCCGGCAGCAACGCCCGCCTTCAGAAAATCTCTTCTTTTAATCTTCATTCCCAAACCTCCTCGATAAATTTCTATACTGACCCTGTGATTATAGTCATGCCCAACTACTTCAATTCCTTCTTGCCGTCTTCTTCCCCGTCCCCTTTCCCCGCGACTGACGATCTGAAATTGCTGATCGCTCCGCCGAGACTCTTGCCGAGCTGGGGCAGCTTCGACGGTCCGAGAAACAACACGGCTATAACCAGCACAATTCCTATCTCCGGCAATCCCATTCCAAACATGCTTCACCTCTTTCTGTAGCCATTACTGAGCCGATTGCTGCAGTGCGCTATACACCATAGGACGATCAGTTTAATGACCTTATATATAAAGCAACATGCTTGCCATCCGGAACATATTGAAATATAGGAATATTTTTTTATGGCAGCGTTACGGAATGGAAACACATTAAGCGGATAAAGCGCTAACCGCCTGCTTTTACAAGGGAATAAGGGAATGAAACAAAAGGACTGCGTGTTACGGTAACGTAACACTTTTCAGGTGCCGGACACCTACTCGATTTGATAGGTATGCATCTTCTCCCAGAGATTCTTTCTGCTGATTCCGAGCAGTTCGGCTGCCTTTGTCCTGTTGCCCTGCGTAGTCCTGAGGACTCGTATGATATGCCCTTTCTCAGCGTCCGCTGCCACGTCAGAAAGTGACAGACCGGCCGATTTCGGAGAATCATCCCCCATCATCAGGGAAGGCAGTTCGTTTTTATTGATAACATCAGTCGTGGACAGTGTGGTGCAGCGTTCTATAATATTTTCAAGTTCTCTGACATTGCCCGGATAATCATACGCCAGCAGGAGGTCGACGGCCTCTTTCGAAAACCTGAGTTTTTTAGACAGTCTTGCGCTGAATTTGTCCAGGAATACCTCCAGGAGGGAAGGGATGTCCTCCTTCCTCTCCCTGAGTGGCGGTATGAAGACCGGAATGACATTCAGCCGGTAAAAGAGGTCTTCTCTGAAGCGCCCTGCCTTCACTTCTTCCTCAAGACGCTTGTTTGTTGCAGCGATCAGCCGCACGTCCACCCTGATGCTCTCGGTGCCGCCGACCCGCTCGACCGTCTTCTCCTGCAGCACCCGCAGGAGCTTTGACTGGGCCGGCAGCGGCAGGTCTCCGATTTCATCGAGAAAAATCGTTCCGCCATGGGCAAGCTCGAAACGGCCGGGTTTTTTCCTTATCGCACCGGTGAAAGCCCCCCGTTCATGACCGAAGAGTTCGCTTTCAACGAGGCCTTCCGGCAGGGCGGCGCAGTTGATCTTGATCAGCGGCTTGTCTTTCCGGGTACTCTGGTAGTGGATAGTGGTTGCGAAGAGTTCCTTGCCTGTCCCGCTTTCGCCGAGGATAAGAACGGTCGAATCCGTTGCAGAGACCTTGCCGACGAGGGAAAACACTTTCTTCATGCCGCTGCTCTCCCCAACGATGTTGGGAGCAGCGTAACACCGGTTCAGATCCTTCTTAAGCCTGATATTCTCTTCCTTCAGTCTCTTTATTTCAAGCGCCCGATCGACAAGCAGGAGGAATTCGTCGAGTGCGAAAGGCTTGGTTATATAATCAAACGCCCCGAGCTTCATCGCCTCAACCGCGTCCTTTATGGTCCCGTACGCAGTCATCATGATCACCGGAGAGTTCCTTTGTCCTGACAGTTCCCTGACGATGTCGAAGCCGTCCATGTCCGGCAGTCTGATATCGGTTATCGCAAGATCAAAGGAGGCGCCTCTCGCTGTCTCCAGGGCGGCCGTACCGGTTGCGCTGGATAAGACCTCGTACCCGGCGCCTTTCAAGGCATCCTCCAGGCTGATCCTCATGATCCTGTCGTCTTCTATGAGAAGAATGGTTTCTTTCATGCCGGTTGGTCTGCCGGGAAGCTGATGATAAATATGCTCCCTTTTCCCTTCTCGCTCCTGACTGAAATCTCCCCATTGTAGTTCCTCACGATTTCATACGTCAACCAGAGCCCGAGGCCGGTACCTTCGCCTGTCGGCTTGGTGGTGAAAAACGGGTCAAATATTCTGCTGATATTCTCCGGCTCAATGCCGCAGCCGCTGTCCGATATCTCGATGGTCACCCCGGTATCCTCCGCCTGCCCTCTGACTGCAAGAGAGCCGCCGTCCGGCATGGAATGGATTGCATTGATGAAGAGGTTCAGGAGCATCTGCTGGAAGTCATGCACATCGAAGACAAGGCAGAGACCATCAGGGATCTCATTGGTGAACGCAATTTTCCCCTTCTTCATCTTATATTCCAGAAAAGCATACACACTGTTGACCGTATCCCTGATATGCACGTCAACCGGCTTATGTTCGGCCTTCCGCGACATCCACAGAAGCTTGCTGACGGTAGTTTCGATTCTCTCCAGACCCTCGCTGAAAAGGTCCATATACTTTTCCCTGAGTTCAGGATTGCCGCCGTTTTTCCTGAGCATCTGGAGACAGTTGAATATCCCTCCCAGTGGATTGTTTATCTCATGGGCAACGCCTGCGGCCAGTATTCCTATGGAGGCCAGTTTTTCGGACTGGACAAGTTTTTCGTGGGTCTTCTTCAGCTCCTCATTCGCCTGTCTGATCCTTTCGATCATACTGTTGAACCTCTCTCCCAGCACGGCAAGTTCATCGTGGCCATGAATATCCACCCTGATATCGAGGTAATCGCCCCGTGCCTTCTCCATGGTATTCGCAAGTTCAGCAATCGGGTTGAGGAACCTGCGGCTCAGGAGCAGGATCATGGCGAAACCTGCAACAAGCAGGATAAGGGTCAGGACCACGATCTTTTTTATCGTTGCCAGGATTTCATGTTCTGCCTTTTCAAGCGATATCCCGAACTTCAGCGTACCCCAGCGTTTCTTCCCGATGGACAGCGGCACGCCGAAATCGAGTGCATTATGGTCGCTTCCGGGGATATGTTGCATGATGGTCGCGTCTGAGTGAAGCGCCCTTTGGGTCATGGCGTCAGAATAGATCTTTCCATACTCCGTAATGTTGTTATGGGATATGACCTTGCCGTCTTCGTCCAGAATGGCTATATACAGCAGGTCAGCATCCTGTCTGTTGAATATCTCAAGGATATAGTTGTCGAGGAGTCCGCCTTCTTCAACGAGACCGAGCCGTTCGTATATCAGATCGTTGATGATCGGGATGGCGAGAGTCTCTCCGAGCAGCCGACCCTGCTTTTCCACTTCGGCGTAAAGGATCTTCTTTTCCCTTTCTACGGCAAGATACCCGACGATACTCATCACCACGATGATTGCGCCGGTTGTTATCAGGATGAATTTATACTGGAGACGCAGGCCCGAAAACAGCAATGCCATTTTTCTCACAGCCGTATCTTCGGATGACAGCTTCGTCCGCAGGTCTGGGGCACGGCATTGATCTTTGAGCGGATCGCAGCGTAATCCCCGTCCGAGGCCTCACTGAAGCCATTCCTGAAATCCTCATCAAGCCGCTTCAGTACCTTTTGGCCGTCCTGGTCCTGATTTAATGCCAGGAGGGCCGCCTTGATATTTTCTATGACAACATACGGTGTTCCCGCACCGGCAACAAGCGGCCCGGTGGGGATCGTTTCGGATTCCGCAATGATTTCGATGCCGAGCTTCAGGTATTTCCTTGCGGTAGAATCTCTCACTGCTCCGGCATCATACTGCCCCTTCAGGATGGCCTTCACGACCGAGTCGTGATAATCGAAATTGGCATACTTCGCCAGATCGCTGAGATGTATTCCGGAATTGGCCAGAAGATAACGGGGCATGAGGTTGCCTGAGGTTGACTTGGTAGATGCAAAGGCCACTGTTTTTCCCTTGAGTTCAGAAAGAGTGTGTATCGGTGTATCTTTCTTCTTAATGATGACGCTCTTATAGCTTGTGGTGTTATCAACCCCTCTTGATTTCAGGACACTGACCGCTCCGTATCTCGAATGGGCTTCAAGGTACGTCAGCGGCCCCAGCAGCACAATATCCAGCTCTCCGCTGCCAAGGGCGGTCACCGTCTCTTCGTAATTCTTTTTCAGCACAAGTTCATAAGCATACGGCGTCTTTATCGCGAGGTAATCAAGGAGAGGCTGGTACTTTTCATACATGATCCTCGGATTGTCCCGCGGGATAACGCCAAAAGAGACGGTCTTTCTGTCCTTGGTCCTCCCCGAAGCCCCTGAACTGCCGACGATACCTTTTTCCATCTGGCGAATGGAATCATAGTTCCTGTCCGGGACCTCCACAAACCCGTCAATCATCATGGCGGAAAGGATCGCCTTCCCCTTCTGCGTTTTCTGCATGGCAAGAAATGCATCTTTCACCTGTTTGCGAAGACCGGGATGTATGTCCTTTGTCACAACGACCGGGGGAATCCCATAGGGAGGAGACCGCTTGATGATTCTGGTCTGTCTGGCATAGGGAGAACCGGTCTTTATCATATGGTCATAGACAATGCTCTCGACTGCGGCACCGTCAACGATCTTCTTCGCGACCATCTCGACCGACTTGTTGTGGCTGTAGCTGAAGAGGAACCTGTTGAAATACCGCTCAGGGGTATACCCCATGGTCTTCAGCAGATAGGTCGGATAGAGTTTCCCGGTGTTGGATTTTGGATCAGTAAAGGCAAAGGTCTTTCCCTTCAGCTCCGGAAAGGTCTTCATGGGGCTGTCATTATGGACAATGATATACGAGTGATACAGCGGTTTGCCGTTAACGCTCGGTGCTGCAAGCAACTCTATGCCGAACTGTTCCCTGTTCTTGACATACGGGGCTGAACAGATGAAGGCAATTTTGACCTCGCCTTTTTCGAGCAGTGAGTCCATTTCATCATACGTCCTTCTATGGACCATCTGCACGGGCCGGCCGATCTGCTCCCCGATGTAATCAATGACGTCCTGATAGTATTTGACCGCATCCACAGGGGTGATCATCGAGGCGACCCCCACCTTGACAGGAGGCTCCTTCTGGGATGCAGCACGGACAGGGATGAACAGCAGAGCAAGGAGGATAGATACGGAAACTGCCATAGCCAATCGTTTCAGCATTTTTTTATTGTAGCACGGTCAGAGGGGATGCAGGAGCACGGCTTGGTGAATTTTCCTTCGTCTATTTCCCTGAGGCAGGCCGCCGCCATTTTGTGAAGGCAAACCCGAGGTCGTCCAGCAGTGAATAGACGACCGGGGTGGCGATGAGGGTGAGGAGGAGCGAAAGCGTCTGTCCCCCGATCACCACGACCGCAATGACACGCCGTTCCTCGGAACCCGGACCGGTGCCGGCGGCGAGGGGGATCATGCCGGCCACGAAGGTGAGCGTGGTCATGAGGATCGGCCGCAAGCGGTCGCGGTTGCCCTGCAGGATGGCTGCAGAACGTTCCATGCCCGCAGCCCGCAGGTTGTTCATGTGGTCGATCTGGAGGATCGCGTTTTTCTTGACCACCCCGAAGAGCACCAGGATGCCGAGGGCGGAATACAGGTTGAGCGTGTTGCCCGTGAGCCAGAGCGACAGGAGCGCGAAGGGAATGGTCAGCGGCAGTGACAGCAGTATCGTGAAGGGGTGGATCAGGTTTTCGAACTGTGAGGCCAGGATCATATACATGAAGGCCACTGAAAGGGCAAAGGCCCAGATGAATTCGGCAAAGGTCCTCTCGAGTTCCCGGCCTCTGCCGGAGACGGCAGTCGTGTATGCGGGAGGCAGATCCATCTCGGCAACTGCTGCTCTCAGGGCCGCCAACCGGTCGGCCAGGCCGTAGCCCGGCGCTACTGAGGCGCGCAGCCGGACCTCCCTCTGCCGGTTGAGGCGGTCGATGCGCGAGGCGCTCTTGATCTGCTCTATCCGGGCCACGTTGTCGAGACGCACCAGACTGCCGTCATCGCGGGACACAAACAGCCGTCCTATGGTTGCGGGATTGGCGCGGTCCTCCCCGCGCAGCCGCAGTTCAACGTCGTAATCTTCGTTGACCGCAGGGTCGCGGAAGCGTGAGACCTCCTGGTCTCCTCCGACGAGGAGCCTGATCGCCGTGCCAACCCGGCCGGGATCGACCCCGAGATCGTCGGCCCTGGCCCGGTCGAGCTGGATACGCAGTTCCGGTTTATCCAGCTTGAGCGTCGTGTCGGCATCGAGGAGCCCGAGGGAATCGGCCCGGGACCTCAGGTTTTCGGCATAGGAAAAGAGGGCGTTGAGGTCAGGCCCCCGCAGCACGAAGTCTATTTCAGAGCTGCCGCCGCCTATATTGAAGCCGGTCAGGTTGCGGACCGAGACCCTCAGGTCACGGAATTTTTTCAGGCGCTTCCGCACCTGCTGCATGACTTCAAGCTGGGAGACAAGCTGCCGGAATGTCTCAAGAGGCCTGCCGGCGAGGGTGTTTCTGGCGAGCTGCCCGAAGGAGAAGACGCGCTCCCCGTGGGGAGCGAGCCGCACGTAGGTCCTGCCTTCACTCACCCCGCCGATGAACCCGCCCCCGGCGGTCGTCAGGACGATCTGAACTCCCGGTACGCTCCGTATCTCCTTTGCGACCGCAAGCATGATCTCGTCCATTGCCGCAAGGCTGGTGCCCTGCGGAGCGGTGACATTCACGTTGAACTCGCCCTCGTCCACATTGCCGGGCAGGTAATCCTGCTTCAGCAGTTTGTATAAGGGGATGGTAGACATGATCACCGCCAGTGAGACGAGAACAACGCGCAGCCGGTAGCGCATCGCCAGAGACAGGAGCCTGCTGTAGCCCCCGTCGAGCCATCGATAGAATCCGCCGCGGGACAGGGGGGAGGCATCCGAGCCGCTGCTGCTGCCGTCTTCAGGCCTCACCGGCCGCAGGAGTCGCGCACTCATCATCGGGGTGAGCGTGAATGAGACGAGCAGGCTCACCATGACCGCGACCGCGGCCGTGATGCCGAACTGATAGAGAAATCTGCCGGAGATGCTCGACATGAAAGAGACCGGAATGAAGATGACCACGAGTGAAAGCGTCGTCGCCATGACCGCGAGGCCGATATCGGCGGTCGCGGCCTTTGCGGCCTCGAACGGTTTCATGCCCTTTTCCTCGATAAACCGGAATATATTCTCGAGGACGACGATGGCGTCATCGATCACAACGCCAACCATCAGCACGAGCGCGAGCATGGTCACACTGTTCAGCGTAAAATCGAGCGCGTGCATCATGCCGAAGGTAGCGATCACCGAGGCCGGGATCGCCACGGCCGCGATCACGGTGGAGCGCCAGTTGCGCATGAAGGCGAGCACGACGAGCGAGGCGAGGATGCTGCCGAGGATCAGGTGCACGTTGATTTCGTGCAGCGCGGCATAGATATACCGCGACTGGTCCTGGATGACGGTCAGTTCAAGCCCTGAGGGCAGTTCTCCCATTGCCGCCCTGATATTTTTCTTGACGCTCTCGATGACGGCAACCGTATTTGCCCCCGACTGCCGCCTGACCTCGAGGACTACGGTCGGCACGCCGTTTAACCGTGCTGTGGAGCGCTGCTCCTTGGCGGCATCCTCGACACGTCCGATATCGCGTATCCGGATCGGCGCGCCGTCGATGGTGGTGATGACCAGGTTGTTGAAGGCCCGGGCGTCCGCAAGACGGCCGATAGTCCTGAGCGTCTCTTCGCGGGTGCCGCGGGTTACGTTGCCGCCGGCAGAATCTGTGTTCTGCCGTACAATGGCATCGCGCACGAGGGTGATCGGGAGCCGGTAGGCCTCCAGACGGTCAGCCTCCACCCAGACGTTCATGGCCCGGTTCAGGCCTCCGACGATCTGCACGTCGCCCACCCCCTCCGACCGCTCAAGCCGAACCTTGACGACCTTATCGGCAAGTTCGGTCAACTCGCGAAGCGCACGTTCGCCCGAGAGCGCCAGGGTGAGCACCGGCTGCGCGTCGTTGTCCGCCTTGGTGATCAGCGGCGGGGTTGCGTCATCTGGCAGGTTTCTGAGAACTGTTGCGACACGGTCCCGCACGTCCTGCGTTGCCGTGTCTATGTCGCGGTTCAGGTTAAAGGTCACTATGACGACGGAGGTTCCGGGCCCGGATATCGAGCGCAGCTCATCGATGCCCTGGATGGTGTTGACCGCCTCTTCGATACGCTTCGATATCTCGGTCTCAACCTCCTCGGTCGAGGCTCCGGGCAGCTGTGTGCGGATGCTGACGGTCGGCAGGTCTACCGAGGGGAAACGGTCGACGCCGAGGCGGACATAACTTGCTCCACCCACCACGCAGAGCGCCAAAATGAGCATGGCCGCAAAGATCGGGCGGCGTATACATATCTCGGCAAGCTTCTGCACAGAGGACCTATGGTTTCACGGGAGACTGCCGGGTCGGCTGAGCCGGCGGATTCAGCGGATTCAGCGGATTCAGCACTGACACCGGCTCACCCCCGCTGAGGTTTCCGGGTTCTGCCACGATCAGGTCACCCGGGGCAACACCTTCGAGGATTTCGACCCGGTTGCCTGCGCGGCGTCCGGTACGGATTCGCCGTTCTGTTGCGACCCCCTTTTTTTCGGCGAGCACTTTTTCGATGCCTGCGAAGGATACGACCGCCGAGGCAGGGGCGAACACCACGGATTGTTCGGCCTCGATAAGGATCTCGGCCGTTGCAAAGGAGCCTGCCCTGAGCCTGCCCTGCATGTTCTCCACCTCCGCCTCAACCGTGAGGGTGCGGTTCTGCTTGTCCAGGACAGGGCTTAAGCGGACCACGCGGCCCGTATGGTCGACCGGGTCGCCCTCGACCCTGACCCGGGTCTTCTGCCCGACCCTGACGGCTGCGGCATCCCGTTCAGGCACCGCCACCTTCATGCGAAGCGGGTGAGTCCTGACAAGCACTGCGACGGGTGAACCGGCGGCGAGGAACTCGCCCACCGAGGTCTTTCTCTCCCTGACAGAGCCATCAATCGGTGCGAAGAGCGCGGCATCTGACAACTGCTGACGTGCGAGCGCAAGCTCGCTTTTTCTCTGGGCCAGCAGGGCCTGCCGGTCGCGGACCTCTTCCAGACTCGCCTGGTAGCGGCCTTCGGCCACGAGCAGCCGGGAGACGGCCGAGTCCAGGTCCATCTTCGAAATATAATTTTTCTCAAGCAGGCGTGCTGCCCGATCGCGGTTCAGCCGCGCCTCATCAAGGACCGCCCGGGCTTCCCTGACCGGAGCGGTCTTTTCAGGGTCTACCCGTTCGTCCGTGCCCTCCGGAGATAGCCCCAGGCGCGCCCGAGTCTGGCGCAGCGCGGCCCCGGCCTGTTCGATCCGGAGGAGAAAGTCGGTCGGGTCGAGCCGGGCAATGACCTGGTTCCTGTGCACAGTACTGCCGAGGTCAACAGCCAATTCACTGACCCTGCCCGGAACCTTGAAGCTGGCGATCACCTCTTCATCGGCAGCAAGGGTGCCGGTAACAGTGACGGTGCGGGGCAGACTCCCCTGCTCGACCGCAACCAGGCGAACCTCGCGCGGTGCCCTGGGCTTTGACGTCTCGGGGGTCTTTGTCTTGCCGCAGCCTGCGATGGTCACCCCAAGCAGCAGGATGGCCAACAGCCTGACAGATATCTCTTTTCTCATGGCTCCGGACATGGATGAATTTTGGCACGACCGAAGGCGAAAAAACAAGACTGATCAGAAGCCGAAAGGGCCAGTTCCCCCGCTGCTATATCAGTATCCCCTTGACAATAATATCCACCGCCTCTTCAGGTGTCAGGCCATGCGCCATAAGCGTCTCCATCTGTCGCTTGTCTACGCTGCCGATCGCTGCCTCATGGGTCACCTTGGCGAGGGGATGCGTAACATTCACGATCGGGACCGCTTTGGCCACTGCCCTGTCCTTCACAATCTCCATGCAGTCCACATGTCCCCGCGCGCCTGCGGCATTGCCCTCGGTGATGCCGGTGACCTCTGCCCGCGCGTCGTCTTCAATGGCGACCCTGGTCTTAATGATCCCGCGGGAGTTGTCCCCCGCAAGTACAACCCTTTCTTTGATGGTTATGGCGTCCGTTTCATGACCAAATACCCTTGCTGTGAGTTCGGTTACAGCATCTTCACCCGCTTCAACTGTGTAATCAATGTCGAGTCTCCCGACCCGACCGGTGGTGAGGGTGAAATCCGCAAAATAGCGGCCGCCTTTGCGAATCGTTACGACCGCCTTCGGCACGACCTCTATGCCTCCATGCATGCCGTGATAATGGGTCTCTGCGTAACGCATTTCTGCACCTTCTCCTATCTCGACAACGGCATCCATGATATGCCGAACCTTTTCGGCCTTCGGGAATATGCAGTGGGCGATAAAATGCGCCGATGAATTCTTTTCGAACCTGATGTCCATTTTGATCTTCTGTGTCCCGGTGTTATGCAGCACGCCGAAACAGAGATGGACAGGGTTCTTGAGCCTTATGCCTTCTTTGACCGTAACCCTGGCGCTTATGCCGGTGCGAGTCCCGTGCGCATCGACCTCGAGACCTTCAACGCTGTTCATGCTCAGTACGGTATGGCCGCTGGCAATAAGGTGCGCTGTCTCATGATTGTCAAGGATGGCCTTGTCGCCTCCTGCCTCTCCATATGCCTTCATCAGTGCCCCGAGGTTATGCATCGCATATCTCCCCGTTGCAGGCGACGCACTGCCTTGATTTGTAATAGTCGGCAACCTCTGCAGGGCTTCCCGAGTAGACGATCTTCCCGTTGCAGAGCTGTGAGGCCCTGTCAGCGACGACAACGATCTCTTCGCGGTGGGTAATGAGCAGCACGGCAGAACCATGCCCCCTGAATGCATTGATAACATTGATGATGTCCCGGGTGGAAAGCATGTCAATACCGGAGTCAGGTTCATCGAGGATGGCGAGCTTCGGATGCAGTGCGATGATCGAGGCGAGTTCTATCCTCTTGCGTTCACCGCCGCTGAGGCACCGGTCGACCATCCTGGTGAGATACCGCCCGGGAGTCAGGCCGACCATTTCCAGATACTGAGCCGGATCATCGCCCTGGTTCCCGAGTGAGAGATAGTCCCTGACCGAAATTCCCTCGAACCTCACCGGCTCCTGCCAGGCCATGGTTATGCCGAGCCTTGCCCTTTCGTGGATCTTCAGGTCATTGATGTCGTGCCCGTCAAATACGAGCCCTCCGGACGAGGGACGGTATCCTTCGCACCCCATGACGACATAGGCCAGGGTGCTCTTGCCCGTGCCGTTGGTCCCCAGCAGGGCATGGACCTCGGTTGGACCGATGGACAGGGAGAAGTCATCAAGGATTTTCTTATCCCCCGCACGATAGGTGAGTGCCCTGGCCTCAAGTAATGACATCCCGCTGCAACCTCCCGGTCTGACCGGCAATCGTATCATTCCTGTCTGATACGTCCCGGGAAATGTTCTTCTCCTGTAAATATTGTATCACCTTCCCGGCGACATAACTCCGGTATTTCAGGACAACATTTCAGAGGACCGGGGCGGGCAAGGTTACTGCACCCCGCCCCGGTCCTTATCCCTGCTACCTCATGATGTTCAGTCTAACTGCAGCCGCATCCCTGGGCCGATGCGACTGCCGTTGATGGCTCAGATCTGCCGATGGCGCAGGCGAACGTATCCATCTTGGCTGCTGCGCCTTTTCTGACCGTCTTTGCCACTTCGATGGCCTGTGCAATTTCGAGGTCACTGGCCCCGCAGTCCAGGGCCTTGTCGACATGATACTGCAGGCAGGGCTGGCAGTTTGCGGTGACCGATGCCCCGATCGCTATCAGCTCTGCTATCCGGTTTTCAAGCTTCATGGTGTATCACCTCCTTTCCTGATCTATAGACGGATCAGGATACGAAAAGGATACGCCCGCCGTCAGGGGAGATATATCAGCCTGTTCTTCCGGTCGCAGGCAAATTCGTTCTGCTCGTTCCGGTAGAAGTCGCACTCCAGGGACAATTTCTTTTTCAATGCCTGCCGGGCCCGATGCAGCCTGATCTTTACCGTCTCAAGACTTGCGCCGGTTATTTCGGAGATTTCCCTGTTTGAAAACCCGTCCAATTCACTGAGTGCAAGAGCTGTCCGGTAATTCTCCGGCAGGCTTTGAACCATATCCCTGATGCAGTTGTTCATTTCCTGCCGTATGACCGCCTGTTCGGCTGATGCAGATTCCTCCACCGCCCAGTCGGGTTCTTCCCCCTCAGGTCCGCACAGATCGTCACCGGCAAGGGTCTGCCGGTCGGTCTTATTTCGCAGTCTGTCTATTGCCGCATTGGTTGCGATTTTGAAAAGCCAGGTGGAGAGCTGCGATTTGCCTTCAAAGGAAGGCAGCGAGCGGCTTGCCCTGAAAAAAACCTCCTGCGTCAGGTCTTCGGCCTCGTGTTCACCTGCAAGCCGCGCCAGATGACGGTAAATCCTGTCACGAAAGGCACCGTACATATCCTGAAACTCCAGGTCTTGCTCAGGATTCGTCGTGAGCACCTGAGGGCCGCCACTCTGGTCGTTCATGGCGCGATCATCCTTAATGATGATGCCCGGGGTGGCTGGTATCCGTATTCACGCTGCAATACATCTCATTACTGCAGCAGTCAGCACACTCCATCTGGATGACGGCATGTTTTATCCCCTGATTCGCAAGCAGATGCTCGATCTTCTTTCTGATCGTGTCCGCCTCGCTGATCTTCTGGTCATGGACCTGGACATGTCCGGAAAAGGCCGGTATCCCGTGTCCGATCGACCACACGTGGACATCATGGACGCTGCGCACCTCCGGAATGCCGGCTATCACCTTTGCCAGATCCCCGGGATGAAACCCCATGGGGCTCAGATCCAGGAGTATCCAGAGGGCCTCTTTGATGACACGGGTTCCGCCGATGATGATCATGCATCCGACGATCGCACTGGCGATGGTATCGGCAAGCACCCAGCCGGTAAATTTGATCAGCAGGCCGGCGATAATGACCCCCGCTGAGGATATTGCATCCCCGAGCACGTGGAACCAGGCGCTCTTCATGTTCAGGTCATGATGCCGGTGTCCTATAATCCATGCCATGACGAGATTGCCCGCAAGGCCGGCTGCTGCTATGGAAAGCATGACGGATGAATCGATCTCGGGCGGGGCCTGTAGACGCCGGTAGGCTTCAATAAAAATGAACAGGGCGATGACCACGAGGCTGATCCCGTTGATAAGCGCTGCAAGCAGGCCGATGCGCTGATAGCCGTACGTCGCCTTATGGTCGGAAGGCCTCCTCATGATAAGCACGGCTATAAGGCTCAGGCCAAGTGTAAAGGCATCGGTCAGTACATGTCCGGCGTCGCTCAAAAGGGAAAGGCTGTGGCTGAGGATGCCCCCGAAGACCTCGGCGATGAAGATGACCAGGGTAACCAGCAGGCTCCAGCCAAGGCGTTTTATTGAGGTAGTATCCATGGTTTATTTTACCGGTTCGTTATTCCAAAATATATGCCGAACAGTATGAGCAATGCCCCGCTCACCTTTTTTGCATAGTGAGAAAAGTTCTTTGCTCCTGACGAACTGATGATGCTTTCAGTTATTCCCACGGAGAGCCCTGCAATGAATATCAATGCGCAGTGTCCGATTGCATAGACAAAAAGGAGAGAGCCGCCGTATACCATATCGCCCTGAGTCGAGACATAGGCCAGAATCACGGCAAGGACGGGGGTCGCGCAGGGGGATGAAACGGTGCCGGTCAACATGCCAAGCAGAAAAGCTCCGACCAGTCCCTTTGTTCTGACCTGCCGCGTTTTCTGAAAAGGCAAGGGGATAGAAGTGATACCCATGAGCTGCAGGCCCATCAGCACGGCAATCGCAGCCAGTCCAAGAGAGAGCCACCTTCCCATAAAGACAAAGAACTGTCCCATAAATGAAGCTGCAGCTCCAAGCAGGGTAAAGGTTAGCGAGAGCCCAAGAACAAATGTCAGCGAGAAAAGGGCAGCCTTCTTTTTGTTCCCTTCCGAGTATCCTCCAACATAGCCGATGATCAGGGGGATAGCCGCGAGCACACAGGGGCTCGCAGCTGAAATCAGGCCGCCGATGAATACAGCAATAAATGCCAGTCCATGCTGGTCCTGGATGATCAGCTGGACGTTATTGAACAGATCCTGCATCGTTCCGCCTATCGCGTACCCTTGTCCTGAAGGCCCATCAGCCTGCCCTTTTCCCTGTCCGCAACACGGCGGACATCACCGAGGCATCACCGTCCAAGGGGGTGGTTGGCCGTGCAGTTGCAGGCACCCTGCTGTTTCTCATGCAGTATCCTCTGCAGGATGAGCGACGTGCCGCCGTTCTCCAGGACATCCCTGGTAATATCCTCCTGTGTGTAACCAAAACAGTAGCAGACAAGGTCTTTTTCCATGACGGTCCTGCTATATGCCGGCCTCTTTGAGTATCGGCACAATCTCGTTATACCCGTAAAAGCCTATATGGCGGTGAATCTCCCTGCCGTTTCTGTCCAGAAATACCTGGGTGGGTATCAGTCTGACGCCGAATTTTCTGGCTGTCGCCCCGTCCTTGCGGACATCGATGAACAGTACCTCAAGTCTGCCTTTATAGCTGGTCCTCAGTTTCTCCATGACGGGCTTCATCTGCTCGCACGGGCTGCAGCCGATTGAGCCCAGTTCGAGCATGACGAACTTTCCTTCCTTCTGCGCCTTAAGCAGCAGAGGTTCAACGTCTGCTGCACCGGCAGCCCCATACAGGGCACCCATGCAGATGAAGATTGCGATACGGATGAATTGTGTCACCATGCGCCTCCTGATGCGGTTAGAGTGTTTCTGTCGACTTTACCCTGCAGTAACCGACAGTAAAATATTTCTTCTGGAATAGGAGTGCCACATTCACGAGCCCGATCAGGACCGGCACCTCGACGAGGGGTCCGATGACCGCTGCAAAGGCCGCTCCCGAGTTGATGCCGAACACTGCCACGGCTACTGCTATGGCAAGTTCAAAGTTGTTGCTCGCCGCGGTAAAGGAGAGCGTTGCCGTTTTGGGGTAGTCTGCCCCGATCTTCTTTCCGAGGAAGAACGAGACCAGAAACATGACCACAAAATAGATCAGGAGCGGAATTGCAATACGTACGACGTCCAGCGGCAGCCTGACGATGTAACTGCCTTTCAGCGAAAACATGACAAGAATTGTGAAGAGCAGAAAGATGAGGGTGATTGGGCTTATCTTCGGTATAAAGCTCTTCTCATACCACTCCCGGCTTTTGACCTTCAGCAGGACAAAGCGGGTGATCATACCTGCCAGAAACGGTATGCCAAGATAGATAAAGACGCTTTCTGCGATCTGCCCCATGGTTATGTTCACGACCACGCCTTTCAGCCCAAGCCACGACGGCAGGACGGTAATGAAAATATAGGCGTAGACAGAGAAAAAAAGCACTTGAAAGATGGAATTGAAGGCGACAAGACCTGCTGCATACTCGGTATCACCGCAGGCGAGATCATTCCATACGATCACCATGGCAATGCAACGGGCAAGACCGATCATGATCAGGCCAACCATATATTCGGGATACCCCGAAAGAAAGGCGATTGCCAAAAAGAACATCAGAATTGGCCCGATGACCCAGTTTTGTATAAGTGAGAGCAGAAGAATCTTCTTATTTCTAAAGACTTCCCCCAGCTCCTCGTACTTCACCTTTGCCAGCGGCGGATACATCATCAGGATGAGCCCGATGGCGATCGGTATATTCGTGGTGCCGGCCTGGAACCGGTTGATGAAGCCTTCTGTCCCCGGGATGAAATACCCCAGTCCGACGCCAAAGGCCATGGCGCCGAATATCCAGAGGGTGAGGTAGCGGTCGAGGAATGAAAGTCTCTTGCCTGTTTTTTCTGTCATGGCTTTCCCCCTTCGGCCAGAGAATGTATGAGTGCAGCGACTCTCCTGTTGATCTCACTCCGCGCCTTCCTGAATTCGTTCATGACTTCCTCCTCTGTTCCGGCGGCGCTGACCGGATCGTCAATCGGCCAATGCACGCGGCGTATCCCCGGCGGCGTCATGGGGCAGGACGCCTCAGCATTCCCGCAGAGGGTTACGATGATGTCCATTGCCTGCAGGAGTTCAGGGTCTATTCCTTTTGATTGCTGGTTCGTAATATCCATGCCGCTCTCTTTCATGACCGCAATGGCTCCCGGATGCACGATGCCGGCCGGCATCAGCCCTGCACTATGGGGCTCTATCAGGTCTTTGCCAAGGTTCCGTGCAAACCCTTCGGCCATCTGGGAGCGGCAGGTATTGCCGGTGCAGAGGAACATCACCTTTGTCATCGGCACCTCCCGGCGCATCTCTTCCTGTTTGTCAGAGCGACGACATTGTCCCGGGAGGTCTTTACCTGCAGAAAATCGTCGAGCCTTTTTCTGTCAGCGGCGGCTGCCTCGTCCGATATCCTTTCGATGACGGACAGCAGAAGAAATCTTCTGAAATAGTCCGAATCATCAAGCCGGTAATGTGTCCAGCGGCCCTGCTTCCGGTCCTTGATGAAGCCTGCCTCTTTTAACGTATTCAGATGAAAAGAGACCTTGGGCTGGCTCATATCCAGGCCGGATACAATATCGCAGACGCAGAGTTCCCCGCCCTCGAGGAGTTTGATGATCCTGAGCCGTATCTCCTCGGAGAGGGCCTTGAGCATGACGAGCAGTTCCTCCATGGTCAGGCCTCTTCCTGAATCATGGCCCTTACTTTTTTAAGGTCCGGCAGAGGCTTCCCCGAGTGCTTGAGCTTTCCGTTGACGACGAGTCCCGGTGTCGACATGGTATATTTCATGATCTCCTGAATGTCAGAAATCTTTTCGACATTCGCCGTGATACCGAGTTCCGCCACTGCCTTGTTTGCCAGGTCTGCCATCGTCGTGCAATTGGCACATCCCGGTCCCAATACCTTGATATCCATAGTATCCTCCTATAAAATTGCGTTGAACAGGTAGCCGACCGCCATGATAGTGACGGTCATGATTCCGACAAATACGGCAAGCAGTCTTAACTTCAATACCTTTCTCAAAATGATCATTTCAGGCAGAGAAAGGGCCGTGACCGCCATCATGAAGGCAAGCACGGTTCCCATGCTCATCCCCTTCTCCATAAGAGCGTAAACGATCGGGATGACACCTGCTGCGTTGGAGTAGAGGGGTACGCCAAGTGCCACGGCTGTTGGCACGGCAAAGGGGTTCTGGGGTCCCGCGTACTTCACCAGGAAGTCCTGCGGAACATAGCCATGGATGAAACCCCCGATGCCGATGGCGGCGATGACATACAGCCATACCTTTTTCAGTATATCGAGCGTGCTCCATCGTGCTCCGATGAGCCTTTCCCTGAAGGTGGGCTGTGTTATCGCCTGCCCCTCACCCATACGGATCTGGAAGACATACTCTTCGACCCATTTTTCGAGTTTCAGGCCGCCGATTGTCATCCCTCCCAGGATTGCCACCAGCAGACCTGTCCCAATATAAATAGCGGTCACCTTCCATCCGAAGAGACTCCAGAGCAGCACTATTGCTACTTCGTTTACCATCGGGGAGGATATCAGGAAGGAGAAGGTCACGCCGAGGGGAACGCCTGCCTCGACAAAGCCGATGAAGAGTGGCACTGCAGAGCAGGAACAGAAAGGCGTGACAACGCCGAGAAGGGCAGCAAGGATATTCCCGGCGAACTTCTTCCTGTGGGCAAGAAGCTTCCTCGTTTTTTCAGGCGGGAAATAGCTCCTTATAAAGGATATGACGAATATGATGACTGCAAGGAGGAGAAAAATTTTCAGGGTATCGTAGATAAAGAAATTAAGCGCATCCGCGAATCGTGAGCCATGATCAAGGCCGGCAAAGTCATATGTCACATAGGATGCAAAGTCTTTCAGCACTGAAGCCCTCCTGAGGCGGTATCTGCTTATATATCAACACAAGTTGATGTATAAGTCAAGCGTTCAGTGATAATGCATTGTATTTAAAGCTCTTTAGTAAATGAGCAATAACATGTAATTTATATGTCTTCAGAGGTCTCTTTTTAATTAGAGTCAGTGTATAAAGTAAGGTTTGTCAACCTCGGGCCTGCCTGCCGGCAGGCAGGCTTGACCCGGGGATCCAGAAACAATTGAAAACAATGGATTCCCGCCGCGAGAATGACGGCTAAAAACAAGATGACAATTTATACGCAGACACTCATTAAGGTTGGACCTTCCGGAGGGGGTGTTTTAATCTGACAGCAGGAATTCCCTTGACAATACATGCAAACATTCTTATATTATGATGCAAGAATGGATAGTCAGGGGGAAGTGTGCTGTCTCCGTCGGAAAAAATAGAGCTTTTGAAGATCATCGCCCATCCGGTGAGGATCAGGATTCTCGAAGAGCTCATCAAAGGGGTTAAGTGCGTCAGCGACTTCGAGGATTTCCTTGAGATCAGCCAGCCGAACGTGTCCCAGCATCTGTCCCTCCTGAGGCGATACGGCGTTGTTGATTTTTACGTCGACGGCCGGCTCAAGTGTTATTTCCTCCGGGACCCCATGATCCCCGACCTTATCGGTGTCATTAACAAGGAATATAAAGAGGAGCTTCCCTCCCCCCCCTGCTGCCCGGTGACAAAAAGGGGTACGTATCCGGGCAAGCGGGAAGGGCGGAAGGCACGGGCAGTGCAGCCGACAGCGGAGGCTGCCGGCTGTTCTTAATCGGAAATTCTGTTTATGATGGTGACATATCAGGAGTGATGCAATACATAGACTCTCAGGGAAAACCTGAAGAAGGAGGCAATATGGACATCAGGCTTACAGAACTCTCAAGCTGCGCGGGCTGAGCGGCAAAATTCAGTCCTTTGGACCTGTCCCACGTGCTGGGGCAGCTGCCTGCTATTACAGACAAGAACGTACTGGTAGGATCATCGAACGCCGACGACGCCGGGGTATACCGGATCACCGACGATGTTGCGGTTGTCCTGACCACAGACTTCTTTACACCGATCGTGGACGACCCGTATTGGTTCGGCGCGATTGCCGCTGCCAACTCGCTCTCCGATGTATGGGCCATGGGCGGAAGGCCGACGGTCGCCCTGAATCTTGCCATGTTTCCGAGCAGCCCCGAGTTTTTCCCTTCGCTGCAGAGGGTGATGCAGGGCGGCATCGACAAAATGACAGAGGCGGGGGTTTCCATCATCGGCGGTCATACGATCAAGGACAAGGAGCCGAAATTCGGCTACACGGTCATGGGGCTCATCCATCCGGACAGGGTTCTCGACAATTCGAAGGCAAAGCCCGGGGATGCGCTGATACTCACAAAAAAAATAGGGACCGGCATCGTCTCGACCGGGGTGAAGGCCGGCATGTGCAGCGCTGCGGTGATCGAGGAGTTTACCCTCTCGATGGCCGCGCTGAACAGAAGGGCCGGCGAGATCATGATGGAGATTGGCGTAAACACGGCAACGGATATCACCGGCTTCGGACTCATCGGGCACCTCAACGAGGTGCTTACCGCCAGCAGGTGCACGGCGCGCATTCACTCCGGACAAGTCCCCTTCTTTGATGAGGCGGTGCGGCTCATCAGGAACGGCATTGCCCCCGGCGGAACACTGGGGAACCTGAAGATGTATAACCAGCATGTTGCATGGGCCGGTGATGTCCCCGAGCATGAAAAGGTGCTCCTGAATGACGCACAGACCTCGGGGGGACTGCTCATCTTCGTGCCGCAGGAAAAGAAGGCAGCGCTGATCGCGGCCCTGCAGAAGGAAAATATCCTGGCTGCCCACATCGGCGATCTGGTTGAAGGAGCTGCGAAAGAAGACAAACATATCATTGTAGAGCGCTGACAGATTCATGGGGCTCTACCTGTTTCTCTGGACAGCCGGCTCGATCGTCGGCTTCTTTTCAGGACTGCTCGGGATAGGCGGGGGCATACTCATGTTCCCGCTGCTCCTCTATGTCCCCGCCCTTTTCGGCCTTGGGCCGATCGGCGTCAAGAGCATCACCGGGTTGACGATGATCCAGGGTTTTTTTGCGTCACTCTCGGCGATGTTCTTTTACAACAGGCACAACCTGGTCAACCGGCCCCTTGTCCTGACCCTGGGCCTTTCGCTCTTCATGTCTTCGCTGGCAGGGTCCTTTGTCTCAAAAATTGTCCCTGACAAACCGCTCCTGTTTATCTTCGGGGCCCTCGCGTTCGTCGCGTCGATCATGATGCTCATCCCCCGGAGTTATGCCAAGGACGAATTGACCGGGGATGCAGTGTCGTTCCACCGGCCGACCGCGATTGTCATCGGGGTGACCATCGGCTTCCTGATCGGACTGGTCGGACAGGGTGGCGCCTTCATCATCATCCCTCTGCTTCTGTATGTGCTGAAGATCCCGCTGAGGGTTGCTCTCGGCAGCACCCTGGCCATCGGTCTTTTTTCCTCGTCAGCAGGGCTTGTCGGAAAGGTGGCAACAGGACAGGTGCCGTTTCATATGGCGGCAGTGCTCCTGCTCGGCGCAATACCCGCTGCCCAGCTCGGCAGCATCGCAGGGAAAAAGACAAAGACACACTATCTGCGGTGGCTGCTGGCGGTGATCATCATCTGCACAGCGGTCAAGATCTGGACAGATATACTGAAGGGATAATGGATGACAATATTTGCAGTAAAAATCTCCCCTCACCCCTCTCCGTAATCATAACTCTCCCTTTACTCCCTCTTATCCAGATATTTCAATAGGTTCTGAATTGTCCGGTCAAGCCGGACGATAACGGCATTGTGATATTTGATTGCCGGGTTAATAGTAAGAGGGGCAAAGGGGGAGTCCGGGGGCGTTATTCCAAGGATCAGCGGCCCTGTATTTTGTTCTTGGCCTTCTGAAGCTCTTCTTCGTAGAGCTCCCTGTAACAGTCGGGGCAGATGCCATGGGAGAATTCAGTATCGGTCTGTTCCCTGAGGTATTCTTCGATGTTGACCCAATTCTCCTTCGGTGAGTCCGGGGCCTCGGCCTTGATCTTTCTGCAGTGGCTGCAGATCGGGAGGATGCCCTCCAGTTTGCTGATGAGAGACTGTGCCTCGTGAAGGTCACGGACCCGCGCAATCAGCCTGGTCCCGAGGAACCAGATGATCAGGAACCCGGCCGACAGGAAGAACAGATGGATAAGAATGATCTTCTGATCATGGACCTTTATGGCTGTCTGGAAGGGGGTATAACTGAATGAGACACTGATGCCTCCCCGTATATCGCCTGTCTTGTATCCCTGTTTTTCGTGGCATTGCAGGCAGGGGGCATCCACCTTCAGCGGCGCCATATAGCGGAAGAGCTCCTTCCCTGATATCTGCACGAGCGTTGTATCCTCAGGGGCGCCGGCTTCAAACGCCCTCAGCGCTTCGGTTTCCCAGTCATCCGCCCTGTTCTGGGGACGGATCGGCTTGAGGCTCGTAATATGCGCCTGTATGTCGTTCTTTTCCCGGAGGATTTCGGAAACCAGTCTGGTCATATAGGCGGGATTGATCTTGGTGAGCCGCATGCCTCCGGTGGTAACAACGTCCCGCAGGGGGTCTTCGAGATAGGGGTTCGGCTGGATCTTTCCGGTCACCGGGACATAGACGCCGCCATGCTCAGCATTCCATTTTCGGGTCGCAACGATCGTCTGAAAAAAGGACCGCCCCATAACCGTGGCGAGCTCCCTGTACTGTTCCCTGGCATCCCGGATGTTCAGAACGAGCGAGACAGCGGAGGTCACCAGGAAAAAAATACTGATGATCAGGAGGTACTGCTTTATTTTATATTCGGCATTCATTCTGCGACCCGGCCTTTACTTCCTGTCCAGCACTTCCCGGACCTTCTCGAGGAGTTCATTAACCGATAGCGGCTTTCTGATAAAGTTCAGCCCCGGTTCAAGTTTGCCCTCATGATGCAGGAGGTCCGCCGTATGCCCGCTGAAGAAGAGGGTCTTGACCGAAGGGTTCACCACCCTGACCTCGTCATGGACATCCTTACCGTTTTTCTTCGGCATGATCACATCAAGCAGCAGAAGGTCAATGGCCTTCCGGTGGCGCATATACTCCTCGATCGCCTGGATCCCGTCCATCGCGGTCAGAACGGTATAGCCTGCCTTTTCGAGTATCTTCTGCGTGAGCGTCCTGATCACTTCGTCATCTTCAGCCAGAAGGATCGTCTCGGTGCCTCCTCTGGCCTTCGGTGAAGCAACGGCCGCAATCGTCTCGGCAACGGCGGACCCGGAGGCCGGCAGGTATATCGTGAAGGTCGTCCCTTGGGTCGAGGTGTTGGAGATGTCGATATACCCGTCATGCTGTTTGATGATGCCATAGACCATGGCCAGGCCCAGACCGGTCCCTTTACCGACCTCCTTTGTCGTGAAAAAAGGATCGAATATCTTCGTCCGGATCCGGGCGTCGATCCCGGTGCCGGAATCAGTGACTGAAAGGGCGATATACTTTCCGGGCAGGCCGAACGAATGGGCTGCGATAAAATCCGGAGTGAGTTCTGCCGGCTCGGTCCTGATGACAAGGACACCCCCCTGGGGCATGGCATCGCGGGCATTGGTGACAAGGTTCATCAGAACCTGCTCGATCTGTCCTGCGTCGGCATTAATGACTGTATTATCCGGAGTAAGCTCGGTTTTCAGCTCGACATCCTCGCCGATCAGCCTCGAGAGCAGCTTTTCCATCCTGGCGATAATCTCATTCAGGTTTACGGGCCGGGGATCGATCAGCTGTTTTCTGCTGTACGTGAGCAGGCCCTGCGTCAGGTTCGCCGCCTTATCGGCTGCGGTAACTATATGGTCCACCTTGCTCCTCAGCGGGTCGTCTTCCCTGATCGTCATCTGGAGCAGGTTTCCATAGCCGATAATCGCGGTCAGGATATTATTAAAGTCATGGGCGATCCCGCCTGCCAGCTGCCCGACCGCCTCAAGCTTCTGGGCATTCCTGAGCTGTTCTTCAAGTCTGCGGCGGGACGTGACATCATTGATCGTCTCGATGACCGAGACGGTGGCGCCGTCATCGTCCTTCATGGGGTATGACCTGATTTCGACGTACGCCGAGCTGCCGTCAATTGCCTTGTGGATATGAAGCGCCTCCTGGGGCTCTCCGGTCTCGAAGGTCTTTTTTGTCGGGCAGTTTTCTCCAGAGAGAAAGCACGGATTCTTGCTGCCATGCGAGACCTCGTAGCAGTGCCTGCCGATCGTCTTTTCGATCATACTGCCGGTCTGGGTCAGAAAGGCCCTGTTTGCCGAGATGATCCGGTAGCCCGGGTCAACGACGATCAGTCCTTCGCCTACGCTCTCGAAGATGTTCTTCACAAAGGCCCTGCTGTTGCGGAGGGCCTCTTCGACCTTCATTCTTTCAGCGATATCATTCTCAAGCTCTTCGTTCAGCGTCCGCAGGGCATTGGTGCGCTCCTCAACCTCGCGTTCGAGCTCGGAGCGGTAGCGTGCAAGCTCCTCTTCCATCTCTTTCCGGGCGGTGATATCCCTGGCGCTCTCGACGGCCGCCACGATCTCTCCGCGGCTGTTTCTTATCGGAGAAGCGGTGATCTCGGTGAAGATCGACCCCTGTTCAGTAATGCCGGGGGCCACCACGGTATGCGCCTGGCCGTCGGCAAAGACCATGGCAACGGGACAGCCTTCGCAGACCGACTCTTTCCGCTGGTAGGCCCTGTAGCAGAAATTGCCGGTATGCTCGCCGAAGAGTTTCCTGTGGGCTTCGTTCTGAAAGAGGACCCTGAAGTTCAGGTCCTGAATACTGAGGGCGTCACCGATGCTGTTGAGAATCGGCCCCGACAGCGAGATCTGTCCGAGCAGTCCGCCCAGGGTGTCATGAGGCTGATTTTCAGGGTTATACATTATTGTTTACCTTTGAGACGGGATCGGTCCGGTACTACCTGTTTATGATTGTAAACTGAACCGGCTGCCGGTTGCAATCCCCCCAGGTGAGGGACTCCTGGTCCGGGGATCTCCGGCTGCAGCTGAGGGCCCATGCAGGGAGGGGAAGGCGGGACAGGGTGTTTTGCCCGGATTTCAGTATAGCGATGCCCCGGTGTCATCCAGCACCTTCCGCACCTGCTTCAGAAGATCCATGGGTGATATCGGTTTGTAGACAATGGTGGCCCCGCTTCCGAGGGATGCCTTGTCCCGCACAATATCGGGAGAATATCCGCTTGCGAAGATTACCCTGATGTCGGGCCGTACCTCCCTGATCCTGTCATAGACCTCCCTGCCGTTCTTCTTCGGCATGATCAGGTCAGAAAGAAGAAGATGTATCCTGTCTTTATGTTCCATGAATTTGCCGACGGCATCCTCACCGTCAACCGCCACGATTACCCGGTAGCCAAAATCCTCAAGCACCGCCTGCGTCAGTTTTCTCACCATTTCATCGTCTTCTGCCAGGAGTATTGTCTCGCTGCCTCCTGCCGGCATGACCGTCTCTTCAATATCTGCTTCAGCCGTGGTATCGGTTGCCACCAGCGGGAGGTATATCCTGAAGGTTGTTCCCTCCCCGGGCTCGCTGTATACATTAATAAATCCGTCGTGCTGCTTGATAATGCCATATATGACAGCCAGGCCGAGGCCCGTTCCTTTTCCGACGTCCTTTGTGGTGAAAAAGGGTTCGAAAATCCGCAGTCTGGTCTCTTCGTCCATGCCGACCCCGCTGTCGGAGATAGTCATGAGCGCATACATGCCGGCCTGGCCATAGCCGTGTCGCCTCGAAAACTCTTCGTCCAGCCGGATCTGAGCAGTCGTGACTGCGAGTACTCCGCCCTTCGGCATGGCATCACGGGCGTTCGTGGCCAGGTTCATCAGGACCTGTTCGATCTGGTTGGCGTCGGCCATTACAGAGACGGCGTCCGTATGCAATTGTGTTCTGAATTCGATATCCTCCCTGATGATTCTGCGCAGGAAAGTCCCGGTCCTGCTGATGACATGGTTGAGGTCGACCTGCTTTCTGTTGCTCAGCTGCTTTCTGCTGAAGGCGAGAAGTCCCTGCGTAAGATAGGCGGCCCGGTCTGCAGCGGTCAGCATCTGTTCGATATTCGCCCGGTGAGGGTTCTCCTCTCCCATCTTCATAAGCGTAATCTGCCCGTAGCCGATGATTGCGCTCAGGATGTTGTTGAAGTCATGGGCAATGCCTCCGGCAAGGGTCCCCACAGAATCCAGTTTCTGGGCCTGTCGCAGCTGGTCCTCGAGTTTCACCTGCTCGGTAACGTCCCTGCCGACCCTGATAACGTTGACCACCCCGTTGGCCCCCATGACCGGCACCGTCCTTACATCTAGTTTCCTGTCATCTTTCGTGACATGCTTCTCATAGGCCTCTCCGGTCAGGAAGCTCTCCCGTGCCGGGCATTCCTCGCAGGGCATGGGGCGGTTAAACCAGAGGTCGTAGCAGTATTTTCCCTCCAGGTCGCGAGGCTCCCTGCCTATCTTCTTGCCGGCAGCACGGTTTGCCCAGAGTATCTGGTAGTCCGGGGAGAGGAGCGTGATGCTGTCCGGAATGGCGTCGAGGAGTGCGTTGAATTGACCGGACATGGTGCGGAACATCTCCTCCCTGTCCATCAGGATCTGCTCGAAGTTCTTTCGCTCCGTGATGTCATGGATCATGGCCTGCTTTGAAACAGTTCCATCTGCGTTATAGATCGGGGTGCTGACCGCGAAATACCAGCGCCCGTTGTTCGGATACTGAAATTCCCGCTCAACGACCTCGCCCCGGAATACCCGGTCGTTCACACACCAGGGACAGGCGGCCCCCAGACCATGAAGTGCTTTATAGCAGATCTCGCCGACGGCGTTCCTGCCGGTGTGCGCGAGTATCTTCTGGTTCATGAATTCGAGCCGGTAGTCCTGGGAGCAGATATACATCTGGCCGTCAAAGGCATCGACCATGGCGTGATACCGCTCTTCACTCGTGCGCAGGGCCAGGGTTTTATTTTCCTCCCTCCGGGTCCGGGACAATATGAGGCCTGAGCCGACGAGCCAATAGAAGAAATAGAGCATGCCCTCCGTGGCCATGGACTTCATCATGCCGGCATAAAAAGGTCTCATCGGGATAGAGGCGCTTATGGCACCCCGTATGTCGCCTTCCCTATAGCCCTGGATTGCATGGCATTTCAGGCAGCTCTTTTCTGTTTTGAGGGAGTGGATGACCCTCAGGTATTTCGTGCCGTCGAGAACGGCTATTGAAGACACCTCGGTTTCACCGTGTTCAAAGGCCCTGAGGGCCTCCGCCTCCCATTCGTCAGGACTGTTTCCTGGGCGCAGGACCCTGAGGCTGGTTATGTGGCCCCGGGTGCTGCCGTGCTTCTGTTCGAGTTCGTGCACCTGGCGGGTCATGTATGCCGGGTTGACAAGGGTGAGCTTCTTTCCTGCGGTCGTGACTATGTCCCTTTCAGGGACGTTCAGATATGGATTCGGAGGTGTCGTTTCGGTGACAGGGGCATAGACACCCCCGTGAAGGGCATTCCACCTGCGGTAGGTTATATCCTTTTCGATAAGCGTTCGTGCTGCGATGAGTGCATTTTCATAGGCCTCATGCCAGTGATCGTACGCCACATACAGGAATATGAGAACGAGAAACATTGTCAGGACCCCGAGGGATGTCCTGCTCCTCCTGATAAGGGCCATGGTGCCTAATGCATTGTCGTGTGTCAGGGGATTTGCGTGCTTATTCATATGTATTTCCGACGGCCGTTCAGCAACAGCGGAGTTTATTGTCAAATGGACAAAACACCCCCGCTTCTTGACAAGCAAGAAGAGTTCCATCCCTTGCCGGTGATCTTATCCCGTTGATAATCAATACGTATGATCTGGTGGCGGCTGCTCAGGAGGTCGGGGATTATTCAAAAAGTATACTCCTGTATGCAAAGTTTGAATACCTCAGGGGAATGGAGTTTCATATATCATGAAGTGGTAATATATGTACATGTCGCTTCAGAAGAAGATCATACTCAGCTTCCTGATCAGTTCTGTCCTCATCGCCCTGCTTTCCTCCTTTCTGTATCTGAATTTCGTCGAGATAAAAAAGGAGACCGCGTTCCTTGAACTGGCCGATACGACCAGGAGCAAATCCCTCCAGCTCAGGAGACATGAGAAGAACTATATTCTCTACGCACCGGAAAAGGCCTCAGAGGAGTCTGCTTCCATCTACCAGTATCTCGGGGAGCTGGACGACATACTCAAAAGCATGGGTCCTGCAGGGGTCGAACGTACCGCACTGCTGAAGAGGCATATCCGGGAGTACCGGGAGAAATTCGGCGCGATCGAGCGGCTTATGTCTGTCGTGTCCGAGGAATCCGACCGGCACACCAGGACTCTTCCGGGCTATGCCAGGGTGAGCAGGCTGATCACGTCGAATTTTCTGGACAAGCCGCTTGAAGATGTCAGGTATCTGCGCGAGACCCTTTCCCTGAACCAGGACGACCGGCTCATTACCGCCCTCCGGGAACTGGATGTCGAGATCGGGGAACTCAGGAAGACCGGCGAGGCGATCCTCACCGGGACGAAGGAACTGGACAGGGCTGCGCGTGAGAAGGTCGACAGTTTTATTCACCTGTCGCGCATCGCGATACTCGTGATCTTTCCCCTTTTTCTCGTGGTCGGTTTCGGGACGATCTTCTTCACCGTCAGAAATGTCGTGAAGAGGCTGAAGCTGATTACCGCGGTGATAGAGCGGACAGGGGCCGGGAATTTTGCCCATGTTGCCGAGCCGGCAGACGCATGGGGGACCGACGAGGTCGGCAAGCTGATCAATACATTTAATGTTATGGAAGAGCAGCTCGAGCAGAGGGAGCGGGAGCTGGTCCAGAGCAAAAAACTTGCGGCGATCGGGACACTGGCCTCGGGTGTGGCGCATGAGCTGAACAACCCGCTGAACAATATCTACACCACGGCGCAGAGGCTCAAGCGGAAGGCGGGGGAAGATCCTCCGGCCTATATCACGAAGGGGCTCGAAGACATCTTTGCCCAGACCATGCGGGTCAAGCGGATCGTGGGAGACCTTCTGTCTTTTGCACGCGGGAGGGACCCTCATCCGCGGCCGGTCGAATTGCGGGCGTTCATCCAGGGCGTCTACCGGCAGGTTGCCAATACCATGCATGTCGGGGGCATTGTCTTCGGAGTCCGGCTGGAACCTGAGGAGATCGTGCTCTATGCGGACCCTGAGCAGCTGGAGCAGGTCTTCATCAACCTCTTTATAAATGCCGTTGAGGCTATGTCAGGAGCCGGCGGCCTGACCGTGACCGCGGTGGAGGACGACCGGCTTGTGAAAATTACCGTCTCTGACACCGGCCACGGCATGCCGGCGGAGACGGTCGAGAAGATATTCGAGCCGTTCTTCAGCACGAAGGACAAGGGCACGGGGCTGGGTCTCGCCATTGTATTTAATATCATCAGACGGCATCACGGCGATATCACGGTCGAGAGCAGCGAGGGGAAGGGGACCACGTTTATCATCACGCTCCCCAAGAATAACAGGGCCGCAGCGGCGGAGAGAACTCTGCCGGCTGCAGTAAACCGGGCTCAGGAGTAAGGACTATGGCGATAAAGATACTGGTGGCGGAAGACGAAGACATCACCCTGGAAAATATCCTCGATGCCCTGCAGGATGAAGGGTATGAGGTTGCGGGCAGCACGGATGGGGCCGATGCCCTTCAGCGGATCGAGAAAGGGCATTTTGATCTCCTGATCACCGATATCAAGATGCCGGGGCTTGGCGGGATCGAGCTTCTTGAAAAGGTGAAGGGGACGCACCCGGAAACGGAGGTGATCATCATCACCGGTTTCGGGAGCATCGGGTCTGCTGTCGAGGCGATGAAAAGGGGTGCCCTCGACTATATCACAAAGCCCTTCGACCTCGATGAGCTGACCCTGAGGGTCGGGAAGATAGCTGAGCAGCGGTCACTCAGAAAGGAGAACACCGCGCTCAGGACCTATTTCGGCCTCGATAAGAAACATGCGATCATTGCCAGGAGCGAAGGCATGAAGCGTATTCTCAATACCATTGAGGGGATCAGGGACTCCGACTGCAACATGCTCCTGACCGGCGAGACCGGGGTCGGCAAGAGCCTGCTGGCAAAGATCATCCATTTTACGAGCAGGAGGCAGGAGCGGCCGTTTCTGTCGATCAACTGTGCGACCCTCACCGAAGACCTCCTGGCCAGTGAACTCTTCGGACATGAAAAAGGCGCCTTCACGGGTGCTGTTACTGCCAAACAGGGGCTTGTCGAAATCGCCGATACCGGCACCCTTTTTCTGGACGAGATTGCGGAGCTGTCGCCGAACCTGCAGGCCAAGCTGCTGAAGGTGGTCGAGGAGGGTGAGTTTTATCGTGTCGGCGGCACGCGACCCCGGAAGGTCGATGTCCGGTTTATCGCCGCCACGAACCAGAATGTGAAGGGACTTATCGCCGACGGCAGGTTCAGGGAGGACCTCTACTACCGCCTGAATGTCATGGAGATCGCCATCCCGCCGCTGCGGGAGCGGGCGGAAGATATCAGGCCTCTCAGCGCCTATTTCCTGCAGAAACATCTTCCGAAGGCGAACAAGAAGATCACCGGTCTTTCGGACGAGGCGACGGATATCCTGCTGCACTACAGCTTTCCGGGAAATGTCCGCGAACTCGAAAACATCATCGAACGGGCGATCATCCTGGAAAAGAGTCCGGTGATCACCCCGCAGAGCCTCCCCCGTGGACTGCGCGTCCTGGAGATCGAGACGATCGATCCGGCCGGCATCAGGAATATTGACGAGGTGGTCAGGGAATATGCCGAAAAGGTCGTCAAGATGCTCGACGGCAACAGGACGAAGGCTGCCGAGGTCCTGGGCATCTCCCGGACAAGCCTCTGGAAGATACTGAAGGAAGAATAGGGGGTAGCCCTGTGTACTTTTCGGGTCATGCTCCAATATAATCGTCGGTTGCATTATTGCTGAGCTCTTCACCTGCCATGCTGCCGTGAAACATCCGAACACGTTATGAGTCCAACCCTATTTAATGAAATTATGTTACCCTACAGTCGGGATTACGATGCAGACAAGATCAGTAAAATTACGACGATTGATTCAGCTTGCTTTCCTCTGCCTGTATTTTATCTACGCAGGTTCTCCGCTCATCTGCGGCCTGCATGACTCGAATCTGATCAAGCAGGGAAGCGCGGTGAAACTGCATCTATTGCTCGTCTCCAGCGCAATGAATACCGCTCACAAAACCATCCACCTTTTTCTGCCTAAGGAAAGCCTTCGGCAGTCTGAAAAAGGAAATGATTCTTTCTTCGCTGAAAAGAAAAAGGCGCTTATACGGGTGCTCGGACTTCTTCAGTTCATGTTTTTTGTTTCAGCCTTCTTTACCTTGACTGTCTTCACAGGCAATCTGTCGCCTCGTATCCCTGCCTGTTTCTCCCTGCGAAGCCGGGGGATTTCATTTTTCACTTCTTTCCCCGGATACAGACAATGCTGCTCCGGCATCGCTCCCCCTCTCGTCGCTCTTTCCTGAACGCCTCACTTATTTTCTAAAAACAGAAGAAAGTCAGGGGAGATCCCCGGCACCCTGCGGCAACGAACTGCAGGCGATAAGATTATCCCGGACTTCTCATTCAGGGGATAGTCGAAATATCAGGGAGGAAAAGATGAAATATATGCTGAATCAATTATTTGTATCTGCAATCCTTGCAAGCTTCCTTGTTCTGCCGGCCAGCGCGCACGCGGCCGTCTTTAACGTGAACGTTACGTACGATCTATTTGACGATCTTCCCGGAGATGGCGTGTGCGACGACGGTTATGGGAACTGCACTCTCCGGGCCGCAATTCAGGAGCACAATGCACGTGTTGCGGGTGGGATCCCCGGGGCGAATGAGATAACGTTCACTCTTCCCGGGAGTCCTCCATGGACAATAGTACCGCTCGGTAATACGTTAGGGGCCTTTCCGGCCATTGCAGGAGCACTTACAATTTCGGGACCGGGTGCGGAAAAGCTCACAATAGACATCGGCCAGTTGCAAAATGCGGTGTTCGAAATCACTGATTTCGGCAGCTCCGGATTTCTTGTTCTGATCACGGGACTTACTTTTTCGGGCGCATCTCGTTCCGTTGATTCTCTGTTTGCACCCATAACAATATACGCTCAAGATCCGCCGCCGCTTCTGCACCATGTCACATTGTCCAAGATCGCTATCAGGAGCACCAACCTGGACCTAACAGGCAACGGACCTCTTTATGGGGGGGGGATTGAAGCCCGGAATACGATTTTAACTCTGGACGAGGTTCTCGTTGACCGGAACCAGGCACGTCGGGGTGGGGGTGTCTACTGTGACGGCTGCACTCTCGAGGTGAGAAACTCGACCATCAGCAATAACCGCGCTCTCGAAACCGGCGGGGGGATACATGCAATCCGCTCTGATGTCACAATCAGGAATTCGACGATCAGCGGGAATTATGCCGCATACAGTGGAGGAGGCATTTTTTCTGGTGACAGTATCAACACAGCCGCAGACCTCACAATCAGAAATTCAACCATTGCCTACAACAGCGTACTGGATCCGAAAGAGACCGATCCTTATTCGATTTACGGTGGGGGAGGGATTGCTGAATACATGACAACCGGGACAAAAACTTTTCAAAACGTGATCCTCACTGCGAATAATGATCTTGGCGCATTTCCGATCATAAACAATGTACCCCGCAGTTTCAGTCATGACTGCTACGGGTCGTTCTCATCCCTGGGATACAACCTTATCACCAATAATTGGGGCTGTACGATCAGCAATTATATGACTGACAATATCTTCCTCGACAACCGCACAACGACGATACTCCGCCCCCTGGCTTCAAACGGCGGCTTTGGCCCGACCCACCAACCATTGACGCCTAGCACCCTGTTTATTGACGCGGGGAACAACGCAGGCTGCGAAGCGCGCGACCAGAGGGGCGTATTGCGCCCCAAGGATGGCGATGGCAATGGTTCGGCTGTCTGTGATATTGGGGCATTCGAGATGGACCACTGCGAAAACGGCAGGATTGATATAACGGTATTTGAAAGCGGAATAGACTGCGGCGGCGACTGCCCTGCCTGTACGTGCGGTGGTGCCCCGATATACAGAGGTGCGCAGGCCCACTACAGCCTTCAGGCTGCTTACGCGAATACCGCGAGCGGTGCACTTATAAGGCTTCAGCAGAACACCATGTTCTGGGAAGACCTTTCCATGTATCTCCCCGGAGCAGTTACTCTGAAGGGAGGGCACAACTGTGCCATTACCCAGGTGCTTGGCTCATTTTCAACAATCAGGGGACTGGTGACAATGGCCGGCGGCACGGTGGAATTTAACCAGATCGTGATCGAATAGGCTGGGGACAATGTCTCTATCGGGCCTGTGACAGGAAGAAGGCTGCCAACACAGTCGGAAGATTTCAAGTAGTTTGGTAACAGGAAGTGCGCAATTTCTGAAAGGAGTAATAGATATGGGAAGGAATATGAGAGCAACGCTCGTTGCAGTACTTTTGTCTTTTGGAACAGCGGCAGCAGCCTTTTCCGGTAATGCCCCAACGCCTGTCTCCCCTGGCGGCAGCGCGGAGTCGCCTGATATCAGCACACCATGCCCAACGTTCAGTTGGGGTGCGGTCGAAGGGGCAAAGGCCTACGAACTGGCAGTGTTTGAGCAGGCGGGCGAGTATCTGGCCTATGCAGAGAACCTTGAGCTGTCCGGAAATGCGGTCCTTACAAAGATCATCCCGGCTCCGGCCCTTTCCTGGACACCGGGGGCCGGACATTGTCTCAGCCCGGATAATTCCTACACCTGGTACATCCGCAGCGTTGATACTGACGGGAAGGGCATATGGTCCCAAGGTCAGGCGTTTGACGTGGCCTCTCGATTTTCGGGAGAACAGTTTGATGCTGCGGTCGCCTCTGCAGTGGAACGTTATATTTCGGAGAAGAAGGCACGAGGACTCTCAATTTCTTCGGGCGCGAAAGGCGGCCCTGCCCCGATGTGGGAGGCAGTACCTCCGGCACTGCAAAAACAGAATAGCCCCAGCGGGGACTATTCGACAGCAGGTAACATATCACCTGCCTTTATACCGCTGGACGGATATGAAGGTGAAGGCTCGGTCTACGGCAATTACAACAATACGGGTGACTTCGGCTACGTAGGCGGTCTGCGCGCCTCTGTCTACGGCAAACACTCGGCAGCGACTGTCGGTGATGGCGTCCGGGGCTTCGGAGCCGGGACATACGCAAATGGCGTAACAGGTGAGACTACGGGAACTGAGGCGAGCGGCGTTGCGGGAAAAGCAACGGGGGTTACCGGCCAGGGCATTTATGGTTACGCAAGCAGCAGCGGGGACTATCTGAATCACGGCGGTTTTTTCAGGGCTAACGGTAAGAAAGGCATAGGTGTCTATGGCGAAGGCTCGGCGACGGGGCTTGTTGACCCGAACGGCTTGGCGTATCTCGCTACGAATCATACCAAAAATTACGGCGGATATTTTCTTGCCCACGGGAGTGCCGGAAGGGCTGTCTACGGGAAGGTCGACTCGATTGATGCATATTACTCTATGACCGTTGGTTGCAGTCCTTCTTGGTTAGACTGCATACCGGTGGCCGGAATGTTTGAAGCGACTGGACCGTATTCGATTGGTGTGATCGCGAAAGGTACGAACATTGATTTTTACGCGGGCGGAGCCGGGACAAATTTCGCTCCGTTCACCGGCTCTCATGAGGTTCGTTTTGCTGATGGGATGACGCCGATTGTCACTCCCGGAAAGCTGGTATCGACGGTGGGGCAAGCAGCCGAACGCCTGACCGAAGATGGCGAAGTCTCGCTTTCGTCCACGCTTCCCACGGTTCGGGTTTCCGACTCCCCGAACGATCCCGCAGTGTTCGGAGCTCTCGTAAGGGAGACTCAGTCTCCGGGAGGCAACTGGTATGCTGCCGCACCAGGAGAACGTTTCGGCATCGTAAACGCCCTCGGCGAAGGCCGCCTCTGGGTATCAGATGCTAACGGCCCGATTACCGCAGGGGATCTCATCACGACCTCGATTCTCCCGGGTTACGGCCAGAAACAGGATGACGATGTGCTTCATTCCTACACTGCAGCAAAGGCCACCGAGACAGTGGACTGGGACAATGTGACTGATACGGTCGAACACAACGGCCGGACATACAAGGTCTATCTTGTGGCGGTCGTCTATACGAGCGGGTAAGAAAGGCAGACGCGTATTGCTTGAGTTTGCTGGATGATTGATCCTGAAGTGTGTGAGCTCACAGGTAAATTACGCAATGAACTGTGGGGCGCTTTGATGCTTTATTTTCTAATCAGCAGTATATATTGCGCACGGTCTGCTTTTGGAAAAAACTTTGGCACGGTTGTTGCCTCGTTGAATTACGTGGAGCGGCAATTCCGCTACCACAGCGCGTCCGATGCCCGGTATGTTCTGATTCTATTGACTCTGACTATTAATATCAGGAAGGTTGGACCGTGACCCTCCTCCCCGGCGCACGGCCGCATCAGTGGAAGCAGCATTGCTTGAATTTTTTTCCGCTTCCGCAGGCGCAGGGAGCGTTGCGCCCGACTTTCGGTGCTGTCCTTACAACAGGTTTTCTGCCTTTTTGCAAAATGGATTCCCCCTTCACCGTGAGGGCACGCCCAACCATCCATAAATCATAATCCTCCGGCGAGTCAAAGTCTTCTGTAAAGTCATCGATTTCAATAAAACGGGGGCCGACGGTGTGGATGTTGGGATCCATGCCGATCATGAGCTGATAATGCGCCCAGCCCGATGCGGTCCGCACACAGGTTCTTTCCCTGTACAGAGCATCAAGCCGCACGAGGTTCTCCCCGTGTTCGAGCGGAGAGGTGAACCTCTGTGCGAAGAGCTCACCGTGAGGACAGCCGGTGAATCTGCTTGCGCCAATCCTGCCAAATGCGGTCCACTCATCGGTGCTGTCACTGAATATCACCCTGATCGCCTGCTCACTGAACCACACATCTCCGAGGAGGACTATGGTGCTGCCGGAAGGATTCCACAATTCCTTTGAAGAGAGAAATTTATATGCCTCTGTCTGGTCTGGTCCGGCGGGGGGTATTTCATAGAAGTCGCACGTCTTCGTCAATCGTGAGGCGAAAAGATCTATTTCACCCTTATTAACCACCACGATGACTCGGGCGGGCCCGTAGGCAGTGACCAGGCGGAGAGTTCGGTCAAGCAGAAGCTCCCCCTCAATTTCAACCAGGTGCTTACGCGGGGTTTTTCGGTAGCCGCCCCAACGGGAACTTCTTCCGCCACAAAGTATGATGCAATGCGTTGAACTCATCTGCCTGGGTCACCTGACATCTCACAACGATGATAGCGGACAGCTCTTCCCGACATGCTTAATATCCTCCCGGTGAAATCATCACACAGTCTGCTCCCTGCCAAAGGCAGACTCCACGTCTGTCATGCTGTAATATTGTGAATTCAAGCGGGTCGGGCTGTCAAACAGCGCTTCGGTTGCACCTTGTGCTTGTTTTGGCTTCCCAGACGCTATATACTGTGCTTATGAGGAGCGGAGACCTCACGGCATATGCGTTGTGTGCCGATACAACGTTGGGGAGAATATGCATGCGTCACAAGCCGGGCATACTGATCAAAGCCTTCTGCCTCATGCTGCTTTTTGCGTTCGTCTGTGGTGAACAGACAAACGCCTTCGCCGGTGAAGTCATTCGCATAAACGGTTCCGGCACAGGCCTGGAACTGATGAAACCCCTCATCGATATCTATGTCAAGGCCCATCCCGGGGTCACGTTCGATATGCAAAAGCCGTTGGGAAGCTCAGGGGCGATAAAGGCCCTGATCGCCGGCGCCCTGGATATCGCGGTAACCAGCAGACCTCTCAAACCCGATGAAACCGCCAAGGGGGCCAGGGTCAGCATTTTCGGCAAGACACCTCTGGCTATTGTTACAAACAGGGGGGTCCCCCGGAAGAATATAATGACCGGGGATCTTGAGGCCATCTACTCCGGTACAACAAGACGATGGCCGGACGGCGAGAACATCCGTGTTGTCCTGCGGCCTCTGGAGGACATCGATACGAAGATCCTGCGTGGACTTTCTCCGGGCATGGACAAGGCGGTTTCAGGCGCGCAAAGACGGCAGGGCATGATCATGGCCGTGACCGATACTGAGTCCAATGAAATGGTAGCGAGAACTGACGGCAGCCTTGGGGCAGCCGGACTCGCCGGTATTATGGCAGGCAATATTCCGTTGAACATTCTGTCGCTCAACGGAGTCATGCCGGACCCGATGGCCCTGGCTGACGGCAGATACCCTCTGGCAAAGGATATCCACTTCGTAACTACCGGCAATCTTCCTGATGCTGCAGCGAAATTCCTGCAGTTCATCTATTCTGAGAAGGGCCGTGCAATCGTTCAAAAGTTCGGGGTGCTTATTACTGCCGGCAGCAAGGTCCATCCATGACGTCCCGCTACGGCGTCATAACGTCCACCACTACCACAATTGCCGTGATTATTGCCGTCGCAGTGACTATGGTAATACCGGCCGCCTATTTCATGATCTCCTACCAGTACAAGGGAGGGAGCATCGAGGCCCAGGCCGAGCTCTCCGCGAGAAGCGTTGAAAGACTTATTATGGCAAACCCCAAAATGTGGCAGTTTGAGGAGATACGACTTCAGGAACTGCTGCAGCACCGTCACCACCAGGATCTGCCGGAGGTGCGGCTGATCAGGGATGCAGGAGGGAATATCGTGGCCCAGATCACTGAATCCCCTTCCTCCCCTCTTATCACGCGCTTCTACGATATATACGATGCCGGCATTCCGGTGGCTCGACTTGAGCTTTCGCAGTCCCTCGTGCCGCTGATTGTCCGCACCGCTGTTGTGGGTTCACTATCATTTTTCCTGGGGATTCTCATATTTGTTGTCCTGCGGACCGTGCCCCTGCGGGCCGTGAGGAAGGCGTATCAGGCGGTGGAGGAAAGTGAGCTGGCGCTCCGCCAGAGCGAGGAGAAGTTCCGGGCGATCTATGAAAATATCGGCATCGGGATTGCACTGATAGGCAAGGATATGCAGATCCTCTCGATCAACCGGCAGATGAAGAAATGGTTTCCGCATATCGCGCTCGGACAATATCCCGGGCCCGTCTGCTACCGGTCCTTCAACGACCCGCCGCGGGAAAACATATGCAGCTATTGTCCGACCGTGCTGACCCTGAAGGATGGCCAGGTTCATACGGCGGTCACGGACACTCCGGCCGCTGAAGGCGTGAGGAACTACCTGGTCATAGCGACACCGTTGCTGGCTGCGGACGGATCGATATCAGCAGCTATAGAGATGGTTGAAGATGTGACCGATCGCAAACTGGCCGAGGAGAAGATCCGTCAGAGCGAGGAGTTCGTGCGGAGTATTCTGGATACCGTGGATGAAGGCTTCATCGTGGTCGACCGGGACTACCGCATTCTGACGGTCAATAAGGCATACTGCTATCAGGTGGGCGGTTGCGGTGAGACGATCATAGGCAGCCATTGCTATGAGCAAACACACAACAAAAGCCGGCCGTGCTATGAAGAAGGTGAGGAATGCGCTGTCCGGCAGGTATTTAAGACGGGAAAGCCCCATACCGCGTTTCACCGCCATAAAGATACCGAGGGAGGCACACTGTATGCCGAGACAAAGGCCTACCCCATCTGTGACGCCTCCGGTGCCGTCAGCTCGGTGATCGAGACCATAGCCAACATAACGGAGAAGCACCTCCTTGAAGAAGAACGGCTCAAGACCCAGAAGCTTGAATCAATCGGTACACTTGCGGGCGGTATAGCCCATGATTTTAATAATCTCCTGCAGGGTGTGTTCGGATACATCTCAATGGCAAGGATGACCATCGACAGGAAGGAAAAAGCTCTTGCCATGCTCGACCAGGCGGAGGAGGCCCTCCATCTTTCAGTCAACCTGACGACCCAGTTGCTGACCTTTTCCAAGGGCGGCAAGCCGGTAAAAAAACTGACAAAAATCCTGCCCGTAGTCGAGAACGCAGTGAAATTTGCCCTGAGCGGCTCCCATACCAACTACAGAATGGAAAATCCGGCTGACCTGTGGTCTGTCGAGGCGGATGATGGTCAGCTGGCCCAGGTGATTCAGAATGTAGTGCTGAATGCGAATGAGGCGATGTCGGGAAGCGGAACGGTTGACGTATCCCTGGCAAACATGGATATTCCCAAAGACATGGTCGCCGGGCTGCCGGATGGGGGACCGTTTGTCCGCATATCCATTAAGGATTCGGGTATCGGAATCCCCGAGGAGAATCTGGCGCGAATCTTCGATCCCTATTTCACCACAAAGCCGAAAGGAGGGGGCCTTGGGCTGGCGACGTCCTATTCGATCATCAGGAACCACGGGGGGGTGATCGAGGTGAAATCCGACCTGAACAGAGGCACTGAGTTCGCCATCTATATCCCCGCTGCCAGGAGCGCCGGGATTGAGACTGTGACGACGGCATCGGATGCTGCGGGTACGAGAAAGGGCAGGATTCTGCTGATGGACGACGAAGAGATGGTGAGAAACGTTGCCCGCGAAATGGTTGCCGTGTTGGGCCACGAAGCCCTGTGCGCTGAAGACGGCCGGAAGGCCATCGATCTGTTCAGGCAGGCAAAGGAGTCCGGTGCTCCCTTTGACCTGGTCATCCTCGACCTGACTGTAAAGGGCGGGATGGGTGGAGAAGAGGCGATCAAGGCGATCCGCGACATCGACCCTGATGTCAGGGCTGTCGTCTCGAGCGGATACGCAGACAGTCCGGTGATAGCCGACTACCGTGCGCATGGCTTTTCAGCGGTTTTGAGCAAACCCTACCGGATCGACTCACTGCAGCAGTGTTTGCGTCTCTTCCTTGCATAAGAAAAGACGACAGAGGGCCAGAGGAAGAAGGATATGCCCATTGCGTCTGCGGGATGACTTCCAATGTCAAAACAAGGGGATATGTTCTCTCGTTCCCTTAACTATTCTTGCGCATGATGGCTAACCAGCCTGACCGCTGAAGGCATATCGGTTCATTCGATGCATTGGCCGTTATGTATCGACGCTATCTATTTGACTCATATCTTCAATCGATATGATAATTCTCTATGTGTCCGAAGGCGAAAAACCTTTCTGCTTCCTCTTTCCGGGACGAATGCCTCCGGGGCATCGAATGCGACGGCGACAGGATCCTTGCGATCCATGATATGCCGACGGGCCCCCGGCTGAAGCTGCTCTTCTGGATTATGGCGGGCGGCATTCCCCTCCTGGTTGTCCTGAGTATGGCCGCGCCACCGACGGTTTCAGCTGTTCTAATGGGAATATTCGTCCTTGTTCTGCTGGTCGCGGCCCAGGTACGAAGGACCTACGCCGAGATCGACCTGCACGGCCGTGAGATCAGGATGACATGGAAGGCGGGCCCCCTGGTACGGCAGAAGGCCTATGCCCTTGACGACGATGTGGCCGTAACCATACAGGACAAGGGGCAGGTGTTCGAGGGGTATACGATGCCGTTGTTTTCCGTGGTGATTGCCGGACGAGGAAAGCAGATCACCCTCTATACGACGGATGATCCCGAAGAGGCTATGGCAGTACAGAGGGAAATTGCCGCTTTCATGCGTACTGTTTGTCTGTCGACACAACAGCGACAATCGGTTTAGTATAAACCGCTCTATGGATATACATCATCTCAGGGTTTTCGCATCGGTTTACAGGCACCGGAGCTTTTCCAAGGCCGCTGAAGAACTGCATCTCACGCAGCCGACGGTGAGTGATCACATCAGGGCCCTTGAACAGGAGCTGAAATGCAGACTTTTCGACAGGCTGCCCCGGAAGATCATCCCGACCAGTGAGGCCGCGTTCCTCATCGGTAAGGCCCAGGAGATCATGGAGAAGATCGAGGGCTTCACGGGTGCCCTCGGGGAATTCAGAAAAGACCTTTCGGGCCATCTGATCGTCGGAGCAAGCACGATTCCCGGAACCTATATCCTGCCCGGTCTAACGGCAGCCTTCAGGCAGAAGAATCCGGCTGTTCTCTTTGAGATCGTTGTTTCCGATTCCCGGGAAATCCTCGATAAGGTTGCAGGGGACGAACTCCTGATCGGCATTGTCGGCTCAAAACTGGAATCCCGTCAAATAGATTATAAGCCTTTTCGTGACGACGAACTCATCGCTATAGCCCCGGGTTCGTCTGATCTGAAAAGAGATATCGGAATCAGGGAAATGGCGGCCGGACCCCTGATCATGCGTGAGCAGGGGTCCGGTACAAGGAGGGAGTTCGAGAAGATCCTTGAAAAAGAGGAGATTGACCTTCATCAGCTCACTATTGCCGGAATATTCGGCTCGACCGATGCCGTGAAGCAGGCGGTGAAGGAGGGGATGGGCCTTTCGATAATCTCTCGCCGGGCGGTGAAGGATGAGCTGAAGTGTGGCATGCTCCGGGAAATCAGGATAAAAGATGCAGATATGAAGCGCCGGTTCTATGTCATCACCCACCGGAAGAGGACTCTTCCGCACCTGTACAAACTGTTCGTCTCGTATTTGCTTACGGGCCGCTAAAAAGCAGTCGCCTGTCCTTTTGATACCCCTGCAGCGCAGTTCATCCCGGTCTATCGTCATTCGGTTATCTATAGCTAAAAGCTATTTGTGATATCGATTGCGTATATATTATCATTGGGTGTTTCGGATACCTTCCCGGGAACTCTCTGAATATCTGAAATGCAGAGGTTGCCTCTGAATGGGGGGTACGGGGATGGTCCCCACCTGGTCTGCAAAACCAGCGTTATAGCCATACAATGGCTATGGTGCGTTCGATTCGCACTACTCCCCTCCAAAATTTATGAACAAAAGGAGAAGTTATATCTACAACGCAGTTTGAGATCAAGAGTTATCCCGATCCGGGGTATCAGCGCTTATGGCGGGCCAAAAGGTGTGAGATACAGGGATAACGATTTATTGAGCGATCAAAACTCGATGTATGTTCTTAAAACATGTATAAGGTCTTTGGGTGCCCAGCCACATCACCGGGCACCCAAAGGCCTTGAACCTACTGAAGGGTAATCTTATTGATGAGGTTACCGGAGAAATCAACGATATACAGGTATGAGTGTGCATTGGCATTGTTGAAGTTGTAATTGCCGTACATCATATTGAATACGTTGCTGCCGTCCATCATGGCGCTGCCGAAATCCGATGTTACTACATAGATGTTATTGCCCACAATTACGGGGGTTGAAGCAAACTCTCCATCGAGGGATAGAGCCACTGGGACTGAAGAAGATGTCAGGGGCAGTTGAACCGCATACAATATCGCCTGACTGGAGAAATTAGTCCCGAGATTACCAACCACGTTATAGTTCGTAGTGTCGGGAATTGAAGCAGTCGCAACGAGATACCCACTGGCAAGGACCGGCCGCGATACAATTCCTTTAAGGGTTAGCGTCTGGATTCCGCCTGCTGTTGTTACTGCAGAAATTGTCGACTGAAAAACATTGCTGCTGGGGGTCGTGCCGGCCCCAGCAGTCGCATTGAACCCCATGATATACGCTGTTCCGTCAGTTCCAACCAACGGGGCACTTGATAGTCCGTTCATCATGCCGAATCCTCCGGCATTTGTCATCGTGCCTGTGCCGTTATACATCATAGTGCCGGGGCCGAAGTTTCCGCTGCCCATCATTGCGCCAGGGGTGACGGTTCCGCCGCCCATCATGGCTGCCTGAGCACTTCCCATAAATGCAAGCATACCTGCCAAGACTGTCGTCATGAGTATTTTTTTCATTTTAATCTCCAAAAAAGTTTTATTTATTTTTACTGCCGATACATTCAAAAAATGAAATTTGTCTGCGTTCCAGCCCAAAGAATTACGCTGAACTTCACCTCTTTTAATATTTCTTACATATTCTACTGTATATTATCAATAAACTATGAATATAGTGTGAATATCGCCATACGTAACATCCCTTGAAAGTCTCCGCTTTTATGATACGGCGTTTTTGCGATGTCATTATTTGCCCAATATCCAGTTATGAGCGTTCGGTCCTCCCTTCATGTTCGAGTAAGCAGTTGACATATTCCAGTAGGGTTGTCCCTCAGGTGTAGCAGGCGAGCTGGATAGCACCTCTGTCATACTGTTACTGAAATTCCCCATATCGAATTGTGAGTTGCACCAGCTTGACGACATGTTGTTGTACATCAATCCCATCATGGCTCTATAGCGATTGACATCAACCGTTATGGTTGAGCCGTTCATGCCGATGACCTGTCCCATCTGGTTTCCCATAAGCGTTGCCATGTTCTGTGCGGCAGTGTGAATAGCGGTATTGTTGGCATGAATATAATCACCCATCATGTCTGTCACTGCCGGCAGTCCCAATTTATTAATCAAAGCATCTGCAGCTTGTTGCACAGAGGTATATTGTCCCGATTCCATCAGTTCACGAATTATTGATGACATCGGGCTGATAAAATTACTGACAGTACCATTAATGCTGTCTTTCGATATGCTGAGGACATAGGTACTGCCGATTGACTGGTTAGTGTCTTTATCAATGGCGATTCCTTTGATTGCGAACGCAACAATGGGATACTTACCAACATCTGCCGGGTCAACATTCAACGTATAAGCGCCATTTGTGTCCGTTGTCGTATTTGGTTCACCAGCGTCAAATTGGTAGTTGCCGTTTTTGTCAAGGAACACGGTTGCATTTATAAGATAGCCATCAGCTACAGCACCGGATAACGTGCCCGTACCACCAGAGCCTACCCCGGCGATTGTCACATCAAATGCATTTGAGCCGCATCCCGATATTATGACTGCGCAGAAAAGGGATACAGCAATGAACCGCCAAAGAGACCTTTGGTTGCATAGATATGCTGATTTCATTTTAGTTCTCCTTAGATGCACGCTTACGAAAACGGCGGGCAATGTGGTTTTTCTGAGATGCCTTGGAGTCTGTTGTAGTATCGTTAAAGGTATAAAGTCCGATGCGAACACGTTGGTCTTGTTTGCGACCGTCACGTTTATCAGCTTCGATCAGCGAAGTAACGACAGGCACCATCTTTTCATGAAGAGCATTCCATTCAGCCATGACAAGTGGACGTAATGCTTCAACGGAATCGGCTGATAATTCATCGGCAAAGACAGCCTGTTCAAGATGGCTTTTCCCATCATGTAAAACGTTCGCGATAGCTGCATTGAGGTGGTCTCCGACATTGTCACCCAAGAAGTTGAGCATTTGTTGGGCATCGTTTTTTGGGACAAAATTAGTACGTGTGAGGGTAACAAGGTCGGCGTTTTCATCGAAGGTAACAAAGTCGAGACGGATTAATTCATCGAGTAAACTGCGGGGGTGAACATCACGGGTTACTGACAGAGCAAGAGACTCAAAGCTCGGTGCAGTTCCCAGCCGGTTTAATACAGTGAGCACACCATTGTGGCTGCGATAATCTTGATCTGTTGTCCAGCGGGCTAATAATTCGGAAGCATGAGATTGTTTCGTCGCTCGTTCAGGAGCTTTTTGTTTGATTAACCGTTTGACCTCACGCCGATTGATGCCTGTGGCGATGCTGATCTGGCTCACATTGCCATGTTCTGGCAGTCCCGGCTGTACTGCATTTGCCTCTTGCACAAAAGCCAGCTTTAGAACCTCTTCGGCAGTCGCAAATGTCATGCCGTTCGCAAGACAAAGTCGCGCTAATGGGACGAGAAGACAGTTCAGTGTTCGGAGTAATGCCACATTTTCGCAGTTAGTTCCATTGGCTGCTTCTGCTGATTTTGTAGTTATGGTGTCCGACATGATCGACATACCTTTGAACGTCAAATTTATATTAAATGTGAGATTAGCACATATTAACTTGCTTGTCAATGTATTATTTTTGAATGCAGTTGCTAGGTGGAGAACGTTTAGGCGACATCTTCTGTGATAGTCCATTAATTGTTAACACCGTTCAAAATCTGAACGGTGCTGTTTAATTTTCATAACATCTATATTTTTCAATAACTTAACGTTATCAATACTGCTGTTTACCCTTCTGACGCACTGTTCAAAATATGAACGCTCATCCCTGCTTCGATTTTATTTCCATTTATTTCAATGAGTTACGAATGGCATCTGGTATGCGATATATCCTCTGAATTCAAAATGAAGCAGAAGGAGTCAGAGGATGAAAAAACAGTTGTTATTTGTGACGTATCCGAATGAAGGGATGGATGAGGGGCTCTCCTATGCGGTAGACCTTGCCCAGACCATGAACGAGGGCATTACCGTGCTCCTCGTGAAAAAAGACAAGCTTATGAAGAAGTTTGAGGACATGATGTCAGCTGTCGCCTTTGCCGAGGAGAACGATCAGGATACTGCCCGTGAGTTCGTCTCCGAGCCGGTCGAGGCCGGCGTTGCAGATAATCTCCGTACAATCCGCGAGAAGTGCCGGGAGGTCGGGGTGAAGGTGAATATCCATACCGCCTCGATGGATACGGTCTCCGCGGTGAAGGATTTCATGAAAAATACCAGCGGGATCGACATGATCCTTCTGAGTCCGAGTGTCACCGGAGAAGGCAACCTCACGGGAGGCGAACTCAAGCGGCTCGTCAGGACATCATCGCGACCGGTTGTCACCATGTCGCGTCAGGCCATCGCAACGGCGTAGCGAATGAATAAATATATTGGAGGAATTGCGTAATGTATCTTTATCTGCCAGTTGCCTTAACCAGCATCAATATCATGATCCCTGTCGGGCTGGGACTTGCCGTCGGTCTGCTCTCGGGGCTTTTCGGGGTCGGAGGCGGGTTTCTGATGACGCCGCTTCTGATCATGTTCGGCATACCCTCGACCGTGGCGGCCGCCACGGACTCAAACCAGATCGTGGCAGCCTCGACCTCCGGTACCTATGCCCACTGGAGGGTCGGCAACGTTGATTTCAAGATGGGCCTCTACCTTTTGATCGGAGGTTTTGCCGGCGGCCTGCTGGGTGTGCAGGCGATCAAAATACTCAAGGCAACCGGCAATGCCGACTTTGCGATCAAGATGACCTATGTCCTCCTGCTCGGCAGCGTCGGCACCTATATGTTCATCGAGAGTCTCAGCAGCATGAGAAAGAAGAAAGTCGACACCGGGGCCAAACCGGAAAAGGAATCTGCCTTTGCCCTGGCACTGAAGAGACTTCCCCTGCAGACCCGCTTTGAAAAATCAGGGGTGACCCACTCGCTCCTCCTGCCGGTCATCTTCGGAGGTTTTGTCGGCGTGCTCGGCGCCATTATGGGCGTCGGCGGCGGCTTCCTGATGGTGCCGATCATGGTCTATATCCTCAGGATGCCGATGCATGTGGTCGTCGGCACCAGTCTCTTTCAGATACTCTTCAACTGCATCGAGGTGACCTTCCTGCAGGCATATACGAATCATAACGTGGACTTTGTCCTCGCGGTGCTGCTCCTGCTGGGGTCGACAATCGGCGCGCAGGTCGGTGCAGTATTCGGCCGGAGGCTCAAGGGAGAGCAGCTCAAGGTTATTCTTGCCGGGATTGTGCTCGCGGTGACGGTCAAGATCATCTTCGATCTGACGTTAAGCCCGTCGCTGCTTCTCGGCCAGGCCGGAGGACATTAAAATGCAGGAGGACATGACGATGAACAGAGAAAAGCGCATTGCGATCGTACTGCTGGTAATCGCCCTGGCTGTTGCGGGCATGGCCCTTATGGTGGGCCGCGCTTCGGCTGAGCTGACCGCGAAGGCAAACCACGATCATATCAAGATAGATTTCTTCTATCATGGCAGCACGGTCAGCGTCAGCGGCGTTGCCGACCCGGGGGCTGACCTCATAATCAAGATAGCCTCCCCTGAGTCGCATGAGACGCTCAAGGAGAAGGGCAAGGTGGGAGGCTTCCTATGGATGAACGTGGCCACCCTGAAGCTCGAAAACGTGCCGAATCTCTATTCCATCCACAGCACGAAACGAATTGAGGATCTTCTCGACCAGCAGGAGATGGATAAATATGTTATCGGATATCCAGCCCTCGGCAGACATGTCTCCATGAGCCCGGTCAAAGATGACGGCGAGAAATCCAGGTGGTTCAGCGAATTCATAAAATATAAGGAACATTCAAAACTGTATACCACCTCGTCCGGGAAGATTGAATTGAAAGCGGCTGCTGCCGGAAGGCAGCCCTATTATATCCTCACCGAATGGCCCTATCAGGCGCCTCCCGGTGACTATCTGGTGACGGTGTACGCGGTGAAAAACGGGAAAGTGGTCGAGCAGGCCGAGTCGAAGGTCCTTGTCGAACAGGTCGGCATCGTGAACACACTGTCGAACATGGCAAAGAATAACGGGGTCCTGTACGGCATCATATCCATTCTGTCGGCACTGGGTGCAGGGTTTGGCGTTGGACTCATATTCAGGGGCGGAGGCTCCCATTAATCATGTATGAAACTATTGTTGTCGGTTTTGATAAATCCGATTCCAGCAGGGCGGCGGCTGTTGAGGCGGCAAACTGGATAAAGCGGCATGGCGGGTCTTTGTTCCTTGTGCATTCAGTCTTCTTTGATACGGAGGAATTCGGCATTGCCCCGGAGCAGCTCGAGCAGCGGCTGAAGATCGGGGAGAAGCTCTGTGCCGGGGCGAAGGACATGATCACAGGGGAATTCGGCATCGATGCCTCGTATGTCCTGTGTGAGGGCGACGCTCCTGAAGTGATTGCGGAGATTGCAGAGGGGAAAAAGGCCGACCTGATTGTTCTCGGTACGTATGGCCGGAAGGGGCTGCACCGGCTGTTCATGGGAAGCGTAACCTCTCAGGTCATTCTTCATTCAACGATCGACACGCTGATCGTAAAGAAACCCTGCAGTGAGTGCACCGGCGTGTACAAATCAATCCTGGTGCCCTTCGAGGGGTCCGAGTTCAGCAGAAAGGCCCTGACCCGGGCCTGCCAGCTGTCCAAACTGGACGGCGCTGAGGTCACGGTCCTGTATGTTATACCCCGGTACGAAGAGATGATCGATTTTTTCAAGACAGAGTCTATCAGCAGCAGCCTGCATCAGGAGGCTGAGAGGATCATTGCACAGGCGGTTGATCTGGCACATATTCAGGGGATAACGCCGGCGACAGAGATCGTTGAGGGCCACGCTGCCGAGAAGACGGTTGAGACGGCCCGGCGTCTGAAGGCCGACCTGATAGCAATGGGAAGTCATGGATACCGAGGTATTAACAAGGCAATGATGGGGAGCACGGCCGAGAGGGTCATCCTGAACGCGGCGTGCCCGATCCTGGTGGTGAGGTGAAAGGATGAAAGGGTACAGGAAGGTCCTCATAGCTATGAACGGCAATAACGAGGTGCTGAAGAACGGGCTGCAGCTGGCGGGCGACGAAAAATGCTGGGTTACGGTCGTCAAGGTCATCCCTCCTCATGAGGGCGAGCTGAACCTGACCGGCATAAAGAATCTCGAGGATGTGTTCAGCAGCGCGAGCGATACGGCGGTGGCAGCCATGTATGAAACAGCACGCGCTGAAGGCGGCCTGATCAAGGCGCGTATCGAAGAAGGCGAAATCGACAGGAAGATTGTGGAGGTGGCTGAAGAGGAGCGATGCGACGTTATCATCATGGGCGCCAGAAAGCGCAGCTGGCTGCGCACCCTGTTTGGTGACAATGTGGTGGAAAAGGTTATCCAGCAGGCGCCCTGTCCGGTGCTGGTGGTATAGGGGGGCTCCTCAGAAACCCTTTAATTCAGATTGCACTCTACAGCTTTTTTCATTCGTCCGGGTTGACCACTGGTGGTATACTGGGTACAGATGTATACGAGCTGCAAACCGTATGAATAAGCTGAACACTGTCAAAAAATATTTTCCGTTTCTTGACTGGTGGCCGGAGGTGAACCGCCGGACGATCAGGGCCGACCTTGTGGCCGGGATCACCGGCGCCATCATCGTCCTTCCCCAGGGGGTGGCGTTTGCGATGATAGCAGGCCTGCCTCCTGAGTATGGCCTGTATTCCGCAATCGTCCCTGCAATCATTGCAGCGCTCTTCGGTTCATCCTATCATCTGATATCAGGCCCTACGACTGCGATATCCATTGTCGTGTATACCTCCCTGAGCCCCCTGGCCCCACCGTTGAGTGCCGAATACATCCAGTTGGCGCTGACGCTCACCTTTCTGGCAGGCCTGTTCCAGTTCGGCCTTGGACTGGCCCGCCTCGGGGCGCTGGTCAATTTCGTGTCGCACTCGGTGGTTGTCGGCTTTACCGCAGGCGCTGCGATCCTGATAGCGACCAGCCAGCTGAGCAATCTCCTCGGCATAGCGGCAGCGAAAAAACATTCCTTTATCCATATATGGGCTGACATTGCGGCGAACCTTTCCGGGACCAATCTCTATGTCCTTTCGATCGGCCTTGTTACCCTGCTCATTGCCGTGGCCCTCAAAGCAGCGCTGCCAAAATGGCCCGGGATGCTGATCGCCATGGTCTGCGGCAGCCTCATGTCCGTCCTGATGGATGGGGCTGAGCATGGGGTCCGGCTCGTCGGGTCCCTGCCCGGTCATCTGCCGCCGCTCTCCCTGCCGGATATAAATACCGCTTCCGTGCGTCAGTTGGCGCCCTCTGCCCTGGCAGTGGCCATGCTCGGATTGGCGGAAGCGGTCTCGATTGCGCGCTCGATAGCCACGAAATCCGAGCAGCGGATCGACAGCAACCAGGAGTTCATCGGACAGGGCCTCTCCAATATCATCGGCAGTTTTTTTTCGAGCTATGCGGCCTCCGGTTCGTTCACGCGGACAGGGGTCAATTTTAATTCAGGTGCAAAAACTCCCCTCTCAGCGGTCTTCGCTGCACTGTCGCTGACGGTGATACTCCTGCTTATTGCCCCGCTCACCGCATATCTTCCTATCGCATCCATGGCAGGCATCCTGCTGCTGGTTGCCTACAGTCTCATCGATACACACCATATAGCCTCCATATTCAGGACCAGCAGGCCAGAGGCCGGCATACTCATTGCGACCTTTCTGGCCACGCTCTTCGTGGAGCTCGAATTTGCGATCTATGTCGGTGTCATCCTCTCGCTCCTGCTCTACCTCAACCGCACGTCTCACCCTCACTTCGTGACCCTGGTGCCGGATCCCGAAAGCAAGAGGAGGAGCTTTATCAATATCGAGAGGAAGGACCTCCCGGAATGTCCTCAGCTGAAGGTCATACGGATAGACGGGTCGATCTTTTTCGGGGCGGTCAACCACGTTGCCGAGGGGCTGGACTATATTGCCCGGCACAACCCCGAGCAGGCACACATATTGATTGTCGGGGGAGGCATAAACTTCATCGACGTAGCAGGGTGCCAGATGCTCAACCAGGAGGCCCACCGCCTGCGGGTGAACGGCAGGCAGCTCTATCTCTGTTCGCTCAAGGGAGAGGTCCTGGACGTGATGAAACGGGGCGGCTGCAACAAAAGTATCGGGGAAGAGAATGTCTTCCGCTCCAAGGTCGAAGCGGTCAGAAGGCTTGTCCCGCGGCTCGACCCTGAGCGGTGCAGGGTCTGCAGGGTGCGCATCTTCAACGAATGCGCCCAGATGCCGGGGGGATGACTCGGGAGGATTGCCAGCGGGACATTCGGCGTGGTAACCGTGGTAGAACATGAAGTGCCGGGCACCAAAAGGGTGCGGCATTTCCTGTATGAAGAACAGCCCGCCTGATTTTCCTCTCTGCCGTGCTTATGTGCGCTTCTGCCGTGTATGCAGGAGCGCTGACAGTTGTTGAAAGTCTTCGCGCATTGTTATTTTGGCAGCAGGAAAACGCAGGGCATAGGCAGGGTGGCAGGTGATGAAGAATGTCCTGCCGCCGTCCCGCAGGGTTGTGCCGTGGTCCTTTGTTATCTCGACCGTCCGGTCGAGGAGGGCGAGGCAGGCGGTATTCCCGAGGAGGACGATGATCCGGGGCCGGATGACCGCGATCTGTTTCATCAGATGCTGCCTGCTGTGCAGGACGTTCGCCCGTGAAGGAGTGCCGCGGAGCGGCAGGTATTTTACCGGGCTTGTGATATAGACCTCTTCTTCTTTCAGGCCGATCTCCGTAATCATCGACCGGAGGAGCTTCCCCGACCTCCCGATAAAAGGGCGGCCGGTCTTGGCCTCCTGCCTGCCGGGGGCCTCTCCCAGGAAAAGGAGATCCGCATCAGCAGACCCTTCACCCGGCACCGGTTCGCCGGTCCCCCACTCCCTGCAGAGTGGGCATGTTGCGATCTCCTCTGCTATTTCCGCAAGCTTCTTCTCCCTGTCTGTATTCTTCATGCGATAGTATAAGAGTTCTTCAGCATTTTCTGCGCGGACGAAACTCTGTGAAGATTACGAAAGGCATGTGAGACCCTTCAGACAACGTCAGAACGTTTGTTGCAGCCACAAGTCCGCAAACTAAGTGGATCTGAATATTCGAGATGTTCTCACAGTAATCGAAACCAGCCCCATTTTTTCCTGACCGTGGAGTTTGCCCCGTAACTTTACGGATCTCAACCGTGCCGATGTCAGCTAACGTTGAGAGAAGTCCAAGGGCCTTATTTTCTTCCGTGTGAAATTCCTATCGAAACCTTCAGCGATAACTGACCAGAGAGAAAAGTGGGGACATTTTTCCCGATCTGTGCGGTTAGTTAGCACCGCCTACAGCGAGTCACAATATTACATGTAAAGATTTTCAAGAGAATTTCGCGTCAATGAAATGCAACACAAGGGGCGTTTAAAGACTAGCCCGCAAGGCCATCGCCCCTTTCGCCGTTTGGTGAATGCAATTGTTCGCTATCTTGGCCACTGCTTTCCTTCTCCCTAACAAGAGCTAAGCATAGCAAAACATGAAAAACTCTGTCTGAAATGTTTACTTGAAAGGTATCGGCAGGGCATATGCCATGGCAAACATCATTTCTTAGATTCCACCCACGCTGGTCAGTAAGTAATATCCTGAAATAAAGAGACATGTCTTCCCCAAAGATATTAATGATTCTTTGATCTCTCAACAGTTCATCGAGGGTTTTTAAATGCATGCCACCGCCACGCGATGGCTTTAAGACTGAACCACCGCTATGCTCGACAAGTTTTCGAAATGCACTTTCGATTTGAGGAATTAAGAGATGGATTGCAACCACATGTTTGTTTCCCAAATAGGATGTTAAGCCATCAAAGATTATTGTCTTCTTGTCGTTATCAAAAACTGTAGATTGATACAGATAATCTATGATATTTTGTGGGATTAGTTCGAATCTAGAAATAACTTCTTCAATAACTTGCCTCAAAAATATTGATGCGAATACCATGTTTTGGGAAGACAGATGCACAATATGTCCAAGTAAATCGTCTTCTAGTGAGCCTATCAAAGCAACAGGTCTTCCTTGCCGGTCTTGGATCTGCCGAGAAATGAGGTAAGAAATGGGTGCTTTTTTAGCAAGATCTTTCAGTTGATTTTCTACTTGATCCTTCCTAGGAACAAATTGAATTGCAATCGTTGCAAAGGTGGTTTCTATGTCATCGTCAATTATTGAATTGATATATTCATTCATCTCTTTGTGAGAAATTTTCATTTCATGGGAAAATGAATGCATTTCATCATTTACTTTTGGACCAATTTTTTTCAGTTTCATGGCAATTTGTTCTGCTTCATCTCTCAAACCATATTCAAGATATATAGAATGCATGTGTTGCAACCAGCTCGACGCCTGCAGCGGCGAGGCATCTGTGCTTGCTACCTCAAAAGCAATGCCAACTCTTAAAAGAACACGACCAATATTTTCTTTTTCGTTTATCGACCTATAATATCTTGCAAGTCTCAGAGCTGCAGCTTCTGCTGCCCAAGGGTCAAGGTTGTTTTTGTCAGCAGTGTCTGATAACTTTTCAAGGCGGTTTTCTAAGTCTTGGATTATTTTCTTTTTTGTTTCATCGGAAATAGGGACTTTTTTGTTTCTTAACAACAAATCAAAACTAAATCCCCATAGTCCTGGCTTTTCGTCCCGCGAAACATTGTCTTCGTACCGAATAATAACATCTCTTAAACTTTGAATTCTTTGTGAGTCACTAATAGTAATAGCAACAAAAAGGGCTCTTTCAATTTTTGTTATTACATCAGTTTCGTATTTGTGACACTTCTGTTCGGCTATTTCAATGGTGCTGTCAACTATGGTATGAGCAACTGAAAAATGAGGTGCTCTGTCAATAATTAATTTCGAAAAATCCCATACTAAGTCTGCGTATCTTAGTCTTAGAATAGGATGCTTGGCTTTTTTTGATCTTTCTTCCCAGTAATCTAACATCTCTGATGTGACAAGCTTAATACTTGGAGATTCTGTCGCTGTCCCATCTTGATTATTCCAAACCATCATAGGGCCGTAATATGTGCCCCAACCTGTTTCTTTATGCTTATAATCTTGGAGAAATTCGAAGGCCATAGCTTCCGCTAGCCACTGAGGCGGAATATCTTTAAGATTTATTTCCTTGATATATGAATTAATTGCTTCACTGATTTTATGCTCATCAACGGGTTCTGATAGCAAATCAAGATTATCAATCACCTCAGATATTGCTATTTCTGACTTTTCCATTGTCCTTATTTATAGCTGCAGAACAATGTTAATAAGAACTTCGGTTTTTCTAATCCCATGGTGTAAATATAGCATAACTAGAAAAAACGGTATAGGGGAAAATGAAGCATTAGCTATAGAAACCAATGTTTGCAGATTGGTATAGCCGAGTGCAAGGCGAGGCATCGCCATCAGGAATTTCTTGCCTTTCTTCGCCACATTGACTCCAATGTTCCTCACGAGCTCGACATCCACCTTATTATTGATAACTACGCTACGCACAAACATCCAAAGGTTCGCACCTGGCTTGCTGCGCGTCCCCGATATCATGTCCACTATACGCCTACCTATGCCTCCTGGCTCAACCAGGTAGAACGGTGGTTCGGTTTGATTACTCAACAAGCTATCCGACGCGGATCATTCAATAGCGTTAAGGAATTAATCCGTAACATCAAAAAGTTTGCCGACAACCACAACGAAAAAGCTGCACCCTTTATGTGCTCAGCTACCGCTGACTCCATCTTTGCCAAACTTAATCGACTTCTATCAGTTATTAACGGGACGCAACACTAGGAGGGAGAATGCCCGACTCAGGTTAAGCCGATGTTAGGCTTTTCTTCTTTTCTTTATCTGCAATATCGCCGCTTTCAAGACTTGCCACGTAATTTTGGCTGTCTGTATATCTGGGGCAAATCGTTCAGCCACTTGCTGAAATGGATGTATGTAGTTCCGAAAATCTCGCATCGCATGACCGAATTTCTTTATGTCAATCCTGATATATTCAAGTTCGTGAGCAACATCAATAAAACTACTCAATGTCCAGTCAGGAAATTGCTTAACTTTAGCGGATCTTGGATCAACTGGGGCTGACTTTGCTCGATTGAATTCTGCGGGATTCTGAAGAGCGATCCCAAGGAGTATACCTTCAAGTACACTACCACAAAGAAAAACAACTGACAGCGGAGCGTCACTTCCCAGACACGCTTTGATCTCTGTCATCCGTGACTCAATTATTGTTGTGATTTGAGAGTCAAGGTTTAATTCTGATATCTTGATCTCTTCAAATTCCTTCTTGAGCAGATCCTCTTCGTTGTTAATTTCAGTATCCTCATCCTGTACAATTTTCTTGCCATCGAATGTTGCAAAATCAATAGTGGCGTCATTTCGAACCACCTGCCAACCATCAAAGGCAAGATATGCGTTAAAATCTTTGATCATTCCATCTAGGAAAGTAACCTTTCCAACAAAGTGTTCTGGATCAAATACCTTCTTGATACATTTATCGAGTTCCGGTGTTCCATTAATTGAGTTAAGTTTCTCATCTGTAAACGCCCACCTCGATGGGAAGCCCTGTCCATAAGAATCTCTGAATCCAAGTTCGTTAAAGAATGCAACTATTTTCGGTCCTGAGCGATACTCGGACTTCTCATTGATAATGTCTCTTAGAATTTCAAGTGTTTTTTTCTTAAGTATCATCTTATATTCCTCGTGCGCGAATCGTCAGCCTAACGTGAAATCAGCCAGATCGTAGCGATCGGCTGTATTGTCTGGTTTGAAGTTACGTCTTTCTTGTCTGCCAAAGTACTAAATCAACTTTTTTTAGGTCAGTAATGTTTGCCCAAGGGTATTTTGCTGAGAACCGACCACAAATAGCACGGGCTGTGGGTTCAGACATAAACGTCGTGTATTTATTGTTGAGGGCATCATAGACCATTACCGCCTTTGATTCTCGATTTGCTTCATACCATTGTGGTAACGATAAACCAAAATATTCTAAAACAAATTTATCTATTACTGGCCGATCCGGATAAACTGTAGCAACAAGCTTACTCGTAAAGGAAGCTTCAAGCCTTCCTGTTTTCTTCGTCAACTCCAAGAGAACCTGCCGAAAGTCTAACCCATTGGTCTTTGCATCTTCCATGAGTCTGTAATATATAGCCTGCCACTCGGCATTTCTGCGAACCCTGTAAAAGCCATTATATGCTTTTTGAAATTCTCGGTTTGATGTTACATCATTCTTGTGAAACTGCTCCTGTATCCAGCAGTATTTGTACAGACCCTTTTCGACCTTCAAGAGTGCCTTATTAATTTCTGTTTCAGTCATCTCATACCCTAGACATAACATTAAATATACCAGGCTGGCATTTTCCCCATGGTGAGTATCATCTTACCATATCCATTCCAGCCCGAAAAGGAAAATATCTCATAAAATCAACGTGGCGGAATATTGGCGTACTTAGTATTTTATGGGAATTTTGTAGTTGTGGGTTTTCAGGACTAACAGACAGGACTTAAGGGGCTTTCTCACCTGCGGTGTTCAGGAAGATACCGAAATAATTGCCTGACGCCTATATTTATCCTTTCCCCCGCGTAGTACGGGGCGTAATTTGCCAGGTGACGCGTTTGATCTGGCCGACTCTCAGCCCTTTCGATGTCTTCCTGTAGCCAATTCCTCCCTATGTTGTTCATACTGTTCCGAATACAACCGGGAATAAACGTTAATTCTTGACACCGATCTT
>CAZCKU010000012.1:0-143887 GCA_964499365.1 uncultured Thermodesulfovibrio sp.
TTGAATTGGTATTTGTTACCCCTCCGAGAATGCTCTAAGTGTTGGTTTGTCGGTGAATTCAGCTCTCATTGTTGCAGGAACTGAGGTGATGAGTGGAAAAAACTTACTCTCCTCCTCCTTCTTTTTTCGCGCCTCCGACGTTCAGTTTTTCCCAGCGGTACAAGAAGGTCTTGTAGCTCATGCCGGGGAGTTTGGCTGCCTGGGCCACGACCCCGTTTGCCTTTGTCCTGGCCTTTACCGGCTCAGTCCTGAACCGGTTGCAGTTCTGCTATCTTTTGCGAGGCCTCCTTCCAGCCCATAACCTCAATATCCTTTTGGACATAGTGACCTGCGCCGCCGAAGATCAGCCAGGGCCTTCCAATCGGCGGCCTGGCTATCCTGGTCCATTTGATCAGACCATCAAGCATATCTCCTGCGACTGTCTGGCCTGACTTAATCTCGATAGGCTGCAGAACTCCGGCATCATCCCTCAACAGGTCCACCTCATTGCCGGTGCTGTCACGCCAGAAGTACAGGTTGGCCGGTCTTCCCTGGTTCCAGTGGCTGCGGAGGAATTCACCGGCCACCATGGTCTCAAACAGGGCAGGCCGCGCGCTGTGAATTGAGAGCTGCTCCGGAGTCTGAATGCCGAGCAGAAATGCGGCAAGCCCGGAGTCATGGAAATAAAGTTTTGGCGCCTTGATAAGCCGCTTGCCGAAATTGGCAAAGTGCGGTGTCAGACGATAGACAATGTAGCCTGCCTCCAGTATACTGAGCCAGGCAGTCGCTGTACTCTTCGATATTCCGCAATCAACAGCAAGAGAAGACAGATTTAGCAGCTGTCCGGTCCGCGCAGCGCAGAGCCGCAGAAACCGCTGGAAGGTGACAAGGTCCCTGACAGCAGTAAGATCCCGAACGTCACGTTCAAGATAGGTTGTTACATAACTTGCAAACCAGTCACCAGCGGTCACATCAGTGGTCCAGAGACCAGGATATCCACCAAGAAACAGCCACCTGTCGAGTTCGGCATTGAACCTTCCGGCGGCATTCAGTTCTGATGCTGAAAAGGGAAGCAGTTGTGCAATGCCCGCCCTGCCGGCAAGGCTTTGGCTGATGGAGTGGCTCAAAGTGAAGTTCTGGGATCCTGTCAGGATAAACCTTCCTGGTCTGCGGTCCTCATCAACAAGACCCTGCAGATAGGAGAGTATTCCGGGAACTCGCTGTACCTCGTCGAGTATACAGCCGTCCGGAAATCCGGCAAGAAAGCGTCGCCCGTCTTCAGAGGCATACTGGCGGATATCCGGGTTTTCGAGCGAGACATAAGGCTTGTTGCTAAAGACGCTGCGAACTAATGTTGTCTTTCCTGATTGCCTCGGTCCTGTCAGGACTACAACCGGAAACCCTCGGGACAGCCTCCGGAGAGTTGCATCGAGTGCCCTTGGAATCATGATCCAGCGATGCCAAAGCTGTTCTTAACATGTTGATTGTTAAGCATATTTACAGTTTACGTATTTTAAAGTGAAATTGCAAGAATTATTGTCTTATCCATCTCCTCCTTCTTTTTTCGCGCCTCCGACGTTCAGTTTTTCCCAGCGGTACCAGAAGGTCTTGTAGCTCATGCCGAGGAGTTTGGCTGCCTTCGCCACCACGCCGTTGGCCTTGGTCATCGCCTTCCTGAGCAGGCGCTCTTCGAGTTCCTCGAAGTTGATACCCTCGTCAGGCAGTTCCATGTCAAACGCCTCGGCCGACTGCAGCGTGCGCAGCTCTCCCTTGATGTCCTTCAGCCGTATTACGTCGCCGTCGCACATCAGCACTGCCCGTTCGACGACCGATTCGAGATGCCTGATATTGCCGGGCCAGCTGTAGTCGCAGAGCGCCTTGATCGTTGCGGCGTCGATATTCCGGATCCTCTTGCCAAACTCCTTGCTGTATTTGTTCGCAAAAAACTCGGCCAGGTCAGGAATGTCGGTCCTGCGCTCGCGCAGCGGCGGCAGCTCGATCGTGACGACCTTCAGCCGGTAGTACAGATCTTCCCTGAAGCCCCCCTTTAACATCTCTTTTTCGAGGTCCTTGTTCGTTGCGGCAATGATCCTGACATCGACCTTGATCGAATCCTTGGCCCCGAGCCGGCGGATCTCCTTGTCCTGCAGCACCCTGAGCAGCTTGGCCTGCATCAGCTGCGGCATGTCTCCTATCTCATCCAGAAACAGGGTCCCGCCGTTTGTGGTCTCGAAAAGGCCGGCCTTGCGCGCGGTTGCGCCGGTAAAGGCCCCGGGTTCGTAGCCGAAGAGTTCACTCTCGAAGAGGTTCTCCGGTATGGCGGAGCAGTTGAGGGCGGTAAAGGACTTTGTCCTGCGGGGGCTGTTGTAATGGATCGCCCGCGCGACAAGCTCCTTGCCGGTGCCGCTCTCACCCCTGATCAGGACGGTCGCCGAGCTGGTCGACACCTTCTTCAGTATTTCTACCGCCTCTTTCATGCCTGCGGATTTTCCGACAAGTCCTTCGATTTTGAAGCGGTCGTACAGCTCCTTGTGCAGTTGGAGGTTTTCCTTGAGCAGTTCCGACCGCTCCACGGCCCTCCTGACCGTCATCAGCAGGGAGTTTTTGTCCAGGGGTTTGGTGAGATAGTCGAAGGCCCCCTTCTTGATCGCCTCGACCGCCGACGATATGGTGCCGTGGGCGGTCATGATGATCATCGAGGGGTCGAACGGTTCCCGGGGGACTGCCTCGATAAGCTCGATGCCGTCCATGCCCTCCATCTTCAGGTCTGTCAGGATAACGTCCGGGTGAAACGTACTGATGGTCTTCAGGGCTTCTTCGCCCGACGCTGCGGTATGGGTCTCATATCCTTCGTCGTCAAGGATCGTCTTGAGGATATCCCGCTGAAGGGGTTCATCGTCAACAACAAGTATTACCGCCATTTAGTTCTCCTTATGTACCGGCAGGTTCAGGGTGACCGTGCTTCCTTTGCCTTCACGGCTTACAAATTCGACATTTCCTTTATGCTCCTCAATGACCCTCTTTGTTATGGCCAGTCCCAGTCCAAGCCCCTTCACCTTGGTGGTGAAGAACGGGTCGAAGATCTTGCCGATGAAATCACCGGATATTCCTGTGCCGGTGTCCTCGACCGAAAAGGAGAAGAACGTATCGGAGAGCCGTGTCCTGAGGGTCAGCGTCCCCCCGTCCGGCATCGCCTGGAAGGCGTTGAGGATGACGTTGTAGAGACAGGTCTTGATGAATTCAGGGTCTATCAGTAGTTCAGGAAGCGCCTCAAAGTCGCGGACGATCTCGATCCCTTCTTTCTGGGCCTTTGCCATGACAAGGCTCAGGATATCTTCGACGAGACTGCCGATGTCTGTCTTTTCGAGGGTGAGTTCGAGTGGCCGGCTGTATTCGAGGAAGCTCTCGGCAAACTTGCTGACGCGGCCAATCTCCTTCTTGATGTTCAGGAAGAGGGAATCAAAGGTTTCATTGTTATCCGGGTTCTGCGGCTTGTACTTCTCCTGGATATGGTCGATCGAGAGGCTGATGAAATTCAACGGGTTCCGGATCTCGTGAGCAATGCTGCGGGAGAACTGCCCGACACCGGCCAGGTGCTCCGCCTTCCTGAGCCGCTCTTCAAGCTCGCGCTCCTCGCGCAGCTTGCGCACCATGAAGTTGAAGCTCTGTGTCAGTTCGCCGATCTCGTCTTTCCGTTCGGTCTTGAGTTCCTGGTTCAGGTCGCCGCCGGCGACCTTTCGCGCTGCCTCGACAACGTCTTCAATCGGCTTGGTATAGCGGCCGGCCAGGTAAATGATGAAGATCATCCCGATGCCGAAGACGAAGAGCGCGGCAACAATGCGCTGCAGGAGCCGCTTCTGCATGAAGGTCGAAAAGTCCTCGGTGTTGATCGTCAGGTGAATGTATCCGTAATGTTTTTCCCCGGCAACAACCGGAATAATGACGTTGTACGCGTGGCCTTCACCCGTGACCGGTTCGCCGAGTTCCGCCTTGAAGATCAGTTCTTTTTTCTTGGTGCTGATCCATTTGCCGATGTTCTTGGGGTCGGTGCTCGAGATGATCTTGTCGGAGTTGCTGATGATAGAGAGTTCCCGCACCCCCTTGGTATTGAGCTTGTTGAGGTAGGTCTGGAGCCTTTTTTCATCGGTGGCGCCGCTGCTCGTTACTTCTTCAACCCCGACCTGGATCGCCTTGGAGAGTTCAGCCGTCTGCTTTTCGAACTCGTCGTACATTGCCTTTTCGGTCTGGGAATACAGGAATATGTAGGTGGACATCAGGGTGATACTCAGAAAGAGCATCATCAGCGTCAGCTTCTTGTTGAGGGAGAGCCTGAGAAAATAGTCCTTGATCGTCTTGTCCGAATACATACCTGTTCTATCTTAACATCCGGAGGGGGAACAAGGACAAAAAACCCCGGGATGCCTGAGGCGTCCCGGGGTCTTTCGGTAGCATAAAAGAGGATTAGTAGCCTGCTGACTTCTTAGCAGGTGCTGCCTCCTTCTTGGCGGGAGCTGCTGCCGGAGCTGCTGCTGCCGGAGCCTCCTTCTTTGCAGGAGCCATTTCCTTCTTCTCAGCCTTCTTGTCGGCTGCAGGAGCTGCCTCCTTCTTCTCAGCCTTCTTCGGGGCCGGCATGATCGTCACGCTCTTCGCGGTGTTCTTGCCGTCGGCCTCAGTGTAGATCACCTTGACCTTGTCGCCGACCTTAACGTCAGCGATCTTCTTGTCCTTCGGAAGGACCTTGGTCTTGTCGTCGCAGGCAACGGTCACATCACCCTTCTTGGCCTTCAGGGTTATGGTGTTTGCCTTTGCATCAACAGCGGTAACCTCGCCGGTAGCCTGGACTGTCTTTGCCTTCTTGTCAGCCTTCTTGTCGGCCGCAGGAGCTGCGTCCTTCTTCTCGGCTGCTGCCTCCTTCTTTGCAGGAGCTGCGGGAGCTGCCTCCTTCTTCTCAGCTGCAAAGGTTACGGCGGTCACAGCGAAAACAAAAACAAGTGAGAGTACAATAGCGATAATCTTCTTCATTCAATTCACCTCCTTTCATTGATAATTCATAAAGCTCAAATTTTGAGTTTATATTCTATACTAATTTCAACTATCGTGCCAAGAGAAAAATGAGAAAAAAAGGGGGGGAATCCGGGGGGCTGTGCCTCCCGGTTTCTCAATTGAGAAACAGCGTCCTTTTTTGGGGATCCGCCATCCGTTCAGCGCCGGTGCTGGTTCTTTCAATTGGCCTGAAGCAGTCCCAGTTCTTGTGCATAGTGCCCGAAGAGTTCGAGGCCCCGCCGGTGCTCGTCGCGGAAGTCATAGGAGATTCCCCGCCAGTATGCCACGATTTCTTCCTCCGGGATGATCGGTCGCAGCCAGGAATCCCTCGCTATCTCTCTCAGCTTTCCGGCTGCGGCGTCCCTGCTCTCCTCCAGGTCGAGGACCAGTTGTTCGAGGAGTTCGGGCTTCTGCTCGCAGCAGGTCCTGCGTGCGATCCAGAGTGCGAATACCGCCGGCAGGCCCGTATGCCGGTACCACAGCCCGCCGAGATCATAGATGTTTTCACGGGGCCGCTGCAGGGCCTCCTTCATGGCGTCATCTCCGATCAGCAGATAGGCGTTCTGCGATTCCATTGCTGCACCGGTGGACGCAGCGGTTGTACGGAGCCGGACATCGACGGCATAGAATTTCTTCAGGATTATCGTAAGCAGTGCAACCGAGGTTTCTGACTGCGAGGAGGTCAGGACCGTTTCACCCCCCAGTGCCTCCAGGGGCTTCCTGCTGAAGAGGAGGACGCTTCCGACAGGACCGAAGGAACTAATGGAGTGCCCCTCCAGGAGCCGGTAATCCGGCCTGTTTTTCAGGTATTCGATCGACGACGAAGGGCTGACATCGATCTCGCCGGTCCTCACCTTCAGGTTCAGTTCCGAAGGCACCCCGTCGATGAATTCATAGGCCGCGGCGTTCCTGCTGCGCTGCAGCCCGTAAAATATCGGCAGGAGGTTTGTATAGGCTATTCTTCCGATCCTGAGTTTCATGGCATTGCCGTCTGTCTTCACCCTTTTACCACGCCCATTGGCCTCAGCCGGGCGACCTTGGTGGAGATCCCGGCCCGGTGGACAATGTCCACGACTGCGGATATGTCCTTATACGCCTCGCTCATCTCCTCTGCCAGCGTCTCGCGGCCTGCAGACATGACGATGATACCCCTGTCCTCAAGCTCGCGGGAGATTGCCCGTCCTTTTGCCCTGCGTATGGCCTGGTGGCGGGACATGACCCTGCCGGCGCCGTGGCAGGTCGATCCGAACGTATTCTGCATGGCCTTCTCGGTGCCGAGGAGGACATAGGAGGCCCTGCCCATATCCCCGGGGATCAGGACCGGCTGTCCCAGGTGCCGGTACGCCGGGGGAAGCTCCGGATGGCCAGGCGGAAAGGCCCGCGTGGCCCCCTTTCTGTGCACGATCAGCCGCATCTTTTTGCCGCCGACAAGATGTTCCTCAACCTTGGCGACATTGTGGGCAACGTCATAGACCAGAGACATGCCGAGATTGGCCGGACCCGCCTTGAAGACCCTCATGAAGGCCTCCTTTGTCCAGCTCATGATACACTGCCTGTTTGCCCAGGCGTAGTTTGCTGCAGCCCTCATCGCGGCCAGATAGTCCTGCGCCTCCGGGCTGTTGAACGGGGCGCTTGCCAGTTCCCGGTCAGGCAGTTCGATGTGGTATTTCAATGCCGCCCGGGCCATGACCTCGAGAAAGTCGGTGCATACCTGGTGGCCGAATCCGCGCGACCCGGTGTGGATCATGACGGTCACCGTGCCCTCGAAGAGCCCGAGCGCTCCTGCCGCCTCCTCGTTATAGACCTTGTCGATATACTGTATTTCGAGAAAATGATTTCCGGACCCGAGTGTGCCCTGCTGCGCCCGGCCCCGCTCGTAGGCCTTCGGGCTTATGAGCGACGGGTCGGCGCCGTCGAGGCTCCCCCCGGATTCGGTGTGCTGAAGGTCCGAGGCCTCGCCGAGACCGTGTTCAACTGCCCAGGCTGCTCCCTTGATGAGGATCTGTCTTTCGTCGGCCGGACCCAGCCGTATCCTGCCCTTCGACCCGACACCTGAGGGCACGTCGGCATAGAGCGCCGCAACCAGTTCTCTCAGCCTCGGGGTGACGTCCTGTTTTCCCAGGTTTGTCCTGAGAAGTCTCACGCCGCAGTTGATGTCGTACCCGACGCCGCCCGGAGAGACGATGCCGTCATGCAGGCCGAAGGCGGCCACCCCGCCGATCGTAAACCCGTAGCCCGTGTGAATATCAGGCATGGCGAGCGAGGCCCCCACGATTCCGGGGAGCGTTGCGACATTGGCGACCTGATCGATTGCCTGGACTTCGAGGTCCTGTTCGAGCCGCTCGTCGACATAGATGATCCCCGGGACGCGCATGCCTCTCTTGTAGGCCACCGGGACTTCGACGCGTGTCTCATCGAGCCTTCTGAGTTTTTCGGATAACATCTGTTTTACCTCATATATCCAGGATAATCTCGGCCGAGTACCCGGCGTCGGACTTTTCGATCTTCAGCCGGTGATAGGTTGCCGCCTTTACCAGGAGTCCCCTGCCGTGCTTTGCAGGATCAAAGTCTTCTCCCGAGACAACGGCGCTGATCCTGAACCCGGCGGAAGTTCCGGGGGACGGGAATTCGCTGATCACGATACTGCTTCCGAGAAAGCCGTAGGCGTCGAACTGGAAGATGAGCTCATTCAGCCACGACACCAGGAGGCTCTCGAGGGAACTGCCTTCTGCCGTCAGCCCGACGGACTTCACGTTGCTGACAGGTCTGTTGCCGGCGATCAGATGATAAAGACCGGCTGCCGCATTCACGAACAGTTCCTCAAGGTCCGCGCCGAAGGCCCTGATGCCTGCATCTCCGGTGATATCGAGTATCTCAAACTGCCGCATTGAACCACGTCGGTCCATAAACTGCTTGCATCACAAATAAGGCTGTCATTCCCGCACGTGAAGCGCGTCGGGAATCCTGCCGGAAAGATTCCGGACAAGCCGGAATGACAGACAAACGACAAGAATGTCGACTTTATGGAAAGACACTGCCTACGGTTTCCAGTGTTCGGCAAAGTTGCCGTTCTTTGTTACCCAGACGACATAGGGCGGGGCGGTGACGTCGCCCTTGTCGTTGAATTTGATCTTGCCCATGGCACCGTCGAACTCGGCGGTATGGAGTTTCTCGATCACCGCCTTGCTGTCGGAGGTGTTGGCCTCCTTCATTGCGGTCAGCATGATCATGGCCGCGTCATAGGCATAGATCGAATAGGAGCCCTCCTTGCCGTACTTGGCCGTATAGCGGGCGATAAAATCCTTGGCGTGGGGAATATTATTGGGGTCAGGCGTAAACGTCAGGTAGGTCCCCTCTGCTGCCTGGGCCCCGGCGATCTTCACAAACTCCTCGGCGTAGGAGCCGTCGCCGCTCATAAAAGGCGCCTTGATCCCGAGTTCCTTTGCCTGTCTGACGAGCAGGCCCATCTCGGTATAGATCCCTCCGAAGAAGATGAGCTCCGGCCCCTTCTCCCTGATCGAGGTCAGGACGCTCTTGAAGTCTTTGTCTCCCTGGACGATCCCGCCGTAGTAGACGACCTCGACCTTGTCACCGAGGGCCTTTTTGAATTCGTCCGCGAGTCCCTGCCCGTAGGTCGTTTTGTCGTGGATCACGGCTGCCTTCTTCAGTTTGAGCTGGCTGATCACGAAATCGGCGCCGACCTTGCCCTGCTGGTCGTCCCTGCCGCAGACCCTGAAGACGCCCCTGTAGCCTTTTTCGGTGAGCTGCGGGTTGGTGGAACCGGGGGATATCATCGGGATGCCTGCCCGGTTATAGATGTCCGAGGCCGGGATGGAACAGCTTGAATTGAAATGACCGATTATCCCTGCTGCTCCTGCATTGACGATTTTATTTGCGACCGAGACGGCCTGCTTCGGGTCGTGCTGGTCATCTTCGATGATCACTTCAATTTTCTTTCCGAGCAGTCCTCCTTTGGCGTTCCAGTCGTCCACGGCGAGGGAGACCCCGTTTCTGAAGTCCATCCCGAACCTGGACTGGTCCCCGGTCATCGGGCCTGCGATCCCGATCTTTATGACGCTTGAATCCTTCTTCTGGCAGCCGGCAACAAGCAGACAGGCCAAAATCAATAATGCCGTAATTGCTGAAATTCTTTTCATTACAACCTCCCGTAGAAATATATGTATTCGTTGCATGTACGTTGAAAACGATCTGGATCCACGGGTCAAGACCGGGGATGACGATTCTAAGTGGCTGCTTTGCCTGTCATTCCCGCAGGTTTGAAGCGGGAATCCAGTGAGATTTATGCCTTATGGCCTCTTCAGCATGTCTGCTGCAATCCGTGCGAAAGTTGCTGCGTTCTCCCTGATCTCACCCCGGCATATCCCGGTTGCAACCGCAATGGCATCGGCCCCGGCGCTGAAGACAAATCGTGCTTTTTCAAGAGATATGCCGCCTATGGCCACGACAGGAATACTGACATTTTGTTTGATCAGGCGGAGATTGTCAAGGCCCTGGGCGGGCCCTGCGTCCTTGGTGGTGGTATGAAATATGGGGCCGAAGCCTATATAGTCGGCCCCGCCAGCCGCGGCGTCTCGCGCCTGCAGAAGGTTGTGGGTAGAAATGCCCACAGGCATGGTTCCGACCACCCTCCTGGCCTCCTTCAGGGGCAGGTCGTCCTGCCCGAGATGGAGGCCGTCGGCACCCACGGCAGCCGCGATATCCGCGTGGTCGTTTATGATGAGGGCCGCGTTGAAGGTGCGTGTCAGTGTCCTCAGTCCTGCCGCCTCCTCAAAGAGTTCTCTCCTGGTCCTGTCCTTGTCACGGTACTGTATTATTGTAATGCCTGCGTCGAGCACGGCCGAAACCATGTCGTATATCGGGAGGCTGCAATACGTCCGGTCGGTAATAAAGTAGATACCGGTGATCAGGGCCGGGGATGGCTTCAATTTACGCACCAGCTTTCCGGCAGGTCATGAAAGACCGAACGGTGTTCGCTCGTAATGCCTGAGATCTGTTTTTAATGTCGCCTGTTATGTCCATCTGGCCGCTCCCTGGTTTTCCTGCTGGTAGTAACCCGGCAATAAAATGCCTTAATTTTGTTATTCCGGCTTGACCGGAATCTTACTTTGGTTTTGATATGTTAGGCCGTCCGATTCCCGACAAGCGAGGATGACGGCTTGCGCTATTTGCTTGCCGGTTTAATAGTGTAACAAATTATCCTTGCGTCGGCCATGCCTGCCCGTGTGCCCGACTCGGGCTGTTTTAATCTTCCTTTAATCTTCCCTATGCTACGATGAACTCAGAACAGCAACAAAGGAGGAGATCATGAAAAGATGTATCGGTATCCTGGCGGTACTGGTCCTGCTGGCCGGGGCCGGAACAGCTTTGGGAAGCGACCGCGCAAGGCACGGGGGAGGAGAGGCTGAAGAAACGGGACACCATAGTGGCAAGGTCTACGGAACAATCCGGAAAATGCCCGAGGGACCTGTCGGGATCTGGCAGGTGAACGGCAGGGAGATCAGCGTGACAGGCGACACGCGTATCAGGGAAAAACACGGGAAGGCCGAGGTCGGCGCCTACGTCGAGATAAAAGGGATTCTCTCAGGCAGAATGCTTGTTGCGAGGGAGATAGAGGTAAAGAGGGCGAGACCGTAGAAGGGTGGGGGATCTTACCCCGCGACAGAACTATATAGTGAACATGATCAGGATGAGGAGGAAATAGAATGAACGACATGCGGAATACTGCGGACAGCGTGAACAGACAGGGCGAGGCCCCTCTCGGCCCGCTTGCGATCCTGGTTCACCTGGGTCTTGTTTTGCTGGGCATCGCCGCCCTGCTTACGGGCGGGTTCGCCGATGACTATAAGAGAATTGAACATGCAGGCTTTACGCTGCACAGCTGGATCGGGATGGGAGCAGCCGTCGTCATTGTTCTCCGGGTGCTTCTGGGATTGGCCGGTCCCCGAAACCTGCGGTTTACCGGCTGGGTTCCCTTGACCAGGGAGAGGATGCGTCTCGTCCTGGAGGACCTTTCGGGCCTCCTGAAGTTCCGGATGCCGGAGCGTCCCTCGCATCAGGGACTGGCCGGACTGGTTCAGACCTTTGGCCTGTCGGTCTTTTTTCTCATGGCACTGACCGGTGCATCTATGTTCTTCCTGCTTGAGCCTGGACAGAGGTCGACGGGTCTGCTCCATTCGGTAAAGGAAGTGCATGAAGTCGGAGAACTGCTTATTCCGCTATTCCTCTCGATGCATGGCGGGGCCGTTCTCCTGCATGCCCTGCGCGGACGCCACCTGTGGCGCAAGATGCTCTTTTTACGCGAGGCGGCAGTCAATGATTAGAGTCGCGGCGAACGCTCCTGCCCTGTATTGATTGAGAAGGAGGGTACCGCAGGAAGAATGGTACCCTCCTTCTCCGTATGCTACAATCACGGAGAGAGCGGAGCACGCATGAAAATCCTGATTATAGAAGATGAAAAGAGATTGGCCGGGATCATAAAGCAGGGGCTTCAGGAGAATGCCTTTGCCGTTGACCTGTCGCATGACGGAGAGGAAGGTCTGCATATGGCTGAGAGCTATCCGTACGACGCGGTCCTCCTGGACCTCTCCCTGCCTGTCAAGGACGGGCTGACGGTCCTCGGCGAGCTGCGGGCAAAGAATATCGACGTCCCCGTCCTGATCATTACAGCCCGGGGAGAACTCGGCGACAGGATCAGCGGCCTGAATATGGGGGCCGACGACTATATCGCCAAACCCTTCGATTTTTCGGAACTCCTTGCGAGGCTGAAATCGGTGATACGGCGGGCCAAGGGTAGGCCCTCGCCCCTTATCGAGATAGGCGATATGACGATTGATACCAACGCCCGGACCGTTAGGAGGGCGGGCAGGGAGATACGTCTCTCCGCGACTGAATACGGACTCCTCGAATATCTTGCGCTGAACAGCAACAGGGTGATCAGCAGGACAGAGCTTGTCGAGCACGTCTATGACAGGGACTCAGACCGCGACAGCAACGTGATCGATGTCTATATCAGCTATCTCAGGAAGAAGCTCGACAGCGGTCCCGGCAGGCAGCTCATCCAGACGATGAGAGGCGCGGGCTATGTCCTGAAGGACGACCGGTGAAGAGGCTGCTTGCGTCCATAAAGGGGCGGATATTCCTCTGGCTGTTCGCCGTCACCTCGTTTCTTTTGATCGCCCTCGGCCTGCTTCTTTACCGCGAGGCCAGAAAGATCGTCTTCGGCGCCATGGATAATACGCTCCACTCCAAGGCTCAGGTTATCACCGGACTTCTGCATGAGGAACACGGGGCCATGGAACTTGAGCTCTCTGAAGTCATCTCCGGAGAGTACACGATCCCCCGTTCCGGCCATTACTACAAGGTCCTGATGGACGGAAAGATACTCGCGTCGTCGCCGTCACTGGTGGAGAGCGGCTTTGACCTTGCCTCTGGCAAGCCTGAAGCAGTCAATGAACAATTGAAAGAGAAGATCTTCACGTCCATGGGGCCTGATGGTGAACCGCTGCGTGTGCTCATGCAGGATGTACAGGCCTTCGGCAAGTCTTTTGAAGTCTTCGTTGCCGAGAGCCTGGGCGGGAGTATCAGGATGGTCGAGGCATTTGGAAGATTTCTGATCCTGGCCACGGTTATCAGCATACTGATCGTCTGTCTGACCGGTCTCTGGATCGCAAAACGGTCGCTCGCCCCACTGGCTGACTTCTCCGGCAGGATACGGACCATTACGCACCAGACCCTCGGCCGGAGGCTCGGGGCATCGACCGAGACACAGGAGCTGACTGTCCTGGCCGATTCATTTAATGCGATGCTCGACCGCCTGCAGAAGGCGTTCGCAACCGAGAGACGGCTTATTGCCGATGCCTCACATGAACTGAAGACGCCGGTGTCGGTCATCAGGGCCCAGTGCGATGTCACGCTCCAGAGGAAGAGGGAAGAGTCAGAATATATTGAGACGATCAGAACGATCAGGTCGGTGACGGATACCATGAACGCCGTGGTGAGAGACCTCCTCTCCCTGGCCCGTCTCGACTCGGCCATCCTCTCCCCCCCGGATATAACCGATATCCCGCTAAAGGACTGCATCGGCCATGCGCTGCTGCTGCTGGAGCCCCTTGCTGCGGAGAGACGGATACGCATCACGACCGGCATCGAAGATGCCATTACCGTAAGGGGCGACAGGGACAGGCTCACCGAGGCCTTTCTGAATATCCTCGAAAACGCGATAAAATACAGCGGCGAACATGGCCTCGTGGAGGTCTCAGCCGTAAGGGGCGACGGCAAGGCAACGGTTTTGGTCAGGGATTCCGGCAAGGGCATTAAGAAGGACGATCTGGAGAGGATCTGCGACCGCTTCTTCCGGGGAGACGCCGCGCGGAACACGGAAGGGACGGGTCTCGGTCTCAGCATTGCAAAGGCGATCGTCGAGGTGCACGGGGGCGGAATCAGGATCGAGAGCGAAGAGGGGAGGGGAACTACCTGCACCGTTGTGCTTCCGGAGAAACAGCCCTGAGCTGCCAACCGGCGCAGACCATCCTCATCTTTCTCACGCTCTGGGTCCGGGTCTTACAGAGGGGGGAAAAGCCGACAGGCAGCTTTATCTTGCAACCCTCCGGGTAATTATTGAAGAGGATCTGATAACGACTGCTGACTGAGACGAAAGGGTTTGTTTATATAAACATTTAATAGCTTCTATCAAACTTTGATGAGTACCTGGCCTGCATATCCTCATTATGAGGGGGGGGAATTCTTTTGAATCAACCGGTTCTCGTCTTCGGTTCCCTGGCCCGAATTATGCACCCCCTACTGACAGCACAGATCGAACTTTTCAAAGGGGGATTGTCATGGCACAGACAGACAGGAACCGGGTAGCGAATATTCGATGCGTGATCAGGAACGGCAAGGCGTATCTGGCGGCAGGGGAGAGACATCCGGGGGACTGCGAGGGCGAGTGTACCACCTGCAGCAGTTTTCATGGGGTGGACATTACACAGGTAGGTCAGCCGTATCTTGAGGGAGATTGCTGGAATGTTGAATCCCTGGGTGCGCGGCCCGCTGGGGCTGCTTTGAACGCGGACGGTTCCTGGTTCCACTGATACAGAGATTACCGCAGGATCAAACGTCGGACTGCATCACACTACGAATAGAGAAGCTTCCGCTCGAGGTCTGTCGAGCGTGAAATCCTTTTTGCCTCGTCGAGGGTGATAACCTCCTGCTTGCAGAGATTGATCAGGTGCTGGTCGAGGGTCTGCATCTGGTATTCGTCCCGCCCCTTTTCAATATATTGTTCGATATCATCGAGATGCCCGTCGCGGATGCAGGTCTTGATGGTCGAGGTGGCGTACATGACCTCCATGGCAGGGATTACCGCCTCCCCGGTTTTGGCTCTTACCAGCCGCAGGGAAATGGTGCCGACCAGGATTTCGGCCAGCCTGTGACGGATGTTTTCCTGCACCTGCGTCGGGAAGTGCCCCACGATACGGTTGATCGTGGAGGCTGCGCTGTGCGTGTGCAGGGTAGAAAGCACCAGATGCCCGGTCTCTGCTGCCTTGATGCAGGAGTCGATCGTTTCATGGTCGCGCATTTCTCCTACCATGATGACATCAGGGTCCATGCGCATCGCTGCCTTCAGGGCGCCGCTGAACCCGTCCGTGTCAATGCCTACTTCCCTCTGGATGATGCAGCTCTTGTTTGAATGGAAAATAAACTCTATCGGGTCCTCGATCGTGATAATGCTGTAATTGAAATTGTCGTTGATGTGCCGGATCATCGAGGCCAGTGTGGTGGATTTGCCGTTTCCGGTCGGACCGCACACCAGGATCAGTCCGTTCGGTGCCTTGGTTATGCTCCCCAGGACCGGCGGGAGATGCAGCTCCTCGAAGGTGCCGATGTGATGGGGGATGACCCTCATGACCAGGCCGATATTGCCTCTCTGCCGGAAGATGCTGACCCTGAAACGGCCTACGTTCGACAGATTATAGGAGGTGTCGAATTCCTTGAGATTTTCCGGCAGCTGCCTGCCCTGCTGCTCCATAACCGTCGAGGCGATGAATTCAGTGTCCTTGCGTGTCAGGTTGCTGAGCTTGGAGCGGATCAGATGGCCGCGGGCCCTGAAGATCGGAGGATTGTCCACTTCGAAGTGGATGTCCGAGACCCTCTTTTCGAAGGCGATCTCGAGTATCTGCGTTAACGTTGCAATATCCATGGCTGTTTACCTATTGAATGTAACTGGAATTTCCCGCCTGTGTCAAGGTTCAGACTTCTTTTCGGTTCAGGTTGTTTTGCCGCGCTGTTGTTGATACAGGGAGTTTTCGACGGCAAGGCCTGCGGCCTGGGCGAGTACATCAAGACAGTCAGCGTTCAGGACCGGCGCCTCCTCCATGCCGAAATCGCCATAGACAAGGACGACGGTCCTGCCCCGGCTTGCCACCGGCAGGAGCATGATCGAAGGGGTGAGAGGCTCACCAATCACCTCAAAGAGTTTCATCAGCAGCCTGTCGTGACTCTCTCCATAGAAAGAGCGCATTTCTTCGACCGTCCCGCGGAAAATCGAGGGTTCAGAGAGCGGCACTTTCAGCCGCGTGACAGACGTCGGCCCTTCGCTTTTTTCAGCATAGACCCCTATCGCCTTATCTCCGGCCAGCTCATTCCTGCGTACATAGAAGGTGATACACCGGCTGCAGATACCGGAGAGCTGCTGCAGGAGCGCCAACGCGACAGCAGACGGTTCGGTGAGTGCCCTGAGGGCCACGATCCCGTTTTTCAGCATCACAAACCGGCTGTCCACTTCGTTCGGGGCAGAAGCCTCCTGCCGCAGGAAGAGAGCATGTATATAGGTCTTGAAGGTCCCCAGCAGCTGTATCATGTCTTCGACAAAGGTCTGCCGTGATTCGGCGGCCGAGGGCCTGGGGAAGACGGCACTGACCCCCTCGCTGTAGGCATGCAGGGAAAAACCGTCATTGCCGGGGGGCGCCATCTGTACCATCGTCACCTGCGGATATTTGTCTGTCAACCTCCGGCGCAGGGGCTGAAAACTATCCGGGAGGACGGCCTCCCCGCTGGCTGGAGGCGCGTCAACAACCAGGCAGGTCAGGGCCCCCACTTTGAGGCACTGTTCGATGAGAAGGTCAACCTCCGCTTCAGCCCCGGTCGTGAAAACAAGAACGCCCTCGTTCTTGCAGATCGTCATCAGAGAATGTCTGAGCAGTTCATCACCGCTCAGGAGGATGATGCCCTTTGTCCGTCCTTCCTGTTTCTGCGCGCCTTCGGGGCTGTTTCTGCTCTGCGTGGACTCTTTCAGAAACGAGACGAAGGCCTCCTGTTCCTGCTCAGGAAACCCGGAGAGGAGCTCCTGTATCTTTTGGCGGTGTATTGCCGAGGGGTCGAAGATCTCGGCTGCGGGTATGAATTCCGGTATCTTGCGCTCCAGGTGCTCAAGTTCGCCAAGACCGAGGTCGTCCGCTGTCAGGACCGCTGTCTTTCCGCTGTCAGGAATAAAGGGCTCAGCAGGGTTTTCTGATGGACAGAGATCTGCGAAAAATTCTTCGTCGGGTGTGACGACGGCCCCTGAGTCAAGGTCCCGCTGGCGTTCATCAGAGACCCGGAGGGCATCCATAAGCAGCATCTGGGCATCGAGGCTGATCTCCTGGTCCATCTTGTCCGCGTAATAGCGGCATTCCGGAGATACCGGGATAGCCTCGGGATCAAGGGTGAAGGTGCCTGAGGGCCACCCGATTATTTCCACGAGGGTGATTTCTATAAGCTTTCTCAGGCCTTTTGCCGCGCTGTCGCGGCCCAGCTTTCCGATATCCATCAGGGTGGAGAGCAGCGGCTTGCGGTCTTTTCCCGCGTTCCTCTGGATAGCCAGGGCCGTCTGCAGGTCCTCAACCGACAGGAGGTTCATCTTCACCAGCACGGTGCCGATGCGCACCCTGTTGTTGAGGTGACTGGCCCCGACAATATAGCCGTTGCTGAAGATGATGCGGCTTTCGCCCCGCTGTCCCCGGACAGACAGACTGCCGGATTTCCGGGTCGTATTCAGCAACTGGATAATGTCAACGATATGTAATTGTTCTAAATCTCCGGTGAAGGCCATATCTGTTTATACGCTCATGCAAAAAAATCTGTTTCTTTCAGGAGCATACCACGGGCAACCGGCCGCGATACATGCTCCGCACACGACAGGAACCAGGGCCGCTGCTTACTTGACCTGGTTCTGAGGCACAATCGCGGCGGTCATCTTCTCGAGAAACCCGGTGGTGAAATCTCCCTTCACGAAATCAGGGTCAAGGAGGACTTTCTTGTGGAACGGGATCGTCGTCTTGATGCCTTCGATCGTGAATTCATCGAGCGCCCTTTTCATCTTCGCAATCGCCTCGCTGCGGTCCCTGCCATAGACGATCAGTTTTGCAACGAGCGAATCATAGTTCGGGGGTATGACGCACCCGTTATAGACCGCGGTATCGACCCTTACACCCGGACCGCCCGGCAAGGACAGGAAGGTGATCTTGCCGGGGCTGGGGATGAAACGCTCAGGGTCTTCAGCATTGATCCTGCATTCGATGGCATGCCCGGAGAATTTGATCCGGGGCTGCTTCAGTTCCATCGGGATGCCTGCGGCTATTTTTATCTGCTCCTTGACGATATCGACGCCGCTGACATATTCCGTGACCGGGTGTTCGACCTGGAGCCGGGTATTCATCTCCATGAAGTAGATATTTCCGTCGGTATCAACGATGAACTCGACCGTGCCGGCGTTCTTGTATTTGATCGCCCTGGCTGCCTTGATTGCGTATTCACCGATCTTCTTCCTGAACTTTTCGGTTGCGATCGGGGAGGGCGACTCTTCGATCAGTTTCTGATGTCTTCTCTGTACCGAGCAGTCACGCTCGCCCAGATGGACGATATTGCCTTTTCCGTCTGCCAGGATCTGGATCTCGATATGACGCATCTCGGGGATGAATTTTTCGACGTAGAGCTCGCCGTTGCCGAAGGCGGTCAGCGCCTCACGCTGGGCCATGAAATAGAGCTTTTCGAGTTCGTCTTCGCTTCGGGCGACCCTCATGCCCTTGCCGCCTCCGCCTGCCGATGCCTTCAGGATGACCGGGAACCCGATCTTTTTGGCGATCTTGAGCGCGGTCTCTTCGGATGCCACCGGGCCGTCGCTGCCAGGCACGACCGGCACGCCCCTGCGCTTCATCACCTGGCGGGCCTTGGCCTTGTCTCCGCCCATCCTGATGCTCTCGGCAGAGGGCCCTATAAACGCGATGCCGGACGTGGTACACGCCTCGGCAAAGTGGGGATTTTCCGACAGGAACCCGTAGCCGGGATGGATCGCCTCCGAGTCGGTGATCTCTGCTGCGGTCAGGATGCTCGGGATATTGTTGTAGCTCTGGGCGGAGCTGGCCGGGCCGATGCAGACAGACTCATCCGCCATCTTTGCATGCATGGATTCACGGTCTATGTCTGAATAGATCGCAACGGTCCTGATGCCGAGCTCCTTGCAGGCCCTGATCACCCTGACCGCGATCTCCCCGCGGTTTGCTATCAAGATCTTCTTGAAAAGTTTCATACCGGATCGATCATGAAGAGCGGTTCGCCGTATTCGACCGGCTGGCCGTTCTCGATAAGGGCCTTGACCACAACACCGTCCGTATCGCTTTCGATCTCGTTCATCAGCTTCATCGCCTCGATGATGCAGAGGACCTGGCCCTTCCTGACCCGCGAGCCGGTCTCGACAAAGGGAGGCGCCTCGGGGCCGGACGATTTATAGAACGTCCCGACGATCGGCGAGGTTATGGTGATCAGACGCTGGGTCTCCTCGTCGACCAGCTCCTTGATTGCGGCATCCTGTGCGGAGACAGAGACCGAAGGCCGGTGGGCCGGAATCTCGATGCTGCCGAAGAGCTTTTCCCTCTTGATCTTGACCTTGGTGCCCTCTTTTTCGACCTGCAGTTCGGTAATATCGGTCTCCTTGAGCAGCTCGATCAGACTCTTCAGATCCTCAAGTTCCATTATTTTACCCTTTCTATGTATTCCGACGTGCGTGTGTCGACCTTGACCACGTCCCCTTCATTGAGATGGAAGGGCACCCTGACGACTGCGCCGGTCTCGAGGGTGGCAGGCTTGCCGCCGCCCGAGGCGGTATCGCCCTTGAAGCCCGCCGGGTCGGTCTTGATGATCGCCAGCTCGACAAAGGTCGGAGGCTCGACATTCAGCGGGGTCCCCTTATAATACAGGGCCTTCACCTCTGCATTGTCCTTGAGCCAGCGGGTGGTATCGCCCAGCTGTTCGGCAGAGAGCGGCACCTGCTCAAAGGTCTCCTGGTCCATGAAGTAGTAGAAACCGTCCTGGACATAGAGGTACTGCATTTTTTTCTCTTCGAGCCCGGCCGGAGGGAATTTTTCTCCCGACCTGATGGTTTCCTCGATGACAGAGCCGGTCCGCATATTCTTCATCTTGGTCTTGACGACAGCGCCGCCCCTGCCCATTTTGACATGCTGAAATTCGACTATTTCATAGGGATCATTCTTGTATTCGAGTTTAAGTCCTTTTCTGAAGTCTGATGTTGCTATCACGTAAACGTCCTCCTGAAACTGATTTATTTATCGTATAACGTCGGGGGTCCTGCTGAGGGACGTCATGACCGAGGCGCCTTCAGCCTTTACCGCGACCATATCCTCTATCCTCACCCCGCCGACACCCGGGACATAAATGCCCGGTTCTATGGTAAAGACCATGCCAGGTCTGATTGTTTCCCTTCCTACCCTTGAAACGCGCGGCAGCTCATGGACGTCAAGCCCGACACCGTGTCCGGTGCCGTGTCCAAAGTACTCTTCATAGCCCGCCTTTTTTATAATATCCCGGGCGGTCCTGTCAACCGTCCTGGCCTGCACGCCGCTGCAGACAGCCTGTATCGCCTCCTGGTTGGCCGTGAGCACTGTCTGATAGAGCTCACGCTTCTTCGACAGGTTTCGGCCGTCCATCAGGAGGGTCCGTGTCATGTCGGAGAAATAGCCCTCAGCCTCACCGCCCCAGTCGACGATAACCAGGTCGCCGGGTCTTATCCGGTTGTCCGTAGGCTGGGCATGCGGCATTGACGAGTTATTTCCGGCCGCCACTATTATATCAAACGGAAGCGTCCGGCAGCCTCTTTTTTTCAGGCTTTCCTCCAGCCTCAGGGCGACCTGTCGTTCGGTGGCCCCCGGTCTGATGAACGGTCTTATCTCCCGGAAGGCCGTTTCCGCCCGCTCGACCGCAATACTGATCAGTCTGAGCTCCGACGGGTCCTTGATCCTCCTGGCCTCTTCGGTAATGCCGGTGAGGGACTTCAGCCTGACCCCTTTCCTGAGCAGGCCCCGGTAAAAGCCGTACGAAACCGTTGATTCAAAGCCGAGTACCCCGATGTTGAGCTCCCGTGCCTTTCCGATAATAAAGCCCTCGGGGCTGTCGTTGACGATCGAAACCTCGAAATCTCCGCGGACTTCTCGTGCTGCCTGCTCCTGGTACCTGAAGTCGGATATAAAAAGCTGCGCACCGGGGCTGATGATCAGAAAGGCCGAGGACCCGGTGAATCCGGAGAGGTAACGCACGTTCTTGCGGTTCGAGATGAGGACCCCATCAACACCCTTCTGCGCGAGTGCCGAGGTGATGGCCTGAAGACGGGTCATTGTGAGAGGATCTTTTTTGCAGCCTGTATCGCCAGGAGATAGCCGTCCGCCCCGAACCCGCTGATCTGGCCGACAGCAACCCCTGCTATATGGGAATGCCTTCTGAACTCCTCCCGTGCATGGATGTTTGAGATGTGGACCTCAATGGCCGGCTTGCCCACCGCAGCGATAGCATCCCTGATCGCCACGCTCGTATGGGTATACGCCGCGGGGTTGATGATCAGAAGGTCAAAGGGTTCGTGCTGGATGGCATCGACAATCGCCCCCTCGCTGTTCGACTGAAAGGTCGAGACGGCAAGCCCGAGTTCAGCGCCGAGCGCCGAGATCCGCTGGTTGATGTCGCCGAGGGTTGATGCACCGTAGATACCCGGCTCGCGCATGCCGAGGAGGTTGAGGTTTGGTCCGTGAATGACAAGGATTTTCATATGTCTCTGCGCTCGCAGTCCGGTGAACCGACAGGCGTGACTGCTAAAATTCGCCCTCGATCTTCGGCACGACAGTCTTGAGCACAAACCTGCCCTTTCCGTAATTTCCATCGGGCCTGATTATCAGGGCTATATAATATTCTTCGTTGATCTTCCGCATGATGATGCCGCACAGATCAGAGATGATCGAGAACTCCCGCGCCTCGCCCAGGCCGAGATTTTCAGCGGCAAGGGCAACGTCTCTGATCATGGCCGAGGCTTCTGCCCCGAGCCCTGTCAGGTCGATCAGTCTTTCAGCGACATATTCCTGGACAGGAATGCCGTCGGCGGCGATGATCATGGCCGAAACCGCGCCATCGACCTTATCGACGATATCCCTAAGTATTTCTATGAAATTCATCCCGCCTCTTTTCTATGCCTTGCATGAAGGTGTTCAGCTGGTCGATCAGGGCATCCTTGTCCCTGCCGATCATCTTCAGGAACTGTCTGAGTTCTTCGACCCGCTGCAGTATCTGGCGGTCGCCGGGGTTTGCTTCGAGGAGTGAGCGGTAGATCTTCAGGGCGCCACTGTAGTTGCCCTCGGACACCTGGATGTCCGCGTCCGTCAGGGTGCCGGCAGCAGCCGCAGCAGCGATCGCCGGCGCCGGCTTCTGCGGTTCCGGGGCAGGCTGCGCCTGACTTGGTTGGGCATGACTGGTATGTTCGAGGGTGAAGATATCCTCGTCCGGAATCTCTGCCGCGAGTGCCTGTCCGAAGGCATCCTCCGGGAGATCATCGTCCAGCTGAAAGACATCGGCATCATCCTCTTCAACCTCAGGGACGGTGCTGTCCGCAACGGTCAGCCCGGCATCAGCAGCAAAGGGTTCCACCGGCGGGGTAATGAGGTCTGCAGGCGAACTGCCCTCGTCGTCTCCGGCAGCCCCGAATATCGCACTCTGAAAGGCGGCCAGGTCCTCGTCCCTGATAGGCTCGGCACTGCTCCCGGACTCCGGGACAAAGCCGACAACCGGGGCCTGCTCTTCCCCCGCGGTTTCTTCCGGTTCTTCCGTCATCACTGTGGTCTCGGCGGCCTGCTCTTCCTCATCAGGTTTTGCCGCTGCAGATGGCTCGAGCTCCATCCCCTCAAGGTCACTGAGACTTATCAGGGCATCCTCGTCCATGGCATTCAGCTTCAGGACGGTTTTGTACGATCTGATGGCCTGTTCAATCTCTCCCGTTGCCCGGTAAATATCTGCAAGCTTCTTATGGGCATAAAGATTGTCCGGAATGGACTTGATCACCTGCTCGAATTCTGCCTGGGCCTCTTTCAGCATCTCTTTTTCTACATAGATCTTGCCGAGAGACACCCGTGCGCTCATATACCCGGGCTGTTTTTCGATGCCGCTTAACAGGACGGCGATCGCCTCGTCGAGCATGCCTTCTTTTCTGTATTCCTCTGCAAGGGGCACGAAGAGTTTGGAGTTGGGGTCCTTATCGACCTTTTCTTTCAGTTTTTCGATATCTTTTAGTGACATAGCCTTGTCAATTTTTTATCAAATCAGGCCGATAAAGTCAAGCCTTGATTTGCAGGAGCCTGTCAAATATGGCGTCGGCCACATCGTCCTTGCTCATGAGTTCAAGCTCTCTCTTCCCCGACCGGTCGAGGATGATAACCCTGTTCGTATCGACATCGAAGCCCGAGCCTTCGGCGCTGACATTATTAAAGACGACCATGTCCATGCCTTTTTGTTCCCTCTTACGTTCTGCACGGTCCGGATTGTCTCCGGTCTCAGCAGCAAAGCCCACGATAAAAGGTCTCACGGCTCCAGAGGCCACGGCGGTGATAATATCGTCGGTCCGGCGAAGGGCAAGGGTCTCAAGGTCTTTCTTCTCGATCTTCACGCTGCTGCGCCCGGCAGGGCTGAAGTCGGCGACCGCGGCAGCCATGACCAATATCGATGCCCCGCCCCCGACCTGGCTTTTGACGGCCTGGAGCATCTCTGCGGCTGTTTCGGTCCGTATGCAGGAGATCCCCGGCGGCGGTGTCAGGGATGTCGGCCCGGTGACGAGGGTGACCGAGGCCCCGCGGTTTCTTGCCGCGCGGGCGAGGGCAAACCCCATCCTGCCCGAGGAGCGGTTTGAGATAAAACGCACCGGATCGATATATTCCCTCGTGGGGCCGGCGGTCACAACGACCCGTTCCCCTGCAAGGTCTTTGGTGCAGAGGGCCGCCCCGGCGGCCTCGATGATCTCCGGGACGCCGGCCATCCGGCCGATCCCTTCCTCGCCGCAGGCAAGGCTCCCTTTTTCAGGGCCCGTCTGTATGACGCCGGCTGAACGCAGGACTTCCAGGTTCCTGCGGCAGGCCGGGCTCTCGTACATCCTCCAGTTCATGGCAGGTGCGATGATGATCTGCTTGCCGGTGGCCGCAAGAAAGCAGGTGCTGACGAGGTCGTCCGCAATCCCGTGTGCGAATTTCGCGATGCTGTTTGCCGTGGCAGGGGCGATGATGACAAGATCGGCCTCAGCCGGGAGTTTGATATGCGCCAGCGGATCGTCGAACAGGGATGTGTAGACCCTGTTTTGTGAGGCGGTTTCGAGCGACAGCGGGGTGATAAAACGTTGCGAGGCCTCTGTCATCATGATCGTGACAGAGGCCTCTGCGTCCCGCAACCTTCGTGCAAGGTCAACTGCTTTATAAGCGGCCACACCCCCGGTGACACCGAGGAGGACCGACTTATTCTTCAGTATCTTCAGGCAGGTCTTCCTTCTTCTCGGTGAAAAGTTCTTCGAAGGCCTTCTTGTCGATCGTCTCCTTTTCATGGAGATAGACCTGAAGGTCTTTTTCCAGTTCGGAGAGGTCCGCGGTGGCAGTGGCCCTCCGGGAATCCTCCAGCATCTTCCGGTAATCGAACTTGCCGGCCTCTTCCCGAGCAACAACCGCCTCTTCCCCGGTCAGATATTCGAGCAGGTTGGTCGCCGCCTCTTCGATGGCGATCGAGGTGACCTTCCGGTTCTTGGTGGTGATCTTCGGCCGGGCGCCGAGCGAAAGCTCCTTTGCCCTCTGGGCCGCTATGGCGACCATCCTGAACTTGCCGTCGATTTTCTGGTGGTCAAACTCCACCGGCAGTGATATGACATCCATGATAACGTCCTCCTACACAAATAATGTATTCTTTATCCAGTGACCGTCAAGGCGTCCGCTCCTGAGGCGTTCGGCGGTAATGATCGCTTCAAATTGCCGGAGGGCGGACTTCAGATCGTCATTAACTATAACATAATCGTAGCGTTTATAGTGCTTCATTTCGTCCCGCGCCTTCGCAAGCCGCCTCTCGATATCCTCCCGCCGTTCCTTTGTGTTGCTCGCCCTGTTTTCGAGCCGGCTGCGCAGCACGGTCAGCGACGGGGGCATAATAAAGATCGAGACCGCGCTGTCGAGTGACCTTCTGATCTGGTCCGCACCCTGCACATCGATGTCGAGCAGCACGTCTGCGCCGGCCCTGACAAGTGATTTCAGCCGGCTGCCGGACGTCCCGTAGAGGTTGCCATGCACCTCGGCCCACTCCACAAAGGCTCCACGCGCGGCCATGTCCCTGAATTTTTTTTCGCTGACAAAGGTGTAATGGAGGTTGTTCACCTCGCCGTGGCGCGGCGTCCTGGTCGTGTAGGAAACAGACGGCAGGATGTTCTCCATGGATTTCATCAGGTGGCTGCAAAGGGTCGACTTTCCTGCACCCGACGGGGCGGATATGATGAAGATGCCGCCCCTGTTTTTCTTCTGGGTTGCCGCAGCACGGGCTTTCATTGTATATTCTGGACCTGTTCCCTGAGCTGCTCGATGACGGTCTTCATGTCGACGGTTATGCTCGATATCTCGTAGTCAACGGATTTTGAGGCGATGGTGTTCACCTCCCGGTTGCACTCCTGCAGGATAAAGTCGAGTTTCCTGCCGATGCTGCCGCCGCGGGCGAGCGTCTCCCTGAACTGGGTGATATGGCTGCCGAGTCTGGTCAACTCTTCGGCAATGTCGATCTTCGCAGCCATGATGGCAGCTTCCTGGAGCATCCTCGTACTGTCGACATCCTTGCCTTCGAGAAGGGCCTTTATGCGTTCCTGGAATTTTTCATGCGCGGCGAGCGTCACCCTGCCGCAGAGGCCGCCGATGCGGTCCCTCATCTCGAGTACCGTTCCGGTCAGCTGCTGCAGCGCGGCTGCCAGGCATGCGCCTTCCTGCAGCCGCATGGCATGCAGGTTCCCGAGGGCCTGGCGGAAGACCCCGGTGATCGTCTCGCTGTCGACATGCTGCTCGGTCCCGATGAAGATCTCATGCAGGCTGATCAGGGTGTTGATATCGATCGTGCCGGGGACCGAAAACTCGTCCTGGAGCTGCCGGAACGTGCCCATCATCTGGCCCACAAGTCCGGAATTGATGCGCAGAGCAGCCGAGGACTCTCCGGAGACGACGACGCTGACGTCGAACTTGCCCCGGGTGAAAAGCTCCTTGATGCTGTTGCGGAAGGTGATATCGAGCTGGCTGAGCGAGGCAGGGGCCTTGATCGTTATTTCGAGGAATTTCTGGTTGAGGGAACGTATCTCGACCCTGCAGCCGTCCTGCTCCGCGCTCCCGAAACCTGTCATGCTCTGTACCATGGTGATAACTATAAAATGCCTACATCCTTTTAGTCAAATCCATTAAATATTTTAATAAATATATATCATCCTTGAAATAATCTGATTTTATCGTCTAAAATGATCATTCAATCACGAATCCGGAGGAAACTATGGCAGAAATGACCGAAATAAGATGGCATGGCAGGGGTGGACAGGGCACTGTCACTGCTGCCAAGGTGCTGGCAGATGCCTGCCTGAGCGGCGGACGGCATGTCCAGGCATTCCCTGAATACGGCCCTGAGAGAGCCGGCGCACCGCTGCGTGCATACAACAGGATAAGCTCGAAGGAGCTGAGGATGCACTGCCCGGTGCTGAACCCGGATGTGGTGACCGTTGTCGATGCGACCCTTCTGGACAGCATCAACATCGCCGACGGCGCCAAGGAAAATACGATATATATCATCAATACGACGAAGGACCCCAAGGAGATACGCCAGAAGCTGGGGGCCACCGCGTCGCAGAAGGTCATCACGGTCGATGCGACCAAGATAGCGATAGACTGCTTCGGCAGGGCCATGCCGAACTCTCCGATGCTCGGAGCCCTCTGCAAGGCCACGGGCCTGATCACCCTTGAGCACCTGCTTGAGGATGTCAGGAAGAGCTTCGGCAAGAAGTTCGCCCAGAAGGTTATCGACGGAAACCTGGAAGCGACCAGGAGAGGATACGAGGAGGTTAAGGAAGGATGAAACAGAAGGGATGGAAAGATCTGGTCCCCGGCTCGGTGATCCTTGAGGGCGGCAGCGCCGTCAAATTCAAGACCGGTTCGTGGAGGGCCTTCAGGCCGGTATGGAAAGAAGAGAACTGCATCCAGTGTCTGTTCTGCTGGATCTATTGTCCTGACATGTCGATCAAGGTGAAGGACGGCAAACGGGGAGAGTTTGATTATGACTACTGCAAGGGATGCGGCATCTGCGCCCTTGAATGCCCCGGCAAAAAAGGCAACAAGGCGATTGTCATGGAAGAGGAGGGCACGTAGATGGCAAAGGTAGTAGCAGTTACAGGAAACGAAGCATGTGCCAATGCACTCCGCCAGGTGAACCCGGATGTCTGCGGCATCTATCCGATTACGCCCCAGACCGACATGATGCAGCGCTATGCCTCATATATTTCTGACGGCAAGGTCAAGACCGAACCGATCCTCGTTGAGAGCGAGCACAGCTCGATGAGCGCCTGTATCGGTGCTGCGGCCGCAGGAGGCAGGGTCATCACCGCTACCTCGTCCCAGGGGCTTGCGCTGATGTGGGAGATGCTCCATATCGCCTCGGGCGACCGGCTGCCGATCATCATGCCGGTGGTCAACCGTGCACTCTCAGCCCCGCTGAACATCCACGGCGACCACTCGGACGCCATGGGTGCCCGCGATACCGGCTGGATACAGATCTGGTCCGAGAACGCCCAGGAGGCCTACGATAATACGATCCAGGCGTTCAGGGTCGGCGAGCATATGGATATCAGGCTGCCGGTGATGGTCTGCATGGACGGGTTCATCATCAGCCATTCGATCGAGAGGATGGAATACCTCGAGGACGCCGAGGTGCAGAATTTTGTCGGCGAATTCAAGAACCTCTACCCGCTGCTGGACCTGGAGAAGCCGAAGAGCTACGGTCCGCTGATCCTTACGGACCTCTATCACGAATATAAACGTGCCCAGCACGAGGTGATGCTGAAGGTGAAGAACGTGGTCCTTGACGTTGCGAAGGACTTCGAAAAGATGAGCGGCAGGAAATACGGGCTTTTCGAGTCCTACCGGCTTGAAGACGCGGATATCGCGCTGGTCATCCTGAACTCTGCTGCCGGAACCTCCAAGGATGTTGTCGATGATTTCCGGAACAGGGGAATCAAGGCCGGGCTTCTGAAGCCCCGGCTCTTCAGACCGTTCCCGTATGAAGAGGTTGCCGAGGCACTGAAGAATACCAAGGCGGTCTGTGTCATGGACCGGTCTGACTCCTTCGGCGGTTATGGCCCGCTGTTTATGGAGATCAGCTCTGCGCTGTATCAGCTGCAGCAGAAGCCGGCATTGATCAACAAGATCTACGGTCTGGGCGGCAGGGACTACCTTCCGTCGCATGCCGAACTCGTGCTCAACGAGCTCAACGAAATAGCAAAGAGCGGCAAGATCAACATCATCAAAGAATACATAGGAGTGAGGGAATAGATATGGCGACGCCACTGACCTTGAAAGAGCTTTCGAAGAAAGAGGACCTGTTAACGCATGGCCATCGGATGTGTTCCGGCTGCGGTGCGCCGGTCGTTGTCAAGATGGTCCTTATGGCCACCGAACATCCGGTGATCGCGGCGAATGCGACCGGATGCCTGGAGGTCTCCACCTGTATCTCTGAATATACGGCGTGGAAGATCCCCTGGATCCACACGGCCTTTGAGAATGCCGCGGCAACCCTGTCCGGCGTCGAGACCATGTACCGCTCGCTGAAAAAGCAGGGCAAGATCGACAAGGACGTCAAGTTCATCGCCTTCGGGGGCGACGGCGGCACTTATGATATCGGTTTCCAGAGCCTCTCGGGTGCGATGGAGCGCGGGCATGACATGATCTACGTCTGCTACGACAACGGTGCGTATATGAATACCGGTATCCAGCGTTCGAGCGCGACGCCTCTTGGTGCTGATACGACCACGTGTCCGGCAGGTTCGGTGATCCCGGGCAAGCTCCGCGGCCGCAAGAACCTCACCAAAATAATGGCGGCACACAACATCCCGTACGCCGCCCAGGCTTCACCGTCCCACTGGATGGACCTCATGAAGAAGGTGCAGAAGGCGCATTCCTATGAGGGACCGAAGTTCCTGAACATCATCGCTCCCTGCAACCGCGGGTGGCGTTCAAAGACGAACGACGCGATAGCCCTCAGCAGGATGGCGGTCAATACCTGCTACTGGCCGCTCTATGAAATCGAGAACGGGGTCACCAAGATAACGTCTACGCCGAAGGAGAAAATTCCGGTTGCCGAGTTCATGAAACCGCAGGGCAGGTTCAAGCATCTGTTCGAGCCGGGCAATGAAGCACTCCTCCAGAGAGTTCAGGAAGAAGTGGACGCAGAATGGGAGAGATTAAAGAACGCGGAAAAATGCGGTTGCTAAAGTACCCCTGTTTGTGATATTTTGAAGGGGTTATGAGCGGTTCAGACCTGATAATGTATGAGGAGGAGTTCAGTCGCATTGACGAAGAACTCCAGCGGCTGTATGTGCAGACGAATGCCAAGGTCGTATTCCTTGTCGACAAGAACGGTCAGCTGATAGCGTCCGCCGGCGAGACCCGCGATATCGATACCACGTCGCTGGCCTCGCTGACCGCGGGGAATATTGCGGCGACCGGCGGCATAGCCCGCCTGCTCGGCGAAAAAGAGTTCACGATCCTCTTCCATGAGGGCGAGAAGGACAATATCCATATATCTCTGATCGGCCAGCGCGTCATCCTGGTCGTCATCTTCGACAAGCGTTCCTCCCTCGGGCTGGTGCGGCTTCGGGTCAAAAAGGCTTCAGAGGCGCTCGTCAGGATATTCAATGACATCACGACCAAGTCTGAGAAGGAAAAGAGTGTCGACAGCTTCGATGAATCACCGTTTGCCGAGATCAGCGACGAAGATATCGACAATCTGTTCAGGTAGGGAAGCAGTTACATGTCCTTTATAAACTACTCTTCCCGGGAGATCAACTGCAAGATCGTCTATTACGGACCGGGGCTTTGCGGCAAGACGACCAATCTGCAGTACGTCTACAAGAAAACGAACCCTGACCAGAAGGGCAAACTGATCTCTCTGGCAACAGAGACCGAGCGCACGCTCTTCTTCGACTTCCTGCCCCTGGCCCTGGGCGACATCAAGGGTTTCAAGGTGAGGTTCCATCTCTATACCGTCCCCGGCCAGGTCTTCTATGCAGCCAGCAGAAAGCTCATCCTCAAGGGGGTCGACGGCGTCGTCTTCGTGGCCGACAGCCAGATCGAGAGGATGGAGGCCAACATCGAGAGTCTCGACGACCTCAGGATCAACCTTGCGGAGCAGGGTTATGACCTCAATAAACTGCCGTACACGATCCAGTACAACAAGCGCGACCTGCCGAATATTGCCCCGGTCGAAAGCATGAACAAGCTCCTGAATCCGCGCAATGTCCCCTATTTTGATGGCATAGCGGTCACCGGTCCCGGTGTCTTTGAGACGCTGAAGAACGTGGCGAAGCAGGTGCTGATTGAGCTCAAGAAACACTACTGACGGGTGCGGAATCAGTCCTGATGAGGCGTTCCGCTGCGGCATTCGTGACAGCGGCGCACCGGTAAGTATGCCCCATTCCTCATCCCGTGCGTGCCGTGCCTCCGGACCAATTCAATACCCGTCTTCTTCTTCTTTCCGGCCGCGGAGCGAAGAACAGGCCGCATAAAAGAAAAATTTACATCCGCCCTGTAATTCATTACAATGAAGATCTATGCAAAAAAAAGACGAGCACTGGAAAGAACTCTTATCAGCCATCCAGGATGAGGAATGGGACGATGCGATAAAAAGCATCGACGGCCTTATCCTGCAGGAGCCATCCGATCCCGGCCATTTTGAAAAGCTGGGGGATTTTCACACCAACAGCGGGAATACGGCCGCGGCAGTCGCTGCCTTTCGCAAGGCGCTGCTGTTATATAAGAAGACCTCTGAGACGACAAAGGCCATGGTCGTCTGCAACAGGATCCTCGCACTGGACCCCTCCTCTGAAGATGTTGCCTCGGATCTTGAGGCCCTGCTGCTTCAGCACGAAAACAGCAGTGCCCCGGTCCGGCTTGATACCCTGCGCGCTGCACCGGGAGACACAGGCCCGGCCGGCGCCGCTGCAAAACTCCGGGCGCTTGTCACATCCGGCACTGCGTCCGAACTGCTGAAGGTGCTGGCTGGGGACGAGGCCCCCGGTGTCTTTGACGCGCTGAAGCCCATTTTCGTTAAACCCGGACAGACGATCATCCGTGAGGGAGAGACCGGGGATTCGATCTTCGTCATTGTTTCGGGCTGGGTCGAGATTTCGAGCATGATCCAGGGCAGGAGGGTATCTCTCTCGACGCTGACAGACGGGGATATCTTTGGCGAGATGGCGTTTCTGACGTCCAGACCGCGTACTGCTACCGTCACCTCGATCACCGATGTTGCGCTGTTCGAGGTCGGGAAGCCTGACCTTGACAGGATCCTGGAGCCGCGGCCTCATCTGCTGCGCTACCTCTACAACGTTTATATATCGCGGATGGAGGCGACACTGGCAGAAATTAAGAACTCGTCCGGGGGGTGACTTCATGACGCCTGTCCCTGGAATCTGCCTGTAATCCGTCAATCCCTGAACCTGCAGTGAAACCGGCCTGCCGGGGCTTTTCCCGGATGCCATATCGTGTCTGACTTTCATAGTACCGTGTGTCCAACGGAAGCAGATTTCTGTCAGAAGATGTATCCAAAGGCTACAGGAGCGCAGTGCCGGCTTCTCCCCGTCCGTGACTTTTCCCCGCCAGAACAAAGCCTTGCAGATACTTGTGAACCTGCGGCAGCCAGGCTTATGACTGGTATGCTATATGCAACGTACCCTATATATATCCATATACGCAGACACAGGCCGGCGGATTCCTGACCTGAACGAGATGCCGGCAAGGAGAACGGCCATGAAAGCCATATCAGCACTGCCAGGAGTGCACCAAAAAACGGACGACCCTGCGGAGGCTGGCGGGATGCAGCCGACCGATCGTCCACGGAAGGGGACCTCCCTGCTTCAGCGGGACCTGAGAGACGGCAGTGTGCTGCACGACCAGAGGACAGGGCTTGTCTGCACCCTCAACAGCAGCGCGTCGTTCATCCTGACCTTCTGCACCGGTGACTATCAGCTCTCGCAGATAGCAGATGAGACGGCGACGGCCTTTGGGCTGCGGCCGGCGGATGCCCTCCGGGATGTTATCTCGACCGTGCAGGCCCTGCGGAATGCAGGAATCCTGGAACCTGTAAATTGCGGACATGGACAGGATCTTTTATAGGCTGGCCGATTACCGGTTCTCCCTGTCGACGGACGACCCATCCCTGCGTGAGTTTCTGGCGCTGCTCTATCCGATGCTTCGCTGCGCTCCTGATACCTGCTCTTCAGAATGGGAGATCCGGCAGGAGACAGGCCCGGACAATGCCCTTCTTTTTTATACCCTCCATGAGAATAATCAGGCGATCTATTCATCTCCTGACCGCACCGGCCTGCTCGAATACCTGGAGTGGACGGTCCTTCGGAACCTGCTGTATCGCCACGATCACTTTTTGCAGCTGCACGCCGCTGGCGCATCAAAAGACGGCCGCGGAATACTTCTGTGCGGTCCCCCCGGGTCCGGCAAGAGCACCCTTGCCCTTGCGCTGCTGCTCGAGGGATGGCACTGTCTCTCCGATGAAATCATCCTGCTTGAGCCGAAAGGTCTCAGGGCGCACCCTTTTCCCCGCAGCTTTCATCTTACTGATCACACGATGGGGTTGTTCCCCGGGCTGGCCCGGGTTGATGACAGGGGAGGCTTTGCAGACAGATCAGGAAAGAGGAGGCTTGACCCGTCGGTGATAAGACCGGATTGGGTGTCACCCCCGGCATCTCCTGCATGGCTGGTCTTTCCGGCATACAGGCCGCTCGGGCCCGAGTGTCTGACCCCGCTTGGAGAAACCGAGTCTCTGTCACTGCTGATAGACCAGGCGATCAACCTTTCCTCTCACGGCTCCGCAGGTCTTGACATTCTGCTGCGGCTCATACGCAGGTGTTCCTGCTGGCTCCTGCAGATGCGCGGTCTGCGTTCAGGCCTGGCTCTGCTCGATGCAGTAACGCAACAAAATGGCTGCAACGCAGCAGTGCTCTGTCAGGCGGGCCCGCCACGTTCTTCGTCGCGTTCTCCGGCCCGGGTGAAGAGACTGCCGGATGATGACGGAAAGAGAATGGAAACAGGATGTCAATGCCAGGAAGGGAGGTGGAGACGATGAAACCGGATGAGGATCATAAATCCTGCAGTTCGAGGCGTGACTTCCTTAAGAGGACAATCGTGGTGACCGGGTATATGATACCGACCGTGATGATCTTCAGGATGAAGTCTTCGGATGCCTGGGCAGAGAGCTATGCCGAAAACGGCAAGCAGGCCGAGGGCGATGACCCCTGCAATACGCTGCTGGAGAAGATCTTCAAGCCCCAGTGCTGGTAGCGATATGGCGCCGGGAAGGGCACGGAATATAGACGCAGGGCAGACCGTCACCCTCCTGCATGCGCTCCACCAGGGCGATGAGCAGGTGATCGCGCAACTACGGGCGGTCACCGAAGACCGGTGGAACCACATCCTGTCTCAGCTGACTCTGGCCGGTCTGGCCCCTCTGTTTTACAGCCGGCTGGCAAACAGGCACCTTGCCCTCGATCTTCCGGCCCGCGTCCTTGAAGCTCTGCGGAATGAATACTTGCTGCACAGCGCACGGAATATGGTCATCTTCAGTGATCTGAGCAGTCTCCTCGAAGCGCTGCGGCCCAGGGGGATCGCCGCGGTCGTTCTCAAAGGTTGCTGCCTCGCCGAGGGGGTATACGGTGATATCGCTCTCAGGCCGATGCGGGATATTGATATCCTCGTCCGGCGGAAGGACCTGGAAGAGGTGCAGCAGGTCGTGATAAATATGGGCTATGGTCCAACCGAACGCCCTGCGATCAGAGAGCAGTGCCTGAGGCACCATCACCTGATACCCTTTACCCGGCAGGGAGGTCCGCCGATTGAGGTCCACTGGAGTCTGACGCCTGCCGGATGCCGGTTCCCGATTACGATGGAGGATCTTGAGGAAAAGACTGTCGGGATCAATATCAACGGGTCCCCAGCTCTCATGCTGGGTCCCGGGGACCTTCTCGTCCATCTCTGTCTTCATATCTGCACCAATCACCGTTTCAACCTGCTGGAGCTGCGGAGCATCGGTGATATAGCCGAGGTGCTCCGTCATTACTGGGATGAAATCGACTGGAAGTCTCTCGGATCACGCACACGGCGTTTTGGGGTCGGGAAATATGTCTACAGCACGCTGCTGGTTGTCGAAAAGCTGTTTGGCACGCCACTGCCGCCCGGAGCACTGGCTCAACTCGACCATGACGGGAACGACACGGAGATAGCGGAGATCATCGCGGGATATCTTCTGGACCGCAGAGCGATTCCATTGCCTGATCTGTTCGGACCGATGAGCAGAAATACAAACCGCTTCCAGACGCTCGGGGCCTTCTTTCGTGCGCTTTTTCCCCGATATGCCTACCTCTCCCGGAAATACGGGTATGCGCCCGGCTTAGCCCCGTCAAGGTTCCACCTCTATCTGCGCCACTGGACCGAAGCGTTCATCAGGGGAGGTTATCTCCTTGCACATCTGCTCGTAAGAAGCAATAAGGCCCGGGCAACCGTCAGCCGGAGAAGACGGGAGGTCCTCATTGATCAGTGGCTGCGCTCTGGTAACGCTTCGCGGTGAGGGTTAACGGGAGTTTAAGGAACTTCTATGGTCTGTGTACTTGTGTCGGAGCGCTGGTACGGTGCGCTCAGCCTGCAGCGGAAATATTTGAGAAACGTTCCTGTCGATTTCTGACAGGTAAGATGCCCTGAAACCCCGCGTGATGAGGGAAGGACGGGACACCCTTAACCGTGGTGAGCGAATTTCCCGTGCAATAAGAAATGTCGGGTGGTCCCTGCGAATCAATCCCCGGGGTGACCCTACAGCTCCCGCCTGCCTTCGAGGGCCCGGCCGAGGGTCACTTCGTCGGCAAACTCGATGTCGCTGCCCATCGGCAGGCCGTAGGCGATGCGGGTCACCCTGACGCCGGTCGGGACCAGCGTCTCCCGGATATACTGGGCGGTGATCTCTCCCTTGGTATTGGGGTTTGTCGCCAGGATCACCTCGTTCACCCCGCCGACCCTGACGCGTTCGACCAGTTCAGCTATCTTAAGCTTGTCAGGGGTTATGCCGTCGATCGGCGACAGTGCCCCCAGCAGGACGTGGTAGAGGCAGTTCATGCCCTTGACCCGCTCGATCACCAGTATGTTGCTCGGTTCCTCGACCACGCAGATCCTGCTGCGGTCGCGGGAAGGGTCGCTGCAGATGTTGCAGGTTTCCTCTTCGGTGATATTGAAGCAGCGGTTGCAGAACCTGGCCTTCTCCTTCACCCGTTCAATCGCCTTTGCGATTGACAGCGCCTCTCCCTCGGGCATCGAGAGGATAAAAAAGGCGAGCCTCTGGGCGGTCTTTCTGCCGATGCCGGGCAGGCGGGTGAGTTCGCTGATCAGGTCGTCAATAATACCGTGCATGGTTCCTTCTTCTATCTCCCGAACATATTGCCGAGTCCGCCCATGCCGGGGAGTTGCAGTCCGCCGGTCAGCTTGGACATATCCTCGTTCACCATCTCCTGCGCCCTGCGGATCGCCTCGTTAGCAGCGGCGAGTATGAGGTCCTGGAGCATATCGACGTCGTCGGGGTTAACCACGTCGCGTTCTATCTTTATCGAGACGAGTTCCCCGGCCCCGCTTGCAACGACCGTGATCATGCCTCCCCCGGCAGTCGCCTCGGCGGTCTTCTTCTTCGCTTCCTCCTGCGTCTTCTGCATCTCCTCCTGCAGCTTCTGAGCCTGCCTCATCAAGTCCCCAAGCATTTTTTTAGACATGGTCTCCTCCGTGTGCTGATTTATTTTTTGCAGTATCTATCGCGGTCACATCGACGATCCGCCCTTCAAAAAGTTCAAGGGCCTCTTTGATAAGCGGCTCTCCCATCACCTTCTCTTTCAGGTCGCTCTTCTTTTTGGCGGCTTTTTTCGGGGCTGTCCCGAGTTTCACCTTGAGCCGTGCTCCGTAGAGTTCAGTCAGGATCTTTTCGATCTCCTTCATGCTTTCCCTGAGCGAATCCTCAAAAACAGCCTGACCCCCGTTCAGGGTCAGCAGCAGGTCGTGGTCCTTCAGTTCGTAGTGGATCTGGGAGAGTTTCGAGGCAAGGGGGGGAGCCAGCCGGGTGAGCAGATGTTCCCATGCCTTGCCTATGTCCCCTGCACCTTCGGTGGGTGCGGCTGCGGTTGCGGCCGCTGTCGGCAGTTCATCCTCCGCGTCAGTTGCTGTCTCAGATCCGGTTTCGGGAGCGTCACTCGGTAAAGCCACCTCAGCGCCTTCCTCCAGGGGAGCAGCCAGTACGGTTTCCCCGCCTGCGATGGGAGGGGCCGAGGGGGTGGGTGAGACTGAGGGCGCGGGTGCATTCAATGGGGAGGCTGATGCTGATTTCAGGGATGACCGCACTGGTTTGTCAGGTGTCTGCTCAGGGGCTTTTCCGGCGCCCCCTATTTCAGTCTGGGATATCGGCTGACCCGGAATATTCATTCTTCCCAGTCTTTCGATCACGTCCCTGACCGGCTTCATGCTGCTCAGAAAACTCGCCTTTATAAGAGACATTTCGAGGGCAACCCGCGGCGAGGAGGCGTAGCGGACGTCTGATTCCGCCTTCATGATCTCGGAGAGCATCAGGGCCATCTGGTCTTCCCCTGCTGTTGCGGTTATCTCCCTGACCGTCACCATTTCGTCCTCACTGAGGTCGAGTGCATCCTCGGGCCTCTTCATGACGCTGGCGACCAGCAGGTCCCTGAAAAACTGAACCAGCTCCCGGGTGAAGGTCCGTATATCGGTGCCCTGCTCGGTCAGGCTGTTGACCGTGTCGAGCAGCGCTGCACGGTCTCCGGCAAGGAGGGCCTTCGCGGTCTTTGCGAGCAGTCCGAAATCAGTGACGCCCAGGAGGTTTTTGACGTCCTCCTCGGTGATCTCGGCGGTGAAGGACGATATCTGGTCCAGGATCGTCAGGGAGTCACGCATGCTTCCGTCTGCGGCCCGTGCAACCAGTCCGAGGGCTGCCGGTGCGATGTTGATACCCTCCGCGTCAGCTATATGCTGCAGCCGGGCCCTGATCTCGCTCGTTGCGATACGCCTGAACGGCATATGCTGGCAGCGGGAGAGCACGGTTGCGGGGATCTTCTTCATCTCGGTGGTCGCCAGGACAAAAATGACATGCGGCGGCGGTTCCTCCAGCGTCTTCAGAAGGGCATTGAAGGCCGAGCCGGAGAGCATATGGACCTCGTCGATGATGTAGACCTTATACCTGCCCGATGAGGGCGCATATTTCACCCGTTCCCGGAGGTCGCGGATGTCGTCGACGCTGTTGTTCGAGGCACCGTCGATTTCGATGACATCGACCGAGGAGCCGTCTGCGATGGATGCGCAGGAACTGCAGCTGCCGCACGGCAAGGGGGTGGGTCCTTCCTTGCAGTTCAGGGCCTTGGCGAGAATTCGCGCGGACGATGTCTTTCCAACGCCGCGCGGCCCGGAGAAGATATAGGCGTGGGCTATCTTTCCCTGGGTAATGGCATTGGTAAGGATGCGCATGATCGGCCCCTGACCAACCAGGTCTTCAAAGCCTTTTGGCCGCCATTTTCTCGCTAATACAAGGTAACTCATAATCTGGAATTGTCGTTGCGTTTGCCTTTTTGCAGCCCGCGGGCGACTTGCTGCGGCACACAGGAGAAATGCTTATCGCTGCTTCCTTCCGGACCTGACGAGATTCACACACGCCTGTTGCGCAGGGCCGCCCGCAGACTGCAAAAAAACAGTGAATAACAGAAATCCGGCCTTACTCACCTGAAAGTTTGCAAAGATTATTCTAGCATATTCAGGACTGCTTTTGGACCGACGGTGACCGGATTTCGTCGGGGTAGCGTCAGGACAGGATGATTGTAGTAACATATATCTATATGCGTGTGATACTCTGCTCCTGTCTCCTGCTGCTGGTGATCTCCGGCTGCGCCCGGAATATCAGGGAACCGTCTCATGCAGGGACATTCTATCCTGCTGACCCCGATGAACTGGCGGCAACGGTCAGCCGGATGCTCGCCGACGCGGGTCCGGTGAGGGAAGTGGGCCTGCCGGTCGCCCTTATCGCCCCCCATGCCGGCCTCCGGTATTCAGGACAGACCGCGGCAAAGGCGATAAAGCACCTGGCGGGCAGGCAGGTCCATACGGTGATCATTATCGGTGCCAGCCACTACCAGGCCTTTCAGGGTGCCGCGGTCTATGAACGGGGAGGGATGCGGACCCCCCTGGGTACGCTGAAGATCAATGAACAGATCGCCCGGGCGCTTCTGGATGTGAAGACCGGGATCATCCCGAAACCGGAATATTTTCAGAAGGAGCATGTGTTCGAGTCTCTGCTGCCCCTTATCCAGGGAGTTGACAGCAGGATAATGATCGTGCCGGTGCTGACAGGGACCCTTTCGGACGACGCCTTCGACAGGCTGGTAAAGACCGTGGCCGGGATCATGAGAAATGATGACAGGGTGATGCTGCTGGCCAGCGCCGACCTGTCGCATTATCGCGATTATGACACGGCGGTGTCCATGGACGGGAAGCTTATCGATGCCGTCAGGAGGATGTCGGCCGCGGATGTCGAGAGGGCCCTCGCAAGCGGGGAGTCCGGAACCTGCGGCAGGGCCCCGGTCCTTCTGGCCATGACAATTGCCGAGAGGCTCGGGGCAGGTATCGGGCAGGTCTATGAATATAAAAACACCGGGGATGTTACCGGCGACCGGAAGAGCGTCGTCGGCTATGTGGCAGCCGGTCTCTACCGGAAGAGCCTTACCGGACAGGAAAAAACGCAGTTGCTTGCCCTGGCCAGAAAAACGGTTGAGGACTATGTAGCCAATGGCAGTACAGACGATCCGGGGATAGCCGAGCCCGGGATGAACACCTACGGGACGACATTTGTGACGCTCACCCGCGACGGGGTCCTCAGGGGATGCATCGGGAACGTCAGGAACCCGATGCCCCTGTATAAGTCGGTGATCATGAATGCGGTTGCCGCAAGTTCAAAGGACCACCGTTTTGACCCCGTAACAAAGGAGGAACTCAGGGACCTGCGGGTCGAGGTGTCTGTTCTTTCTCTCTTCGAGCCGGTCGGCGAAATCGACGAAATCCGTATCGGACGGGATGGCCTCTATCTGGTGAAGGGGAACCACTCGGCCATTCTGCTCCCCCAGGTCGCTGATGAAGGGGGATGGGATATTGATACGTTTCTCGAAAAACTGTCGGTCAAGGCCGGGCTCCGGCCGCATGAATGGGCTGATGCCCAGCTCTTCAGGTTTACGGCAGAAGTGATCAGATAGGGTCCTGGTAACCGTTTCTCCAGTCTCAACCCCGCAGCGCTGCCCTGTTAAAAAAATGCCTCCAGAGAGTTGTGCCTGTCCCCTTATTGCGGTACGATGAACGAAAAAGACCTGCAGGGAGGCATGGGTATTGAGGCCTGCTGCGGAAAGGAGTGACGGTTTCTGTGGACCGCGGAGACACCAATACCTGGAGGCCGCTTTCCGATGACGACTATACGCCGCTCATCCGGCCTCACCCGGCAGATGCCAGGATCCGGAATGGCCGTTTCCTCGGCGCAGCAATAGATCTCGGGACGTCACAGATACGCATCTCGCTTTGGGACAGGGAAACGGGGGATCGCCTTGCCGGAATCTGCGGCCCCAATCCTCAGTCGGTCTTCGGTACGGATGTCTTGCGGCGACTGACCGCCGCTGCACGATCGGAAAAGCGGGCTCTCGAGATCAGCAGCCTGGCCGGCGAGGCTGTCGGCGGCGCGCTCAGGCACCTCTCGTCCAGGGGCTTTGGCGCGCTGCGGGATATCGGGCTGATAGTGATTGTCGGCAATACAGCCATGCTCAGCCTCCTTTTTCGGAAGAATTATTCACTCCTGCTCCAACCCGAATACTGGACAAGGGACATTGATTGCAGACCTGACAGTATAGAGCAGTGGAAGACAAACTGGGGGCTTGCTCCTGATACGGTCATCGATGTCGTTCAACCCCTTGGCGGGTTTGTCGGCTCAGACCTGCTTGCCGGTGTCCTAGCGGTAAGGCTGACCGGCAGGCAGGCAGACGGGCCGCCCGGGGCGCTCTTCCTCGACTTCGGCTCCAACTCTGAAATTGCCCTCTGGGATGGCTCTGTAATGTGGGTAACGTCTGCCGCCGGGGGCCCGGCCTTTGAGGGCCAGGGCATAAGCTGCGGTGTGCAGGCAGGCCCCGGGGCGGTTTGCCGGATTTCACCCGGGTCATCTGACCGTGACTTTGAGCTTGACGTGATCGGCGGCGGGGCACCCCGCGGCTTCTGCGGTTCGGGAGTCGTAGACGGCATTGCCTGCCTCCTCAGGCTCGGGGTTCTGAAAATCAACGGTAATTTCTCTCAGGGCGTTGGCAAAGAAGGCATTCCTTTTCTTCCGGGACGGCAGGATCTCGTTCTGAAGAAAAGGGATGTCGACGCGATGCAGCGCGCAAAGGCGGCCATTGGTGCAGCAATATCGTGCCTCGCGGGCAAGGCAGGCATGCGCAGGAGCGATCTTTATCGTGTCTGCATCGCAGGGGCATTTGGCAGGTATCTCAGCATTGCCAACGCCCGCAGCATAGGTCTCATCCCCGATATTCCCCCTGCTGCGATAGAACTCTGCGGCAATACTGCACTGGCAGGCTGTGAACTGCTGCTTTTTTCCGGGGACAGGGCCGAAGCGCTTGCATCCCTGAGAAGCAGGACGCGGCTCATCAACCTTGCCGGAGTGCCGGAGTTCGAGGACAGCTTTGTCGAAAACCTTTTTCTGCAGCCTATGCAAACACCGGACACAGTGGTAGACTTTGAATAGAGGCGGGCATTTCCGCGGTCATTCATTGGGAATCCTGTCTTTTCAATGTTTTCCGGAGCCGCGGTGCCGGCCGTGAGATGACAACTGTCCGGTCGAAGCTTAAGACAATATGCACCCCAATAAAAGGGAGATTTCCATGAACCGTTTGGAAGGCATTATGAAGGCGTATAACGAGGCGCTCTTTGACACCGACCGCGACAGGGCGCTCAGGCTTGTACACGAAGCAGTCGCTGCCGGCGTCACGCCGGAAGATATTGTTTTCAAGGTGGTACTGCCGGCAATGGAAGCCATGATCAAATCAATCAGTGAAGACTTTGACGCGAGTCTGGCCCAGCACTTCATGACCGCTCAGATCGCCACGGAGGTGACTGAGGAGATGATTCCGAAATTCAAGGTATTGCCGTCGGTGGCAGGGCATGTTGTCATCGGTACGGCTCAGGGTGATATGCACTCTCTCGGGAAAAGGATCGTTATTGGATGCCTGAAGGCGCGCATGATCGAGGTCACTGACCTTGGTGTGAATGTGCCCCCCGAGCGGTTTGTCGATGAGGCGGTGGCCCGCAGCGCCGGCGTGATCGCGATATCGGCGATGATGGTCCATACCGCCAGGGGGGAGAACGGTTGTTTGCGTGTCCGTCAGATTCTGAGGGAACGGGGACTTGAAGACAAAATCAGGATTGTGGTTGGGGGGGCGCCGTTCCATTTTGCCCACGACCTCTATAAGATGGTCGAGGCCGATGCATGGGCCGAAGACGGCGTGACGGCTGGCAGGGTTATTGAGGATCTTATCGGGGAGGGAAGGCAATGATTACGGGGATGGACAGGGTTGTGGCGGCAGGCAGGGGGGAACGGTCGGACCGGATTCCGGTTTTCTGCAACATGAGCGATCAGGGCTCCAGGGAACTCGGCATGTCAATCGAGGAGTATTTTTCCAAAGGGGAATATGTGGCTGAGGCCCAGCTGAAGATGCGCGAAAAATATGGCTATGATAACCTCTGGAGCCTTTTTTACGTCGGCAAGGAGGCTGAGCTGCTGGGCTGTGAGAAGATCCTTTTTGCAAAAGACGGTCCTCCGAATGTGCAGGACTTTGTCATAAAGACCTATGACGACATTCACAGACTCGTGGTCCCTGATAACGTTATGGGACATCCGGCCTTCGAGGAGGAGCTGCAGTGCCTGCGCATATTGAAAAGCGAGGCAGGCGGCAAGTACCCGATCTGTGCCTATGTGACCGCTTCGATGACCCTGCCGGCGCTGCTGATGGGGATGGAGAAATGGCTCGAGCTGCTGCTCATCGGACCTGCTGCCGTGCGGGACGAGCTTCTCACGAAGTGCTCGGATTTTTTCAGAAATGAGATCAGGGCATACCGCGACGCGGGGGCCGATATCCTGATTTATGCCAATGCCTTCGGGTCGACTGATTTTGTTCCGATGAGGATATTCAGGGAGGTTTCCGTGCCCTGGATGAAGAGAGACCTGAGCCCGGGAGGCACGCAGGGTGTCGTGTATTACTGCGGTATGGCGCGCCTGAACGCAACCATAGAAGAGGTCTTCGAGAAGACCGGGATAGGGACCTATTATCTGAGCCCCCTGGATAATATTGACCAGGGAAAGAAGATCATTGCCGGCCGGGCCCTCTGCGGGGGCGTGATCAATGACATACGACTCATTGACTGGTCGAAGGACGAGATCCGGGCTGAGGTCAGGAGAATTATTGAGGCAGGGATGCCCGGCGGACGTTTTTTATTCGGGACCGGGGTCATGCCCTATGCCATCCCCGAGGAAAATATCCGGACGATGCTTGAGGCTGCCTATGAATTCGGCTGTTATGACAATGATCACGGGTAACCCATGGCTGAGATGATATCCGTGCCTGCGGAGACGCTCAACAACCTTGAGGAGCGGGTAAAGAAGCTCGGCCGCGAAAAATCCCACCTGCTGCTTATCAACCACATGCTGGGGAAACTGGGCGAGGCCCCCGGCCTCGACAATACGATCGGCAGTATGCTCAGGGCCATTCTTGACGGTATCGGCGGCACGAACGTCCTTGTCTGCTATCTGATCGACAGCGATATGTATTGCGCGGACGTTTTCGGCAGGAAGACGAAGGTCGACACCCTGGACGACATCATGGTGAAGCAGGCATTCGAGACGGGCGCGGTCAGTGAATATGAACATGAATTCAGCGAGACACTGATGAAAACCCCGGAGTTCACCAGTGCGTGGACGTGGGTATTTCCCCTGAAAGTAGGCAGTGAAATTATCGGGGTTCTCAAGATGGAAAACCTGCATATGTGCATGCGTGACCTGCGTGCCTATCTGCCTGCCTTCTTTAATTATGCGGCCCTGATCCTGAAAAACGAGATAGCGAGTCATACAAAACTCAAAAAGGCCTATGACGAAGTGAGTACCGCGAATGTGGAATTGGAGAGAGAGGTTGTTGAACACAAGAGGGCGGAGGAGGAGCTCACCCGGGAGCGCGAGTTCGGCCGCTCTCTGCTTGAGAGCATGGCGGACGGTGTCGTAGCCTGTGACGCTGACGGCACGCTTACCCTGTTCAACCGCACTGCCAGGGAATGGCATGGTATGGACCCCCGCAGGCTGCCGCGCGAGGAGTGGGCGAAACACTACGACCTCTTCCGCTCAGACGGGGTTACCCCCCTGTCTACGGAGGAGATACCGCTTGCCAGGGCCTTCAAGGGCGAGGTCGTTGTGGACGCAGCTATGGCGATAGTCGCCAAGAATCAGCCCGCACGCTTTATACTCGCCAATGGGAGCGTGATCAGGGATCAGAACGGCAGGAAGATTGGTGCGGTTGTGGTCATGCGCGACGTGACAGAACTCAGGCGTATTGAGGAGAAACTGCGCAGCGCGAATGAGGGACTCGAAAAAAGGGTCATCGAGCGGACCGCAGAGCTGCACAGGCTGAACGAAGATCTGCAGCGTGAACTTGAAGAGCGCAGGCGGATCGAGAATCAGCTGCTGATGACGCAATTTTCGGTCGACCGGTCGGCCGATGCAATATTCTGGATCCGGCCGGACGGTTCGTATTCATACTGGAACAGGGCGGCCTGCGAACTGCTTGGATATTCGGATAATGATTTTTTGGGCCTGAAGACGTATGATCTCAATCCCGAACATTCGGGTGCTGTCTGGCAGCAGCACTGGGCTGAGCTCAGGAAATGCGGGTTTCTCAGGTTCGAGACGCTGCTTGCAGGGAAAGCCGGCACGCGGATTCCGGTTGAAATAACCGCCAACCATGTCGAATTCAACGAACAGGAATACAACTGTGCATTTGTCCGCGATATTACCGAACGCAGGCGTGTCGAAGAGGAACTGCACCGGCTGAACGAAGAGCTTGAGAAGAGGGTGAAACTGAGGACAGTCGAACTGGAGGATAAGAACGCCCAGTTGGAGAGGATGAATAAGCTTTTTGTCGGACGGGAGCTGAGAATGGTGGAGCTGAAGGACCGGATACGGGAACTTGAAACGAAGCATGGCGGAGCAGGAGATTCGGGTGCAGGGCGGTAAACCTTACTGCAGCAAGAGCACCCGTATCCTGCTGCGGGCAGATTATGAGCTGACGTAAGAGCGTACGTGAGACAAACTCTCACGAAGGTTCAGACACAGGAGGCTGGGAAGAATGGGTTGGTATGGAAACATGAAAATACGAAATAAACTGATCTCGGGATATGCGGTCGTGGTCATCTTCAGTTGTTTGCTCGGGTATTTCGGCATCAGCGGCATGGGCGATCTTAAGATGCTTCTTGATGATACCCATGACAACCTGATCCATTCGATTGTCATTGCCACCGATGGCGACCGCCATTCCCAGCAGCACAAACGTGAACTCCTGCGCTATCTGCTCGCATCCGATAAAAGCGCCCGACAGGAGATATTCTCCAGGTTGAAACGCGAAGAAGGTCAAATGCAGGACATCATGCATGAACTTGAAAAGATGCCTCTCCTGCCGAAGGAACGGCAACTGCTTACATCTATCCGTTTGGCCTGGAGTACGTATCTTGAGGCGGCAGGCCGCGTGATGGCTGCTGCAGACATGGAAAAGAATGCCGGTGTCCTGGAGATGGAGCGGCTGCAGATTACCCCGCTTTTCAAGGAATTGGAATCGTTAAACGGTCAGATGCGGTCTTTCAATGTTGATGAAGCCGATGAACACTATGCAAACGGCAGACGCACCTATAAACAGTTAAGTTTATGGATGATGGGTTTGAGCATCATTGTTTCAATTCTGTCCTTTGCGATGGCCATATTCATTACACGGAGTGTTACCGGTCCTTTGGGCAAGGGGCTTGAAGTGGTCCAGTCCCTTGCAAGGGGGGGGGAGGAAAAGGCCCGTCTGACAGAGGCGATTGCAAGTGGTGATCTGAGCCAGAACGTAACGCAGTCAGAACCTCTCAAAATCGATGCCGCAAGCCTGACCAACGATGAAACAGGCACATTGCTCAGGTCTGTTGTCAGCATGAGTGAGACACAGAGCATGCTTGATCAGGCATTTGCACGGATGACCGAATCGCTGCGCCGGAGCCGTGAAGAGGAGCAGGGGCGCGACTGGCTGAAAACGGGTCTCAACGAATTGAATGCACTCATGAGGGGGGAACAGAATCCGGAAGAAATAGCGGCAAAAGTCCTGAACTTCCTGGCCGCCTATCTCCGGGCAGGGGCAGGGGCCTTTTATCTCTATGACGAAGGTGCTGCTGCCCTGATCCTTGCTGCCACCTATGCCTGTACGCGGAGCAGACGTCCCGGTGACCGCATCAGGCCGGGGGAAGGTCTTATCGGCCAGGCGGCGCTCGAAAAACAGATGATCTGTCTCTCAAATATTCCGCCCGACTATCTAACCATTGGCTCTGCCCTTGGCGAGTCAGTGCCTGAAAACATTGCAGCCCTGCCGCTCCTGCATAACGGACAGCTCGTGGCAGCTATGGAACTGGGGACCTTCAGTCCGTTCAGCGCGCGCGAGCTCGATTTCCTGAACCAGGCGATGGAGGGAGTCGCCGTCGGGCTGGCGGTAGCGCACTCGCGGCAGCGGATCAATGAGCTTCTGGAGCAGACCCAGCAGCAGACAGAGGAACTCAGGGTGCAGCAGGAAGAACTGCAGCAGACCAATGAAGAACTTGAAGAGCGCGCCGAGATGCTTGAACAGCAGGCCAAACAGATTCAGTCCAAGAACCGGGAGATTGAAAGGGCAAGCACTGAATTGATCCGCAAGGCCGCCGACCTGGAGAGGGTAAGCACCTACAAATCTGAGTTCCTCGCCAATATGTCGCATGAACTCCGTACCCCCCTGAACAGCATGATGATCCTGTCGAGTCTGCTGATTGAAAACAGGGAGGGCACCCTGACAGACAGACAGCAGCAGTTTGCGGCAACCATACACAGTGCCGGCAAGGACCTGCTGAGTCTGATCAACGATATCCTTGACCTTTCAAAGGTCGAGGCCGGCCGGCTGGAGCTGCTGTACGAAGACGTCCAGATTCGTGCGTTTTGCAACGGACTTGAGGACATCTTCAGACAGCAGGCGGAGCAGAAGGGCCTTGGCTTCAGCATTATTGTCGAAGACAGCACGCCGGCGAGTGTCCGGATCGACGAGCGCCGCACCGAGCAGATTTTGAAAAACCTGCTTTCGAATGCCTTCAAGTTTACTGAAAAAGGCTCGGTCACCCTCGGCATATCGGCACCTGCAGGCCCGGCAAATCCCTTGTCCGTTCCTGCGGTCGCCTTCAGCGTGACCGATACCGGCATCGGCATCGAGACGGACAAGCACGAACTGATATTCCAGGCCTTTCAGCAGGCTGATGGGAGCACAAGCCGTAAATTCGGGGGGACCGGCCTCGGACTGTCCATCTCGCAGCAGCTTGCCCGCAGGATGGGAGGCGACATTACACTTGAAAGCGAGAGAGGCAGGGGAAGCACGTTTACCCTGTATCTCCCTGTTTCTGAAAAGGCCGTTGACGTGCAGATGGCAGCGCCGGCTCTTCCGAAGACCCCTCCTCCTGGAACGCCTGCTGCAGGGCAGGGAGAAACCCCGGGGACTGCAGATCTGACGCAGATGCCGCAGCCTCTTCCGGATGACCGGGACAGGCTGCAACAGGGAGACAAGAGCATACTGATCATAGAGGACGACCTTAATTTTGCGAGGACCCTGATGACGATGGTGAGGGAAAAGGGCTTTGGCTGTCTTGTGGCGGCTGACGGTACGAGCGGCCTGCATCTTGCCGGGATGTACCTCCCGAGTGCGGTCATCCTTGACGTGATGCTGCCGGGTATGGACGGCTGGAGCGTCATGCGGAGCCTCAAGGACACTCCCGCCACCCGTCATATCCCGGTACATTTCATTACGTGCCTGGATGACCGGCAGAAGGGCATGTCAATGGGTGCCGTGGGGTTTTTTACCAAGCCGGTCACCCCTGCCCAGCTCGAAGAGGTCTTCAGCAGCATTGAAAAGAGCGTTACAAAGACCGTGCGAAGACTGCTGATCATCGAGGACAACCGGGGAGAGGCTGAAGGCATGACCAGCCTCCTGCAGGAGCGCAACCTTGAAATCAGAGTTGCCGGCACCGGCAGAGAGGCGCTCGACATTCTTGCCCGGGAGCAGTTTGATTGTATCGTCCTGGATATCGGCCTTCCGGATATGGCTGGTTTCGACCTCCTTGAGCACATACACCGTACTGAGCAGCTCCGTTCCATCCCGGTCATCATTCATACCGGCCGCGACCTTTCCCACGAAGAGGAACTGAAGCTGCAACATTATGCGCGGAGCATCATCATCAAGGGGGCCAAGGGCCCGGAACGGCTGCTGAATGAAGTGACGCTTTTTCTCCATATGGTCGAGAACGATCTGCCCCGCGAAAAACAGAAGATGATCCGGGCCGCGCTGGACAAGGAGGCGATGCTCGAGGGCAGGAAGGTACTGCTGGTGGATGATGACATGCGCAATGTCTTTTCGCTCTCAAGCATCCTGTCTGATAAAAATATGCAGGTTATCGAGGCCGAGAACGGGAGGGAGGCGCTGGCCAGAATCCGCGAGAATCCTGACATCGATATCGTGCTCATGGACATCATGATGCCGGAGATGGACGGCTACGAGGCGACCCGGACGATCCGTCTCGACCCGCGGTTCAGGGACCTTCCGATTATCGCGATGACTGCCAAGGCAATGGCAGGCGATCAGGAGAAATGCCTTCAGGCCGGGGCCAGCGACTATATATCAAAACCGCTTGACGTGGAAAAGCTCCTCTCGCTCCTGAGGGTCTGGCTCTACCGGAAGGGATAACCTGACGTTGGTGGAATTGGAGGAGAGGATACGGAAATTGTAAATGAAAAATAATGCCTGGACGACAGCTCAGTCAGGTGCCTGATGAACGCGCGGTTGCTATGTACGGTTATAGGGAGGACACCATGTTTCTTCACTTTTTTTTCGTCGCAATGGCGGTATGCCTGAGTACACCCGTCCAGGCGCAGACGGTATCACCGCAGGAAGAGGAGCAGGCACTGTTGCAGGTGTATGGCAGCGAAAGGATGGTCAGCATTGCCACCGGCGGCCAACAGAACCTGCGTCGGGCACCGGCAGTGGCAACCGTGATTACTGCCGAGGATATCGCCAGCATGGGCGCCAAAAATCTCGATGACGTGATGCAGTCCGTGCCGGGCGTGCATGTTTCCCGGACGGCATTGTCGTACCTTTCGAGTTATGCGATTCGCGGTATCTACGGCAACCCGACCAATCCGCAGGTATTGCTGCTGCAAAACGGCATTCCGACCAACTCCCTGTATCGGGGCGACAGGGGGCAGTCCATGGGAGCCCCACCGCTTGAGAATATCTCCCGCATCGAGATAATTCGCGGACCCGGTTCCGCACTCTACGGCGCTGATGCCTTTTCCGGTGTTATCAATATCATCACCAGGACAGCGGCGGATTCACCGGGTACGAAGATCGGTGTGAGGGGCGGCTCCTTCAATACCCGGGATGTATGGGTGCAGCATGGAGGCAACCTGGGCGAGATAGATCTGGCTGCCTATCTGCGTCTGGGCAGGAGCGATGGCCAAAAGGAAATCATCCAGGCAGACGCTGCGACCCGCCTCGACAGCATTATGGGTACCCACCCACCCTCCAGCCTCGCCCCGGGGCCGGTGAACACCGGTTATAACGCGGTTGATGTCAGCCTCGATCTTGGCTATGACGATTGGCGCTTCCGCACCGGCTACAAACTGCGCAGCGACGTGGGTACCGGGGCCGGTACTTCCTATGCGCTCGATCCTGTCGGTAAGGAGAAGGCCAGGCATTTCAATGCCGACCTGTCCTGGAACGATCCGAAGTTCAGCCAAAACTGGGGGCTGGGCTTCACCGCCAGCTATCTTCAGCACATAGAGGAAATGTCCAACTACCATCTTTTCCCGCCCAACACCCGGTTTCCGAATTCCATCGTCACCGATCCGGCGGTGGCCGCCCTGCTGGGCGTACCTGTCGGCACCTCTGTTCCCGGACAGTTCTCTGCCTCAGGCATGATTGGTTCGCCGGGGCGATGGGAACGCCAAACGAGGTTATCGGGTTACGCCACCTATTCCGGTTTCGCCGGCCATAGTCTGCGTTTCGGCCTGGGCCACGAAGACCTGAATATGTACAAGGTCAGGACTGTCAAGAATTTCTGGCTGAGTTCTAACGGTACCCCCGTCCCCACCGGTGCGGTGATCGACTATTCCGCCATCCAGCCGCATCAGTTGACTCATAGACGCTTCAATGACTATGTCTTTGTGCAGGACGAGTGGAAATTTGCCCGCGATTGGACACTGACCGCCGGCCTGCGTCACGATAACTACTCGGATTTCGGCGGTACCACCAACCCGCGCCTGGCGCTGGTATGGGATGTTACCCTCGACCTCACCGCCAAACTGCTCTATGGGCACGCCTTCCGTGCACCGGCCCTTAACGAGCAATATGGCGTTAACCCATCCGGTATGGGTAATCCGAACCTGGAGCCGGAACGCATCGCGACGCTGGAGGCTGCCTTTTCCTGGCAGGCAGGCAAATATACTCAATGCAACCTGAGCTTCTTCCGCTACAGCATGAAGGATGTCATCGCTGCCGTGACGAACGCCAACCCGACGACCGGAGCAACGTTCCAGAATACCGGGAAACGGCACGGCAGCGGCATGGAGGTGGAAGCGGTGTGGGACGCGGGCCGCACGCTGCGTCTGACGGGGATCTATTCCTGGCAACAGTCCATCGACGATGCGACCGATACCGACGCCGGCTATGCCCCGCACCACCACGTCTATGCCAGGGGAGACTGGCGGTTTGCCGACAACTGGCTGCTCAGTCCGCAGGTCAACTGGGTTGCGGATCGCCGTCGTGCGGCAGGAGATACCCGGCCACCGGTGCCGGACTACACGACCGTTGACATCACCGCGCGCACTATTTTCAGCAAGAACCGGTGGAGCATCTCTGCCTCGATATTCAATCTGTTCAATGCCAGCGTTTTCGAACCCTCTTTATACGTTGCACGGCCTCCAGCGCGGCCCGACATACCAACGAGCGCTATCCCCTACGACCTGCCGTTGGCTGGCAGGAGTTTTTATGCGGAGATCCGCTATGATTTCTAGTCGTGCCTGCCGGCGCGGGGGTGACAACTTCCCTGAAGCCCTGATCCGCTCGGGGGTCTTGCGAAAGACTCATGGCAGGTCTCACCGCAGCAAAGGCATGGTGAGGTATTGGCTCCTGCCTTTGCTGCTCTCGCTTGGCTGCATGCTGTCCTGCAGTACGGCCTATGCAAAAACAATGACGTTTGCCGTTGTGTATCCGGAGGTCCGGGAGCCGTATCTGACCGTTTTTCTGGATATCATCCGCGGCATGGAAGAGGAACTCGGACAACCGGTGACCCACTATCGGCTCGGCGATCGGCAGGATGCCACCGGCGACCTGATTGCACGGATGAAAAACGACCGCATAGATGTGGTGATTACCTTGGGCCAGGCCGGGTATGAGGCTGCCAAATCACTTGCCAGTGTACTGCCGGTGGTGGTCGGCGCCGTCCTGCTTCCCCCCGGCCACGACAGCCAGGGTTTGTCCGGCATCAGCATGATCCCTGACCCGGAGATTCTGTTCGTTCGCCTCAGGGACCTGGTGCCCAATGCGAAGGAGGTCACGGTGATCTACGATCCGGACCGGAAAACCGGCGAAATAGCGCTGGCCCGCGACGCCGCTCAGGCCCGGGGGTTGACCCTGCATGCCCTCCAGGCAAGGGACTTGCGCCGATCCGCTGTCCTCTATCACAAGGTGCTGCAGGAAATCGAGGACGGTTCTGTCGCCATCTGGCTGCTGCAGTACAACGCGACCATGGATGAGCAGGCACTTCTCCCCCTGGTCCTGAGAGAGGCCTGGAACAAACGCTTTGTGGTGTTTTCCAGCAGCCTTGATCATGTCAGAAAAGGCGCCCTGTTTTCACTGTACCCTGACAATGTCGGTCTGGGACGCAGCCTGGCTGCAATGGCCCGCAGCCGGTCCAGAGGGATGGTGTCCCGAAGCGCCACCATCGAGCCGCTGAGGGATCTGCTGATAGCCGTCAATCTCCGCACTGCGGAGCATCTTGGCCTGAACTTTCCCAACAGCGTCATACGCAAATTCGGCATGATCTTTCCGCCAAGGCCGTGAAAGGAGGAGTCCGATGAAAATGCGGTCAGTGCTTTCCCTTTGGAATACCAGCTTTCTGAAGCAACTGACTGTCAGCTTTGTCTTCGGGATCTTTTGCCTGTCCCTGCTCTCCTCTATGGGCATCTTCACCTTGTCCTATCGGATCGTCCGGGAGCGATGGATTGCACAGGGAATGCGGGCAACGGAGATTTTTGCCGATCAAAGTACACTGGCGCTGTTGTATTTCAGCCCTGAAAACGCCGAGGCGCCTGTCCGTTCGATCCTGGCCTTTCCTGACGTGCGCGGGGTTGCAATCTACGGGGTTGACCGCACACTGCTCCTGAGCAGCGGGGAGGCTATGCCGGAACAACAGGAATGGCCGCAAAAGCTGGAGATGGGGAGAGAGACGGATCGCGCCTGGTATTTTGCGGCTCCGGTTTTTGCCCGGCGAGGCGCAAGCGAGGACGCCTCACCTTTTGTTGCCGAGCCGCACAAGAGCGAATTGATAGGTTTCGTGCGGCTGGCCATGGGCAAGGAGACGCTCCGCGACATGCAGAAGGGCATACTTTGGATTAACGTGGCCGTGTCCGGAGGCTTTGCCTTTCTGTTTCTGCTGCTGTTGCTGGCCATGACCCGTCGCCTGACCACACCCCTGAATCGTCTGGCAAATATAATGGGGCAGGCGTCGGCGGGCGCAAAAGGAGTGCGGGCGGAAATCCGGGGCCCCAGGGACATCGTCGAGATGGAGATCGCATTCAATACCATGATGGCGCGGATCCAGGAGCGGGAAGACGATTTGCAGCGGCTTACTCTTTTTCAGCGTGCGATTCTGGATAATGCGGCCTACGGCATAATCTCCACAACACCCGATGGAGTCGTCACCAGCTTCAACCGTGCAGCCGAACTGCTGCTCGGTTATACAGCCGGTGAGGTGGTCGGCACGCTGACGCCTGCATCCTGGCACGACCAGGAAGAGATCGTGCGCTATGCCCTCGTGTTGTCCGGGGAACTGGGCGAGCCGATCACGCCAGGGTTTGAGGTGTTTGCGGCCCGGCCCAGGCGCAGCCTGCCGGAGGAAAACGAGTGGACCTTCATCCGCAAGGACGGGACCCGCGTGCCGGTCCTGCTGTCGGTTACGGCGTTATGGGATGAGAACGGCTGCATTACGGGATTCGTCGGCCTGACCTATGATCTCACCGAGCGCAGGAAGGCTGAAGAGGCGCTGCATAGCCAGACGATCGAGCTTGAGGCAGAGGTGGCCGAGCGACAGATGGCCCAGGAGCACCTGCAGGAAAAGGCGCAATTGCTGGAAGAGGAGATCGATAAGCGCCAATGGGCACAGGCCGAACTGGAACAGTTTAACAGGAGTCTTGAACAACGGGTGAGGGAGCGGGCCGCCGAACTGGTGGCCAAGAGCACCGAACTGGAGCTGAAAAACCGGGAGTTGGAGCGCTTCAATAAACTCTTTGTCAACAGGGAACTGAAAATGGTGGAACTGAAGGAGCGGATTAAGGAACTGGAGAGGAAATTACATGCGTAGACGACAGCTCAGACAGGGTGGACCCCCTGATTTTCATGAAGCGGGTTGAGATGCAGGACGCAGAAAAGATACCGGTCCTGCTGGTGGACGACCGGCCTGAGAACCTGATTGCCCTGGAAGGTCTTCTGGAGGACATGGGGCTTGAGATACACAAGGCGGTGTCGGGGAATGAAGCGCTGCGTCTCACGCTGAAACATGACTTTGCGATCGTGCTGATGGACGTCAGGATGCCTGACATGGACGGGTTTGAGACCGCCGAACTGATGAGGGCCAATCCGAAGACCAGAAGGCTTCCGATCATCTTTGTCACTGCTGCCATGCGGGGTGCCGAACATCAGTTCAAGGGCTATGAGGCAGGGGCCTTTGATTACCTGCTGAAACCGGTCGAGCCGACGATACTTCGGTCCAAGATGCGGGTTTTCTGCGACCTGTACCAGCAGCGCCGCACGATTGAGATGCACGAGCAGCAGCTTGAAGAACTGGTCCGCCAGCGAACGGCCGAACTGCAGCGCGCCAACGAGGAATTGCAGAGCGATATCGCCGAACGCACCCTTGCAGAGCAGGCACTGGAGCGTGCGGTGTATGAGTGGAAGACGGCCATGGACGCATCAGCCGATATTATCTATATCCTCGATCTGGACCGGTGTCTGATGCGGGCCAACCGGGCCTTCTATGAGATGACGGGCTGCACAGCTGAAGAGGCGACAGGCCGCCATATCGTGCATATCCTTCATCCCGATGTGGACAGCACTGCCTGCCCGGTCTGCCGGGCGCAGGAGGGGAAGCAGGACATCCTTGTCTCTCTTGAGGCGGAACACCCGGCGAATCCGCTGGGCCGGCCGGTCGAGATAGCCTCCCGGTTTGTCAGGGACCGGCAGGGTGCCCCGATAAGCCTTACCGTCAGCATGCATGATCTCACCCACGAACGGAAGGCGCAGGAGGAGCGGTCGAAACTTGAAGACCAGCTTCGCCATGTCCAGAAGATGGAATCCATCGGTCAGCTTGCCGGCGGTGTTGCCCACGACTTCAATAATATGCTGACCGCGGTGATAGGCTACGCAACCCTGATCAAGCTGCATTCTGCCCAGGAATCCACCTTGAAGGCCTACGCAGAACAGATACTCGAGGTCTCGGAAAAGGCGGCGAACCTGACGCAAAAGCTTCTCGTGTTCAGCAGAAAGCAGGAGATTGAGCTCAGGCCGACAGACCTGAACGCCCTGATCCGGAACCTCGAGAAGCTTCTGCGGAGACTTATCGGAGAAAATATTGAACTCAGGATACAGTTGACGGATACCGACCTGACGGTCATGGCGGACCCGGGGCAGCTGGAGCAGGTGATCATGAACCTCTGCACCAATGCCCGTGACTCGATGCCGCACTGCGGACTCCTGACCATAGAGACCGGGGCTGTGACGATCGACGAGACCTATCTCAGCACCCATCTGTTCGAAAGGCCCGGTCCCTGCGCCCTCATCTCGGTGAGCGATACCGGGACGGGCATGGATGAGATGACCAGGGAGAGGATATTTGAACCGTTCTTTACCACGAAGGAGCAGGGGAAGGGTACCGGCCTGGGGCTTTCGATTGTCTACGGCATTGTCCGGCAGCACAAGGGTGAGATCCACGTCTACAGCGAGCCGGGCAAGGGAAGCACGTTCAGGATATACCTCCCCCTGATAAAGGGAAGAGAGCGCGCAGAGGCCCGGGAGGCTGCTGAATTGCCGCCGCGAGGCACCGAGACCCTCCTGCTTGCCGAGGACGAGGAGGACGTCAGAAGGCTGATCAAGACCGTGCTGGAACTGGCCGGGTACTCCGTGATTGAGGCGGTCAACGGTGAGGATGCGGTGATGAAATACCGCGAAAACCGTGAGGCCGTTCATCTGGTCCTGACCGATCTGGTGATGCCGAAGCAGAGCGGCAGGGATGCGTACGAGGAAATATGCCGGATCGACCCGGATGCGAAGTTTCTGTTCATGAGCGGGTATACCGCGGATGTGATACAGGGAAAGGAACTGCTGCAGCGCGGCATCCCCCTGATCACCAAACCGGTCTCCCCGGGCGATCTGTTAAGACGGATCAGGGTAGAACTGGATAAGGGAAAGGACAAATGACGCCATCAGAGATTGAAGCCATCGAGGTGAGGCTCCTGCTGGAGGGGGTCGTCCAGGTCTATGGCTATGACTTCAGGGACTACGCAGAGGCTTCCCTCAGGCGCCGCCTGGCCTCCTGGCTTCAGAAGTCCGGTTTCGGAAGTCTTTCCGAGGCTCAGGGGCGCGTGCTGCGCGACCGCGAGGCGTTCAGGGGACTGCTGGAAGGCATAACAGTCAATGTCTCGGAGATGTTCCGTGACGCACTCTTTTTTAAAGCCGTTAGGGAAGAGGTTGTGCCGCATCTGAAGACCTATCCGTTCATAAAAATATGGGTTGCGGGCTGCGCCGCAGGCGAGGAGGCATATTCCCTGGCCATTCTGCTGGGGGAGGAAGGTCTTGAGGGGCATTTCAGGATCTATGCGACCGACATAAACGAGAAGGTCCTGCAGCAGGCCGAAGAGGGTGTTTATCCGCTCGAAAAGATGCGGCAGTTCACCCAGAGCTACCAGAAGGCAGGGGGAAAGAAGGATTTTTCCGACTATTACACCGCCCGCTACGACCGCGCGATACTCTCGCAGAAGCTGAAGAATCCGATTGTCTTTGCCTCACACAATCTGACGGTCGATGCGGGGCTCGGCGAGATGCAGATGATCCTCTGCAGAAATTTGCTGATCTACTTCAAGCCGGTACTGAAGGACCGTGTCCTCGGTCTGTTTGACGGCAGTCTGTCAAACGGGGGCTTTCTCTGCCTGGGCCTGAAGGAAGCTCTTTCCGGCCGCGGCATCTCCGGCCGGTACCGGGAGCTGGTGCACGGCATGCGCATATACCGGAAACAATATGTGTAAGGAGCGGATGAGGCAGTTCTCAGCCGTGGCCGCAGGAGTGTCGATGGGCGGCGTGGAGGCGCTCAGGGTTTTGCTCGGCGGTCTGCCGGGCGACTTTCCGCTGCCGGTTCTTATTGTGCACCATACGGCTACTGATTCAGGGAGCGAGCTGGCCACCCTGCTCGATAGGCATTGCGCACTGAACGTCAGGGAGGCTGATGAAGAGGAGAAGATCACTCCCGGGACCGCATATGTGGCACCTCCAAATTATCATATGCTGGTGGAGAGGGACGGCACGCTGGCCCTTTCCGTGGACCTGCCGGTGAATTATGCACGACCGTCTGTCGACGTCCTCTTTGAGTCTGCTGCGGATGTATTCGGCCCCGGCCTGATCGGTGTTATCCTCACCGGTGCGGGCTCCGACGGGGCGAGAGGCCTGAAGACGATCAAGGACAGAGGAGGGCTTGCCATCGTCCAGGACCCCGCAGATGCCGAGGCCGATTCGATGCCACGCTCGGCACTTGCAGCGGTCAAAGCAGACTATGTCCTTCCGCTGAAAGAGGTCCCCGCGCTTCTATGCAGACTGGCCGAATGGGGGTACAATATGCCTGAAGAGGGATCCCATACCGAAAAGGAGCAGCAGAGCTGATGGAACCGGAAAAAATACCTGTACTGCTGGTTGACGACCGGCCGGAGAATCTGATCGCCCTCGAAGGTCTGCTGGACGACAGGGGCCTGGATATTTTCAAGGCAAGCTCAGGCAACGAGGCGCTGGGTCTCTCCCTGAAGCATGACTTTGCGATCGTGCTCATGGATGTCCGGATGCCGGATATGGATGGATTTGAGACTGCCGAACTGATGAGGTCGAATCCAAAGACGAGCGGCCTGCCGATCATCTTTGTCACCGCAGCCATGAACGACATCGAGCATCAGTTCAAGGGGTACCAGGCCGGGGCCTTTGACTACCTGTTAAAGCCGATCGAGCCGACGGTGCTCCGGTCCAAGATAAGGGTGTTTTGCGACCTGTATCAGCAGCGCCGCAAGATAGAGGCCCACGAGCAGCAGCTCGAATCCCTTGTCAGCGAGCGTACTGCCGAACTGAATAAGGCGGTGGAGAGTCTGAGGGAGAGCGGCAGGCGTTTCCGTGAACTTCTGGCCTCTGTCACCAGCTACATGTATACGGTTGTCGTGGATTGCGGCAGGGCAGTCTCGACGACACATGGTCCGGGGTGCCTGAGCGTGACCGGTTTTTCTGCGGAGGACTATGCCGCCGATCCGGACCTCTGGTACCGGATGATTTATCCGGATGACCGGCAGGCAGTCCTTGAGGCTGCCCGGGAGGTCATGACATCGAAGACCACAAATACCTTCGAGCACAGGATCCAGCACAAGGACGGCTCGGTCCGCTGGGTGCAGACCACGCTTGTCCCGTGTGTCAGCCCGGAAGGAGAGCTGCTGTCGTACGACGGCGTTATTACCGACATCACCGTCCGCAAGCAGGCGGAAGAAAAAATGCTCAGTCTCAATGAGGAACTCGAGCAAAGGGTCAGGGAACGCACTGCAGAACTTGAACGCAGAAATTATGAGCTGGAGCAGATGAACAAGGCGTTTGTCGGCAGGGAGCTGAAGATGGTGGAGTTAAAGGCACGGATCAGGGAGCTGGAAAGCAAGACAGGAGAAAGAGGAGAGCAGGGCGGCTGACAATATCAGATCAGAAAAAATCGTTCGGAGCATCATGTCAGGCGGCGTGACGAAGTCAGGATACTGAAAGACCAGAGGAGATTATGAGAAAACACATTTTCGCTGGTGTATTGCTGTTGTTGATCTGTTTTGCAACGGAAACGTCCCGGGCTGCCGAACCCTATGACAATATTGCGATGCCGCAGGGTTCGTATTTTTCAGCGTATCCTTTGTACTACGGTGCGGGCCGGCTTAAAGATAAGGACGGTGATGCCCTGTCCGTCGACCCCAATGCGGCGCTCTATCAGACGACGTTCAAGTATAACTATTACGACAGGACCCTGCTGCCGAATACCTCCGTCATCAGTGCCTTCATTCCGGCCGGCTGCATGGAGCTGCTCGGTGACAGGGATTGCGGCATCGGGGACCTGTCTCTGGTCGTCGGGTACTGGTTCGTGGATGACCCCGCCGCCAGGACGTGGTTCGGAACGCGGCTGCAGACGGTCGCGCCGATCGGCAGTTATGATCGGGACCGCAAGGCGAACATGGGCGGTAATGTCTGGAAGTTCAGACCACAGCTCTATGCGGCGAAGCAGGTGGGCGATCTCCTCATCGAATTAACGGCGAAATACATGATCTATACGAAAAACAAAGAAACCGATACCCGGCCGGGGAACGAAGTAAATCTCGAATCCTATGCCGGCTATTTTCTGCGGTCTGACCTGCTGCTGGGAGGACATTTGAACGGGACTTTTGGCCGGGCCAGGACCGTTGCGGGCAGCCGAGTTCCCGATTCGGGGGTGCGGATATTCCAGGCTGGACCCTCGCTCCTGAAGAATTTCGGGAAGGGCTTTTCAGTCACGGTGGAAGGGCTTGCGGACTTCGCCGTGAAGAACAGCACGGAGGGATATACCGTGCTGGTGCGCCTCAGCTGGAAACGGTGAGCAACGGAGAAGGGAGACGTCCATGATTCAACGGAGATATCACATTGTTTTGCTGCTCGCAGCCTTATTGCTGCTCTGCCCACTGGCAGCGGGAGCGGTGACGCCACGAACCGTGTATACACTTGCCGTGGTCCCTTCTGCCCCACCTGTGGTTACGCATACCCTCTGGGCGCCATTTGTCGAGCGTCTTTCCCGCGATACCGGCATAGGCTTCAAACTCAAGATATATGAAAAAATGTCGGAATTCGAACGCGATATCGTCTCGCCGGAAGCGCCCGATTTTGTCTTTGCCAACTCGCTCCAGATCGTGGTGGCCCATCGGGAACAGGGCTACATACCTCTGGTGCGGGCCAGCGGTCTGGTTTGGGTCGAGGTCTTTGTGCGCAGGGATTCTCCGTTCAGGGCAGTGGATGATCTGTCCGGCCGGAGGATTGCCTTTGTCGGCGCCAAGAATCTCTGAACCATCCTAACCAGACACGTGCTGTCTGGAAGTGCGGATCAGATGCTGTTTGAGATGGAATACAACGGGTCGACCGAGAATGTGATCAGGAGCGTCCTGCTGAATAAGGCGGACGCCGGGGCGACGTTCAACACGGAACTGGACAAGCAGTCACCGGACGTTCGGGCCCGGATCCGGACGATTGAAAAGACCCGGCAGATACCCTCCCATCCGTTTGCTGCGCATCCGCGTGTGCCGCCGGGAGTGAGGGCTGCGGTGAAAAAGGGGATCTTTGCCCTTGCTGCTAAGCCCGGGGGAGCGGAACTCCTTGGGAAACTCAGGCTGGGGTCTCCGGTACCTGCAGACTACGCAAGGGATTACCGGCCGCTCGAAGAGATCGACGTGAAGAAATTATCGAATTGGGGAGAATGAGATGTCCGTTCTGCCGCGCAGCCTGAATGCTCAGTTGGTGCTCCTTGTCTCGTGCATTCTGCTTGTAACCGGAGCGATCTCCGGCTGGCTGACTGCGCAGCAGCAGTCCTCGATGCTCGTCGATTCGATGCGTATGAATACAGAGATCATGACGAAAAACCTCGGCGATCGCGCTGCCTATTTTCTCGTGCTCCAGGACTTTGCCGGCCTGGAGTCCTTCATGCTCAGGTCAGTGGAGCGGGCTGACCTTCTGAGGCTGCAGGTATGTGAACCGGGCGGGGTCGTCGTCGGCGATGTCACCCGCGACCCAACCGGAATTCCGCGTAGTCGAACGGGTACAGACCGGATATCTCCCCCGACTGTTCAGAAAATGGTCCTTTTCGAGGAGAGGGGAGCCCTTGTCGTCTGGCAGCCGATCGAGGCAGGAAATCTCCTCGGCTGGATTAAAGCGGATTACAGTATGAGTGCGATTCACCGGATGGAGACGGCGACCTGGCGGAACAGCGTTCTGCTGTCATTCATTTGGGTGGCCTGCAGTATTGCGCTTCTGCTCCTCGTGCTTCGCCCCTTTGTGCGGGGTGTCGGCAGACTCGCCGGGTTTGCAAGAGGCCTAGACGCGCGCAAAGGCGAGCAGATGACCTTCCGGCAGGGGACTGCCGAACTTGAAGAGCTCGGTGCTTCGCTGAATTACGCCTCGTCGAGGCTCTTTGGCACGGAGAGGGAGCTGCTTCGCGAGAGGCAGGCGCTGCAGGAGCAGTACTCGACCCTGCGGGGCATTATCGAGAGCACCGACTCCCCTATCTTTTCGGTGGACCGGCAATACCGCTATACAAGTTTTAACACCGCCCACGCCTCGGTTATGCGGGAGCTCTACAGACAGGAGATCCGTATCGGAGAGTCTATGCTGGATTTTATGACTGTGCCCGAGGACCGGGAAAAGGCGAAACAGAATCTCGACCGGGCGCTCGCGGGGGAGCGCTTTGTTGACGCTGCCTATTCCGGCGAGGACGCGAGAACTCGGCTCTATGTTGAAGTGTCCCACAATCCCATCCTCGCAGGAGAGGGACCGGCCATTGGTGTTGCCGTTTTCTCCCGCGACATTACTGCGCGCAAGCGGGCTGAGGACGAGCTGCGGCGCGCAAACCGCGAGCTGCGGGCTATCAGCAGGTGCAGCGAGATCCTCATGCGTGCCACGGACGAGAATGCGCTCCTGCAGGATATCTGCCGGATTATCTGCGGCGATGCAGGCTATCGGATGGCGTGGGTGGGATATGCGGAGAACGATAACGCCAGGACTGTGCGTCCCGTTGCCCATGCGGGTGTCGAGGACGGTTACCTTGCGAGTGCGCACATCACCTGGGCCGATACCGAGCGCGGCCGCGGACCGACCGGAAGGGCCATACGAAGCGGTGAAAGCGTCTGTATTCAGGATTTCGAAACCGATCTGGCTGCGGCCCCCTGGAGGGAGAACGCCCTTCGGCGCGGCTACCGGTCGAGCATAGCGCTGCCGCTGAAAGACGAACGCGGGAACACCTTCGGGGCGCTCATGATCTATTCAGCGGAACCGCAGTCGTTCACCCCTGACGAAATACGGCTCCTGGGAGAACTGGCCCGTGACCTGGCCTTCGGCATTGGCGTGCTGCGCAGCCGAAACGAGCGTGCATGGGCCGAGGACTCGCTCCGCAGGCTCAACGACGAGCTGGAGCAGCGGGTGAAAGACCGGACTGTCGAGCTGGAGAAGAAGAACCGGGAGCTGGAGCGGATGAACAGGCTTTTTGTCGGCAGGGAGCTGAAGATGGTGGAGCTGAAGGAAAAAATTGCTGTACTGGAGAAGTCGGCAGAAGACAGGCAGAACAGTATCAGTCAAATGGAGAGGTGCGATGGCCAGTAGCATCCCCATGGGAAAGCATCGAAACAGGATAATAGAGATGCTGGTCTTTATTCTGGCGCTTGCTGTCGCAGCCGCCATGGTCTGGCGTTATGAAAGGGGACGTTACCTGGTGGAGCGTTCAAGGGTTTCTGATCTTGCCGGTGATTATGCTCATGCACTGCAGAGCAACATCGAGCGTTCACTTTCGGCCACCTTTGCTTTGGCCGCCCTCGTGCGGCAGGGAAACGGAGCCATTGACGACTTCGAGGCCACCGCCAGGGAAATGCTGCCGTTTTTCCCGGGGGCTGCCTCACTGCAGTTGGCACCGGGAGGAGTTGTCCGGCAGATAGTGCCGCTGGCAGGCAACGAGGGTGCAATCGGCCACGATCTGTTTAATGACCCGAAGAGGCGTACGGAGGCCATCCAGGCGCGAGACTCAAAGAAACTGTCGCTGGCCGGACCATTTGCGCTGAAACAGGGCGGGTTCGGCGCTGTCGGACGTTTCCCTGTCTTTCTCGATAAAGGCGCAGGCGGATCGTCCTTCTGGGGTTTCACCAATGTCCTGATCCGTTTTCCGGAGGTGCTCGACCCGGTTCGTTTGGCATCTCTGGAAAAGCGCGGGTTCGGATATATGCTCTGGCGGGTCCATCCCGATAGCGGTGAGCGGCAGATTATCGCCGCTTCTGCCTCCGCGCCGCTTATGAATCCGGTTGACCGTCAGATGGAACTGCCAAACGGGGTCTGGACACTGAGTGTGGCGCCGCTGAAAGGCTGGGGGGAACCGGTGGGAGTCGCTCCGAAGGCAGCCCTTGGAGTGATGTTTGCCCTGCTTGTATATCTCCTGACCCGTTCCCAGCTCAACACACGCGCTCAGGCAAGCCTGCTGGCAGCACAGCTGACCAAAGATCTGACTGCACGCGAGCAGGAGTTCTGCATGGTCTTTGAACACTCGCCTGTCTCTATCTGGGAAGAAGACTTCTCCGGGGTCAGGGCCTTTCTCGACGATTTGAAGACAAAGGGTATCACTGATATTGAACAGTACCTTAACGAGCATGCCGACACGGTGCGTCACTGTGCCGAGCGGGTAAGGATCATAAATGTCAACCGTGCTGCCCTTGCGCTGCATGGGGCCGCAGACAAGGAGGAACTTCTTGCAGGGCTGGTGAGCACGTTTACTCAGGACTCCTACGCCACCTTCCGGGAGGAGCTCATCTGCATCTGGAGAGGCGAGACTGAGTTTTCGGCCGATGCGGTCGTAAAGACCTTTGCCGGAAATCTCAGGCATGTGACTGTCTATTTTTCGGTATGTCCCGGTTATGAACAGTCATTGTCAAAGGTGCTGATTTCCCTTGTGGATATAACAAACCGCAAACTTGTGGAGGACACCCTTCGGTACATAGCCCAGCTCGGATGGGCGGAGGCATCCGACGGCTTTTTTGCGTCTCTCGCCCGCTATCTCGGCGGATTCCTGAAAGTTGATTATGTGGTGATTGACCGTCTTTCGGACGACCCGCATTTTGCCGAAACCGTCTCGCTGTACGCCAGAGGAACCATTTTGCCGAACATGAAATACGCTCTCAGGGGCACTCCCTGCGACAACGTAATAGGCAAACGGCTCTGCTGCTATCCGCAGGGCGTGCAGTCCCTTTTTCCCGAGGACACTTTGCTTGCAGAGATGGGGGTTGAAAGCTACGCCGGCGTTCCGTTGTGGGATGCGTCAGGGAACTGCATGGGGCTGATAGCGGTGATGGACAGCAAGCCGATGCATGATGAAGAGACTGTTACACAGGCGCTGCAGCTGGTTGCGGTCAGCGCAGCGGCATTCATGTCCCGGGAGCAGAGCGACAGGCTTCTCAGGCAGAGCGAAGAGAGGTACCGCTCTCTGGTGGACAATATAGACCTTGGGATCACCCTTATTGATAAAGATCACCGTATTATCATGGTCAATCAGTCGCAGGCTGAGATGTTTCATCAACCGGCCGAGGTTTTTTTTGGCAAATACTGTTATCAGGAGTTCGAAAAGAGGAAAGGAGTCTGTGAGCATTGTCCGGGGATCCCGGCGATGGCAGATCGGCGACCAAAAGAGGTGGTCACCGAGGGCGTCAGAGATGACGGCAGCAGGTTTACCGTACGGATCAGGGCATTTCCTCTCGCCGGGACAGGCGAGCTTTCCGGGGGTTTTATTGAGGTGGTGGAAGACATAACCGAGCAGAAAAAGATGCAGGACGAGCTGGACCTCTACAGGAAACATCTCGAAGTTGAAGTGCAGCGGCGCACTGTCGAGCTGACCGCAAAGACTGCCGAGCTGGAACGCATGAACAGGTTGTTCGTCGGCAGGGAGCTGCGGATGATAGAGCTGAAGGAACAGATACGGGATCTCGAAAGCCGGATAGGGGGGTGAGGACGTGAACAGGGGGATCATGCAAAGGAAGAGTATATTTCTTCTAAGATTATGGTCAGTCTTTTTTGGCTCCCGTACGGCCGCCCTCATAAGCCTGATCTTTGGTCTTGCCGTATTGACGCTGCTCTATGTCGCATACGAGCAGGTGAAGGAAGCGGCCCAGGTAGAACTGCCGACCGGTCAGCTGGAGCTCAAAACGCCTGGGGCCCCGGCCAAGTCTGTTGCTGCTTCTCAGGAAGTCCTCATTCTCAATTCATACCATCAGGGACATTCCTTTTCAGACAATGAGATGACAGGCATCATTGAAGCGCTGCATGCCTCGGCCCCTGGTATCAATTATGCCATAGAATATCTTGACTGTAAGCATCATCCGAATTATGAGCACTTCGGGCAGCTCAGGGACCTGTTTAAAATAAAATACGGCAATAGAGATATTCAGGTGGTCATCGCTGCAGACAATCCTGCGCTCGACTTCGCTCTTAAGTACCGTTCTGTGTTATTCCCCCGCTCGGCGATCGTCTTTTGCGGGGTGAACAACTTCAAGGAGGAGATGCTGCGCGGGCAGGAAAACATCACCGGTCTTGCTGAGGCACTCGATGCAGTCAATACGGTGCAGGCAGCCCTCAACCTCCATCCGAAGACAAGAGAGGTCTATGTCCTGAGCGATAATACATCCACCGGCGTTGCGATCCGCAGGGAGTCGGAGGAGCAGCTCAAGGGTCTGTCCGAAAGGGTCTCCTTCCGGTATGTGGAAAATATGACCAAAAAGGAGTTGACGCAGTTTCTGAAGGCTCTGCCCGCAGACGGCCTTGTCCTGGCACTTACCTACAGCGTTTTCAGGGACGGTGAGGTTATAGGCCATGAAGAAGTGGCGAGGCTAATCAGCGCGAATTCCCCTGTGCCTGTGTATGGCGTACATCAGGAGCGACTGGGATACGGGATCGTGGGGGGAAGCCTTCTCAGCGGAAAACTTCATGGGGCCGAGGCGGCCCGGGTCGCGCTCTCGATTCTGTCGGGAACGCAGGCATCGGGGATCCCTGTCGACATGCATCCGCCGACGCGGATGATGTTTGACTATAATCAGCTGGTCCGCTTTCGCATTCCCCTTAAGTCCCTGCCTGAAGGCAGTGTTGTCGTCAATCGGCCGGTATCCTTTATTTCTTCACACCGCTATCTTGTTGCCAGCACCCTGCTGGTGATCGTCCTTCTGACCTTCGGGATTATTATACTAGGATTGAATGTGTATAAGCGCAGGCTGGCGGAACTGGATCTTCAGGACGTCAGGGACGACCTGGAGATGCGAGTGTCCGGGCGCACGGCTGAATTGCTGAAGGCCAACGAGCAGCTGTCCGTCGAACTCGCCGAGCGAAAAAGGGCCGAAGATGACATGAGGGCCAGCGAGGCACGCCTCAAGGAGGCGCAGCGCCTTGCGCATATCGGCAGTTGGGAGCTGGATATCCCGACGAAGGATCTTTCGTGGTCCGACGAAATATACCGCATGTTCGAAATAGACCCGGCTGATTTCGGGGCCTCCTATGAGGCCTTTCTGCAGAGGATACACCCCGATGACCGGAACGCTGTCGACAAGGCATATCGTGATTCGCTCAGGAGCAGGACTCCCTATGAAATTGATCACCGCCTGCTGATGAATAACGGGGAGATCAAATATGTGCATGAACAGTGCGAGACCTTTTACGATGCCGCGGGACATCCGCTGCGGTCAGTCGGCACGGTGCAGGATATCACCGAACGTAAAGCGGTTGAGGAGGAATTAAAGCGTTTAACCCTGCGGAACGAGATGATCCTGAACTCGGCCGGAGAGGGTATATACGGGACCGACATTGATGGCAATATCACCTTTATGAACCAGGCCGCCCGGGAGATGCTGGGGTTTGAGATGCCTGACGTTATCGGACAAAACAGCCATCAGCTATTTCACCACACAAAAGCCGATGGAAGGCCATACCCGATTGATGAGTGCCCGCTGCACAGATCACTGAGAGAAGGAGCATCCTATCGCGGGACGGATGAAGTGTTCTGGAACGCCGGGGGGAGAATGTTTCCAATCGAGCATGTCAATACACCGCTTGTCGAACAGGGGAGCGTTGTCGGAGCGGTTGTTGTATTCAGGGACATCACCGAGCAGAAGACAGCGGAGGAAGAGATCAGGAGACTGGCTGCGGGGCTGGAAAAACGGGTCGAAAAACGCACGACGGACCTCCAGAAGACCAGTGAGGAGCTGAAAGGCAGCCAGATGGCGCTCATGAACATCGTGGAAGACCTGAATGAAAAGACGATCGAACTCGAGCAGGCCAATGCGAAGCTTCAGGAGCTGGACCGTCTGAAGTCGATGTTTGTCGCCTCGATGAGTCATGAACTCAGGACGCCTCTGAATTCGGTGATCGGTTTTTCGAGCATCATACTGAATGAATGGATCGGGCCGGTCAATAACGAACAGAAAAGAAACCTGGCCACCATACTCAGGGCAGGCAAGCATCTTCTGAACCTGGTGAACGATGTGATCGACGTCTCGAAGATCGAGGCGGGGAAGATCGACGTTAACATTGAACCCTTTGATCTTTTTGACCTTATCACCGAAGCTGTTGACCTGATGACAAAAGAGGCCTCTGAAAAAGGGCTTGCGCTGCGCGTTCGAAACCTGCATCTGCAGATGAGGACTGACAGGAGGAGGCTGCTGCAGAGTGTCCTGAATCTCATGAGCAATGCGGTGAAGTTTACGCTCAGGGGCACGGTAACGGTCTCCGTGCAGATGGCATCCGGTTCCCGGCTGGCCCCCCGTGCCGGTTCGGTCCCGTCCCCTGGTGATGCCGTGGAAATCAGCGTAGAGGATACCGGCATCGGCATCAGGGAAGAGGATTCATCCCGGATGTTTCTCGCATTTTCCAGGCTTGCCCCCCCTGAAGGGACAACGGTCAGCGGTACGGGCCTGGGGCTTTATCTGACGAAAAAGCTGGTTGCAGAAATACTCGGAGGTGATATACTGTACACAAGCAGATACGGAGAGGGAAGCACTTTTTCGATTATTGTCCCGGTGAGTATACAAAAGATATGAAAAAGATACTGGTCGTAGAGGACAATAAAGATAACCTCCAATTGATAACCTATGCGCTTGAGCGGAGCGGTTACCAGGTTATTTCTGCGTTAACCGGCGAGGAAGCCGTAGAGCTCGCTGTCAGGGAAAAACCCTTCTTTATTATCATGGACATTAACCTTCCCGGGATCGACGGACTCGAAACGACGAGACGGATTCGAAAGTCAGGGGCTGACGGTGACATTCCGATTGTCGCCATAACCTCGTATGCCATGAGCGGCGACATGCAGCGCATCATTGAGTCTGGCTGCAACGCCTATTTTGAGAAGCCGATCGATCCGCTGACCATTGTTGACAGCATCCATAAAAAGCTGGGTATACAATGAAAGTCCTGGTTATTGACGACAATGCGGATGACCGACGGCTGATGCGGTACAACTTTGAACACCACAACTGCGTGGTGATCGAGGCCGGCGACGGGCAGGAGGGGCTTGAAACGGCGCTCCTGTGCAGGCCGGACATTATCGTCTCCGACGCACTGATGCCGAGGATGGACGGCTTCCAGCTGCTGCGGGAACTCAAAAAACGCGAGGGCATGCAGGACATCCCTTTCATCTTCTATTCCGCCACCTATACCGGAGACAGGGAAATCGAGCTTGCCGCGTCCCTCGGCGCAGAGGCCTTTATCGTCAAACCCAAGGAACCGGATGTTTTCTGGGACGAGCTGAGCTGTATCATCGAAAAATGCAGTGCGGCAACCGGCCAGAAGGTCGAAGCCGAGATGCTCGAGGAGGACAGGGTATATCTCAGCAGGTACAGCCAGATCGTCGCCACAAAGCTCGAGGAGAAGATACGGGAGCTCGAGGTGGCCAAGACCAGGATTGAAGAGTCCGAGGCCTTTGTACGAAAGATCCTGGAGACCGTGGATGAAGGTTTTATCGTGGTGGACCGGGGATATAGAATTCTGTCTGCCAACAAGGCCTTTTGCCGGGCCGTCCACCTGACAGAGGAACAGGTCGTGGGACAGCCCTGCTACAGGATTTCGCACCACAGGGACCGGCCGTGCTTTGAAGCCGGGGAGGTCTGCTGCGTGGAAAAGGCCTTTGAGACCGGCGTTGCACGGTCGGTCTCACATACACACCAGGGCCAGGCGGGCGAGCAGCATTACGTCGAGATCAGGGCTTATCCGATCACGGATGCAGCGGGCACGGTCGTGTCGGCTATCGAGACGATCACCGACGTGACGGAACGGAAAAGGCTGGAGGAGCAGCTGCGGCATGCGCAGAAACTTGAGGCGCTCGGGACGCTTGCGGGGGGGGTTGCTCACGATTTCAACAATATCATCAGCGTTATTGTCGGGTACGGCGGCATCATGGAGATGCGGCTCCCTAATGACGATCCCAATGTGCCGTATCTGAAGGAGATCCTTGCCGCTTCTGAGCGTGCGGCCCGCCTGACCGGATCTCTGCTTGTCTTCAGCAGAAGGCAGATAGCCGAACTGAAACCGGTCAGCATCAACGACCTGGTAAACGGCATGAAGAAGATGGTTTTCCGGATCATCGGAGAAGATATCGAGACGAGCATTCATCTGTCGCCCGAACAGCTGACGGTCATGGGAGACTACGGCCAACTGGAGCAGGTGCTTATGAACTTTGCTACAAATGCGCGGGATGCCATGCCCGAGGGCGGGTCGCTTACCATTGAAACAGGGCAGCTCGAGATGGATGCTGAATTCATTCACCGGCAGGGGTTCGGGAAGGCCGGCACCTATGCCGTTATTTCGGTCACTGACACCGGGGCGGGGATGGACGAACAGACCCGTGAGAGGGTCTTCGAACCGTTCTTTACCACGAAAAGTCAGGGGAAGGGGACCGGTCTCGGCCTGTCTATCGTGTACGGGATCATCACCCAGCATAACGGCTTTATTCATTGCTGGAGCGAAGAGGGCAGGGGGACGACCTTTAAGGTTTATCTGCCTTTGGCAGGCGGGGAGACGATTGCAGACGAGGATCTGACGCAGGCCGCGGTGAAGGGAGGGTCCGAGACGATACTGATAGCCGACGACGACGAATCCATCAGGAGGCTCATCAGGGCGCTCCTCGAGCAGCACGGATACGCTGTTCTCGAGGCACGAGACGGCGTGGACGCGGTGAGCAAGTTTCAGGAGAACAGGGAAAAAATTGACCTGGTGCTGCTTGACGTGATTATGCCGCGGAAGGGTGGCAAAGAGGTCTATAATGAGATTAAGGCGATAAGGCCGGACGCGCTGACGCTTTTTATCAGCGGGTATACGGCGGATGTTATCGAGGGAAAGAAGATAAGCGAAGAAAGACTCCCCCTGCTTCATAAGCCGGTAAGGCCGCGGGAGTTATTACTGAAGGTCAGGGAGCTGCTGGACGGGAAACAGTAACAACAGGACCCCCTTGACCCTCTTTATCCTTCCGGCTTCCCCGCGATCTCCTTCAGTATTCTGACACACTTCCTGTTTTTGTCGTGCGACATGACCGACATGCGCAGATATGAATCGTCCAGGCCCTCAATATCGCTGCAGTCCTGAATCAAGAAACCTGCCCGGCTCAGGCGGCCGAGGATCGCCTCCCTGTGCAGCGCAACCTTTACGAGGAAGACATTCGAGTCCGAGGGGAAGACTGTCAGTCCGTCGATCTTCCTGAGAGAAGCCAAGAACTCCCGCCTCTCCTGCCGGATGAACTCCTGTGCAGCCCTGATATAGGTCCTGTCCTTCAGGGCTGCCGCGGCCGCCTCGATCGCAAGATGATTCAGATCCGGAGGGAAGACGTCCCTCAGTTTCGCGACCGTCCCGGGCGACGAGACGGCATAGGCGAGTTCCAGCCCTGGGAGGCCGTAGAAATTTGCCGTGGTCCTGATGATGATCAGATTATCGGAGTTGTCTGCATCCTGCGGGAAACGGCTGTCACCGGTGAACTCAACCAGTGCTTCATCCAGGACGACGACAGCCCCTCCTGCCGCAGCAGCGTTCACGACATCCTGCAGGTCTTCCCTGCAGGACAGTCTGCCGGTTATGCGGTCGGGGTTCGATACGATCAGGAGATCTCCGCTGCGGAGCTGCTCCGGGACGGTTATGCGCTTCCCTCCCGTATCCGCGGCTTCCCGGCCTGCACCGCCCGCCGGCGGCATCCACTGCGGTGGAATCACCGGCGCAGCAGAAAGGACCTTGCCAGGCCTCAACGCCTGCCTGCACCGGTACAGCAACTCCCTGCCTGAATTGGCAAACAGGATGCAGTCTTTTTCAATTCCGAATTTTGACCTGAAATAGGTCCTGAGTCTGCGGCAGTCCCGGTCAGCAGGGAGGTCGATATCCTTTGCAGCCCTGCGCACCGCTGCCTTGACCCTTTTCGATGGCCCAAGGGGGCAGACACCGGCACTGACGTCGGTCACCCTCGTCAGGTTTATCTTCTGCTCCTCGGCAAAGGTATGAATGTCTTTCTTCATGGGAGGGTATTATATCATCTTGCCGAAGGATTCTGGACAAGCCGGAAGGACAGAGGGTACAATTACTCATTCATATGGACGAAATGCTCGAAGAGATACGGAAACTGAATGCCACCCTGCAGCGCATTGCGGACGGTCTCGCGCCCGGAACCGACCTTTCTGTCCTTGACCGCTATAAGGCGTTCAGGGTGTTGTCGCGCAGCGGCAGGCCCCTGCTCACCGGAATCGCCTCTCCGGACCCTGTGCGCTTCCGCGAGCTGAAGGGGATAGATGATGTTATTGCCAGGCTCAGGATGAACACCGAGCAGTTTCTTGCCGGGTTTCCCTGCAACAATGTCCTGTTGTACGGTCCCAGGGGAACGGGCAAATCGTCGGTGGTCAAGGCCCTCCTGAACCGTTACGCAGCAAAGGGCCTCCGGATTATCGAGATGCCGAAGGATGCACTTGCGCATATCTTCGAGGTGCAGGAGATGATCCGGACGAGGCACGAGAAATATATCCTTTTCTGCGACGACCTCTCGTTCAGCGAGGAAGATGACTCCTATGTCCCGGTAAAGACCGTCCTGGAAGGAGGCGTCGAGACGAGGCCCGGCAATGCGCTGATCTATGCCACCTCGAACCGGCGACATCTGATGCCTGAAAGGGCAGCCGACAATATGCCGGTCGTTTCGGCAGGCGAACTTCAGCCTTCAGAGACCCTTGAGGAGAAGATGTCCCTGAGCGACCGCTTCGGCTTGCGGCTCGGCTTCGGTCACTATTCAGCCGAAACCTATCTTGAGATCATCGCCAATTATGCACTGCTCAGGAATATACGCCTGCGGCCGGAGGAGCTCAGGAGCCGGGCGATGGCGTGGTCGCTGTCTCAGGGCAGTTTTTCGGGAAGGGCCGCCCGCCAGTTCATCGACGACCTTGACGGCAGGATGAAGAGCAGGGGCAGGAGACCGGGAGGGTGACAGGGCAGGGCTCTGTCTTGATCATCGGCAGACCAGTATGATATCCTTCCCCTTTGAACGACGGAGTACGACAAAGACCCCGGCACGGCCGGTTATCAAGCGAGGATGAATTCTATGCAATATCGAGCCTGGTTTCAATGCATCAACGAGCAGTGCAGAGAAAGCTATCCCCTCAACAGGATTATCTACCGCTGCACGGCATGTGATTCACTCCTGGAGGTGCGGCACGACATGCAGGCGCTGGCCCGCCGCGATGCCAAGGCCTGGATGAAGCTTTTCGAGGACCGCTACAAATCCACCCAGTGGCCCTATGGTTCAGGCGTCTGGGGCAAGAAGGAGTGGATCCTTCCGCAGATCGCGGACAATAACATCGTCTCCCTCTATGAGGGCGGGACAAACCTGTTCTGGGCCGAGCGGTTCGGAAAGATGCTCGGGCTCGAAAACCTCTGGATAAAACTCTGCGGCAACTCTCACAGCGGGTCTTTCAAGGACCTTGGCATGACCGTCCTCGTCTCGCAGGTCAAGCAGATGATCAGCGAGGGCGCTCCGATCAAGGCTGTTGCCTGTGCGTCGACGGGTGATACCTCCGCAGCGCTTGCCGTTTACTGTGCCGCCGCCGGCATACAGTCGATCGTGCTGCTGCCCAAAGGCAAGATCTCGATCGCCCAGCTGGTCCAGCCGATCGCAAACGGCGCGCTGGTGCTCTCCCTGGATACCGACTTCGACGGCTGCATGCGGGTGGTGAAGGAGATCACGAAGGACGAGACGATCTACCTGGCCAACTCCATGAATTCGCTCCGCATCGAAGGACAGAAGACGGTCGGTATCGAGATCCTCCAGCAGTTTGACTGGGAGACCCCCGATGTCATTATCATCCCCGGCGGCAACCTGGGGAACGTTTCTGCCCTCGGCAGCGGGATGCTCATGATGCGCGACCTCGGGCTGATTACCAAGCTGCCGAGGATCGTCGTGGCCCAGGCCGAGCGTGCCAACCCGCTCTACCGGTCCTACCTGAAGAACTTCGAGGCCTTCGAGCCGATCGAGGCACAGAAGACCCTGGCGAGCGCGATCCAGATCGGCAATCCCGTCAGCATCGACAAGGCGATCCGCACGCTGAGGCAGTTCAACGGCATTGTCGTGGATGCCACCGAGCAGGAACTGGCCGATGCAGCCGCGCTCGGCGACACGACCGGCATGTTCAACTGTCCTCACACCGGCGTAGCCCTGGCCGCCCTCATCAAACTGCTCAAGGCCGGGACCATCGACAAGTCAGAGCATGTCGTGGTTATTTCCACGGCCCACGGCCTGAAGTTCACGGACTTCAAGGTCAACTATCATGAAGGGAAGCTCGACTTCCCCTGTCACCATTCCAATAAACCGATCGAACTGCCTGCACGCGTGGATGCCGTCAAAGAGGCCCTGGAACAGGCTTTAGAAAAGAGGAGAACGACCAATGGCTAAAAAATCAGATCCGAAGAAGTGGCATCCTGCCACGCTTGCTATTCACGGACTCGGACGGCTTCCGAAGGCGCACCACGCAGTCTCCACGCCGATCCTGCAGACGTCGAACTACTATTTCGACACCGCCGACGAGGTCGAGGATTTCATGCGGTCGAAGGGGCAGGGGAAGGTCACCCGCGAACACGAATATGCCCGCTATGGCAACCCGACGCAGCAGGAATGCGAACGCAAGCTGGCCGCGATTGAAGGTGCTGAGCGCGCCGTGCTCTATTCCTCGGGCATGGCGGCCGTGCTGCTGTCGATCATGACCTTCATGAAACGTGACGGACATATCATCTTCACCGGGGACTGCTACCGCCAGACCCGTGACTTCGCCATGAACTTCCTCTCCAAGTTCGACGTGCCGTTTTCGATCGTCGATCCCACTGCCGCGGCCATCGAGGCGGCCATCCGTCCCGAGACGAATATCATCTTCACCGAATCGCCGACCAACCCGTATCTGAGGATCCTTGATATCCCGGCGATCGTCAAGGTTGCGAAGGCCAGGAATATCATGACGATCATCGATGCGACGCTCGCAACGCCCTACAATATCAAGCCGATCGAGATGGGGGTGGACATCGTCCTTCATTCCGCGACCAAGTATCTCGGCGGGCATAACGACCTTATGGCAGGCCTGGCGCTCGGTTCAAACGCGCTGATGACGGACCTCTACAAGATGCAGCGGATGATCGGCGCCACCCCGGGCCCGCTCACCTGCTTCCTGCTCGAACGCGGCCTGAAGACCTTCGGGATGCGCATGGAGCAGCATAACAAGGCGGGTCTGGCGGTTGCCCGGATGCTGGAGGCGCACCCCATGATCGAGAAGGTCTGGTACCCGGGTCTGGAGTCGCACCCTGACTATGCCATTGCAAAGGAGCAGATGAAGGGCAACGGCAGTGTGATCAGCTTCCTGGTCAGGGGCGGCAATGCCGAGACGAGGAAATTTATCGATGCACTCGAGCTCTTTCTGATCACGCCGAGCCTGGGCGGCAGTGAAAGCCTGGTCACCCAGATGTGGGCCATGTCGTTCTTCGATTATCCCGAGGCATACCGGAAGGACATCGGGATGGCCGACAATCTCGTGCGGCTTGCCCTGGGCCTCGAGAATGAGGACGACCTGATCGCAGATTTGCGTCAGGCGCTCGATACGATCTGAGTATGGGGGATCGTTAACAAAACAGAACACTGCTGTCCCGCCGTCATGCCGGAGGTCCAGCCCTGAAAACGTCATGATACGGGAGCATCAATGAAATTTTCGAAGAACGTCTTTCGGTATGTTCTGTTTATCTCCGTTCTTTCAGGGTGTCTGGTATCGGGTGCTCCGGGGCTTCGGGCCGCTGAACCGCGTGTCCATAAGAAAATCCTGATCCTGAACTCGTATCACGCCGGTTATCAGGGGTCCGACGACATTGTGAGCGGCTTCGGCGAGACCCTGCGCGCGTCGCTTCCCGATGCAGAAATAAAAGTGGAGTATCTGGATTCGAAAAACTACGGTGGAGCGGCATATCACCGTCAGATGATGGAGATGCTCCGTTTTAAATACCGCCAGCAGCCTTTCGACCTGATCGTTTCCACCGACGACTACGCCTTCAACGTGCTTGAAGAACACCGCAACGAACTGTTCGGGACGACCCCGGTAGTATTCTGCGGTACGAATGACTTTGACCCTGAGCGCATCAAAGGCCGGCCGGATTTTATCGGGATTGACGAGCGGCCCAGTTTTGCGGATACGCTGGGGCTGATCTTCAGTCTGCATCCGAATACGAAAAAGATCATCGCGATTCATGATGACTCCATAACCGGTCAACTGAACAGCGATGACTTTCATCGGGCAACTGCCAGTTTTGTGTCGCGGGCGGATTTTTCCTACCGGTCAGGGAAGCGTCTTGATGAACTGATCCGGGAGGTCGGGCAACTGCAGCCCGGCACGGTTGTGTTCTACTTTGCTTCGTTTGTACTGGGGGGAGGCGGCGAACGGTTTTCGAGCATTGAAGCCTTGAACCAGATCTCAGCCGCCAGTAAGGTGCCTATCTACGGTGGCTGGGAGTTTAACCTGGGGGCCGGAATTGTCGGTGGCCGTCTGGTCAACCTCCGGGAGCACGGCAGGGTAGCTGCACGGCTGGCCGCCAGGATTCTGAAGGGAGAAGCGCCTGCACGGCTGACCGGTCTTAGTCCGAGTCCCAACCAGTTCATGTTCGATTACCACGAGTTGAAGCGGTTCAATATTCCCCTGTCCGGGCTTCCGGCTGACCGTACGATCATTAACCGGCCGCCCACCTTGTTTTCAAGGTACGGCACCCTGCTTCTGTCTCTGCTTTCTGCCGGTCTGCTTCTGACTGCTGCGGTCTTTCTCGTCAAGCTGCTACGGAGCCGCAGAGAACTGCAGCGGTCGCAGGTAAAGTTTTCAACCATTTTCAGCACCTCACCCGACCTGATCGCCATCATCGACAGAAACAGCGGGCGGTGCCTGGATGTCAACGATGCCTTTGTCCGGGTCATGGGGTTCTCCCGCGCTGAGGTCTCAGGCCGTAACCCCCTTGACCTCGGCCTTTGGGCATCTGCGGATGAACAGCGGCAGATGCAGGAGGCGCTTGGAGCGGCAAACCGGCTGGTGAATTTCAAGACCCGCTGCCGCCGGAAGAACGGAGATATATTTACCGCGCTGGTATCCCTGGAGGCAGTTGAAATCGAGGGGGCGGTGTGCTTCATTATCAGCGCCCGCGACATTACGGAGCGTATACAGATGGAAAGTGCCTTGCGTGAAAGTGAGGCGCATTACCGGGCCATCATAGATGCTTTTGACGGTTTCATCTATATCTGTTCAGCGGACTATCGTATAGAGTTCATGAACGAGCGGCTGATTGAACGCACCGGCTATGATGCGACAGGAGAGCTATGTTACAAAGCCCTGCACGAGCTCGACGGGGTCTGCTCCTGGTGTCAAAATGAGCGGGTGCTCGCCGGCGAAGGAGCTCAGTGGGAAATCAGGAGTCCTAAGGACGACCGCTGGTACCAGATATCGAACACGCCTATCGAGAACGCCGACGGGACCGTATCCAAGCAGTCGATGATCAGCGACATCACCGCCCGCAAACTGGCGGAAGAGCAGATCATCCGTTCACTCAGGGAAAAGGAAGTACTCCTGAAGGAGATCCATCACCGGGTAAAGAACAATATGCAGGTGATCTACAGCCTGCTGAATCTGCAGGCACGGGGGATAACGGACGGGACCGTGCGCGCCAAGTTTGAGGAGAGCAGGGACAGGGTAAATTCCATGGCACTGATTCATGAAAAACTCTATGGCTCGGAGGACCTGGCGCACATAGACTTCAAGGCGTACCTTGAAAGCCTTGTTGCCGGGATAGCGGATTCCTATATGCGAAAGGGTGTTGCCATTGCCGTGGATATGGAGCCGCTTGCCCTTGATGTGAATGTCGGCATACCGTGCGGCCTGATTGTGAACGAGCTGGTCTCAAACAGTCTGAAATACGCCTTCCCTGAAGGCAAGGCGGGTTCGATACGGGTCGGCATTATTCGGACCAACGAGAGGGTGAATGTCCTGTTTGTCGAGGACAACGGCATCGGGCTGCCGGAAGATGTCGACTTCCGCAACACCTCGTCTCTTGGACTTCAACTGGTAAATGGACTGACCCGGCAGATACAGGGAACGATCGGGCTTTCACGGGAAAACGGCACAAAATTCAGCATAACCTTCCCGGGAGTTCCCGAGGGCGATGGGGGGCGGCATGGATAGAAAACGCATCTTGCTGGTGGAAGATGAGGCCGTGACCGCCATGGATATCAGCAACAGCCTGTATGATCTGGGGTATGACGTTGCGGCGGTCGTCTCCACTGGTGAGGCGGCGATCCTTAAGGCAGCAGCATTGCAGCCGGACCTGGTTCTTATGGACATCACCCTTGCCGGTTCCGTAAATGGGATAGAGGCAGCCGGGGAGATACGCAAGACCTGCTCCATGCCGATTGTTTTTTTGACCGCACATGCCGATGCCGAGACTATCGGCCAGGCCAAGACAACCGAGCCCTTCGGCTATCTTCTGAAACCCTGTACCCGAGGCACCCTCATGAGCGTCCTTGAGATAGCGCTTTATAAAGGCGAGGCCGACGCGCAACGCAGGAAGGCGGAGCAAGCCCTGAGAAAAATGGAGGAAGAGCTGGTGAAGGCCCGCAACCTTGAAGCCCTCGGCATCCTTGCCGGGGGCATAGCCCATGACTTTAATAACCTGCTCCAGGGGCTGCTGGGCAACATATCCATGGCAAAGCATTATACCCCGGAGACGAGCAAGGCGTTTCCTCTACTTGAAGAGGCAGAGGCGCTCTACCCTGCGGTAAGCAGACTTACCGGTCAGCTCATTGCTTTTTCTAAGGGCGGTCTACTGGTCAGGAAAACGATTCAGCCTGCCAGGCTTATTCATTCCACGGTTCTTCTGACCATGACCGGGTCGACGGTCAGGCCGGTATTCGACCTGCCGGAGGATCTCTGGGATGTGCGGGGTGATGCGGAGCAATTTGCCCAGGCAATTGGCAACATCACGCTGAATTCCCGGGAGGCCATGCCCTCAGGAGGAACGCTGCTGGTCAGTGCTGCCAATGTCAGACTGGAAGACCGGGACGTTGCGGGACTGGCACCCGGAAGATATATAAAGATATCCATTAGGGACTCTGGCTGTGGCATAGCTCCGGACATCCTGCCCAGGATTTTCGACCCCTATTTTTCTACGAGGGAGCGCGGCGATCAGAAGGGTATGGGGCTCGGTCTGACGGTCAGCAATGCGATCATACGGAAGCACAACGGCGTGATAACGGCGGAGTCTGAACCGGGTAATGGTTCGACCTTTACTCTCTACCTGCCTGTTGGTTGAGGAACGTCAGAAATTCCAGGGCGGGCCGTGAGAGGAATTTACCTTTGAGATAGAGGACGCCGAGGCTGCGTGAAAACCGGGCGTCCTTAATCTCTGCCCTTGCCAGGGCCCCGCGTCTGATCTCATCCTCCATTGCCCGGTCGGGCAGGATCGAGATGCCGAGGCCGACCTTGACGAGCACCTTGATCGTCTCGATATAGGCCACCTCCATCGTCACATTGGCCGCCATATGTTTTCTCATGAACGCAGCGTCGATCATCTTCCTGGTCGTTGTCCCGGCCTCGGGGAGTATCATGCCGTACGGGATTATGTCCCTGAGCCGTATCGTCGTGAGGGAGGCCAGCGGATGATTGCGGGGAAAGACCAGGGACATCGGGTCGTCCCATATGGGCTTTGTGACGAGGTCGTCGGCAACCGGCGGGAGCGTTATCACCCCGAGGTCAACCTGGTTGTTATGGACCATGCCGATGATCGTCTCCGAACGGTGGCAGCGGAGCTTGAGGTCCACAGCGGGGTAGGAGGCGATATAGGACTTCAGGACGTCCGGCAGCCGGTGCAGACTGATGTGATCGCTGGCCCCGATGACCAGCTCTCCCGAGCATTCCTGCGACATATCATGGACCGAGGTCTTTGCCTCCTGGACGGACCTGAGTATCCGTCCGGCGTGCTCAAGCAGGTTCTCCCCTGAGCGTGTCAGGAGGACCTTTCTGCCGATCCGGTCGAAGAGTTTTGTGCCGAGTTCCTCTTCGAGGGCCTTGATCTGTTTGCTCACCGCAGGCTGGGTGATGAGAAGCTCTTCGGCGGCCCTGCTGATGCTCCTGGTTTCCGCGACCTTCCTGAAATAGGCCAACTGATAAAAGTCCATACTTTTAGTTATAGAATTAATGAAATTAATGAATTTGAATAATGCATATTTCTATGGTATCGTAATTTCAGGAAAATGTAAACTATGGAAGGATGCAGCACGCAATGTTCTATTCGTCATTCCCCGATCAAGTCGGGGAATGACGAAAGAAAATTAGTCGATAGTGTCATCCTCGGGCTTGACCCGGGGATCCAGAGTGTTTTCAGGATAACTTCGAAAGATACGTTATTGTCATTCCGGCTTGTCCTGAATCTTTCTTCAGAAGGACTTCCGACAAGCGGGAGTGACGGACATAGGACCGGATGCTTAGGAATGAACAAGTACGATATGGAGGAATACTATTATGAAGCTGACACTGTCAGAGAAGATCTTCAGGTCGCACCTGAAGGATGAGCCGTTTCCCGGGACGAAGGTCCTGGACATCGACGTGGTCATGTGCCACGAGATTACGACCCCGGTTGCGATCAACGACCTTGTCGCACGCGGCATGGACCGGGTATTCAACCCGGACAGGATAAAGGTGGTGATCGACCATGTGACGCCGGCCAAGGACACCAAGACCGCGCTGCAGGGCAAGATCGTGCGGGACTGGGCGCGGCGCCACCAGATCAGGGATTTCTTTGATATCGGCCGCAACGGCGTCTGTCACGCGATCTTCCCGGAGAAGGGGTTCATCCGTCCGGGATATACCGTGATCATGGGAGACTCCCACACCTGTACGCACGGCGCCTTCGGGGCCTTTGCCGCCGGGGTGGGTACGACCGACCTTGAGGTCGGCATCCTCAAGGGTGTCTGCGCCTTCAGGGAGCCGAAGACGATCAGGGTGAACATCAACGGTACGGTCCCCGCAGGGGTCTATGCCAAGGACATCATCCTCAGGATCATCCGGGAGTTGACCGTGAAGGGCGCAACGGACTGCGTGATCGAGTTCCATGGAGACGTCGTGAAGAAGATGTCTATGGAGAGCAGGATGACCCTCTGCAACATGGCGATCGAGGCGGGAGGCACCTCCGGGGTCTGCATGCCGGACAGGGTGACGGTCAACTATCTCTGGCCGTTCATCTCTTCGGAATACGCCGACAAGAAGGCGGCCCTGGCTGATTTCAAAAAATGGTGGTCTGACAAGGGCTGCTCCTATGTCAGGGTTATCGATATCGATGTGACCGGCCTGGAGCCTCAGGTGACCTTCGGCTTTAAGCCGGACGAGGTGAAGAACGTCTCTGAACTGGCCGGCACCCCTGTCGACCAGGTCTACATCGGCTCCTGCACCAACGGCAGGCTTGAGGACCTGAAGGTCGCAGCAGGGTATCTGAAGGGCAGGACGATCGCGCCGTCGGTCAGGGGAGTTGTTTCTCCGGCCACGCCGAAGATTTTCAGCGACGCCGACAGGCTGGGGCTGATAAAGATTTTCATGGATGCGGGTTTCTGCGTCACGAACCCGACCTGCGGGGCATGTCTTGGTATGAGCAACGGTGTCATTGCACCGGGCGAGGTCTGTGCCTCGACCACGAACAGGAACTTTAACGGCCGCATGGGCAAGGGCGGCATGGTCCACCTGATGAGTCCTGCGGTTGCGGCAGTTACCGCTCTCACCGGGGTGATTACCGATCCGCGGACGTACGACAAGGGAGGTGCAGCATGAAGAGTTTTGGCGGAAGGGTCCTTTTTCTGGACAGGTCTGATATCAACACCGATGAGATCATACCGGCGAAATATCTGACAGAGATATCGAAGGAGGCGTTGAAGCCCCATATGCTTGAAGACCTGAAGCTCGAGGGGTTCGACCCGAACTCCCCGGACGTGCGGGATGCCAGGGTGATTGTCAGCCGCGGCAACTTCGGCTGCGGGTCGTCGCGTGAGCATGCCCCCTGGGTCTTTGAGGTGAATGACATAAACGTGGTCATCGCATCAGGCTTTGCGAGGATCTTCAGGCAGAATATGTTCAACTGCGGCATGCTGGCGATCGAACTCTCCGAGTCCGATATCAGCAGCCTGTTTGAACACAGGGGAGCAGATGCCTCTATCGCGATCGACTTCAGCAGCAGCCGGCTGACGGTCAGCTCGGGGAAGGGCAGCAGGACCTTTGACTATCAGATCTCGGAATTCGACCGGGCCCTTGTCGCGGCCGGAGGATGGGTGGGGTTTGCCGATGCCAAGTACTGAGAGGGGACCGGAAAAACGCATCAAGGAACTGGGCATTGATCTGCCGGCACTGCCGAAGCCGCTCGGGGCCTATGTCCCGTACGTCAGGACCGGAAATCTTGTCTTCCTCAGCGGCATGCTGCCGCTGAAGGACGGGAAGCTGATACATACCGGCAGGGTTGGAGAGACGGTCACCGTGGAGGACGCGGCAGCGTGTGCGCGACTTGCCGCGATCAACGCCCTTGCGGTGCTGAAATCGGCCGCGGACAGCTTCGACAGGGTGAAGCGCTGCGTCAAGATCTCAGGGTCCGTCGCCTCGGCGCCCGATTTTTATGATCAGCCGAAGGTTATCAACGGGGCCTCCGAACTCATTGCCGAGGTCTTTGGTCCTGCCGGACTCCATGCGAGGGCGGCGATCGGTGTCAATGCGCTCCCGCTGAATTCGCCGGTCGAGATAGAGTTTATCTTCGAGGTGGAAGGGTAGCTGGGCAGTATGGAGTTCTTTTATATGCTGTTTCCGGTTTCGGGGGTGAAGACGTATATCTTCATCCCGCCGCTGGTGGCCTTTGTGCTCTCGTTCTTTACCTCGATGGGCGGGGTGTCGGGTGCGTTCCTGCTGCTGCCGTTCCAGATGAGCTACCTTCATTTTACGAGCCCTGCCGTCAGTTCCACGAACTTTCTGTACAACATCGTGGCGATCCCCAGCGGCGTGTACCGGTATATCAAGGACGGCAGGATGGCCTGGCCCCTGACGATGATTGTGATCGCCGGAACGCTCCCGGGTGTTTTTCTGGGCTATTATCTCAGGATACTGTATCTGCCGGATCCCCGCGCCTTCAAGCTGTTTGTCGGCTGTGTCCTGCTGTATATCGGCGTCCGCCTGCTCTATGAATTTTCAGGGAGGGGGTCGTCCGGCCAGTCGAAGGGGCTTGAGGAGAAGTTCCGGTTGAGGAGTGAGGAGCTGAAGAAGTCTGTGCAGTCCAAAATTGCCTCCGGCCTGCCGGCTGATGCGGTTGTCAGGACCCTGTCCGTAACGGCAAAGAAGGTGGAGTATGAGTTCTGGGGTGAGACCTTTTCTTTCAGCACTCCGGCCATGTTCTTTCTGGCCCTTGTCGTCGGGGTCATCGGCGGGACGTACGGGATCGGCGGCGGGGCGATCATCGCGCCGTTCTGCGTCGCCATCTTCAAGCTGCCGGTCTATACCGTAGCCGGTGCCGCGCTGATGGGGACGTTCCTGACGTCGATCGTCGGTATAATCTTCTATACCCTGGTCCCGATAAAAGAGGGCGTTGCAACGTCACCGGACTGGCTGCTGGGGTTCCTCTTCGGGATCGGAGGTTTTGCGGGCATGTATCTCGGGGCGCGCCTGCAGAAGTATATGCCCCAGAGGTATATCAAGCTTCTCCTTGGGGTGCTCATCGTGTATGTTTCAGCAAGCTATATCATTCAGTTTTTCAGGTAGGAGGATGCAATGCTTATCGGAGTGATGTCAGACAGCCACGACAATATGCCGCAGATACAGAAGGCGGTTGATGTTTTCAATGGACGGCAGGTGGAGCACGTGATCCACGCCGGGGATTTCGGCGCACCCTTTACCTTTCGTATACTGAAGCATCTGAAGGGCGGCTTTACCGGGATTTACGGGAACAATGACGGCGAAAAGCTGCTCCTGCAGAAACTCTCACAGGGCCGGGTCTTCAAACAGCCGCACGTCTTTGAGCTTGATGGAAGAAAGATCGTCGTGGTCCATGAGCATCATGTTGTCGATGCGCTTGCCGCCAGCGGACATTATGACGTGGTGGTCTACGGGCATACCCATGAGCCCGATCTGCGAACAGTCGGGAAGACCCTGGTCGTCAATCCCGGCGAAACCGGCGGATGGCTCTACGGAAAATCTACCGTGGCGCTTGTCGACCTTCAGGCGATGAGCGCGGAGATTGTTGATCTGAACGCCTGACGAAGGCAGCAGCAACCGAAACGACCGGAGGTCTGTTTCGTATCCTTTCCCTTCGCGATGGATGAGGGCCCCTCTTTTTTTTGATTTGGATCAGAATGTGACCCGAAATTACCCCTTCGCAGCTCTTGACATCTCCTGTTTTTTTATGATAAATAAATATTAGCACTCAGCCATGGAGAGTGCCAATTAGCTGTTTTCATTATATTAAATGAGGAGGAAAGGTCATGCTATGGTCAGAGCTGGAAAGAATCGGGAGGTTTATTGACCCCTGGCGCGAGTTCGAGAGAATGAGCCGGGATTTGTCCCGGCTGAGCCCCTCCGCTTCGTACGAATTCCCCCTTGTCAATGTATGGACGTCGGTTGATAAGGCGGTTATTACGACGGAGATTGCTGGCGTGGGGCCCGGGGATATCGACATCTCGGTAGCTGATGAAATGATCACGATCAAGGGCAAGAGGAACATCGATACCCCGAAGGACGGGGAGACGTATCACCGGCGCGAACGCTGGGGCGGGCAGTTCAGCAGGAGTATTGCCCTTCCCTTCCGGGCTGAAGGCAGCAAGGTGGAGGCGCGGTATCACAAAGGCGTCCTTACGATTACCGTTCCCCGCGCCGAAGCGGATAAACCGAGAAAAATAGCCATTGCGGGCGAATAATAACGAGGAGGTGGAACTATGTCGAATGATAACCTGGAGTCCCGGAAAAAAGAAGCTGTTGTCTCAGAAGGACAGGAGCGCACCCGGCAGCGGAGGGTCTATATCCCCTCTGTCGACATACTCGAGGGAAGGGACGATACAACCGTGATTGCCGACATGCCGGGCATTGATGATACGTGTGTGGAGGTGACCGTTGAAAACAACATTCTTGAGATTTACGGCAAGGTGGATGCGGACATTCCTCAGGACATGAGGCTTGCCGTATCCGAGTACGGCATTGGAGACTATCACCGGAGATTTTCCCTCTCTGATGAGATAGACAAGGAGCGCATCCAGGCAACGGTCAAGAACGGGGTATTGAAGCTGATTCTACCAAAGGCCGAGAAGGCCAAAACCAGAAAGATCATGGTAAAGGCCGGGGAGTAGAAAGCCCCCGGCCGGAAAGGAGAAAAGTCATGTCGCTGAAAGATTTAGTACCCTTTGGGAAGAAAGATGTACCGGCCAGAAGGGATTCAGACCATCCCCTTGACCTTTTCAGGAAGGAATTTGATGACCTGTTTGATAATTTCTTCCGCAGTTTTGACCTGCAGGCTTTCGAGTCAGGAAAAGGGGCATTCAGTCCCAGGATTGATGTCGTCGATAAAGAAAAGGAGATTACGATAAAGGCTGAATTGCCCGGTATGGATGAAAAGGACATAGACGTCTCCCTGTCCAGGGGTATTCTCACGGTCAAAGGAGAAAAGAAGGAGGAAAAGGAGGACAGGGGCAGAGACTACTACCGGATGGAGAGGTCCTATGGCTCTTTCAGCAGGTCCATTCAGATTCCTGCGGAGGTGGACGAGTCCGGCATCAGGGCAACCTTTAAGAAGGGCGTGCTGGAGATTTCACTCCCCAAGACCGCAAAGGCGGTAGAGGAGACGAAAAAGATCACGGTCAGTGTTCAATGATCGGTCCGGGGGGGAGGACATCCGTCCGGATTCGCGGAAATCATTATGCGTTCCCAGGCAGATCTGATCATCTGTTTTTGCCTTGGGCCCGGGCCGGCTTCTGATGTGAACTCCCCCCTGAAGCCGGCCTGAGCCACGTCAGTTGTATTCTTCCGCAAGATCACGGTTTCATGCAGCGATCTGCAGTGCAGGACAACAATGAAAACAGCGTCTTTCAGGACATGCCGTTATGAAGTGAATACGGCGGGATCCAACAGCAGAGGAGGACACCGATGATAAAGAACAAACGCTCAATCATCTTTGGCAGCACCTTTGTGATGGCCGGCATTGTCATAGGCCTTGTGATAGCTTCAAACCTTAATCTGCCAACCCTGGGGCATACACAGGAGACAGATATTTCAAATGAAGCCATCGATATTCTATCGAGGTCCAGCCAGGCCATGGCAGAGGTTGTTGCAGCTGTCAAGCCGTCTGTCGTGAATATCTCTTCCACCAAAACGGTAAGAATATCAGGTATGCCGGCCCCTTTTTTTGATGACCCCTTTTTCAGGAGATTCTTTGGTGACGAACGGGGCCATTTCGGAAGACCACGGGAGCATAAGCAGGCGGGGCTCGGATCAGGGGTCATCGTGGACAAGGACGGCTATATACTTACGAACAATCACGTCATTAAAGACGCCGATGAAATCAGGGTGAAACTGTCGGACAAAAGAGAATTCAAAGGTAAGGTAATCGGCACGGACCCCAAGACAGACCTTGCTGTCATCAAGATAGATTCGAATCATCTCCCGGTCGTCAGGCTTGGAGATTCAGATAAACTGAAGGTGGGAGAGACTGTTATTGCGATTGGCAATCCCTTTGGTTTGAGCCAGACGGTAACGTCCGGTATCGTGAGTGCAACAGGGAGGGCTGATGTCGGAATCGCAGACTATGAAGATTTCATACAGACTGATGCCGCGATTAACCCGGGGAACTCCGGGGGGGCACTGGTAAATGTGAGGGGGGAACTGGTGGGCATCAATACCGCAATATTCAGCACGTCAGGCGGATATCAGGGGGTGGGGTTTGCCATTCCCGCCAGCATGGGGAAGGCCGTTATGGATAACCTGATCAGGAAAGGGAAGGTGGTCAGGGGATGGCTTGGCGTTTCGATACAAACGGTGACCCCGGACCTCGCAAAGCAGTTTGAGACGGCAGACGAAAAAGGTGTGCTCGTGGGAGACGTTGTGGAAGACGGCCCGGCTGAAAAGGCCGGAATCCAGAGAGGCGACATCATCGTGGAGTACGACGGAAAGGATGTGCGGGACCCGGCGGGCCTGAGAAACATGGTGGCAGCGACGCCTCCCGGCAGGAAGGCAACGCTGAAGATTATGCGCGATGGCAAAGTGCAGAAAATAGATGTCATGATTGCGGAGCTGCCTGCGGAGATGCAGAAACTTCACGGGTCTTTTGACAATCTTCTCAAGGGCGTCATGGTGCAGGGCCTCAACCCGGAACTGAAGAAGAACCTCGACATACCAAAAAGAATCACCGGCGTTGTCGTGACAGACCTCGCGGAGGACAGTCCGGCCGGCGGCCTTTTGATGACGAACGACGTTATCATCGAGGTTAACAGGAAGAGAATAACCGGCACGAAGGACTATGAGGCGGTTGTTTCCAGGATCAGGCCCGGCCAGGATGTTCTGCTGCTTATCTTCAGAAACGGCGCCACCACGTATCTCTCTCTGTCAGCCCGGTAGCAGGGAATGTCCTCTTTCACGGGGTGGAGGAGTCAAGCCTCCGCCCCGTGAAACCCCGGATGAGTTCGGTGCAACCCATGAAACAGGCTCGTGTGTGCGACCCCATGAGCCTGACGTAGTTGCCCGGTCTTGAAGATTGCCGGTTGAAACCTGCATAAATAAAGAGTGAAGGTTTGACTCCTATTGCATGTTGAGGTCTTTTGCAACCGGGTCAGGCGTCACAGCTATCTGGGGCATATGAGCCCCTATGAGTACGAAAATCAGGCTGCCTGTGGTAACTTATAACTGTCTACCCAATGGGGGGAACTCCAACTCGGCTATTGCCGGAAAACAGGACATTATAGAAAGAAGGGTTGATTATGGAAAAGATTACCTTTACTGTCGAAAAGAATTTTTGCGAAGAGTGTTCTCTCGCCCTGAGAAGATTTATCGGCAACATGCAAGGGGTTGATTCTATTGATGTTGAGGAAGGAAAGGTCGCCGTAACATTTGATCAGGAAAAAACGACCAGAGAACTGCTTGATAAGATCACACGAGAAAGCATTGAAAAGCTGGGATATAAATTTGAAGAATAAGTTCTTTCCTGAAAGGGGAGGGGCGATGCCGCTATGTTTTGGCGGGGAGGAGAAGTTATGAAAGTTTTTGATCCTGTCTGCAAAATGACGATAGAGGACCGCAAGGCAGCTGCTACATCGGCGTATAATGGCAACACATTTTTTTCTGCTCCCAGCCATGCAAGCTTAATTTCGATAAAGACCCTGAATCTTTCTTAGGTAATAAACAAATTTCCAGACCTGAGATGAAAAGCGAGGAAGATAAATCAATTTATACCTGCCCCATGCATCCTGAGGTCAGACGGGAAGGTCCCGGCCCCTGTCCCAAATGCGGCATGGCTCTTGAGCCTATAGCTCCTTCTGCGACCTCGACAAGGACCGAATGGACATGCCCGATGCATCCGGAAATAGTTCGCGATGCTCCCGGGAGCTGCCCTAAATGCGGCATGGCACTCGAACCGAAAACAGTTGGCGCTGAAGAAGAGGAAAATCCTGAACTCACTGACATGACTCGCCGTTTCAAGACGAGCATGCTGCTAACCATTCCTGTTGCGATTCTTGCTATGGGCGGCATGATACCGGGACTCTCCCCATTGCTCCACATAATCCCGCCTGGAATTAGCAAGTGGCTGGAGCTGGTCCTTGCGACCCCTGTCGTTCTCTGGGGCGGCTGGCCCTTTTTTGTGCGGGGCTGGCAGTCGGTAGTTACCTGGAACCCCAACATGTTTACCCTCATCGGGATCGGTACGGGAGTCGCTTATTTATACAGTGTAGTAGCTGCACTATTTCCTGATCTGTTTCCAGTCTCTTTCCGGAAACACGGGGGCGAAGTTGGACTTTATTTCGAGACGGCTTCAGTTATTGTCACTCTCGTACTCCTGGGCCAGGTGCTTGAGCTCAGAGCAAGAAGCAAGACAGGCGCGGCCATCAAGGCGTTGCTTGGACTTGTGCCGAAGACAGCTCGCAGGATCACAAATGGAAAAGAAGAAGATCTTCCCCTTGAACAGGTTGCCCCGGGAGATATCCTCCGCGTGCGTCCAGGAGAAAAAATACCGGTGGACGGAGTGGTCACCGAGGGTTCAAGTTCAGTAGACGAATCAATGATCAGTGGTGAACCTCTCCCTGTCTCAAAAAAACAAGGTGACCGGATTATTGGAGCTACCGTAAACGGTACGGGCATGCTGGTTATGAAGGCGGAGAAAGTGGGGGCGGGAACATTGCTGGCGCAGATCGTTAATATGGTGTCGGAGGCGCAAAGAAGCCGCGCGCCCGTCCAGAAGCTTGTAGACGTCGTTGCCGGTTATTTTGTACAGATCGTGGTTGCTATTGCGGCTTTAACTTTTATTATTTGGGCGTGGGTGGGACCTGAACCCAGGATGGCTGTAGCAATCATAAATGCTGTTGCTGTCCTGCTTATAGCATGTCCATGCGCGCTTGGTCTGGCAACGCCATTGTCCATAATGGTTGCTGCCGGAAAAGGAGCAAGTGCCGGTGTTCTTTTTAAAAATGCCGAAGCTATTGAGCTTATGAAGAAGGTTGATACCCTTGTAGTGGATAAGACAGGGACTCTCACCGTAGGCAAACCGAAACTGGTTTCCATAACTCCCAATGAGGGTTTTGACGAGAGATCGATGCTTCACTATGCAGCGGGTCTGGAGCATGGCAGTGAGCATCCTCTGGCAGCTGCGATTGTTGCAGGCGCGGATGAAAAGGGGATAACGATTGCGAAGGTTGAAGCTTTTGAATCCAGGACCGGAAAGGGCGTAGTTGGCACGGTAGAAGGGCATGCCGTGGCACTGGGCAACCGCAAGCTTCTTGAAGACCTAAACATTGATCTGGGGGAATTGCCTGTCAAAGCAGAGGTTATGCGCAAAGAGGGCCAGACAGTCATGTTCATTGCGCTGGACGGAAAGGCGGCGGGTCTTTTGGGGGTGGCCGATCCGATAAAAGAAACGACTGCGGAAGCGATCACCCAACTCCATGAAGAGGGCATAAAAATAGTCATGCTCACGGGAGATAACCAAACAACGGCCGAGGCGGTGGCAAAGAAGCTTGGGCTTGATGACGTCATTGCCGGGATGTTGCCTGACCAGAAGGTGGAGGCAGTGAAACGTTTGCAAAGAGAAGGACGGTTCGTGGCTATGGCTGGGGACGGGATAAATGATGCCCCGGCATTGGCGCAGGCACAGGTGGGCATCGCAATGGGGAACGGTACTGATGTGGCCATGAAGAGTGCCGGGGTCACTCTTGTGAAGGGAGACCTTCGGGGAATCCTGCGGGTGAGGCGGCTGAGCAGGGCAACAATGCGCAATATTAAACAGAACCTCTTTTTCGCTTTCGGTTACAACGCATTAGGCATTCCAATTGCCGCAGGGATCCTCTATCCCTTTTTCGGTATCTTATTGAGTCCGATGATCGCAGCGGCTGCCATGAGCTTCAGCAGTGTATCAGTTATCGGCAATGCGCTGCGGCTGCGAAGGTCGAATTTGTGATGAGCCGATAATGTTTCGGCATGCAGACAGACCGCTTGTCTGCATGCGCTGTTGAACCAGAAGAAAGGGCAAAAGAACTAACCGGAGCCAAGATTGCAGGCTGCCTTGCCCACGCTTAGGGGTAGAACTATATTTTTTCTGCAGTCGCGTCGTCATTTATTAACTACCGGGATAAACAAACGCTAAGCTCTTTATCTTTGCCCACCCGGGCGTGAAAAGAATGCCCTCTCCATTAAACATAACGAGGCATAGTCCGTGACGAAGTCTTTAGGAGTTGCGGCGTATTATGTCTGCGGGGTATCAGGTGAAATGCTCGTTTTAATGCTGCTGCTGGCATTAAATTTAGAAAGTACTTCATACAATATTGGGATACCGGCCTAACGAGAGTTACTGTGAGCAAGTCAGTCTGCGATGAACACCTGCTATTCCGCACTGTCCTTCGGACCCTTTGCTGTGTTTCATCCATCGACGAACCAACACTTAGAGCATTCTCGGAGGGGTAACAAATACCAATTCAATTACGCAGGGGAGGACATCCCTTTTCCGGATGCCTCCATCATTCCGCAAACTGTTGCGTCTAGGGCAGCGGCAGGCAGTTTGTTCCCAGAGTGACATAGTTTGTATCGTATGCCCCCACGCAAGTGAGGGTACCGGATACCGCCCCCCCGTCCAATTGGGTATTGCCCACAAGAGTCGTTACGCCGCTGCCGTTATAAATTGTATTGGTAGCCCCTTTGATTACCGAATGGTTGATTTTGATCATCCCAGAGCTGTCGCAGTAAATGCCATAGTTCCCGGTGGCGGTCACATTCGACATAACAGGGGAGGAGTTTGTATTGATAACCCCATAGCTCTGAGAGCTACCTGATGCGGTAGAGGTTACATTTGTCATCACAGGGGAGGAACCAGCGCTGTTAGAAACTCCAGCATTAATACCAGATCCCCCAGAAGCAACCGCGGTTACATTCGTCATAATGGGGGAAGAGGAGTCGTTATTGTCAACTCCATAACTTCCAACTCCCCCCGAAGCGGTAATGGTTACATTCGTTATAGTAGGTGAAGAAGCCAGGTTGTAAACACCAACATTACTATTAGAGCCACCCGAAGCAGTAACGGTCACATTCGTCATGATAGGGGATGATGAAACGTTGAAAACGCCATAGCTTTGGAAGCTTCCCGATGTGACTACTGTAATATTCGTCATCTTCGGGGAAGCTGAACGATTGGTAACAGCAAGTGCATACACTGCCCCTCCGGTATTTTTTACCGTTAATAAGCGCAGCTCTGCATTGCTTGCCCCATTCACCACCCCTGACGATGAACCATCAATACTCCCCTGAATTATCGTCGTGTTCTCTCCTGATCCCTCGATGTCAATATAGGACCGCATCTGCACAGTGGATGCACCCACTGCGTATACTCCCGGCATAATCTTCAAAAGACATGGGGTTGTCTCTGACGGCGCAGCGCACCACTTTGTATATTCGCTCTCGCTCATCGCGGTTGCCGGATTGTTATAGTTTCCCCCGCTGGGAGCCACTATTGCCACATTTCCAAGGAAGTCTATATTTACCGGAGAAACTGCATTAACCGCGATCTTGCCTGAACTCACAGCCCCCGCTCCAAGAGCGGTTGCCCCTACTGTCCCACCGGTGATATTTGTGCCGTCAATGCCGGTCAGACCAGCGCCGTTTCCAGTGAAACTAGTTGCATTAACGTTGCCGACAACATCGAGCGGAAAAAGGGGTGTGTCTATCCCCATGCCCACATTATTGCCCGATATGGTAAGGGCCTGAGCTGTCATAACGGGGACCGCAGAAAGCATCACCGCCAAAAACAAATTTGCAACAAGCTTTACATTCAATTTTTTCATACTTCACTCCCTCCTTTAAGTTGCTCTTCCCCTCGCCCGGTAGCAACTATTTTATACCTGTGGTTAAGATCGGTGTCAAGAATTAACGTTTATTCCCGGTTGTATTCGGAACAGTATGAATAACATAGGGAGGAATTGGCTACAGGAAGGCACGTTGAGCAGCTTGATCGCTCCCACTGAATGCATATTCTGTCCCGTAATATGGTCTGAAAAGATACGTCGGAACTGCCGAAATATTTTTTCAGCTTCCTTCCTGAAATAGAGAGTCCAGGTGTACTTGGACTAAATTCGGAGTGCACCGACTACTCCGCACTGTGGACATTTCAACACAGTAATAATTACCATTTCTAATCCTAGCACCGAGGCCACTATTTAATCTGTGGTGTTCATATCGTAATCTTAAGGGGTAAGGGTTGCTGAACTGTTTTTGAAAAATAACGCTTGATATACCGATCCGCAATAAGTCCATATAACCATGATATACGGAAAAGGGAAATCCCCGTTTTCTTTGTTATCAGGAAGTTACATCTTGTCACGATGCCTCAGTTGTGCTATTATCATGGCCGTGGGGACACAAACACGGAATCCGCATATTAATTGGTAGAATTTATCGAAAGGTATACTGATATAATGAAAATCGAAGGCCTGAAAATGCTACGACAAGAGGTACTCGCGGCTTTTAAGGACCAAATTGTGACTGCCGACGTCTATTATTTCTTTAGTGGTACATGGTATGACCTAGAGACGGAACAGAAATGTGATGATGCACAAATCACTATACTTGGTAATGCACGTCGCGATCCCGTTGCTTATCATGCGCCAAGAAGTCCTAAGGCTTGGTATTACCTAGAGAACGCCGAGTGTGTAGTCTGCCTTACATTCGCACAATCCCCGCGACTCCCTAAAAGGCGCAGCTATCGGGGTTCCTTAAATAAGGCACAAGAAACCGCCGCAAACGCATACAAGGTCACGCATAATCCGCTAACTCACCTTCTTGCTCGAGACGAGTTCAGACGGCGTCTTTTGTCTGAAATTGAAACTTTGAATCACAGTGGCGCGATAAAGGCGGAAACCCAAGAGGGAACTGCGTCGCGCCAAGTTGCTTTACTAGCTCTCGACATTGATCACTTTAAGCAGGTAAATGACACATGGGGCCATCTTTACGGCGACCAAGTGCTGAAGGTGTTCGCCCGCCGCATGGAGTCGTGTGCAGCTAAAGTTCGAACTAACGCGGCTCTCGCTCCACGCGTGCATCTGGGTCACCCATCGGGCGAAGAGTTCTTGGTTTGTCTTTCATCAAATGCTACGCAAGACCAATTTATCGATTGGGCAAACGACTTTAGAAAGATTATCTCGGACACCATTCTCCCCATGGAGGACGAATGGCAGTGGTTGGCTTCAATAGAGAACCTCAAACAAATATCGCCGCCCCTTTTCCATGAGCGGAACATCACAGCGAGTGTTGGGATTGTCTTATACAACCCGTCTATCGCCCGGGAGACCGGGAGTGATGCAGTTGTGACCTTATTAGAAAAAGCTGACACAGCGCTATATCGAGCCAAGGCGGCGGGCCGCAATCAAGTAATTGCATATGATGAGATTCTGATGTCTTGCGGGCGCATACTGGAATATGACGTTGGTAATGGTGTAGCAGCCTTGGATATTGGGTCGAATGTTGGTGTAACAATGGGTCAGGAGTTTAAGGTATTTGCGCCAACCTTCTCCGGCAGAACAAAATTCGCCATCAGTGATGGTCGAACAAAACGTACGATTGGTATCTATCCCCGCGTCCAGGCCACGCGGATTGTTGTCTTCGATGCTCAACCAGAAATATCTTTCGCTTTCATAGCCGACTCAGCGGATAAAGTTACTTCTATCGAACCCGGTTCACATTTGGAGGCAATTCCAGCCGGAAGTATAGGGCATCTTTTACCAACATCATCTAAATACTTTCCTTCGACCGCACGGAACAATCCAAGCAGTGTAATTACCGATATACACGAGTTCCTCAAGAAAAGCGTTGATGATGGCACTAACCCATTCGCGGTTGTGTTTCGGTTTACGAGTGAGGCTGACTACCTTAAGAAATATGGCTCAGTCGCCCTTAATGCTGCGTTGGCTCAATTGCATCGTGAGGTAAGCTCTGCGTTTCATGATGCGATGTTCGTTGAGGTTATCGATCGTGGTTCTGTCTGTATTGTTGGACCTCGCGAAGCGTATGATGAGAATATGCTGATAGGCTTCCTAGAACGGCAAACAATTGAATTTCGTGAACTAGACCTGTTTGCAGGTGTATTCTTCGAAGAAGATCGCGACGCCTCGGAAGAGGAAGGTCATGACAGGCTCAAAACTGAGAATGCTTTGGAGTTTGCTCGATATGCTGCAGCGGCTGCGGGGCGGCCAACAAATCAAAACATGCGTCACTTCAGTTATAAAACCGTCTATGCCGTTATTGACGCTCTTAGAGATGCGCGTTCATACGAGATTGCAGAAGCCGATATCAATAGGCTTCGGGATTTGGGCCTTGGGTCGGGTAGTCTGTTCAACTATGCTGGGCTAATCGCAAGTGCACGAGGCAATCCACAGAACGCCTTCAACTATTATACTGAGGCAATGAAGCGATCACCCAAAGAAATGACATACAAGAGCAACTTTGCTATCGCAGCCTTTCGTATAGGCGACACGGAGGCTGGTCTCAGACCACTAAACGAAATGTCGCTCGATGAAATTGATAAATTGATGAAATTTCATCCATATGGCTTTGTAACGTACGCCAGACTTCTGGCGCGAGCTAAACTCTCCGGCCTTCCATCGTATATTGAGGATCGATTCCATTATGTCGCCGAAGCAGCCCTAGCGCTTCCTGGTTTCCAAAACAAGCCGGATAGTGACGTAATACGGCAAGCTCTCAACAGTTAAACTTGTCGAGGGGTACGTTTGAGAAAAGAAACTAGGGACAACGACCGCTTAATTAGGCTGAACCAATGAATGGGGCGAGGGTAAGAAATTCGGATACCCAAACAATCATTCAACCCGCCAAGCGGGTTAATTAATCGTTAACCAGTACTACACAAAAGCTTGGCAGTCAGGTTGTCCATCGTCCATCAGATTACTCTAGAAACAGTGCTGTGTGTTAGAAAGGCCTCAGGTTCGATTTCAGGAAGCAGTCGAAGTATCTGCCTTACTCCTTCATCTGCCCTTGTTTTAGCATAGTACGGTACGAAACCTGCCATATTTGCCTGGATCCTCAGTAGGGGGTAGCGTATTTCTGAACTCTTCAAGATCGGGCACTATGCAATTGTAAGTTGAATTCATAATAGTCACCCGGCGCCAGATCTTAAGGGCCTGGTTAAATCTTCAGAGCCCTCACGTAGCGACAATTCAAGAAAACAGTTGACAAGTGGTGCTTCTGAGCGTAACATAGGTTTAGAAAGTTCTAAACGTTCGCTAGTTAGATGAGGCAAAATGACAGAAACAGGTTATTTATTAACAGGTCTTGGGATTTTTGCCTTTGTAGTGCTGAGCATAATAGTAATCATCCACAAAAGGTTCTCATTAATGATGGTCGACCTTTGCGAGGGTGAAGAGCGGGCACGCTTCTGGGCTCCTGCCATTGAGGCTTGGTTCGCATTCTACAGTATAAGTTCAGCCCTAAAATGGTGTCCGGATGGGACTTCAGACAGGCAACTGTTTCTGGCAGGAGTAAATCAGGTCAAAAATGGTCTTAATGGCACATCAACGGCCATTATCCTTTTCTCGATGGGACTGATTGTCTTTGTCGTAATAAGAAAGTTCAAGGGAAGTGAAAACGATATCCTAAGGAGAAAAAGCGCATGAGTGCATTTGCTGAAGAAATACGCGAAGGTTTGATGGAGGCGATGGGAAGGATTACCTCATTTTGGGGGTTCAGCAAGATTATGGGACAGTTATATGGCCTTCTTTATCTCTCCCCTAAACCCCTTACGCTTGATGAAATGTCACAAAGCCTCTCTATAAGCAAAGGAAACGTGAGTATCAATATACGGGCACTGGAACGCTGGAATATGGTCAAGACCGTTTGGGTCAAAGGCGACCGGAAGGACTATTACGAGTCCGAAACGGATTTCTGGAAGATAGTCAAGGGAGTAATGCGGGAGAGAGAAAAGAAGGAGTTTGACCTGGCCCTCGAATCGGTAAGCAAGCTTCTTCAAAAATCCCTTGACTCGCAGAAAGCTGCAAAGTCCGCAGAAGGAGCTTTTACTGTTGAGCGGCTCAAAAAGCTCGAAGATTTCATTCAGACAATGGATAAGCTGGTTGGGGTCTTAATAACCCTGGAAGACTTAAAAAGGAACTTGTTCGGTCTGCCGAAGAAGAAGTGAAGGATCTCCCATACTAAATGAGAAGAGGAGGCTACCATGGAATCCGATAATCTGCATGTTGTAACCGGAGCATATGGGTTTTCCGGTAAGTATATCGCCAATCGGCTACTTGAAGCTGGGCGGCAGGTCCGAACCATAACAGACTCACTTCATCGCAGCAATCCGTTTAACGGCGCCCTGCGTGCCTTTCCCTATAACTTTGCCAACCCTGAAAAGCTTGTTGAATCGTTAAGTGGTGCAACCGTTCTCTATAATAACTACTGGGTACGGTTCAATCATGGAGACTTCACCTATTCAAAAGCGGTCGATAATTCCAAGCTTCTTTTTGATGCTGCAAAAGAAGCTGGCATTCAGCGGATTGTCCATATCAGCATAACGAATCCTTCCGAAGACTCCGGTTTTGAATATTTCAGCGGCAAGGCAAAGATTGAACGCATGCTGATTGAATCAGGTATGTCATACGCTATACTGCGCCCTGCTGTTATCTTTGGACCAGAGGACATCCTGATAAACAATATTGTTTGGTTTCTGAGAAAGTTTCCGGTTTTTGGCGTCTTTGGAGATGGCAAATACCGTCTTCAGCCGATTCATGTCGAAGATCTCGCAAAATTGGCAGTCGAGCAAGGACAGAAAAGAGAGAACTGTATAATTGATGCTATAGGGCCAGAAACTTTTACTTATCGAAACTTGGTTGAGGAAATAGGGAAGGCTATTGGAAGGCCGAGACCTATTATCTCGATTCCACCTGTTGTCGGGTATTCTATTGGCTCAATAATTGGGAAACTGGTAGGAGATGTTGCCATTACCTATGATGAGATTGGAGGCCTAATGGCTGACCTGCTTTATACTGAATCCGACCCTGTGGGTGAACGCAAATTGACCCACTGGCTTAGAGAGCATTCAGTCACGGTCGGCATGCGCTATAGTAACGAATTAGCCCGTCGAAACAACAGGTTACAGTCCTATGAGCATTTATAGATGGCCACGAGAAAAGGCTGCGGGGGCAATGTCAGAATGTTCAAAACAAGAGACCAGTGCTATAGTCCTTCCTGATTGCCCCGGGGACTCAGCCATTTTGTTCGGCATATGAAAAACTGAATGAGGATAAATATGGGTTGTAGAGAAGATATCCAAGCTACATATTCCAACCTGAGTTATGGTGGAAAAGTGGGGCTTCTTGCTTTTCTGGGTGCCGCCCTAACCATGTTTGCATTTCTGATCAGCATGTATTACACGCTACCGCTCGGTGATCAGGCCCGCCAAATGAATCTATTTTTTGCAATACTGGACCCTTTCGTTCTAACCGTAGCATTTCCAGTCGCAGCATGCGGAGCTGCGGTGGCATTCCCTTTTGCCTATTTCTGCCTGAAAGAAAGAAATGTGTTCAACTGCAGCTTGTTTGTAAGCTTAATTTCGATTGTTAGTCTTGTCATCTTGACAGTAAACCGCTACGACATATTTTGGGCTATTCCAGTAATCTTGCTCACATTATGTATATGTTTACTGCTATGTAAGTTTGTACCTATTACATTTTTTCGAGCATCATCTACCTGGGAAAAGAAAAATGGAAATAGCAGCAAATCCAGGGGGAATGAAGGCACAAGCAAATAAAAACATGGAAGACGTCCGAATCGGGGCAGCAGGGAATAGCTGGCGCGTAGCTCCAGCTGAGTTATGTCGTTATGTTCGTTTCTTTCGGAAATCATTGCTATCAATGAAATACATGCAGCGCGAGCTTGTCGGTGACATCCGCACCGATCGCTGAAAATGTACCCATGTTTTTTTGGTCTGTTATCGATGAGGGATTCTTTTGGAAATTCGCACGAGAATAATATAGGGACCTTATACTTCTCTCTCCCTCAGCGAGATATCAGCGAGTAGTAGTTCCGTAAAGTTACGGTGCCAACTCCTCAGTTATCGCAAATAGAAACTCGTGCGTAGTACTGTGAGTACACTCGCTCTGCTTGTCACCGGCGCCTATTGAGCCGGAATGGGTGTCCCGAATCTCGGGTATATATACTTATGAATGAAAGAAACTCGCTATATCCTCTGTGTGCGCAGTTAGAAACTCTGTAAATGTGACCAGGTCATCCTGATTAAATCCACATGTATAAAAAAATGCCTCGTGCTTGTCGGTCCATTGCCCGTCTCCCCTCATCGCTGTCGGCTGCTCTGAATAGCCGGTGAGCCCTTCGGCGAGGTATACATAGATATCTTCGCTGCAGGTCAGGCCCTCAGGCTGCGAAGAATGGTGATTCGCGCATGATGCGGTAATGTCTTGGGGAAAATTGAGTGAGTCCAGAAACCAGCCGCCGGCAGTTGCGTGATCGCATTGAAAAAAATTCCTTTCTGCCGCAAGCAACGCTGATCCAACAACCGACCCGGTCGAAAGTATCTGCTCGGAATACGCTTCCTTGTTAAGCGTCATGATTACTATGCGCCCGATATCATGGAGCAGTCCTGCCAGAAAGGCTGTCCCATTGGGACTTCCCTTCCTCCGTTGGGCTATTGACTCAGACAGCAGAGCAACCGCATACGAGTGTCCCCATAGATTTTCAAGCTGCTGTCCGGGGAGGGGGATAAGCGTAAACATGGCCACGCCCAGGGCAATACTCCTGACGAGGTTCATTCCCAACAGCAATACGGCCTGCTCGATACTGTCAATTTTGCCGCGGTACCCGAAGGCTGATGAATTGGCTACCGACACGAGACGTACTGCGATGGCCTGATCATGCTTTATAATGCTCGTAATATCGTCTATGCTGCAGTTTTCATCCTGCGTTGCGGCAAAGAGCCTGTGATTACTGCCCTGAATGGTTGCCAGTTTTATAAGCCCCCTTACTTTTTCCTCGGTCACTGACTGGATCACGCCAGCTTCTCCGGGATGGGGCTTGTCGTCTCGGGAATTGGGAGGGAAATAACGAAACAGCAACCCTCTCCTGACGGTGAGACCGTAATAGTTCCGTCATGCTCCGCTATGACGCTCCTGGCAAAGCTTAAGCCCAGGCCGCTTCCTATCTTTTTTGTTGTGAAAAAGGGAGTAAATATATTTTCAGAGTCGCCCGCCGGGATACCTGGTCCCGTATCAGCAATAACAAGATCCAGCATATCTCCGCGTACCAGCGTCATGACTTTCAGGATTCTTTTTCCTTCCCAGGACTCCAGGGCCTGAAGGGCATTCATGACAATGTTAAATATGACCTGTTGTATGAGATATCCATTGCCGTTTATATGGATGGAACTGGCCATTAAATGCATTTCGAGAACAATCTGGGCGTTCCTGAATTGCCGTTCAAAAAGGCTGAGCGTATCCACAATAACGTCGTCGATCTTAACCGGATAAAAAGTGCCGATGCTCTTCCCTTTTACAAATAACAATATATTATCCAAAATGCTGGTGGCTCTGATCCCGGCCAAATATATTTCATTAATGTTCTGCTTTATTTGCGGGTCAATATCTGCCAATAGCAAAAGTTCCGCCCGCGCGATTATGACACTTAACGGAGTTTTTAATTGGTGAGCTATAAATGCCGATTCGAGATTAAGATCTGTCTGCTGTCTCCTGTCCTTATTCTGATTCAACTGGCGCCTCCGCTGGTACCTCTATATTTGCACTAAAAATAACATTCCGGGTTTATTAAATCCAGCATTTTTTCGGATATATCAACGCTGTTTTTTTGCCGCCAGTTCCTCCCGGAGTCTTCCGATACTCTTCTTCAGAACAGGGTGCACCTTGCCCGGGGCTATTTCGGCCAGAGGCCGCAGGACGAAATCACGCTCATGCATCAGGGGATGGGGGACGGTAAGCCCTTCGGTTTCTATCCTGAGGTCATCATAGAGGAGGATATCGAGATCAATGATGCGGGGTCCCCATTTCTCTGCCCGGTTCCGGCCCATCGCGTTTTCGATCTTCATGAGCAGTGCAAGAAACTGAAGCGGCAGAAGGCCTGTTTCGACCTCTGCCGCCATGTTGATGAAACGGGGCTGGTCAGTCAGCCCCCAAGGTTCTGTCTCGATCAGCGAAGACTTCCGGACGACGCTGATGCCATGTTCCCCGAGAAGCCTGAGCGCCTCGAGGCAGTTTTTCTCCCTGTCTCCGAGGTTTGACCCGAGACCCAGATAGACGACAGCCAACCCGTTGGTTACAGGATCTTCCTGATCCGTTCGACCGCCTCTTTGATCCGCTCAGACGGGACGGTCAGGGCAAACCGTATGTAGCCTTCGCCAGGGGCGCCGAATCCGTTGCCGGGTGTTCCGAGTACGCCTGCCTTTTCGAGGAGGTGTGCCACGAAGCTTGCGGAGTCATATCCCTTCGGCACCCTGGCCCAGAGGTAGAAGCTCGCCTCGGGCTTTGTCACGGACATGCCCAGGCCGATGAGGCCGCTGTACAGGACATCCCGGCGCTCCTGATAGATCTTCCTGATATCCGCTAGGATCTTGTCATCCGTCTCCAGCGCAACGATCGAGGCCTCCTGGACCGCCTGGAAAACACCGGAGTCGAGGTTGGACTTGATCTTGCCGAGGCCGGCGATCACCTTGCTGTTGCCCACGGCAAACCCTATCCTCCAGCCGGTCATGTTGTAGGTCTTCGAAAGCGAGTGGAACTCTATCCCGACCTCTTTTGCCCCGTCGATCTCCATAAAGCTCAGGGGCTTTTTCCCGTCGTAATAGACCTCGCTGTATGCCGCGTCGTGGCAGACGATGATGTTATATTTCAGGGCTATCCTGATAACGTCTTCATAGAACTCCCGGGGGGCGCAGGCCGAGGTCGGGTTGTTCGGATAATTGATGAACATCAGCCTGGCCCTTTTCAGTACGTCTTCAGGGATGGCGCTGAAGTCCGGCAGGAATTTATGGTCCTCGGTGAGAGGCATGATATAGCTTTCTCCGCCGGCAAACAGCGTGCTGACCGGGTATACGGGGTATCCGGGCGAAGGCACCAGGACAACGTCACCGGGTTCGACAAAGGCCAGCGGTATGTGGCCGATGCCCTCCTTCGAGCCGATCAGGGAAAGGACCTCTGTCTTCGGGTCGAGGTTGACGCTGAAGCGGCTCCTGTACCAGGCTGCCACCGCCTCCCGGAACGAAAGCATGCCTTCGTAGGAGGGATAGCGGTGATGTTCGGGCTTCTCCACGGCGAGCTTCATTGCATTGACAATGTGGGCAGGCGTCGGCAGGTCCGGGTCTCCGATGCTCATATCGATGACGTCAACGCCCCGTGCCTTTGCCTCCTGCTTCATCAGGTCGATTGTCGCAAAGAGATAGGGCGGGAGACTCTTGACGCGCGATGCCATTTCTACGGAAATCTCAGGTTTCAACGGTACCTCCGGGTGTTTTTTTCCTTCTATTATATCCGAACGTCTTCCAATTGTGGAAGGCATCTGCCGGATTAACCGGCCGACGAAAGACCCCTGATCTCCTTGAACAGCTCCATGGAGGCCCTCTTCGGGCCTTCCTGTTCATAGCCCCCGATGCCCAGACGGGTCCTTATCTGGCCCACCCGTACACCGGTCCTGAACAGATGGTCAAAATATGCGGTGGCGATCTTCTCGTGATCTTCTCTGCGCTGGGGCGCCCCAAAGGGGTTTGCAAAATAGGTATGCACCAGACCTTTTTCGTCCGTGGTCCCCTTTGCAAGTCTCGCGGCAGATCTGAAAACCGACAGCGCCTCTGCGGCGTCCGGGAAGAATTCTATCGCCGGGATGTCCTCATTGACCGGTTCGTAATTATTGGCATACAGGACCATATGCACCGGGTAGCCCTTTACGATATGATGGTACCGGGTGATCGGCATGATGAGCCTGGCGTTCGTCTTGTCGGGGTTCATGAAGATGCTCCTGTCTATTTCCTCATAGGCATAGCCTGCCTGCAGGTCGTCGAGCCTCACAAACGCCCCAATCTCGGTGCCATAGCCGACAACCGTACCGCTGTTGTCCAGCCCCAGGGACCCCATATCATCGAATATGATCGTCATCTCGCAGATATGCTCGTCGGCCAGCAGGCGCAGGGCCTCGATTGTTTCGGACTTGCCGGCGCCGCTGTCCCCCACGATGATGACATTTGCCGAGACGCCGTCCTTGAGTTTGATGCATACCATGGCCCCGTGCAGCGGCAGACGGTTCCTGCTGAGCATTGCGATATTGTGGAGGGTAAGGGTCATCTTCTTGAAATATCCGAAATAATCGACCTCCTCGGAATGTCTGACCAGCCCGACCAGCATGTTGCTCTGCCTGTCTTCGTAAAAGACGGTGTCTCCCGGGAGTTCGCCGGTCAGACCGAAGACCAGGACAAGGTCCGGGGATCTGCCTTCGATCTCCTCGTAGTCCGCTATCTCAAAGAGATTGCAGAGGGACAGGGCGATGGATATGAAGTCATGATGAAAATAGATGAACGCAGTGAGGTCGCCGACCTTGGCGGGAAAGCAGTACCAGTCCGCGGCGTTCAGGGAGAGCATGCCCTGGTGAAGATCCGCAATCTCCTCAAACCTCCCCTTCCGCTTGTTCATGACAGGGTAGAGGATGACCGGAGGCTCAATGAGTGCCAGACGTATAAAGGGAACGTGCAGGAGGTTTTCATACAGCGCAGGGCAGGCCCACTCGATCTTTTCGAGGAGCATGCCCATATTCGCCCCGGCAGGCAGCTGGCGGTAGACGCGGGGGTTCTTGCCGGTCAGGTTTTCGCTGATGCGGCGGTAGACATAGAGAACGAGGTTTTTGAATTCCTCGTTGGACTTGATGAATTGTGCATGGTGGAGGCTGTTCTTCGCATATTTCGAACGCATCGGAGCTTCAAGATAGATAAAGCGCTCAAACCTTCTCCAGAAGTTATAGAGACCCTCCATGAGTTCAAACAGCTTCTCCTTATCCGAAAGTACCGGATCATATTCGCTGTTCATGGCCGAAATTTCTTCAGCGGTGTGGCTCGCAAGCAGCCTGAAGAGGTTCGCCATATACCCCGGCATGTCGGCCCGTCCGACCGTCGTCAGCCGTTCGTTCAGAAAGGCGAAAAGCGAGCTTCCCCGGGAGGCTATCCTTTCCAGGAAGCGTTCGACGATCTCGGCAAAAAGGTCGCTCCGGAGAAGTCTTTCGGGGGTCTCGCAATAGATGGTCGAATAGTCGAAGATGACCTTCCCCCGGGTGATGACATAGGGTTTTTTTGCTGTCGGCATAGGGTTATACTCCTGTGTGCTGCATCGGGATATATGGTAGTTTACGGCAAGGGGGCCGAAGAAAACACGGACCTTATCGGCCTATAGTTTAATTTCATAGGCGGTTGTCTCCATTTTTGCTTTGACAAATGAGGCGGTTTGCTTTTTAAATAGAGGAAAACCATGCGTGTACGATGAGCAGAAAGAACTGGGAAGATTATTTTGAGGCGGTCAGGAAGCAGGAATGGCGCTCCGCGCGTGACGTCCTGAACGATATCGCCCCGGCTGATCCCGCGAACCCCCTGGTCTATCTCAGGCTGGGGGATGTCTGCCAGCGTCTCGGCGATACGAACGGCGCGGTGAAGGCGTATCACCAGTCCGCGCATATGCAGAGCCTTGCGGGGTTCAATCACAAGGCGCTCGCCCTCTATAAGATTATTCTCCGGATCAGGCCGGATGACGCCGAGGCCCTCAGCAGGTCGGGTGCTCTGATGAAAGAGCTGGACACTGCCAGGGCCCCCCGGTTCACCCCGCCGCAGCCCAGCGAACCACAGCCGGAGCAGCTGCCGGCCGCTGCCCTGCCCGGGGCTGTTCCTCCTTCGCAGGGCAGCGCCGCGAATCCGGACGATGCGGTGATCGGGGGGGCAGGCATCGCGTCGATCGAAGAGATGTTTTCATCTCTGGAGGATGCGGGTCTCCGCAAAACCCTGGATGACCTGATGGTCCCGCTTTCTGAGCGGCAGGCTGCCGCTTCCCCGGTATCAGAACTCTTCGAGGGCATGTCCGAGGACGAGATCAATACGTTCTATGAGGGGCTTGAGGTCAGGTCGTATCCGGACGGGACGGTTGTGATCGAGGAGGGTGATTCTGGGGATTCCCTGTTCATGATCCGATCGGGGGCCGCGCGGGTTGTGGCCCATATGTTCGGCAGGGCGATAGAACTTGCCCGGCTGGTGGACGGAGACCTGTTCGGAGAGGTGGCCTTTCTGACCGGCCGGCCCAGGACAGCCTCGGTCGTCGCTGACGGGCCCCTTGAGGTGTACGAGATGACACGCCTTGACGTCGAGCCGCTGATCGAGAGAAACCCCGGGATCATGTCGCGGCTTGAGGGTTTCTATGAGACCCGCGTCAGGGACACCGTCAACAAGATCCTTCCGAAATAGCCCCGGGAACAGGAGTCAGCAGCAGCTGCCGGAATTGCCCTTGTCCCTGTTCGGCCCGCTGCAGTCACAGGACGGCTCTCCCCCGGTTATCATGCTGTTGATGAGCGCGGCGGCGCAGCCCACTCCCTTGTCGACGACAAGCGCTCCGAAGGCACAGTTGGCGACGCAGGCCCCGCATTCCATGCACCTGTCCCTGTCGAGGATTGCCGCCTTCCTTTCTTTGAGCCCGAAGACCCTGTGGGGGCAGACTTCAAGACAGGTTCCGCAGCCGGTACACTTCTCAGCCAGCAGTTCAATGCTTGCGACGCTCTTGAGATATTTCACAGAAGCCTCCATTCTCCCAGTTTATATATGACCAGCAGGGCAGCAGAAACGATCACCCCGAGGATATAGAGCGGGACGGTAATCCTCAATTCTTTTTTGACCCCTGACATGCCGGTGAACGTGGTCGACCCGGTGAACTGCAGTGCAATGTATGAACTGGCCAGGGGGAAAAAGAGATACGTAAAGATCCTGAGTACCGTATCCTGCCCGCCGGCCGCTGCATGGAACGGACCGAACCGGTCGAAAAGCAGGACCGAGAGCATGCCGACAAGCCACCCCTTCAGCGCAAAGGACCTGACCGGAATCCAGGGAAGCAGCAGAGGGGTGAACAGGGCACCTGCAAGGATCGAGAGCAGGCCGAGGATCAGAAATGGCCCGCCTCCGGATAGCGCGTCCCTGAAAATAATGCCGTGCGGCCGGAGGCCGAAGGCAAGGAGTATGATCAGGGCATACCAGGGATAGTATTTCTTCAGGGAAGGGTTGATCTCCATGGGCGTGAGGACCAGCCTGTCGACGAGCGGGAATGTTATGGTCCTCATCTCCTCTGTTGCATGATACGCCGAGGCGATATAGGCCGGAATATCTTCAGCGCGCACCGGGCCGAAATAAACCCTGAACCCCGTGGCCTTTCTGACCAGATGGCCGCTGGTACCGGGTGCGCCGAGCTGGGGGAGGATAATCCGGCGGTGATCGACGAGTCTATCCAGGTGAACACCGGTCATGCGCCTGATCAATTCATCGGTTCCGAAGGTGCCTTTACCCGCGGCGCACCAGACATTGATCCCGTGTGTGTCGAGCACGAGCACCCAGACGTCAAGGCCTTTCAGGGCCTTTCTGAGGGTATCGAAGCTGAGTTTGTAGTTGGCGGAAACGAGGATGTCCGAGTCCCGGCCGGGTGAGCCGGCGGCATAGAGTCCCGGGGAGACGGTATAGCTGTTCCGGTAGGCGCTCGTCCGGCACCTGACATGTTCCTGATAGTCAGAGCGGGACAGATCGGTCGAGATGACAGGGACCTGTCCGACGTCAGTCCTGAGAACTCCGGTTATCCACGAAGGCCTCTGTTCAGCCGGAGCCGGGATGCAGCCGCAGGAGGAGGACTGACCCGCTGGACTGGTGCTGACCGGTGATGGTCCGCAGCAGGCTGACGGACCCTGATCTCCGGTTTGATTCCTGAATTTCAGCTCTGCCATTACAGGATCTCCCGCATGATCGGGCCGAGCTGGCCCTTGACCATTTCGACGAGGTTTTCGACCCTGATCAGGGTTATGCAGCAGACCTCCCCGTTTTTCTCCCAGCTGGTCACCGCCAGTTTGTCTCCTGCGCTGATCCCGGCTTTTTCCCTCAATTCCTTCGGCAGTACCATCTGTCCCCGTTCGTCGATGCTTACGATCGAATCGACCCGGCAGCACGAGGAGGTCTTCTCGCCGGGGATGCTGCTGCTCAGTGCGCTGCTTTTCTTCTTGCTCATGGGCAACTCCTCATATCTCCTGCTGCCGTGCGGCGGTAACATATTGCATATTGTTCGCTCTTCGGCAAGGGAGTCTGCAGGGATTTATTGCTTATCATGCTGATTAATCAGATTATACTGAAATTACCCGGAAATGTCAAAAAGGAGCCCGGCTCTGCGGCTGCGGCACGGCGGGGGCGTGATGCCCCGATCCCGGGACATGCACCTGCATGTCTCCCTGCAGTGAACGCCGCGCAACATCTGATGCAGATGCCCGCGTGCCCGGATTGAACCAGCCGGGGTGAAGCCGGACAACCTGATCAAGAAAATACCTTGAAGGTGCCGAGTTTGCCTGCTACACTTTAAGTGTCATCACACAGCCCGCCCTCTTGTGTCATTTGTAAGAATTTCCTGCCAGCCGCGGAAGGAGGTCCGGGCATTGGTGGGCGGAACAGAGTCTTTTATATTGATCAGCGCCGATGAACCACTCCGGCGAACGATAATCAGTGCATCAGCGAGTCGGGAAGGGAAGGATCAGGATGAATATCCGGAATTCATTGACAATACCGGCGATTACGATTTTGTGTCTGCTCGTCGTTCATGCGGTTGCTTCTGCAGAGGGTGAAATAACCATCAAGGGCGTGATCAAATCGGTGGATCTGGACATGAAGACTTTTGTCATCAGTGCCTATGACGGGAAAGAGGTCGTGGTTACCATTGGCGATCCCGCACTCGCCAAATTTGAAAAGGGTATCATCCGGGAAAATGACGAGGTTGTCGTCAGGTGTATCAGGGTGAACGAGAAACTGCAATCAATATCTTTCTTCAAAAAACCCCGTGGCAGCTGATAAGTTCATGAATGTGCGTGACACATTCATGAACAGCAGCCGTGCGGAACACGGCTCACCTGTTATGCCTCTTTTCCCGTAGCTTTTCACGTATTTTCGATATACAATACTACGCAGTGCCAGAACAATCTGAATAAAGGTCAGCTCAGGATGAGACCCCTGCTGTTCCCCCGCACAGGTACCATGCATGCATGGCGATACGAATATACAGGAGATAGACAATGCTGAAAGACGTGAGTATCAAAACCGCCCTGAGGGGCATAGCAATTTTTATTCTGGTGAGTATGTTCCTATATTCCGGAATCATTGTGTTAAGACTGTCCGGACAGAACAAAAAACTGACCCGCCTGAACAGGGAAATTGCCGTGGTATTGGTGCATGCCCAGGAGATGAAGTTTTATACCAGCCAGGTCCAGCAATTTTTTTCGGACGCGGGCGCTACGGGCAATGCTGATGCGCTTGCAGAGGCAGACAACAGTGCGAAGTCCTTCAAAGAACATCTGGCGATTGTTTTAGGCGCTGATACGGTTCCGGATCATATCACGAAGTTTAAGGATCTGGAGCCGAAATTTGAAAGGTTCTACACCCATGGCCAAAAGATGGCCAGGGTCTATATCTCTCAGGGACGCGCCGAAGGAAATAAACTGATGGAGGAATTTGACAAGGCTTCAGCGGATATCGCACGCGGCGTTGCTGATATAGCAACGATACATGCGGATACCCTGCAGAAAAACCTTGAAGAAGTCGTTGCCAATAACGAGGCCATCAGGACGCTCGCAATAATCATCGGGTTGGTTGTGGCCGGGATGACAGCGGTCGTCATGATATGGCTTTACCGGAAGATCAGTAACCCTCTGGCCAGGGCCATTGCGGTATCAAATATGATAGCAGCCGGCGATTTGACTGCAGTGATTGAGTCGGACAGCAGGGGTGAAATAGGCGACCTGATGAGGTCTATACAGGGTATGGTTGAAAAACTGAAAACAATTATCGCAACGATTCAATCATCGGCTCACAGCGTTGCATCGGCAAGCGAGGAGCTCAGCGCGAGCTCCTGTCAGATGTCGAAGGGGGTGGAGGAGCAGTCACAGAGGGCTTCGCAGATAGCTACCTCGACAGCGGAAATGTCGCAGACGGTTGTCGATATTGCAAGAAATGCCACGAGCATTGCTTCTTCAGCGCAGAATTCCACGAATGTAGCACGGGAAGGGCAGTCCATTGTCGGGAAGTCGGTGGAAGAAGTACGGGGCATCGCCACGACCGTTGCCCATTTGTCAGGGCTTGTCACGTCGCTGGGAGACAGGTCACGACAGATCGGCGATATCATCAGCGTCATTAAGGACATTGCAGATCAGACCAACCTCCTCGCCCTGAATGCAGCAATAGAGGCGGCCCGTGCCGGGGAGCAGGGCCGCGGTTTTGCGGTGGTGGCAGATGAAGTCCGCAAGCTGGCAGAACGGACGACCAAGGCAACCTCCGAGATTGGCAGCATGATCGGGACCATCCAGAGTGAGGTTGCCGTGGCGGTCGACTCGATGGATGAAGCAAGTGCCCGGGTTGATGCCGGTGTCCATGATGTCACCCTGGCCGGAGAGTCCCTGAGCAATATCGTTGAGAGCGTACTGAGTCTGCAGAACATGGTCCAGCAGATAGCGTCTGCAACAGAAGAAATGTCGACCGTATCGGATACCATAAGCAGTGATATTGAGACTATTGCCCGTGTATCTTCCGAGACCGCGGAAAGTTCGACCCAGGTCACCCTGTCTGCGGCGGATCTGGCGAAGCTCTCTTCTGAACTCAACCAGATTGCGGGTGCGTTCAGGATAGGCGGGACCCCTCATCTGAAATAAGTATCCACGGCTTCTGTCCGCCGAAGGCATCAGGAGGAAAGAGGTGCTCGTGCAGTGAGGACGTGACCGGGTCCGGCAGGGGACGTTACCTGTTTCGCTGCGGCCTGGCCCCCGCGGTCTCTGCCGGGGCGTTCCCGACCGCTGTGCCGCATTTTTGAAAAATAGGCGGTTTTCTGTTAATATCTCCTGTGTTTCTTCAGCAGTTGATCAATGGCCTAACGCTCGGTAATGTCTATGCCCTGATTGCTCTGGGATACACCATGGTCTATGGCATTCTCGAACTGATCAACTTCGCCCACGGCGAGGTCTATATGCTGGGGGCCTATCTCGGGATCATCCTTCTGGGTTTTTTCACCGCCATCGGCCTGACGGCCTTCAGCCTGCCTCTGTCTCTCTTCCTTGTCTTTCTCCTGACCACCGTCTTCTGTGCCTCATACGGCCTGACGATCGAGAAGGTCGCCTACAAGCCGCTGCGGAACGCCCAGCGCCTCAGTCCGCTGATCAGCGCGATCGGCGTCTCGATATTCCTGCAGAACTATGTGATGCTCACCCAGGGCACGTCGGACAAGGTCTTCCCGTCGGTCATCGGGAATGCGGGCTTCGAACTGTTTTCGACGCGGGTGACCTATCTGCAGGCCTCGATCATCGCGGTATCGGCCCTGATCATGGTCATGCTCCACCTGTTTGTGATGAAGACAAAGACGGGCAAGGCGATGCGCGCCGTGGCCCAGGACAAGGTGATGGCCTCGCTGGTCGGTATCAACATAGACCGGGTCATCTCGGTGACGTTTGTTATCGGTTCAGGACTGGCGGCCGTTGCCGGCATCATGGTGGCGATGTACTACGGCCTGGTGAATTACTCGATCGGCTATTCTGCCGGCATCAAGGCCTTTACCGCTGCAGTGCTGGGCGGCATCGGCAGTATTCCGGGTGCCATGCTCGGCGGCATCGTGCTGGGGCTGGTCGAGAGCTTCGGCGCCAGCTACATATCGTCAGAATACAAGGACGCCTATGCCTTCGTCGTCCTGATCATCATCCTCCTGGTGAAGCCCGAGGGGCTGCTGGGAAGACGGTCCGAGGAGAAGATATGATCAGGCCGACGTCGACCGGGTCCCGGGTGCTGCTGTCTTTCGGCATGGCCCTCTGGCTGTCGCTGCTCTTTCTGCCTTTCAGGGGGATCAGGGCTGCTGCGGTATTGTTTGTCGCCCTGGCGGCCGCGATCCCGTTATCCTACCTGCTGCTGCGGGGGATCAGGAATCTGGCCCCGGTTGTCCAGGGTATGCGCCGGCACCTTTCCGGGGGCAGTCTCCTGCAGACCCGGCTCCTCAGCGGCGTTCTGCTGCTGGCGGTGGTCGTCATGCCTTTTGCAGCCCAGGACTATATCATCGACATTGCGGTCATTGCAGGGATCTATATTATCCTTGCGCTCGGCCTCAATGTCGTCGTCGGTTTTACCGGGCTGCTGAACCTTGGCTTTGTAGCCTTTTATGCCATCGGCGCCTACAGCTATGCCCTGCTGAATACGAAGGCGGGCATGGGCTTCTGGTCTGCCCTGCCGGTCTCGGTGCTGCTGGCCACGGCTGCGGGGTTCCTGCTGGCGGCGCCTGCGGTGCGGCTGCGGGGAGACTATCTCGCCCTTGTCACCCTGGGGTTCGGAGAGATCGTCCGGCTGGTCCTGAATAACTGGGACAGCTTCACCCGCGGACCGAACGGGATATCCGGCATCGCTCCTCCGCATATCTTCACCCTGCCGCTCGACAGGCTTTCGCATTATTACTATCTTGTCCTGTTCTTCGTGGTCCTTGCGGTTGTGGTGATGAGGCGGGTTGAGGAGTCGAAGACCGGACGGGCCTGGGTCGCCATCAGGGAGGACGAGATAGCCTCTGCTGCCATGGGCATCAATACCACCCTCTACAAGCTCTACTCCTGCTCGTTTGCGGCCTTCTGGGCCGGTCTGGCCGGAAGTCTTTTTGCCGCCAAGATGCGGTTCGTCTCTCCGGAGAGTTTTTCGTTCATGGAGTCTGTCCTTATACTCTGTATGGTCATTATCGGCGGACTCGGCAGTATTGCGGGCGTCATCATTGGGGCGGTCGTGCTGGTCTTTCTTCCGGAGGTGCTGCGCGAGGTCCAGATGTACCGGATGCTGGCCCTCGGCTGCGGGCTCGTCTTTCTGATGGTCTTTCGGCCCCAGGGGCTTTTCGGAGGCCGCAATGCAGCTTCTTGAGGTCAGGGCCCTCTCGAAGCATTTCGGGGGCATCAGGGCGATCGAAGAGATAAGCTTCTCGGTCAGGGGGGAGGTAATCCTGAGCATCATCGGCCCGAACGGCGCCGGCAAGACAACGCTCTTCAACTGCCTCACCGGTTTCATGAAGCCGACGAGGGGCAGCATCCTCCTTGCCGAAGAGGACATTTCCGCTCTCTCTCCCGCAGCGATCAACAGGCGGGGCATTGCCAGGACGTTCCAGAACATCAGGCTGTTCCGGGAGATGACGGTGATCGAGAATGTCATGGTGTCCCAGCATGCGATGATCAGCTACGGCCTGATCGCCTCCCTGCTCAGGACGCCGTCCTTCAGGCGCGACGAAAAGGGGGTGCGGGAGAAGTCGTACGAGTATCTCGAACTTCTGGGGCTCGAGCAGTATGCCGGCAAGATCTCGGGAAGCCTTTCATACGGGGCGCAGAGAAGGATCGAGATCGCACGTGCCCTGGCGACGGGCGCCTCGATAATCCTTCTCGACGAGCCGACTGCGGGGATGAACCCCCAGGAGACGGACGGCATGATGGGCCTGATCAGCAACCTCCGGCGCATGGGCAGGACGGTCCTCCTGATCGAGCATGACATGAAGGTGGTGATGGGAATCTCCGACAGGGTTGTGGTGCTTGACCACGGCGTGAAGATTGCCGAGGGTGCTCCCGCAGACATACGGAACAACCCCCTGGTCATCGAGGCCTATCTCGGCAAGGAGACGGACTAAGCGCCCATGCTGAAACTCGAGAATATCCATACCTTCTACGGACCGATCAATGCGCTCAGGGGCATCGATCTGGAGGTCGGCAGGGGGGAGATCGTCTCTCTTATCGGCAGCAACGGTGCAGGGAAATCAACCTGCCTGATGACCATATCAGGCGTGCTGCATCCGGCCGAGGGCAGGATCCTGCTCAACGGGGAAGACATCTCCGGCGAGCCGCCTCACCAGGTTGTCCAGAGGGGCATCAGTCATGTGCCCGAGGGCAGGAGGATCTTCCCGAAACTGACGGTCCTTGAAAATCTCCAGATGGGGGCCTTCCTCGAAAAGGGTGATCCGCGCCGGTCACTTGCTGAGGTCTTCGGACTCTTCCCGATCCTGAAGGAGAGGGCCGGGCAGTACGGCGGCACGCTGAGCGGCGGGGAGCAGCAGATGCTGGCCATAGGCAGGGCGCTGATGTCGGACCCTGAGATCCTGATCCTGGATGAACCCTCGCTCGGGCTCGCGCCGATCATGGTCTCGAAGATCTTCAGGACGATCCACGAGATCAACGCCCGGGGGGTCACCGTGATGCTGGTTGAACAGAACGCAAAGGCAGCGCTGAAACTCTCCCACCGGGGCTATGTGCTCGAAAGCGGAGCAATCACCCTCCATGGCAGGAGCGACGAACTTCTGGACAACGAGAAGGTCAGGCACGCCTATCTGGGAGAATAGGGGGACGACCCCTGTCCGGCACCTGAAATCTCCGTGGCGGACAGCAGGGCGCATTCGTTTAATCTGCCGATAGAGTCTGCGTTGCCCCTGATACGCAACATCTCAGGGATCCATGACGAAATGGGGGTTTCCGATTGAAAATAAGCACCATAAATGAAGAATGAAGGTTTGACCCCGACCAGCTCGCTTTCATTCATCGAAAGGGCACTCATCGGAGCACAGTTGAAGAACCAATATGAGCAATAATACATGAAGCAGTTACTACCATACTTCCAAGCATTCGGTGTGATGTTCGTTGGATTCATTGGAGCCTTTTTGGGGCGTCAAGTGTCAAAAACGCGGTGGCATCTTTGGGCGATTGCTTATATCATTCCACTTATTCTGATGCTGGCAATTGCAATCACGCGGTGGATACCGAAATTGGAATTCACTATTCCTTTCAGATGGATAATGGCTAGTCGAATGGAACTTGTCATTCTGGCATTTCTGACCACATTCACATTGACCATCACAGTGTCCCGGCTTGCCGCAAAGCGCTTGCGAATACTTGTGGATTTCTTGAAATGGCTGATTGTTTTTTACTGCTGCTTGCCTTTTCTGATGCCGGCGCTTCACTATGCCAATCATCGAGGCATAAAGACGCTGATCAACAAGAAGGGCATCTGCATACAAAGCAACGACTACACCTGCGGACCCGCGGCCGCTGTCACAGCCCTACGACGGCTCGGGGTTCCGGCTGAAGAAGGCGAACTCGCCATTTTGGCACACACAACCCGTATTATCGGGACAGAGCCTGATTCCCTCTGTTCCGCCATAAGTGAACGCTATCATGCCGATGGAATACAATGCAACTATCGGAGTTATCGCTCAATATCAGATCTTAAGCAGCTACCAGTGATCGCAATGGTGAAGTATTCATTTCTGCTTAATCACTATGTGACAGTTCTTGCGGTAACCGATACAACCATCGAGGTCGGCGACCCTCTTGAAGGGAAACGCGTCCTCAGCCATGGTAAGTTCAACGAGATGTGGCGTAACGTTGGTATCGTTATAGAGAAGGTAACTACTCCGAAATAATGAATCTGGAAATCGAACATTTTCGCGTTAGCCTTAGAAATCTATCAGGATGAAAAGTGGGGGAAGATATACTGAAGTTAATTCTTTTCAAGAAATAGTAGCTATGTTATGATCATACCCATAATGGGGAAACCACTTTTCGGGTCTAGATACGCAGGGGATTGGGCAGGCCACTCTCAATGAATACACAAACCTGGCGCACCCTGAAAATCGGCAACACTATACGCTTCTTGTCTATCTTCGTGGTGTTATGCCTTCTCGTCTATTACTCGGTCTGGTCTGCCGACAGAGGGGCGCAGATACATGGACCATCCAGAATGGTTGCCGGCCCCGAGAATTCAATTTACGTTATGGTAGATGGTTCTTTGATCCGTGCCTCCTCCAGCGGGGAAGTGCTGGCTGACATTAAGCTGAAAAGGGAGTACTCGGTCCCGGACCCGATTGCGGACCTATACGTTGAACCAAGCGGGGAAATAATCCTGGGGATTGCCAATTCTCAGAAGATAATCAGACTCTCTCCGGACGGAAGGGAGCTGGTGGCCTATCCATTCAAACCCTTTAGTCCTCCGCCGGGGTATCTTCCGTATTTCAAGTTTACGAAAAATCCGGCTGCCGGGATATTCTACCTTTCAGATTCACATGCAAACACCCTTCGACTCTTCAATCAGGAGGACGGGGAAATTGCTGTCTGGAAACGGCCCAGGGACGCAAAGGAAGTTGCTGGCGATGAAACAGGCAACAAGGATCCGGCTGCAACGTCCTTCTTCTGGCCTAATCGCGTCGATTATTATCAGAATTATTTGTTTGTTGTCGATACGAATAATGAACGAGTGCTTCGACTTCAGCCTGACGGAACACTCAGTAAAACCATCTATCCCTCAGCGAATGAAAGAACTGCCTTTAACCGTCCAACAGACCTTTCCGTAAATGGCAATACTCTCTTCGTCATCAGCAGAACTCCTGATGGAGAAGGCGGCGTTATTTCTGCGATAGATATGGAAACCGATAAACGGTGGCGGTTCGATCTGAACGGTGCGGCGTTCGTAACTGGGGGCAAAGACAAAACTATTGTTCCCGAAGATATTCTCGCCAGAGAAAACGATCTGTTGGTATCAGATCAAAACCTGATGAAAATTTACAGGTTCTCCAAAGAAGGGAAGTATCTGGGGGTCTTCGGGCAAGAATCTTTTCTCAATGTCCTCCGCAGAACAACGATAAAACAGCGTTTCTTTCAGTGGGGGAAACCGCTATCAATACTCTGCATGATAATAGTACTGCTGGCCCTTTGGCGGAAGAGCAGGATGCAGAAAAAGGGGACCCCTCACGCAGCCGAGCCGCTGACGAAGGGGGCCTCCTTGTTTCAGGCACGGGTGAACAGACGCACTGTTGTGCTCGTGCTGCTGATTGCGATTTCTGCCTCGATAGCTTTGGCCTGGAGCGCCGGAGTGCTTCCAAAATGGGACGTACGGTACGCGGTCACGCCTCTGCTATTTCTATTTCCGTTACTCCATGCCTTCTTTATCTTTGCGCCCTTGCTTGTAGTTCTGTGGGGCAGTTATTGCGTCTTCAGGAAGATGAGGAAGACGAAGCGTCCTGCACTCATCGGTCCAATATTTGTGATATGTATTCTGCTCCTCTTGGCAGTAACAGCGATGCTTTCGGTACGAATCCCCCTTCTGCCGGATATAATCACGAGACCTTTGGCAAATGCGATGCTGTATCTGGGCATGGGGGACCATGATCTTTATATCAGGCTAAGCAGGCTCGGAGACAGGACTTCCGTACCCTCCCTGATAGAGGCGCTCAGGAGAGAGCAGCAGGGGGGGCTTGCCGAACATAACAGAAATATCATTTTGTCGGCTCTCCGAAGCATAACCCGCAATGATTTCGGAAACAATTACACCGAATGGGAGACATGGTGGGCGGGGAACAAGAATAAAACCGCGGACGATTGGAAAATCAGTGGTCTTGATCGAGCAGGATATGCAGTTTCGGGTTATCCCTCAAGAGATGCCGTAGCGGCGCTGATTGATGCAATGGCATATGCGGAACCGGTTCCGGGTGCAAGAGAGTATCTTGTGCAAAATGCGGAAACTCTTCTCCTAAAGCTGCCGGCGGAAGACGTTATCGAGGTAATCAGGAATAAGCTGAATGACAACAGTGCTGTCAATACTAGGATTGGCATCGCCAGGGCGCTTGGGGCCCTTGGAAATCAGGTCGCCGTGCCCTTCCTGAAAGCTTTACTGACTGATGAAGATCAGATCGTCAGAAGCATGGCGGTTTTCTCGCTTAACAAGATACAACGCGCATTGATAAAGGCGCCGGCCGGCCATTTTGTTATGTACGAGATTTCGACCGGAGACTATGCCCGCTATACGGAATTGAGTCCTGACCGTCGATATCTGTATTTTGCGACGGGTTTTAAGATCACAAAGCTGGACCTGCAAACCGGAAAGACAGTCTGGGCTTACAATAGTCAGTCGGAAATCGGCTCCGAATTGGTGGCACGGGAGCGTGAAGTGCTTTATTACGGCTACGACGGAACAGTCAATTGTATCGACACCACCAGAGGGACTCTGATCTGGAGATATCAATCCGAGGGCACAACCTATCGATATCATAGCAAAGTCGTTGTTGCAGGAGATACAGCATATATGGGAGTGGAACACTATGTCAGGGCGGTTGATATTGAGAGCGGAAGGATTAAATGGTCGGCAAAAGTATTGCCCTCGTCCGGTCTTATAACCTGCTTGGCTGGCAACGTCTTTGTCGCTACGCGGGAGGGACAGCTGCTGAAGATCACCCCCGGCGGAAAGGAGCTCGGTAAGGTTGATATAGGCGGATGGCCGTATAGCCTGGAAGCATATGACGGCCTTCTCTATGTTACTTACAAATCCGAGCCGGCCTATTTGAAGGTATTTTCTTCGGAAAAACTCGAGCTGATGATGAATTTGTGGATAGGCCAGCGATTTTCGTCAGCGCGCATTGTTGTGAATGAAACCACCGTGGTAATTCCTGAAAATTATCGCCTCACGTCCTTTGATCGTAAGAAGGGCGTGCAGCGATGGTCTATTGAGGAGCGGGACTTGGGGCCCATTTCATTGTCCGAAACTCTTCTGGCCACTGGAGATGAACTGCGGGATCCCGTGACGGGTGCGCTCCTCCATAAATACAACATCGGCAGGATTGCGCATACGCGTCTTTTTGAAAGCATGTACGTAGTCAGCGATTATGCCGGTAAACTTTTCGTTCTCAGATTACCATGATTCATGGCATGGCAGTCGTCCTTTTTGCCATCTTGCGCCTTAATTCCGGAGCACATGAGCCATGGCGCTATGGACTTAAATGTCGGCGAAAGAAGATAAAATAACATATCCATGACGGTGCGATTAAAGCTACTGTTAGCAATAATGACGATATTAGGCATTATTGTTTTCAGCGATTACTGGCTGGGGCCATACGTCAAGGGGACAAAGATTGAGACAGCTCATTATACCATCTATTCAACATCACCTCAGCCCCAAACAGTTCGTGTCGGGGAAGCCGCCGAGTGCCTATATAGCGCCTATACAACATTTTTTAAAGGCCTTATAGACACGAAAGCCCATGACCAACGGCTAAAAATGATGCTTTATCGCGATAAACAGGAGTTCATTAGACACAACAAAAGCAAACCTTGGGCAGAAGCTTACTACAAGGCCCCATATTGTTATTCATATTACCCGGAAGGCGAGACTAATCCATATCACTGGATGCTGCATGAAGCAATTCATCAGTTAAATAATGAAGTTGCCCATTTCAGAATACCGCAGTGGATAGATGAAGGATTAGCGGACTATTTCGGGTCGAGTAGGATAGAGGTCGGGAAATTACTACCAGGCCAGATTGCCTTCGATTCGTATCCTATCTGGTGGCTATCGAGTCTCTCCTTAACCGGCAACATCAGTCAAGACATCAAAGATGGTAAAGTAATCCCGTTGACAGCTCTCATTACCGGCATTGGCGGCCCTGATATAGACAGACACTTCAATCTGTATTATATACATTGGTGGAGCTTGACTCATTTCCTGTTTCATTATAAAGACGGGACGTACTCACGGGGATATAAGAAATTGATTAAAGCAGGTGGCACCGTGGAAGGATTCGAAACCAACATTGGTTCGATTAATAAAATCCAAGCCGAATGGTATGAATATTTACGGCAGACAATCTCGGAAGCATCGAGCATGAAAAGATGATGGAAACAACCGATAACAATTCTCGAATACCAACTCGGAGTGAAGCTGGTTTGATTTTAGCAAGGGCCAGTGGCGGGGTATAAGAGGGGCTAAGGTTCAACCCTCATTCTTCATTTATGGCAGTGGTGCCCCTTGGCCACAAATACCCTACCTTCAGCAGATACGGACGAAGGTCTTGGACTACGAAAAGAACTGTTGCAGGCAGTCCCTCAGGGATTCGAGCTTGTAGGGTTTTTTCAGGACAGCTTCGTAGCCGTAGGCACGGTAATCAGCCACGACCGGGCTGTCGGCATACCCGCTTGAGACAACTGCCCTGACCGCAGGGTCGATCTCCCTGATTTTTGCGATCGCTTCCTCGCCGCCCATCCCGCCCTTTACCGTAAGGTCGAGAATAACCAGGTCAAAGGGTCTGCCTTCCTCCCGTGCCTGCCTGAACAATTCAATGGCCTTCCTTCCGTCCTCCGCCCCCGCCACCTCATGACCCAGGGCTGCGATCATCTCCTTTGCAACATCCCTGACAACATCCTCATCGTCCATCAGGAGCACTCTGCCCTTCTTTGTCCCTGCAGCAGTCGGGGGAGCGGCCGCTGTTTCCGCCTCTGTCTTGATCGACGCAGGCAGATAGATGGTGAAGGTGCTGCCCCTGCTGAGTTCCGAGCTGACCTCGATTACCCCGCCGTGGTTCTTTATGATCGAATACGATGTTGCCAGGCCAAGGCCGCTTCCCTTCTGTTTGGTCGTAAAGTAGGGGTCGAAGATCTTCGTTTTGTTCTGTTCGGATATGCCGGTGCCCGTATCCTGAATATCGATGCGGACGAACTGTCCCCCGTCAGGCAGTCCGGGGTTGGACCGGGGAGGGATATCAATATTTCTGACAGAGATAGTGATCGTCCCCCGCCCTGCCATGGCATCATTGGCATTGAGGACTATGTTCTGTATGACCTGTGCAAGCTGTCCGGCATCTGCCTGCACCGCCCGGAGGTCCGAAGCAATGTCCAGCCGGTAGTGTGTATGCGATCCTGACAGGGCAAATTTGACGGCATTTTCGATTGCCGGCTCGAGCCGGATCAGCTTCTTGAGGGGCTTGCCTCCCTTTGAGAAGGTCAGAAGCTGGGTCGTGAGGTTGACCGCCATATGCAGGGCTTCTTCAGCCTGGTTGAGCATGGCAAGGGACTTTTCTTTCCGATCGTGGGTGACCTTTGCCATGGAGATATATCCGAATACTCCCTGCAGAAGATTATTAAAGTCATGGGCTATGCCGCCTGCCAGGGTGCCGATGGATTCGAGTTTCTGGGTCTTCAGCCTCTCTTCTTCGAGGAGATACTTTTCGGTGATGTTGTTGATGATCTCGATCACCGAGGTTACGGTTCCGGATGCGTCTTTGATCGGAAAGGCCTTGGTCTCTACATAGAGGACATGGCCATGGGCATCTTTGTGGCGGTGTATTGCCGTATGGGGGGTCCCGGTTTCAAAGGCATGGCGCGCTGCACATACTTCGCCTTCTTCAAAGCAGGGTCTGTCTGTTTTATGCGATATCTCGTAGCAGTGTCTGCCGATGAGCTCTGCATCGCATGCGCCGACCTGGCTGCAGTATGCCCTGTTGGCGGTCAGGATCCTGTAGTCACGGTCAACGACAATGAAGCCTTCATCAACGGTGTCCAGAATGTTCCGGATGAACTGCTCGCTCTGCTTGAGGGCGTCTTCGGAGCGTTTGCGGTCGGTTATGTCCTGCCATATGGCGTACATGACTGTTTCGCCAGCCAGGTCAATCGGCTGCGTTATGACATGATGGTACCGTATCTCTCCCCGTTTGGTCAGATGTCTCACGTCAAAGGCAGCCCCCCCGGTCTCGAGTATCTTTTCGGTCCGTTTCCGTACGTCAGAGGGTGTTTCATCAGGATCCAGGTCAGCGATACTCAACCGGGAAAACTCTTCCCGCGTATACCCCAGCTGGCAGCATGCCACATCGTTGAAATGTACGATACTGCCCGACAGGTCAACAATAACGATGCCGTCAGGTGACTGCTCGAAAAGGGTGCGATACCGGTATTCGCTTTGCCGAAGAGCCTCTTCCCGCGATGTAATACCCTCGACCATGCGGTCAACCGTGAGGGCCAGTTCGCCCAGTTCGCCGCCCTTGATCAGATCGGAAACTTTACCCGTCACTGCGCCTTCGGCAAGACGTCCGGAGTGAAGCTTCAAAAGTGAGATGCGGTCAGCGATTGAATGTTTTCCGATGATCCAGGTCACATAGAGCACCAGAGAAAACATCATCAGAGTCAGGACGAGGTTCCTCAGAAACGTTCTGTTGGCCTGTGCCATAACCAGATCAAAGGGTATCCCAACCCTTACGTACATATAGGGTTCAGATTCCCCCTTCAGGGTCAGCTTGCGGTAGGCTGTAATCCTCTTTAAACCGTCATGGGTAATGCCTATTTCGGTGTCTTCCATGGGGCCATTCCTCATCCGATTGATGACCTTTTCATCAAACCGCTGCCCGATAAACTTGTCAAATCCCATTCCGAGTACCACGCCCTCATGGTCCAGCAATACATAACTGGTCCTGTTCGGCCAGGTAATATTCTCCATGAGCTTCTTATGAAAACCGAGGTCTATGCCCAGGATGATGACCCCGGTGATCTCGCCCGCACTGTTTTTGTAGGGATAGTAGAACGAGAGGACCTGTTTGCCGGAATACTGCCCCTGCTTATATCTGCCGGCAGTAAAATGTCCGAGTGAAAGGGCCCTGGTAAAAGATTCCCTGTCGGCTATGGCCTTGCCCCTGACAGGAAGGGCTGATGCCCATATAGCCCCGCTTCGGTCTGTTATGAATATGGTGGTATACTGCGGGTTCAACCTGACTGCTTCGGCAAGGGCGGCCTCGACCCTTGTCGCATTCCGACCGTGCACCTCCGGCATACTGTCAAGTGCGTGAAGGAGCTGCTCTGCCGAGGTGACAAGCGACTGCTGCTGGACTTCAACCAGTGCGGCAAGAGACTTGGCCTGTTGTTTGGCATGGGTTATCTCTTTGGCCCTCTGCTGTATTCCGGAAAAGACGATTAAAGAAAAGGTAAAAAGGGCAATCAGGGCTACCATGAGCAGCAACTGCAACCTGATCGGCAGCTCAACAAGTTTCGTCATGACATTAGTGTATCATTATTTGAAAAAAATTCTGTCAGATCCTCCCCTGCAGGGCTTATCCTGATTAATGGCCGGATCAATCAATTGACATACATTTCCTGCATTAATATAATTAAACCACAAAAAAATATACATAGAATATATAATGGTTCATTATTTCCGAGGCGGAGATAATGAGCGAGAAGAAATATATTAATTGAGGCGGCAACGGGATCGGGCAGGGGGAGATACTCCCTCATGAGGGAAACTCTCTTCATTCAACCCATTGTACGAGGAGGTAATCATGGGCAGACAGCATGTCTTATTGAAAGTTGTTCTTGCAGTGTTCCTGTCATTTCCTGGTGTTTATTCTGCATCCGCAGCAACGTTTCTTGTCGAGAACAGCAACGACTCGGGTGCGGGTTCGCTGCGCAAGGCTCTTGAGGATGCAAACATAACTCCCGGCGCTGATCTGATCCAGTTCAATATCGCCGGGAGCGGGGTCCATACCATAGCACCCCTGACACCGCTGCCCGCCATAACAGAAACGGTCACTATCGACGGATACACGCAGCCGGGCTCAAGCAGGAATGCCCTTGCAGACGGCGATAATGCGGTTCTCCTGATCGAGCTCAACGGAGCGAATGCCGGGGCTGCAGTGACAGGGCTTGTTGTCAACGCCAGCAATGTCACCATCTCCGGACTCGTCATTAACCGTTTTTCGCAGTACGGTATCAGTCTTACCGGCGCTTCCTCAGGGTTGACAGTATCAGGGAACTTCATCGGCACGAATCCGTCGGGCACTGCTGCGGGCCCGGGCAATGCGTGGTCTGGAATACTCCTGAATTCAGGCGCCGGGAGTGTCAATACCATCGGCGGGGAATTGCCCTGGCAGCGGAATGTCATCTCCGGCAACGCAGGGGGAGCTATTGCTCTGTACTCCCTGCAACAGGCCAGCATAAAGGGAAATTATATCGGCACCAACGCAGCAGGGACGGCTGCCGTTGCCAATAACGGTTCGGGGGGGATTCTTGTCATGAGTTCCGGGCATACCATCGGAGGGAAGACAGCCGGAGCCCGCAACCTCATTTCCGGCAATAACCGCGATGGCATTTACTTGGCAAATGCGATTGGGGGCGGAACCACGCAGAATGTGGTGATCGAGGGAAATTATATCGGGACCGACTACAGCGGCACCACTGCCATACCGAATTTCAATAGCGGGATTTACCTCTCCGGTGCCGGCGTCAATGTTAACAATAACCGTATAGGCGGGACAGTCAAAGGCAGCGGCAATATCATTGCGGGCAACGGCGGCACCGGCATCACGCTTGTTGCCCAATCCAGTGGTGGAGCGGGAACCATTACCGGCAATGTTATCGAAGGGAATTTCATTGGGGTCAATGCTCATGGGGCGGCAATCCCGAATAATTGGACCGGGGTATGGCTCAGCTCGCTCGATGCATCGTCAACAGTCAGCAGCAATATCATCGGCGGCTCTGAAACAGGAGCGAATGTGATCGCGTACAATATTGGCAACGGCGTGAAGATCGCGGGAGACACCAGTACAAAGAACGCCGTGCTTTATAACAGCATCTTTTCGAACACGTATCCGGGGATTGATCTTGGCGGCGATCTTTTTGCCTCTACGGGCAACGGAGTCACGTTCAACGATGCAGGAGACACTGACGCCGGGCCGAACAACTATCAGAACTTTCCGGTACTGGGTGCTGCCCAGACAGCCTGCGGATATATGAATATCCGCGGGACCCTGAACAGCGCTGCGAGTACCGCATATACCATACAGCTTTTCGCGAATACTGCATGCGACGGTTCGGGTAATGGCGAAGGAGCAACCTATATCGGCCAGACAACCGCGACAACAAACGGCAGCGGCAATGGAACCTTCTCTGTCATCCTCCCGGATGCGCTGATGGGAAATGACATTACGGCCACGGCAACCGATCCTTTTGGAAATACGTCAGAATTTTCTGCCTGTGTCACGGCCGGTACCGGCACACAGCTTGTGGTGGATAGTCAGTCCGATATCGTTGATGCGTCTCCGGGGAACGGAGTCTGCGCTACGGCGGGCGGATCGTGCACGCTCCGGGCTGCCGTGCAGGAGGCCAATGCTGTGCTGGACACCTTCACCTGCATCTCGCTGCCGGCTGGTCTGTATGCCCTCGGCCTTCCCGGTGTCGAAGACCTGGCAGCTGCCGGGGACCTGGATATCCTCAGCAATATTATCATCCGGGGTGCCGGGTCGGCAGTCACGAATATCTGGAGTACAAGTGATGACAGGGCGTTTGAGGTCGATCCTGCCGGATCGGGTATCGCTGCAGCATTGACAGGGGTGAACATATGGGGCATGGCGGGACCGGGCATCGTGGGTGCCGGGGGCGCTGTTGCGAATAACGGGACACTGCTGCTTGAACGGAGTATTATTAACAGCAGCAACGCAACCTTTGGCGGAGGGCTCTACAACCAGAAAGAGGTTGTTGTCAATGACAGCTGGATATACGGAAATACTGCTGCATATGGCGGGGGCCTGTATACGAAGTGGGGGAAATGCATCCTGGATAACAGCACTATTTCCAGTAATACTGCCTCTGCCGAAGGGGCCGGTATCAACCTGTTTACGGGCAGCACCGTTGAAATTAGCAACAGTACCTTCAGCGGCAATTCTGCTCAGCCCGGAAGCCTCTTTGGCGGTGCCATAAATGCAGAGGCGGGCATATTGACGATAAGGAACAGTACGATCGCCGGCACCAACTACGCCATTGGCGGAGGGGCCGGGATTCGAATGAAGGCAGCTGCCACGGGCACCATAACGAATTCGATCATAGTGGAAAACACCGGAGGCAACTGTACCGGCCCCAACCTGACGTCCGGCGGCTACAATCTGACCAGTGACAGCTCCTGCGGTTTTGCTGCTGCCGGTGACATAACAAGTGTAACTCCCAACCTCGGCGTCCTGGCTGACAATGGAGGGCCGACATGGACCCATGCCTTGCTGCCGGGCAGCCCGGCCCTCGATGCGGGGAACAGTACCGGTGCGCCTGCAGCAGATCAGCGAGGCATTTACCGTCCGCAGGGGACAGCAGTTGATATCGGTGCATACGAGTATGAGGTGGCCTGGCCGGTCAGGATTATGGATGCGGTGCCGGTCTACTATCCCACTATACAGGAGGCCTATGCTGCTGCGGCAAGCGGTGAGACCGTGGAGACCATAGAAACTGATTTCCCGGGCGATCTGGACTTTAACCGTGCTGTCTCTATAATTCTGCAGGGCGGGTATGCTGCGGGATTTGGGCCGGTGAATACTGTTACGACCGTAACCGGCAGGGTGACGGTTCATCTCGGTTCAGTCACCATCGGCAACCTCCAGATTCAGTAAGTCGGTGAGTGGGGCAGCTGTAACCCCAGGTCCGGGATGTTACAGCTGCCTGTATTCCTTCAGCAGTTCCGGGTAGAGGCGGGGGTTGAAAAGGATATTGGTGATGAAGTAGCACTCGTGTGTGCAGAAGCATTCTTTGTCCATGATCGCTTTCAGGATTTTACGGGCTTGTGCAGATTCGAGGACTTTATTGATTTCATAACCCGCATCCCGCATATTTCCCATTTTTTTTGAGAGGATCTCACAGGGAAAGACATCCCCGTTTTCATGCAGCACGAGATTGAGTTTTCCGGCATAGCAGGGGATCAAACGTCTCTGTGCCTGCTCTGTCCGGTGTATCAGCCTGCGCTGCAGGATATCCTGCGCGGCCTTTATCTTTGCCCCCCTGAACCGGTATATTGCGGCCGTGCGGTCCTTCAGGTTGCACTCAAGCCGTTCAACCGCCTTCCGGTATTTTTCATGGTCGACCTGTTTAAAGCCGGGGTCCGCAAGATTTCCCCGCACCAGGGATATGGTGTGCGTCCGGATATTATCAAGTCCTTTGACAAAATCGATTATCGGGTCCATCTCATCCTGGTTTTCCGAACAGAAGACGGTGTTGATGCCGAGTTCAAAATTCGGATATTTCGGGATGAGTTCCCCGAGCAGTTCATAGGTCTTCAGCGTCTTCGCGAAACTGCCCGGGGTTTTGCGGACGTCGTCGTGCCTCTCATAAAGACCGTCGAGCGAGAGCTTGACCGTGATCGTGCTCCGGGGGCTGTCTTTGAGTATCTGCCCCGTCTGTTCGCGGATCACCTCAGGCAGCAGCCCGTTCGTGGGGAAGAGCATGATCGCCGGTCGGTTGTTTCTGTAGAACGTCCTGCTTATTTCGACCAGGTCGTCACGCAGAAAAATCTCGCCTCCCGAGAAGGCAAGCCAGAGCAGGCTCCCGAAGGACCCCGAAATTTTCCGGATCTCGGCAAGGGTGAGTTCGCCATTGTCTCCCGGAGCAGGGCCGTCGGCCTTCAGGTAAAAACAGAAGGGACACCGGGCATTGCACCTCCTGGTCAGAAAGAAGGTGAGGTGGATCGGCCGTTGCTTATAGATGACCGACCCCAGATGACGGAACGGTGAATACATGTCAGAAGGCCCTGCCCCTGAAGTCGGTATAAAATCTCACGAGTCCCGACAGTCCCCCCATGCCTACGACCGGAGGATACAGCAGGGTGTAAAAGAGCGCTGCACGGCAGGCGAAGCCAATCCCCCCGGCCTTAAGCATTGCCGAGAGCAGCCTCCGGCTGACCACCAGGTTGGCTGCGGCAACGAGCCCGACCGGCACCGCATATGCCCAGCCTCCTCCCGGCAGGAGGAGGGTAGAGGCAGCGGCCATGATGAACCAGGATATGACATTTGCCTTGAGCTCGACCGAGGCCGTGCCCGAGTCATGTGCCAGGTCCCTGTTCTGGAGGGAATAGATCGTCCAGAAGTGAGACTTCCTGAAGGCATTTCTCAGCGACTTCATCAGGGTGAAGTTGAAGATGTGCGTCACCAGTATTTCCGGATTCATCCTGAGCCGTATCCCGGCCCTTCTCAGCCTGTGGCTGAACTCGACATCTTCGATGATCGGCAGAAACACCTCGGGAAATCCCTGCTGTTGCAAAAAAAGCTCCCTCCGGATTGCCATGGCGTGGCCCGCAATATAGTCAGGCTCAGGGTTCTTTGTCTCTGAATAATTGATGAAGACCGACTGAAACGTGCTGAAGAAGTCCCTGTCATGAGGAACAGGCGTATAGGTGCCTCCGAATACCCGGTCCTCGTCCGCAGTGAATGCTCTGTCGACGACTGAGAGCGTGTCAGGGAGGAGGAGGCAGTCGGCATCGATAAAGAAGAGAATCTCCCCGGAACTCTGGCGTGCACCTTCGTTGCGGGCCTTTGCAGAACCGGACCGCTTTTCGAGCCTGAGCAGCCTGCAGGGAAACTGCGCGATGATATGCACTGAATCGTCGTCCGAGCAGTCGTCGACAACAATGATCTCATACTCGTGAAACCCTGAGGCAAGGGCCGCTTCAAGGCATCTGCCTATGGTGGCGGCCCCGTTATAGTTCGGAATAATGACAGAAATCCTTTTTTCCATAGGCCTTTATTATGAAATAAAAACAGCCGGGGAATCTATTTCGACGGCCGGACGCTGCCAAAGCCGCACTTTTCCTCCGGTCAGGGGGGGCGGAGTCTTTCCGTGTATACCCTGTGCAGCTGCGCCCGGTACGCGGCCGTTGACGCGATCCTGTTTTGTCTTGACGGAACGGGCAGGTTATGCCACAATGAGCAACATCCCCGGAGGTCAGGATGAAAAAAAAGATCGCGGTATTCGTCAGGGAGAGGCAGGCAGAGGCGCTCAGGATGGCGGTCGGGCTGACCCTGGCCGATGACGACGTTACGGTGTTCGTGACGGGCAGAAAACTGGCAGACAGCGGCAACATCGGGATGAGCCTGGAGATGCTTCAGGAAATGGGGGCGCATATATACTCTGATAATCCTGAAAACAGCCTGGGAGTATTGACCCTTGCTGCTATTGCCCGAAAACTTCCTGAATTTGATGTGGTGGTGCCATATTAGGCAGGTCTGCGGGCATCGCGGGAGTGCATCCACGGACAGCGCACCTAAAGCTACAATTTCATGTTGACAACCCGTTCTCCGTAGATGCTATCTTAATACATGAGCACCATAATCTATGGCGGAAATTTCAGGGGAAACAAGAGGAGGTGGTTTACGGGAAAGTGACACCGCTTTTCGGGTAATATTTTTGGCATATCGTACAAATAAATAACGTAAGGGGAGAAAATATGAAGAAAAGTTTGTTCGTTGTTTTGATTGCCGCTCTCAGCTTCGGCGGTTACCTCGCTTATACCACTGTTGATTCGAAGACCGCGGTTGTTACCGCTGCCAAGGCAAAAACCTACAATGCGACCGTTTATGTTGCAGGGCACGGTGGACATTTTGCACAGGCTGATGTGACAATCGATCCGAACAATGCCGATGACCCGATAAAGGTAAACAAGCTTGACAAGGTCGATATCGGCGATACCAAGACCCACAAGACCCACGATGCGCGCATCGATTCCAATGACAGCAACATCCTCTTCTGGTCAACCTATCAGCTCGATCCGAAGGGCAAGCAGCATGTCGGAAAATCAGACCTGAAGACCGGCAAGGTGCTGCTCGATATCGCTATGGATCCTGACAAGCGCTCCACCGGCGGCGAGAAGAAGATGCCGATCTACTGCGCATCAGGCCAGTCCAAGGACAATTACCTTCCGGTATTCATGGGTACCGAGGGCTATGTCGATGTGTTCGACAAGAAGGACCTCAAGCACAAGCACCGCGTTTTCATCAGCGACCTCGGCTACAAGCCCGGAACCTATCAGTTTGTGCACGGTGTCAACAACAACAAGATGGACAGGTTCCTGCTCAGCATCGCGATGAAGGGCGAGGACGGCAAGATGAACGGCAAGGTCGATCTCATTCTTGTTGACCTCAAGGAGCTGGACAAGGGCAAATTCAAGCAGATCGGCAAGACCGTTACCCACGCTGGCGAGCCCGGCAAGACCATCAACTTCAGGAAGTACTTCAGCAAGGACGACAAGGTTGTCTTCCAGTCCGTGGGCGACAGGTTCTGGCTGCTTGATGCAAACACTCTTGCAAAACTTGACGAGAAGATGAGCACCGGCGGCGAAAACCACGATGCCATGCCGACACCTGACGGCAAGTTTGCACTCCTGACGGTCAGAAAAGGCGGCGTTGAGGCCTGCGATGTTGAAGGCAAGCCGATCATGAAGGACGGCAAGAACGTCAATATCACTGACGGTCAGCTCCATCTGTATGATGTTGATGCGAAGAAGCTGGTCGGAAAGCCTGTTTCAACCTGCTTTGCCTGCCACAAGAGTATGGGGCTTGGCGACAAGACCGCTATCCTCTGCGGCCTCGACGCAGTCTACAAGAAATAGCATTCCTCTTTTTTGTTCTTTCTATGCGGCCCAGGGCCCTGCCGGAAGGCCGCATAGAAAGAATCTCTTTAAATCCCGTATAATAAGATCACTATGACGGATTCCTTTACCCTTTTTTCGTTTGCAACGCGGAACCTCAGGCGGAAACCCCTCAGAACGACGGTGCTGATCCTGGCGATCGGACTGCTGGTCTCCGCCCTTGTCTTTGTGCTGTCGTTTGTGAGGCGCGTCGACTCCGTTATCCGTCTGGCCTCCGACCGGCTGGGTGCCGATGTCATTATTGTCCCGTCCGGATCCCGCGGTGCAGCAGAAGACATCCTCCTTGAAAACAAGGTCAAATCATTCTATATGGACAAGGGCATCGTCGAAAGGGTCAGACAGATAAAGGGCATCGATGCCCTGACCTACCAGACGTACCTTGTCAGTATCACCGGCCAGTGCTGCGATGTGCCGGACACTGTTGTCGTCGCCTTCAATCAGGACACGGATTTTATCATTAAGCCGTGGCTCGACAAGGCCCTGAAGGGCGGGCTGCGCAAGGGAGAGGCGATCGTCGGCAGCGAATCGGCAATGAATATCAGCCTGGGTCTCACCGAGGTGGACAGCCATCTCTTCGGCAACCTGTTCAAGATGAAGGGAGTCCTCGAAAAGACCGGCACGGGGCTGGATACCGCAATATTTATCGACGAATCGAATATCGAGGATATCCTCGTCAAGGGGAAATCGGGACTCAAGCCCGGGCAGATATCTATTATCTTTGCGAAGGTCAAAAAGGGAGTGGACCCCAGCAAGGTTGCCGGCGATATCGGCGACGCGATGGTTGAGGTGAACGCCGTTGCCAGGAAGGACATCGGCAGAAACATACTCGGCACGCTCAAGGACCTGAACCGGATCTTTTTTGTAACGGTCGCCATGGCCTCGATCCTCTCGATATTTCTGGTATGGGCCGTGTTTTCCGCTATTGCGAACGAGCGTGCCTGGGAGATCGGGATCATGAGGGCGATCGGTGCCCGCGAGGCTCATGTCAGCAGGCTATTCATCGTCGAGGTCCTCTTCATCGGCCTGATCGGCAGTCTTATCGGGATAGCAGCCGGGACAACGGTATCTGTCTTTCTGGCAAAGCATTTCATGCTCCTGAAGAACGTTACGGCCGATCTGAGCGTTATGGAACGGTTGACGATTGCGGTCTTCAGCCTGATTGCGGGCACCGGCATCTGCATGATCGGTGCCCTGTCGCCGATACGGAGACTGAAGAAAATGGAGCCGCTTCTGGCGATACGGAAGGACTGATATGACGCAGATTGAAATTAACGACCTGTCCATGATTTATACCATAGGCGGGCTTACGATCAGGGCCGTTGATCATACCTCGCTGAAGATCGAAAAGGGCGACTTCCTGTCGATCGTCGGGCATTCCGGTTCGGGCAAGACAACGCTCCTTTCGATGATCGGCGGGATCATCAGACCGACGTCAGGCAGCATCCTGTTTAACGGAAGCGATATCAGCCTGCTGGACGACGACAGCCTGTCGGGATACCGCAACGAGAAGGTCGGTTTCATGTTCCAGTTTGCGAGTCTTCTGCCGATCCTGACCGCCAAGGAAAACGTTCTGCTCCCGGGACTTTTTAACCCCCGGACGAAGACGGTGAACGAGGCCAGGGCCATTGAGTTCCTGACGATGGTCGGCCTGGGAGACCGCGTTGACTCCTATCCGAACCAGCTCTCAGGGGGGCAGCAGCGGCGCGTGGCGATAGCCCGCGCACTGATAAACGACCCGGAGGTTATCCTTGCCGACGAACCCACCGGAGACCTTGACGAAGAGACCGAGGCCGAGATCATGGATCTCTTCAAGCGGTTGAACCGCGAAAAGCAGATCACCTTCATCCTCATCACCCACAACCTGCAGCTTGCCGAGCAGGCCTCACGCAGGCTCAGGATGGCGCAGGGCGTTGTAACGGAACTTTGACCGGGTCGTCACGATTCTACCGGGATTTGAACGGGTAGCTTCTGAATCCCCTCTTTGGCAAAGAGGGGTGAGGGGAGATTTTTTCAAAATCGGCACCTCAGTCTATTCTTGAAAATACCTCCTGCCCCTGCCTACCGGACAGGCAGGCTCCCTTTGCCAAAGGGAGGATTTACTGAAAGCATATCTACTGTCAAACCTTATAAAGGTCCGGTCTGCGGTCGGTGAAGAAATTGTTGTAGTGGTTAAGGTCCTTGTTGCGCGCCAGGGCAGGGTCAATGTCTGCGACCGCAAATTCCTCACGGTCATCCGATGCCCTTCGGAGCACCTCTCCGCGCGGTGAAACGATTTCGCTCCTGCCGATAAAGGTCAGGGGTTCGCGCCCGCCCCGCTGCTCCGTGCCGGTCCTGTTTGCGGTGATTGCAAAGACCCTGTTTTCGAGACACCGTGTCACCATGGCGTCAGGACAGAACGGCAGCACCAGGTTGGACGGGTGGGCGATCAGCTCCGCCCCCATGAGGGCCAGTGTTCGTGCGGATTCGGGGAAGAACCAGTCGAAGCAGACCATGATCCCGATGGCGCCGATTGGAGTCTGCCAGACCCTGAAGCCGGTATCGCCCGGCGTGAACCAGAGCTTTTCCTCGTAGAAAAGATGGGTCTTCCGGTAGACGCCGAGAAACCCATCCGGCCCCGTCAGGACTGCGGAGTTATAACAGTGCTCTCCCGCGCGCTCGGCAATGCCGGCAACGATATACATCCGCAGCTTTTTTGATAAAGCGATCAGCCTCTGCGTGGTGAAGCCGGCAGGGATTTCTTCCGAGATTCCGGTCGTCTCGTCCTTCGAGATAAACTGATAGCCCGTATTGAAGAGCTCCGGAAGGACGATGAGGTCGGCCTCTGCCTTTTCCAGAAGATCTGCCGCACGTTCGACGTTCGCCGTGACATCGCCGAAGACGGGACGTGTCTGAATGAAGCCGGCCTTCACGAAAAGAGCTTCGCCCCCTTTTCAATATTCTCGGCCCTGATGATGATAAAGCCATCGGAGACGGTGCTCTTCAGCAGGATAGGGCTGCAGCCGGCCGTGTTGTCCCATGTGGTGTCGGCCAGCCTGAAACGCATACTGCATTCGTTGCAGACGATATCAGCGCCCTCGTGCCGGTAGCCTTTCCTGTGCTTATAGCAGGTGAAGCAGGCATCGAAGTAGACCGAAATCGCCCCGGCGCCGTCGGTCCGGACAAGCAGGTTGATACGCTTTCCGGATTTGCGGTAGGTGTAAAAATGGACCTTCCCGTCGTTAACTTCTTTAAGGGGTATCCGTACTTCACCGTCGGTGGCGCGCAGCGTCTGGTACTGCGCAGGCAGTCTGCTGCAGCCCCCGAGCATGGTCATGATAAGGGACAGGAGAAGGGAGATAACGGCCGGGGAGCATGCAGCCGGTAACCGGTAGCGCATCAGTAGCCCTCGAGAGTGAAAGACGTCATAAGCATCGGTAGTACTGATAGTATAACAAATACGGCAAAGCCCGACACGGACAGGATGATCCATCTCCGCCGGATCCCGGGGATGATCGGCGCGAGAGATCCGATTTTTTCAAAGAATGTGACCACCCCAGCCATGAAGCCGAAGAATCCTCCGGTAAAGAGCGACACGTAGAGAGGATAGCCGACATAGTAATAGCCGGACTGCAGGATATCAAAGGGGCAGTGGTGCGTGGGGATCTGGTAGAAATAGAGCGAAATGAACGAGATGACAGACGCCACTGATACGGACAGGAATACGAGGGAGAGCGCTGTATAGAGCAGGATCAGCTTCCTGCCGCCCCGGGCCGCCGCCGCGGTGCCTGCGAGGGCGGTGACGGCAAAGAGGGAAAAAAAGACCGTCCGCATGGTTACGGGCGGCAGCGAGGCCAGCGAACTGCTGAGCCCTGCTCCTCCTTCGCTGAAGAGCGTGCCGCAGCAGGACGTTATCACATCAGGGTCGATATTCACAAAGTACAGGAGCTGGAGGACATCTGCCGTGAGCATCAGCGGGATCAGGCAGAGCAGCAGGGCGTATTTTCTGCGGGTCAGCGGGTAGTCTTCCGCCCTCGTGTCTACGTGGTTTATCGCGATCCAGGACGCTGCGGCAAAGAGCGTGGCGATCCGGGCATAGAGCGCCGGAAAGCCATAGGGGTTGGCATTGAGCGAGCCGGTTGCGCACATCGCCCCGACCAGAAGATTATGCAGATCGTCGGCAGTATAGATAAAGAGGAAGGCGGAGAGGATTTCGAAGAAGAGGCCGTACTGGACGATCGTCGAGATGAGGTAGGTCCTGCGCTCCAGGACGAGCTGCGTGTCTGCACTGCTCGTCATGTCCCATTTGAGAAGGATACGCACTCCGAGGGCGGCTGCATAAAGAGTCAGAAGGAGTGTTATGAGCGATCCGGTGTAGAGCGCCAGGATGCCGGGGTGGAGTATCATTCCCTCTCAGGCATTCCTCTGGATGCTGAGCGCCCTGCCGTCGCGCATCGAGACGACCTGGCTGATGCGGCTGTCTTCGAAGACGACCGGATCGTGCGATGCGATGATGACCGTTCTGCCCTGGTCTCTCAGGTCATGCATGATGCGCATGAAGTCTGCGGCAAGGGCCGTATCGAGATGCGCGGTCGGTTCGTCGGCAAGGATGATGTCAGGGTTGTTGATCAGCGCCCGCGCGATCGCAACGCGCTGCTGTTCCCCGCCCGAAAGACTGTTGACGGGGAAATCCCTGCGTTTGCGCATGCCGAGGCTCTCCAGGATGGTGTCCGCCCGCGTCAGTCCTTCTGCCGGGTCACGGTCTGCCGGAACAAGAGGGATGAGGATATTCTGAAGCACGGTCATGCCCTGGATCAGGTTGAACTGCTGAAAGATAAACCCGAACAGCGTTCGCCTGATATTTGTCAGAAACCGCTCCGGCAGGTGTGAGACGTCCTTCCCTTCCACGATGATACTGCCGGAGGTCGGCCTGGTCATGCAGCCGATCAGCGAGAGGAGCGTTGTCTTGCCCGATCCGCTCGGTCCCTTGAGGACGGCGAAGTCATTTTCGAGGACCGAGACGGATACGCTGCGCACCGCGAGCGCCTCGTTCGGTTGACCGGCGTTGTAGGTCTTGGTGACGGCCTCAGTCCTGATAACCTCTCGCGGCGTATCCGGCGTCATTTCTGGCGACATTCCTATTTCAGGGCTTCCGCGGTTATCTCGCTGAATTTCAGGATCTTTTTGCCGCTGTGGTCTTTCATGAATTCCCTGGCTTTCTGTTCAGACTCAAGAGGCACGAACTCTGCACCCATGGGACCGAGGACGTCGCTGCCGGCAACGTAGAAGAGCTTTCGTGCGTCCATGAGTTTTGTGGAGTAATATTCCGTGACATAGATTGTCTGGATGTCTGCCTGCTTTTTCGGGGGGTTGTATTTCGGCAGGTTGAAGTAGTACCGGAACATGTCCTTTGGTCCGTCAAAGACCGCATACGCCCCGTCAGAAAAGATGATCTGGGCGACCCACTCCCGGTAGGGGGAGACGAACATTCCGCATACCTGGCATTTGTCCGTTTTGCTGACCTCGACCGGTCTTCTCTCTGCAGCGAAAGAGAGGGCTGCCGTCAGCAGAACGCCTGCGACGCAGAGTGTTATGATACGGGACTGCTTCATCGATGCCTCCTTCTGTTCAACCCGAAAAACGGGTCCCGGTATTATTGCTGCTGGTCTTATTATATATCAAAACCTGACAGAAGCACGTTCTCTTTTGAGCGGGCCGGCCTGAGCCTGCCGTGGGCCCGGGCAGGGACGACCGCGGCATCCTGCGCGTACAAAGTTGACTTTGAATATGTTAAAATAGCAAAAACGTTGCGGGCCCGAAACGGGCTCTCTGAGGAGAATCGAAGCATGAAAATATCAGGCGCGGAAATCTTTATTGAATGCCTTAAAAAAGAGGGCGTGCGGCATATGTTCGGCTATCCCGGCGGCGTTGTGCTGAACATCTTTGACAAACTGCACGATGAGAAGGAGCTTGAGCTGATTCTGACCAGACACGAGCAGGGCGCAGTCCATGCGGCGGACGGATATGCGCGGGCATCGGGCAAGCCGGGCGTGGCGCTCGTTACCTCAGGCCCCGGGGCTACCAACACGGTCACCGGCATAGCGACGGCCTATATGGATTCGATCCCGATGGTGATCTTTACCGGCCAGGTCCCGACACTGCTGATCGGGAACGACGCCTTCCAGGAGGCCGATATTGTCGGTATCACGCGGCCCTGCACCAAGCACAATTTTCTGGTCAAGAACGTCGAAGACCTTGCCCAGGTCATTAAAGAGGCCTTTTATATCGCCATGGCGGGACGGCCGGGGCCGGTGCTCATCGACCTGCCGAAGGATGTGACGACCCACAAGGCTGAGTTCGTTTACCCGGAGAGCGTGAAGCTCAGGAGTTATAACCCCACCTACGAGGGGAACAAATATATGATAAAGCAGGCGGCCCAGATGGTCGCCCGCGCGAAGAAACCGGTGATTGTTGCAGGCGGCGGGGTGATCCTCTCCGGTGCGTCCAAAGAACTGAAGGAGTTTGCCGAATACGCCGACGTCCCGGTCACAATGACCATGATGGGGCTCGGGGGCTTCCCCGGGTCACACAAGCTTTCACTCGGCATGCTCGGCATGCACGGGACCTATTATGCGAACAAATCGATCCAGGATGCCGACCTTCTGATCGCTATAGGGATGCGCTTCGACGATCGGGTTACCGGGAAGATCGATGCCTTTGCCCCGAATGCGAAGATCATCCATATAGATATCGATCCCACGTCGATCAGGAAAAACGTACGCGTTGACACCCCGATCGTCGGTGATGTCAGGAAGGTCCTGACGGTCCTGAACAAGGTGATGAAAGAGGAAGTAAAGGAGCAATGGACCGAGGTCAGGAAGGCCTGGATCAAGCAGCTCGACGCGTGGCGGAAAGAAAGGCCGATGACCTATGACCGGGAATCGGATATGATCAAGCCCCAATATGTCGTCGAAAAGATCTACGAACTGACGAAGGGCGATGCGATAATCACGACCGAGGTCGGACAGAACCAGATGTGGGCAGCACAGTTCTTCAAGTACGACAAGCCGAGGACCTGGCTGTCTTCGGGTGGGCTCGGCACGATGGGGTATGGCCTTCCTGCGGCGATCGGTGCCCAGCTGGCCTTCCCCAACAAGCTTGTCATCGATATAGCCGGGGACGGCAGCATCCAGATGAACATTCAGGAACTGGCAACCGCGGTGATCAACCGTCTGCCGGTCAAGGTGGCCATCCTCAACAACCGCTTCCTCGGGATGGTACGGCAGTGGCAGGAGCTCTTCTTCGAGGAGCGGTATGCGCATACCAAGCTTGACGATGTGGTTCCTGATTTTGTGAAGATTGCCGACGCCTACAATGCGGTCGGTCTGCGCGCAACGAAGAAGTCGGAGGTCGAGGCGGTCCTGAAGGAGGCCTTCAGCATCAAGAGGCCGGTCATCATGGACTTTTTGACGGACTGGCAGGAGAAGGTCTATCCGATGGTACCGGCCGGTGCAGCGATCGATAACATGCTGTTCTATGAGGAAAAGAAGAAGGTCGAGAAGAAACTGAAGGCAGTCAGGTAAGTGATGATATTCCCCTGAGGTCAGGGACCAGGCAAAGAGGAGAGCCATGAGACATACGATATCGGTACTTGTTGAAAATAAATTTGGTGTGCTGTCCAGGATATCCGGGCTGTTCAGCGGCAGGGGCTACAACATAGAGAGCCTGTCGGTAAACGAGACGACCGATCCGCAGGTCTCGGTGATGACGATCGTCACGAGCGGCGACGACTGGATTATCGAGCAGATTACAAAACAGCTGAACAAGCTGATTGATGTGATCAAGGTCGTGGATATGACAGAGCTGGACCATGTCGAGCGTGAGATGGTGCTTATCAAGGTCTCCCCGCGCCAGGAGGACAAGGCAGAGGTCCTGAGACTGGCAGAGATATTCCGGGGCAGGGTGGTCGACTCCAGCCAGAAGACCTATACGATCGAGATTACCGGCGAGGAGAAAAAAATCGAGGCGATCGTCGAACTGCTGAAGCCGATGGGTATCAAGGAATTCGTACGGACCGGCAAGATCGCCATCGCACGGGAAGGCATCAGGAAGGCATAACGTTCCTCTTCGTGTTTTGCTGACGAAACTGCCGTGCATGAAGGCTGCGGACATGACCGCGGCCTTTGCTTTTTTATACGCCTGTCAGTATCGCATACCTCTGCCGGACCTGCTTATCCAGCGCTGCAGTAAGGCGCCTCGAGACTCTTTTCTGTCCAGCGCAGGGGGAGGGTCATCCTGAAGGTCGTGCCGGCTCCCTGGGTGCTCTGCACCGCTATCTGTCCCATATGTTCTGAGATAATCTGACGGACCAGCGGCAGCCCGATGCCAAAGCTGTATTCCTTGGTACTGAAAAAAGGGTCGAAGATCCGGTCGAGGTCCTGGAACGGGATGCCGCAGCCGGTGTCCGAAATCGTGATGACCGCATTGCCGCCATCCGTCGAAGTCCTGACCGTGATCTTTCCTTCGGCCGGGGTTGCCGCGATTGCGTTTCTGATCACATGACAGAGGGCCACCTGCATCAGATTCTTTTCCATATTCACCTTAACGGGGCATGCGGAGAGCGCGATGTCGAGCTCCAGCCCCTTGTCCTCTGCCTCGTTCCGCGTGAATGACAGGGAGCGTTCCACAACCGGGTTGAGGTCTTCGTAGACGAACAGGGATTTCTTGTCTTTGAGGAACGACCGGAAATTCTGGACGATGGTGTCCAGTTTCTCGGCCTCTCCGATGATCACCTTGAGACGCTCCGTGAGCTTGTCCGGGTCATCTTTTCCCTCGAGGAGCTTCTTGCCCGTGAGGCCGATGACCGTTGCCGGGTTCCTTATCTTGTCCGCGATGGTGAGGGCCAGGAGGCTCATCGTCCTCTCCGCCAGGAGGGACTCGATGTCCCGGTTGAACTCCTCGAGGAGGTTCGTGTAGTCCCTTTCGGTCTGCAGGAGCCTGGCATAGGTGAGGGCCTTTTCGACGGAGTGCATCAGGTGGTCGGTCCTGAACGGCTTGAGAATAAAATCAAAGGCCCGCATCTTGACCGCGTCGACGGCCTTGTCGAAATCAGTGTAGCCGGTCATAAGAATCACGGGCAGTTCGGGCTCCATTTCGTGCACCCGCGCCAGCAGTTCGATCCCTGAGACCTCAGGCATCGCGATATCGCTCAGGACAAGGTCAACCCTGTTGTGCTGCAGGTGTTCAAGGGCCTCGGCAGCGCTCCGAAAAGGGACCGTCTGATAGCCGAACTCGGTGAGGAGCAGAGATGTCAGCGACAGGACCTGTTCGTCGTCATCCACCACCATGATCAGGCCGTCTTTTTTCTTCTTCATAGGATCCCTTCCATAAATAATCTCAATTGTATCATATGGCGGACTGCGGGGCCAGCATGAACTGATTCTGGCCTGGCGGTCCCCCGAAGGGAGGCAGCAATGCCTGTGCGCCGCCGGGGCGGACTAGAACAGCACCTGGAGTACCGCGTCAATCTTTCTGAGGGCTGTGATAATGCCGGCGGCCTGATCGCTGTTCATCCGGCCGAGATCCTGCTGCAACAGTACGTCCCGCAGGGCATCAAAGGCGCTTGCGACATCGAGGTCGCGGTCCATATGCCGGGTGAAGATATTCAGAAGTGCCGATCCGTCCCGCTCCCCCGGGGTAAGCATTCTCCCTGCTTTCCTGCGGATCTTCCTGATTATGTCCCGGACCGCTCTCAGCTGTCCGACAGCCAGTTCCATAGTCTTCCTGGAGTAACTCAGCCGTTTCCGGTAGTGGCCGTAGATCAGAAAGAATCGTATCTCCGCGGGGCTGTAACCCTCCTGCCGGAGCGTGTCGGTGTAATAGATGTTCCCCTTGCTCTTCGACATCTTCTGTCCCCTCACCATTAGATGCTCCGCATGGAGCCAGAAGCGCGCCATGGGGTACGTCCTGACCGCTTCGAGGATGGCCGCGGAATAGTCGTGGTGACGGAAGAGGTTGTCGATGCCGCCGCAATAGACGGAAAGGGTCTCATGAAAATGCCTGCTGACCAGAACAGGGTCCTGGATATTCCACGAAGGCCTGCCCCTGCCGATCGGGGTGTCCCAGTATACGGTGTCTCCGGCACGATACCCGTGCCAGAGGATAAAATCGCCCCTGTTCCACTGTATCCCGGGATACGTGTCCTGATGGAAACGCCTCTTCCGGAGCGGCCATGAGGACATATCAAGCCCATATAACTTGCCGAAGTCCCGGACTGTGCGCGGATCGAAATAGACGCTGCCTTTATACCAGTAGGCATGGCCGCTGCCGGTAAGCTGTGCGATAAACTCGGCCATTTCCCCGACATGCTCCGAGGCGACCGGCAGGTAGTCCGGAATCTTCATCCTCAGGAGTTTCATCTCCGCAATGAAATGCCGCATGTTCTCCCGGGTGAGTTCGCTCACGGTCGTCTTCTTTTGCCGGGCCTCGCGGATCGCCTTGTCCTCGACGTCGGTAAAATTCATGCCCCGCTTGACCGTATACCCCTGGTACTCGAGGTAGCGCACGAGGATATCTTCAAAGAGGAAGGTCCTGAAGTTGCCGATATGAGAGCGCTGATAGACCGACGGTCCGCAGGTAAAAACGGACACCTCCGTCCTGTTGACCGGCCTGAATACTTCAGGCCTTTTTCCGCAGGAATTGAAGAGGGTCAGCATAATGCTATTTTAAACGATTTTGTGTTAATTTAAAAAATGAACGGCAGGGTTGTATCCGTGAATGTCAGCGCGAAAAAAGGTGTCCGGAAAAAGCCGGTTGCCGAGATCGTGATCGATGAAAATTTCGGTATCCGGGGAGATGCCCATGCCTCGTCCGAATGGCACCGCCAGGTGAGCCTGCTTGCGCTGGAGAGCATCCGTACGATGCAGGACAAAGGGCTTGATGTCAACCCCGGAGACTTTGCGGAGAATATCACGACCGAGGGGATTGACCTTGTTTCACTGCCTGTCGGGACCGAGATGGCCATTGGCTCCGAGGTGGTCGGCACGGTGAGCCAGATCGGCAAGGAGTGTCATAACCGCTGCGCCATCTATTATCAGGCCGGTGACTGTGTGATGCCGAAGGAGGGGATATTCATCGTCATCCTGAAGGGCGGCACGGTAAAGGCCGGTGATCCGATTGAGGTCAGGGGATGATCAAAACCGCGGTCCTTACCCTGAGCGACAAGGGTGCCCGCGGCGAACGTGAAGACCTCAGCGGGCCCGCGATTGCCGACATGGTAAAGGCGATCGGCGCGGATGTTGTTTTTTATGAAATAATACCGGACGAGTTTGAACTGATAAAGGAGCGGCTCCTGTACTATGCGCAGAGGGCGGACCTTATCCTGACGACCGGCGGGACCGGTCTTTCCCCCCGCGATGTGACCCCCGACGCGACGCGTCAGGTCGTTGAACGGGAGGTCCCGGGTATCGCAGAGGCGATGAGGATGGGCGGATTGCAGAAGACGAAGAGGGCGATGCTTTCACGGGCGGTTGCCGGCGTTCGCGGGAATTGCCTCATCATCAATATGCCCGGGAGTCCGAAGGCGATCAGGGAAGGCCTTGAGATCATCATGGACGTCATCCCGCATGCAGTCGAGAAGATCAGGGGGAGTATGGAAGACTGCGCCATACCGGAAAAGTCGTAGGATGACCGGCAATGTTTCATTCCCGCTGGCCTTTCTGGCCGGGGTCTTGTCGTTCCTCTCCCCGTGCGTGCTGCCGCTGGTGCCCTCATACGTCTCGTTCATCACCGGCATTTCTTTCGAGGACCTCAAGGAGGGCACCGACAGAAAGAAGATCCGCTTCCTGACGGTCACGAACTCCCTTGCCTTCATCGCCGGGTTTTCTCTGATATTCGTCGCGCTGGGGGCTTCGTCGTCGGCGGTGGGGAGATTTCTTTTCGACTATCAGGACTGGATAAGGATCGGCGGCGGCATCCTGGTGATCATCTTCGGGTTTTTCATCTCCGGCCTCATCAGGCTTGATTTCCTTTCGAGAGAGATGAAGTTTCACGTGAGCGGCAAGCCCGTCGGGTATATCGGGACCTTCTTTATCGGGATGACCTTTGCCGCGGCCTGGACACCCTGCATAGGCCCGATCCTCGGGACGATCCTGCTGTATGCGAGCACACAGGGTTCTGCTGCCTACGGCTTCAAGCTGCTTGCCGTCTATTCCCTCGGACTGGCCGTCCCGTTTTTCCTCTCTTCACTCATGTTCAATTCATTCCTCAGTTATTCCGGCAGGATCAGGAAGTATATGCGGTATATCATGATCGCAAACGGCGCGCTCCTCATCGTCTTCGGCCTGTTGATGCTGACCAACAATATCAGGCAGCTGACCGGTCTCTTCCCCGACCTCGGCATTAAATTCTGATACTGCTGCCCGGCGCCTGGCGCCTGTCCCGCTGCTGCCTCTCCGTGGTATAATACGCCAGTGTTTTTTCCGTAAATACGTACAATGCATATTTTTGTTCCATCGAATATTTCCGGAGGTATTAAGAGCTTGGAAGAACGCTATAACCCGAAAGAATTGGAGCCGCGGTGGCAGAAGCACTGGGCGGATCACGATACCTTCAGGACCGGTCCTGAAGGAGAAAAAGAAAAGTTCTATTGCCTCGAGATGTTCCCGTATCCCTCGGGCAGGATCCATATGGGCCACGTGCGCAACTATGCGATCGGCGATGTCATCGCCCGCTATAAGCGGATGAAGGGCTTTAATGTCCTGCATCCGATGGGATGGGACTCGTTCGGCATGCCGGCAGAGAATGCCGCGATCAAGCATGGGGTTCACCCGTCGAAATGGACCTACGAAAATATCGAATACATGAAGACCCAGTTGAAGCGCCTGGGCCTCAGCTACGACTGGTCGCGCGAGATAGCCACCTGCAACCCGGCCTATTACCGCTGGAACCAGTGGTTCTTCATCAGGATGCTCGAAAAGGGGCTTGCCTACCGGAAGTCGTCGTATGTGAACTGGTGCCCGTCGTGCGAGACCGTGCTTGCCAACGAACAGGTGATCGATTCCCAGTGCTGGCGCTGCGACAGCGTAGTTATCCAGAAGGAGCTTTTCCAGTGGTTCCTGAAGATCACCGCGTATGCGGAAGACCTCCTGAAGGGCTGCGATGAGCTGACCGGCTGGCCGGAGAAGGTCGTGGTGATGCAGAAGAACTGGATCGGCAAGAGCTACGGGGCCGAGGTCGACTTCCCTGTCGAGGGCATGGAGGAGAGCATCCGGATATTTACGACCCGGCCTGACACGCTCTTTGGTGCGACCTTTGTATGCCTGTCACCGCCGCATCCGGTTGCAAAGAAGCTGGTCGCAGACAAGGCGGCTCTCGAGAGTATCACTGCCCAATACGGGAAGGTGGACGAAAAACTCGGGCTTTTTTCCGGTCACTATTGCATCAACCCGCTGACAAAGGAAAGGATCCCGGTCTATGTTGCAAACTTTGTCCTGATGGAATACGGCACCGGTGCGATCATGTCGGTGCCGGCGCATGACCAGAGGGATTTTGATTTTGCGAAGGAGTACGGTCTTCCGGTCAGGGTCGTGATACAGCCTGCCGAAGGGGAAACAACGCACCGGGCGACCCTCCCTGACAAGGAGGGAACGGGGGAGGTTCTGCAGGAGGCCTATGAAGATGCCGGCGTGCTCGTCAATTCCGGCGAATTCACCGGCCTGCAGAGCGAGGCTGCGAAGGAACAGATCATCGGTTATATTGAAAAGAATGGTCTCGGCAGGAAGGTCGTCAACTACAGACTCCGCGACTGGGGCATCTCGCGCCAGCGGTACTGGGGCACCCCGATACCGGTCGTTTACTGCGAAAAATGCGGGATCGTTCCTGTCAGGGAAGAGGACCTCCCGGTCATCCTACCCGAAGATGTCACGTTTACCGGCACCGGAGGCTCTCCGCTGCTGGTTGCCGACGCTTTCCTTGAGACCTCCTGCCCTGCGTGCGGCGGCAAGGCACGGAGGGAGACGGATACCATGGATACCTTCGTTGATTCCTCCTGGTACTTCATTGCGTATTGTCTCGGGCTGGATAATCTGAAGTTCGAGCAGGGAGTTGCCGCTCCCGAACTGAGGTACTGGATGCCGGTCGACCAGTATATCGGCGGCGTGGAGCATGCGGTGCTGCACCTTCTCTATTCGCGGTTTTACACGAGGGTGGTGCGCGATCTTGGTCTGACGGACCGGAGCGAGCCGTTTACGAACCTCCTGACGCAGGGCATGGTGATCAGGGACGGGGCCAAGATGTCCAAGTCGAAGGGCAACGTGGTCGACCCCAACTACCTGATAGAAAAATATGGGGCTGATACCTCGCGGCTCTTTACGCTGTTCGCTGCACCGCCTGAAAAGGACCTCGAGTGGTCTGACAAAGGTGTTGAGGGGGCCTTCAGGTTCCTCTCGAGGATATGGAACCTTGCGTACAAATTCAGGGAAGTGCCCGGAGAGGACACGTCAGGCGATTTTTCCGGCATGTCCCCGGCTGCGCGGGGCCTGCTGCGGAAGACCCACCAGACGATACGGAAGGTGACGACCGATATCGAGCGCGAACTTCACTTTAACACCGCGATAGCCGCGCTCATGGAGCTTGCCAATGAGATGAGCGCGTTCGAGCCGCAGGATGCCCGGGAGTTTGCCGCATTCAGGTTCGCCCTCAGAAGCATGGTCCTGATGCTTGCACCCTTTACCCCTCATCTGGCCGAGGAGCTCTGGGCGGGGATCAGGACGTCCGACGCCTGCGTATCCGAGCAGTCCTGGCCGGTCTGGGACGAAGACATGGCGCGGGAGGACGAGATCGAGCTGGTCATCCAGATTAACGGCAAGATGCGCGGAAAGGTGATGGTGCCTGCCGGACTGGATGATGAAGGCCTGAAAGAGGCTGCGATGGGCGATGCGAGGACGATTGAGGGTATTGCCGGCAGGGAGATCAGGAAGATCATTGTTGTCAAGGGCAGACTCGTGAATATCGTGGTGGGATAGGAATATCAGTGAAAAAACTCTTGATGCTATGCATACTGTTTGCGCTCTTCGTTCCGGGCTGCGGATACCGCCTTCACTCGCAGGCCTCGCTGCCCTTCAGGGAGATCGCGATCGACACTGTCGAAAACAGGACGGTCGAGCCGGGGCTCCAGGATATACTTCATCGTGCGGTTGTCGAGGAGTTTACGAGGCAGGGCATTACCGTGATACCGTCTGCACGGCAGCGGTTGTCTGCGGTGATACGGAATTTCGACATGCCGAGCCTGTCGGAGAGAGGCGGTTACAGCCGGGAATACCGGGTTGTCGTCTCTGTTGATTTTACGTTTACGGACGGGAACGGACAGAAGAGGAATATCAATAATCTCGGTTCCCCCTTCATGGTCCCCTTTGCGGGGGCGGATGACCTGGGGAAACTTGTTGCCACGAAGAGAATGGCAGCGGAAGATGCCCTCAGGGATGTGGCGCAGCAACTTGCCGGTCAATTGATCTTTCAATGAGTTTCAGAAACTTCCTTGACGAGCTGAAGAAGGGCCTGCCTGGTCTGAACTACATTCTGACGTCGTCGGAACCCTTTCTCCACGCGGAAGCCCTTGGCCTTATCCGGAGGCAGGTGCCTGCAGGCGAGGAGGATTTCAATTACCAGGCATTTGACCTGGTGGGATCAAAGGAGAGCATTATCCCGTTTGACCACATCCTGGATATTCTTAACACCGTACCCTTCTTCTCCGGCCATAAATTTGTTGTTGTCGAGAATCTGCAGAAACTCCTGAAGAAGGACCAGAAGAAACTGGCCGCGTATCTCGCAAATCCCTCTTCGAGTGCGACGCTCATCCTGACGCATGCGGGTGCGGTCAAGAAGGAGCTGAAGGAGAGCCTCAAGGGCGTTAAACAGATTACCCTTGATATCAGCGAGAACGAGATCCCTGCCTGGCTTCACGCCAAGGCCCGGACGAAGGGCATCGAGCTCTCTGAAAAAGCAGCGGAGTTTCTGATCGGCACGGTCGGGACTGACCTGGGGCTCCTGTCCTCCGAAGTCGAAAAATGCGGTCTGATCGGCAAGACCAGGATCGAGCAGGAGGATATCGCGGAAATAATCGAGGCAAAGAGGACATTCAACGCGTTTGCCCTGATCGACGCCATCAGGGCCCGGGATGCGGAGCGTGCCTTCAGGATCTACCGGGTGCTGCGGGAAACAGAAGAGCCATACAGCCTGCTCGGTGCGCTGAACTGGCAGTATGGCAGGTCCTTTGCGGAAAAGGATTCACCAAAAGACAGAACGTATTACCGTAATGTCTTCAGGGAATTAAGCAGGGCTGATAAGGAGATAAAGAGTTCGGGGTCTCCCTATCCCATGGAACTGCTGCTTGTCAGGCTTTTGCAGCTTTCCCGGAGGCGTTAACCCTTTTCGTCAGTCTCGAGATTTTGCGAGAGGCATTGTTTTTATGGATAACGCCTTTTGAGGAGGCGGTGCTGATCGTCTTGACAGCCTGGCGGAGGGCCTTTGCGGTTTCTTCCGCATTATTTTCGGTGAGTGCGGCCTCGACGTCCTTGATGATATTCTTTATCTTTGAACGAACAACCCTGTTCCGGGTGTTTCTTTTGTCTGCCTGCCTGTCCCTCTTGAGTGCTGAAAGGTTCTTCTTTACGGGTGCCTTTGCTGCCAAATTCTTGTCCTCCTGAAATAGTAGTCATATTTTTTACCATAAACAGGGGTTGTAAAGCAAGTCTGCAGGGAACGTTTGTCAAGGCAAAATAGAAATGTCCGGTTTTCGGCAAAGTAGAAATGTCCGGT
>CAZCKU010000013.1:0-140084 GCA_964499365.1 uncultured Thermodesulfovibrio sp.
TCCAAGCCTTGGTCGAAAATGGTGCAATGTCGAATATGTTTGTAACTCATACACCGGGTTGACATCCCATTCGACATGGAGTAGTATTTTTATAAATTACGTATCGGGGTGATCAATGAAAAAAAGTGTCCTTGTTATTATTCTCGTCCTTATTATTGGCGGCGTTGTCTGGGCGCAGGCCGGTGTCAAGAAGAAGCGGCCCCTGCCGCACGACTATGGCAAGGTCGTCATCAATAATTACTCGGAGCGGGCCGGGCTTGCACCGGTTGTCTTCGATCACTGGATCCATCGTTCAAAATTCACCTGCCGGCTCTGCCATGTGGATCTTGCCTTTGGCATGAAGACCGGGACGACCGGGATCAGGGCGCAGGATAATGTGAAGGGTTATTATTGCGGTACCTGCCATAATGGCAGGATGAACATTGATAACAGGGTGGTCTTCGAGGCCTGCTCCAAGGGGAAACCCGAGGAGACAAAACGGTGCGAGCGCTGCCATTCCCAGGGAAAGACGGTGCACCGGGAATATGATTTTTATACCTACACCGAAAATTTCCCCAAGGAGCGGTTCGGGAACGGCGTAAACTGGGAAAAGGCGGAGGAGGACGGTATCATCAAACTGGTTGATTATCTTGAAGGAGTCTCAATTAAAAGAACGGGGATGGTGGTCCAGAAGGATTTTTCTCTCGACACCTCGGTCAAGGGGATGCAGAACGTCATCTTCTCCCACAGAAAGCATACTGTCTGGAACGGCTGCGAGGTCTGTCATCCCGAAATCTTCGTTGGGGTAAAAAAGGGCAGCACAAAATATTCGATGCCCGAGATCTTTGAAGGAAAGTTCTGCGGAGTCTGCCACAGCAGCGTGGCGTTCCCCCTGATAGATTGCCAGAGATGTCATACAAAACCGGTCCAGTAATAAAAGCAGCTTGCATAGTCCTGGGCTGCCTCCTTGTGGTCCTCGTCCCGATGGCATCGCAGGGGCACTGGACCCTTCCGCCGGTGGCACCGCCTGCGGAGTATGGGAATATACTGATCAACAGGACTTCGGAGAAGAACGGCGTCAAACCGGTCGCCTTTTCGCACTGGATGCACCGGCAGGAGGCGACCTGCAGGGTCTGTCATTTCGAGCTCGAATTCAACATGAAGGTGAATACAACGGAGATAACGGAAAAGACAAACAAGGCGGGCCTGCACTGCGGTGCTGCCAGCTGCCATGACGGCAAGGCGGCCTTCGGGCATGAAAAACCGCATTGTGAAAAATGCCATAACGGCAACCTGTCCTACGGCAAAGAAAAGTTTGCCGAAGTTGCCGCGCGCCTTCCGAAATCAAATTACGGAAACAAGATAGACTGGGCCCGTGCAAGAAACAAGCGTCTGATCATCCCGCTGCACTATCTCACGGTGAGACCCTCGAGTGACGTCAAATTCACCTCGAAACTGAAGCTCGATGCGGAATGGCCGAACATACCTCCGGCAGTCTTTCCGCACAAGTCACACATTAAGTGGCTTGACTGCAACAACTGTCATCCTGATATTTTCAATATCAAGAAAAAGACAACAAAACACTTTGAAATGGAACGCATGGTCAAGGGAGAATTCTGCGGTGTCTGCCATATCAATGTGGCCTTCCCGCTGCAGGACTGCGGATCATGCCACCCGGGGATGCAATCCGAATGAAACTATTTCTGCGCACGTCACTTTTTCTGTTGCTTGTCCTGCTTGGCCCGGCCAGCCTGACCGGTATCTTCCCGCTGCCTGAAACCATGCCGGCATCAGCCGCTGAACAGGGATGGAAAACGGAGTTTGACGATATCTGCAAAAAAACCACCGATGCCATGTCGTTGTCAAGAGATGAGTTAAAGCTTCTCCTTGCCCGGGGCGAGAAGCTCAGGGCGGTCATCGAAACCCTTGACGAGACAGAAAAGAAGGTCTACCTTAAGCGGCTGCGCCTCTGCCAGGAACTCTTTGCCTTTGTCCTGGAATCGAAAGAAAAGCAATAAACTGCAGATGTAAAGCCTTGGTGTGAGAGGCTCACCATGCCAGGCATGGTACCACCCTGAGTCTGTCGAAGGGCTGAAACACACGGGCAGTCCCGGGGACAACACCCATGTGCATCTGTGACAGACCTGAACTACAATCCGTCGCAGACCGGGCCTGTCGCCAGTTTCTCCTCAGGGACCACCGTTGTCCTGATATGAAGCTCCCGCAGCTGTTTCATCTCTACCGTGGACGGCGCCCCCGACATCATGCAGGTACCCTTCTGCGTCTTCGGGAAGGCTATGACATCGCGGATAGATGCGGTGCCAGCCATCAGCATAAGGAGTCTGTCCAGTCCGAGGGCAATGCCGCCATGCGGCGGAGCGCCATACTGCAGGGCATCCAGCAGGAAGCCGAACTTGGTCCGCGCATCTTCTTCCCCTATGTTCAGAAGCTGGAACATCTTTTTCTGCAGCGTCTGGTTATGGATTCTGATGCTTCCGCCGCCTATCTCAAAGCCGTTCAGCACAATATCATAGGCCCTGGCCTTCAGGGACGACAGCAGGGCCTTGTCCGTAATATCCCCCGAGAGCATGTTCTCAATATCGCCGGCCAGCGGCGCGGTGAACGGATGATGCATCGCCTGGAACCGCCCTTCTTCGTCGTCCCACTCAAGGAGCGGAAAATCCGTTATCCAGACAAACTGAAATCCGGGTTTGATCAGATTCAGCCGTTTGCCGAGTTCAAGCCGCATCCTGCTCAGGACGTCATAAACCACCTTCGGGCGGTCGGCCACAAAGAGCATCATGTCGCCTTCTTCAGCCCCGAGCCGTGCCGCCATCTCCCTCAGCACTTCTTCAGGGAAAAACTTTGCTATCGGGGATTCAAACCCGTTCTTTATCTTTATCCACGCCAGGCCCTTGGCGCCGAAAGACTGCGCCTCGGCGGTGAGCGTGTCCACGTCCTTCCGAGAAAGACCAGCCATGCCCTTGCCCAAAACAGCCTTTATCATGCCTCCTGACTGTAGCGCATCGAGGAATACCTTAAACGTGCCCTTCCCTGCCAGGTCGGCCATATCCTGCAGTTCGAGCCCGAACCGCATATCAGGCTTGTCATTTCCGAACCGCTCCATGGATTCCTGATAGCTCAGCCTCGGAAACGGGACAGCAACATCGACACCCAGGACCTCGTGAAAGACCTGCTGCATGAGGCCTTCCATAAGGCCGATAATATCATCCCGGTCGATAAAAGACATCTCAAGGTCAACCTGGGTAAACTCGGGCTGACGGTCTGCCCGGAGGTCCTCATCCCTGAAGCACTTGACCACCTGGAAATATTTCTCCATGCCGGCCACCATAAGGATCTGTTTGAAGAGCTGGGGAGACTGCGGCAGCGCAAAAAAGTTTCCGGGATTCAAACGGCTCGGCACCAGATAGTCGCGGGCCCCTTCGGGGGTCGATTTTGTGAGCATGGGAGTTTCGATCTCGATAAAACCGTTACGGTCGAGATAGTCGCGCATGAGCTTCGTGACCCGGTGGCGCATGATAAGGTTCTGCTGCATCTCCGGCCTCCGGAGGTCGAGATACCGGTAACGGAGCCGGAGCTGCTCACCGGCATCGGCCGCCTCCTCCATGCTGTAAGGCAGCGGAGCGGCCTCATTGAGAATACCGAGTGTGGATACATAGAGCTCAACCTGTCCTGTCGGGAGGCTGGGGTTTTCAGTACCGGCAGGACGCCTGCGAACCTCGCCGGAAACCGAGATAACATATTCGGCACGGAGGTCATGGCCGCGTTCATGGGCCGCAGCATCGACATCCGGACTGAAAACGATCTGGCAGATGCCGCTCCGGTCCCTCAGGTCAATAAAAATAAGGCCGCCGTGATCACGCCGCCTGAAGACCCACCCGGCGATCGTGACGACAGAACCTATGTTGCTCTCCCGAATCTCTCCGCACTCTTTATCCCGAAACATGCTGCCTCCTCATGCAAAAACTTCGCTTCTCAGCATCTCGATCTCTTCCGGCAGCATGCGTCTGATCATGCCGGGTTTCACATCGCCCATCTCGATGCCGTTGATCCGTATCCTCATCAGCCTGATCACCGGATGGCCCACCTTCTCCATCATCCGCCGGATCTGCCGTTTTTTTCCCTCATATATCACCATCTCGACCCATGAGTTCTGGTCAGTCTTTCTCAGGGGCTTCACCTTGGCAGGGGCTGTCACCGTCCGGTCAAGCCGGATGCCTTTTCTGAGCCTCTCAAGATCTTCAGCCTCAAGCGCCCCTTTGATCTTCACCAGATAGGTCTTGGGGATCTTCTTTGAGGGATGAAGTATGCCGTAGGCCAGGTCACCGTCATTCGTCAGTATCAGCAGCCCTTCGGAGTCATAATCGAGCCTGCCGACCGGATAGACCCTCTCCCTGATGCCGCGTATGAAATCCTGCACTGTCGGTCTGCCCTCCGGATCACCCAGGGAGGTCACCACCCCGCGTGGTTTGTTAAAGACGAAATAGACCTTGGTTTCAGGTCTCGTCAGGAGCTTCCCATCCACCTTGACATGGTCACGTGCAGGGTCAGCCTTCATCCCGATAACGGCAACCTTGCCGTTGACGGTCACTCTGCCCTCGGTAATAAACTCTTCAGCCTTGCGCCGTGAGGCTATGCCCATGTCGGCAATAATCTTCTGTAGTCTCTGTTCCATAAGCATTTAGAATAACATAAATGGGGGAGACAATGAGAAAAGATGCTGCTGCTTTGATTCCGGTTCCCCTCCCTGTTCAGGGGGGGTGAGTTGTCCGGGAAACGGGGCGAATCCCGAAATCTACCAGATTCCGTCAATCAGAGTCCCGCATTGGGGACACCGGCCGTTTGCCAGCCGATTCTGTTGAATACGAAAGCCGAGCCGTCCGATCAACAGCTCCCTGCAGGACGGGCAGTAGGTGTTTTCGTTGTTTTCGCCCGGGACGTTGCCTTCATAGACAAATCTGAGCCCGGCCCTCCGTCCGATTTCGACCGCCTTTCGCAGGCTCTCAACGCTGGTGGCCGGCCTGTCCATGAGTTTATACGTGGGATGAAACGCGCTCACATGCCAGGGGAGAGAAGGATCGACAGAGACCAGAAATTCGGCAATCTCCGTAAGGTCCCTGTCCGAGTCGTTGAGTCCGGGAATGACAAGGGTCGTAACCTCTACCCATACCCCAAGTTCCTTCATCAGCCTGATCGTATCGAGGACAGGCTGGAGCCTGGCCCCGCAGATTTCCCGGTAAAAAGTCTCATTGCCCTTGAGGTCAATATTGTTCCCCGTCAGATAGGGGGCAATGATTCTCGTCGGCTCAGGACCGGTGTATCCGTTGCTCACGAAGATGTTCTTTATTCCCCTCCCGTGGGCCAGCATGGCGCAGTCATAGGCAAACTCGAAGAATATGGTCGGTTCCGTATACGTATACGAGATGCTCTCGCAGCCGCTCTGAACTGCAAGGTCCACGACATCCTCTGGCGTCATATCCCGTCCGGGCACCTCGAACGTCCGCTCTCGCGGGTACTGAGAGATTTCGTAATTCTGGCAGTGTTTGCATCTGAAGTTGCAGCCGACTGTCGCAATCGAAAGAGAGGTCGAACCGGGCAGCACATGAAAAAGGGGCTTTTTTTCTATCGGGTCGATATTCGCCGAGATGACCTTACCATAGACCAGGCTGAAGAGCGTTCCCCCGCGATTTTCGCGGACAGCACAGATACCACGTTTGCCGTCACTGATACGACACCCATGGGCACAGAGGAAACACCGGACGTCGGTGCCTGGCAGCCTCTCATAGTGCAGAGCTTCCTTCATACGCCCATTATAGCAGACTTTCCCCTACAGAAATATATCTTCAAAAAGGTATAATAGCGGGCAACTATTTGAAGTGACCGCGGAGGTTTTGTCATATGTTCTGGAGTTTTTCCTTTCAGCTGCTGCCTGACGAGAAGGTGATCGATGATTCGGTCAGGAGACCGCAGCCGGCAATCAAGGCATCCTATTCCGTCTTTCTCACCAGCAAACGGGTAATATTCAGGTTTGACGGTCTCGGCAGTTCTCTCACACAGTCATTTTTCTATCAGGAGATAACGTCGGTAACGCCGGTCAAGAGGCTCTTTATCACGTACCTTGATCTGAAGACCGAAAAGAGGAGTGTCGTCCTGAACATATCCGATGTCGAATACTGGGCAGACAGGATCCGTGAGCAGCAAAGGGCCTCTGCGGGGGCTGAAGCTGAAACCTCCCGGACAGGAGCGCCGCTGGTCTCGCCCGAGAGAAGGAAACGGGAACTCCTCGATATGTTGACCGTGCTGCACAAGAACTCGCTCATCTCGAATGCAGAACTTGAAGAAAAGATCCACCTGCTTGATTCGATGAACTTTTCATAAAAAAAGGCGTCCTTTGGGGACGCCTTCCGACTACGTTTGAGACCGGACCGGTCTCAGCAACCCCGCGGGCTTCAGCCACCGCCGGAGAACAGGCTGCTTATCTCCTGAACACTCAGTGATCCCGATAATTTGAGCTGCTTCTCACCGCATTTCGGACACGGCTCATTCTGTATATCAAGATCAGTCTTGGCCACCGTTGCATAGTTGCTACCGCATTTCTGACAGACACACTTGTTGTATGACATCGTCAAATCCTCCTTGTTAGCGTTGTTGCATTGTTTATTGATTATAACTTATTTAAGAAAATTATACAACTATATCATGTCAGCTACCCGGCCTCTTCATCCGGCCCATCATCGGCCTTCAGGGGGCATGTCCTGTCCCTGAAATACTCAAAATACAGAAGCGGCACAGCCACAAGGGTCAGCACGGTAGCAGCGACAGCGCCAAACATCATGGCTATGGCCAGTCCCTGGAATATCGGGTCGAACAGCATGACGAACGAGCCGACAACCACCGCAGCAGCCGTAAGGGCAATAGGCCTGAACCGCACTGCGCCGGCCTTGAGCAGCGCCTCTCTCAGATCGCCGCAGTCACGCCATTCCATCTGGACAAAGTCTATCAGCAGTATCGAGTTCCGCACAATGATGCCGGCCAGGGCTATAAAGCCGATCATCGAGGTCGCGGTAAAAAACGCGCCGAGCATCCAGTGCCCCGGCAGTATACCGACAAGCGTCAGAGGGATAGGCGCCATGATAATCAGCGGCGTGACAAAATTTCTGAACCACGCCACGACGAGTATATATATCAGCACGAGAACCGCTGCGAAGGCTATCCCCAGATCCCGGAAGACCTCATACGTAATGTGCCACTCGCCGTCCCATTTCATGGAATATCTGTCCTCAAGCCACGGCTGGACCGACGAATACTGCCGCAGCTCATATCCCTCAACAAGCTTCAGTTCCTTGATCTTGTCCTTCATCTTCAGGATAGCATAGGCCGGGCTTTCAGCCGAGCCGGCCACATCTCCGGTGACATAGACAACTCTCTTGAGGTTCTTGTGATAGATCGTCTTATCCTCCACCCCCTGCCGGACCTTCACCAGTCCGGAAAGCGGAATCAGTGCACCCGAGGATGAGGGAACAGAGACCTGCGCCAGGGCCTGGGCATCCGAACGGTCCCGAAGCGGCAGCCGCAATGAAACCTCAACCGGCTCCTTCTCTCTTTCGAGATGGACGAGGCCGGCGGTCACCCCTGACAGGGCCATCCGGAGGCTCTGACCGACGGCCTCTGCCGATATCCCGTTCTGCGCAGCCTTCTCCCGGTCAACCTCAAAAATCAGTTTCTTCTGATCATCCTCAACATACCAGTCGACATCAACAACCCCGTCGGTCCGTTCAAAGATGTTCCTGATCTCTGCCGCAATGGCGGTCTGTCTCTCCAGGTCAGGCCCGTAGACCTCCGCCACGAGCGTACTGAGAACCGGAGGTCCCGGCGGGATCTCGGCTACCTTTATCCGTGCCTGATAGCGGTCGGCGATCTTCTTCAGTTCCGGCCGCAGCCTCTTCGCGATATCGTGGCTCTGTTGACTGCGCCGGCCCTTTCCGACAAAATTTACCTGGATGTCGACGACATTGCTGCCTGCACGCAGAAAATAATGCCTGACCAGTCCGTTAAAATTATACGGCCCCGCAGTCCCGATATAGGACTGGAAGTCGGTCACCTCAGGGACGGTCTTCAAGTACTCGCCCAGGTCACGCGCCAGTGAGGCACTCTCCTCGAGCGTCACCCCTTCGGGCATGTCCACAATCACCTGCAGTTCACTCTTGTTATCGAAGGGGAGCATCTTCAGCTTCACACCCTTCAGGGGAATGAGCATAAGAGAGAGACCCAGCAGCAGCAGGACAACGGCCAGGGCCATAAGCCTTTTCTTTCTGCTCTCTATCAGCGGACCAAGCAGGTTCCTGTATATGCCGAGGAGCCTTCCCCCCTCAGCCTCATGCCCTGAAGACTGAACATTCTTCAGCACCTTATAACTCATCCAGGGGCTGACGATAAAGGCGATCAGCAGTGAAAAGATCATCGCCGCCGAGGCACCGACAGGTATCGGCCTCATGTACGGACCCATCAGTCCGCTGACAAAGGCCATCGGCAGCAGCGCTGCAATGACCGTGAAGGTGGCCAGGATGGTCGGATTGCCGACCTCGTCGACCGCTTCAGCTGCCGTGCGCGTATCCACCGTATGCATCCTGAAATGGCGATGGATATTCTCGACCACAACGATCGCGTCATCAACGAGGATACCGATTGAGAAGATCAGGGCAAAGAGCGTCACCCGGTTCAGTGTATAGCCGTACAGATAGTTGATCAGCAGCGTCAGTGCCAGGGTGACCGGCACCGCAACAGCCACGACGATCGACTCGCGCCACCCCAGCGCAAGGGCTATCAGGATGATAACCGAAATCGATGCTATCAGCAGGTGCTCAAGAAGCTCGTCCGATTTCTCCTTTGCGGTCTCTCCGTAGTTTCTGGTGGTGGTGATCTCAATGTCCGAAGGGACCAGCCTGCCGCGCAGCGCCTCAACCTTCCGGATCGCCTCGTGCGCCACAACACTGGCATTGGCACCCTTCTTCTTCGAAACGGTCAGGGTTACCGCCTCATACTGGCCGGCCTTCCGAACTTCAGGCCTGACACCCTTCTCGGCTGCAGCAGGCCCGAGCCCCATAAAAACATACTGACTTGGCTCTTCCGGCCCGTCGGTGATCCGGGCAACGTCCCGCAGGTACACCGGCTTCCCCTCAGCGACATTGACCACAAGGCCCCCGATATCTTCGGCGTTCTTCAGCAAGGCTCCGGTATCGACGAGATACTCCGTATTTCCTGATGAAAAGGCTCCGGAGGACAGCATGAAATTCGACTTCTGGAGCGTACCCATCAGCTGGAATGCCGAAAGGTTATAGGCACGGAGCCGCGCCGGGTCGAGCTGAACACGCACCTGCCTGCGCTGCCCGCCGATCACCGTCGTCTCGGACACGTCCTTCTCTTTTTTTATCTCATCTGACAGCTCCTGCCCAATGCGTCTGAGTTCGTAGCCGCCGTAGCGGTCGCTCCAGAGAGTCATCGTCAGGATCGGGACGTCGTCGATCGACTTCGGCTTGACCATGGGTTGGGAAACCCCGGGCGGAATAAGATCATAGTGAGACATCAGCTTGTTGTAGAGATTAACAATGCTGGCCTCCATGTCCTCTCCGACGTAAAACCTGACGATCGTGAGGTTCATCCCGGGCTTCACGATCGAATACACATACTCCACACCCTTGATCTCCCACAGGAACTTCTCCATCGGCTTCGTAACCCGCTCTTCCACCTCTTTGGCAGAGGCGCCGGGGTATTGCACTATGACATCGATCATCGGAACCACAATCTGCGGTTCCTCTTCGCGGGGCGTCACCACGACCGCAAACAGACCAAGAAGCAGCGACGCAAAGACGATCAGCGGCGTCAGCTTCGAGGTGATGAAGGCCTTTGCTATCTTTCCTGAAATTCCCATTCTGTTCATAGTGGCATCCGTTCGCTGATCAGCATCGGCCTACGGGCGTGCCACGGCGATTCCGCCGTCGACTGCCTTTTCAACACCCGAGATGATAACCTTGTCCCCCGGGTTAAGGCCGGTCAGCACCTCAATGTTCCCGTCATGGCTCTTACCTGTCCTGACCAGACGGTACGCAATAATGTTTGCGCCATCCACCGTATAGACTCCGGTCAGCTGCCCCTTCTCGACCAGAGCGCCTTTGGGCACCGAAAGCACCTCTTTCCTGCCGACCGGGATACTGACCCTGGCATAAAGACCGCTGCGTATCTGTTTTTCTGCGGGGCCCTCCTTTTTCAGGGCTATCTTCACCAGAAAGCTCCGGCTCCCGGGATCTATGGCCTGCACGACGTCCGATATCACGCCCTTTATATCTCCGGCCAGGGATTCGATCCCTATTTTGGCCTCCATCCCCGGCCGAATCCTGCCGGAGAATTTCTCGTCCACATTGACCTCGATGCGGTAGGCAGAGGTATCCTCGATCGTCAAAAGGGGCATCCCCGGGACTGCCATACTGCCTATCTCCGCCTTCTTCCCGGTCACCATGCCGCTGACCGGTGCTGTGATACGGGAATAGCCCTGATAGATCTTTGCCTCACTGACGCCCGCCTCGACCCTGTTGACCGCTGCCTGAGCCCGATCGTAATCCAGTGAGGCGACCTTTTTCTGCGTCTCTATCTGGTCGAGTTCCTGCCGTGACAAAGCCTTTTCGTCGTACAGTCTTTTATACCGCTGCCAGGTAATCTCCTTCAGCGTCTTATTCTCCCGTGCTGCCTCCAGCGCCTTCATTGCCTCGTTATAGCCCTCGGCAGCACCCCTCACCTTCATCGCCGTATCGCTGTCATCAATCGTAAGGAGGAGCTGCCCGGCACGCACCCCGTCTCCCTCACCGACCCGCACCGAGGTGATCGTACCCATCGTCCTGCTGGCTACGGTACTGACGGTCCTGGCCCTGACCGTGCCGGAGGTCTCGTAAAACTCCTCAACCGGTGCGAGGGCGACCGTCTGCAGGCCGATCCCCGACACCTGCTCCCTCGTGACCGCCTGAACACCGGGCTTCACCGTATCCGTGCATCCGGTCAGGATCGCCGCGCTTAACATAAAAAGGATCAGAATGGAAATAATTTTATTCATCGTACTTTCCTCCTTCCCGTTCGATTCCAAGTTCCTTGAACAGGGTGCCGCTCCTGTACCAAAGGTCGGCCACAGATGCCAGATAGGCTGTTTCCCGGGCCACGGTTGCGGCCCGGGCGGCGTCGAGACTTGACTGCATATCTATCAACTCGATCATTGCCGCAAGCGAATTCTCATACCTGACATTGATGATACGCAGCCCTTCCTCTGCGGACTCAAGTGCTGTCCTGGCCAGCTCCCGTCCGTCGCGAGCCTCTTCGACGCCCCGATAGGACTCGTACACCTGAAAGGAGATCTCTTTCTTCAGCCCGCTCAGGTACTCCGCTGATTCGGCTATCTTATACCGGGCCTTCTCCCGTTCGTGTTCACGACGCGTACCGTCAAAAAGCTCCCATCGCAGAAAGGCCATTACCTGCCAACTGTCTCCTTCCACACCAAACGGTTTCCTGTGGTCATTGGCCTGGAGAGACCCGCCGATGCCGGCAACCGGCAGGTACCCTGTATTCGCCAGCTTCAGAAGATTCTCCGCATTCAGGGCCCGCTGCTCCATGGCCTTAAGATCCGTCCGGGAAAGCGCAGCCTCATAATAATGGTCGATCTCCCTGACCGCAACCTCAGGGTCCACGGGGATTACATCGATCGACTCAGTCAGGCCGAGCATGAGCCCAAGTGCCCGCTTTCCGGTGTCATGATTCTTGTGCGCACTGACCCTCCTCTCGGATGCGGCCGAAACCGCAACCTTGGCCCTCAGGACATCGGAGTACACTCCCAGGCCCTCCCGATAGCGCAACTCCGCAATTCTCAGGTGAGCCGCTGCGTCTTCCAGTCCCCTCTCTGCTGCACGCACAAAGGCCTTTGCTGCCTGGACTCCCAGAAAGGTCTTGTAGACATTGAGCGCTATCTCTTCCTTCTTTCTGTCGAAATCCCTTTCTTGCGCGGAAGCCTCCTTCCGTGCCATCTCAACGCCGATTGCGGCCTTCGGGGCAAAAAGCGCCTGCTCGACGGACAGGGCAGACTGAAAATCGCTGACCGGATCAGGTCTGTTGAAGGTATCCGGGGCTCCCGCGAGGTCCGCGCCCGAGAACCGCCGCTGGTTCATCTTGATCGAAAAGGCATACGCGGGATTGCCCGTTCTCATAAAGCGCTCTTCGGCAATAATCTTCGGGAGAAGATAGCTGCGTGCTATTGCAATATTCTCCCTCTCCGCCATCAGCGACTGCCCGAGCGCCCGCACCTGGGGATTGCCGGTCATGGCAACGGAAAGGGCCTCCTTCAGCGTCAGCACCCGCTCGGCAGACCAGGCGGCCGATGTCATGACAAAAGAACAGGCCAGTATCATCGCAGGAATAGTCCTTCTCCCTGTCCATCTCTTCGTAGTCATCTGTCCCCCTGTATCTCCGGTCTCATTCTTTTCTTCTTTCTCCTCATGAATTCCTCGAACGTCTTCATATCGCAGGTCCCGGCCTTTTCCCTGAAGGCCTCACAGTCCTCCAGGGAAAGAGTATCCATATCCACCAGCGTATCGCCTTCCAGTGCGGCAGTCAAGAGTTTCAGCAGCTGACGCTGCAACGGCGGCATGGAACGGTCGAGACGGTAATAGACCAGTTTGCCCTCCCTCCGCTCCGCAAGAAAACCGCCCGCAGCAAGCAGGTGCAGGTTTTTTGAAATCAAAGACTGACTCAGCTCCAGCACCCCCATGATCTGGCAGACGCACAATTCTTTTTTCGCCAGGACCATAAGGATACGGATACGGGTCGGATCCGACAACAGCTTCAAGACCTGCACCACATTTTTCATATGAACATAATATCATATGTTCATATGTGTGTCAAGAGGGCATGCCGGGTCGCACCCCTGTTCAGACAAAAGAGAAGGGGACTGACGTGCCGTCAGTCCCCTTCTCTTTTGCGTCGATATCCGCAGCCGTCACGTGACTGCTGTCACCTTTTTCCTATTCCGACGAATACTCCGTCGTCCCGGAATTTCCGGAATCTGACGCCAACTGCTCCCCGGCGTCTGCAGAACCGGCCGGGCTTTCGCTGCCTGCCTCGGGCCTCTTGCCCCGTCTGCCACGGCCCCTGCGCCGGTACCTGCCGCGTGATTTACGCTTCGGCTGCTCCTGGCCCGCAGCTTGCAGCTCTTCACCGGCCACGGCGGCTCCACCCTCTACAGCGGTTATCTCCCGCGCCTCCTCCGGCATATCAGAGACCGTTAACGGTGACTCCCCGGGAGCCTCCGCCCCCTGCTGATTCTCAAATTCAGCCGGTATCTGCCGGTCCTCTTCCGAATGCCTGCGTCCCGCACCCGTCCTGTCGCGGCCCTTGCCCGGCCCCCGCTGCGGCGGCTTCTCCCCGCCCTTCTGCTCGGGCTTGTCATGCCGCTGCTCACGCCGGGGATGTCTCTGCTCAGGGGTCTCCCTGCTTCCGGCCTGCGCCTTCTCTTTCTCTTCCGCCTTCGCCGCCTCTTCGGTCTTTTCGACTTCGAGTTCGTATTCGCCTGAAAGCTTCCGGTCTGCGAGAATGGTTATCCTGATACCGTAGTCCTTTTCGACATTCCAGAGTTCCTCGTGCTTGTTGTTCAGAATATAGTTCAGACTGTCGACGGGCATCCTGCAGGTAATTGACCTGATACCACCCCGCGACGCACGGGCATGGATATTCCTGAACGCCGTCACCGCAATCGTTTCGTCAGATTTGACAACCCCGGTGCCGCCGCAGGTATCGCACTTTTTATTGATCGCCTCAAGAAATGCAGGCCGCATGCGCTCCCGTGTCATCTCGACCATACCGAATTTTGATATACCGCTGATCTCGGTATGGGCCTTGTCACCTTCGAGGGCGTCCCGCAGCGTACGCTCAACCTCGCGTCTGTTCTTCGAGGATTCCATATCGATGAAGTCGATAACGATCAGTCCGCCGATATCCCGTATCCGCAGCTGCCGCGCGATCTCCTCCGCAGCCTCGAGGTTGGTCCTGAGGGCCGTACCTTCGATATTCTCCTCCTTCCTGCTCCTGCCGGAGTTGACGTCAATCGCAGTCAGCGCCTCGGTCTTGTCGATGACGATATACCCGCGGGACGGCAGATAGACATGGCGGTCATGGATCTTCGCTATCTGTTCTTCAATGTTATGCAGGGTGAAGATCGGTTTCTTGTCCTTGTACTGCTTTATGTTGATCTTCAGCCAGGGGGTGGTCTTCTTCAGGAACTCCTTCGTAATCTTGCAGGCAGCTGGGTCGTCGATCAGCACCTCAACAACGTCGGACGTCAGATAGTCCCGTACCGTCCGAACTGCAATATCCTGCTCCTTATAGATGAGGGCGGGAGACTTCGCTTTTTTCGACTCCAGCTTGATCTTGTTCCAGAGTTTGGTCAGGTACTCGAGGTCATGGCCGAGCTCTTCGCCGGTCTTGTCGCTGCAGGCGGTCCTCAGGATAAACCCCATGTCCTTCGGAAGCTTCAGCGAATTGAATATTTCCTTGAGCCGGTCACGGTCTTCCCGCGCCTCGATCTTTCGAGAAATGCCGACCTTCTCCTCGCCCGGCATCATCACGATATACCGGCCGGGAAGTGAAATGAACGTCGTGAGGCTGGCACCTTTTGTATCGCGCTCGTCCTTCTCGACCTGGACGATCAGTTCCTGTCCCTTGGATATTACATCCTGGATCCGCGGCCTTTTATTCTCGTCCTTCTGCTTCTGAAAATATTCCTTCTTGATCTCCCGGAACTGCAGGAACCCGTGCTTCTTCGGTCCGAAATCCACAAAGGCCGCCTGGAGGCCGGGTTCGACCCGGACCACGGTTCCCTTGTAGATATTTCCCCTGAGATGCTCCTTCCCCGACGACTCCACATAAAAATCGGCGAGGGTCTCTCCCTCGATAATCGCAACCCGCTTCTCTTCAGGATGGATCGCGTTGATCAGTATCCTTTTCTTCATCAATCAGTTTCCCCTTCTTTCTCATTATCGACCATCGTCTCAATCTCCTTCTCCGGAATTTCCGGTTCATCCGGGTCCACATGCACATGCGGCAGCGATTCTCTGAGCGGGAGGTCAGGGTATTGCATCAGCGCCTCAATAACCTCCCCGATCGGGAACACCGCCGTATGGCCGTCCGGATATGCTACTCTGAAATATTTTCGCTTCAGCAGGAAGCAGCGTGCGGTCCTGCCGTCCTTCCCCCGCAGGGGAAGAATAATATGTTCTATATCCTCGTCAAGCCCATAGCGCTCTATCAGCTCATGCAGCTCTTTTCGATCTTCCATAAGTACCCGTCCGCTATCCGCAACCTCCATCGCAATGTGCGGCAACAGGTAACGTCACCGCTCATTACATCATACATTAAATCTGAAGTTGATGATATCCCCGTCTTTGACCTCGTAGGTCTTTCCCTCAAGACGCAGCAACCCCTTGTCCCGCGCTGCGGCCATGCCCCCCTGCCCGATAAAATCATCATAGGAGATCACCTCTGCGCGGATAAAGCCCCGCTCGATGTCCGAATGGATTCGGCCGGCGGCCTTCTGCGCGCTCATCCCCTTTTTTATCGTCCAGGCCCTCACCTCGTCCTCACCGGAGGTGAGAAACGATATCAGGCCGAGCAGGCTGTAGGACACGCTGATCAGCTTGTTCAGGGCCGGTTCTTCAATACCAAGGTCAGCAAGAAAGGCTGCGGCCTCGTCGGCAGGAAGCTGCGCGATCTCCATCTCGATCTTGCCGCAGAGACTCTGGACCGACACCTGTCGTCCCCTGAATAATTCCTGCAGCGCGGCAACCTGCGCCGTCGTCTTTTCGGAATGCAGTTCGGATTCTTCGACGTTCAGGAGCACCACCTCGGGCTTGATCGACATGAACTGAAGGTGACTCATCGCCCTGTTATCCTCATCACTGAACTCAAGGTCCCGCAGCGGCTTTTCCGACTCAAGGGCCTCTTTGCATTTCAGAAGCAGCTTCTTCTCGGCTTCATCCGGTTTCTTCCCCCGCCTGATATCCTGCTCCATCCTCTCAAGCCTTTTCTCGACCAGTTCCAGATCGCCGAAGATCATCTCCAATTCAACCGTCTCTGCGTCTCTCAGAGGGTCGACGTCACCCAGAGGGTGGACGATCGCCTCGTCATGAAACCCCCTGATGACCTGCACAACCGCATCCGCGTCCTTCACGAGATCGAAGACCTTCCGGTTCTGCGCAACATCTCCCCTGGTAAGCCCGACATAGTCAACGTATTCGACCGTGGCATAGGTTGTTTTTTTCGGATGATAGATAGAGACCAGCCGGTCGATCCGCCGGTCAGGAACTTTGACGACACCTGTGTGCGGTTCAGCAGATATGGATGCATAGACCGTCGTTTCCAGGTTCAGCCCGGTCAGCGCATTAAAGATCGTTGTCTTGCCCGAATTCCCCAGCCCTGTTATCGCAATCTTCACCCTCGGCTCCTTTTCACCAATTGATGGTATTATACCCGATATATGACTGTCAAAGCTCCAAAATCACGAGATAATGCAAGACCAGAATAACGAGATACTCGAGATCGTCGACAGGCAGGGAACCGTCATAGGACGCGCAGAACGGTCAGTTCTGCATGCCGACCCCGCGCTCATTCACCGGGTCGTGCATGTCCTTGTCTTTGATCGTACCGGCAGGCTCCTGCTGCAGAAACGTTCGCTGAACAAGGACGTCGCGCCGGGGAAATGGGACACGTCCGTCGGCGGCCACATCAACCCGGGTGAAGAACCCGCTGCGGCTGCAGCACGTGAGATGGCGGAAGAGCTTGGGATAACAGGCTGCCGTCTGGAATTTCTCTATACCTATGTATTTACGAACCACCGGGAATCGGAACTCGTGTACACGTACCGGAGTGCCTTCGATGGTGCCGTCGTATTTGATCAGGAGGAGATTGATGAGGTGCGGTACTGGTCCCTGCGGGAAATACAGGCCTGTCTGGGCCGGAACATCTTCAGCAGCCACTTTGAGCAGGAGATTTCGAACTTCCTGAACATATGCGAATGAGTTCAATCCCCGTTTCAGCTGCCTTGTTTGCTCTTCAACTCTTCTTTCGCTAAAATTCCCTTCATTCACCGAATCCCGGAGTATCACCCTATCTCCCCATTAAGAGGGACCACTGACCGGTCGGTGCGATAATCAGCCTCTGAAACGCTGAGTATCGTTATCTGCACGAAACGTTCTTTGCTATGCTTTCCTCTGCCTCGCTCCGTGCAGTCCCGGGCAACCTGCCGCCACGTATTACATGGGCAGTCCCCTAATTCGGTACTGACAGAAAGCGGCGGTCGCCCGACCTGAATCTGAGCTCATGCTCGACACGAAGGTCGTCGATCGATTTTTCATCCAGAATATACGGGGTCAGAAGAATAACCAGTTCGGTCTTCTTCTTGTCCTGATTGACATGGGAAAACAGGTTGCCGACCAGCGGAAGACTGGCGAGTCCCGGAATACCACGCTTGGCCTCTATCACCTTGTCGACGATCAGTCCGGCGATAACAATCGTCTGCCCGCTTTTTACATCCACCATGGTATCGACCTCCCGGTAGTCTATCACCGGCATTGTACTTTTCCCATCGGGAGAGACTGAGTCGCTCTTCTTCTCGGAGATGCTCGGGTGGATCTGCATGGTTATCATGCCGTTTTCACTGATATTGGGTGTCACATCCAGAAATATACCGACTTCATCGACGCGCGGGACCGACGAAGTCTGGGTGACAGCAGTGGTACCCGTACTCAACGTTGTAGTCTGCACCCAGGAGACCTCCTGTGTCGTCAGTTTGATCAGCGCCCGCTGATTATTGAGCGTAGAGATCTTTGGACTCGACAGGATGTTGACCTGGCCCTGGTCCTTCATCGCATCCACAAGCACATCGAAGTGCCGCTCGGACCGGGTTATCTTGTAACCGCCCTGAAAGGTCCCGATCGGCACTGCCGGAAGCAGGGACTGGGCAAGCTTTTGAGAAGCCGTAAACTGTCCTTTTCCGAACGGCATACCGGCGATCAGATTCCAATCAAGCCCCAGGGAAAATCCGTCATTCAGGGAAACCTCGATGATATGGGCCTGGATAAGGACCTGCCGTTTGATGATCCGCTGTACATCATCCAGAAATCTGCCGACGCGGTCGACATTCTCCGGATAATCGGTAATATAGACGATGCCTGCCATCTCGTTCACAAAAAGGCGCTTTCCCGTATTGGTGTCCTGCCGGCTGAAACCGGCGTCATCATACGCAGGCGAATTCGGATCGGCCACCGGGCGTTTCGTCCCCGGGTCCTGCTTCCTCTCCACCACGCTTCTCCCGGATTCTTCCTTCTTGCCGAATACCATGATATCCAGGCTTGCCTTGATATCCTTCCAGAAGTTATTCTCGACAGACGTCTCGACAAAAACGTCGCCGCCCGATGACGAAGACGAGTCGGAACCTGAGGAGGAAGACCCGGAGGCGGTACCCGACGATGCCCTGGACCCTGAAACAGCGGCATTCATCCGGCTCTTTGACTTGCGCTGGTCCTTGATGTAGCTGAGATAAAACGTCTTCGAGACAAGCTGCGGTCTGCCGACGCGGATTAATCCGTTCTCGATATGGGTCGTATAACCGAGTGGTTTAAGGACAGCATACAGGATCTCCATAAGACCCTTGTTCTTGATATCGACCGTAATCTCGCCCTGAACGTCCTTGTCTGCAACAATCGCAATATTGCTGTCCTTCGAAAGCAGAAACAGGACATCTTTCACATCCGCCTCTTTCACCACGAGCGAAAATTTCTTCTGCTCCCTGTCCACATCCTGATACTTCTGCTCTTCGGTCAATGGCGGCTCGGTCTGGACGGCCGTCTGCAGCGGCGTGGTATAGTCCCTCAGGGCCATCGTGTTCGAAACCGATGCAGTCTGCGGCGTGCTGCAGGCCGCCGTCATCATCAGACATAATGCAGCTATAAAAGAGATCCTCATCTCACTTCTCCTTAACCGTCTCATGAATTATACTCACTTCCCTGGTACCCCGGTCACCCTTCAGAACAATGCTGTACGGATTGATCACGGCAACGCTGTAATCCCGCACCCGGTCGCCGACTCCGACGACCCACCCGTCCACGAGGGCAAAACGCTTTCCGTCGCTGACCACAATGCCCTGCAGATCTACGGCATCCTCTTTTACGGCCATGTCGGGGATGACTGCCGTCTTTGTCAATGTCGACGGACGCCGGCCGAACACAAAAGGATCGCGCCGCCAGACCGACGTGTCCTGGCCCACCGGGAACGTACTGCGGGCCGCGATGTCCGACATCTGCACGCCGGCAGCCCGGGGGACAGAAACGGCCCCTCCCTGGCGCCCCGGGACAGCCCTCCGGCCGGCAAAAAAGCTGATATTCCAGCCCAGCACCGCAAGAAGAAGCAGACCGAGTACGGCGATCAGATAACGGTTACGAAGCATCCGGTGCCTCGATCGAAAAAATCTCAAGATTCATGGTCGCCCGGTGCAGGTCCTTCCCGGGCTGAATATCAAATTCAAGTACACGGGTAAACCTCTCACTATTCTGCACAAGCCTGATATATTCTGCAATAGCGCGGTAGGATCCTTCCAGCATTATCCTCACGGGATACGACCGCATCGCCGCCGCCTTCTGGTCCTTCCTGCCGCCCGTCCGCACGATCTTCTCCCGCAACGGAAGGGTCTGCACCTCCAGATTTCTTACTCCCGACTTCCCGGCATACTGATACAGTCCATCCACAAAAAGTGAAAGTTCAGGCTGACGGGGAAACATACGGACAAGGCTTTCCGGTGCGGCCGCCGGCGGCCGGGAGGGCTGCTGCCCGTGCAGGGTCTCCAGATCCTGCCTGATCTTTCCGATGGCCCGCGTCCGCTCCATCGCATAGACTGCGGAAAGCACCGCAGCCAGACCGATACAGACAATAAAGATGACGATGTCAGTTCTTTTTTTCAAGCGTGTATGCCTCGCAACGGAATTCAGTCCGAAGAAATTTTTCCTTATCCCTGGCAACAACGGTAATGACAGGCTCCTGGTGCCTGCGGCAGACCTCAATCCCTTCAATCATTTCCGAAAGCCCCGTCAGGATGCGCTCCCGGCCAGCCTGCGGATTGTGGGGCGCCAGAAAAACAAGGTCGAGAATGCCCTTTGTCTGGTCCTGCCTGAACGATATCTTCTCGAGGACTATGCGGTCAGGAAGCCTGTTGGCGACAGCACGAAGGACCTCGTAATACGCGACCCGCGTCCGTTCGAGCCCGCCAATCTGGTCCCGGTAGGCCAAATAGGGCGATACCTGCCTGCCTGCCTTCTGACGGGCAGCGTGTTCCCTCTGAGCCTTTTCGAGGACAGCGCGTTCGCTTCTGTATCTGTTCTCATATGAAACGTACCCGAAAATCATACTGGCCAGCGCGATGCAGGCTGCGCTGGCCAGCAGAATCCGTATGGTACGTTCGCTGAGTTTCCTGAGGGACTTTCTGGTTATGAAATTGACTGCCGCACCGGCAGCAACACCTTCGGACAGTCCAAAGAGCGCGGAAAACGAAAAATCGCCCGGACTGGCCGGGTCACTGCTGATGATTTCAGCATCGACAGCTTCCCGCAGGGCATCGGCCACGCCTTCTGCCCCGCCTCTGAGGCCGCAGATCCATATCCTGACGATCGCATTGTCAGGGTACAGCTCACGATAGGAAAGGTGGACCTTATAGATCGCGTCCATAATCCGGTACAGCTTCATCTTGTGCGCCCGCTCTGGCGACGCGCCCGCGGGATGGTCCTTCTCTTCCCCCGGGTACGTCAGCGGGATGCGCTCGGTATAGATAACGTCGGCATGAGACAGGACCGTCACTTCGATCGCCTCGTTGTCAATGTCAAAGATACCAGACGTCTCGGGCACCTCAGCCTGTTCTCCCCTGAAGAACCGTATATTGGCGTTAAACGACGAGGTTATGGTCCTGACTTTCAGTTTCGCGGACGCCAGCAGTTTTGCATACTTCTGGGCGGTATCGGGCCTGACCAGTTCGACCAGATACGTGCGTTGGCGCTTGTCTGTATCAACAGGGGTCAGATGGAAGACGGGCTCGTCGATCCTGAACTCTGCCGTAATCTTTCTCCTGATAACCTTTTCGGCATCCGGAAGCGGCATATTCTGTATCTTGTATTTCGCGACCGTCACCTCTTCAGAGGGAACGATGAGATGGGCCTTATCAAACTGCATACCGGTGTCACCCGACACCTGCTGCATGATCCGGGGCAGATCACCCGCCTCAGGCGAAAAGGTCTCGAATAACCGCGTATAGGGTGCCGAAGGTCCCTCTGCAACCAGGACCCGCAACGCCTTGCCCCTCATGTCAAGAAAAACTGAATGCATGGTCTCCTTATGGCATTGAATAATACATGGGCGGACAGTACATCACAACCGATACTATATTATCATGAATAAAAAAAGCTGCCTCATTCGTCGCAACAACGGACGTGCTGCATGACGGATCGCTGTACAGCCGGCATCTCAGCAGCGCCTTCCCTACCGGCAGCATATTGGGGAACGTGACATTCAGCGCCGTGGTCACCGTCCTGGTTTCTCCGACGTTGATCGTCTCATCGGCAAGCTGTCGGCAGCCCGAACGCATCGTCGCCGTCGGGCTAAAGGGACTGACATAGGTGGCCGTCACATCGACCGAATACGTGTTTGCGTTTTTCGGAGCAAGGCTGTTGTTCGTAAAAGAGACAGGCGCCGTACCGTTGAGGGCATTGGTCGGCGTCACCTCTTTGTCGAATACCTGCAGGTCAGGGTCCGTCACCTCGGTGATGTCGTCGGCCGTATCCCAGACCTTGTCGGCTCCTGCGCTCTTGAGCAGGGCAACCCGGTGTTCGGAATCCGCAGGTGACAGCCTCGTGTATTGAAAGACCGTACCCCAGGCGTCCCTGTCATAGTCCGAGGAATCATACAGATACGGTTTCTTGTTCTTGCAGTTATCGTGATACAGCATGCCGCTCGGACTCACCAGGGCACTGAGGGTTATCGGAAGCTGGCCGCATTCTCCGACAAATCCGAAATGCGTCCGGACACCGTTCTGGACGAGGCTCCTGTCACCGACCATCGCCTTTTTAAGGTCTGCCATCTTTCTTCGGGTAAGCGCCGTACGGTGGTATTGGACCGTTTCCTCATAATCGACCGTCATCACAATATCATCGGACGTATTTTTCGTCCGGTCAACGCCATAGCTGCGCATCTCTGCCCTGATGCTCCTGTCGTTGGCGTCCGTTTCCGTAATGGTGTATACAATGTCATCTCCCCAGGCATCCCTTTTATAGTCGGTACCGATGACATACGGCCCCTTCCAGTTCGGATACACCAGAGGATCGGCCGAAAGCAGGTCATCGGAAATGGTCGTCGCTCCGGCAAACCGGGCGTCGACACCGTTCAGTGGATGGGAAATCGCGGCCGGCAATTCCCCGTTATCAAGGACAAAGGCCTGGATCGACCGGCTTCCTTCAGCCGTGATATTCAGGTCCCCAAGGATGGCCCGTTTGATCGTCAGCATCTTTTCCCGTGTTTCATTGACCTTCATCTCCTCCAGTGTCCTGTAGGTAAAAGGGACAAGAATCCCTGCCAAAATAACCACGATCGTCATCACGACGATGACTTCAATAAGGGTGAAACCCTTCTGCTTCATCGTCCGCGGATGCTTCCGGCGATCTTGTAGATCGGCAGGAATATCGACAACAGCACCAGCAGCACCAGCCCGCCGAGCATGACAACGGTCAGCGGTTCTATATAGCTGAATACCTTCTTGATCGTTTCAGGGACTTCCTTATCGAATATGTCGCTGGCCCGCTGCAGCGTATTGTCGAGACTGCTCGTCTTCTCGCCGATCGCAATCATGTCGACCACAATAGCAGGGAAAATACCCGTCTTCGCCATCGCCTGGGCTATACCCTCGCCGGTCATCACCGAGTCGGTCACCAGGTTGAGCGCATCAGAGATGACCGCATTCTGGACAACACCTGCGGCGATCGAAAAGGTCCTGTCGATGCTGAGACCCGAGGCGTAGAGCGTTGCCAGCGTCTTCAGATAACGCGAAAGGTTTATCTTCCGCGAGAGATCTCCGATCACCGGCAGGGCCAGGATGAAACGGTCCACAGCCCTCCTGCCGTTATAGGTCTTTCCCCATACCTTGAGCAGGATAAAGACTGTCACGGCCGCCGCTGCGACGATCAGAAAATATTTGTTGAAAAACCCGATGACCGCCACAACGATCCTCGTGGGCAGGGGCAGTTCGGTGTGCAAGCCGGTCAGGATGCTGATCAGTTTCGGAAAAACGAAGGTGAAAATGATGGTTATCAGCAGGGCCATGGTGCCGAGGACCATCGTCGGATACACCAGTGCAGAACGGACCGACTTCCGGAAATTGATCTGCCACTCGATATACCCCATGAGGTAGTGGAGGCTCTTGTCCAGGGTACCCGAGGCCTCGCCGGCCTTGATCATATGCACGTAATAGTCGGGAAAGACCTGGGGGTTCTCCCACATCGCCTCTGAAAGCGAGAGTCCGGATTCTATCTTTCCATAGAGCAGCTCGGCAGCCCGGGCTATCTTTTTCCTCTCCTGGTTCTTGACGAGATCATTCAGTCCCCCCATGATCGGCAGGCCGGACGAAATAATGAGGTAGAGCATGTAGGTGAAATCCAGCAGTTCCTGCTGATGGAATCTGAGCGGCGCCCCTTTGCCGAACTCGAGGATACCGGTCTTGGTCGATTCAATAAGGACCAGCCCCTGCCCGCCGAGTTTCTTCTCCAGTTCAGATTCGTCCCTTGCCTGGAGCCTGCCGCTCAGGATATTTGAGTTATCGTCGATAGCCCTGTAGGTAAAAGACGCCACTAGACCCCGATCCTCGCAGCGCTGCTGACCTCGGCCAGTGTCGTAATCCCCGCCTTTACCTTGTCGATACCGACCTCGTACATCCCTCTGAAGCCCTCCTTGACCGCCTGCCGGCGAATGTCGTCGATCGGGGCCTTCATGCTGATCATCGTCCTGATCTCGGGGGTAATCTTGAGGATCTCATAAATCACCGACCTGCCCCTGAAACCGACGTGGTTGCAGGCGGGACATCCTTTGGGCTGGTACAGGTGAACCACAGCAGGGTCTACCGCCAGTTTGCGGTAGAGCACGTCATCCCGGGGGACGAGTTCCCGGCATTCAAGACACAAAAGTCTCACCAGGCGCTGGGCAATGACAGAGTCGATCGTTGAGGCGACAAGAAAAGGCTCGATACCCATATCAATGATCCTGGCAATACTCGCAATGGCGTCGTTCGTATGAAGCGTACTGAAGACGAGGTGACCGGTAAGAGCGGCCCGAACCGACAGTTCCGCAGTCTCGGTGTCACGCATCTCACCGACCAGGATCACGTCAGGATCCTGCCTGAGAATAGAGCGCAGGCCCGTGGCGAATGTCAGTCCAGCCTTGACGTTTACCTGAGACTGCCTGGCGAGCGGAAGCTGATATTCGACCGGGTCTTCAAGGGTAAAGATATTCCTGTTGACCGTATTGATGACCGAAAGACATGAATAAAGGGTCGTCGTCTTTCCGGAGCCGGTCGGACCGGTGACAAGAATCATGCCGTAGGGCAGTTTCAGGGTCTCCTGGATCACTTCAGTGTCGGCCTCGGAAAACCCGAGGTTCTCGAGGCCGATGACCACATTGGACTTGTCTAGTATCCTGACGACGACGTTTTCGCCGCTGATGATCGGGAAGGTCGAAAGCCTGAGGTCGAGTTTCTTGTTCCGGTAATGAAACTCGGCACTCCCGTCCTGCGGCACCCTGCTCTCGGCAATATTCATATGCCCGAGGATCTTGAATCTCGAAACAATGGGATTCAGGAGCTCCTTCGGAAGAAACATCCCATGGCTGAGCAGACCGTCAACCCGGTAACGAACCCGGACATCCTGGGCGTCCGGCCCGATATGGATGTCGGTGGCACCCTTATTTATCCCTGAGACGATGATCTTCTCGACAAGACTGACAAGGGGCGACTGGGGGGAATCGAGCTCTTTCTTCCCCATGCCGCTGTCGGTCTGAAAGGCTGACGTGCTCTGCTTGACCAGGAACTCCATCTCTTCGTTGAGTTCTGTCGAGCGTTCTATTTTTGAGGGCTCGTCGCTGTCGCTGCGTGACATCGACAGGACGGTAAAGAGCTGCTTCTGGGTAATAAAGCCGAGACTGAAGAGAATCGCTCCCAGCAGTTCGCCCGACTTCTTCTGTTCGGCAAGCGCAGCCTGGAGCTGTTCTTCCGTTATGAAGCCGGCTTCAATCAATTTATCGCCTATGCGTTTGCGTGCCGCCACACTATACATGATAATCGTAATGAACAATAAAATCCATATATTTTGACGGGTTTGTGTCTTTTGCATCCTTACGAGGGTCACTTTGGGTCCCCGGGTCAAGCCTGCCGCCGGCAGATGCGTCCGATACGTACAGAGGCATGATTCGGTGTCATACCCCGGCCCTATCGGGGAATCCAGTTACGGCTTTGAGCATCGCAGAATATTTTTCGGCAGATTTCATTTTTCGGGCAATCGTGAGGCGGCCGCCGCCGATATCTGTTAAACTTTACCATGCAGATAATCAGCGTCGAAAATATCACCAAGCGTTTCGGAAACATAACGGCAGTCGACGGGATAACGTTCGGGGTCGAGGAAAATACGATCTTCGGATTCCTGGGGCCCAACGGCGCAGGGAAGACGACCACCATCAGCATACTCTGCACGCTCCTTGACCCGACTTCAGGCAGGGCCTTTCTCAACGGTCATGACTGTGCGGCTGAATCCGCGGCAGTCCGCAGGTCCATAGGGATCGTCTTCCAGGACAGCTCTCTTGATAAGGATCTTACTGCACGGGAAAACCTGATGTTTCATGCCCGGCTCTACCGGGTAGGCAAGGAGGAACGGAAGCAGCGGGTCGAAGAGGCCCTTGTCTTTGCAGGACTGCAGGATCGCGCGGACGACCTGATCAAGAAATTCTCCGGCGGCATGAAACGAAGGCTGGAAGTTGCCCGCGGACTCATCCATAAGCCGAAAGTACTCTTCCTGGACGAACCCACACTCGGACTGGACCCTCAGAGCCGCTCCGGCCTCTGGGAATTCATCACCGAGCTACCCCAAAAGCATAAGGTCACGATATTCATGACCACCCACTATATGGAGGAGGCAGAGGTATGCGACCAGATCGCGATTATCGACAAGGGAAAGATCATCGCCTCAGGGACTCCCCAAAGCCTCAAGAAATCGATCGGCGGGGATGTCATCTACCTCAGAACACGTGATAACACCAGGGCATCTGCCACCCTAAGGGAACTCTTCGGCCTGGAGGCGTCTGAAAAGGACGGGGAGATATTCATTTCGACCCCCCGGGGAGATTCCTGCATACCTTCGATCATACGGGAAATCGGCGACAGCGTTCTGTCGGTCAGGCTGCAGCGGCCAACCCTGAATGATGTCTTTCTGAAACTGACCGGCAAGGCAATCAGGGAAGAAATTCCGGGTGCCGGCAACGATGTCAAAGAGACCGTGCGCTCGTACCGGAGGCGACATGATCGAGGCTAATGCCGTCTACGTCATCGTGGCACGGGAATTCAAGAAGTTCATCAGGGAACGGACCCGGCTGGTATCAACCATAGCGCGGCCTCTCGTCTGGCTCTTCCTGGTCGGCGGCGGCATGTCCCGCATGATACCGTCCGAGGGCGGTGTTTCATACATGCAGTTTATCTTCCCCGGTATCCTCGGTATGACGATACTCTTCAGTTCGATCTTTTCATCCATATCAATCATATGGGACAAGGAATTCGGTTTCATGAAAGAGATTCTGGTCGCGCCGATCTCGCGGTTTTCAATCGTGGTTGGAAAGGCGATGAGCGGCATGGTGCTTTCGACCCTCCAGGCGATCGTCATCCTGGCCTTTTTCCCTCTATTGGGGCTCAGGATCGGCGTGGCCGAGGTAGCCGGTATTATTCTCATTTCTGCCATACTCTCCTTCGCCATAGCATCCCTCGGCATCGTGCTGGCCTCATTTTATGACAGCTATGAGAGTTTCAGCGTCATCATGAATTTCATCGTCATGCCCATGTTCTTTCTGTCAGGGGCGATGTACCCCGTCAAACTGATGCCCGACATCCTCAAGTTCTTTACCAGGATCAACCCTCTCACCTACGGCATCGACGCGATCAAGCACCTCTCCCTTCCGCAGGAGGCCGGGGCGATGGGCGCGGACTTTCCCTTTCTTCTCGACCTGGCGGTGATCATCGTCTCGTCGGTCATCTTCGTCGCGATCGGCGGCAAGGCCTTCGAGAGAAAGGGTTGACAGCCGGAGCCCGGGATACTTAAACTTACTGCGTCGATACGACGGCTGAAAACACCATGAAAAGAGAAACCATAAACACACTACAGGCCGCACTTGATGCGCTCGGCATTGCGCCCTGCCCTTCGATTGACGTCGAGGTACCGAAAACCGGCGCGCATGGGGACATCTCAAGCCCCCTGGCCATGGGCCTTTCCAGGACTCTCAGGAAGGCGCCGAGAAAGATAGCCGAGGAGATCGTGGCAGCCATCAAAGACCGCGGACCCTTCGAAAAGATCGAGATCGCCGGACCCGGCTTTATCAACTTCTCCTTCTCGCGTGACTACCTGCTCAATGCGGTCGGAAGACTGCTCGGCAACGACCGTACCCTGCTGAGGGAGGACATCGGTCAGGGGAAGAAGGTGCTGGTCGAGTATGTCAGCGCAAACCCGACCGGGCCTCTGCATATCGGCCATGCGCGCGGGGCTGCCGTCGGCAACGCGCTCTGCACCCTGCTTGAGGAGATGGGGTATGCGGTCGAGCGTGAGTACTACATCAACGACTTTGGCCGACAGATAAAGCTCCTCGGCCTGTCCGTGTATGCAAAATACCAGCAGCTGCTTGGCGGAGAGGCCGAATTTCCCGAGGAGGGCTATCGGGGCCAATATATCGATGATACGGCACAGGAGCTCGTGACCGAAAAGGGGGAGATATACAGAACCGTCCCCTTTTCCTCCTGCGGTGCAGAGCTGACGTCATGGGCATACCGGAAGATGCTTGACCTGATCAGAAAGGACATCAGCCTGTTCGGCGTCAGGGCCTTCGACAGCTGGATCAGCGAGCGGGAACTCTATGACCGCGGCGAGGTCGGCCTGGCGATATCAGACCTCAGGGACAGGGGATACATTTACGAGAAGGACGGGGCAGTCTGGTTCCGGTCAACGGATTTTACCGACGACAAGGACCGGGTGATCATCAAAACCGATGGCTCCTATACCTATTTTTCATCCGACATTGCCTATCACAAGGACAAGCTCGACCGGCAGTACGATATTATCATCGATATCTGGGGTGCGGACCACCACGGCTATATTCCGCGCATCGAATCGGTCATGCAGGCCTTCGGTTATGACAGCTCCCGGTTCAGGGTGATCCTCGTACAGATGGTCAACCTGCTGAAACACGGCGAGCCGTTCAAGATGTCGAAGCGCGCAGGCACCTTCGTCACGCTGAGCGATGTCGTGGAGCTGGTCGGGGCAGACACGACCAAATTCATCTTTCTGACCAGAAAGGCAGACAGCCACCTTGACTTTGACCTGGATGTGGTCACCGCCCAGTCTGCCGAAAACCCCGTCTTCTATGTCCAGTATGCACATGCCAGGATCAACAGCATCCTCGATAATGCACGGGCAAAGGGGATGGACCTCTCGTCCCTCGCGGATGCAGACCTCTCGGCGCTGGGACTGGAAGAAGAAATGGCCGTCATCAAAAAGCTGCTTGCCTACCCTATCATGCTGGAGGGCGCTGCCCGTGCGGGAGAGCCTCACCGGATCACTTACTATTTGCAGGAACTGGCAGGACAGTTCCACGCTTACTACCACCGGCATAAAGTCATAACAGAGGATATGCCCCTGACCCTGGCGCGGCTTGCGCTCTGCGCGGCAGTAAGAGTGGTCCTGCTCGACGCCCTGACGATACTCGGCGTCACCGCACCGGAAAAAATGTAGATCCTTCCGCTGTTCCTCTGTCAAACCGGACCGAGGCTTTGCGCTCCCAAAAAAAAGGCCCCCTGATCAGGGGGCCTTTTTACCTTCAAGTGTCTTTATCGCCTACTGGATAATGATACCCTCAACCGTAACCGATCCGGTACCGCCAACCGTCATCGGCCACGTAAGCGTCGTGAAGGAAGGATTATTCACAAAGTCACAGTCAAACCCGCCCGTGATCAGAATATTGTTCGTATTGGTATCAAAGGCAAAACCTTCTGAAACAGAACTTGCATGGACGAGGATTTCAGAGCCGGCGCCGGCCGCGTTGTATGCCGCCTGCAGGGTGGCATACGTCGCCGCAATCTTCGCAAGGTTCGTCTCTGCGCAGACCTGAGGGGTAACAAGCTTCTGTACACTGTATTGCTGCGCATTCACTGTCACCGTAAGGGTAACCGTAAAAGGAGGCGCCGCAGACTGATAGATATACGTCGGATTCTGGAGGGGGCTTGTGTTTACCGGGGTATCGCCAAAATCCCATAACCAGGCGGTGGGATTATGCACTGACAGGTCGGCGAAGTACACTGCATTGTCCGGCATATTGTAGGTTGCGAAATCTGCAACCTTGACAAATTCAGCTGTAGAAGCCTTATTTGCATTCATGGTCAGGGAGCAGACACCGGTCGGGCAGGAAAGATACGTGCACGCACAGGAGCCGGTCCAGTTGTCGAAGGCCCAGTTGCCGGTTCCTGCTGCCGTAAGATTGACGGTCGATGTAGGGGCAAACGGCGCTTCGGCCGTCAGGCACCCTGTTCCACAGTTTATGCCGGCAGGACTGCTGGTCACCGTCGCCGTATCGCCCGCTTCCGGGTTGGCAGGAACGGTCTTGGTCACCGTCACCTTGTTCACACAGGTGAAGATCATCCCCCAGTTCTTGAGGGTCCCCGTATTATTTGCGCCGCCGGTATCGGTTATTTTCAATATCCAGTTGCCTGAACCGTCGTCGTTATCGAACGCCGACAAACCGGCCTTCGGTACGAATACACCGTCAAGAGCAGGTGCGGCTGCGCCGCAGCCTGCAGTCTGTACCGGATTCGCCGGGACTGCATCGTCGTCAAGGATAAGGTCCATATTCGCGCTGCCGCAGGCAGTGGCGTTCATAAGCTCGATTTCCTTTGCCGAGGTGGTATTTCTCAGTGTCACCAACAGTTCATTCAGTGACGGGTGATCGGCAGAAACAGCCACGTTGAGGTCATGAATTGATGCACAATTGATGCCGGTAATCGTCGACTCGACAAAACTGTTGTCGGGAATGGTCTTCGGCGTATCCAGGCTCTGCGATACAACCGTTACCGAAGTCGTGCCGATAGGGTCAGCCGTTGTGGCAAAGGTCGTGTTCGGGGTGCTATAGACCGTATAGTGCGCGTTCACTCCCTTGACACGATAATTATAGGTTGTAGCCGGCGTCAGACCGATCAGAAACCTGCTCACGGTTGTTGCTGAAGATCCGGAAAGAGGGCTCTGACTTGCAGAAACGCTGGTGCCATAGGAAGTTGTCGGTCCGTATTCAAAAGTCACCACGGTATTGCCGCCGGTCACGGTGCCCCTGAGTTCAGCGTAATAGGCAGATATATTCCCGGCGCCCAGAAGTGCATCGACGACCGGGGCTGTTGCCAGGTGGAAAAGCCGCACCGTTTCGATGATCGAACCGGACCCGTTGTACTGCCCGTCGCCACGATAGCCCCGTGCACGGATATAGAAATTCGAGTTCTGCGGAAGCGGGGGCGTGATGCCAGTCAACTGCCAGTCACCTGATACCCGGGCAGGAGTCCCGGGAACCGCCGTCCATGTCGTCATATCGCTCGACGTCTCGAAGGTGACCCTGCCGATTTCAGGGCTAGCCTGTCCCCAGTTCCAGGTAATGGAACTGCCTGAAGTCGGGATGGTCAGACTCTGCAGCGCTGCGTCCGTATTGATCAGGCGCGCGATATTACTCCTGACCAGTCCTCCGACAAAACCAAACGAGCCCCCGATGATAATCTTGCCGTCCTGCTGCAGAGCAACTGCATGAATGCCACCATCCACTGTCGGCAGAAAGGCTGTATCAAAGACCCCGGCTGAATTAACTCGGGCAATATAATTCCGTACCGCGGGAAACGCCCCACCCGTACCCGTAATCGACGTAAACAGCCCGCCGATTACGATGCTGCCATCGGCCTGGATGGTTATGGTATTGACGTCGCCGCCTTCGACATTCGGATCAAAGCTGCCGTCCAGCACACCTGCCGAGCTCACCCGGGCGATATGATTCCTTGTCGGAGGCGACGTTGATCCTACGGTCGTAAAGGCCCCGCCTGCCACGATTTTACCGTCCGACTGGAGTGCTATCGCATTCACATTCCCGTTCATATCCGGGTTAAAGTCATCTGCAACGCCCGTTGTCCCATCCAGCCGCGCAATGCGATTCCGGGTCTTCAGCGTCCCACCCGTCCCCGTTGTCGTAAACGCACCGCCGATCACAATCTTGCCGTCGGCCTGCAGCGCTATGGCATTGACATCGCCGTTGACATTCGGATCATAGCCGTCGGCTTCTCCGGTCGTCCCATCGAGCCGTGCTACATTATTACGCGTCGCCAGCGTCCCACCCGTCCCCACCGTCGTGAACGCACCGCCGATCACAATCTTGCCGTCGGCCTGCACAGCTATGGCATTGACATCGCCGTTGACATTCGGATCATACGTATCGAGCGTGCCGTCTGCAAGAAGTCTTGCCAGGTGATTCCGGTTCGGCGTCGCGCCTCCACCCACCGTGGTAAACATGCCGCCGATCACTATTTTCCCGTCTGCCTGCACCGCAATGGCCCTCACGATGCCGTCCACATCAGGGTTAAACGCCGTATCGATTGTGCCGTCGATATTGATCCGGGCAATATGGTTGCGGTTCTCACCGCCGATCCGGACAAAGTTCCCGCCGATGATAATCTTGCCGTCAGGCTGTAACGCTACTGCATACACATCACGGCCGGAAAATTTATTGAAATCGGGATCAAGCACGCCGGTTGCGCCAAGCATGGCGGCATAAGTTCTCGAATTACTGTCCACCTTCGTAAAGCGGCCTCCGATGACATAGGAAGTGTCGGCGACAGCAGCTGCATAGACCGTATCATTGACAACCGGCTTGAACGTCACGTCAAGGCTCCAGATGCCGCCGCCGTCAGCGGTCAATTTGGCAACATGGTCGCGCACATTCCCGTTGCCTATCGAAGTAAAGGCACCGGCGATCACCATTTCAGTATTGCTCCTGACCGCCAGGGCATAAACAATATTGTCTGCACTGAGGCTGAAGTTGGCATCCAGCGCTCCGGCAGCACTCAACTTTGCTATACGGTTCCGGACTGGCGGAGAAGCCCCCGCACCGACGGTCGTAAAGGCACCACCGATCACCATGCTTCCGTTCGGCAGGAGGCCTATCGCGTGCACCACGTCGTTCACATTCGGGTCAAAGGCAGAATCAACAATTTGATAAACCGGATCGCTATACGTCGGGTCAATGCGGGCAAGGTGATTTCTCGCCACGCCCCGGACGGTATGAAACATGCCTCCGATCAGTATACGGCCATCGCCTTCTATGGCCATCGTCCTGACGGGATTATCGGGATCCGGCCAAAAAGTCAGATCGAGTGCTCCGTTGGCCGCTTTAATACGGGCCATATAATTCTGAGACAACCCGTTCACATTCAGAAACAGGCCCCCGACCAGCAAATCGTCAACCGACTCGACCGCCACGGTGTAGACTGCATTATCAGTTGCAGCGTCCAGACTCGCGTCATAGCTTCCGTTCGAATTAATCCGTGCAATATTCGCCGCAGCATTACCGCCCACCGCAGAAAACGAGCCGCCGGCTATTATCTTGTCGTCAGCCTGGAGCGCCAGGGCGTAGACAGTTCCGGTGATATTCGGATTGAAGGTCTCGTCAATATTCCCTGTCGCATCAAAGCGCGCCAGGCCGTTTCTCGATACGCCGCCGATCGCCGTAAAATCGCCCCCCACAATTACTGTTCCATCCGCAGGATGTACCGCCACGGCATACACAGTACCGCCCCCCGTCACATTCAGATCAAAATCAATCTCAAGGGCACCGTTGAGATAGAGACGTGAAAGGTTATTGCGCACCGTCCCGTTCAATCTGCCATAATTGCCGGCAACAAGAATCTTGCCGTCGGCCTGCTGCGCTATCGCATAGACTGTTGTAGAGGGGACACCATCAGAAACAGCCGGGGCAAAGCCTGCATCGACAGTTCCGGCGGAATCATTGATCACCCTGGCAATGCGGTTTCTCACCGGGTTTCCTGCCTGGATAAAACCGGTGAACCCGCCACCGACGAGGAGATTCCCGTCAGCCTGTAAGAGCACCGAATCAACAAAGCCATTTGGTTCCGGCATGAACCCGGTCCTCAGGACTCCGTCAAAACTGGTACGCGCGAGGTTATGGACCGTATCAAAACCCTGAGTCAGGGTGAAGGAACCTCCGATAAGGATGTCGCCGTCAGGATGAATCCTGAGGGAGTATATCTCGTCAGCTATGCCGAATGAAAATGCCGGCGCCGCAAACCCGTCAGCCTGAAGACTTCCATCGGCCTTGATCCGCGCGATCCTGCTGCGGACACCCCCCCCGACATGGGTAAAGCTCCCGCCGGCCACGATCGTGCCGTCAACCTGAAGGTCTATCGCATAGACCGTGCCGCCCGTCACATCGGGATTAAAAGTCGTATCGAGGACCCACGGGGTGGCCTTGTTCAGCCGGGCGAGATGATTTCTGGGGGTGCCGCCGATATCGGTAAACGTCCCTCCGATAAGGACATTCCCGTTCGCCTCAACAGCGATCGCAACGACATCGCCGTTCGTAACGGATATCGTGAAACCGGTATGTGCGGTCCCATCCGAATTCAGCAACGCCACACGGCTGCGTGATGCACCGCCGATGTTAGAAAACAGTCCCCCGACAAGGATCGTCCCGTCCGGCTGGGCTACGAGTACCTCTACAGAATTGTTGGCATTCGGATTAAACGCGGTGTCGAGCGAACCGTCGGTGTTAAGCCGCGCAATCCGGTTGCGCGCAACACCGCCAACCTGGGTAAAATCACCGCCGATCAGCAGCTTTCCGTCTGCCTGTACCGCCACAGCAACGATCGTCCCATTGACATTCGGATTAAAACCGTCCAACGCTGTTATCGCGGCCTGCACCGGCAGCACCGATCCCACCAGAAACAGCAGAAAAAACACCAGCAGATTCAATCGTTTCATCCTTTTATCCTCACCATGTCTCCTGATTATTTGAATATCCTGCCCTGTTGAATAAGCATGATACATGCCCGGCACTCATTCGCCGATACGGCGACTCAATGCTACTAAATGCAGTGCTCAGACCGATATACACTACTATATATATGAATTATTGTAGCATAAGGCCCCCTTTCCCGTATCGTCAAGTTAAATATAATTAATCACATTGATTTCATGGCCGGATTTTGCCAAGATGTATGAGCATAATGCCCCATTCAGGGAGGAGAATGTATGGATGTCCTGGAACTGAGCAGACTGCAGTTTGCCGTCACAAGTATGTTCCATTTCATCTTTGTCCCGCTTACGCTGGGCCTTTCGGTACTGGTCGCCTTTATGGAAACCCGCTTTGTCCGCACCGGAGACCCCCAGTACCTCAGGATGACGAAATTCTGGGGGAAGCTCTTCCTGATCAACTTTGCCCTGGGTATCGTCACCGGCATACCCATGGAGTTCCAGTTCGGCATGAACTGGGCTGAATATTCACGATACGTCGGGGACATCTTCGGCGCACCTCTGGCGATTGAGGCCACCGTTGCTTTTTTTCTGGAGTCGACTTTTATCGGTCTCTGGATCTTCGGCTGGGACCGCGTTTCAAAAAAAGTCCACGCTCTATCGATCTGGCTCGTCGCACTCGCCACAAACCTTTCCGCACTCTGGATCCTTCTCGCCAACGGCTGGATGCAGCATCCCGTCGGCTATGTCCTCAGGAATGGTCGGGCCGAAATGGTCGATTTCGGCGCACTGCTGACAAATCCTTACGGTATTATCAAGTTTTTCCATACGCTCTTCTCCGGGTACGTCATCGCCGCCTTCTTTGTCATGGGTATTGCAGCCTGGCACCTCCTCAGGAACAGCGAGACCGCGTTCTTCGCCCGTTCATTCCGGATCGCAGCACGGTTCGGCTTTGTCAGCGCACTTCTGGTCTTTGCGGCCGGAGATTTCCATGCTGTCGAGATCGCCAGGGTCCAGCCGGCAAAGTTCGCTGCCATGGAATCGGTATGGGAAACGCAGCGTGCCGCGCCGTATTATCTCCTTCAGGTGCCTGATGAAAAGAATGAGCGTAATGCCATTACCGCAGCCGGCATCCCCGGGATGCTGAGCCTGCTGGCGCATCATGAGGTAAATGCCGTGGTAACGGGCCTCAAGGAATTTCCACGGGAGGACAGGCCCCCGGTCCTCCCCACGTTCCTCGGCTTCAGGGGTATGGCGGCCCTCGGTATGCTGTTTGTGCTGCTTTCGTTTATCTCGGTCGTCCTGTCTCTGCACAACACGATCGCCGACCACCACCTCTTTCTCAGAATTATGCTTTATGCGCTGCCGTTGCCGTATATCGCCGGGCAGATGGGCTGGATCGTTGCCGAGGTCGGCAGGCAGCCCTGGCTTGTGTATGGGGTCTTCAGAACGTCTGCCGGCGTCTCGCTGTCTCTGACGCCGGTTGATGTCTGGATATCACTGGCCGGCTTCACCCTCGTGTACGGGGTTCTCGCGGCTGTTGATCTATATCTGCTGATAACCACCGCCCGTAAAGGACCTGATCACCAGCCTGCAGTCATAATCAGCCCCGGGGCGACTGAGCAGGAGCACGGAGCATAGCATGGCACTGCAGACGGCATGGTTCGTTCTTTGGGGAATACTCTGGGCGGTCTACTTCATGCTCGATGGCTACGACTTTGGTGCGGGGATGCTGAACCCTTATCTCGGCAGGACCGACCATGAAAGACGGCTGATCGTCCGCGCCATAGGGCCGGTCTGGAACGGCAATGAGGTCTGGCTCATAACTGCCGGCGGTGCCACCTTTGCGGCGTTTCCTGCTGCCTATGCACTCATGTTCAGCTCTCTCTACCTGCCGCTCCTTTTTATCCTCTTTGCGCTGATCTTCAGAGGGGCAGCCCTGGAGTTCAGAGGCAGGATCGCCATGCCGGTCTGGAAAAAGGCCTGCGATGCTGCCCTCTTCCTTGGCAGCTGCATGCCTCCATTGCTCTTCGGGATTGCGTTCGGCAATATATTTCAGGGCCTTCCGATTGATGCCTCGGGCTATCACGGCAATTTGCTGACGCTGCTGAACCCCTACGGCATTATCACCGGTGCGCTGCTTCTCCTCGCCTCTCTTGTTCATGGGGCGATATACCTTGCGATGAAGACCGGCGGCGACCTCAGACGACGGGCGGCAGGAACCGCTTCAGCACTGTGGAGCGGCCTCCTGATCGTCACCACACTGTTTCTGCCGGCAACCCACGTCCAGACACAACTGTTCCTCAACTATCTGAACCATACCTCGCTGCTGATCATCCCGGTATTTGCACTCGTGGCACTTGTTGCAGCCCGGGTTTATCTCTCAAGAGAACTCTATGCCGAGGCCTTCATCGCATCGAGCCTGACGATCCTGACACTCGTCCTCTTCGGCTTTGGCGGGCTCTATCCGAATCTGATACCGTCAGCCACTGACCCGCAATACAGTCTGACCATCCGCAATGCATCGTCAGGCAATTACACGCTTGGGATCATGACTGCGGTGGCTGCAATCTTCGTCCCTGTCGTCATTGCGTATCAGGTATGGGTGCAGAAGATTTTCAGCGGTGTGATCGACGGCAAGGAGACTGAGTACTAAAAAACCCGGCCCTCAGGAGAGAGGGCCGGGCCGTTACGAAAGGGATGAATGCTTAACGTGCGGGTGCTGCCGGGGTGGTCTGCTGGCCGGGCTGCGCTCCCTGGATAGGACCACTCGCACCGGGTGCCTGCGGGATATTCTTCTTCGGATCAACACTCTCGGACCTTGCCGGTCCCGAGGTTACAACCGAACTGCCCTTTGAAGTAACAACCGCCAGCATAAGCGAGGTCAGCATGAAGACGATCGCAGCCCCGGTCGTCAGTTTTCCAAGGACCGTTGCCGCGCCCCGCGCTCCGAACAGCGTCTGGCCGGACCCGCCGAAGGCAGCCCCCAGTTCTGCGCCTTTGCCGCTCTGGATCAGGACAATAAAGATCATGAAGAGACATACCATAACGTGCACGATCAAAATAAGTGTTGTAAGCATCAGTTCTCCTTTTTAAATGAAACAATCTTGTAGAAACTCTCAGGCTTCAGGCTGGCGCCACCGACCAGTGCCCCATTGACATCCGTGCAGGCCATCAGACTGTCGACATTTTCCGGGGTAACGCTTCCCCCGTAGAGGATTCTGAGCCCCCCCGCCTTGCCGCCATACAGTCCCGCAAGTATCTTTCTGATGAATGCATGAACCTCCTGCGCCTGTTCATTGGTTGCTGTCTTTCCGGTCCCAATCGCCCATATGGGCTCATATGCGACCACGAGACTGTCAGGGTGCACCTCGACCAGTCCCTGCTCCACTTCACGCTGTATCACCTCGAAGGTCTTGCCTGCCTCACGTTCTTCAAGAGATTCCCCGACGCAGAATATCACGCCAAGCCCCGCCTTCTGTGCAGCCCTGGCCTTCCTGTTGACAACTGAATCGTCCTCGTGAAAATACTGTCTCCGCTCCGAATGCCCGATGATCACGTGGCTGCAGCCGGCATCAAGCAGCATGCCAGGAGCAACCTCACCGGTATAGGCACCCTTCTCCTCCCAGAACATGTCCTGGGAGGACAGCACGACATTGCTTCCCTTCACCTCATCGTATGCAGCAGACAACGCTGTAAACGGCGGGGCAATAACAATGTCAACATCAGAAATGCCCTTGACCATGGGGATAAAGCCCTTGAGAAATTCCCTCGTCTCGGCAATAGTCTTGTTCATCTTCCAGTTTGCAGCAATAAAATATTTCATAGCGAATAATGTAGCCTATAACCACATGATTAGTCAACATTCCGATGTCCTGCTGCTCTGGCGCAATTCTTGTTCATATCTGCATGAAACCTCAGTTGAACACCTCGATATCTCCGGGTCACGTCTGCCGGCAGTCAGGACTAACCGGCAATCGGGGTGTCCTGGGATGCGGCCATGAATCCTGGTGAGACGAATCTGGCATTCAGATTGCAAATGGACTACGTATGAAGCAAAACAGAGTCAAAAAATTGATTCAATACGCTCGAATTGAGCTTGATCTGAGACTGAAGAAGATAGCCTACTTTGTCGTAAGGGGAAGAGACTATAAACTGTTGAATGAATATATTCTCAAGATCAACCGGCTCAAGGACATTGACGAGATCCTGTTTGAAGCCTCTAACTGCTTGAAAGATATACTTAATTATGAGCTTTTTGCCTTTGCATTTCGCAATTCGGAGGCACTGGACATATGGGTCGATCCCCGCTACTATCAGGACAGCCTGTTTATTGATCAGATCAGGCTCGAAATGAACTGCCAGGAACTTGACACGAGAATGCATACATTTACCCTGCCCGTGCAGGGCAAGACGCCTGATCCGTTTTCACCTGCCTTCATCGGAGAAAACACTCTGTCATACGCCATAAACTTTGAAAATGACGCTGCCATGCTCTACATCCTTCCGGGAAGATCAGTCCTCAGTCATCAGAAGGAGATCATCGAGATGATGGTAAAGGTGCTCACGGTGGTACTGGACAATTACCTCAACCGGAAGCGTCTTGAGGAGACGGCAATGCTCGACCCGATGACTGAATGCTATAATCGGCGCATCCTCGATGACCTGCTGAACAGAGAGGTATCGAGGGCACAGCGCTATGGAGCAGAGCTCTCGGTCGTCATGCTCGACGTCGACCACTTCAAGACGATCAACGACACCCATGGTCACCTGGCAGGTGACTTCGTACTCAGGGAACTCAGCAGAATTCTGAAAGCTGCCCTGAGAAAAAGCGACTATCTCATCCGCTATGGCGGCGAAGAGTTCATGATCATCCTCCCGGAAATATCTCTCGAAAACACGCTCCTGGTATCGGAAAGGATCCGGCAGGCGATTTCTGACCACCTCATTGTTTTCAATAATCAGGGGCTGAGGATCACCGCGAGCTTCGGGATTTCCTCGTTCTGTGACCGCAAGTCAGCAGAGGATATGATCAGTGAGGCAGACGGGATGCTCTATTGCTCAAAGAAGAACGGGAGGAACAGGGTCTCGTTCGCCGAAGTGCAGCGGGAGGCTACTTCCCTGATGCAGGATTAAAGGTATTCATCGCCTTGTCGGGGCCATACTTGATGATCGCTTCAACGGCATCCGCCGCGGTCACGATCACTTCTTTGATTCCGGGGAGCTCATCTTTTCTGAATTTCGAGAGGACATAATCTTCGGTCAGCAGCAGGGGGTCACGCCCTATGCCGATCTTGACCCTGATGAAGGCGTTGCTGCCGATATGCTGGATGATTGATTCCACACCGCGATGACCGCCTGAGGAACCCTTTTTTCTGATTTTGAGCCGGCCGCATTCGAGGTCCAGATCATCATGTATAACTATAATGTTTTCGTGTAATATATTGTTTTTGTTGAGTATTTCTCTAACAGCACTGCCGCTCCTGTTCATAAACGTCAACGGCTCCACGAAGATGACCCGCTCATCTCCGATGGAGCCGCTGCATATGTTATAGTCAGGCCTCGCACGAAATTCAAGGCCGAGGCGACCGATGATCTCCTCAAGTACGAGGAACCCGATGTTATGCCGGGTCCAGGCGTATTTCCTGCCCGGATTACCGAGCCCGGCAACAAGCCACAAAAATTATTTCTCCTTCTTCTCCGCGCCTGCCTCTTCCTTCTTGCCCTTCTTGACAACCTCCGGCTCGGCAGCAGCAGCAGCCTCAGCACCCTCGGCAGTTGCAGCAGCCTCAGCGGCAGGGGCGACCACCGTGATAATAACGTCATGGGGATCGGTAATCAGTTTGATACCCTCACCCAGCTTAAGATCGCCGACGTGGAGGGACTGGCCAAGCTCATACTTTGATATGTCGACCTCTATCTTGCCGGGTATATTGTCAGGCAGACACTCTATCTCTATCTCCCTGAGCGCATGCTGCAGGATCCCCGCATCCCTCTTGACACCGATCGGCTCGCCGGTCGTCGAGACATGGACCGTTATCCGTACTTTTTCGGTAAGAGAAACCTCAAAGAAATCGGTATGGAGCAGCTCTCTCTTCAGCGGATCTACCTGAAAGTTCTTCAGGAGGGCCAGCTTCCTGTCCCCGTCCGTAAAGTTAAGGTCAACCATCACCTGCTCCCCTGCAACGGTGTTGATGAGCTTTGCGAGTTCCTTCCGGTTAAGCTTGATCGACTGCGCCCTGCCCTCTCTATACAGAACAGCCGGGACCATACCCGCCCTTCTCAGGGTGCGTGCCGCCCCTTTTCCGTGTTCTTCTCTCTTTTCAGCTGCCAGACTAACTTTTTCCATGTTGCCTCCTCTTTATTCGTCTCGCCCTTCACAGGCTGGGACTTGCTCAGTATTCATTAAGCCAACGGCCTAAACAAAAAGCGAACTGATTGACGACTCCTCGTTGATCCTCTTGATCGCCTCCCCCAGGAGAGACGCAATACTCAGGACCGTCAGCTTGCTGCACTGCTCCTTCTTGCTGTCGAGCGGCGTCGTATTCGTCACAATCATCTCATCTATGGCGGAGTTGTTGATGCGCTCGACCGCAGCGCCCGACAGGATGGCGTGCGTGCAGGCTGCGGATACCTTCCTCGCTCCCTTGCCCTTCAGGGCTGCCGCTGCCTGGACCATGGTGCCGGCTGTATCGACCATGTCGTCGAGGAGCAGGGTATCGCGGCCCATCACATCTCCGATGACGTTCATTATCTCACACTCGTTCGCCTTTTCCCGGCGTTTGTCGATGATGGCGATCGAACAGCCCAGCCGCTTTGCAAAAGCGCGGGCACGCTCAACGCCGCCTGCATCCGGCGACACGATAACCAGGTTGTCCTGATCATATTTCTTTTTTATATATTCCAGCAGGACCGGGGCGGCATACAGGTTGTCCACGGGTATGTTAAAGAAACCCTGAATCTGGCCTGCATGCAGGTCAACGGTCAGGACGCGGTTCGTACCGACCGCGGTCACGAGGTCAGCCACCATCTTCGCCGAAATCGGTACGCGGGGCTGCACCTTTCTGTCCTGCCTCGAATAGCCATAATAGGGAATGACGGCGGTAATCCTGGCTGCCGAGGCGCGCTTGAGCGCATCGACGATCAGCAGGAGCTCCATAAGGTTGTCATTCACCGGCATACTGGTCGGCTGTATGACAAAGGCGTCCGAACCCCTCACGTTCTCGTTCAGCCGGACCATGATCTCCCCGTCGCTGAAGCGGGATACTGTCGCGTCACCAAGACCGATGCCAAGACACGCGGCTACCTCGCGCGCAAGCTCAGTATGGGCCGTCCCTGTAATAAGCCTGAGTCCCTGGGGCATACCTTTATTCACTGCTCCTCTCTTGTCTGTCATTCTATTCCCTTATCCGCCTGTCTGTGGCTGGGGCGGGAGGATTCGAACCTCCAAATGGGAGATCCAAAATCTCCTGACTTGCCGTTTGTCGACGCCCCAATAAAATTATTCCTGTTCTCCATCGACGATCGTATCAACAACGCACGACCAGGTGTCAGTAAAACCCGCCGCCGCCCTGCGGGCGTCCTCCGGTGACCTGAAGACACCGAAAACCGCAGATCCGCTTCCGCTCATCAGGGAGAACTCAGCCCCCTGCTCCAGCAGCCTCGACTTCAGTCCGGCAATCACCTGATACTCCGGGAAGACCGCCTCCTCAAGATCGTTAAAAACCATCTGTTTCAGAGCACTGAAATCTCTCGTGTCAAGAGCTTGACAGAATAGTTTAATATCGACCGTTTTTTTTGTCAACATTCTGTAATTGCGGTAGGCCCACGCAGTCGGTATGCCTATATCAGGCTTGACCAGGAGCAGGCTGCAGGAAGGCCCCCGTGCCGGCAGCGGGGTGACCCGTTCTCCCCTTCCCCCGGCAAGGGCGAGCGGAGGACCGATAAAAAAGGGGATGTCAGAGCCGAGGCCTGAACCCAATACCCTGAGTTCCTGATCCTCCAGTCCCAGTTTCCAGAACCGGTTGAGGCCGCTGAGCGTTGCTGCCGCATCGCTGCTGCCGCCGCCGAGGCCTGCAGCTGAAGGGATATTCTTCTGAAGCGTTATTTTCGCACCGGAGCGGCAGCCGGTCACCTTCCGAAGGAGCTCCGCAGCACGGAAGACCAGGTTTTCACTGACCGGGAGAGCGAGACCGGAGACGAGTTCCAGCGTTTCTGACTCCTCAAAGCAGAGCGTGTCGCAGAGGTCAACCCTCTGCATGACGCTGACGATGTCATGGTATCCGTCATCCCTTCTTCCGGCAACCTGGAGGAACCAGTTGATCTTTGCCGGGGCCTTCAGAACCCTCACCTGTTTTTTTCAAGCTCCCGTATCTTCTGTTCGACCCTCTCTTTGAGCCCCTCTTCCTTCTCGTGGTTCTTCAGGGACTTTCTCCAGTGCTCCAGGGCCTTTTCCCTCTGCTGCAGGGCATGGTACACATCCCCCATATGTTCAAAGAGCATGGGGTCCTCGGTGGTTATCTTCACCGCCTTCTCGAGCTGCTCCATAGCGTTGTGATACTCTCCCAGCCGATAGAGAACCCAGCCATAGCTGTCGAGAATATAGCCGTTGTCGGGCTTCAGCTGAAGAGCCCGCTCTATCAGCTCCCTGGCCTCACGGAGGTTTATATTCTTGTCAGCGTAATAATAGCCGAGATAGTTGAGGGCATCGGCATTCCGAGGGTTGATCTCGAGCGTTCTCCGCAGCGCCGTGATCATGGCATCAAAGCGTTCGGTCTTGTCATAGACCATCGCAAGGTTAAAATACAGCTCCTCATTGTCCTTAAACCGGGCCGTCGCATCGGTGAGGACCTGCTCGGCACGGGCATAGTCCTTCGTCCGGATATAGGCCATTGCCAGCGACTGAAAGATCTCGGGCTTGTCCTTATCGAATGCAAGGACCTCCTCGAACATGCGGATCGCCTCGTCGTCCTTCTTCTGTTTCGAATAAATGATCGCCAGGTGCAGGAATGCATTGACGTTCTTGGGTTCCTGGATAATGATCTTTCTGAATTCGGCCACCGCATCATCAAAGCGCTCCATCTCCTCAAGAACGAGGGCAAGGTAGTAGCGTATCGCCGTATTTTCGGGACTGCCTGCCAGTGCCGTCCTGAACTCGTCCAGCGACCGCTCGAAATCCCTCGTCTCGTAGTAGAGCATGCCCAGCCGCACATGCATATCGACATTCTCGGGCTGCTGCCTGCTGAGGACGAGGAATTCGTCAATCGCCCTGCCCATCGACTTCTGTTTCACATAGATCTGTGCAATCCGCTCACGCGCCTGCCGGTGCAGCGGGTTCAGACGCAGCGCAGCCTCGTAGTCGGCAATGGCCTCAGGGTAGCGCTCCTGTATCTCCCTGATGATCCCCAGCTTGAAATAAACGCCCTCAAGCTGACGGATCTCAAGGACCCGTTTCAGGTGTTCTTCGGCCAGGGCATATTCCTTCCTGTCGAGATAAATGGAACCCATATAGTCCAGGGCAACAAATTCATCCGGGTCTTTCCGGACAACACTGCCGAAGGCAGCCAGGGCATCATCCGTCATGTCGTTGCTGTAATAGACCTTCCCGACAAACATCATCACCTCAGGGTCGTCCGGGGCAAGTTTCCTGATCCGGCCCAGGACTCCCGACAGTTCAGCCGCCCGTTTCTGGCTGTCATAGATCTCTGCCTGGAGCATGAGGGCCCTGACATAATCAGGACTGTCTCTGAGGACCGCTTCAACCATCGCCATCGCACCGCTGACATCTCCCTTGCGAAAGAGAAAATGGCCGATCTGCGACCTGAGATAGGGAGAGCCGGGATCGAATTCCAGAGCCTTTCTGTAGTTGGCAAGACTGCTGTCCCAGTCGCCGGAGATGAAGGCTTCATAGCCCAGCATATAATAGTAATCGGCCTCGAAGGGATGCTGCGGCCCGGATTCAGCCACAAGCTCCTGACGGGCGGCAGTACAGGAATGCAAAAGCAGGAGCAGGGCAACAATGCAGATTTCCTTGATTTTCATCGTCTATTATGACACAAAAAAGAGGTATTCACCAGATCATGAATGGACGCAGACAGACCTCATGAATTCTGATCAAAAATACTGACGCCCTTGGGCAGCGTCATGTCGAAGAGGCTCTCTTTCAGTCCCGTGTTCACCCTGATATCCCTCAGCTCTATCTCGATCACATTCGAACGGCTGTCATAAATCGAAAAAGAACGTATCGGAAAGCCCTCGCCCGAGAGGACCATGCGAATTGACGTTATCGTCCCCATCGTCTTCTTCGGCTTAAGAAGAAGGTCTTCCCCCGCTGCGGTAATGGTAAACTCCTCGGTGATCTTGCCGAGCCCGCCGAGCAGGGCCACGGGGGTCTGGCCATAGGTCTCCTTGTCGAACCTCGCACGGTAGGCCTGGTTCTCGCCTTTCTTGTGGATCTGGATGGCGTCGTTGTTCACGATGATATCCTGTGCCGCATTCCCACGGTACTGCCACTTCATCTTCAGCGGGGGCCTGATAAAAAATTCCCCCCTGTAGGTGTCGGTCCGTTTGAGGTCCTTTATCGTGCTCTTCTGAATAAAGCTTCCCCGGATATCCGTAACCCCTTCATATGCCTTCTGGAGCCGGCCGATCCTGTCATCAAGTGCAGCGCCCCGCACCGTCCCGCTCATGATGAGCAGTGCCAGCAGAACGACCACCACGCGCAGATATTTTCCTATCACCATCAATGATGCCTCCCTATATAGTCCCTTGGTTTTCCTGCGCCCTTGGGAGGACCGACAAGTCCGTCATCTCCCATGATCTCCATGATCCGTGCGGCCCGGTTATACCCGATCTTGAACTTGCGCTGCAGAGATGAGATCGAGACCTCTCCGACCGACTCGGCAAATTCAATCGCCTTGTAGTATATATCATCGCGGTCAGCGGCCTGTTCATCAGAGGCAGGCGCCTCGACCGGAATCTCTTCGAAGATAGTATAGTCAGGTCTCCCCTGGGCCGAGATGAAATCAGTGACCGATTTAATCTCGGTCTCGGTCACCAGCGCCCCGTGAACCCGCACCAGCCGCTCACCGGGCTGGAGCAAGAGCATATCACCCTTGCCCAGGAGCTGCTCGGCACCCTGGGAATCAAGGATGGTCCGCGAATCGATCTTCGAAAATACCTTGAACGATATACGCGCCGGGAAATTGGCCTTGATCAGGCCGGTAATGACATCGACCGACGGCCGCTGCGTGGCTATGATCAGATGGATGCCGGCGGCACGGGCCATCTGGGCAAGCCGCGCAATCGAATCTTCAACCTCCTTCGAGGATGAAAACATCAGGTCCGCCAGTTCATCGATGAAAACGATAATATACGGCAGGCGCTCCTCCTCGGACGCCTTGCTGTTGAAACCGTCGATATTCCTCGCCCCCTTTTCGGCAAGCAGCCGGTAGCGCCTCTCCATCTCGAAGACCATCTTGCGCAGGGCTTCGGAGGCACTTTTGGGGTTCGTGATGATCGGCGATATCAGATGGGGGACATTTTCATATATCGAGAGTTCGAGGAGCTTGGGGTCGATCATCAGCATCTTCACCTCGCGCGGGGTCGCCTTATAGAGGATGCTCATGACCATCGAGTTGATCGAGACACTCTTCCCTGCGCCGGTTGCACCCGCCACGAGCAGATGGGGCATTCTCGCGAGATCGGCCACAATCGGACTGCCGGAGATATCCTTCCCGAGGGCAAGCGTCAGCTTCGACTGGTTCCTGCCGAACTCGTCAGAGGCGAGGATATCCCGGAGAGAGACGACCGCCCGTTTCCTGTTCGGCACCTCGATGCCGATCGTCGCCTTGCCCGGAATCGGTGATACGCGGATGCTCTGGGCCTTTAATGCCAGGGCCAGGTCGTCGGCAAGCGAGACCACGCGGTTGATCTTTATGCCGGGCGCGGGTTCGAACTCATAGAGCGTCACAACCGGCCCCTGATCGATCCGGGTGATCGTCCCCTGTACATCGAAGTCTGCAAGCTTTGTCCTGAGATTTGCAGAGTTCACCCGAATATCGTCATCGCTGTCACGGACAGAAGACAGGTCATAGGCGGTCAGAAAGTCAAGGGAAGGAAGGACATAGCCGTCCCGCACAGCGGACTTCGTCATGGTCTGAGGCCGCGCAGGCTGGGGCCGCTCCACGGACCTGGTTATGGGCGGAAGTTCATCAGCAGGTGGCAGCAGCGACGGTTCCGGCTCCTCCACATCTGCCCGTGCAATGATCGCGTCTTCCTCCAGGATGCCCTTTGCCGGCTGCGGTGTCTCTGCAGGCCTGCGTCCGGTCTTCTCCCGGACGGCTCCGGGCAGCGTCAGCGAACTGACCGGGACCGGACTGATCAGTATCAGCGACGAAAGAAACGCGGACAACCCGACGAGGTAGGCCCCGAGGAGCGAAAGATACTCAATGAGGAAGGAGGCGCTATAGTATCCGATCAGACCTCCGGGCTTGATGGTAAAATGAAATCTGAATGTATTGCCGAGCAGGGCCATCATGACGGACGAGGACAGGACCAGCAGGGCAAGGCCTGCATACGGTGTCCTGCCCTGTTCCCGGGAGACGATCGAACGGACGGCCAGGACCAGCATCAGGACCGGAATGCCGTACGAGGGATATCCCAGAAGTGAGATGATCAGGTCTGAAAGATACGCCCCGACAACGCCGCCGTAATTTCGGGCGGGGTTCGTGGTGAACGTCAGGAATGAGGGGTCCCACTGATAATACGAATAGATACTCACCCCGAGGTATATGCTCGCGAGCGTCGCACTGACTGCAAGTATCTCCTCGCGGGTCTTCTTCAGTTTCTCAGCCATGGACCATTATAACAACTGGGGAGACAAATCCGGTACCGCTGCCGCAGAAGCCTCGGCCGCCCCATAACTCCTAGCTCCCGGCAATTTCAGCCATGCCACCCGCAGCACCCTGGTGGCCGGGGGCTATCTTGAGGGCTTTTTCGAACATGCCCTTTGCGCGCGTCGGAAATCCCATCTGAAGAAAGACCAGCCCGAGTTCAGCATGATAATCCGCATTCAACGGCGCGAGCTTAATCGCCCTCTCGAAGGCCTTGACAGCAGGCTTCAGCCTGTTCTGTCTCAGAAGAGTCAGCCCGTAATAGTAGTGATACTCGGCGATTCCGCTCTCGAAATAGGTCGCCTGGCCGAACAGGAGCTCGGCCTCCCGGTAACTCCGGCTTCCGAAGGCAACCTTGCCCTCGGCGAACTTCATCCCGGCCTGCACCCGAGTGTCTGTCTTTGCCTCGTCCTTTCTGTGTTTATTCCCGTCATACTCACGCCGCCTCGCCGGGTCGGAAAGGGTCGCATATGCCTCATAAATATATGAAAAGATATCGCTCAGCTTTCCCTTGGCCGATGCATCCGCAAGAGAAAAGTGAATGTCAGGATGATATTTTTTTGCCGCTGAGTAGTATGCGCTCTTGATCTCGGAAAGCGTCGCCGTGGCGCTGACGCCGAGCACACCGTAGTACCCGATCTTTTTATAGGTCGCATGAAGATCATGGATACCTGCCACATCAGGGAGATCGGCGACCGTCTCTGACCCCACCTCCGGTGCCCCCGACGCATCAGAGGGAACGTGGACGGACCCCGTCCCGGAGACCGGATCCCCGGGCTGCACCTTCACGAGCCCTGCACACAGGAGGGCATACAGCGTCCTGACCGCCTCGCCCTCATTCTCCGCCGATGCCTTCAGGACCTGATCCAGCGTCCTCTTTCCATCGATCAGGCCGACCATCTGCCGGCCGGCGCTGTCCAGGGAGATCTCCCGGGACAGGTCACCGGGCTCTGATGAAACAACGGGGATGCTGGTCAGTCCCGGCAGTTCAGAACGCATATCGCTGTAATCACTCATCCGCCTGATTCCGTAATAAATCAGGTTTGCCGGTGAGAGTTTCAGCGTAATGACCGCGTCAGGCGGGAGGGGCGTTTCCCTGAACTCAAAACTCCCGTCCTGCAGATTGAACAGGCTGAGGATTATCTGTTCGGCCTGCTGTCTGACGACCGGTACGAGTTCCTGAGGCTTGAGGTATCCGAGTTTGACCAGGACCACCCCCTGTTTCTGTCCCGTACGCCTCATCTCTTCGACGGTACGGTCATACTGCTCCCGGGTTATCCTCCCCTGCGCAAGGAGAACATCACCCAACCTGTCCTCCTGCTGGTTGGAGGCAGAGAAAATCATATCGCCATCCCGGATGTATATCTTCTTGACAACAGCCCCATAACGGATGGTCATGATGCCTGTCTTTCTGTTCCGGTGGAGGCCGATAAGCGTATCAGAAAATCTGAAATCATGGATCAGTCCGCGGTAGCAGCCCTCTGTCCGGATTCCCAGCCGCAGACCGCTCTTCTCGATACAGGACCAGACAACCTCCCCGCCGATCCCTGTCTCGGCTCCGTCAAGCGCTACCCTGATGATGTCGCCCTTGCTGATCACCGCCGAACCCTCGACAAAAATCCCGACCCCGTCAAGAGAATAGTCGAGCATCTTCGCCCTGATCACCTTATTTCTGAAGGTTATCGGGACCTCGCGCGTCTTCTGGTATCTCCTGAATTTTCTCTTATCCCGTGCAACCATGCTCTGATTTGTACCCTTCGTATCCGTCGTTTGACCTTCTTTTCAATGAAAAAAGGGGATGCGTACCAGCAGCAGAAAACCGTTGAGGCTCAGGAGACTGCCGCAGAGTGCAGAGAAGACCGCGACCGAGAAGATAAGGGGTGATGCCGCCAGGATCGAGATTGATGCCAGTACGATGGCGATCTGGATAAGCACCTCGGCATAATCGAAATAGGGGTCCCTGTTCTTGTTCAGATCACGCTCCGCCTCCAGCCGCTTCGCGTCCGCCTCTATCGCTTTCTTTTCCTTCCGGTACCGGTTCTCTTCAGCGTCGAGCTTCTTAACAGCGTCGTCATAATACTGTTGCAGGTCAGGGGAGAGGGTCTTCTTTCTTTCCAGCAGGACCGTCTCGAACTGCAACTTCTGAAGCTTATACATATGCTCCCTCATGACCTTTGACTGATAGAACGCCCACTGGTCCGAAGACTGCTGCTGCGCCAGCAGCATCTCCTTCATCGCATTGTTACCCCCGAGCGACGTTATCGCAAGCATCACGGCGAAAATCGCCGTGGTCAATGCAACCCTTCTGGTGAATGCCTTGCCCCTGATCTCCACAAGTTCATCAGGATCAGGCAGTTCGATGTCGGCCACGCGCATGCCCCCTTGCTGTTCGTGATAGCACTAACTGGTATAATATCATAATCGAAGGCCGAGAACGAACTGCGGCAGCATCACCGTGACGGGAGGAAACTGAATGGACAGCGGGAAGAGATTGCTTCAGATGATCAGAAAGTTAAAGAAAGAATACCCGCATCCTGAGACGGCCCTGAACTTCAGCACCCCATTCGAGCTGCTTGCTGCAACGATCATGTCAGCGCAGACGACCGATGCACAGGTGAACAGGGTCACAGCTGCCCTCTTCCGCAAGTACCCGGCGATCAGCGACTTTGCATCCGTCCCGCTTGAAACACTGCAGAAAGATATCAGTTCGGTCAACTTCTTCAACAACAAGGCGAAGAATATACAGGCTTCGGCCAGAATGGTGCTCGGGGAGTTCGGAGGGAAGATACCAGATACCATGGCTGAAATAACCAGACTCCCCGGTGTCGCCCGCAAGACAGGGAACATCATACTGTCGACGATATACGGCATCAACGAAGGCATTGCGGTCGATACGCACGTCATGAGACTCTCCCGGAGACTGGGACTCTCGGCCTCCGGCGACCCGGTCAAAATAGAACGCGACCTGATGGCCCAGGCCCCTCGTCAGGAGTGGGCAACCCTCTCGCATCTCCTCATTCTGCACGGCAGGCGCATATGCCAGGCGCGAAAACCGAACCACGCGGCATGCGTCCTTCAGGACCTCTGCCCCTCAAAAGACCTCTAGGCAGCCAGGATTCAAACGTATTTCATCAAACCCCTCCCAACCTCCCCTGATCAAGGGAGGCTTAGATGCCCACAACCCTGTTAAGGGGGGACTGAGGGGGGTTGTTTTCGTGCCTTGATCAGTCATAGGTGGATATGATAAGGTACGGACTATGTTCCACAGGGAAAAGCCGATGGCAGGTGAACCAGTCACGAGAACTGCACCCTTTCTCAGCGCCGGGTGGTGGCTGATCCATGGAGCCGGGATAGCAGCTGTCTATGCCCTCGGCCATATTCTCTGGAGGTAGAGATGCTCCAGTATTTCATGCGCTACAGGCCGGGCTGGTGGATACTGCATATCGCCGCAGTGCTGTTCACCCTGTATCTCGGCCATATGGTCAGGTTTCCATTTTGAGCTCTCACCGGAAGGCCCTCCTGGCTGCCCTCCTGCTTCTTGCTGTTTCAGGCATGATGTTTCACTACCGGCTCCACCGTTTCATGGTACCGGACACGAACGATCCGTCGGTCTATGTTCTGGACAGCACAAGGTTTCTGGCCTTTCTTCTGCCCCTGATCGATGTTGTCGTCGTCACCGGGCTCTTTCTTTCCCGAAGGACCGCCGTCTATGGATACCTCCTCAACGGGCTGCTTGTCATCTATGGAACGGTCCTGATGGGCCACTACAGCATAGCCGAGATCATGGCCCGCGCCATACCGCCCGCGGACTGGCTGATCAGGTCGACCCTTCCGGACATCGGAATCTGCTGGGCCGACTTCCTGGTCGGCAGGATATTATATGACGAGACCCTGCGCAATGCTTCGCGCTGAGTACGGTCGACTAGGAGGCTGAGCCCATGCCTCATTTCGGACTCATGGATGAAAATGCACTCGGGCCTGAGAAGGCAGCGTTTCTGCGCGCCCGGCTGCATATCAGGGCAGGCAGGAGGCGTCTCCAACAGGGGAAGATCTCGGCCGGCATCCTGACCATCTATGACGCCCTCGTCTTCGGAATGGAATGGTATGCCGCTTCTGCCGGCCGCAGAGCAGGCCTGAAGGTTCTTGAAGGTGAAGACCTGAGGAAGGACAGGACTCTCTATGGTGTACTGGTCCGCTCCGGGATCCTTGACGGAACGTTCGATTATGATGCTTTCGACACGCTGGTGGAGTATGCGTCGAATAATGAAATGCCGGACTACGACTACCGCGAGACGTTAGCCTCGATCGAGGCTATCCTGACCCGACTGGGGATCATGCCGTTTGATGAGCATGAACTCCCCCCTGAAGACCCCTCAACGTATTGAACTTCCCGCTTCCCTTGGTATAATTTATGCAGACATGGCTGTCACAAATACTCTCTCTTTATTAAACCGGGTTTTACGAAAGGAGACATTCACATGAAATCACAGAGCCTCAGGGGTCTCATGGTTACGGTACTGTGCTGCTTATTCGGTGCACCGTCCTGGGCAGTGGAAGAAGGGACGAATTCCACCTTTGTCGGATTAAATGCGGGCGGGTCGACCGCTATCTTCGCGGACATACATGCCAATACGTTCGTGGGTGCCTCAAGCGGATTAGATGCAACAACCGGCGTCAGCAATGCTTTTTTGGGATTTCATGCCGGCCAGCATAATGCAAGCGGCAACTACAATACGTTTCTAGGGGCCAACGCAGGATTATCCAATGTTTCCGGCGGCAACAATCTCTTCATTGGACAGGCCACCGGGTTTTCCAATTCCAGCGGCAGTATGAACACCTATGTCGGCACATCCGCAGGATTCTACACAACGGGAAGCAACAACACGTTTATAGGATACAATGCAGGCGGCAGCGCACTTGTCACGGGAAGCGGCAACGTATTTATCGGCAAGGGCGCAGGTGAAAATGAGGATACATCGAACAAACTCTACATTGCTAATTCGACTACCTATTACCCCCTCATCTATGGGGAATTCGACAACGCAGCGGTCACCATACACGGGTCGCTCTCTGTGGCGTCTGTTGCCTCTCCATCTGACGAAAGACTGAAGAAGAACATACAGCCGCTGGAGTCGTCGCTCGAAAAAGTAATGAAGCTGCGCGGGGTCAGCTACGACTGGAAGACGGAGGAGTTCGCAGGCAGGGGCCTCGCCACTGACAGGCAGATAGGGCTTCTCGCTCAGAACGTTGAAGAGGTTATCCCGGTGCTGGTCAAGACAGACAAACAAGGCTATAAGGCCGTCACCTATGAGAAGGTGGTCCCAGTCCTGATCGAGGCGATAAAAGAGCAGCAGGAGATGATCCAAAAGCGAGATGCCAAAATTGAGAAGCTCGAAAAAACCCTCGAAGCCCTGGAAAAGCGCATCGCAGAAATAGAGCCCCCGGCCAGGACTGCGGCCGTGCGGTAAGTCGCAATACGCTCGATGCCATCAGCCTCCCCAGCCGATGCTGATGATGATGGCGTCGGCAGGGCAGACCTCCAGACAGGTGCGGCAGTCGATGCAATAGGAAGACCGGGAGGGCAGGCTCTTGCCCTCTGACATCTCAAAGCAGTTGACCGGGCAGGCGCGAATGCAATCCCCGCACCCCGTGCACTTGTCCCAATCTACAATGGATATAAACATCTATGCTCACCTCGTCGCCAGGATTTTTGGGCAACCGTCAACAAACGTCGCCCGCTTCTTCGATGGTCTATTCTACCGCAGTCCCATACCCGGAGATATGACATACATCATGTTTCGTTTTATGCCCGTCGGGGGCCCCATCCGGGGTTGTTTATTTGTTACCAGGGGTAAAAAGTGCGGCAAGAGGGGGTCAACACGAAGCCTTAGACAGGGCAAGCCCGCGGGCTTGAACCTGCACTACCCCGCGTCCTGCAGTTCATTCATCCGGCTGTCAAACTCCTGTGCCTTTGCATCGTGCTCGGCAGTAATCTCCTCGAGTTCACCAAAGAGGCTGTCGATATGCTCCTTCGTCTCATGGATCGCCTTCGTCAGGTCACGGATGGCGCGGCCGTCGCCTTTTGTCGAGGCTGCCAGAAGCGCCTGGTTATCCATGTCAATGCGCTTCTCAAAGCCGCTGATCATCTCTTCGATGTCGGTGATGCGCTTCTGGAGCGGGTTCAATACCTTCGAGCGGTTTGTCACAATCTCGGCCCGCAGCCGCCTGATCTCCTTTTTGCTGAGGCCCTTGCCCTTTGGAATCTCCACCGGTCCGCTGCCCTGAACCGCAACCGAACCTTCGTCGCGCCAGCCGACCCTGCTGAGGAAATCCTCATAGGTCCCGTCAAAGACCCTGATCTCCCCCCCGTCAAAGATGATCAGTTTCGTAGCTATCGCATGCAGGACCAGTTCACTGTGTGTGACAAGAATCACCGCTCCCCTGAAGGCATCGATGGCCTCGATCAGGGAGTCGATCGACTCCATATCGAGATGGTTCGTCGGCTCGTCCAGCAGCAGGAGGTTGGCCGGACTCACCAGCAGTTTTCCCATCAGGACCCTGCTCCGCTCGCCGCCGGAGAGGACGCTTATCTTCTTTGTGGCCATGTCTCCTTCAAACATCATCGCGCCGCATATCTTCCTGGCGGCACCACGGTTATGGTCAGGATGCACGTCCATGATCTCGGCCTCAATCGTCTTCGCAAGGTCCAGCCGGTTGATGTTCGTCTGTCCGAAAAATGCGGTCTTCAGCTGCGGATGACGTGTTATCGCTCCGCCGACAGGCTCAAGCTCTCCGGCGAGAAGGTTCAGGAGGGTCGTTTTGCCTTTCCCGTTCTTCCCGATGATCGCGATTCGGTCATTCTTGCCTACAGAAAAATCCAGGTGGTGTATGAGCGGCTCTGCCGCAGGGTCGAAGGAGAACGACAGGTCCTCGGCCGCGATCAGCTGCTTGCCGGTGAACGAGGCGTCGTTGAAGGCAAAGTCGAGACTCTGTATGTCTGTCAGCTTTTCGCGCTGCTCATGCCGCGCCAGTGCCTTGACGCGCGACTGGACAGCCTTGGCCTTGTTTGCCTGAGCGCGGAAGCGGTTGATGAACTGCTCGATGTCCTTCCTTTTTCGCTCGTCGTTGATGCGCGTTTTTTCATAAACTTCCTCATCGATGAGGATCTGCTGGTAGAGCTTCTCGGTTGGGCCCTCTATCTTCCGAACCTTCTGGCGGTGTATGCCGAGTGTATGGGTCGTGACGCTGTCCATGAACTCGCGGTCGTGGGTGATAATGATCATTTCGTTGGGCCAGGACCTGAGGAATTTGACCAGCCAGCGTATCGAGACGATATCCAGGTAGTTCGTCGGTTCATCCAGCAGCAGCAGGTTCGGTTCGGAGACCAGGACCTTCGCCAGATTCAGGCGTATCTGGTATCCGCCGGAGAGGGACCCCGGGTCTGCATCGAAATCCTCGGTCGAGAAGCCAAGTCCGTGGAGGATCGCGCCTACCTTGTAGCTTTCATCCCTGCCGTCCTCATTCTTTGGAAGCAGGAGGCACCCCTCTTTGAGAACGGTCTTCTCGCTGAAGGCGATATGCTGGGAAAGATGACCGATCCGGTAGCCGTTGGGCACGGTGATAACGCCCTCGTCGGCGTATTCCTGACCGAGGATCATGCGGAAAAGGGTCGTCTTGCCGTGGCCGTTTCTGCCGACAAGACCGACGCGTTCTCCGGGATTGACCGTAAAATCAATGTCATCGAGAATGATCTGCCGGCCGTAGGCCTTTGATAAACTGTTTACCTGTAGCATAATATGTAAGCGGATATACTAATAAGTTATTTAACGGGATGTCAATAAAAGAGGCCAGCAGCTGGTGCAGCAGGTCTTAAAGCAGTTCTCGTATGATTGTCATTCCAGCTCGCCTGGAATCCTTCAGAAGGATTGCGGACAAGCCGCAATGACAAAGTGAGCCGGAGTATCGCCTTACGTTCGTTCTTGTCGTCACCATGAGACTAAGCCAGTCTGTCCAGGGTTTTCAGCAGGGCCTCTGCCTTTTTGAGGCATTCGTGGTACTCGCGCTCAGGGTCTGAATCAGCAACAATACCCGCCCCGGCCTGGATATAGGCCCTGTTGTTCCTGATCAAAAAAGTCCTGATGATGATATTGAGGTCCATGCTGCCGCTGAACCCGATGTACCCCAGCGACCCGGTATACGGCCCCCGCCTGAAGGATTCCAGCTCGTCGATTATCTCCATGCAGCGCACCTTCGGCACTCCGGTAATGGTCCCCCCGGGGTAGACAGCGGCAATCACATCGAGACTGTCCTTGCCTTCTGCCAGTCTGCCCTCAACATTCGAGACGATATGCATCACATGGGAGTACTCCTCGGTCACCATCAGTTCGTCGACCTGCACTGAACCGTAATCGGCAATGCGGCCGATATCATTGCGTTCGAGGTCGATCAGCATGATATGTTCGGCCCTCTCCTTCTCATTCAGGAGGAGTTCCTGGCGCATCCGGTGGTCTTCTCCTGCATCCTTCCCGCGCGGTCTGGTCCCAGCGATCGGCCTCGTATCGACAATCCCGTCGCGCACCCTGACCAGCCTCTCCGGTGACGAACTGACGATCTGATAATCTCCGAAATCCGCATATGCAGCAAAGGGCGAGGGATTAATCTCTCTCAGGATCCTGTATATCTCCCAGGGATCATACCCTTCAATAGCTGCTGAGACGCGCAGGGAGAGGTTCGTCTGAAAAATATCTCCGGCCGCAATATATTCCCGTGCGCGCCTCACCATGGCCAGGTAGTCTTCCCTGCCGACATCATGCGCAATCTCTATCTTCTGCCTCTGCAGCGGGATATCCTGACCACCCGGTGGTGCTCCGGCCGGTTCAGGGGTCTGCTGAAGAGTATTCTGCAACAGGCGCTCTTCGATTGCAGAGGCTGCATCTCCGGCTTCTGCGCGCTGCTGCTCCCCGGTGCTGCTGCTCTCGGAATATCCAAGAACCGTCTCCCGCGCACCGGGGCAAACGATGATCCAGGCCTTCCGTTCCCGGTGATCAAAGGCGATCAGCCTGTCAATCATGAAGAAATGCGCGTCCGGCAGATTCAGATCGTCGACGGTGTTGACAGGAATGCGCTCGAAATACCTGACGAAATCATAGCAGAAGAGGCCGGCAGCGCCACCCTGAAACGGAGGGAGCCCGGCAACCGGTTTCTGCCGGTAGCATGCAAGCAGTTCCCTCAGCCGCTCCAGGGGCTTGCGTGCGGAGAGGGTCCGGCGGCCGGCGATGGTGATCTCGATGCAGCCGTCTTTTACCGTCAGTTCGAGATACGGATCGATGCAGATAAAAGAGTAGCGGGCGATGCGCTCAGGGCCCTTGACACTCTCGAAGAGCAGGCTGCGGGAAGTCCTGACAGACGCGTAGACAGCGTCCGGGGACTGATAGGGTATTTCTTTAATAACCGGAGAAACAGGTGCGGGACCCTGATGAATACCTGTCATCGCGTCAGACGGAAAAGTCCATGAGACTGCACTGCCAGCGGATCACAACCCGGAAATCTCCTGCTGTATCCGCTCGATCGCCTTTACCGGGTCAGGCTGGTTCAGCACGGATCGTCCCATCACGAGGTAGTCCGCACCCGCACCTATGGCTTTTTTCGGGGTCATTATCCTGGCCTGATCGTCCGCAGCTGCCCACGACGGCCTGATTCCGGGCGTCACGATCAGGAATTTATTACCGCAGTGCCCCTTGATCATGGCGGCCTCGTGGCCGGAGGACACCACACCGTCCAGTCCCGCCTTCAGTGCCATGCCGGAAAGATGCCTCACATGCGTCGGGAGGCTGTGCTGAAGCCCCAGTTCGGACTTCAGGACCTCCTGGGACATGCTCGTCAGCACGGTCACCGCAATCATCCGGGGACGCTCAAGGTTCTCCTTCAGGCAAACGTTGACCACGTCGTCCCTGCATTTCTTCATCATGTCTGCGCCGCCCGAGGCATGCACGTTAAACATGAAGACCCCTTTTCTTGCCGCAGCCACACCTGCCTTCGAGACGGTAGTCGGGATGTCATGGAACTTCAGATCGAGGAAAATCTTCTTGCCGCGGCGGTGAATCTCGTCGAGGATCGACGGACCGGCGACCGTAAACAATTCAAGTCCTACTTTAAATATGTCTATGCAACCACCTAATTTATCAACTATTTCAAGTGCGTACCCAGGTTCATCCACATCCAGGGCAATGATCACCTTGTTGTCCTGTTTCATGCGCTACTTACCGTCGACCTTCGAAAGCACGATGCCCTTCTGCGCCTGATATTTCCCCTTTTTGTCGGCATAGGACGTCTGACAGAGATCAGCTGCCCCGAGAAAGACGACCTGCCCGATGCCCTCGTTCGCGTACAGACGGACGGGGACGGGTGCTGTATTCGAGACAGAGATCGTGATATACCCTTCCCACTCCGGCTCGAGCGGGGTCACATTCACGAGCACCCCGCTCCGGGCATATGTCGACTTCCCGAAGCAGATGGCAAGAGTCTCCCGGGGGATCCTGAAATATTCGAGAGACCTGCAGATGACATAAGAGTTGGCAGGTATCTCACAGACCTCGCCCCTGAAATCCTCCATGCTGACTGCGTCAAAATTCTTCGGGTCGATCACCATCCCGGCAGCCGGACGCAGGATGCGGAATTCATCGGCGATCCGCATGTCATATCCATAGGAACTGACGCCGGAGGAGATGACCCCCCTGCGGACCTGCTCCTGGTTGAACGGCTCTATCATGCCCTTTGACGCCATTGCCCTTATCCAGACATCATTCTTTACCATGCGGTGGTTTCACGCCTCCAGAGATCGGTTTCGGTCTGTTAGTATAACCTATTGCCCGGATCATTCTCTCGTCATCTCCCTGCACTTCTCTTCCGGCTTTTCGCGATCTCCCTGATCAGATCCCGCGCCTGACGCAGGACCATCTCCCCATCCCCCTCCCTACCGAAGCGTGCCCGCATATATGCCGCGTGAAATTCCCTGAGTTGCTGATAAAAGGGATACTGCACGGACTGCAGCTCGATTTCGGCAGCGGTGGTAAAGGGGGTGATGCGGACACCCTTCCCGGCCAGGGCACCCCTCACCTTCAGATAGGCCCGCGTTGCCTTCGGGCAGCCTCTCCCCTTCCACCTCCTTTTTGCAAGGAAGACGATTGCGAAAAGTGACCCCAGTGCCAGAACGATCAGCACTGCGGCATTTGGTCCGCCCATGGTGCCGCCGCCTGACAGTCCGGTCAGCCTGCCGATCCACCCAAGCCCTGAGCTGAAACGGCCGAACAGGATCCTCCGGTCTTCGGATTTGAAGCCGACCACATACCTGGACCATGTCATCTTTATCGAATCCCAGAGGAGCGTGTATGCTGCGGCCCGCGTCGCGACGACAGGCGGCGTCGGATCGAAACGTTGCCACTGGCCGCCAATACGGGCCTCGACCCACGAATGGGCATCGCTCTGCCTCACGATTATATAGCCTCCATAGGTATTGCGGTCGCCGCCGATAAAACCGGTCACCACCCTGGCGTGGATGCCGATGGTCCTGAGCATCAGGACCATCGCGCTGGCGTAGTGCTCACAATATCCCTTCTTCGTTCTGAAGAGGAAGTCCTCGATCGGCGGGACCCCTTTTGGCGGGGGAGAAACCGCGAGTGTATACACGTAATTGCTCCGGAGATGATCTGCAATAGCACGGGCCCTCGCCTCATCATCCGGTCGGTTGCGCACCAGTCCCCGTGCAAGCTCGGCGATCCGCCCGCTGCCGGCAGGGACCTGCAGATAGAGGCCTTCGGCAGGCCCCGGTATCCTGTCCGAAACCGCACTGCTTACGGTATACCTGATCCGTCGCGAGGCCTTGCCCGGAAGAGAGATGTTCCCGGCTGCATCGACCGACAGGGCATATGCATCAGCCCTGATGCTGCTGGCCCGCGGAAGGCCGAAGATCACGTCCGAGTCCAGGGGCTCCAGGTCTATCTTCTGCTGCAGGGTCTGCCTGAAGGACTGTTCAGGGGACTGATTCGAAGCAGCGTTCTTCTCCCCGGCATCAAGGACAAATTCGTCAGCCGTCCTGCGCAGGCGGGTCCTTGTCCGGATTTCGTTCCTCCAGGTGATGCCGTCGAAATAATCGAGGGTGCTGCCCCTCCAGTAGAATGGTCCTTCTGCCTGCCCGACAAGTTCCACCCTCATGACGACCGTGGGGTCGAGCTTCACCGTGCCCAGGGACCCGAAGTCCATCCGGCCGGAGAAGCCGGTTGTCTGAATGCCCCGTGCAAGGCCCTTGCCGATAAACCGGTAGGTGAAACGGGGCAGTCCGATAAAAAACAGGACAGTCAGGCCGATTGTCAGGACTGAAATCAGATAGACCGGTTTCCTGACAACCGAATGAGCGAGTGACTGATGGGGACTGGCCTCCTTGAGGAAATGAGAATAGACCATGGCGGTAACCAGGAGGACCATGAACACCACAAAGACCACCCCGAACGCAAGAGAACTTGTCAGTTCAGAGGCGATGATGAGCTGGAGCAGCGAAACAAAATATACCTGCAGGTGGTCCCAGGGCTCCTTGAGATCAAAGCTCTTGATCGCCTGAAACGCAATGGTCAGGTGGGCAACCGCGAGAAACACATCCCCGGTCACCACGACAGCGTCAAAAAGAAAGACGAGCAGTTCGGTAAAGGTCAGCATGCCGATTACCCGGATCGGGGCATGTTTCTCGCCCCTGAAGAAACGGTAGTAACCCGGGATAAGGGCCACCGCTACCGAAGACATGACCGGGCTGATCTGGCCTGTGATCGCCAGGCTTGAGCACCCGGTCAGGGCGAGAAGGGCTGTGAGGACCTTATAAAATATCGGCATGGACCAGACGTCCGCCGGCCGGCAGGGCCCCCCGGCCAGATGCTTCAGCAGACTTCAGAATGAACACAAAACACCCGTCTTCATCAGGCAGTACAGACCCATGCTCCCGCGCGTCTTCACGGACAAGTGCCAGCACATCCAGTATCTGCAGCAGATGCTCGTACCCCGAACCGAACGGGACGACCGTGCTGCCTGCAACGACTCTGACCGGGTCGCCCCCTGAAATATAATCACGCGCCAGTGACGCGGTGACAGAAACCGCCTTCTCAAAATCTCCCGGCGCATCAGGTCTGCTGTTGATCAGGACGAGCGTCTTCCTGGAGCTCTCCTGCAGGGCGTACTCCCTGACCATCAGGCCGGACCCCTTGGCCGAGGCCTTCCAGCTGATCTGCCTCGGGTCGTCGCCCTCCCTGAAACTCCTGAGATATGCCATTTCCTCGCCGGTTCGCGCTGGTCGTGTCTGTTCCGACCCCTCCGCTGCCAGCAGTGTATCGCCCTTTAAATCGATGTCAACATACGCGGGATACACGATAACGTCTTTCACCACCTCAACCCTCCTTACCGCATAGAAAAGGATAAAGGGGAAACTGCTCTCCAGCGTAAGGGAGACCGTGGAGTACAGCCCTCTCTTACCGAAGACTGCAGATGCCCGCTTCTCAGCATGACTCCTGCCGGCCAGATACTGCAAAGCCACGGGCTCACGGAGGACGGGAGAACTGACATGCACTGAATAGGCCGGGATCAGTCTTCCGGCATTGACGAGCGTAATTCGGGCGGGCGCCGCAGCCCCGGCATGAAGGGGACCGTCGAAGCCGATATCCGCACTGAGTTTCAGAAGGTTGAGCCTCGGCAGGAGATACGCAAGGAGCAGAAAGGAGAGCATGAGCGACAGGACGAGATAGATGAGATTATTGCCGGTATTGACCGCCGCAACCCCAATCAGTACAGCCGCCAGCAGGGAGCGCCGGCCTTCCTTTGTCGACCTCATCGCGGCCACAGCTCCCCCTATACAGGGACCGGCACACCCCCGACAATATCGCGGATGACCAGTTCAGCCTCGGACAGGGCCCTTCGGCTTTTGAGGATGATCCGGTGTCCGAGCACCAGCGGCGCCAGGACCTTGACATCGTCGGGACTGACAAAATCCCTCCCCTCATAATAGGCATGGGCCCTGACAGCCGACAGCAGGAACTGCGCCCCGCGGGTGCTTGCACCGAGGCGGATAGCGGGATGGTCCCTGGTAGCGGCAACGATCTGCATGAGATAATCGACCACACTGTCGTCCGTGAATACCTTTTCCGCCTCTTCCTGCATCCGGACGATCTCCTGGCGCGACACGACCGGCCTGAGGTATTCCAGCAGGTCGAAACTCGACTGGCTCAGTATCGCCTGCCTCTCATATTCAGGAGACGGATAACCGATCGTCAGGTGGAGCATAAAGCGGTCAAGCTGGCTCTCGGGCAGGGGGAAGGTCCCGTGATACTCTATCGGGTTCTGCGTCGCAATGACCATAAACGGATCCGGGAGCATAAGCGTATGACGCTCCACAGACACCTTTTTTTCGCTCATCGCCTCGAGCAGCGCGGATTGGGTCTTCGGGTTCGTCCGGTTGATCTCATCGGCAAGGACGATATTCGAAAACACCGGCCCCTCCCTGAACTCGAAATCCCTCGTCTCCTGATTGAATATGGTAACGCCGATGATATCCGTCGGCAGAAGATCACTCGTGAACTGGATCCTGCGAAAAGAACAGTCCGTCGATTTCGCAAGGGCCGAGGCAAGGGTTGTCTTGCCGACACCGGGAATGTCTTCGATCAGCAGATGCCCCCTGCCCAGCAGCGTGACGAGCGCCATCCTGACCGCATCCGCCTTGCCCCGGATGATAGACTCCATCTGGTTTTGCAATTGTTTCAACGACTGATTTATCATAGTATCCATTGCTCTATTATACACCGGACCGGAGGGAGATACGCGTGAAAAAGCCCACACAGAAGCCCCCACAGAGACCCACAGGCAGGCCCAAAAACAGCACCTCCGCTGCAGCGCGGAAGACAGGCCCGGGTACGGGGAAAGGCTCGTCCGCGAAGAAACTCTGGAGCGGGAGGTTCACTGAACCCACCTCTGCAGCCGTGGAAGCCTTCACAGAATCGATCTCCTTCGACCAGAGACTCTGGCGGCATGACATACAGGGGAGCATCGCGCACGCGCAGATGCTGGCGGCCCGCCGGATCATTACCGCGCAGGAGGCCGGGGCGATCGTCAGGGGGCTGGAGGGCATTGCAGAGGATATAATTTCAGGCAACTTTGTTTTCAGCCGGGACCTTGAAGATATCCATATGAATATCGAATCAAACCTCACCGACAGGATCGGCGCGGCCGGGAAGAAACTGCATACCGCCCGTTCACGAAACGACCAGGTCGCCCTCGACCTGCGGCTGTATCTCAGGGACGAGATCCAGTCGGTCATCTCTTTGCTGCGGGGCCTCGGGGAAACCCTCGTCGTGATCGCGGAAAGACATGCGGACATCATCATGCCGGGATACACGCATATGCAGCGGGCCCAGCCCGTGCTCCTGGCCCATCACCTTCTGGCGTATGTCGCCATGCTTGAGCGGGACAGGGGACGTTTCTCCGACTGCCTCAGGAGGATGGACGTCCTGCCGCTGGGTGCCTGTGCGCTGTCAGGCACCTCGCTGCCGACCGACAGGGCAATGGTCGCAAAGCAGCTCGGGTTTACCTCGATTGCGATGAACAGCATCGATGCGGTCTCTGACAGGGATTTCGCCGTCGAGTTCCTTGCGGCCTCGGCCGTCCTGATCATGCACCTGTCCCGGTTTGCCGAAGAACTGGTGCTCTGGTCCACCGAGGAGTTCGGTTTCATAGAGATTTCCGACCGGTTTACGACCGGCTCGAGCATCATGCCCCAGAAGAAAAACCCCGACGTCGCTGAACTGATCAGGGGCAAGACCGGCCGCGTCTTCGGCAACCTCATGTCACTGCTGACCCTCATGAAGGGACTTCCCCTGGCCTATAATCGCGACATGCAGGAGGACAAGCTGCCGGTATTTGATACCGCCGACACCGTCATCGCCTGTCTTACCGTCATGAACGGCATGCTGCCGGAGATTACCTTCAAAACAGCCCGCCTGAGAGCGACTGCGGGGGAGGGATATTCGACTGCCACCGACCTCGCCGAGTACCTTGTCCGGAAAGGGGTCGCGTTCAGGGAGGCGCATTCCATAACCGGCAGGATCGTGTTCCACTGTATCGGAAAAAAGATCGGGCTGGAGTCGCTCGGACTTGAGGAGCTGAAGACTTTTTCGCCGGTCATCGAAAAGGATGTATACCGCATCCTTGATCCCGCCACCTCAGTTGCCGCACGGACGTCGTACGGCGGGACGTCGCCCGCCGAGGTGAAGAGACAGATCCGGCACTACAGAAGCCTGCTGAAAAAGAAATGAGAAGATCAAATCTTCCGTGGCCTGCCTGCCTTGTCCTGTTCAGCATTGTCCTGCTGCTTTCTGCCTGCGGCAAAAAGGGTGCCCCGACGCTCAGATCGTACGACCCGCCTGCTGCCCCCTCAGGGCTGACCGCGATTCACCGCGAAGGCAGGGTATATCTGCAGTGGACCTTCCCGAAGGACAAAGAAATTACGGTACAGGAGGTGGCGGTGCTCAGGGCCGCTGAGGCTGATTTTGTCAGGATCGCGGGGGTCGAAGCAGGCGCACGCTCCTATAGTGATGCCTCTGTCAGGCCGGGCATGCACTACCGGTATCGCGTCGTTGCCCGAAACCACCGTGGCGTCTTCAGTGCGGACTCGAACACGGCAGCGCTTACCGCGCATCCCGTGCCTCCCCCGCCGCAGGGGCTTGTGGCGGCCGTCACGAACACGGCACTTGAGCTGACGTGGCAGTCTCAGGGGAGCGGGCTGCTCTACAATATATACAGGACCGAAGAACCGGGCCGCTACGATATGACACCCGTCAACCGTACACCCCTGTCGTCGCCGTCCTTCACCGACGCCCTTATGCTCCGCAAACCCGTGTACTATACGGTGAGGGCCCTGACCGAGGCCTCGGTGCGCAACGAGAGCGCCGCATCTGCTGAGGTCGCCGCTGACCCGGACCGGTTCATACCCGGCCCGCCGCAGGGCGTCCGGCATTTTGCATCGGAGTCCCGGGTGTTTTTGTCGTGGGACCTGCCTGCAGAGTCTTGGGTCTCAGGGTTCAGGATATACCGGAAGAGCGGTCCGCAGGATTACACCCTGCTCGCCGAAACCCAGATTCCCTCGTACATAGATCTTGACCCGACAGCCTCAGAACGGGCCTACCGCATCCATGTCCTCGGCCCGAAGCAGGAGAGCGCGGGGGTCGAGGTCAGGGGCGTCCGCCTCCAGCCCCGTGAATAGACGGCAGCGGCTGTGGCACCATGGCTAAGGCAGCTCCCCCTGACAAAAGACCCCGCACGAGGCAACAGAAGAATTCCGTTGCTGAGCTGACGGCGGCACTGAACCACGCAGAGCAGAGGCTCGACGAAGAGACCCGCGAACGGAAAAGGATCGGGGATGAACTGAAGGAATACCGCGAATACCTCGACCGGACCATCGACAGCAGGACTCAGGAACTCCGGAAGGTGAACAAGGACCTGAGGGCAGAGATCATGCGTCGCATCCAGATGGAAAAGGAGCTGGTGGAGAGTCAGCGTTTTGTAAACAGGATCACCGACGCAACCCCGAACCTCCTTTACATCTACGACGTCATAACGAACCGCAATATCTACGTCAACCCGCGCATCACGAATCTCCTGGGATATTCCGGGGAGCAGATAAAGCTGTTCGGCAGCCAGTTTTTTCAGTCTGTCCTCCATCCCGACGACACCCGCGTCTTCGAAAAAATGCAGGAGCGGTTCCAACATGCCGGGTACAGGGACATCATCGAGTCCGAGTACCGCATGAAAAATGCGCAGGGCGAATGGCGGTGGTTTCTGAGCAGGGACGTCATCTTCAAGGAGACCTCGGCCGGGAGGCCCCAGCTGATCCTTGGCATCGCCCAGGACATAACCGAACGCAAAAAGGCCGACGAGGAACTCAGCCAGTCGCGTGAACAGCTGCGCGTCCTGCTCGCCCATCTGCAGTCTGTCCGGGAAGAAGAAAGGACAAGGATCTCCCGCGAGATCCATGATGAGCTCGGACAGTCCCTGACCGCGCTGAAGATCGATCTGTCCTGGCTGGCCCGCAGGCTTACCCATGAGCAGGAAGCGCTTGCCGAAAAGGTTGTGGACATGTCGCGGCTGATAGACCTCAACATCCAGACGGTCAAGAGGATAGCCGCTGAACTGCGGCCGGGACTGCTCGACGATCTCGGCCTCACCGCCGCGCTTGAATGGCAGGCAGAGGAGTTCGAGCAGCGGCAGGGTATCAGGTGTGAACTGAGGATAAGGCCGACGGACATGACTCTCGACCGTGAAATCTCGACTGCCATCTTCAGGATCTTCCAGGAGACGCTCACCAATATCGTACGGCATGCGAAGGCCGGCAGGATCTCGGTCGTCCTCGAGAAAAAACCGCGCGGCCTGGTGCTGACGGTGCGCGATGACGGCAGGGGGATAACCAAAAAGCAGATCGCGAGTCCTACCTCCATAGGCCTGATCGGCATGAGGGAGCGTGTCAATTTCCTCGGCGGCACCGTCGATATCAGCGGGTCAAGAAACAAGGGAACAACCGTAAAAGTCTTCATCCCGCTGACTTCCTGAAGGCAGTGCATGCCTGCCGTTCTTCAGAATCCGCGGGGATTCTATTATTCGCATGATTATCTGCCATCCCTTACCTGCGGGCAAAGCTACCGGTGAATCATGCCTGAAGGATTCCGGACATGCCGGAATGCCCGCATTCGCCTGAATATATAAAGTGCCCGCTCCATCTGGTACCTCTTGATGTCCTCGCCATCCCCCCTGCCCTGTGCTACAATGAAGCATATGCACTGTTACTCTTATTCTCCGGGGAGGTCCTAAATACCGCTCCTGTACGGAAAACTGGGCGGCCTCAAGGGAAGCCAGACCAGCGCGCTCGAGAAGATCTACCGACGCAGGCTGCACCGCGAGGTGATCACCGTTGAGCTTGGCAGGTACCTTGCCGGGCTGTCTGATGAGCTGAACCGGCAGATCGGCATCCTGGTCAACCGCAAGGGCGCCATCACCCATGTCATCGTCGGCGACGCAAAGGGCATCTTCATCCCGCCGCTGGAGGACTATCCGCTCGGCAAGCGTCCGCTCAGGGGGCTGCGGCTGGTCCACACGCACCTCAACGACGAGCCCCTGAACCAGGACGACATCACCGACCTTTCGCTCCTGCGGTTCGACCTTATAGCGGCCATCGGCATACGTGATGGCCAGCCGGTGCATCTGCATATCGCCCACCTCGTCCCGCAGTCAGGAGACCCGGCCGGCAGGAAGTCTTATGAAATGCTGCCCCCCAGTGACTTTTACAACCATGACTTTGACTTCATACCCTTTGTTGCGGCGCTGGAGGACGAGTTCGAGAGGAGCCAGGGATTTGTCATTTCAGAACCCCCAAAACGGGGGGCGCAGCGCCCCGCCTCAGGCAGGCAGAAACAGGCGGCACCGCAGGGCGAAATATCTGACAGGGCACTGGGCAGCGAACGTGCAATTCTGGTCAGTGTTTCGACCGGACCGCGCCACGAGCAGCAGGACTCTGTCGACGAGCTGGCTGAACTGGCCCGTTCGAGCAACGTCGCGGTCCTCGAAAAGGTGGTCCAGAGGCCAAAGCAGATCAATCCCCGCTATCTGCTGGGCGAGGGCAAGCTGAAAGACCTGGTCATAACCGCGATGAACCGGGGTGCGACGCTGCTGATCTTCGACCAGGACCTGAACCCTTCCCAGATCAAGGCGATTAACGAACTTACCGAATTGAAGGTCATCGACCGCTCGCAGCTCATCCTCGATATCTTTGCCCGGCGGGCACACAGCAGGGACGGCAAGGTACAGGTCGAACTGGCCCAGCTCAAATACCGGCTGCCGCTGCTGACCGGCAAGGGCACGGCTATGTCGAAGCTCATGGGCGGTATCGGCGGACGTGGTCCCGGCGAGATGAAACTGGAGATAGACCGCAGACGCGTCCGCGACCGTATAACGCTGCTTGAGAAGGAATTGAAGAGCCTCGGTGAGGCGCGCAGACAGCGCAAGGCCCGCCGCGTCGGAAACAGGGTCCCGATCGTCTCGATCGTCGGATACACCAACGCCGGGAAATCGACCCTGCTGAATGCGCTGACGAGGAGCAGAACCTTCGTGGAAGACAAGCTTTTCGCAACCCTCGACACCGCCAGCAGACGGCTTCGCTTTCCCCATGAGCGCGAGGTGATCATCACCGATACCGTCGGTTTCATCAGGGACCTGCCGAAAGACCTTGTGGCTGCCTTCAAGGCAACGCTCGAGGAGCTTGAAGACGCCGACCTCCTGCTGCACGTCGTCGATATCTCCAACCAGCGTTTCGAGCAGCATATGGCCTCGGTCGATACCATCCTGAAAGACCTGCACCTCGAAACCAAGAGCAGACTGCTCGTCTTTAACAAAACCGACCTCATTCCCCCTGACGAAACAGACTATCTGGTACGCCGGTTTGGAGCGATCGCCGTCTCGGCAGTCGACAACAGGACCTTTGCCCCGCTTCTTGCCGCAATAGAAACCTATATCTTTGATGAAAAAAGAGGGTCCGCAAAGGTATAATAACGAGTATTTCGCCGCCGGTGTTTTTTATGCCTGACCGACCGGCGGCTCTCTCGCAGGCCGGCTTGACCGGGACAACACCCTATTAAGGATATACTATGGAATTTGCACCAAAATGGATAGCATGGGAAATCACCAGGAGATGCAATCTCCGCTGCGTACATTGCCGGTCCTCCTCCGAGATGGAGGCCAAGGGACATCCTGATTTCAGCACCGAAGAGGCATACCGTGTGCTGGACGACATCGTCAGTTACGCGAGCCCTGTTGTCGTTCTGTCGGGCGGTGAGCCCCTCTCCCGCGCGGACGTATTTGATATTGCCCGGTACGGGACAGACAAGGGCCTTCGCATGTGTCTGGCGACTAACGGCACGCTCGTCAACGACGAGGTCTGCGAAAAGATCAAGGCCTCCGGCATTCGGATCGTATCCCTGAGCCTCGACGGTGCGGACGAGACAGTGCATGACGACTTCAGAAATCAGAAGGGAGCCTTTGCGGGTACCGTCAATGCGGCCAGGCTCTTCAAGAAGCATGGGATCGAATTTATCATCAACTCCTCCTTTACCAAGAGGAACCAGGAGCAGATCCCGCTCGTCTACAAGCTGGCAAAAGACCTCGGTGCAACAGCGTGGTACATGTTCATGATCGTCCCGACCGGACGCGGCGAAGAGATCATGAAGGAACTCATCACCAAAGAAGACTATGACGGCATCCTCGACTGGCACTACGACATGGAAAAGGAAGAGGACCTGATGCTCGTCAGACCGACCTGCGCACCGCACTATTACCGCGTGGTGCTCCAGAAGGCAAAGCAGGAGGGAGAGGCGTTCAAGCGGCGCACCCTCAAGTTCTCGACCGGCGGGTCGAAAGGCTGTCTTGCCGGACAGCTGATCTGCCTGATCGATGTCGACGGCAATGTCCTGCCCTGCAGCTATTTTCCCCTGCCTGCCGGCAATATCCGGACGCAGACCTTTAAGGACATATGGGAAAATTCGGAGCTCTTCAGGAATCTTCGGGACTTCAAGTCCTACAAGGGCAGATGCGGGGCCTGCGAATTTGTGAACGTCTGCGGCGGGTGCCGCGCCCGTGCCTATGCAGTGAACGGCGATTACCTTGCCGAGGAACCCTTCTGTGGTTATACTCCCATGAAATTAAGAAAGGCGGAAAAATGAACGATACGTTTTTGAAGGCATGCAGGGGTGAAAAGGTTGACTATACACCGGTCTGGCTGATGCGCCAGGCAGGACGCTATTTAAAGGAGTACCAGGAGGTCAGATCTAAGGTGGATTTCCTGACGCTCTGCAAGACCCCTGAACTGGCCGCAAAGGTGACCATCCAGCCCATAGACATCCTGAAGGCGGATGCTGCTATCCTCTTCTCCGACATCCTGATCCCGGTCGAAGCGATGGGTATGCACCTGGAGTTTACCGACAAAAAAGGCCCGGTCCTCGGTGAACCCGTCCGGTCAAAGGCAGGCGTGGAAAAGCTGGTCATTCCGGATACGGAAGACAGCATGCCGTTCGTGCTGGAGACGATCAGGATACTCCGCCGCGAACTCGCCGGCAGGGTGCCGCTCATCGGGTTTTCGGGCGCACCCTGGACCCTGGCAACCTATATCATCGAGGGAGGGTCTTCGAAGAACTTCCTGCATACCAAGAAGATGATGTATCAGAACCCCGGACTTTTCAACCAGCTTCTTGAAAAGATCACCGCCACGGTGGTCGAGTACCTGACGGCCCAGATCAGGGCCGGTGCCCAGGCCGTCCAGATCTTTGATTCCTGGGCCGGCATCCTGGCCCCGTATGACTACGAAAACGTAATCTTTCCATATGTAAAGACGGCGGTCAAGGCGCTCAAAAAATTCGATGTTCCGGTGATCTACTTTGCAAATGACTGCGCCGGGATACTCAAGATCGTCAAGAAATGCGGGGCGGACGTCATCGGCATCGACTGGCGCGTAGACATGCACAAGGCTGTCAAGAAGATCGGCAAGAAGGCGGCGGTCCAGGGCAACCTCGACCCCTGCGTACTCTTTGCGCCACAGGCCCATATCGAAGAGCGCGTTCAGGACGTCCTGAATAATGCCGAAGGCGCCAGCGGACACATCTTCAACCTCGGTCACGGCATCCTGCCGGAAACCCCTGTTGAAAACGCCCAGTTCATGGTCGACGCGGTGCACCGTTTGAGCAGGCAGGCATAGAGCGCAGCACTGTTCTAACAGCCAAGAAGGGGAGTTGGTTCTCTGATCCACTCCCCTTTTTCGTGTGGGCCGGCTGCTTGAAAAAGCGCGGATATATGTGGAGAATGTATAGTACTATGAAAAAATGGTTGCTGCCCCTCGTTTTCCTGGGCCTCTTCGTCGGGACACTCGCCGCCGCAAGAGTGGCCGAGGTGAGCCTGCGCCACGGGAAGCAGGGAAATTCGGTCAGGATCGTACTTGAGGCCCAGGACGAACTTATCAGGAACGCCAATACCATAACCTCCCTCTCTTCGGTCAGGATTGATTTCCCGACAACCGTCGAGATAAAAAAACAGACGGATTTTCTGTTCGAGACCATGCAGAAGGACAGATTCTTCGTTATCAACCTCAGGGACGTCGTCGATGTCAGGACGTACAAGCTGACCTCCCCTTCCCGGATTGTCATCGATCTCCGGACAGGGGCAAAACCTGATACGCGGCCCGCGCCGGAGGCGCAGCAGTCCCTCCAGAAAGGCCCAAAAGAACAGGCAGCACCCGAGGCTTCAAAGGCCCCGGCAGTTGCCGGACCGGCAGCGCAGCTGAAACAGCAGCAACCGGCCGCCGGACAACCCCCTGCAGCCCCCTCTCCTGAAAAATCCCGCAGACTGAAGGTGCTCGTGGTCGATCCTGGCCATGGCGGATATGACCAGGGGATTGCCCGCCAGGAGAGCAGGGAAAAGGACCTGTCTCTCGCCCTTGCAAAGGAACTGGGCATCGTACTCGCAAAAAAAGGACTGACGGTTTTTCTGACCAGGAAGACCGACCAGCCGCTTTCGCTGCAGGAGAGAATCAATTTTGCGTCATCGAAAAAGCCTGACCTGTTCATCTCCCTGCACGCAGCGGGGACCGACCGATGGTCCCTCTATACGGCGGGGGCCGATGAGGCCAATACCGATACCGCGGTCAGAATGTACAGCTCGACATCAAAACAGGGCAGACACCTCGAAAAGAGCAAGGCAGCCGCGCGGACTCTCGGCGCGGCGATACGGAAGGAATTCAAGGGTACCGTGGGCCTCAGGGAACTCCCCCTTCCCCTCCTGACGTCAATCGACGCACCGGCGGTGATCCTTGAATACCCGATGGCTGGAACCGGCGGCCTTGACCAGAAGATGCGGGAACGCATCGTAAAAGCGGTGCTTGCCGGAGTGGCTGCATATGAACAATAAGCGGACAATCACCTGGGTTGGAGCTGCTGTGCTCCTGCTCGTCCTGGCAGCAGGAGGCGCATACTATTTCCTGCACAATTTTACGATCACCAAGCAGACAAAGGCACAGCCGCGGAACGGATCGCAGGATTCGCAGCAGACTCCGCAGGCAGATCTTGTCACGGTCCGGCTCTACTATCCCGCCGGAGGCCGTCTTGAAGTCACCGAGAAGCCGATACCCCGGAGGATCAGGACTTCCGCCGTCGCCGAGGCGGTGATCGAGGAATTTTTCAGACTACCGGTCAACGCGGATGCAGTGATACCCGCACAGGTCAAGCTCCTCGGCCTTTACCGCGATGCCGTGCAGACCCTCTATGTCGATCTTTCTGATGAGCTGCGGAGGAATTTCCACGCTGATGCACTCTCTGAATACCTGCTGCTGCAGGGTCTCTATGAGACCGTGGTATCAAACATCCCCGACATCCGGGATGTCAAGGTACTGGTCGAGGGCAGGGAGATCGAGACGCTCGGCGGTCACGTACTGCTGAGGTATCCGCTGAAGAACACCGTCGGTTCAGAGGTCAAAGCAGAGGTCAACCTGTCTGATGAGCAATAGAGACCTGCCGATCGGAATCTTCGATTCAGGCATCGGGGGATTGACTGTTCTGAAGGAGATCATCCGCAGACTGCCCGGTGAAGGAACGATCTATCTGGGCGACACGGCGCGGGTACCGTACGGCATCCGCTCACCCGAGACCGTCACACGCTACTCCTTCGAAAATACGCACTTTCTGTTTTCAAAGGGGATCAAGCTGCTGGTCATCGCCTGCAACACCGCCTCCTCTATAAGCCTGGAACCGGTCAGGCGGTCAGTCCCTGTTCCGGTCATCGGAGTCATAGAGCCAGGGGCCCGGGCGGCCGCGGCAGCGACACGGAATAAAAAAATAGGCGTCATCGGCACCGACGCCACCGTCCGGAGCAATGCCTATCCCCAGGCGATACGAGCCATCGACAGGACCATTGAGGTCTTCAGCCTGCCCTGTCCGCTCTTTGTCCCTCTTGTCGAAGAGGGCTGGACCGAGGGGGCGGTTGCGGAGCTGACCGCTGAAACGTATCTCAGGGAGATCAGGGAAAAGGGCATTGACACGCTGGTCCTGGGATGCACCCACTACCCGCTCCTGAAGGGGGTACTCTCAAAGATCATGGGAGCGGACGTCATGCTGATCGATTCGGCTATTGAGACCGCTGCGGCTATCAAATCCGCACTCGGGGAACGGTCGCTGTTGCGGGAAGGCGCCGGGGAAGGCAGCAGGCAGTTCTATGTAACCGATTCACCCGAGAAATTTGTACGCGTCGGGGAGAGGTTCCTTGGCAGCAGAATCAGCTTTATTGAAAAAATCGAACTTGAATCGGAGGTATGACAGATGAGGCCCGACGGCAGACAGGACAACGAAATACGAGAGGTAAAGATAACCCGCAATTTCATCAGCACGGCCGAAGGCTCTGTCCTGATCGAGCTCGGCAACACACGGGTGATCTGCAATGCAACCATTGAAGAGAGGGTCCCCCCTTTTCTGAAGGACCAGAACAAGGGCTGGATCACGGCGGAATACTCGATGCTTCCGCGGGCCACACAGGTCAGGACCTCCCGGGAGTCCTCCGTCGGCCGGGTCAGCGGACGCACGCATGAGATACAGAGACTCATCGGAAGGTCTCTCCGGAGCGTCGTCGACCTTGAACGGATCGGCCAGCGGACGATCTGGATCGACTGCGACGTCATTCAGGCGGACGGCGGGACCCGGACCGCTGCCATAACCGGCGCCTTTTTATGCCTCTGTGACGCCATCGGCAGGGCCATGGAGAAAGGCAGCATCTCCGGCAATCCGCTGCGGGATTACCTTGCTGCAGTCAGCGTCGGCGTTGTCAGGGGTGTGCCGCTCCTCGACCTCTGCTACCAGGAGGATTCCTCTGCAGACGTTGACATGAATATCATCATGACCGGCAGGGGGGACATCGTCGAGATCCAGGGAACGGCCGAGGGAAGCCCTTTTCCTGTTGCAACGCTCGACAGCCTGATCGGTCTTGCCCAGACCGGCATTTCGCAGCTGGTAAGCCTGCAGAAAGACCTGCTCGGGCTCAATCTTTAACAAACCCGTGAACAGCCTGCACATACGGAGAAGACAGGATGGCTCTGTAAAAAGCCCTGGAGGCGCTGTCAACCCCTGATTCTGATAAATATCAATTTCATGTGCTAAAATAGACGAAATATCCGGAGGTAATAACTTGAACGTATATAGAAGCATTTTCATATGGCTGTTGATCGGCATCATGGTGATCCTGCTGTTTAATCTCCTGAACACGCCGAAGAAGAGCCTGGAAGATATTATTTTGTCCGATTTCCTGACAAAGCTCGAGGAAGGCCAGGTCGACGAGGTGGCTATCAAGGAGAATTCTATCACCGGCCGCTTCAAGGACGGCACGAAGTTCAAGACCTATTACACCGATTATCCGCAGCTCGTCGAAAAGCTGCGTGACCTGGATGTCAAGATCACGGTAAAGCCGCCGGACCAGAACCCGTGGTACGTGAACATCTTCTTCACCTGGGGACCGATCATCTTCATCGCAGTGATATGGATTTTTTTCATGCGCCAGATGCAGTCGGGCGGCAACAAGGCCCTCTCGTTCGGAAAATCAAAGGCCCGCCTCATCTCGGAAAAATCGGTCAAGATCACCTTTGCTGACGTCGCCGGGGTTGAGGAGGCGAAGGTCGAGGTGCAGGAGATCATCGATTTCCTCAAAGACCCGCAGAAGTTCCAGAAGCTCGGAGGCAAGATCCCCCGCGGCGTACTCCTGGTCGGATCGCCCGGAACCGGAAAGACACTGCTCGCAAAGGCTATCGCCGGCGAGGCGGGAGTCCCCTTCTTCAGCATCAGCGGCTCTGATTTTGTGGAGATGTTCGTGGGCGTCGGTGCCTCACGGGTACGGGACCTCTTCGAGCAGGCGAAAAAAAACGCGCCCTGCATCATATTCATCGATGAGATCGATGCCGTGGGAAGGCACAGGGGTGCGGGTCTCGGCGGAGGCCATGACGAACGCGAACAGACACTCAACCAGCTGCTCGTGGAGATGGACGGTTTTGAAGGCAACGAAGGGGTCATTATCATCGCAGCCACAAACAGGCCGGACGTGCTCGACCCTGCCCTGCTGAGACCCGGCAGATTCGACCGCCAGGTCGTTGTTTCACTGCCTGACGTCAAGGGGCGACTCGAGATACTGAAGGTACATACCAGAAAAATCCCTGTTGACGAACATGTGGACCTCGACAGGATTTCCCGCGGGACACCCGGATTTTCAGGGGCTGACCTCGCCAACCTGGTGAACGAGGCGGCGCTGCTCGCTGCCAGACAGGCAAAGACCAAGGTCGAAAACATTGATTTCGAAAATGCGAAGGACAAGGTCCTGATGGGCGTCGAGAGAAAAAGCATGATCATCAGCGACACGGAGAAGAAGAATACGGCGTACCATGAGGCAGGCCATGCCCTTGTGGCCAAACTGACACCCGGAACAGACCCGATCCATAAGGTCAGCATCATCCCCAGAGGCAGGGCACTCGGCGTTACCCAGCAGCTCCCCCTGGACGACAAATATACCTATTCCAAGGACTATCTGAACAAGCAGCTGCTGGTCCTGATGGGTGGCCGCGCTGCAGAGGAGATAGCGCTGAACCAGATGACGACCGGCGCCGGCAATGACATCGAACGGGCCACCGCTCTTGCCCGGAAAATGGTAACGTCCTGGGGCATGAGCGATAAGCTCGGACCGGTCACCTTCGGCAAGAAGGAGGAGCATGTCTTCCTTGGCAGGGAAATGGGTCAGCAAAAGGACTACAGCGAAAAGACCGCTGAAGACATCGACGAAGAGGTGAAGCGGATCGTGACCGAGGCCTATGCAGTCTCAAAGAAGCTGCTTGAGGACCGCTACAGCCTTCTCGATGCCTTTGCCCGCCGCCTTCTCGAAAAGGAGACCATGGACGGCCCCGAGATCGACGCACTGCTCGCGGATGAAAACAGGCACCAGCAGTCGCCTGCTGATACCGCGTGTAACGAAAGCGGCTGCACCGGCATCGCCTGAATACAGAATTGACAGTGCTTTGAAAATCTCCCCCAACCCCTCTTTGCCAAAGAGGGGTTTTGTTTTATACCTCCCTTTGGCAAAGGGAGCCTGCCTGTCCGGTAGGCAGGGTTAGGAGGGATTTGATGATAGTACGTTGGTCACGTTTTGAACTCGACCTCGGCAGAAAGACCCATGTCATGGGCATACTCAATACCACCCCGGATTCGTTCTCTGACGGCGGGAGGTATTTTGATTTCTCGAGGGCCGTCGACCGTGCTCTTTTGATGGTCGACGAAGGGGCTGATATCATCGATATCGGGGGGGAATCGACCAGGCCCGGCTCTGAGCCGGTTCCGCCTGAAGAAGAGATACGCCGGACCGTACCGCTCATCAGGGCGCTGGCGCAGCGGGTTTCCGTGCCGATCTCGATCGATACCTACAAGGCTGAGGTGGCAAGACAGGCACTGGATGCCGGTGCTGCTATCGTCAATGACATCAGCGGTCTCAGGTTCGATCCAGGGATGCCTGAAATCGTTTCCAGGTACAAAGTCCCGGTTGTTGTCATGCATATCAAAGGGACGCCCCGCGATATGCAGCATAACCCCTCCTATACCGCCCTGATACCTGAGATTCTCGACTACTTCAGGGAATGCATATCCATTGCAGCACAGGCCGGTATTCCAGAAGAGATGGTCATCCTCGACCCCGGCATCGGCTTCGGCAAGACCTTTGAGCATAATCTGCAGATCATCAATCGTCTCTCCGAATTCAGCATACTCGGGAAGCCCCTGCTCGTCGGCCCCTCCCGCAAGGCCTTCATCGGTAAAATTCTGGACAACGCCCCTGCCTCTGAGAGGCTTGAAGGAACAGCCGCCGCCGTAACCGCGTCGATTCTGAACGGCGCCCATATCGTGCGCGTGCATGATGTGAAAGAGATGGCAAGAGTGGCAAAGGTCGCTGACGCGATAAAGAGGGAAAGTGCTGAGACGCAACGATAGACAGACCCATTCGCACCCACCGAGCAAAAAAAATCCGAATAATATTATTCCGAATTCAGCCGCTTCTCGTTTACCCTCAATTAAGACGACGATTTATCTGCGGGGATGCTGTCTGCGGTATTCTGCCGGTTCCTGCCGCAGGCCGTTTCTTCCCCAGACACCGACTCTTCTTTCCCGGGCCTCACGCTGAGCTGCCGTGAACAGGCCGGCATATTTAACGTTCGGGGGAAAGGTAAAGAGCACGGCGTATCCGTCCCTGAGCATCATCTCGTTGATCAGCCTGCCATCCGGGGTCCTGAGATAACCGAGGCGCCGGCCATACTTGTCCCTGTCGACAACATCGCTCTCAAAGCTAACGGTCCACGACGAAGCGTCCAGGATATCCTCAAGGTGCTGCTTCGCCCTCTTCCCCCAGGGCCTCTGTGCCATCTCCGGGGCATCGATACCAATCAGACGCAGCTTCTCCGGCCTGCCCCTGTCGATGATGCCGACCGTATCGCCGTCATAGACCTGTCCGACCCGTATCAGTCCTGTCCTGTGCCTGCCGGGTGCGTCCCCCGTATGCGTGCCGCCGTCGGCACTCCTGTCCCAATGGCCAGGGAAAGGGGAAACAAGAAAAAGACAGAGCACAATGACAGAGCGCAGGTATCGTCTCTGCACGCGAAGAAACACCACGCTCAAGCCGATCAATCCACAACCAGAAACGCACACTTGAGATATTCTGTCTCAGGCATCGCGAGCAGGACGGGGTGGTCCATAGCCTGCGACCGCAGCGACAGCAGGCGCAGGCTTCTTCCGGAGGAGCGTGCCGCAGAGAGAAGCAGCTCGATGAACATTTCCTTCTGCAGATGATAGGAGCAGGATGACGTAGCCAGCAGGCCGCCCGGTTTCAGCAGGCGCATGCAGGCAGCGTTCAGCTCAGTATACGCGCGGACCGCCTCCTTTATCTTTGCAGCGCTCTTCACAAAGGCAGGCGGGTCGCAGACAATAAAATCATGCGCAGCTCCCTCTGTCTCCTGCTTCTTCAGATACGCAAAGACGTCGCTGACAACAAATGCTGCCCTGCCCTGCAGGCTGTTCATCGCAGCATTCTGTTCGGCCTGCCTGACTGCACGCTCAGAGGAATCGACTCCGGTCACCCGTACCCCCGCCGAGGCTGCCAGCTGCAGGCTCCATGACCCGGTATGACAGAAGAGGTCGAGCCCGCTGCCGTGCCGCACAAGTCCTGCAAAGGCAGTCCTGTTTTCGCGCTGATCGAGAAAAAAACCGGTCTTCTGGCCCTCCATCGGGTCAACCGTAAAACGGACACCCTCCTCCCCGATGACCGGCAACGCCTCCAGACTGCCTTTGCGCAATTCCTTGTACTGGGGCAGTCCCTCAAGCAGACGGGATCGGCCGTCATTCCTCACCACGAGCGTCTCAGGATTCAGGAGTTCCTCAAGCAGTTCCAGGATAAGGTCTTTCAGCCGCTCCATCCCCGCAGTCAGGAGCTGGACGACAACACAGGACCCGTAGCGGTCGACGATAAGTCCGGGGAGATAGTCGGCCTCGCTGAAGACAAGACGGCAGTTCGCGGCATCAGACAGGAGTTCTGCCCTGAGGTCTATCGCGCGTCTCAGGCTGTTTGAGAAAAAAGTGCGGTCGAGAGGTATGTTCTGCCTGGTGAGAATTCTGACCGCAATCAGGCTCTTCGGATTGATATACCCCGAACCGATAAAGGTTTCCTGCCGGTCATAGAGCCGGACATGGTCTCCGGGTGCGAAATCCCGGAGGTTTTCCTCTATCTCGTTCGAGAATACCCAGAGGTGACCATGCAATATTCTCCGGGACCTTTTAAGGTGGATCTTCCGCATGCCGTACCGCTCAGTACCACATCATGGCCTCAAAGTCGGCAGTCGGTACCGTCAGGCTGATGTGTCCCCTCCATGGACATCTCTCGACCTCTTCCCCCTGCTTGCGTATCGAGATAAAGATATTGATCTCGTCCTTTTCCTCAGCCTTCAGATCGGCAAACGGGACGGCTATCTCGAAGATCTCCTGCACGGCTACCTCTTCGAGGTCCCTGATTTTCACCCACTTGTCGCCGCTCCGTCCCGAGAGTTCGGCGACGATCCGGTCTCCCCTCAACGGAGAGCTGATCTTTATCTCCGAGGGTGCGGCGGTGATGATCGCAAACTCCATATCCTCATCAAACTCTTCAAAAGTACCCTTCGGATCGATGCGGAGGAAAAGCGTCTCCTGGTTGAACCCGAAATAGATCGTCGATATCAGGCTCTCCGACTTGTGCATGCTCCCGCCCGATTTCTTGACGTCGACCTGTGCCCCCTGATACCACTCGTAATAGCTGGTCACCAGCCCGTCGATCTTCGGCCTGATAAAACCCCTGATAGACAGCGAAGGGATGACCCCCCTGTCCTCGCGCAGGATCGGGACAAAGAGCTGGGCCGGGACGTCGCGGTCGATCTCCTTATAGACCTTCATAAGGTTCAGCCTGAAGAGCTCGTCGAACTCCTCCTGCGTCTCGGTGGTGTGTTCGTCGCCATACCACCAGTTCCAGTCAGATCCTTCGGCGGCATAGAGCGACTTCCAGGCCTTCTGCGTGTCTGCCCCGGGATTGATTGCCTCGAACTCGGCAAGCGCATCGCGGGTCTCGGCAAGATAGTCCCAGGACAGGTTGTCCTCTTCATGGCCGATCCATATACCGTAGTTCGAGTTGATCCATGACCCCGGGTGGAGCCTGTCGAGCGGGTCGCCCTTGCCATGGGCTGCGATATAGTCGGACACCGTCGTTGTCTGTATCCTCTGCTCCCTGCTGAGACCCTCATACAGATACAGAAAGAAATCGCGGCCGTCATTCTTGAAGTGCTCCCAGGCGTTCTCGCCGTCGAGGATAATGGTGACGAGATGGGGCCGGTTTGCAGGGAGACTCTGCCGTATGCGCAGGAGCCTGCCGATCAGGTCCTCGGCGGCATTCCTCGCGTCCCACTGCGAATAGACAAAACCGATCAGGTCGGAAAGCTGGTGGTCCCTGAAGACGATCGATACATCCTCAAACGAATGGGGACGGTAAAGCAGAGACGGGTCTGCCAGGTTCCCGGCATTATCCCTGAACCGGCGGCCGATCGAGTTCGAGAGGATGCCTTCATCGGTACCGACCCACTGAACCCCCTGCCGGGCCACCAGCCTGAGGACCTCTTCGCTCACGGATCCCTCCGAAGGCCACATGCCCGCCGGCCGGTAGTCGAAGACCTTCTCGAAATAATCCAGTCCCATGACGATCTGCCGCTCCGCGTCTTCAGGATGCCTGAACCTCTGCCGCGGGAGCCTTACCTGGGGCATGGCGACCCTGGCGATGTCCGTATCGCACATAAGCGGAAGAATCGGGTGATAAAACGGGGTAAAGGAGAGTTCTATCTGCCGTGTGGCCGCCATCTCCCGGTAGGTAGGGATGATCTGCCTCAGGATCTCCGCCTGCTTCTGAAAGAGCAGTTCTTTTTCCTCATCCGTATAGTTATGACCCTTCTCGGTGAGAGTCCGCAGGAACGGGTCCCTGGACCTGAAGAGAGGGTCTATCCAGCAAAGGTTAAAGTATACCTGGAGGTCGCGGAAGTCACTTTCCGTAAAATATTTAATCGCACGCACCAGGTCGCTCTTGATGAGATGGGTGCCCCGCTTGACCAGCAGTTCATAGTACCGCGGAAAGGGGCGGATCATATTGTCCCAGTGCGCGAGAAAAAAGTTCTCGAGCATGAAGATCTTGTCGTCGTCCGTAAGGTCAGCCGCGCTCTTCCTGCTGATTTCGAGAAAGATGTCCCGGGCATTGTTGTCGGTATAGTCCACCAGCTGTTCGAGGAGCGACGGGACCAGGTTGAAGTTCTGCCTGATCGAAGGAAACTCCCTGAGGATCTCGACCATGTCGAGATAGTCCTTGGTGCCGTGCAGGCGTACCCAGGGAAGACGGTAGAAATCGGTCATGGGGTCCTTGTAGAACGGCTGATGCATGTGCCAGATAAAGGCGAGGTGCAGCGGTCTATCGGTCATACTTGAAGATATACTCGTCCGGCCGTGCCAGACCGAACTCCTCACGGGCAAGCTTCTCCCTGAAGAACGGGTCCTCCTTCAGCATCTTGATCTGCGTCCTGATTTCTTCATTCTGCCTGTTCAGCTCCACGAGCTGACGTTCAAGGGTCCTTCTCGTCCTGTTCAGCTCAAGGTACCGGAAAAGGCCCATATCCCCGAAGACAAGGTTTATCGACAGGTAGATGAAACTGAGCAGCACGAAGGTGAAGAAGATAAGCCGCTTCTTCTTCACCTCCGTCACCACCTGCTGCCTGAGAAGGTTGTTGTTCATTACCTCAGATTGTACAGCCCCGTGCGGCCCCTGTAGACAGCAGAGTCCGCAAGCTCTTCCTCGATCACCAGGAGACGGTTATACTTGGCGACCCGCTCGCTCCGGGCAAGGGAGCCGGTCTTGATAAAGCCGGTATTGCAGGCGACCGCAAGGTCCGCTATCGTGGTATCCTCGGTCTCGCCGGAGCGGTGCGATATCACCGCGGTATAGCCGGCTGTCCGCGCCATCTCAATGGCGTCCAGGGTCTCGGTGAGTGTCCCGATCTGGTTGAGCTTGATCAGGATCGAATTGGCGACCTTCTTGTCGATACCCTTCTCAAATATTTTCGTATTGGTCACAAAGATGTCATCGCCGACGAGCTGGACCTTCTTCCCGAGCCTTGAGGTCATCATGCCCCACCCGTCCCAGTCGCCTTCGGCAAGGCCGTCCTCGATCGACAGGACCGGGTATTTCGAGATGATGCTGCCGTAGTAGTCGATCAGATGCTCATGCGACACCTTCTTACCCTCAAACGCATAATGTCCCTTGTCATAAAACTCCGAAGCGGCAACATCAAGCGCGAGGAAGATGTCCTTGCCGGGTGTATATCCCGCCTCCCTGATCGCCTGGATAATAAGGTTGATCGCCTCTTCGTTGCTCTTGAGGTTCGGCGCAAAGCCCCCTTCGTCGCCGACCGCGGTATTCAGTCCCTTTGCCTTCAGGATCTTCTTGAGGGTATGGAAGACCTCGGTGCCTGCCTGCAACGCAGACGAAAAATCCGCCATGCCCGCAGGCATGATCATGAACTCCTGGATATCGAGGTTGTTGTCGGCGTGGGCGCCGCCATTGAGGATGTTCATCAAAGGCACCGGCAGGACCTTTGCGTTCAGCCCGCCAATATGGCGGTAGAGCGGCTGACCCGCCTCAATCGCTGAGGCCTTGCAGACCGCAAGCGAGACCCCCAGGATCGCATTCGCCCCGAGCTTCTTTTTGTTCTCCGTGCCGTCAAGGTCGATCATCAGGTTGTCGATCAATACCTGCTCGGTCGACTCGATCCCCCGGATACGCGGCGCGATCTGTTCAAAGATATTCTTTACCGCTTTCAGCACGCCTTTGCCCTGGAACCTTTTTCCCCCGTCCCGCAGTTCAAGTGCCTCGCGTTTGCCGGTCGAGGCCCCCGAGGGCACGGCAGCCCTGCCGACTGCGCCGCTCTCAAGATAGACATCCACCTCTACCGTCGGGTTCCCCCGAGAATCAAGGATCTCCCGTGCTATGACATCGACTATTTCACCCATGAACGCCTCCCGTATCGTAATGTAGTATGATTATAAATACTGACTGAGAAGATTTTCCACCCGTTCGGCGTCTATCTCCTTCCCGGCGAGTTCCGCACGGTTCTCAATATGCCGGAGCGTCGTCTCGAGGTAGATCTTGAAATAGATGATTTTATCCATGATCTTCCGGAAACCCTCCCCTGAGATCGTCTCGGGTTTGACCGCATGCATATCGCTGAAGAACCGCGCAAACTCTTCGTAGTCGTCGTGCCGCAGCAGCCTGAACGTAAAGCTTTCGAAATAGGTCATGTAATTCTTCAGCGACTCAAAGGCCCGGATCCTTTCGGCGGGCCTGGCCGCCCGTGTCTCGATGAGGACCACAAAGCGGTGCAGGACGACAATGTCCTCCCGCAGACGGAGCGACTGCTGCACCTTGGTCAGGTAGCTCACAAAAAGCTCCTCACCGCGCGTTCCCGGCTTGAAATAGCCGGCGAGCTGTACAATGCTCTGTTCGGTCAGATTCTTCAGGATGCCGTGGCTGTTCTCGATCTTGCCCCTGAAATGCGGCGTCGCCTTCTTGCGGTGGATATCCCGCAGCTCCTGATGGAAGACCCGCCGGCTCTCCATAGAAAACTGATAGGACAGGGCGTTCAGCAGATCGGCAAGGTCCTTCTCGGTAATCTTCCTGATCGCCTTCTCGACATAGGCATGAAAGGTAGTGATCTCGGACCTCAGAAGGATCAGGATGATCAGCGACGTATGCAATGAAATCGTGCGCTGGGCGGCGACATCGATAAACCCCAGATACCGCAGAAACCTGAAAAGGTAGAGAAAGATGATCGAGATATGTTTCCGGTAATCCCGGGTACCCAGCCCCTTGACGATCTCGGAAATCTCCGCGTTGCTGATCACGTCGAACTCCGGGTTGATGTCCTTCGCAAACGGATTGAAATACCGGTTTTCCCTGATCTCCTTGTCGATCATATGCCCGATATTCGTAAAGCCCATATAGGATATCGTCCCTGACCGGAGGATGTCGGCGAGGACCCCCTTGAGGTTGATAAAGGAATCATAGAGCAGGTAAAGCCCTTTTTCGGGAGTGTCCTGTTTATACAGGTTTTCCCGGAACGAGTCCCTGTCCCGGGCGTTGAGGTACTTTGTCTCGGCAAACTTCTGGAACCAGTATGCGTTCTTTTTGCTCTCCGGTATCACGACTTCGAGTATGCCGAGGACCCGGAGGATCGCATCACGTGCCGTTGTCAGTTCGTCGTAGAAATTGCGGGTGGTGAGTTCGTCGTTCGAGGCAGTCAGGTTGTCGATCGTGAAAAAGCGGTCGAGCGCGCGCAGCAGCAGATCGAGCTCGCAGAACATCAGGCTGTTGGCGTTCTTCGAATTCGATACCCAGTCCTCGGGCAGCTCTCTCTGGATCATCCGGTCCTGTGCAGCCATCTATTTTTTCGGTGCGCCCTGTGGCACGTGCAGCGCCTCGCCATGGACATCTTCAGCCGCCTCCAGCAGCCCCTCCGCGAGCGTGGGATGCGCGTGGATCGTCTGCGCAATGTCGCGGGCGGTCAGCCCGTTCTGCATCGCAACCGCAACCTCGTGGATGAGGTCAGAGGCATGAGGCCCCATGATATGCGCCCCGAGGATCCTGTCCGACTGCTCCTCGGCGATGATCTTGATGAATCCGGCTATCTCGCCGATCGCGTGCGCCTTGCCCAGCCCCCGGAACTGAAACCGGCCGACCCGGATCTTCGTGCCGGCCGCTTCGGCCTGGTGCTGCCTCAGACCGACAGAGGCTATTTCCGGCGAGGTGAATATCGCTGCGGGGACGACACGGTAATCCATCGCCAGCCCCGCACCCATACAGTTCTTCGCAGCCACAAGCCCCTGCCGCGTGGCCACATGCGCAAGGAGGATGCCCCCGGTCACGTCGCCCACGGCATAGACACCCGGGACATTCGTCTCCATCTTCGCGTCGACAACAATCTCCCCGCGGGGTCCCCGTGCCAGGCCAACAACCTCTGCCCCGATATTGTCGCTGTTAAACTCCCTGCCTACGGAAACCAGCACTTTTTCAGCAGCCAGCGTCCGTCCGTCGGTGAGGACGGCATGAACACCCTCTTCCCTGACGTCTACCCTGTCAACCCCGGCCCCGGTCAACAGCACGATCTTCTTCTTCTTGAGTTCCCGCGCCAGCAGCGCCGAGATCTCGGCGTCCTCGGCCGCCACGGCCCTGTCGGCCATCTCGACCAGCGTCACCTCCGAGCCGAGCTGCCGGAAGATGCAGGCAAACTCGCAGCCGATAACACCGGCACCGATAATCAGGAGGCTTTTCGGAATTTCACCGAGAGACAGGGCCTCTGTGGACGAGATAATATTTCTGCCGTCAAACGGAAAGGAGGCAACCCGCGCCGGCCGGGACCCGGTCGCGATGATAACCTTATCGGCGGATACGGAAAAAGAGGTCCCGTCTCCGGCCGTCACGCTGATGTCGCGCGGCGACGTCAGCACCCCGCGTCCTGCCCTGAGCATGACACCGCTGCTCTTCAGGAGGGCGCGGATGCCCTTCACCTGCGTGCTGACCACCCGGTCTTTCCTCTCGACGATCCTCGCCATGTTCGGCATGATGCTGCCGTGCAGGTCGAGACCGAACGCCTCCAGCTCCCTGGTCCTGGCCAGGAGATCGGCAGACGCGATCAGGGTCTTGGTAGGAATGCAGCCCCAGTTGAGGCAGGTACCGCCGACCTCATGGTCTTCGATCAGCGTCACGCGGGCCCCCAGCTGCGCAGCCTTGAGTGCCGCGCCATAGCCTCCCGGCCCGGCGCCGAGGACCGCAATCTCCACTACTTGGCTTCCTCCTCGACATACTTTTCATACTCGGACGAATCCATGAGGTCTTCTGCCTCTGACGGGTTCTCCAGCTCGATCACCGCGACCCAGCCCTTGCCGTACGGGTCCTCATTGATCACCTCGGGAGATTCCGCCAGGTCGTCATTGACCTTGACGATAACCCCGGCCACCGGGGAGATGACGGCGGACGTCGCCTTGGTCGATTCGATTTCCGATATCTCGCTGTTGGCCTCCACGGTCGTATCGACTTCAGGGAGGTCAATATAGACGATATCGCCCAGTGCCTCCTGCGCATAATCCGTAATGCCTATCGTCCCTTTTTTGCCCGAAATGCGGACCCAGGTATGTTCTTTGTGGTACTTGAGATCATCAGGGTTCATGCTTCCTCCTTTGAAATTGCGAATGTTCTCTGCTATCTGCCCGGCTGCTCACGCCCTGCAGGACCCGGCCTGATGCGCCAGTGTTTTATAACTATAGCACTAAACAGCTCCCGGCGGAATCACTATTTTACCTTGCGCTGGAGCGCGACGAGCAGCTGCAGCGCCTCGTCAGGGGTGAGCTTTCCGGCATCGATCTCAGCGAGCTCATCCGCAACCGAATCGCGGGCCGTGGCAAAGAGGTCCAGCTGGGCCTTCTGCTTTTTCGCCTTCGCCTTTGACACGGCAAATCGCGGCTTGCCGCTCTCGTTCAGCTCTTCCTTCTCAAGGTTGCTGAGGACCTCCTTGGCACGGGCAAGGATGCTGTCCGGCAGCCCGGCAAGACGGGCGACCTGGATGCCATAGCTCTTGTCGGCCGGCCCCTCCTCGATCTTGCGCAGAAAGATGATTTCATCGCCCCATTCCCGCACCGAGACATTGAAATTCTTCGCACCTTCTGCCGTCAGCGTCAGTTCAGTCAATTCATTATAGTGGGTGGCAAAGAGCGTCCTGGCCTTTATCTGCCGGAGGATATGCTCTGCGATTGCCCAGGCGATGCTGATCCCGTCGAAGGTACTGGTGCCCCTGCCGACCTCGTCCAGGATGATAAGACTTCTGGAGGTGGCGTTATTGATGATGTTGGCCGCCTCGATCATCTCGACCATGAACGTGCTCTGCCCCTTCGCGAGGAAATCCGAGGCGCCGATACGGGTAAAAATCCTGTCCGCAACCCCGATCGTTGCTGCCGACGCGGGGACGAACCCGCCCATCTGGGCCATCAGGGTAATCAGCGCCACCTGCCGCATATACGTGGACTTCCCTGCCATGTTCGGGCCTGTCAGGATGTGGAGGATATCCTCCTTCGTGTCCAGGGCCGTACTGTTCGGTATGAACCGTTCCCCGGCAAGGACGCGCTCAAGCACCGGATGCCTGCCGTCCTCTATCCGGAGCACGTCGTCCTCCAGGATCACCGGCTTGACATAGTTATAGCGCTTTGCCGTGACCGCAAGCGACACGAGCAGGTCGATGGCTGCAATGGCCTCAGAGGCGGCAAGGAGTCTGGACGCATCCCGGGCCACAGTCCGGAGGATCTCCTGGAAGACCTCGTATTCGAGGCCTTTCAGCCGCTCCTCCGAGCCAAGGACCCTGCTCTCGTATTCCTTCAGCTCAGGGGTCACAAAGCGCTCGCTGCTGACGAGTGTCTGCTTCCTGATAAAGTCGTCAGGCACGAGTTCGAGGTTCGCCTTCGTCACCTCGATAAAGTAGCCGATGATCTTGTTGTAGCCGATCTTGAGCGAGGAGATGCCGGTCCGCTTTTTCTCGCGCGACTCAATGTCAGCGATAAGGTCCTTGCCGCGGGTGGAGATGTCGCGGATCGCATCGACGTCGGCATTGAAGCCTTTCCTGATGATCCCCCCTTCACGGACCGTCGCCGGCGGGCTTTCCGCGATGCCTTTTTCGATAAGCTGCTGGATCGCGCTGAAATCGTCGATCATGCCGGCAGCCGTCCGGATGCCCGTTTCCCTGGCCGCAGCCAGAGATTTCCGCATCTTCGGCAGGGTTTCGAGCGATTGGCGGAGCGCGATGAGGTCCCGCGCGTTTGCCGTACCTGCGGTCACCCTCGTCGCCAGCCGCTCCATGTCCTGGATCTTCCTCAGCGCCGTCCGGAGGTCCTCCAGAAGTTCGAAGTCGCCCACCAGGTGCTCGACAGAGTCGAGCCGGCTCCGTATCGCGGCAACGTCGGTCAGCGGCCGCAGGATTGCAGACCGTATGACCCGTCCCCCCATCGGTGTCAGCGTCTCATCGAGGACCCACAGGAGCGTGCCCTCCCGCGAGCCGTCCCTGAGGTTATGGGTCAGCTCCAGGTTGCGCTGTGTCGAGGCGTCCATGAACATATGCATCGTCTGCTGCACCGCCGTGATCTTCCGGAAGGCGGCCGCCGACTTCTGCGTCTCCTCGACATAGAGGATAAGGGCCCCTGCCGCGGCTATGGCTGCCGGCATTCCCTCGCAGCCGTAACCCTCGAGAGACGAGACCCTGAAATGGCGCAGCAGGGCACGATAGGCGTCCATGGAATCGTAATGCGCATCGTCGATCCCCGAAATGAAATAACCGGGAAAGACCTCCCGGTAGTGGATATTCTCCCTGACGCTCTCCGGCAGAAGGACCTCCCGGGGCTCAAACCTGCTCACCTCGTCCTCGATGTTCTTTTCTGTTTCGAAAACAACGAACTCGCCGGTCGATATGTCGGCCGCAGCCACCCCGTGCACGCTGCCGGAGGGGAATATGCTCACGATAAAATTGTTTTCCTTCGGATTTTCAGGGACATGCGTCCCCGGGGTGACCACCCGGACCACCTCCCGGGCAACAATGCCCTTCGCCTCCTTCGGGTCTTCCATCTGCTCGCAGAGAGCGACTTTATGGCCGGCCCGTATCAGCTTCGTTATGTACGACTCGGCCGCAAAAAAGGGCACGCCGCACATCGGGATCGGGTTGTCGCTCGTCTTTTCGCGGGTCGTCAGCGCAATCTGCAGAATGCGGGAGGCCATTTCCGCGTCAGCGCCGAACATCTCATAGAAATCTCCGAGCCGGAAGAGCACAATGGCGTCCTGATGCTGTTCCTTGATGCTGAAATACTGTTTCATCAACGGGGTAAGTTCTGTCATGCAGATATTAAATAATAACCGGACATGAAAGTTCAATCTCTAAAAGAACAGAATGCCGCTCGCCGGTGCCGAACGGTATGTTTCTTGACTTATTCTCGAAAATTTCTTTATAATTCTATGGTTATTGTGCAGGCGTATTATGAAGATTCTGATTGCAGATATCCCGGAAGAAGGGCTCATTGTTGACCTTGAAGAACGGCTGACCCCTGATGACGGGTCAGTGGTCGCTCCGGTCGTGTCGCATCTTGAGCTGATGAAGACCGGGACCGAGGTGATGATCAACGGAGACCTCCGTACCGAAGTCGCCCTTGAGTGCAGCAGATGCCTTCAGCCGTTCACACGCACGCTGGACATCCCGGTGAACGTGGTCTACCACCCCGCTGAAGAAGTTTCAGGGGAAGGCCAGATCGCCCGGCACGCGCTCAGCACGGATGAGATGGATATGGGTTTTTACCGCGACGGCGAGCTGGATCTGAGGGAACTGCTCAGTGAGCAGATCGTGCTGGATTCCCAGATGAAACCACTCTGCAGCGAGTCCTGCAAGGGGATCTGCCCGCACTGCGGTACAGACCTCAACAAGGAGAACTGCACCTGCAATAACGAAACGGTTGACCCAAGGCTTGAAGTCCTTAAGAAATATTTTGAGAAGAGAAAGGAGTAGACATTGGCAAATCCAACAAGCAGACATTCAAAGGCACGCAGAGACAAGAGGAGGGCCAACTGGAAAGGCGAATCCCCGAACCTCGGCGTCTGCCCGGAATGCAAAGAAATGAAACAGCCTCACCGGGCATGCCCGAGCTGCGGCACGTACAACGGGAACAAAGTACTCGAGATCGTCGAAAAATAGACAATGCTCATCGCTCTTGACGCTATGGGGGGTGATTATGCTCCGACCATCAATATCGAAGGAGCACTCGATACCGTCAATGAGCAGAACGACATAAACGTCATACTCGTCGGGAATGAACCGCTGATCCGCCAGGAACTGCGGGGAAAGCGGTTCGATCCTGACCGTCTTACGATACGTCACGCGTCGCAGGTCATCGAGATGCATGACGCCCCTTCGTCGGCAATCAGAAAAAAGAAAGACTCGTCGATCAGGGTCGGCATCGATCTGGTCAAGGCCGGGGCGGCTGACGCCTTTGTCAGCGCCGGGCACTCCGGCGTCGTCATGGCGACATCCCTGCTGCTGCTCGGGACGTCAAAGGGCGTGGACCGGCCTGCAATCGCCACCCTGATGCCGACGCTGAAAGACCCGTTTATCCTCCTCGATGTCGGTGCCAACGTCGACTGCAAGCCCGAGAACCTGCTCCAGTTCGGCCTTATGGGCAACACCTACTGCCAACTTGTCCTCGGCCGGAGCAAACCGAAAGTGGCGCTGCTCAGCATCGGCGAAGAAGACACCAAAGGGAACGAACTGACCAAGGAGGCCTTCAAACTCCTGAAGAACACCTCCCTGAATTTTATCGGTAACGTCGAAGGAAAAGACCTGTTCACCGGCAAGGCGGACGTTATCCTGTGCGACGGCTTCATCGGCAATATCGCCCTGAAGGTGAGCGAGGGCCTTGCCGAGGCGATTCTCAAGATGCTGAAACAGGAGATAACCTCAGGGTCGGCCGGAAGACTGGGATACCTCATGCTGAAGCCTGCCTTCAGAAACTTCAAAAAACGGACGGATTACGACGAATACGGCGGGGCACCGCTCCTGGGCATCAACGGCGCCTCGATCATCAGCCATGGCAGGTCGACCTCCAAGGCGATTAAAAACGCCCTGAGAGTCGCCGAAGACTATTCCCGCAAGCGAGTCTACGAGGCTATTGCGCAGGCCATTGAGGCCACGCCAACCGTCTCTCCGGCAGCTCCGGTGGTCCAGTAGATAATGCTCAGGGCCAGGATTATTGCAACGGGGTCCTTCGTCCCGGAGAATGTCGTCACCAACCAGGACCTTGAAAATATCGTCGATACGACGGACGACTGGATCACTGACCGGACAGGCATAAAAGAACGCAGGATCGTCAACGACTGTCAGGCAGCCTCTGACCTGGCGTATGAAGCCTCCATGGCCGCTCTGAAAAAGGCCCAGCTCAAGCCGAAGGACATCGACCTGATCATTGTTGCAACGGTCACCGGCGATATGCCGTTTCCGTCGACCGCCTGCCTGCTCCAGGCAAAGCTCGGCGCAAAGAATGCCGCGGCCTTTGACCTTGGCGCGGCCTGTTCCGGTTTTATTTACAGCCTCCACGTGGCCAGCGGCCTGATAAAATCGGGCATGCACCAGAGGGTCCTTGTGGTCGGTGCGGAAGTCCTCTCGAAGTTCACCGACTGGCAGGACCGGTCCACCTGCATCCTCTTTGGTGACGGGGCCGGGGCGGTGATTCTGGAACCGACCAGGGAAAAACACGGAATCTGGTCAACGCATATCTATTCGGACGGTAACCTTTCTGACCTGATCATGCTCCCGGGCGGGGGCTCTCACGCGGCCTGCTCCAGGGAAACCATCCTGAAGAGGCTGCATACCATCAAGATGAAGGGCAACGAGACTTTCAAGGTCGCAGTCAGGACGCTCGAAGAACTCGCGGCCGCCACCCTCGAGGAAAACAGGCTGGATCCCGCTCAGCTCTCCCTGCTGATACCGCACCAGGCGAACCTGAGAATCATACAGGCTACCGCCAAGAGACTGGGACTGTCGATGGACAAGGTATTTCTGAACATCCAGAAATATGGAAACACCTCTGCGGCATCGGTGCCGATAGCCCTGGACGAAGCGGTCTCGTCCGGCAGGGTCAATGAGGGGGAGTATATCCTCCTTGAGGCCTTCGGCGGCGGCCTCACCTGGGCATCGGCGCTGGTTCGCTGGTAGCCCCGCTCCCTGCCTAACGATCCCTGCCCGAGGCCTTCCTGTCCCGCGCAGCCTTGTTCGTGTTTCTTCTGGATGTCACATGCCAGGCCCTGAAAAGTCTCTCCAGCTTTTCCTTGTAGACAAGCGAGAAAAAAATAATGACGATAGCGACGGCCAGCAGCACCGAGAACCGGTAATACTGCTGATGCCGGATAAAATTCCCTCCGAGCGTCAACAGCCCGGTGCCCGCAAATCTTCCGATGGTGCTGATCAGCAGAAACTCCTTCGTCGTGAGATGTCCGAGGCCGAGGATATAGCAGAGCAGGTCCTTCGGTGTCCCGGGTATCAGGAAGAGGAGGAAAACGAGAAAGGCGCCTTTATGGTGGAGCAGGTAGTCGTACTTCGCCATCGTCTTCTGGCTGACGAACTTCTCGACAAAAGGCCGGCCGAAGACCTTCGACAGCCAGAAGGCTATGAAGGAACCGATTGTCAGGCCGATGGTGGACAGCAGGATGCCGAGGGCCGGCCCGTACAGAAAACCGCCGAGGAAGCCGGTAACCTCACCCGGTATGGGAGCCGCAACTACCTGGAGGACCTGCAGGACGATAAAACCCAGGAATGACAGCGGACCGAGCGAATCAAGAAAAGAAAGTATCCGCTCCCTGTCCATGAAAAAATGGAACGCACCGGTCCTGTAGAGGAGAAAAACAAACGCAAGGAACAGGACCAGGACAGCCAGCTTGATCCATACTAGGCTGCCCTTCTTCTTAAACGTCGGCGTGACTATTTTTCACTCTTTTCGGCTGATTTCTCGAGAAACGGCTTCAGCAGGTCGATCGGCACCGGGAAGATGATCGTCGAGTTCTTCTCGGTCGCGATCTCCGTGAGGGTCTGAAGAAAACGCAGCTGCAGCGCACCGCTTTCCGTCGAGATGATCTTCGCGGCGTCGGCAAGCTTCTGCGAGGCCTGGAATTCTCCTTCCGCGTGGATCACCTTCGCCCTTCTTTCCCTCTCTGCCTCGGCCTGGCGCGCGATCGCCCGCATCATCTCCGCAGGCAGGTCGACGTTCTTGACCTCGACCGATGTCACCTTGATGCCCCAGGGCTCGGTCTGAAAATCGATCACCTTCTGGAGGGCCGCGTTTACTTCATCGCGCTTCGACAGAAGGTCATCCAGCTGGCTCTGGCCAAGGGTGCTCCGCAGGGTCGTCTGCGCGATCTGGGAGGTAGCATAATAGAAATCCTCCACCTCGGTTATGGCCTTGATAGGATCTATTACCCTGAAGTAAACGACCGCGTTGACCTTGACCGTTATATTGTCCCTGGTGATGATGTCCTGGGGAGGCACATCCATCGTCACGGTCCTGAGGCCTACCCTGACGAGCTTGTCTATGCCCAGGGGAAGGATAATGACGATGCCCGGCCCCTTTATCGGAATGATCCTGCCGAGCCGGAAGACAACACCTCTTTCATATTCCTTTAATATCTTGATGGCACTCCAGAAGAAATAAAAGACAAAGAAAATAACGATCAAGAGACCAAGCCCTACAGGTGGTATTCCCGGCATAATAACCTCCAAGCTGTTATGTATTCCCTTCAGTAAGCCTCCGGACCTTCAGCCGCAGCCCGGTTACACTCCCGACCACGACCCTCTCCCCGCGGCGGATGGGTTCGTCGGCATACGCCGACCACAATTCACCATGTAATGATACCATACCCTCGTCTCTGTTAATATCGGTATGCGCAGCGCCTTCAACGCCGATGAGGCCTTCCGCCCCGGTCGTCGGCTGCCGCCTCGCAGCCCTGATCACCAGTCTCACCACCACGATAAAGAAAAGCGCCGTCGCGGCAACGGAGGGCAGCACCACCCAGAGCGACAGCCTGATGACCGACCCGGGAGTCTCGAAGAGCATGAGGGAGCCGATCGTCATCGCCACAATGCCGCCGATCGCCAGCAGTCCGTGGGATATGACCTTCACCTCAAGGATGAAGAGACCGACGGCCAGGAGGATCAGCATGAAGCCGGCATAGTTCACCGGCAGGGTCTGAAAGGCGTAAAAGGCAAGGATGAGACTGATCCCCCCGACAACGCCCGGGAAGATCGCTCCGGGATTGCTGAGTTCAAAAAACAGGCCGTAAAACCCGAGGAGCATCAGCATATAGGCCACATTCGGATCGGTGATAAAGGCCAGGATCTTCAACCGGAGGCCCCCTTCCACCCTCACCACTTCAGCACCTGCCGTTCTCAGTCTCTTCTCTCCGACGGCAGTCCTGACGGTCCGTCCGTCTATGTCCGCAAGCAGAGATCTCAGGTCACGGCTTATCAGGTCTATCACCTTACCGCTGAGTGCCTCCGTCTCGGTAATCGAAACGCTTTTTCTGACAGCCTCCGCCGCCCATTTTGCATTTCTCCCCCGCTCCTCAGCAATCGACTGCAGATATGCCGCTGCGTCATTCTCCGCCTTTTCCGAGACGGTCTTGTCCATCTTCCCGCCGACGGCAACGGGATGTGCCGCCCCGATATTTGTACCCGGCGACATGGCGGCGATATGGGCCGCCATCGCAACGAAGACCCCTGCGGACGCAGCACGGGCGCCGGCCGGTGAGACAAAGACAGCCACCGGGACCTCGCTCCCCATGATATCCCTCACCATGCTCCGCATCGAGGTATCGAGGCCTCCCGGCGTATCGAGCCCGACCACCAGGAGCTCAGCGCCCGAAGCGCCTGCCTTCGTGATCCCCGTCTTCAGAAACTCTGCAGCGGCAGGCCCGATCGCCCCCCTGATCTCCATGACGACGACCTTCGGTGGCGAGTCCGCAGCATAGCCGTCCGGACAGCTCAGGAAGAGCAGCGCTGCAAGGAGAAAGATCCTGTTCATCAGTCGTCTCATCTCCTGCTATTATACCCCAATTGGTTTTGCATACCTAACCGGGACTATGCCGGCGGCCTGAGACAAAGATCCTGGAACTGCATTGCGTCGGGGACGTATCCTCCCTTTGGCGAAGACAGCGGGGGATAAGAAGAATAAAAAAGGATTCAGGCGGCAATCAACCTGAATCCTTTTTTTATATGGCTCCCGAGGCAGGATTCGAACCTGCGACAGGGTGATTAACAGTCACCTGCTCTGCCAGCTGAGCTACCCGGGAATAGAACGCTGTGCTACCTGCTGTTCTACATCACAGCTTCTTTTTATATCAAATATGGCAGAACTTTGTCAATTTTTCGGGAATAGAGTGCGTTGCATCAACAAACCGGACCTGACCGGGGAGAGTCTCATGGCCGGCGTCAGCTGCACCGGTGTCAGGTGCCGATCAAATTGTTTATGGTCCTCACGATATCCCCGACCGTAAAGGGCTTGAATACAATGTCATCAAACAGATCATACGGGACCTCGGCATACGGGACGCTGCCGGTAACGAGAACAACCTTGATGCGCCGGTCCAATCTTCTGATCTGCCTGCATAACTGGATCCCATCCATGCGCGGCATGATGCAGTCCGTCATGACCAGGTCCATGCCCGCAACCCTGGCAAGCGCGTCCACCCCGTCCGTTGCCGTAAATATTTCACACGTCGGATGTGTATAATTCAGCGTCGTCTTCAGAAACTCCCTGACATGCGCCTCATCATCAACGATCAATATCTTTGCCATAGTATCCCTACTCCTCTTGCCGCAGCACCGTGCAACGCCTTATACCTGCACTATACCTCATCCTGCCGTACGGCGCAACAGCCGGGGTCTTCGCATCTGACCCCTCTTTATATTATAGTACACCTATGCGCGGAACAGACGTCCGGACAGCCCCCGATCTCCTGCAGAAGCCTTATCCCGGCACTTGTCCGGAAGCCCGGATGATGACGGATACGGAATATTCGTGACCGGGAGAAATCTGTATGGAATCCTCTGCCGCTTTCCTGAGCCGGGGAAGGTAAAAACGCGTCTTGCCCGCGGCATCGGCCGGGAAGAGGCAGCCCTTTTCTATCGCGGCATCGCAGAGACCATCATGCAGAATACCGCACCGCAGGGGGGCGGGTATGAGCGCGTGCTCTTCTATTCCCCGGAAGACCGCAGGGATGCCTTCGGACAATGGTTTCCGCGCGAGAGGCTGGTTCCCCAGAGAGGCGGCGATCTTGGCGCGGTCATGAAACATGCGCTCGAAGACCTCCTTGCCATGGGCGCTGCCAGGGCGGTCATCACCGGCTCTGACATCCCGCAGCTGAACAGCCGGATTGTCAGTCAGGCCTTTCTTGAGCTGGAGCAGTGTGACATCGTCCTCGGCCCTGCAGACGACGGCGGGTACTACCTGATCGGCATGAAGACGGTTTACGCAGCCCTCTTCAGGGGGAAGACATGGGGCAGCAGAAAGGTCTTCGGGGAAACGCTCGATGCCATACGGGACTCGGGCCTGACCTGGAAAACGGTCGTGAGACTCTCCGACGTCGATACGGCCGAAGACCTGAAGAAGACGGCCTGGGGCGCAGCCGGCGACACCCGGGAATAATGTATCCCGGTGCTGTTCTCAGCAGGTGCCTCTCCTTCCGGCAGGCGGCACGACGGCACCGGAAGGCTTATCTGTTCTTTCCCTCGGTCCTCGCTATCAGCCAGTAAACCACGCCGAGGGTCATCGTCGCTGCAATCAACGGGTAAATCGTGGTCGCGTTCTCATGCTTGAGCGTTGCGATCATCGTCTCCCGGATCATCGTCACCATCGCCACACCCACGAAGACGCTGATATGAAACTTCCCTCCCTTGAGATGGGCAATTTCGGTGCTCATCAGTTCGATCATGAGCCAGAGTATCAGCAGCGAACCGAGGGCCCCTATAATCCCGTCTTCAAGATCACCGGAGAACATCCTGATCACATCTGAAGCGAAGAGACCGATCACACTGATCGTCAGGCCGATGAGTGCAAGCACGAGGACGAGGTTGGTGGCCTGCGAAAAACGCTCAGAAAAATTAATGAGTGCGCTTTGCACCTTATAGACAGGGGAATACGTGCGAATCTCCTCCTCGATATAGGACGAGGTGATGACATCAAGGCTGATGTCAAGGATCTTCTCGAACGAGATGATCCTCCGGGCCGCCGCACCCTCGTACCCGTCACAGGCGCTCAGGATGCCGATGCAGGAGGCGCGGACAATGTTGACCGCGCGGTTCATGTAGTGGGCCCTGACCGCATTGCGTACATGGACCGTGCCGATCTTTATCAGCTGGTCATAGTAGCGCTGGTCGTACTTCCCGGAGAAGAGGCCGAGGAACCAGTTGCGCTGGGCCTCGAATATATGCTTCTTGCGGGATTCGTCGGTAAAGAAATCTGCGGTCTCGGGGCTCCCGGTCATCCAGTCGTTGAGGGCGTTCATCACCTCGTCAATCCGATCCTCCATCAGCGGCCGCATCTCAAGGAGGAGCTTCTCATCCTCCGCGGTGAACTCATAACTTGCCAGCATCTCTTTGAACGATCTCATGCCTGTTTTCTTCCCATTTTTGTATGATATCACAGAAAGCCCGTGCCGTCAGCCCCCGGAATCCGGTATACTAGAGAATTAATATATATCCGATTCACGGAGGTTCACATGGCCCGTCGTGTACGAACAGTACTTCCCGCCTTCCTGTCTGCCGTCTGCATGTCATTGGTCCCGATGGTTCCCCCGGCAGCTGCTGCTCAACAAGAGGCTGCCATAGCAAGGCCGGTATCTGTGACAGACTATGCCACGACCATGAAATCACAGAACGGGCTGTACATCGCTTCCTATTCAAGCGACGTCCCGGAAGTAACGGCAAACCGGCTTATCGCCTGGAAGCTCAAGGTTGTGTCTGCCGATGGCCGGCCTGTCAATGATGCAGAGATAGTGGTGAGTGGTGACATGCCCGAACACGGCCACGGCCTGCCGACCCAGCCCAAGATAACAAAAAATTTGGGCGACGGCACCTACCTTGTCGAAGGTATAAAATTCAGCATGAACGGCTGGTGGACCATGACCTTCACCATCAGGGCAGCAGGCGGGAGTGACCGCGTAACCTTCAATCTTCAGCTCAGGTAGCCGGGGGGTATACGTCTGTGCCGGGAGTGACACCTCCAAACCGTAACGGGCGGCCACTGCCCCGCTGTTTACTGATTGCCGCTGCACTGTCTTTGCTTCTGATGGCAGGCAGCGCCGCAGCAGTACCCGTCTCAGAAATACACCGGTGGAGCATGGAAGAAATCAGGACGCTCCGCTCCCTTTCTCTGTCGTCGCTCCCGCCGCTGCCAAAGGACCCCTCGAACGCGTATGCTGATGACCCAAGGGCCATTGCACTCGGCAAGTCCCTGTTTTACGACCAGAGGCTCAGTGCCAACGGAAAGGTATCGTGCGCCACCTGTCATATCCCCTCGGAGAGCTTCACCGACAGATTGCCTCTGGCAAAGGGCATCGGCACGGCAAGGAGAAGGACGATGCCGCTTATCGGGGCAGCCTATCACTCGTCGTTTTTCTGGGACGGCAGAAAAGACAGCCTCTGGTCGCAGGCCATCGGCCCGATTGAGAACAGGGCAGAGCACGGCGCTACCCGCTCGATGTGTGCCCATCTCATCACGAACAGCTACCGGAAGCACTATGAAGAGCTCTTCGGGGCGCTGCCGAAGCTCACGCACAAAAACTGCCCTCCAAAGGCCAGCCCTGGCACGGGGAACCCTGCTGCGCTCAGACTATGGAATGCCATGACGCCGGAGGACAGGGACTCTGTCAACAGGATATACGCGAACCTGGGGAAAGCCCTTGCCGCGTTTGTGAGGCAGATTCTGCCCGGGCCGGCACCCTTCGACCGGTATGTCGAGGCTGTCGTCCGTAACGATCCTGAAGCCGCCGGAAAAATATTGAGTTCTCAGGCAGCGCAGGGTCTCAGGCTGTTTATCGGCAAGGCAAAATGTACAAACTGCCACATGGGACCCCTTTTGACGAATACCAGTTTTCACAATATCGGACTGGCTCCCCTCAACAGGTCAAAAGACCGGGGACGGGCCGAAGGCATTGACCTGGTTGCGGGTGATGAGTTCAACTGTCTCGGCAGATACAGTGATGCAAAGCCGGAGGACTGTACGGAGCTCAGATTCCTCGACCGGAACAAGTCTCTCTACCTCGGGGCATTCAAGACCCCGACCCTCCGCAATGTTGCCGACAGGCCCCCCTATATGCACGCCGGCCAACTGAAGACCCTTTTTGACGTCCTCCTCTTTTACCAGAAAAACCCGGGCAGGGAGCTCGGGCACCAGGGACTTACCCGGGCAGAACTGATACAGTTAGAGGCGTTCCTGCGGACACTCAGCGGCCCCCTCACCTTCCCCCGGTAGCGTTCGCTACTCGAAGCTGATATATCGCTTCGGGTCTATCTTCCTTGCCACCTGCATGGGTATCAGACCGGCGGCCAGGGTCGTCAGGAGGAGCCCAAGACAGAGCGCTGCAAGGGAGAAGAACGGCATGCGGAAATGGATCTCCCAGCCAAACGAGATCTTGTTGACCACTTCGATGAATATGATGCTCATGGCCGGTCCGATGACCGCACCCAGGGCTATCCCCGCAGTCCCGACAATGCCTGCCGACAGGACCAGCATACTGCGGAGCAGGCGCCAGTCGGCTCCGAGGTATCTGAGGATGCTGAACTCACGTTTTCTCTCAAGGACAAGGGCCAGCAGGATATTGACCACCCCCATCAGCGAGACGATGATGGAGATCAGCTCGACCGCATAGGTGATCGCAAAGGTTCTGTCGAATATGGCAAGGACGCGTTCCCTCAATTCCCTGTTGTTCATGATCTCGACCGCATAGCGGGACTGGACCGTGTCGCCGAGTCTCCTGATGAACGCATTGATATCGGTCCCTCTTTCAAGATAGAGGGCCAGCTGCGTGGCGTCATCGAGCCCCCAGTATTCCTTCAGCCACTTCCGGTCGAGATACACAAACCCCGAGGCGGTCGAATAGCTGCTGAAGATATTGCTGACGACAAACGGCACCCGGCCGGCCGGCGTCGCGAGTTCGACCGTATCTCCTGTCTGAAGCCCGTATTTTGTGCCGAGGTAGGCGGAGACCCCAATCTGTCTTTCCTGCCTGCCCGTATCAGCCGCCCTGCCTCCCCCCTGCTCCGGGTTGAGCAGCACATCCCTCTCGCCAAAACCTGCGACGATCCTGCGTCCCCTGAAATCGACCTGCAGGGTCCGGAATCGGTCTGCAAAGGCGACCCCGGGGAAGGTCGCCGCAGTCCGGACAAGCTCTTCAGAGAGAGGGAAATAACAGAAGTTGGCCCTGCAGGCAGCAGGTTTGATGTAGACATCGGCCGAGATATTCTTCCCGATCCAGTCGGTCAGCGAGCTGCGGAAAGAATAGATAAGCGTAAAAAGAGAGATGATCAGTGCGCAGCTCACCGCGACGCTCATCAGGGCCACCGCAAAACGGAAGAGACTCCCCTGCATGTCCCCCAGCGCTATAATCCCGGACGGGCCGAACAGTCTTCCTGCGGGCCTCTGAAGGACCCTCAGCAGCACCGAAAGATACGACGGGGCAAGCAGGGTAAAGCCGAGCAGGATACAGAGTATCCCGGCATAGGCAAGGAAGGGGAATTCAAAGGGCATGCGGTGATAATCGATTGAGGCCAGAGCAACACCGGCAGCAGCCAGGGAAATGCCGGGCCAGACGTAATATGAGCTGCGCCGCCGCTGTTTCGTCTCTCCTGTCCCCTCCCGGGAGCTCTCATTGGGTCTGGTCCGCGCAGCCTCCAGGGCCGGCACCGCAGAGGCGACGAAAGAGACGAAAAGGCCGAGGCCGAGCGCCAGGAGCATGTCGGCTGTCGACAGGGCGTGGCCGGATACCGATATCGTCCCGTACATCGAGGTTATGGTCTTCTCGACGGCGCCCACCGCAAACCAGGCCACCGCCTGTCCGAACAGCAGGCCGAGGACAGACCCGACCAGCCCGAGAATAAGCCCGTGTATCACGAAGAGCAGCACGACCGTACCCTTCCCGATGCCGAGCCCCCTAAGTATCCCGATTTCTGTCCTTCTCTTTACCGTCGCGATGAAGATGGTGTTATAGAGCAGAAAAATCCCGACGAGTATTGAAATGAGACTCACGAACTGGAGATTATATCTGAACGAACGGATCAACGCCTGCTGCTCCCGCACGAGCTGTTCCTTCTTCCCGAGGGTGAGGGACCGCGGGATCACCTCCTGCAGCCTCTCCGCCGTTGACTCGTCGGTGTCCAGATCGATCCGCGAAACAGAGCCGGTCTTTCCGAAGTACTCCTGGTAATTTCCGATATCCATCAGCAGCGTGTTCGCGCCCAGGGCCGGGACATCGATGATATCAACCACCTTCAGCTCATATTCGCCGTCGTAGACAAGAGCCCTGAGACTGTCTCCCGCTTTCAGCGAATGTTCGGCGGCAAAGGCCTTTGTCACCACAACACCGTTCCGCTCCCTGAAATAATCGGCAAACCCTGAACGGATGCCGGCACTGAGATTCAGAAACCTCACCGCCCGCACCGTGTCAATCCCCTTGAGGTCGATCGTCTGTCTTGCGTCCGGCAGATACCCCTTCGACTCGAGAACCGGGTAGCTCCCTTCGTTCAGCTCCCTGACCTTGCGGTAGACCGACTCGTCAAAGTCGATGCCCGAGCTGTCGAGGATCTCGTGGCTGGCGTTGCGGTTGAGCCCCCTGATGTCCGTCTCGAAGGATTCAAGCGCCCTGTCAGAGGCGACCTTTACCCCCACAAAAAGACCTATCCCGAGCGCCACCCCGATGATCGACAGGACCGAAAGGAACTTCTCGGCCCTGATGTTCTTCTGTACGATCAGTCGGATCAGCTCCAGGAGTGTCACGCGACGATCACCCCGTCGCTGATCCTGACTGTCCTGTCGGCATGGCGGGCCACATACTCTTCATGCGTAACGAGTATGATCGTCCGGGATGACTCAGCGCTGAGCTCCTCCAGCAGTTCGAGTATGCGGGCCCCGGTCCGGCTGTCGAGGCTGCCTGTCGGCTCGTCCGCGAGGAGGATCTCGGGCTCGTGGACGAGAGCCCGGGCAAGGGCTACCCGCTGCTGTTCACCTCCCGAGAGCTGCCAGGGATAACTCCTCTCACGGCCGCCGAGTCCAACGCGCCTGAGATACCAGTATGCCTTCTCGGGACTGCTGATGTTGTTCAGGAGCAGGGGGATCCTGACGTTATCGAATATGCTGATGTTCGGGAGAAGGTTGAAGAACTGAAAGACAAAGCCGGTCTTCTGCCTGCGGTGCAGCGTCAACTGTTCGTCGGAATACGACGAGATCTCGGCCCCGTCTATCACGATCCTCCCTGCATCCGGCCTGTCCATGCCGCCCACCAGGTTCAGAAGCGTCGACTTTCCCGATCCCGAGCTGCCGGTTATCGCAAGGAACTCGCCCTTGGCGACCTCAAGGGTTATCCCCCTGAGAACGCGGGCCTCTCCGTACTGTTTTTCGACCGCCTGAAGCTCTATCATCAGTACCCCGTCATCTCCGCGTAGGCCCGTCCGGCTGCAGAACCATCCGCCGAACCTCCTGAGTAGACGACCGAGCAGGCGCCTTCCCAGTAGTGGTTTCCGGTCGTATGCGTCGCAACGAACTCCTGCTCGCGGACAAGGGGAGTGACCAGTAGAGCGAGCCCCTCGGAGGGTATCATGACCTTCCACTGTGAAGGGTACGTTGCTCCTGTCCGGGCAGACGTATATCGCCTGAGCACGTGTATGCTGAAATCGCCCGAAGTCAGATGGCGTGAACTGCCGTCCCTGCCTACCAGCGTACCCGAGGAATAGCGGTCTGCCGTACCGTCGGCCTTCCTCATATGATAGAGCATGATCTCCCTTCCGTCGTCGAGCTGCAGGGCGAACCAGTCCCACCCCTTCTGGCCCTGCCCCATCCTGCCTGACGAGATCTCCCGGTCGAACCAGCTCTTCCCCGATACGCTCCTGACCAGACCACCCGTCTTTATTGTCCCTTCCGCTGCCATATGCGTGTAAGAAAAATACCATGAGGCACTCAGCGGGGAATCCTCTGCCTTTCGTGAATAACCCTTGACGCCGTGCAGGACGAGCGGCTTGACCGGCCTGAGAACCAGGTCAAGCTCCCTGCCCTCCCCGGCGGCCGTCAGGTGAATCCGCTCGGAAGTCCCTTCCATGCGGTTGCCACCGACCCAGACCCTCAGCCTGCTCTGGTCAGCTCCCGCAAAACCGAAGGCCCCTGAGTCGGACCTGTCGGAATAATGATATTGTTTCCCGGCGACGTCGGTCAGAGCGAAGTGCGACACAAATATGTCCTTTACGCCGAAACGGGACTTATACGCGCGCCTTTGCACCCCGGCAATAAAGAATGTCAACTCGTAGCCGAACTCATTGCCGTCCTTATCAAAGAGGTGCCCGGTGAAGTACCACCACTGCAGGCGATAGTCAGGTCTGAAATAAAAATCAGCCGGAAAGGTCAGACCGCGGTCCGGGCTCACCTCCCGGAATTCATCCGCTGCAGCGCCCTGCGCCAGGCACAGACAGAACAGGACAGCAAGCAGAGTTAACAGCTTCATGACTCTATTATAACCGTTCGCCAGCAGCCTGCCGCCTGCTTCGCTCTTTCTTCTTCACAAAGTCCCCGTGATTTAGTATCCTACACTTATGCAGTCTTCAGGGGGCAATTCAGGCGTCAGACGTTCATTACCATGGTGTTTATAAGTATGAAGACATTAAACGGAAAATCCCTCCTAACCTCCCTTTGCCAAAGGGAGGTATCATGCCCCTCTTTGGCAAAGAGGGGTGAGGGGAGATTTTTACATGTGTCAGCATACTTTAGATCTTATTAGTAACAGAGGAGGCATATCATGAAGCGTCGCGATTTTCTCAAGGCTGCCGCACTCACCACAACGGCTATGACCGTTTCCCCTTCACCTTCCTATCCGGCGACAACACCCGGAGCCCCGTCGGTCAAAAGCTACCGTGCCATCGGCAGGACCGGTCTGAGGATGAGCGATATCTCCTTCGGAGCCGGCAAGCTCTCGTCAGCATCGATGATCCTCCGGGCTGTGGACAGCGGGATCAATTACTTCGATACCGCCCCTGATTACGGCCAGTCAGAGAAGACCATCGGCGAGGCGATGCCGAAACTGAAGCGGGACAAGATAATTCTCACCTCGAAATTCTGCAGCCCGCTGCCGTACCCGAGCCACATCCCCGGCGGTACAAAGGCAAAAGAATACATAGCCGCGGTCGAGGCAAGCCTCACCCGGATGAAGACGGACCACCTCGACTTCGTCGTTGTCCATGCAATCGGCGAGATGAGCAAGGACCTCGACTCCGAAAAAAAGAGGCTCCTCGACCCTGAGATGCTCGAGGCCTTCGGCCTTCTCAAGAAAGCGGGAAAGGTACGCTTTCTGGGGACCTCGTCCCACGGGCCAAATAATATGGAAGAGCTGTTGATGACCGCGGTGAAATCAGGCCACTACGATATGATCCAGCCGTCCTTCAATTTCATGAGATTCCCGAAGCTGCCCGAAATCATGAAAGAGGCCCATAAGCAGGGCGTCGGGGTGATCGCGATGAAGACCCTTGCCGGCGCCAGGGAGATGAGTCTGCCTGAATCAGCGGGAGAGTTCTCTCATGCAGCCTTCAAATGGGTCCTGAAGCACCCCGAGGTCAGCGGCCTCATCATCACGATGAAGACAGCCTCTGACATCGAGCTCTATCTCAGGGCCTCGGGCGAAAAGTTCACTGCCGCTGACCAGAGGATCCTCGACCAGTATGCAGCCCTCTACACCGCAGATTACTGCAGGACGGGCTGCGGACAGTGCGAGGGTTACTGTCCTGCAGGGGTGGAGATAGCCACGATCCTGAGGTACCGCATGTACTTCAGGGATTATGGCATGGAAAAAAGGGCGATGCAGTCGTATGCCTCTTTGGCGACAAATGCGTCCCCCTGCCCTGGCTGCGACCAGCCGGTCTGCATGGCAAAATGTCCGTATGGTCTGCCGGTCAGGGAGCTGCTCAGCGATGCCCATGAGTCGATGTCTTTTCGGGTCTCGTCTACGGCCTGATGAACGCTGCTTCGCTTGTCAGGCGGCTCCTGCTTCTCTGCCTGCTGCCGTGCATCGCGATCATACTGTATATCAGGGGTCAGCAGTATGACCCTGCCCTGATCGACTTTACAGCCATGACCGATCTGAAGGCGCAGGCGGAAAATGCACCCTCTGCCCCTCACGACATCGCCGCGGCAGGGAAGCCTGTACCTGCCCTTGAGACAATGAATCTGCCGGGCTTCAGGCCTGCCGGCCGGGAGAGGCGGTACACCAAGGACAACCTCTATGAACAGGTAAACGGCCATGCAGAGTATTTCATCAGCGCGGGCTTTGCCGGGCTCACGGTAACGGAGTACGCAGCTGTTGATGCGAAGACGTCCGGCGCAGAGATACAGGCAGAGGTCTACGACATGGGCAACAGCCTGCAGGCCTTCGGCGTGCTCTCAGACGAAGCGGGGGACAGCGCACAGCCGGTCTCTGTCGGCACCATGGGCTTCCGCACCTCGGCGGGCATCAACTTCATCAGGGGACGGTATTACGTGAAGCTTTCCGCCTTCAATCCGAAGGCGCCGCTGCTCAAATTCGCCAGGGCCTTCAGCAGTACCCTGCCGGCGGGAAGGGATTCGTTCGATGTATTCTCGAGGCTTCCTGACCTCGGGAAAGTGATCAAAACCCGGTTTATAAAAGAGGACTACCGGGGGCTCGATTTTCTCCGGAATGTCATCGAGCGGGAATATGCGGCAGGGGATAAAAAAATCACCGTGGCGCTTATGGCAGGCAGCGGACAGCAGGTCACGGCGGTTCGGTCCGCGCTGTTCGGCTACTTCTCACGGTCCGGAATACCACATGAAAAAACGGTTAAGGACGGGGTGGAGTTCTACCGGATAACGGACAAATACGAAGGGAACTGGATTCTGATACCGTTCCCTGACGCGGTCTTCGGCGTCTTCGGCGCAGAGGACGAAACAGTCGTGAAACAGTTTGGCAGGAAACCAGGCTAGCAGGCGAATACAGGCAGCAGGCTATCCAGCTGCAGGCCGGCAAGCGGCAGAGGAACCAAGTGATCAAGACGGAACAGACAACAGAAAGAAGCACTATTTCCGGATTCCCCGATAGGCAGGCAGGTTATGGAATGGCAGACAGTTCTGGCCTATAGCTTGCCAGCCTGTTTTCGCTTGCTGCTTGTCAGCGTGATTTCGTATGCTGACGCAAGGATAAGGTGACAGATGCCTTCGAAAAATGATAAGAGAGAACCGGTGCTCAGCAGGAGGGATTTTCTGCTCAGGACCGCTGCCACCTGCGGCGCCGCAGCCGCGGCCGGGGTATGGGGTTATGTCTTTTACAGCAAAGAGCCTGTCCGGAAGAGCGCCACGAAGCTCTTTACCTTCCGCGATTACCGCAGTGCAGAAGCAAAGGTCTACCCTCACCTGGCGGTCGTTCACGGCAAAGATGCAGAAAAAATGGTCCGCGCCGCAGTCGACAGGATTGGCGGCATCAGCCGGTTTATCAACCCCGGCGAAAAGGTCCTGATAAAACCAAATGTCGCATGGGACAGACAGCCCGAGCAGGCTGCCAACACGAATCCCGCGGTTGTGGGCGCGGTCGTAAGACTCTGCCTTGAGGCTCGTGCCTCAGAGGTATGGGTTACGGACGTCCCGGTGAATGACCCTTATCGCTGCTTTGCCCGCTCAGGCATCGAAGAGGCAGTCAGGCGGTCGGGAGGCAAAATAAGGCTGACGCTCGAGAACGATTTTGTCCCGACAGACCTCAGGGGCGAATCGCTGAAGGTATGGCCGGTCAGCCGGTTTTACCACGAGGCCGACAGGCTGATCAACCTGCCAATCGTCAAACATCATTCGCTCAGCAAATGCACCATGGGCATGAAGAACCTCTACGGCTCCCTCGGCGGCCAGAGAAACCGCCTGCACCAGGACATCAACACCTCGATAGCGGACCTCGCCTCCGCGATCAGGCCGACCTTCACGCTGCTGGACGCGACACGGGTGCTGCGGAGAAACGGACCTACCGGCGGTAACCTCGCCGACGTAGCGGCCGGGGACACGGTCATCGCAGGCGTCGACCTCGTGGCAGTTGAGTCTTACGGACTGAGGTTCCTCGACCTGATACCCGGGGATGTGCCGTTCCTCGGGATGGCTGAAGGCAGGGGCATCGGCATCTCCGACTGGAAGTCCCTGAACGTTGCCGAGTTTTCGCTATGATGACAAAGCTCCTGACACTCAGAAACATACGAAGACTCTACGCCGGCTTTTTCCTTCTCCTCTTCGTGCTGCTCCTCTGGGTCACCGGCTTCAGGCGGCTGAAGGGCTACGAGACACCACTGTTTCTTGAACTCGACCCGCTGACGGCACTGGCCTCGTTCCTCAGCAGCGGCACGGTGTACAAGGGGCTTGTCCTTTCACTCGCGGTTATCATCGGGACACTCTTCTTCGGCCGTTTTTTCTGCTCGTGGGTCTGCCCTCTGGGCATCATCAACCAGATCACGGCAAGCCTGTTCAGCAAACTGCGGGCGATCGATACAATAGCCTTGAATACCTACCGAAGCCTCTACCGGCTCAAATACTATCTGCTCGCCTTCCTGCTGGCCGCGGCCGCACTCGGCTCCCTGCAGGTCGGGCTTCTCGATCCGATTCCGTTCATCACCAGGTCCTTTGCCGTCTCGGTCTTCCCTGCCGTCAATGTCACCGGGGGCTGGATATACCTCAAACAGCCGGTCTTCAACGGCGGCACCCTGCTCGGCCTGGTATTCCTCGCGGTGATCCTGGCAAACCGTATTCTGCCGCGGTTCTGGTGCCGGGCCGTCTGCCCCCTCGGCGCGCTCCTGGGGCTGCTGTCCTTCAGGCCCCTGCTCAGGATATGGCGGGACGTCGACCGCTGCACCGACTGCAGGAAATGCCTCGGCCACTGCCACGGCGGCTGCGATCCCCATGCAGCGCTCAGGACCACCGAGTGCCACGTCTGCATGAACTGCATCGGGGACTGCCCTGAAGACGCTATCCATTTCGGCCTTCCGCGGAGCGCAAGCGCAGCGCATCAGCCGGTCGATGTCAGTCGCAGGAGGATTATCGAAACGGCCGTTGCAGGCGCTGTCCTCTTTCCCGTGATGCGGAGCACCATCGGCTCGGGGACCACCCCCCGGCCCGAGGTGATTCGACCTCCCGGCTCTCTGCCTGAAGGGGATTTTCTGAGGCGCTGCCTCAAGTGCGGTGAATGCATGAAGGTATGTCCGACGAATGCGATACAACCCGCACTGCTCGAAGCAGGGTTTGAGGGCCTCTGGACCCCTCTGTTGATCAACAGCATCGGTTACTGCGAGTATAACTGTGTGCTCTGCAGCCGCGTATGTCCCACCGGCGCGATCGCGCCTCTGACACTCGAGAAGAAACTGGGCAAGACCGGGCAGAAGAAGCCCCTGAAGATCGGCACCGCCTTCTATGACAGGGGCAGGTGCCTGCCGTGGGCTATGAATATCGACTGCATCGTCTGCGAAGAGGTCTGCCCCACGTCGCCGAAGGCTATATGGTTCGAGACGGTCGAAGTGCAGCTGCGCGACGGAAAGACCAGGAGGCTGAAGCGGCCCTATGTGGACCCCAATCTCTGCATAGGCTGCGGAATCTGCGAAAACAAATGCCCGGTCCGCGACCGCGCCGCGGTCCGCATAACCTCAATAGGCGAAAGCCGCTCCCCGGTAAACCAGATGATCCTCAAGTCATAAAGGAAACAGGGCCGGAGGATGACACCCTAGCCCCGGCCGGCTTCCAGCCTGAGAGCCTGCTCGCCTGCCAGCTTGTCTTTGCCGGCATCAGTTATACTCGATCGTCACCGTATAGGATATATTGACGCGGCTGGAGGTAAGGCCATGTCCGGCGCAGTCCAACGCCCCGTGTCTGGTTGCCGAATGGCACCGTATCATCGAGTCAATCACACTGTCGAGATCAAAGCCGTCGGAGCAGTCAGTGCAGTCCCCGTTCAGGCATTCGACATGAAAATAGGCGTGGCTGTCCGAGGAATAATAGAGTTTCCTCAGGAGGAGGGTATCGCATATCCCCTTCTTGTGGTGCTCCATGTCCACAACGATGCTCGCCACCTCAGGAAAGCGGCGGGAAATAAGTCCCGAGTCAACCTTCTGCTGCATCCGTTCAAGTTTCGCATCGCACTTTTCACGATAGGTCATATTCGCCTTTCATCCGGGTCCTCGCCCCAATACATCATATTTAAGACTAACACCCCCCCCTCTAAATAAGCCAGCAGGTGAATCCTTGATAAAACCAGCGAATACAAGCAGCAGGCGAATACAAGCAGCAAGCGAATACAAGCTGGCAGGCGAGCAGGCTATCAGGCAGGAAGCCGGCCGGGGCGAAGGTGTTATCCCCCCGTTGCCTGCAGGGGAATCACTGACAGCTCATTCTGCACGTTTGTACGCCCGTATTCGCTTGCCAGCTTGCTGCTTGTTCGCCTGCTGCTTGTCAGCCTGCTGCTTGTCAGCTGGTTTCCCCGTCTGGACTGAGCCCCTGTTTTGTGATATCGTAGAGCAATGGGGTCTCGTCCCCCGGCACCTGTCGTGATCACCCGGAGGTTACTGATGAAAAAAATTATCGCCGCCTGCTGCTCCCTGCTGCTCCTCTCGGCAGCAGCGACTCCCTGCCCGTCAGCTGCTGACAGGACCCCCTCAGGTCCGCCTGCCGTCTCCTCCGGCCTCGGCGACCAGACAGGCATGGCGGTCACGATCTACAATGTAAACCTCGGACTCGTCAAGGACCGCCGCACGATCAGTCTTTTGAAGGGCACCGGCAACTTGCGCTTTATGGACGTTGCCGCGCAGATCATTCCCGCAAGCGTCCATATCACCCCGCTCCATGACAGCGGAAGTCTGCAGGTGCTTGAACAGAATTATGAATACGACCTGCTGAACCCCCAGAAGCTTCTCGACAAATATGTCGGCAGGGAGGTGAAACTCTTCTCGAAAAATCCGTACTCGGAGCGCGAGGAGATAGTCTCCGCGACCCTGCTGTCGAACAACGGCGGACCGATATTCAGGGTGAACAACGAGATCACCTTCGGTCACCCCGGGCGCGTGATCTTCCCTGAGGTTCCTGAGAATCTCATCTCAAAGCCGACACTGGTCTGGCTGATCAGCAGCAGCGTGGCAGGACCGCAGCCACTGGAAGTGTCGTATCTCACGAACGGCATCACCTGGAGGGCCGACTATGTCGTAACGCTGAACGCCGGGGACAACCTGGCCGATCTGTCGGGATGGGTCACGATCGACAACAAGAGCGGGGCGACCTATACCGATGCGAAACTGAAGCTGGTTGCCGGTGACGTGAACCGGGTCCGTGAGGAGCGTCCGGTCCGCGCCAAAGCGGCTGCCTTCAAGGCTGAAGCGGTCCCTGCAGCCCCACAGTTCAGGGAAGAGGAGTTTTTCGAATACCATATCTATACCCTCCAGCGCCCCTCCACCATCAAGGAAAACCAGACGAAGCAGATCAGCCTGGTCACTGCCGAGCGCATCCCGGTCATAAAAGAACTCCTCTGCCGCGGCCAGAATTATTATTACTACAGCCGCTACAGCGATGCCATCCCGAGCCAGAAGGTGGGCGTCTATATCGAGATACTGAACAGGAAAGAGAACAACCTCGGCATCCCGCTGCCGAAGGGCACGGTGAGGGTCTACAAACATGACAGCGAGGGAAGCCTCCAGTTCGTGGGAGAGGACCTGATCGACCATACGGCAAAAGACGAGAAGGTACGCGTGAAACTCGGAAATGCCTTTGACGTTGCGGCTGCGACAAGGCAGACAGACTGGAAGAAGCTGGCCTCGGACACCTATGAGGCAGCCTTCGAGATATCCCTCAGAAACCACAAAAAAGAGGATATAGTGGTCAAGGTGCTTGAACCGGTCCCCGGAGACTGGACCATGGTCAATTCATCACACCCCTACAAAAAGGCAGATGCCTTCGCAGCGGAGTTCAATATCCCGGTGCCAAAAGACGGCGAGACAAAACTGACCTACCGCGTCAAGATGAGATATTAAATTAGCCGGCAGGCTGGCAGGCAAATACCACACTGTCGTCATTGTCCGGCTTGACCGGACAATCCAGAACCTGTTGAAATGCCTGGATTCCCCGATCAAGTCGTGGAATGACAAAGCACAAAGTTTCATGTGTTTATTTGCCAGGTTTATAGCTGGCAGGCTATACGGCACATACCAGCGTATACAAGCGGCAAGCTGGCAAGCTTAAAAGCAGACTGACTGTCATTCCCCGGCTTGACCGGGGAATCCAGTGATTTTCTTCTGTGTGTGCTACCTTTCGGCTGGATCCCCCGGTCAGGCCGGAGGATGACACGTTTTCTTATCATCTCTTCGCCTGCCAGCTTGCCGGCAAAAAAAAGAGAGGGGCAGCTTTCAGGGCTGCCCCTCTCTTTTTTACGATTAATTCTGGATAAACGTCCGCAGCCAGTGGCTCCGTGACGGGTGCTTCAGCTTCCTGATGGCCTTGACCTCGATCTGCCTGATCCGCTCCCGGGTGACCTCAAAATCCAGCCCGAGTTCCTCGAGGGTCCGTGTCGGTTCTTCCCCGATGCCAAACCGCTGCTTCAGGATCTGAGCCTCCTTGGGATTCAGGGTGTTGAGGGCCTTCTCGATATGCTTCTTCAGGTCAATGCGTATGGCGTTTTCGAGCGGCGACGGAGAATTCTTGTCTTCGATCAGATCACCCAGATGGCTGTCTTCTTCCTCGCCGATCGGGGTCTCCAGAGAGACCGGCTCCTTCGATATTCTCATGATCGTCTTCACCTTGGCAAGGGGAAGGTTGATCTTGCGCGAAATCTCCTCGGGCATCAGCTCACTGCCCTGCTCCTGGACATGCTCGCGCATCACCTTCGAGACCCGTGCAATCACCTCACCCATATGCACCGGAATCCGTATCATCCGTGACTGGTCGGTCAGCGCCCTCGTAATCGTCTGACGCACCCACCAGGTGGCATACGTGCTGAATTTATAACCCCGCTGATATTCGAATTTTTCGACCGCCCGCATCAGCCCGATATTGCCCTCCTGGATCAGGTCAGGGAAACTGAGCCCCTTCCCCATATACCGTTTTGCGATACTGATGACCAGCCTGAGATTCGCCTCGACCATCAGACGCTTGGCGTCGTTTATCGCGTCCCTGTCTGTCACGAAATCCTGCAGGACCTGCTTCATTGCGGCATACCCGAGGCCATTCTTCTTTTCGCCCTCGGCAATCGTCTGGCGGCAGGTCAGATAGGTCCGGCAGTGCAGCTCCCGCTGCGTCAGTTTCTTTTTGCCTGACAACAGCTTCAGGTATGTCTGATTGAGACCATTCTTTCTGTTGCTGGGGTCAAACCCTCCTGCCCTGAGACGCCTGGCTGCAGACTCCATCGCCATCTCAGCCTCCTGCATCAGCTTCACCTCGCCGGCAAATTCCTCAAAAAATCTGCAGAGGAAATTCTCCTTCAGCCTCAGGCCGCAGATGAGATCGAAAACATGTCCCTGAACCTGCTCTATCTTCTCTTTCTTCTGGGCAGGGGAGGCAGCCGCTCTCTTCTTCGCTGAACAGCCGGCAGCCGCCTTCTTCGCAGACTTCCCCTGGAGTTTCCTGATCTCCTCGATTGCGGTCAGAAAACGTCTGGTCTCATACATTTCAGCGTCATCAGAATCGAGGTTGCACTGGATCAGGTCATCGATCTTCAGCTCCCCGGTCCGGACACCCTCTTCAAGGGCAAGAAACTTCTGGAGCAGCCGGGGCACCTGGAACATGTCCCTGACAAGCTTTTCCCTTCCAGACTCGATCAGTTTTGCCGTCTCAACCTCACCCTCCCTGGAGAGCAGAGGGATACTGCCCATCTCCCTGAGATACATCTTCAGGGGTTCATGCGTGCTATCGAGCAGCGACTCACCCGGCTCATCACCCTTTTCAAAACCGTCCTCGTCATCCTGCCACTGGACACCATCCTCATCTTCATGCACCGCGGCGAATTCAAGCTCTGTCTCTTCCTCATATTCCTCGCTGAATTCCATCGTTTCAAGAATCTTGGCCATATACTACCCCCTTCGATATTGTTACCCTTAAGCCGGAGCGGCCTGCAATGGAGCGCCGCAGGTTGAAAGGCGTTATGCAGTTTACCGGACTCTGCCCGCATCCCCGGTTGACCGGACTTTCTCTGCGGGCAGGCTTCCATTAATTATTTTTAACTATAAGCAAATCTTATAATTATGGATATCAGCAGGACACCTCTTTTTTTGTAGGCATAACATCAGGGGGCTGTAGGATTTTGTCCTACAGATGGGGGAAAGAAGACATCAATGGAATAACAGGTCTTTGGGGCCGCCTGTCAGGCGTTCAGAAGATCATTCCCATTCTCCTTCTCACCTTGCAGAAACTTGGCCCAGGTGATCAGCTCGTCAACATCGTTTACAGTCATGGCAAGCATCTCATCTATCTCATGGCCATGCGGCGCCTGACGGATCGCATCAAGGACAGCCTTGATCCCGAAGGCCTTGTTGATAATCATGTCAGAAACGCAGAAGAGATTCGTCCTGTCATGTCGGAAACAGTTTTCTCCCCCATTCCCGCAAATCCTCCTGCATCGCTCCATTATTCTCTCGGGCATAGCAACCTCATAATGATCTCATCCTTTCAGTAATGCTTGATAAAAACAGCCGGCTAATCCCGGCGAGCTGGCTGATACAGGCCAACAAGCACGCAGGCAATCTAAAGCAGGCGCACAGACTGCACTCTATTGTCATATCACGTCCGGCCGGCCAATGCAAGCAATCCGGCAAGCCGCCACAAGCTGCAAGCCAATACAAGCCGGCCAGCGGCAGGCTATTAGTCCTGCACATACATACATAAAATTTCCGTTTTATGCCTGGATACCCGATAGCAGTCCTCGGGTATGACAGTTTCTTCTTTCGTTGTCATTCCCCGGCTTGACCGGGGAATCGAGTGTTCTTCTGTCTGGATCCTCCGATTAAATCGGAGGATGACACTGCATCTACTTCAGCCTGTCGCTTGTCTAGCTAAGGTGTTCATACGTATGAAGACATTAACCGGAAAATCCCTCCAATCCTCCCTTTGCCAAAGGGAGGTATCATCCCCCTCTTTTTCTCCTCGGAGAACCCGCCTGTGTGCGGGGGAAAAGAGGCCTGCCCGCCGGCAGGCAGGCCTGACAGGTGAATCGAGTGTTCTTCTGTCTGGATCCTCCGATTAAATCGGAGGATGACACTGGATCATCTTCAGCCTGTCGCTTGTCTAGCTAAGGTGTTCATACGTATGAAGACATTGACCGCAAAATCCCTCCAATCCTCCCTTTGCCAAAGGGAGGTATCATCCCCCTCTTTGGCAAAGAGGGGTGAGGGGAGATTTTTTAATGTGTCAGCTAACTTATGAACTTATCAGTAACTTGCCAGCCTGCCGCCTGTCTTCGCCTGCTGCTATTCCTGATTCAGGATCCGCAGGAGCGTCTTGTTCAGGTCGATCATCCGATACGGTTTAGTCACGACCCCGCAGAACCCGTAAGACTGGTACTGTGCCATGACCGGGTCGTTGGAATATCCGCTGACCACGATCGCCCTGACTGCAGGATCGATCTCGCGGAGCTTCCCGATCGCCTCCCGTCCTCCCATACCGCCCGGAATCGTCAGATCCAGCATGACGATATCAAAAGGCCGGCCCGCGTTCATCGCCTCCTGGTAAAGGGCAATGGCCTCAGCCCCGTCCCGCGCATAATCAACCTCGCATCCGAAATAGCCGAGTATCTCCCCGGCAATGGCCCTGACCGCCTCCTCGTCGTCCGTCACCAGAACCCGGCATTTCAGGGTAGCCATACCGTCATCGCTGCTCTTCGTCTGCGGACAGGCCCCTGCTGCTGCAGGGAGATAGAGCGAAAAAGTCGTACCTGCATTCTCCTGACTTTTTACCGCAATATGTCCTCCGTGTTTCTTCATGATCGAATAGCAGGTCGAAAGGCCCAGACCGCTGCCGTTCTTCTTTGTCGTAAAATACGGATCGAAAATATCATTGATAATGCTCTCAGGGATGCCCGTGCCCTCGTCATGAATGGTTATTAGCACATAGGGGCCCTGCGCCAGGGGAAGGCTGTCCTTCGGCCCCACGGTCACCGGTTGGCAGCCAATCGTGATCGTCCCGCCCCTCGGCATCGCCTGCTGGGCATTCAGCACGATATTATGGATCACCTGGCTTATCTGACCTTCATCGATCTCGCTGCAGAGCGGGCCATCGGAAAAATCGAATACGCTCCTCACATTCGAACCTCGCAGGGCAAAGACCGTCGACTCATTGACAACGTCCGTCACCGGGATAACCTTTTTGACCGGCTCCCCGCCCTTCGAAAACGTAAGAAGCTGCTGCGTCAGAGCCCTGGCCCTCATCGAGGCCTTCTCCGCCTCTTCAAGACGCTCAAGGAGGCGGCGGTCGCCCGGCGCAGCATACAGCTTTGCCATGCCGATATTGCCGAGGATGCCGGTAAGAAGGTTATTGAAGTCATGGGCGATCCCGCCGGCAAGGATTCCGACCGACTCAAGCTTCTGCTCGCGGACAAGCTCCTCTTCCTGCTTTCTCCGCTCCGTAATGTCGCGGAACACCAGGATGACGCCTATCAGCTCACCATCCTTGTTCGCAACCGGGGTCCCGCTTGCAACAATGATCTTTTCCCTGCCGTCTCTCGCCTTCAGCGTTGCCGGTGTCGAGAAGTTCACCATCTCGCGGCTCCTGATCACCTCGGAGACCGGACTGACCAGCCTCGCGCCCGTCTGCTTGCCGGTGAGGGAGAAGATATCTGAAAGCTGCCTGCCGATCGCCTCGTCCTGGGACCAGCCGGTCAGCCTTTCCGCAACGTTGTTGAGGAGGATGACCTTTTCGGCGGTATCGGTCGTGATGACGCCGTCGCCCATCGACGAAAGCGCCACCGAGAGCCGCTCCTTCTCGATCGCCAGGGTACGGAGGATCTCGTTCCATTTGGCAATCTGCTGATGCAGCCGGGTGATCGTGATCATCTGGCCGATATAGTTCGAAAGAAGCAGCATGATATGGATCGTGTTCTTTTCGAAGGCCTCCATCCGCGGATGACTGAAGTTCAGAACGCCGATCAGCCCTTCGTCGTTCTTGATCGGGATCGACAGCAGCGACGTGATCGTCACATCCTCCTGCATCGCCACGAAACGCTCGTCCTCGCGCACGTCAGGGACAAAAATATACTCGCCGGTCTCGAAGACCATGCCGGCTATGCCCTCCCCGACCCGGACCTTTCTCTTCGGCGTCGTCTTTCTTCCGCCGCAGTACCGGTCGCTCTTCCCCATGCCGGCAACCAGCGTCAGAAAGTCGTCTCCGGGCTCCCTGAGCATGATCGAACAGTTCTCGAAGTCCAGCTCCTGGGAGAAGACCTCGAGCGCTTTTCTGCAAAGCAGGTCGGTATTGGTGACCTCCTCGGTGAGCTTCCCCACCTTGATAAAGGCGGACAGGGCATGAATCGACGTGTCGTAAAACCTCTCCATCCCCTGAAAGGCCTGGCTGTAGATCTGGAAATCCCGTTGGCACCGGCTGACCTCCTGATGCAGGCGCCTCGCAACGAGGGTCTCTGCAGGAGAAAGATCGGCAGCCGGCTTTCCGAAGACCTCGCGGTCATCCAGCGCCAGGGTCAGCCACTCAAGGAAGGCATCCTTCTTCATGGACTGAAAAGTTCACCGCTGAACAGCGAGCGGTCGAACCCTTCGGCAAAGGCCACGAGGGACCCGCTCGACCAGTTCAGGAGGTCAAGAGATGCTGTCTCGGGACCGTCATAGGGGTCTTTATCCAGCACCCGGTAGAAATATTTACTGGTGATGCAGTCCGCAACATGGACGAGGGCAACAAGCTCACGGTTGCTGACAGCAGCCGACGGCTGGTGATGGTAACGGACCGTATCGAGGATGATATCCGGCAGGTTCCATTTGTCCGCAAGCCAGAGCCCGATCTCGGCATGCGTAAAACCGAGGACCGACCCCTCTGCCACAAGGAGAGAATCTCCGCCCTGAAACGTTCTGAGCACATCCCGGTATGAGTCGCCGCAATAACTGTTCAGCACCAGCAGGCCGATATCGTGGAGGATGCCGCAGACAAACGCGTCATCCGGGTTGACGACCCCAAGGTCCCGGGCAAGCTTCTTCGCAAGGAGCGCAACCGCAACCGAATGCTGATAGATCCTCCGGGAATCGAGCGGCGCGTTCCGCTGGTTGCGGTCCAGCACCGTCATCAGCGCCACGCCGAGCGAGGCATATTTGACATTGTTGAAACCGATCCTGATGATCGCGTTGCTGACCCTGGTCACCGCCTCTCCGGTGCCGAAAAAGGCCGAATTCGCTATCCCCAGGATCCGGGACGCCAGCGTCGGGTCCTTCTCGATGATCGCCTCAAGCCGGCCGACCGGGACCATATCCTGGTTCACAATATTCAGTATCTCCTGCGCAATCGACGGAAGCGTCGGGAGTTTCGATATCTTCTGGACAAACAATCTCAGTGAATCATCCACAGGCCACCTCTAAACACATTGTATCAGAATAAAACAAAAAGTCAGCATCGTAAAAAGACCGGATTCCGGGCCTCATTTCCCCGCTGCACAACCCCCACACAGGTCCTGTTCGACAGATACGACACCAGGTGGCGGGACAGGCTGTTCAGGAAAGCGGGGCCTCCCGGGTGCATGTTTCCGGGCCTCAGGACAGGAAAGAATATGTTGGTACCGAAGACCGGACTTGAACCGGTACGGGGTTTCCCCCGAGGGATTTTAAGTCCCTTGCGTCTGCCCATTCCGCCACTCCGGCAATGTGTCTAAGATAACGGAATTCGACCGAAAAATACAATCGAAACAGCGACAAAGGCATGGGAAAACCGGCGGCAAGCTGGCAGGATAAGACAGGCTGGCAAGCTGATACAAGCTAATACAAGCGACAAGCGAATACGCGCCGGCAGGCAGCAGGCGAAAACACGCGAACACCTGAAGAAGATGCAGTGTCATCCTCCGGCTTGACCGGGGGATCCAGACAGAAAGTGGAAAAAAGAAGTTCTCGCGGATCAATGGGCCGCATTCCCCTCTTTGGCAAAGAGGGGTGAGGGGAGATTTAGGGAGGTATCAAGCCCTGGCGATGCCGCTGGATTCCCCGGTCAAGCCGGGGAATGACAGACAGTTTATTTTGTAAGCTTGCCCGCTTGTCTTAGCTCGTCTTAGCTTGCCAGCTTGCCGCTTGCTGGCTTGCCGCCTGACCGCTGGTATCCGCTTGCCGCTTGTATTAGCTTGCCGCTTGCTGGCTTGAATCCGCCTACCGGCCTGCCGGTTAATCTTCTCCTTCAGGGACAGGTCAGGGCAGCAAATGTAGTTCCATTATAGACGCCGACGCAGGTGTACAGGCCGCCTCCCAATGAACCGACAAGCTTGCTCGCCCCCAGTTTTACACTGGTGCCAGGATTATTATTGATGCTGTTTGTGTTCCCCTGAAAGGTGGACCGGTCGGCGATAACGACATTCGACCCCGTTATCGCATTGTTGTACATCCCATAGGTAAAAGATCCCAGCGAGCCTGTGGCCGTCACATCCGACAGAGTCGGAGAGGAGGTGCCGTCATTGAAGACGCCGTAGTTGCCCGTCCCCTGCGATGCGGCGGCAGTCACATTCGTCATCACCGTCGCGGAATTCAGATTGTAGATGCCATAGCAGTTAGACGTACCCGCTGCGGTAAAAGCAGTGGCCGTCGAGCCCGTTATCGTTGGCGAGGAGTCCTGGTTGAAGACGGCATAGTTGATCGTCCCGCCCGAGGCGGTCGCCGTCACATTTGTCATGACGGGCGCGGCTGATGAAACATTGTTAACACCGTAATTGTATGTCCCGCCCAGGGCGGTCGCCGTCACATTCGTCATCTTTGGCGAGGAAGAGCTGACGTTGTGCACGCCGTAACAGTTCGTACCACCGGTGGCGGTGGCCCCTACATTTGTCATCGTCGGCGAGGAGCTGCTGTTGTTGAAGACAGCATAGTTGTCCGTTCCTCCGGATGCTGTCGCCGTCACATTTGTCATTTTTGGCGAAGCATCATAATTGTAAACGCCATAGCTGTTTGTCCCACCCGATGCAGCAGCCGTTACATGGCTCAGCGTCGGCGATGCCGAAATATTCAATATGCCGGTCGTATACGCTCCGACGCCGGTGTTTTCTATGGTAAGGAACCTCAGTTCTGCATTATTCGCCCCGATAACCGTAGCAGCGTCCGGGGGAAATGAGCTTGATGGTGCAGCAGCCGTAATCTTCGTTGCCGCCTCTCCGGACCCCTCGATGGATACAAACGGCTGCATCGTCAGACTCTCCGCCCCCAGATTGTACGTGCCCGGTCCAAGCTTGATCAGATAACGGTTTTCTGCAGTCCCCGTTACGCCTGCCAGCGCATTCAGCAGCGCAATCCCATTCGCCGCCGCCGAATCGCCGGCCCTGGGACTGACAATCACGATCATTCCGATATCGGCGCTGTCAGGCCCAATCACCAACCCAGACGCATACAGGGTCCCGGCCCCGGACAGAAGAAAGACAGCCGCAAGCACGGCCACTATGAAGCCTGTTCTGATCTCTGTCATCATCGCTCCCCCTATTCATGCCATTATTACCTCCGCCGGTTGCCGTGCAGACGACACAGCGCAGGATTAAAGATAATCTACCACGAAGCACCTGGGATATTCAGCAATTATTTAGCAAGGCAGCGAACAGATCACAGCGCATACAAACCGGAATGCGGCAAGGGAATCAAAGCCGTACAGTAAATACAAGCTGGCAGGCAAAGACAGGCTGGCAAGCTGATACAAGCTAATACGGGCTAATACAGGCAAATAAAAGCTGGCAGGCAACAAGCGGAATGACGCTGACTGCTGAAGAAGATGCAGTGTCATCCCCCGATTTAATCGGGGGATCCAGACAGAAAGTGGAAAAAAGAAGTTCTCGCGGATCAATGGGCCGCATTCCCCTCTTTGGCAAAGAGGGGTGAGGGGAGATTTAGGGAGGTATCAAGCCCTGGCGATGCCGCTGGATTCCCCGGTCAAGCCGGGGAATGACAGACAGTTTATTTTGTAAGCTTGCCCGCTTGTCTTAGCTCGTCTTAGCTTGCCAGCGTGCCGCTTGCTGGCTTGCCGCCTGACCGCTGGTATCCGCTTGCCGGCTGGTATCCGCCTGACCGCTGGTATCCGCCTCCAGGCTACGTTGCGACAAACCCCTCGAGCAAGGAGAGGATCTCGGCTGTTTTTGCCTTCATCAGCTCCCCGTCGCCCCGGGCCTCGACGTTCAGCCTGACGACCGGCTCGGTGTTCGAACTCCTCAGGTTAAAGCGCCAGGAGGGAAACTCTAGGCTCAGTCCGTCCGTGCGGTCGGTACTCAGGGCATCTCGGCGATAGTGCTCCTCGACAAGAGAGATGGCTGCTGCCGGATCGATCAGCCGCCGGTTGATCTCGCCGCTTGCCGGAAAAAGCTGCATGCGTTCGTCCAGGACAGACGACAGCGGCCTTCCGGATGCCGACAGGATCCCGGTGAGCAGGAGCCAGGGGATCATGCCGCTGTCGCAGTAGGCAAAATCCCTGAAGTAGTGATGGGCGGACATCTCACCGCCATAGAGCGCATCCTCCAGCCGCATCCTTTCCTTGATAAAGGCATGGCCTGTCTTCGACTGGACCGGTATGCCGCCGGCCCTTTTGACGATATCGATCGTGTTCCAGGTGAGCCGCGGGTCATGGATGATCTTTGCGCCGCTCTGCCTGGCAAGCATCGCAGCGGCCAGAAGCCCGACAATATAATAGCCCTCGATAAACCTGCCCTGCTCGTCGAAGACAAAGCAGCGGTCGAAGTCGCCGTCCCAGGCAAGCCCGATATCCGCCGCATGCGAGATGACCGCTTCGGCAGTGGCGCTGCGGTTTTCGGGCAGCAGGGGGTTGGGGATGCCGTTGGGGAACGTACCATCAGGCTCGTGATGCAGCCTGATGAATTCGAAGGGCAGGTGCTCCGCGAGCATATCCAGGACAGGACCGGCACAGCCGTTTCCTGCGTTCACCACAATCCTCAGCGGTCTGAGAACAGCCGTATCGACATATCCCAGGAGATGCCTGATATATGCACCGCGATTGTCAAAGCCCCGGACCACACCCTTCCGGGCCGCTGTCCTGAATGCGTTCTTCTCTGTCAGTTCCCTGATGAGACCGAGTCCGCTGTCCCCGCTCACCGGCCGGGAACCGCTGCGCACCAGCTTCATGCCGTTATAGTCCATGGGGTTATGCGAGGCCGTGACCATGATGCCGCCGTCCGCCCCGCTGTTGAACGTTGCGAAGTAGACTTCTTCCGTGCCGCAGAGGCCGAGGTCCCGGACAGAAGCGCCGGAGTCAACAAGCCCCTGCGTCAGGGCCTCTGCAAGCTGCAGGCTCGACAGCCTGATGTCCCTGCCGACCACAACAACCTCCGGCTGCAGGAACGCTGCATAGGCCCTCCCGATCCGGTATGCGATGTCCTCATTCAGTTCGTCGGGGACCCTCCCCCGGATATCGTACGCCTTGAAGCAGTTCATCTCTTCCTGCCGGCCCCTTTCTCGGTCGTGCGGCCGCTCCTGCCGTATTGATCATCGAGCCGGATGATATCATCTTCGCCCAGGTAGCTCCCGGACTGCACCTCGATAAGCTCCAGCGGAATCCTGCCGGGGTTCTCCAGCCGGTGCGTCACGCCAAGGGGGATATAGGTCGACTCGTTTTCGGAAAGGGTCACCACCCTGCGGTCCCTCGTGATGCGGGCAGTCCCTTTCACGACGATCCAGTGCTCGGCCCGGTGCATATGCTTCTGCAGCGAAAGGCTCGCCCCCGGATTGACCGTGATACGCTTCACCTGGAACCGCTCGGAGCTGTCTATGCACTCGTAGGCGCCCCACGGCCTGTTCACCCGCCGGTGCAGCAGCACTTCATCACGCTTCTCTTTTTTCAGATGATCAACCACCTGCTTAACCGTCTGGGCCTGGTCGCGCCGTGTGACGAGGACCGCGTCCGCTGTCTCGACCACCACACAGTCGTTGAGCCCGCTGACCGCGACCAGCCTGCTGCCGGCAAAGACCAGCGAGTTGGCAGAATCCTGAACGCAGACGTCTCCGGATATCGCATTCCCGCGGCCGTCCTTCGGCAGCACGTCCCAGAGCGCGGACCACGAACCCACGTCATTCCAGCCCGCGTCAAGCGGCACCACGACCGCCTTACCGGTCTTTTCCATGACAGCATAGTCTATGGAGTCAGCAGGACATGCGCCAAATTCCTGTGCATTAAGCCGCAGGAACTCCAGGTCCTGAACCGACGCCTTATATGCCTTCTGGCAGGCACTGAACATGGCGGGTGCAAAGAGCTTCAGTTCCTCGAGGAAGGCAGACGCCCTGAACATGAACATGCCGCTGTTCCAGAGGTGGTCGCCCGACTTCACAAAGGCCCTCGCCTTCCGGAGGTCCGGCTTCTCTTTAAACCCCTCGACTGCATAGGCCATGGCACGTTGCCCGGCCTTCCCGGGACGCCTTTGTTTCCTTTTATGGGCACTGCCCGCCTCCTTCAGCCTGACGCCTGCCCCTGTCTTTATATAGCCATACCCTGTCTCAGGACTGCCCGGAACGATGCCGAAGGTGACCAGCCTGCCCTCCCTGGCAAGCGCCCCGCCCAGCCTCACCGCTGCCTGGAAGGCGGCAATGTCCCTGATGACGTGGTCTGCCGGAAGCACCAGCAGCACAGGATCGCTGCCCTTGGCAGAGGCAAGCAGGGCCGCGACGGCTGCTGCCGGGGCAGTGTTCCTTCCCACCGGCTCCAGGATGATCGCCGTGGGCCTCGCATGGATGAGCCGCATCTGCTCGGCAACCATGAAGCGGTGATTGTCGTTCGAAACAATGAGCGGACCGGCGATATCATCCAGCCCCTTCAGGCGGAGGACCGTCTCCTGCAGCATCGTATGATGTCCAACAAGGGGAAGCAGCTGCTTCGGGTAGAGCTCGCGGGACAGAGGCCAGAGCCTCGTGCCCGACCCTCCCGAAAGTATCACCGGAAGAATCATTCAATCACCTCTCTGTTTGAGTTTCTGATAAGACCGTTCGTAAAGACAGATACCTTGTCATTGCCCGACTTGATCGGGCAATCCAGGAAACCATGAAAACACTGGATTCCCGCCTTCGCGAGGATGACAAAACAGGGGGTCTTACTTATGGCCCCCTTAGTATTTGCTATCAAGCCAGAAAGCAGCAGGCGGATACCAGCGAGCAAGCTAACAGAACAAACTGTCTGTCATTCCACGTCCTGCCACCTTCAGTTTGTTTATGTCTGGATCCCCCGATTAAATCGGAGGATGACACTCATCTTCTTCGCTTGTTGCCTGCTAACGTGTTGGCTGGCTTGCCTTCGCTTGCCGGCCTGTTTTAGCCTGTCTTTGCCTGATGCTCCAGGTACCACGCATACGACTTCCTGATGCCCTCTTCAATGCCGGTCTTCGGCTCCCACCCAAGGGCCCGTATCCGTGCATTGTCCATCAGCTTCTTCGGCGTTCCGTCAGGCATGGAGGTGTTCCAGACTACGTCTCCGCTGAAGCCGATGATCCTCTGGACAGTCCCGGCCAGCTCCCTGATCGTCAGGTCGGTCCCGGTGCCGACATTCACAAACTCGCCGATCTCCTTATGGCCATAGCGTTCCATCAGGAAGACGCAGGCGTCCGCAAGGTCATCCACGTACAGGAACTCCCGGAAGGGTGACCCGCTGCCCCAGAGTTCAACAACCGCCGTCGCCGCTGCCCCCTGTCGGTCCCTGTTCTTTTCCATGGCCTCTTTGCCCTCGTGAAATTTCCTGATCATGGCAGGCAGCACATGCGAACTCCGGAGGTCATAATTGTCATTCGGCCCGTACAGGTTCGTCGGCATGGCAGAGATGAAATCCGTGCCGTACTGCTCGTTATAGTATCTGCAGAGCTTGATGGCCGCAATCTTGGCTATGGCATACGGCTCGTTCGTCGGTTCGAGCGGGCCGGTCAGCAGGTGCTCCTCCTTCATCGGCTGGGGTGCAAACTTCGGATAGATGCAGGAGGACCCGAGGTTCAGCAGACGTCTTGTCCCGGACAGATATGCGGCATGGATGATGTTCGATGCAATCATGATATTCCGGTAGATGAAGTCGGCCTTATACGTGCTGTTTGCCAGGATGCCCCCGACCTTTGCCGCAGCCAGAAAGACATACTCCGGCCTCTCTTTTTCGAAAAAGGCCTCCACGTCTGCCTGGCGGGTAAGATCGAGTCTGACAAAGGAGACACCCGGTCCCGGGGCGGTCGCGGGTTCCTTGCTGAAACAGTTCGAGACGATGTTCGCATAACCGGCAGACTGCAGCCTCCGGATGATGGCTGCGCCGACCATACCGGTCCCTCCGGCAACGAATATCCGCGCGTCAGCCTGCATCACACCCCCTCAGGCCTCTGCATATACCTTATTCATGGAACCGCATCACCTTGTACCCCTGGCTCTTGCAGAGGCTGTCCCGCCCGGCCTCCTCCAGGTCCACGGCGACCATCTCGGCCACAAGCTCCTTAAAGGATATCTCCGGTTTCCAGCCAAGCTTCTTCCTCGCCCTGGTCGCATCGCCCAGCAGGGTTTCGACCTCGGTAGGCCTGAAGTACCGCGGATCGATCTCGACCACGACGTCGCCCGGCTTCAGGTGCGGGGCCGGCGTCTGTTTCTTTTTGCCGCTTATGCTGCTGACAATGCCTTTTTCCTTCACACCCGTGCCCTGCCATTCGATCTTCACCCCCACCTCTTTGAAGGCAGCCTCGACGAACTTCCGCACAGAGTACTGGTGGCCCGTGGCGATCACATAATCGTCCGGCCTCTCCTGCTGCAGGACGAGCCACATGGCCTTGACGTAATCACGGGCATGGCCCCAGTCACGCTTTGCATCCATATTGCCCAGGAAGATCTTCTTCTGGAGGCCGAGGCAGATCCGGGCCACGGCGCGGGTTATCTTCCGGGTCACAAAGGTCTCGCCGCGGACAGGGGACTCGTGGTTGAAGAGTATCCCGTTGCTCGCATGGATGCCGTACGCCTCGCGGTAGTTCACGGTGATCCAGTACGAATACAGCTTTGCCACTGCATAGGGACTCCTCGGGTAAAAGGGCGTGGTCTCCCGCTGCGGGGTCTCCTGCACCTTGCCGTACAGTTCGCTGGTGGAGGCCTGATAAAACCTCACCTTCTTTGTCATGTCCAGGATCCTGAGCGCCTCGAGAAGCCGCAGGGTGCCGAGCGCATCGGCATTCGCCGTATATTCCGGGGTCTCAAAAGACACCTGGACGTGCGACTGGGCTGCCAGGTTGTAGAGTTCGTCAGGCCGGGTCTCCTGGATGATGCGGATCAGGTTGGTCGAATCGGTCAGGTCCCCGTAATGGAGCTTCAGCCGCAGCCCCTTCTCATGCGGATCGTGATACAGATGGTCGATCCTCTGCGTGTTGAACAACGAGGAGCGGCGTTTGATCCCATGAACAAAGTATCCCTTATTGAGCAGCAGTTCGGCAAGATACGCCCCGTCCTGCCCGGTGATACCTGTTATAAGCGCAACCTTCTGTTTTTTCATGAAAAAACCCCTCCCGTGTTTATGCTGTCATACAGCAAAATATTATACTATCTGACCTTACAAACTCACAAGGAAATACAGGCGAATATCAGCGCATACAGACTGGCAGGCAGCAGGCGCAAACAGGCGGATACCGGTAATCAGGCAGGCGAATGCAACAGCGACCCCTCAATAAATACTCCAATTATGTTTGGCACATCAAATGGGTGGCAGGTCCCATTGTCAATATCTATGCAATTTAAGCAACAACGTCCCAAAAGTAGTTTTTTTACCAAAACAGTCTGTGTTTTCTCAAAAAACGAAGATAACTCTTAATGTGAAATACTGTATATTTATTTATCGGTTTACCAGTCGCCAAAAAAGCAGTACTCTTTCTATCCCCCTCATATTGGACTGTAAGAGCAGGATAGTAAACAACCTGAAACCCGTTATCCCAAAATCTCTTACACCAGTCCATGTCCTCAACATAAAGAAAGTAACCCTCATCCAAAAGCCCAACCTTATTAAGCGCTGCTCTTTTTAACATCATGAATCCGCCAATTACCCAATCAACTGGCTGAATACTGTCATATTCAAATTCACGATTGAGAATTCCTGACTTCCTACGAATCATTTTAGCAATTGTTCTCTTTACCAACCGGTTAGGCGTTAGAAATTGACGGCAAGAATCCTGAATGGCACCATTAGCATTAACTATTTGAGGCCCAATTAGTCCAACATTTTGTGAGCGGAACAAGTAATCATAGGCAGCACGAAGACCAGACAGCACAATTACATCAGGGTTTACAATTGCAACGCAATTACCGCGAGCCAGATTAATGCCTGCATTCATTCCCCCTGCAAACCCAGTATTTGTTTCATTAAATCGCCAGTTGACATAAGGGTGGCAACCTTGAAGTTCTTTTATTTTGTCTGCGCTATAGAGCGAATTTGACGAAACAATAATTTCATATGACAATGACTTGGCATTCATTGCAATAGACTCCATACAGCGGCTGATATCATCAAGACAATGGTATTCAATCAGCACAAATGATATTTCTGGTACACTCATGACATTCAGATGTTATGCATAATGAAATCGTTGATAATTACTGAAACACTATTGCGAGACACTGGCTTAACAGAAAAAGATTTTGCTCGATCAATTGCAGCTTCCAGTTCAGCAATATTGTATACACCAATTAAGAAGCCCTGGACCTCTAATGCACGAATGAGCTCCTCCTGCGAATGATTGTGTTCCCCGGCTAGTCTAGGAACTGCAACTATCCTTTTTCCCTTCTTCAAGCACTCCGATATAGTCCCATATCCACCATGTGTTATAACAACGGATGCCTTGTCTATATAAACCGACATTTCACTTGCAGAGAGAAACTGTGTCGAAACCGCTCTTGAAAAACTGTAGTTTGTATATCCCGCCTGAACAATAAATTCCTCAGTCAATTCAGATGAAAGTTCATCGATTTTTGACGCAAGCCTGGTAAACGGGATTGGTACATTTCCAAAGGTCACAAAAATCATAAGATCAGACCGACACACCTTGCATTGGGATATTTGTCCTGAAGTGTAGGCCACTGTATAAGAAACAGATCAACATATCTATATATAAACAAACCTGTTTTTGAAGGATTAACAACATTCGCGGCGGACTCAATAAAAATAATCCTCGAGCCAAGAAGATATTTACAGAGCAACATAGTTGGAATGGCGATCCCGGCACCAGTTGAAATAACAACCCCAGGTCGCTCTACCAGCACGTGCAAAAAAGACTGGAGTAAGTTCACCATGTACTTTAGAACAGATTTATGCGGATCAATAATGAAATAAACATGCTTGCCGGCAAGGGCCTCAACCGTATGGGAAGTCTTGAATGTTACATAGTACGTATTTCCATTAACTTCCCGCGTAGCATCAAGAAGTTCTCGCAGATGCCCACCGTGGGACGAGATAAAGCAGATTTTTACTCTATTTGACATATTCGCTCCTGAACCTACGCTCAAAGTCAACATACTTAACGTGGTTAGGATACTTTGCAGCCAATTTACCTTCCCGATCACAGAAAATAATCGGTGGTTCATCAGCTCTCATTTTCTCATCAATTGTCGAAAGATCAAAAAAATAAATATCAAGCGGAAAGGAACTAAAAACTGCGCGTGTACGTTCAGTAATTACCCACATAATAGCTTTCAGCCAACCGAAAGGTCCCTCAGAGGGGAACACACGAATATCAATGTCAGAGCTGGGATTGAATCTATTTAGGGATAAACTACCGTATGCCGCAGCTCCGTCGATAGCCAGTGCGCTACTTAATCTTTTTTCCAGACCGGCTACATAGCTGATAAATGCATCGGGGGTTGTCTGGCCCCTAGCCATGTGGCTTCTCATGGCATAAAAATGACCGTTCAGAAACATATTTATTGTGTGTGCAACGATAACGGCTATGAACACTGGACAGCGTGCCAATATCAATAAACAAACCATCAGGATGTCCAGAACAATTTTAACCAAGGCTTCGCGGTAATCCATATACAGCATTCCCTGGAAGAGCCAGTAGGAAAAAATCACCCCAGAATCTGAGCGCAGCAATCGCTTAATGAAATCGCTGCGTATCCACACTGGCAGGCTCTTTTTCTTACTCACTTGGCGTCAATCTCCCAATTATATTTTTCAAAGTTTCACTTGCCGGACCGTCATTATTGATAATTATCCATTTAAAGGTCTTCGCACTTTTCATATAAAGTTCATATCTGAGGTCGAAGTTTCTGTCAACACGGACATCCGGTCTCGAGCTAAAGATATTTTCTGGACTTCTAAGTATCAGGTATACAACATGATCAGACGGCAATAACATCACAAAAGCACGTCCAATTATGGTCTGGCCCAGTGACGTCATCTTTGTATCAACCATGACATCGATAAGGGTGTCATAGGCCCCACGGTCACAAACGAGCGTATCACCTCTCAGCAGCCGCGGCCATATCCTGAAAATAGTAACAATCCATACATCAATTAATTGCAAAATAATAAACAGGTAGGAAACAAGTTTTGACTTTTCAAAGTCGTGATATCCTATCACCACGCCCTTATCTTTAATATAGTAGTTAAGTCCTGTAAGTCTGCATATGCCCAGCAATGGTTTAGAAGTTAAATTCATAAATCGCAGCCAGAGACTGCTTACTTTCAAACCAAAGCTCTGCAACTCACTGCAAATCTTCTTGGCAAAATGAGTCTTGCCGGAACCGTCAACTCCAGTGACAAAAATTACCCTGGGGTGATTGTTGGCTAGCTTACGCATTGGGTACCAGAAGATTATTAAAGCTATCAGCTACAACGTCCCATGAAGGATACGTTTGCATGAATTTTATACATTCATTCCGCGATCTGTCATACAAATCCTGATCACTGCACAATGCAGCCATTGCTTTCGCGAGAGCTTTCACATTGCCGGGCGGAACTACACCCCCCCTACCTTCTATCATTTCAGGCATGCCGTCAATGTCGGTTGAAATAACCGGCTTGCCCATTGCCATTGCTTCCAGAGCCCCCAGCGGCATATCAGACGGTACAAGAACAAATGGCAAAACCACCACGTCAGAAGCCAGCACATATTCCTTCACAGTATCTGGAGGCAGAAGGCCTGGAATAACGATCAATTTAGACTCAACGCCCAACTCAGCTATCCGGTGCTTAAGTTGCACAATATCAGCGCTGTTATCAGTACGAGCAAGGATCAGCAGTATAAGATTTTCGTTCTGTAAAGACACCAACTTAAAAGCCTCAATGAGCAAAGCAACACCACGAATCTCATATAGTGAACCCATGTAGGAGAGAATTTTGGCAGGCCCGGGAAGGTTCAATTTTTTTCGCAGTTCTGACATCGAGGTAACTTCCATATTCTCAGAGTTATGGCCCGGAGGAATAACCGTAATCTTCTTAACTCTCGTTCCCGCGCGTTTCAGAATGGCGGCATTTTTGTTACTAAGTGCTACTGTCCGCACTATTGCATCCGAATTAATGAGATTAACTGTAAGGCTGAGCGGCACAACTGCATTCTTGTAATGGGTTAGCAATTGCTTGAAAGGAACCGAACATCTCTGGGCTCGAATAATTTCAGCGATGCGATAAAAAGGTCCAGTATATAACAATATTATTTTGCTATTTATCCCTGATAATCTAGACTTTAAAATAGGAGTAAGAGGTGAAGCAGACCATACAATATAATCTGCGTCATTCATCAAAGCAAGATTCTGATTGGAAAAAAGGCCACCACTTCCAACGGCTCTAACCTCTAACTCATGTACTTGCCACTTATCATCATTCTGTTGTCCTTCTGAAAGCACAGTAATCTCATGGCCACTTACTTTAAGCCCATAAGCAATTTCATATATGTAACGCCAAGGCATCAACCTTGCATTTTTCAAAGTAAAGTTGTGGCAGTAAAATAGGACTCTCATTGTTCTACGAGGACATCATATAGGGTATCGAGGTTCTTCTTGCTGTATAATTTCTCGACTATCTTGCGGTTCTTTTCACCCATTTCTTTCCGTAATGCAGGATTGTCCAAGATTTGCTGTAGGCCATATGCAATTGCGGAAGGATTGCCCTCCTCAACAAGTATATCTTTAACCAATTCTCGAACTGCTCCATTATCAGTAGCCACAACTGGCATGCCAAAAGCCATCGCTTCCATTAGGACAACCGGAATCCCCTCTTTGCCTTCCTTTTCAGTAGTTTTTGAAGGCAGGCAATAAATATCACACAAGTCGTAAAGTACCCTCAATTGTTCCTGACTCATTTTATCGAATATCACGACACTGGCAGATATTCCGCACTCATCTGCCAACTTTCGAACATCCAGTGGTCCAAATCCTATGACTATCACTTCAATATCCTGCCTGCCAAGTAGACTCACAGCTTTAAACAGGTCGTCAAATCCCTTTCTTTCTGTAAATCTTCCGACTGTTAATATTCGTTTTTTATCTGTTTTTTTGTATATTTCAGTATCAACGAAAAGGCGGATAACTTCAATTTTTTGAGGCGACACATTATATTCACTAACAAGTATGTCCTTATTTAGCTCGGCAATCGCGATCACTTTATCTGCATGGCCAATAGCATGGCGAAATAAGCGTTCATTCGGATTTGCCCATAATTCGTGAGCATGTATAGTTACCGACAGCGGAAGCTTTGTAATGTGCTTACAAAAATAGCCAATAAAAAACTTTCTGTCCCCAAAGTGACAATGAATTTTATTAATATCTATTCGCTTCATAATTTGCGAATAATATATCGCAATGATAAATTCAGGAAGGGCAGAGTAACGTATCGACTCCTTAAGTAATTCCCAAGTTCTCAATGGTGATTTTAGGCATGACTCAAGAAAATTAACAAGTAAGATAGATATACTAAACTTATAATATTTCCACTCTTTTTTGGGTGAATATATGTCACTATCCTTAAATTTTGTGAGAAACAGTACTATTTCCAAATCTCTATTGTATAGCGCATCAACCTCTCTATAAATAAATGCTTCAAGTCCTTTGCCGGCTGATACAATGTATGCGATTTTATTTCCGTTCACAATTTTCATTAAACCTTTCAGTACTAAGCAGCGTTATCCAATTACGCGAATAGAACATGTAAGCGCACAGTATTGCCAATTATTTATCTCGTCCCAGACGCAATAGAACACCAGTGCCACCGAAAACACGCATAGATATCCTTCCCCTATTCAAATTGAGTCGTCCAGTGATCCCGTCTAACCAGCTTATTGCGTACACATCTTTAACCCATGGCGCAAAGGTAACTTCAATATCATCAGCAGTTGCCGAAGCTGACAGGTTTTTTCCATGCATTTTATTAACTAGAAGGGCATATGAATTTCTCTGAGTATCATAAAAAAAACCTATCAACACATCCTTGCCAACAACATTAGAAATCCAATGTTCACCAGCAATAAGTTGTTTGCCATATTTGGTTGGCTTATTGTGAACAACAATCTCACTTGTAAGCCCAAGAAGAATATCTCCCATATCAAGAATTGTCTGGTTAAGTTCCTTAACTTGATCATAGAGTTTGGTACGCAACCCGCTCTGTGGGTCAACGATAGAAATACCTTCCCAGTTCTGCCGGTTATATGCACCCCAGTAGCAAAAATACCAAAGTCCTTTCGCCCCATAGGCAAGATTAGTAAACTGTTTCCAGCGCAAGTCGCTCTCACTCGGCCGGCGATAGTTATCATGTTTTGACGTTAGGGCAAAAGCCCAAAAAGGAATATTATATCTTAGCGATGCTAATCGCATTATTTCTAAATTAATAAAATGCTCTGATTCATTGCTGCGACCGTTATCATACATAACGTAATTGTCATAACTTAATATTTTCATACCATTTTTTACAGCTGCAGCAATAATTTCATTGGTATCTGGTTTTTTTTGGGATTGGGGTGGCAACAAATTAAAAAAAGACCGTCTATCCGGATGCTGTCGCATCAACCTATTTACTTCACCAATTTGCTGAATTATATCAGGCTCTTTTCGCGGCTCGTCGCCCGTAATCGAACCAATTATTACTGCTTTATTATTTTCAGCGTCAGTAAGCGAGACCCCCTTGGAAGTAAGCACGGCCAACCCAGTGCGTTCTGCTTTGTCTATAGCCCCCTCAAATCCGATATTAGGTATCGCTGCGTATATTGTAAATCCAGCTTCTTTGTATTTCTTAAAATCCTCAATAGTAGCATCACCCGGCGGCGGCCACCATGCAGCTATAGGGAATTCCTTGAACTTCCAGTCTTTTATTTCTACAGCAGGTAATTTTAATTCATCAAGTCGTTCATCGACACCAGAACCAAACAATGAAGAAATCATCATTATTTGTATGCCAATAAAAAATATTAGTTTAATATAAAGTCTGATTTGCATAGTTAATAATGAGCCACAAAAGTGGTCAACAAATAATATTTGTAATAGCGCTCGTAGCTACAACTAGTCCGAAAGTGCATCTTCAAGTTACTACGCATATATGTCGCCCGATTGTGCATTCCTATTTGATATAACTTTCATACTCAAGGCCAGAATAATGAAATAATAGGACTGCACTAATTGCATTTCAAATGAGCTGTTGAAAAAACATAAAATAAAAATTGCTGGAATCAATAATACATTGAGCAATAGGATATACATAACTAAACTTGGGTTGCTGCTAGTCTGAGTTCTAAGCATCCTAGTGAATTGAATCCATGGGATAAGAAAAAACAAACTAAACGAAACTAGACCCAAACTTCCTAATTCAGCCCAAACATGTGGCCAAAACATGTCAATAGAGCTTATTCCATATGGACTTACGCCATATTGTCTCCACAAAGGACTATATTCATAGTGAACAGATACCCAACCACCAAAGGTACCTGGCCCGGCACCGATTAACGGATTATCCAGAAATATATCATAAGAAGCTTTCAACCATATGGCCCGATAGCCATGGACAAGGGCACCTCCTTGCTCAAAAAAAACCGCAAATCGAGACAGCAATTGATGGCCAGTTATAGAAATCGCGACAATCAGTATAGAGCCGTAAATGAATATCCTTTTTATATGTAAATTATGACGATAACCTAAATAAAGCACAATTGGTAAGAAGAGGGCAATGAACGGGCCTTTGCTTGCTGATAAGAAAAGTGCGCTAACACATACCACGCCATAAATCCAATTGGCTCGCCTATTGCCTAGGAGAAAAGAAGCATTACTTAATTCGGCAACTGTAAGTATTAATATAATAAACACTAGTAGATTGCCAAAATCAATGGGATTTCCTATTAAAGTCGTAGGCCGGAACCCGGTCTTCAGCGCTGACACTAGATCATAAGTCTTATATAGTTTTTCAATTGGTATGATAGGTGCCTGCAGATAATACTCAACGAAAGAAGTCAACACAATAGGCAGAGAAAAAACCAATAGAACTTTGAAGATAGTAACAACATTTCCATCACTTATGTCAGAATAAAGTATGAAATAATACATAACGATGTACAGCAAATAACTTCTTAGCTGCATCATTGCTACATCATACGCAATTTCATTAATGAGTGTCGAAAACAGAAAAATTCCCAAAAAAACACACAGTGGTAGATTTAGCACATTTCGTCGAATCTTGAATTGACTCATGAACGGTAACAGCAAAAGCAGAAAAAGCACGACAATATCATCAATCCAATTCATAACAAACAAATCCGTAAATACCATAACTGTTCTTATATATAAATGAAACACCAAAACTGATATAATTATATACATTGTAATAGTGTTCTTCTTCATTTGCACGTCGAACTAGCTTTTCCCGTGTAGTGAATGAAGTCATTGCTTCCATTCAAATTTAGTAATTTTGCTGGCACTCCACCTACTGATGCCATGTCTGGGACATCCTTGACCACTACAGCATTTGCACCTATGACAACATCATCACCAACTACTATACGTACTATAACTTCGCATCCTGCAGAAAAGTAAACACAATTGCCAATTAGTGGGCTACCGTGTAGCACCCCTCGGCCGGCTCGGCCAACCGTGACACGCTGATGAAATGAAGCATAGTCACCAATATGGGCACCATTGCTAATGACAATTCCTCCGATATGACCAATAAAAAGCCCTTTACCAATGACAGCATCATTAGAGATCTCAATGGTCGTAAGAATTTTAGTCAATCTCTTAGCAATAAAATATATAGCAAGACAAAACTCCCTGAGAATTGGAACATGGACACTATGTCTTACAAAATAACCATAGCGATAAACAATAATTGGCCAGCAAGCTGGATAAAAAAACACAGTTAGCCATGCAAATGATCTTAGCCATCCCTTCCTAAAGCCATATGTATCCAAATCCTCATGCAGGAATGCAATAGTTTGTTTTAATAATGAAAAGTCAATAATTATTCTCAAAGCCACAAACCTCACAAATCAACATCATTTTTATTCGACTTTCCATCAAACTTCTTCATGAATAACAACCCAATATATTATGTTTGAAATAATAATTAAGAGCCACCCAAGTATAAACTAGAGCTGTAATTGCTGAACAAATCATACCTGTCACTGCACCATATACACCAAAGTAGTACGCAAGAGGAAGTGCAACCACACATGTAAGTACGGCTGCTGCAAACTGTGCCCTGAACAATACTTGTGTTATCTGTGTAGCTCTAATGCCAAATGATATAACCGTAGCTGCGGAGGATATAACATAATATACTCCAAACAGATAAAGTAAATTTGCATAAGCATCGTATTTGCCTCTATAAAATAAAACCAAAAAAAACTTAGGATCTATGCTAAGAATGAGACAGTACGTAGACACCAAGACAAAAACTATCGCCATAGTTTTCCTCAAAAATATTTTCAGTGAAGTTACGCCCTCAAAAGTATAACGTTTACTGGCTAACTGAGGAATAAAATTACTAAACCCGCTTAGCAATATATTTGTTGGGCCAAAAATATTTTGTACTGCCCGGAGTATTGCTGTTGAGGATGGACCTCCAAAGAAAGATGGAGTGAATAGATAAGATTGAACTGAAACATAATAAGTTAATGACGATGCTAATAGCCATTTACCAAATTGCCAATTCTTTTGCATTACCTTATTCAATGATAATGTCTTAAGATTCCATAATGACCTGATTTGATACATGCCGACTATAATAGCCAAAGCAGATGTAATACCGTATGCATAAAAACCAGTCTGCCACGATAATTCTTCCATACTGTATAAAACAGCAATTGCCGCAAGTTGTACGCCATAGGAAATGAAATCATTAAGAATTGTCTTAGCACCTTCGAGTACTGTCAGCAAAACCTTGCGAATAAATTCCTGCCCCGTAATAAACCCTTGAATAAGAGACAATACCATTAATAGGACACCAATGCGGTTGTTATAGAATATTATTCCTGCTAGAAATAAGCCGGTAGAAATAATCATTCCTGCCATAATCTGAACTATTGCAAGTGAAGTAAAATATTCTTGTTTCTCCTCTGCCGGAATACTTGCACCCATAACTAACATGGGACTTGTAATAAGACTTGTTTGGACATTGGTTATAAACAAAAGGATTGAGATACCGATGGCAAATATACCAAATTCATCTTGCGACAAGTTTCGAGCCAAATATACGGTGGATGCAAAACTCAAACCCGAAACCATGCCTTGGTCCGCAATTGCCCAGTATCCACTGTGTACTGTAGTCGCGTGCAACAATGATCGTAATGTTTTTATCAAACTAGTTATATGGGGAAACAATGGCACGGTTCCCTTCACCCGTAAGGACTAAATCAATAATTGTTTTCCGATATTTATTGATATCGGCATTGCATTCATAATTGAGCCAATTCATTGCAAAATAGTCCTCCGATAATGAAATGCAAAAACAAACAACACTCTTACATTGCAGCAATGTTTAAGTTTAAAACGCAGCCCCATCAATCAAACAACTCCGCCTGCGCAAGCAGAACACCTTTTCCATCTTTTTCCGACAGTCTTGGTTCCTCGCTTATCTTCCAGTCTATTGCCAGCGTCGGATCATTCCAGATGATACACCGCTCATGTTCAGGAGCCCAGTAGTCGGTTGTCTTATAGAGCATTTCTGCATGGTCGGATAACACAACAAAACCGTGCGCAAAACCTTCGGGAATCCAGAGCATCCGCTTGTTTTCCGCAGATAACACTTCGCTGACCCATCTGCCAAAGGTCGGTGATTTTTTTCTGATGTCCACCGCCACATCCAGAACATTGCCCGCTATAACCCTCACCAGTTTGCCCTGCGGCCTGCTGATCTGATAGTGAAGCCCACGGAGGACATTTCTGCCTGACCGGGAGTGATTGTCCTGTACAAAGGTACGCTTCAGGCCCGTCAGATCCTCGAAGACCTGCTGATTGAAGCTTTCAAGAAAAAAACCGCGATCATCGCCTAAAACTTTTGGTTCGAATAACACGACTTCAGGAATACCAAGTCTGGTTGCCTGCATCTCAATACACCTTTTGCCTGAGGAGGCTGCTCAGATATTTGCCATAACCGTTCTTTGCCAAAAGAGTGGCCAGCCTGTTGAGCTGTTCATCGTCGATCCACCCGCAGCGCCAGGCTATTTCCTCAGGGCAGGCCACTTTCAGACCCTGCCGGTTCTCCAGTGTTGCGATAAACTGGCTGGCCTCAAGCAGGCTTTCATGCGTGCCGGTGTCGAGCCAGGCATACCCGCGCCCCATGATCTCGACAGACAACTGGCCCTGCTCCAGATACAGGCGGTTCAGATCGGTTATTTCGATCTCCCCGCGTGCCGAAGGCTTGAGACTCTTGGCGAGATCGACAACCTGCTGGTCATAAAAGTACAGCCCGGTTACCGCATAGCTGGATTTAGGCTGCAGGGGTTTCTCTTCAATAGAAAGGACTTTACCATTGTCATCAAACTCCGCCACACCGTACCGCTCGGGGTCCTGCACATGATACGCAAAGACACTGGCACCCTTCTCGCGCTTGCAGGCGCTGTCCAATAAATGATGAATGTCGTGTCCATAGAATATGTTATCTCCCAGGACCAACGCGGACCGGTCACCTGCAATGAATTTCTCACCAATGATGAATGCCTGCGCCAGACCATCGGGACTGGGCTGAACAGCGTACTGAAGATTAATCCCCCACTGATGCCCGTCTCCCAACAGTTGTTCAAAACGGGGGGTATCCTGCGGAGTCGATATGATAAGTATATCGCGCATCCCCGCCAGCATCAGTGTCGTGAGCGGATAATAGATCATCGGCTTATCGTAGACCGGCAGCAGCTGCTTGGAGACCGCAAGTGTGGCTGGATGGAGCCGCGTGCCTGCCCCGCCTGCGAGAATGATCCCCTTCATTATTTCCCGGCCTCCTGCAGACGGTCCTGGTACATCGACTGAAGGTAGTCCTTGTATGTACCGTCCAGCACAGAACCGACCCATGCCGTGTTGTTGAGGTACCAGTCCACTGTCCGCCTCAGGCCTTCCTCAAAGTTTACGGTTGGCCCCCAGCCGAGTTTTGCCTTGATCTTCGAGGCGTCTATGGCATAGCGCTGATCGTGTCCCGGTCTGTCCTTGACAAAGCGGATCAGGGATGTCCGGGGCTGACCGTCAGGCAGCATGCCAAGTTTCTCATCCAGGATACTGCAGATAGCCTTCACAACATAGATATTCTTCCGTTCACTGTTGCCGCCGATATTGTAGGTCTCTCCGGGGGTGCCCAGTTCAAGCGTCTTCAGGATTGCATCGCAATGGTCCACAACATAAAGCCAGTCCCGCACGTTGCTGCCATCACCGTACACCGGCAGCGGGTTGCCTGCAGCGGCATTCTGTATAATCAGCGGGATCAACTTCTCGGGAAATTGATACGGACCGTAGTTGTTCGAGCAGTTCGTTATGAGTACCGGCAGGCCATAGGTGTGATGATAGGCGCTGACAAGATGATCTGATGCGGCCTTGCTGGCAGAGTATGGTGAGCGTGGATCATACGGTGTCTCCTCGGTAAAGTACCCGGTCTCACCAAGGGAACCATATACTTCATCAGTCGAGACATGGACGAACCGGTTGTCAGGATAACCTGCCCAGGCAGCTCTGGCTGTTTCAAGAAGGCTGAAGGTCCCCTGAATATTCGTTTTTATGAACTCTGAGGGTCCGGTAATGCTCCGGTCAACGTGGGATTCAGCCGCAAAATGAACGACAACATTAATTCCCTCTTCGCGGAATATTTTGGCAAGGAGTTCGCTGTCGCATATATCGCCTTTAACAAAGGCATAGCGCGGATCTACCTCAATATCCACAAGATTCAATGGGTTCCCTGCATAGGTAAGGCTATCGACATTCACCAGTCGGCACTCGGGAATCCTCTCAAGCGCACGACGGACAAAATTAGACCCGATAAATCCGCACCCTCCCGTAACCAGCATCGAAATCATCTAATAAAAGACCTCACGTGAACCAGCGCATACTAGTAGCAAGCTGGCAAGCATCAGGCGAATACAAGCTGGCAGACGGATATCCTCAGACTGGCCTGCAAGCCGGCTGGCCTGCTAGCTGGCACGCTTATTCTCATGCCTGTCCCATCACATTTTCGTGCAGAAACGCCTCAAGGGCTTTGTGTTTGATGCAGTTGGTGAGATAGGAGAAGCAGCCCTCTTTTGCGCAGAAGGAGCTTTCCTCTTTGATCGAGTTGTGTTTACAGTCGATGCATGTTTTTAGGATCATTGCTTAGAACCCCTCCAAAGAGATAGAAGAACTGGATCCCCCGGTCCCGCCTCTATGCCGGCGGGCAGGCATGCCGGAGGATGACAATACGGGAATATGCTTGGACGCAGGAAAACAGGTTGATAGCTGAAGGCTGTTTACTGAGCGCTGATAGCTGACTGCTGATAGCTGATGGCTAATATCTGAAAACTGCTGCTTCCCGATCGCTCCCAAACCCTCGCACCCCGTACGCATATATATTTTTTTCTTTCCCGATCCCGCGAAATTCAAAGAAAATTCCCCGGAAAAACCAATAATCCAACCGTCATGATTTTAACGGTTTTTGAGAGAAATAATCAATGAAAAAACAGGGGAAAGGGACAAGAGGACTAATATCTATGGGGCTCTGCCCCAAACCCCGGCAGCTGGATATCGCTTTCAAAGTATATGGTTCTGACCAGGGATAAAGGATTAGGCTGCGCCGCCAAGTCTTCCCATTCGAAAATTCAGTCCTCTGACCGAGGACGAAGGATCAGCATATTCGGCTGTTCGAAGTCCCGGATTAATATTATTGTTATTCAACACGGGACGAGTTCCGAAGATGCCCTGAGGACAACCGAAGAGGACGTCAGAATTTTCGGCGGGTGCAATTCTTTTGGTTACTTTTCTTAGGCATGAAGAAAAGTGACCGGGGTCTGGGGTGGAACCCCAACAGCTCTAGGCGAAGAAACTATCTACTTTGAACCTTTAAAACAACTCGGCAATTTCATCGACGATTTATACGGCTCATGCTTAAGATCTTTACTGGTCAACTCTTTAAAGCCCTCTTTTTTTAAAGTCCTGATTATTTCTTCTTCTTCTGTTGGTCTGACTTTCTTAGCCATTTTTCATACCTCTCAACATACATTTCAGCATTGTCTTTTAAATCCCTGATTGCCAGATCCAGACCCTGCTTGTTGCTCAACAGCTTATACCAGACCTTCCGCCTGACCGAACCATCAACATTCAGGATATCCTTATGAGGACATCCGTGCGCACTGTCGAAGCGAATTATTTCATGATAGCTTCCAATTCCCAGAATAATCAATTTTACAACAAAGCTGATTATTAGACCATCTGCCGTCTGAAAAAAAACCTGAATTTCGGACTTCTCAGACAGCTTTATGACAAAATACTTTGTCGGCATCTATCCCGTTTTATGAAGTGCATGCCGGCTCTGTTTTGTCTGAAGCATGCCAGCATGACAGCACGATAGTAATTCTACTGAGCATATCCATATTTTTTCCCGATCCCGCGAAATTCAAAGAAAATTCCCCGGAAACTCCAATAATCCAACCGCCATGATTTTAACGGTTTGTGAGAGAAAATATCAATAAAAAACAGGGGAAAGGGGTAACAAACTTCAAACAAGTTGCTGAATGATTTCTTCGAGCACCAGACCTAAATCAGGAACTGCAGACAATTCTACACCCGCTTGCGTATGCTTATGATCCTGGGATAGTATTTTTGGTTTATGGGTGGCGTTATCGTAGCGAAAGATGAGGCGGTTTGTCTGATCCTGATAATGAAAAACATAACTCAGTTTATCGACTTTATATCTCAGATCCAAATACTCAGTAAAATAAAGTCTGGATTCATCAAGAAATGTAAGTGAGCCCTTAACAAACCCCATCTTTTCTGTACGTGCATCAACCTTAATTTCTGAAGAAATGATGAGATCTGTCCCGGCGTATTGTTCGATAGTTTTGGAAAGGCCCGTCAGATACTCAGTTATGAACATATTCGATACGTTTCAGCTCGGTAATGTCCTGGACTATTCGCTCTCGCAACTGAAGCTCCCCAGCCCACTGAACGTATTCAGCATCACCACCCTGAAGATCTTCGGCTGAGATGCTATCAAGAAACTTTGCAGACGATATATCATACCGTTCTTCAAAGAGTCGAATTTCTCTGTCTGTCTTATGTAGTGCTATTTCAAGTCTCTTTAGTTCGGAGAGCACGGCATTTTTTATAAGCTCGGCTCCACCTTCGCGGTCAGCTATAACTTTCACTATATTCATAGGTACCTCCTATTTATTTAATAATACCCTTTCCAATCATAAAAGTCATTCATCACGTAAGGGGAATCAATTACTCATGGGGCTCTGCCCCAAACCCCGGCAGCAGGCAACACCAGCGAATACCAGCGGCAAGCTAATACAAGCTAATACAAGCTAAGACAAGCGGCAGGCGGGCAGGCGAAGATGTCTGGATACCCGATTACAGTCCCCGGGTATGACAATCCTTTTTTTCTGCCGTCATTCCCCGCTTTTGGGTCCTCCCCTTTGAACATTTCAGGCGGCGCAG
>CAZCKU010000014.1:0-114155 GCA_964499365.1 uncultured Thermodesulfovibrio sp.
TAAATAGGACATTTCTATTTTGCTCAGTTAGGACATTATCATTTTGCTGTTACAGTCTGCAGGGAACGTTTCCCTGCCGGATAATCTGAAAAGGCACTGCTGCCGGACGGTCCCCTCATGATATCTTTCCAACCGCGGCGAGGTACAGGGTGAACTCATCCTCCCCATCTGCGCCGAGGAGCAGGTCCATCTTCTCCTGGTCATAGGCTGCAACGGCGCAGACCCCGCAGCCTGCAGCAGCGGAGGACAGGTAGAGGTTCTGACAGACATGGCCTGCATCGATCGCTATCACCTTATGGGCGGCGATATCGTAACGCCATTCCATCCGCCGGGGGAGCGTGGTCCATATGAAGGTTACCGCAGCCCGGGCGATGAATGTCTGCCCGAGTGCTGCCTCGGCCACCCTGAGAGCCAGGTTTTCCGGCTGCTTTTCGAGCAGAAGCTGATGTTCGAGCGGAAGGTACCGGTAGATGCCCTGTGCGGTCCCTGCAACATTCAGGACACAGAGGTAGGTCTCGAAGGCGTGGCGGCAGCCTGCCGAAGGAACGGTCCGGAAGGCGGTGGTCTCATTCGCCCTCCGCGTGATGCCCTGCGTTGCCCAGAGCATGAAAGACAGTTCGTCAGGCGAAACAGGTTCCCGGTTGAAATCCCGGTGGCTCCTGCGCGTCCCGATTGCCGTGGCAAGGTCCATGCTGTTGATACCCTGCCATGTTCCCGGTGCAGCCAGGGCAATGCGTTTTCCGTCGACAGGGCACGACTTCTGTATCGGCGGAGGGGGGACCCCGCGGCTCTGGTCTGTCCGGCGAAAGTCGATCTCCTGCCTGACCCTGTCTTTAAGAAAGTAGCGGAACTGGTCCCTCAATTTTTTGTCCATTGGTCACGCTCCTTGTTATCCTTAACCCATTATAAAACAGTCTGCTTATTTCTGGACATGGCAATAGCAGGAATAGAATGCGGACCCGTCAAACTTTTATATGCAGGACCGGCAGTCCGAGGCGCTGCCGGTTGTTCTCTCCCCTGAAGAGGTCCTTTGTCCTTGCAGGGGCGTCGCCGCGGTCGCCTTCGTGGCGGGCCTGGAGCTTGGCCGGCAGGCTTGAGGCATGGTGCACGGTGTATTTCCCGAACTTTTCCGAGATCAGGTCCACGGTACTGTAGATCCTGCCTGTCTTCTCGATTCGCGCCCTGTCGTCAAAGAGGGTGTATTGGACCTGGGTATCCTGCATCAGCCCGGCAAGCACAACGCCTGTCTGACGGTAACGTGTTTTTACGGTATAGAGTTTTCCGAACCCCTCGTGCAGTGCGGCAAACAGGTCCGCGGGATACGCGGTCGGACGGCTGAGCCTCACCTCGATGCCGCTGTCCCTGAAGTCCTGCTGCCGCAGCAGGACGATCAGCCGGGTGGCTGCGAGGTGATACCTCCGGGCCTTGATGCAGGCGGCCTCGAGGTTCTTGGTCAACTGGCCGAAGATGAAGGTCTCGTCATGCGACGGCGGGGTAAAGGTCTTTGTCTTGCTGATCGACTGATAGCTGCTCTTCGACGCTGCCGTGACCGGGTAGACACTCCTGCCGTTGAGTTCATGCCAGATCTCCTGGTAGGGCTTCGGGAGGTGCTGTTTGATAAACCCCTCGTCTTTTTGCGCGAAGTCGAGTGCCGTGACGACACCGAACTTTGCCAGGAATGCCGCGGTGTTCGGGCCGATGCCCCAGACCTTCCCTGCCGGGAGACCTCCGAGATAGTGGTGGATCTCCCTTCCCGGTATCATGGTGAGTCCGTGCGGCTTCTTATGCTTCGAGCCTATCTTGGCAAGGACCTTTGAAAGGCTTACCCCGACCGAGACCGTGATCCCCAGTTCCTGCTCGACCGCGGCCTGCATCTGACCGGCGATCATGGCGTAGGGGCCATGGAAGCTTCGCCTCAGGCCGGTAAGGTCGACAAAGGCCTCGTCGATCGAGTATTCCTCGACATCAGGGGAAAAGCGCCTCAGGATCTCGAACATCCTGACCGAAAAAAGGCTGTAGGTTTCATAGTCAGACGGCAGAATGACTGCGTCAGGGCAGATCTTTTTGACGTCCGAGAGCGGCACGCCCCGGCCGATGCCCATCGCCTTTGCCTCGTAGCTTGCTGCAGAGACGATCCCCCGTTCTTTCCCGGTGATTACCGGCAGACCCCTGAGTTCAGGGTGGACCGCCTGCTCGCAGGAAGCGAAGAAGGCGTCTGCATCCAGGTGAAGGATCGCACGCGGCCACGAATGGATCATGAGGGGTTGGGTGGTCATTTGGTATCTGTAGGGGCGAAAAATCTTTCGCCCCTACGGTGAACGATATTTCCGGGATTGTTTTCATCTTCGGCCCATTTTCCGGGGTTGTCGATGATGTATCTGCGAACATGGCCTAATGCCTTTTCATTGCTGATGATGTGTTCGTAATAATTGCGCTGCCACAATCTGCCATTAAATGGCGGCCAATTATGTTGCCTGACATTTCTGATATATTCATTTGTCGTCATCGTTTTAAACCAATCGATAATATTACCCAATGTAGGGGCAACCCTGTGTGGTTGCCCTGTTTGTGGTTGTGCGTTGCAGGATGCAGGGTGATCATGAATACCAGGGCAACCGCATAGGTCAGGGCAACCACATAGGTCAGGGCAACCACATAGGTCAGGGCAACCACATAGGGTTGCCCCTACGATTACAATAATGCCGTGAAAATGATTCGGCATTATCACGAATTCGTCAAATGCAATGTTCTTGAATTTATTGGCGGATTCATACCACCATTTTGGGATCATCTGCCCTGCATTATTTAACCTCATTTCACCATTGACGATATCCCCGAACAGACATTCCCTGTCTTTCGTGCATATGGTCACAAAATATGCCCCGGCCTGTGAATAATCATACTCCTTCAGGCGAATCGAATGGTGGTGGTGTTTATCAGGGTTGTATTTCATATATGCATGTTCGTAGGGGGGCGATTCATCACGCCCTGTGTTTACGGTCATGGCCAATCGCATCGAAAAGCTATAAGGGCGGTTTTCGAACCGCACCTACCGTCCGATAGAAATCATTCCTCAGTTATTTTTATTTCAATCTGGAACCCTTCATGTGTCGCAATTATTCGTGTCAGGTCTTCCATAGACATTTTTTTGCCATCTATCACCAAACAGACTTCATTACGGTGTATCATCGCGGGCGGGTTTCGACCATCTTCTGGAGTTCATAGGCGATGATATGGGTCCTGATGACGGTTGAATGTATCGCCCGGTACCCGCGGAAAAAATTCCAGAGGCCATACAGCGCACAGCCTGCGACGATCAGGTAAAAGAGTTCTCCAAGAAATTTCAGCATGAATCCGTCAATCATTTTATTCTTCCTCCCTGTAATTTATTGTTCTATGTCCTGCTGCCTTTACCGCAATTCCCTCTGATTCCCTGCTTTGGAAAAGGGGCCTGCCTGTCCGGCAGGCAGGGGTGAGGGGGAATTTTATTTCCTTCATTTGTATTTCCTTATCACTGCCGTGACGACGCCTGCGATCTTGAGTTCCTTCCGCGGCCTGATCGGTTTAAAGGCAGGGTTCGCGGGGATGAGGGTAACCTGCTCCCCCTTTTTCTCGAGATATTTCATGGTCCATTCACCGTCGACCTCTGCGATGACGATGTCGCCGCTCTTATGAGGCTGGCCCCGGTCGACGATCACCATGTCCCCGGGCAGTATGCCGGCCCCTGACATGGACTCTCCCGAGACCTTCAGCATGAAGGTGGCCTGGGGGTTCTGGATCAGGAGGTCGTTGAGCGAGAGGTTGTCCGCAAGCTCCTCTTCAGCCGGGCTCGGGAATCCTGCCTCGACCGTGCCGAGCACCCTGACCGGGGCGGCGATCGATTTCGGGATGAGCCGGCCCTTCGGGTCCCGCGCCAGGATATTCAGCTCTACCAGCCTGCTGATCAGTTTATGTCCGGCGTTTTTTGACCTGAATCCGACCAGGTCCCCGATCTCGGAGAGGCTCGGCATCCTGCCTTTATCGTGATAAAAGCCGGCAATCGCCTCGATCCTGCCCCTGAGCTTTGCGTCATCGCGGTCTGTTTTCATGATTTTATTATAGGTGAACGATCGTTCACTGTCAAGATAAAAATGATCAGTTTGCCGAGAGTGAAGGGTGAACGGTCAGCTGAGGATCTCTATGAGCGCCTTTATCACCGTCTGGTCGTAGGTATCCTTGTCCTGCCTGAGGATGGCGAGGGCTTCAAAGGCCTTCATCTTCGGCGCGGTGGCCTTGTTCGAGACCATGGTGTCATAGGCATTGGCAAGCTCTACGATCCTTGCGATGAGGGGGACCTTGTTCCCCCTGAGCCCGGCGCCGGCCAGTTTCTCCTGATGGAACAGGGCTATAATTACCGCTTCCCGGGGGATGTTCTTCATGCCCTGCAGGAGATCAACGCTGCTGAGTGCATAATTCTGATAGATGGAATGCTCTTCGCTGGATTGTCCGCCGGTCTTGTCCAGGAGTGCGCTTGCGATGGTCGTTTTCCCGATGTCATGGAGCAGGGCGCCGACGGCGAGCGGCCCAATCTCGTGCCGCGGTATACCGAGGTTGGCGGCCAGGACGACAGAGAGCAGCATGACATTCACTGCATGCACGTAAAGATAAAAATCGTAAATACGGGAGGAGGTCAGCCGGATGACGAGATGCTTGTTGTCGACGATGAATTCAGCCATGTTTACCGCCTCCTGCATCAGTGCGTCAAGGGCGGCATCATTGCTGACATCGCTGAAGAACCGGCAGGTCCTGACCTTCAGGATTTCCCGCGCGACCAGCGACTCCTCGAAGAGGGGAGACCCCCGGATCCCCGCAAGATATGACTCATAGGCGTCGAGCTTTGAAACCGGTATCACGATGTCGTACTCGAGGTCCCGTATCTTTCTGACGATCGCCTCGCCCGTGAGGTCGTCTATAAGCGGAATATTTCCGAACGTCGGGTATCGCAGGATGCCGATTCTCAGTTGCGCCGCGACGTCGGCGGTAATAAGGTCCCGTCTGAGGATGAAGCTCTTTTCCTTGAAATAGGAATAGTCTTCAAAGAGCCGGTGTTCGTCTTTTTTTATCGTGCGCGCCGTTTTCCTCAGATCCCGGTATGCAGGCAGGTCCCGCTCCCGGATAAAGAATTCGGTGAGCGACTGCATGGCGAGGATTTCCCGTGCGATATCGCAGAAGACCGTATTTTTGGAAAAGAGGAATTTGATGATGTTTCTGTCTTTGGCATAGACATCGAAGGGGATCCTGATGCCGTCGGCAAAAATGCAGGGGTCTATGGGGACATAGAGGTCCGCAGGGTCACAGGGGACTATCCGGATCGTGCTCATGGGCCCCTTTTTTTATTCCAGCTTCGCATCGCCCTTATCCGGTTATGAAGCCGGAGACATCCTGTTTCAGCTTATCACCGATGCTGCTGAGGTTTATAATCTCGGCCCTGATGTTTTCTGCTTCGGCCTCCATCTCCTTTGCGATGTTCGCCGTTATCTCTATGTTTCTGACGACCTCTTCCGAGGCAGCGGACTGTTCATCCACCGCAGTGGCTATCTGGGTTATCTCATCGCGGACCTTCTGGACCGACTCAACAATGGTCTGCAGCACATTGTTGAGGTTCTGTATATGGGCCGTTGCCTTTGAGACACCCTTTGAAGACTCGACCATGGACCGGGAGGTCTGGCTGGAATCCTCCTGGACCGCGCTTATCTTGCCCGAAATCTCTGCCGTTGCCCGTATCGTCCTTTCGGCGAGTTTCCTCACCTCGTCTGCCACGACGGCAAATCCCCTGCCCTGTTCTCCTGCCCGCGCAGCCTCGATCGCCGCATTCAGGGCGAGCAGGTTTGTCTGGTCGGCGATGTCCTTGATCACGGTGAGGATATCCCCTATCTCTATTACCCGGTTGTTCAGTTTCTCGACCATGGTCGCAAGTTCTGCTGTTGAGGTGTTCACTTCACCGATCGTCACCACGGTGAGGTCTGTTATCTTGCTGCCGCTCTGGGCTATTTCCATGGCGTCAGCCGACGACTCCGATGCCACCGACGCATTCTTGGCGATGTCCGTGATGGTCTGGCTCATCTCCTCTGCCGAGGCAGCGATCTGGTGCGCCTGCATGGCCTGGTTTTTTGCACCCCCGCTGAGCTTGTCCGCTGTGCCCGAAAGGGTCCGGGATGCGGATGAAAGGTCCATCACCCCGGTCTTGATATTGCCGACGATTGCCCCGATCTTTCCGGACATCGAGGAAAAATCCTGCATCATCAGCCCGATCTCGTCTTTCCGGGCTGTTGTCGCCTGAACAGACCTGAAATCACCACCGGCCATCGCCCGCGAGTCACGGGAGATCGTGACGATCGGGGATATGATCAGAGAGGAGAGGAACTTCGCGATGATGACGAGAAAGACGATGAAGATGCCCCCTCCCGCAAAGAAGCCCCACCTGATGAAATTCACCTCTTTTTTTACATCCGCGGTCACCCGTTCAGCCTCGGCCTTCATCTTCGTGTCAGCCCGCTGTGCGGCCTCCGCCATGGTCCCGAAGCGCTCCGCCTGTACTGTCCCGCCGATTTCCCGCGCCTTTTCCTCCCTGCCCTCGAGAAGGAGCGGGATGACCTCCGTATCCCTGGTGACCTTGATCGCCTCCCAGGCCTCCTGCGCTTTTTTTACATCCGGGGCAGCCCCGGCTGTATCAGAGGTCTCCAGCGAGGTTCTGATCTGTTTGAAAAGCTCATCGATGCCGCTGGTCTGCTGCTTGATCACGTCGATATGCCCGAGTCTTTTATCCCTGTCGCTCTCGGTCATCATGGCCGCTACTCTGCCCCTGGCGAGGCTTATATTGAGCCGCAGCAGTTCCATGTTCTGTGCTGTTTCGATATTCCGGATTATGGAGGCATATGCCCCGCCGCCGACCTGTACCCTTGTGAAGGTTACCTGCCCTATGATCACCCCGGCGATGGCTACTCCCACGATAATTCCGAAAATAAGGTACAGTTTTGCCCTCAGACTCATGTCCTGAAACCAGGTCAGCATTCAATCCCTCCGTTGTGTATGTCTTTTTAAGCAGCAGGCGTAACTCAAGTATATCACGTATTCTTATCGGCTGTTCTGCCCATGATCTTTATTATTCATTGAGCGAGTCAAACTATTGACGCATTCTTTTTTTTCCGGTATAGTGTCTTATGCCGAATATTCTTGTTATAGACGATGACGAGTCGGTCCGCGATGTCCTGTCGATGTATTTTTCTGACGAGGGGTTTTCTGTCACGCTGGCATCTGACGGTCAGCAGGGGCTCGATCTCCTGAAAAGTGACAAGTTTGATCTCATCTTTCTCGACCTCGTGATGCCGGTGAAGGGCGGGCTGGATGTTCTGAAGGAGCTTTCAGAGGGGCGCAATGAGACCCCTGCGATCGTGATGACCGCCTTTGCAACGGTAAAAACCGCGGTAGAGGCTATGCGGCTCGGGGCCTTTGACTATGTCACCAAACCCTTTATTCTTGAAGAACTCATGATACTTGTTACGCGTGCACTGAGCATCTCGAAGCTCCAGAAGGAGAATGTAATGCTCAGGAAGCAGCTCCGCAGCAAATACGACTTCCATCGTCTTATCGGCAACTCGCCCCAGATGCAGAAGGTATATGATCTCATCGAAAAGATTGCGGACACGGAGAGCACGGTCCTGATTTCCGGTGAGAGCGGGACCGGGAAGGAGGTGGTCGCCAAGACCATACACTTCAACAGTTCCCGCGCCCAGAACCCGTTTGTGCCGCTGAACTGCGGGGCGATTCCGAAGGACCTCCTCGAGTCCGAACTCTTCGGCCATGAAAAGGGGGCGTTTACCGGTGCGATCAACACCCGGGTCGGCAGGTTCGAAATGGCGGACGGAGGCACAATATTCCTGGACGAGATCGGCGAACTGCACCCCTCACTCCAGGTGAAACTTCTCCGGGTCCTGCAGGAGCGCGAATTCGAGCGGGTGGGCGGCATGAAGACGGTGAAGGTGGACGTCCGCATCCTGGCGGCAACGAACCGGGATCTCGAGCAGGCGACGAAGGAAGGTACCTTCCGGGAGGATCTGTATTATCGCCTGAGTGTCATTCCCCTGCATATTCCTCCTCTCCGGGAGCGAAAGGAAGACATCCCGCTCCTGATGGAACACTTCATGGGCAGCTTTGCGAAGAAGAAGAAGAAAGAAGCCCTGAAGATTGCCCCTGCAGCCATGGGGTGCCTCAAGCTCTATCCCTGGCCCGGCAATGTCCGTGAACTCGAGAATCTCGTCGAAAGGATGGTTATCCTCGACGAAGACGGTATCATCAATACCGACGATCTGCCCGAGCGCTTCAATTCCCTGTTTGGTCCGGGAGGGGACTGCGGAGAAAGAGGGGAGAAGAAGCCTGCCGGCAGCAGCGCAGGTATCAGCCTGTCTGACGCCGGGGTTGACCTCAATGAGATCGTGGATGACATTGAACGGAAACTTATCCTTCAGGCGCTCGAAAAGTCGCGCGGCGTCAAGAAGAAGGCTGCAGAACTCCTGGGACTCAACCGGACAACGCTCCTCGAAAAAATGAAGAAGAAGGGGATCGAGACGCAGGGCAGGGAAACGCCTCCGGCCTGATTGCTGTCGCCGCGTGCAACCGCCAGCGGGAGGGTTTCATGTACGGACGTCAATTAGTGCGGGAGCATCCGACAGTGACACCTGTCGTTTTTTGCCTCAAGAGATGCACCGGGCCGTGAAAGTGTCATATATTTGACGATGCCTCAATAAAAATTCCTTTTAAATCAACTGGTTATTGTGGCATATTTGTTGCTTTGTTTGTTCTGTCATGAATAAGCTCTGTCTTTATGCCGTTATGCTTCTGCTTACCGTCTCCGTCCGCTTCTCCGGAGCCGGCGAGTTTGATGAACAGCTGCAGCATCCGCTCCTGAAGCAGGCCTGGGAAGAACTCAAGATCCAGAAGCCTGATGCTGCAATCAGACTCCTGACCGGACATACCGCTGACCTGCAGTCAGCCGCCCAGTACCACTTTATCTTCGGCAAGGCCTTGAGCGCCGTAGAAAAGCCGCTTGAGGCTCTGCAGCACTACCGGCTTGCGTATCTCTATTTTCCCAAGGGCGAGCTGAAGGAGATATCCCTTATCAATAAAGGGGAAGCATATCTGAAGCTCAGGAACTTCTATGAGGCGGGCAATGATTTTTCCCTGTTCATTTCAGTGTTTCCCGAGTCAACACATCTGGTCAGGGCCCAGGCAGGGCTCGCGGCCGGGTATATCGGGTCCGGACGGCTGAAGGAGGCTCTTCAGCTTCTGAACAGGCTCGATGACAACGCCGATGTACTCTACGCACGGGCAGGCGTCATGCAGCGGCTCGGTATGGTCCGGGAGGCGCACGACGCCTATGCCGTAGCCCTGGCAAAGGACCCGTCCTATGTCAGCAAGCAGGACAGGCAGACGCATTTCGTGTCAGCAGAGTCGGCCAGTCCCTACACATCGCTTTCCCCTGTCTTTGACGAGACGCTCTACTATCTCGGAGAAAATTACCGGCGCATGGGCAAGCCGGAAGAGGCCGGGAAATACCTTGAGCAGATTTCGGAACCTCACTTCAGGGAAAAGGCCGCTATAAGCCTGGGTCTTCTTGCTCTGGCGGACTCCAAAATCGACAAGGCGGTGACCCTTCTCACCACGGTACTTGCATCGTCAGACCGGGTGGTCAGGAGACAGGCGCTGCTCTATCTCGCCGAGGCAGAGGGCAGACTTGGCAAGAGCGCGGAGGCCAGGACAAGGCTTCAGGAGCTGATCAGGAATTACCCCTATACTCCCGAGTGCGACCAGGCAATCCTGAAGCTGTCGGAGATGTATGCCACTGACGGAAATCACGATGAGGCGATGAAGATCCTGAAGGAATTGATCTTCAGGCGCTACCCGGTCAGGGAGGCGATCGATCAGGTGGCCTCGATTCTCCGCCAGGTACATGAAAAGAAAGAGACTGAAAAGCTGGCTGCGATCTGGAAGTCCGCCGGACCCTGGCTTCTCGACAACAGCAGGGAGAAGTTCCTGGTCGAGATGGCAGAGGCGCTGAAAGGGACCGGCAAGCCTCATCTCGATATCCTCCGCTGGCTGTCGAAGAACGGCTCTGAAGACTCCAGGGGCCGCGCCCTCGTCGCCCTTGCACTTTTTTATGCAGAGTTTGGCGATGCGGTCCGTGCCGCCGAGTACCTTGGAAAGATCCGCAGCAGAAAAGGGCTGGAAGACGAAATCCTGAGGCTTGAGGCAACCATGCTGGCAGCCGGGAGGAATTACGCAGCAGCAGCCGTGAAGTTTGGCATGATCCGCAAATACCGCCTGTCCGACCTGCGGCCGTTCGGCGTTGCCGTCGGCTCAGCCCCTGATTCAGCACGGGTCTTTGCCCGTTTCGAGAAGGCGGTCGCGGAGGTGGGCGGTGATGCAGCGGCGCTGGCAACGCTTGCCGATATTGCTTTCGGCCTCGGGAAGATGAAGGAAGCGAATAAATATTACCGTGCCGCATTGGTCAAGGAGCCTTCGAATGCCTGGTGCCTCTACCGGCTGGCCTCGATGACGTCCGGGGCAGAGGCGGAGGAGCTGTTCAAGAAAGCAGCGTCAGGGACCTCGGCAGTTGGCAGCCTCTCCGGAGCGCTCCAGCGCGAGATGGCGCTGTCGAAAAAATACCTGGAGGACGGCAACTGACATGAAAGATATCAGCCAGCTGAACGAGGCGTTTCAGAATTTTACCCTTGCCTCGAAGAGCCTTGAGTCCTCGTACGCAAGACTCCAGGAGAAGGTGCAGTATCTCACCGGCGAGATTGCTCAGAAGAACGTCCAGCTCGGGGACGCCCTGAGCAAGACCGAGGAGGCAAAGGACTTCCTCAGGGGAATTCTCGAAAGTCTTCACGAGGCGATCATCGTCCTTGATCCGGAGAAAAAGGTGACGATGGTGAACCGGGCGGCAGAGGAGTTCCTGGGTTTCAGCGCCGAAGAGGTGACCGGAATCCCGTTTGATCAGCTGAGCTTCACCATCGAAAAGGACGGGGCCGAGACCGTGCTCGTCATCAACGGCAGACGCCATAGCGTCATCATATCCTGCTCGGATGTCAGGGATATCGACGGTGGCATCAGGGGGCAGGTGATCCTGTTTCAGGACATCACCCGGATCAGGGAACTGGAGACCCTGCAGGAGCGGAACCACCGGCTCATCGCCATGGGCGAAATGGCCGCCAAGATCGTCCACGAGATCCGGAGTCCTCTCTGCAGCATCGAGCTGTATGCCAGCATGCTCGCCCGGGAACTTGAAGGCACCGGCCAGATGGAACTTGCCAAGGGGATATCGACCGGCATCAGGAGTCTCAACAACATACTCACGAACATGCTGCTGTTTGCGCGGCCTCAAAAGCCGCTGCTCGGCGAGGTGGCGCTGAACAGGGTGATCGATGAATCGATCTTCATGCTGCGGCCGATGATGGACACCCGGGGACTGAAACTCCTCCGGCAGGGTGAAGCCGATGCGGTGGTCAACGGCGATGCCGAACTCCTGAAACAGGTCTTCCTGAATATCCTGATCAATGCCATCCATGCGTCGCCCGAAGGCCGTACGATCAGTGTGTCTGTCGCGCCCGAGGACGGGTTTGTTGTCGTGTCGGTCAGGGACGAGGGCGAGGGTATCGAGGAGCAGAGGCTTGAGAGCATCTTCAACCCCTTCTTCAGCACCAAGGAAAAAGGCACCGGGCTCGGCCTGACGATTGCGTCGAAGATCATGCAGGCGCACGGCGGCATCATCAGGGTCAAGAGCAGGGTCGGGGAGGGCGCGACATTCCAGCTCTGCTTCCCGTGTTTGCAGGCGGAGGCGAAAAGAGATACCATGATAAAAGAGGGCCTGTTCCCATGAACCCGATTCTCGTTGTTGACGATGACGCAGAGATGCGTGCTGCGCTGAGGGAGGCTGTACAGCGGCTCGGCTATACGGCGGTCACTGCCGCGGACGGGCAGGAGGCGATCTCGAGGCTGCAGAAGGACAGTTTCGCCATGGTGATCACGGACATGAAGATGCCGCGCATGGATGGGCTTGCCTTCCTGAAGGAGGCGAGGCGCACGGTCGGCAAGATACCGTTTCTGATCATCACCGGCTATGCCACGGTCGAAAACGCGGTCGAGGCGATGAAGGAAGGGGCGTCGGAATACCTGATGAAGCCTTTTTCGTTCGACACCCTGAATGCCAAGATCGATGCCATCATGGGCAGGTTTACGGAAGACCGCGAGATCGTTACGGAAAGTCCTCGGATGAAGCGTCTCCTGCAGTTGAGCGAGAACGTTGCCTCCAGCGATACCACGGTGCTGATCACCGGCGAGAGCGGGACCGGGAAGGAGCTTCTCGCCCGCTATATCTGCAGGCTCAGCACCCGGAGGGACAAGCCCTTCGTTGCCGTCAACTGCGCCGCTATCCCGGATACGCTGATGGAATCCGAGCTGTTCGGCTATGAAAAGGGCGCCTTCACCGGTGCAACCGACAGGAAGGCCGGAAAGTTTGAACTTGCCAACGGGGGGACCATACTCCTTGACGAGATAGGCGAGATGCCGATGCCTCTTCAGGCAAAGCTGCTGCGTGTGCTGCAGGAGAAGGAGGTCGACCGGGTTGGCGGCAGAAAGCCGGTGCCGGTGGATATCCGCGTGATAGCGACAACAAACAGGGACCTCTACAAAGAGAGCCTCGAGGGCAGGTTCCGGGAGGACCTCTACTACCGGCTGAGCGTCTTTCCCCTGCATATCCCGAGTCTCCGCGAGAGGCCGGAGGACATCCCGCTTCTGGCCGGCTACTTTCTGAAGAAGTTCGGCGGCCAGTTCGGAAAGACGATCGAGGGCTTTACCCCCGAGGCGCTGGCCTTTCTCCAGAACCGCCAATGGCGCGGGAATATACGGGAATTCGAAAATACGATCCAGAGGTCCGCACTCCTCTGCCTGGGGGGTATGATCACGGTGAACGACTTCATGATCGACGACCAGCCTGCTACGCCGGTGCTCGTCCCGGCGGGCGGGGCCGGGCTGAAGGAAATGGAAAAGGATCTTATCTACAGGACGCTGAAGGAGACGGGGGGCAACAAGACCCAGGCGGCAAAACTCCTGGGCGTCAGTGTCAGGACGATCAGGAACAAGCTGCATGAGTATGGGAAAGATTTTCCTACCGGATGACGCCAATGTCTCTCAATCGCCCGATTAATGGCCGAAAAACAGGCCCTGCAGGCATGGTGTTTCTCAACATGAATGGCATGATTATTGTATATATACAGGCAAAGGAGATATGCCATGGATAGCGGTTTTAACTTGCTGGAGAGAATTATCAACGGAACGAATATGCGTCATCGGGTCATCACCTCGAACATCGCAAACACTGATACGCCGAACTATAAGACAAAAGATATTAATTTCAAGGAGTTTGTAGCGGGTGCAGAGCTTGAGCTGAGGACGACGGCCCCGCAGCATGTCAGGACATCCCCGGGAGCGGCCGGTGCGTCAGGGACCGTAAGCACCGAAGAATCGGATGCCTGGGGAGACAGCAATAACGTTAAACTCGATATGGAGATAGCCAAGATGACGGAAAACGGACTCTTGCATGATGCAGGTGTCAAGCTCCTGTCAACCAAGATGCGCATGTACCGCAACGCGCTGAGGAGGTCGTAATGGATTGGTTCGGTGTATTCAGGGTAAGTTCCTCGGCCCTCGAGGCGCAGAGGACCCGGATGAACTCGATCGCCTCAAACATGGCGAATGCCCACTCGACCAGGACTCCCGAGGGGGGGCCGTACCGGAGAAAGGATGTCGTTTTTTCGACAAAGGAGATAGAAACCGGGGAGAAGGGGCTTGAAGGCGTTCAGGTATCCCAGATCGTCGAGGACACGACACCTCCCACGATGGTCTATGACCCGGGACACCCTGATGCAGACAAAAACGGTTATGTGGCGATGCCGAACGTGAATGTGATCGAAGAGATGACGAACATGATGATGGCAACGCGGGCCTATGAGGCAAGTGTCGCCGCCTTCAACATGTCGAAGGGCATGGTCATCAAATCATTCGAGATAGGGAGGTAGACATGTCAGATATGAAGATTACCGGGGCCGGTATTAACCAGAATGCCCTTCAGTCAAAGGCGGTAAAGAGTGAGGCGGGCGCCGGGTTCGACGCGGTGCTGAAGGATGCTGTCGGAAAAGTGACAGAGGTCCAGAACGAGGCTGAAAAGGCGATCAGCGAGCTGGCCTCGGGCGGCGATGTCACCCAGGCGATTATCGCGATGGAAAAGGCGGATATGTCCTTCCAGACCATGATCGAGGTCAGAAACAGGCTCCTCACTGCGTATGAAGAAGTCATGAGGATGCAGATCTAGAGGGCCCTATGGCGAATATGATCGAATCCATCGGCGCGATGTCTCTGAAGAACAAGGCGATACTCCTTGGGGTTATCGTCATCGCTGTTGCCAGTATCGTCCTGCTCTTCTCGTGGTCGCAGCAGGCCGACTATCACCTGCTGTATGCAAACCTCTCCGAAGGGGATTCGGGTCCCATTGCCCAGAAACTGAAGGAGCTGAAGATTCCCTATCGGGTAGAGGCCGGGGGCATCCTCGTGCCTTCCGACAAGGTCTACGAGGTACGGCTTCAGCTGGCTGCGCAGGGCCTGCCCCAGGGAGGCGGCGTCGGATTTGAACTGTTTGACAAGACTGATTTCGGCACGACCGATTTTGTCCAGAAGCTGAATTACCGCCGGGCCATGCAGGGGGAACTCTCGCGCACGATCATGTCGCTCTCCGAGGTGGAGCAGTGCCGTGTGCACCTGGCGATTCCCGAAAAGACGCTCTTTAACCAGAACGATAACCGGCCGAGCGCCTCTGTCCTCGTAAAACTCAGGACCGGCAGGACCCTTGCCCAGAACCAGGTTCAGGGTATAGTGCATATGGTCTCAAGCAGCGTCGAGGGACTGAATCCCAAGGATGTGACGGTCGTTGATGCGCGAGGCGATATGCTGACAAGACCTTCAGATGACAGTGCCTCGGGTCTGAGCAGCAGCCAGCTTGAGTACCAGCGGAACGTCGAGAAGGAGATCGAATCCCGGATCATCGGCATCCTGGAGCCGGTCGTCGGCAAGAGCAAGATCCGCGCACGCGTAACCGCCAACCTCGATTTTACCCGGAGCGAGAAGACCGAGGAGAAGTATGATCCCGACGGCCAGGTCGTCAGGAGCGAGCAGAAGCAGCTCGAAAAGACGGTCGCTGCCGGCTCGGGCGGCGTCCCGGGTGTGTCGTCGAATATACCGGGGAAGGCCCCTGCGCCGCAGGTCGCCGGAAGCCAGAACCAGTCGCAGAAGCAGCACGATACGACCAATTACGAGATAAGCAAGGTGACGAGCCATGTTGTAAATCCCTCCGGGATGCTGAAGCGGCTCTCTGTTGCGGTGCTCGTCGACGGGGTCGAGGCTGCTCAGAAGGACTCGAAAGAGGTGAAATATACGCCGCGGTCTGAAGAGGACCTGAAGCGCTATGAGGAACTTGTCAGGAACGCGGTCGGTTTTACCGCCGACCGGGGCGACGAGGTAAAGGTGATCAACATGCAGTTTGAAGGCATCCCGAAGGAAGAGATAGCCCCGGTGCCGGTGAACTACCTGTCGTACGTTACCACGGCGGCCAAGTTTCTGGTGCCGCTTATCGGTGTGCTCCTTCTGTATATGCTTATCCTGAAGCCCCTGGTGCGGACACTGGCGTCGGCCCCCGGGACACGGGCGCAGGCAGGAGGGGAGCTTCCTCTGCCCCAGACCGTGGCACAGCTCGAACAGGCGATGAAGGCCAAGGGGATGCCGCTTGAGCAGGACGTCATCGAATGGGCCAAGAAGAACCCGCAGCAGGCGGCCAGTCTGATCAAAGGGTGGCTGGAGGTCCGATAGATGGCAATAAGCGGCTACGAAAAGGCGGCAGTTTTTCTGAGCGTGGTCGGCGAAGAGGTCGCCGCGGAGATCATGAAAAGCCTTGACGTGAAAGAGGTCGGCAAGATCAGCACCCATATCAGCAGGCTCCAGGCCATGAAGAAGGCCGAGATCGATGATGTCTTCAAGGAGATCGAGTCGGAGATCGCAAAAGGGGCGGTCCATCTTGGCGGCGAAGAATATGTCAAGAAGGTCCTTTCAAAGGGACTCGGCGACGAGAGCGCCGACAAGATCCTCGAACTGGCATCGAAAGAGGATACAATCGACGCGCTGCGATGGGTCGATTCGAAGACGCTCTCGAATTTTCTGGTGACTGAGCACCCGCAGACGATCGCCCTGGTCCTCTGCCTGCTTGAGCCGGCGCAGGCCTCGGATGTCCTGGCGACGTTCCCTGACAAGCTGAAGGCGGACATTGCGATGCGCGTTGCGCAGACCGAGCGGCTGCCGAAGAGTGCGATCGAGGAGCTGAATGATGTCCTGAAGGGCCAGATTGACGTGGGCAAGGGAAAGGGTACAAAATTCGTCGGGACCAAGGCGATCGCCGAGATCCTGAACCGGACCGACCGGTCGACCGAGCAGATGATACTCGAGAATATCGAGACCCAGAACAATGTGCTTGCCGATTCGATACGGCAGCTGATGTTTGTCTTCGACGATCTGATCAAGCTCGACGACCGCGGTATCCAGATGATCCTGAAGGAGATCAGCACCGAGGATCTGTCGCTGGCGCTGAAGACGGCATCGGACGGGCTGAAGGAGAAGATCTTCAGGAATATGTCGTCGCGCGCTGCCGAGATCCTGAAGGAGGATATGGAAGTGAAGGGACCGGTGAAGGTATCCGATGTCAGCAAGGCCCAGCAGAATATCGTCCGGGTGACGCGGAAGCTTGAGGAAGAGGGCAAGATATCCATTGGCGGCAAGGGAGGTGAGGAGCTTGTATAGTAAAGGCAGGGTGGTGAAACTCCACAGCGGAAAGGCTTTTGACATGCCGGCCCTCAAGAAGATGGAGACGTTCCGGTCGGGGCCGGGAAATGCCGAGCAGTCTCTGGCATCCTACTCCGCAGGCCGGCGGACTGAAGAGATTGAACGTGATGCCTACGAAAAGGGGTTTGCTGCAGGCGAGAGTGCTGGCCTTGAGATGGGAAAACAGAAGGCCGCGGTCCTGCTTGAGAGGCTTGAGAAGATCATCGAAGATCTGCAGGAGGTGAGGAAACAGGTGGTGGCCGAGGTCGAGCCGCAGATCATGGACCTTGCGCAGACGATAGCCGGGAAGATCCTGATGGAAGAGCTGTCGGTGAGGCCCGAACTGATCGTCCAGATCGCGAAGGAGGCCCTGCGCAGGATCGAAAAGACAGGGACAATTACCATCCGGATCAATCCGAGGCTCCAGGAGCTGTTTATGACGATGAAGCCCCAGCTACTTGAACTCCATCCCGACATTGTCTTTGATCTCGACCCGTCTGCCCCGCTGACCGGGGCGGTGGTGATCGGCGCAAAGGAGGAGGTTGTCACCGACATCGATCTGCAGCTCAAAAACATGCGGGACAATATCGAAGGGAACCTTGGCGCTCATTGACCTTAATCCCTATATCAGGGCTGCCCGGCAGGCCGACCCGCTCACGGTCTACGGCAAGATAGACGAGATTACCGGCATCATCATGAAGGCGACCGGCATCAGCGTCAGCATCGGGGAGGCCTGCAAGATACGCACTGACCAGGGCGTGGATGTCGACGCAGAGGTTGTCGGCTTCCGCGACGGCAAGGTCATGCTCATGGCGGTCGGGGAGCTCACGGGCATCAAACCGGGCAGCTGGGTCTATCCCATAGGCAAGAAGGTATCGGTGAAGGTAGGGCCCGGCCTGATCGGCAGAATCCTCGATGATGCCGGCAATCCGATCGACGGCAAGGGCCCGGTCAGGGGTGTCGACTACCCTCTGTTTTCTGTTTCCCCCAATCCCCTCACCCGACGTCGTATCAAGGACCCGATCGACCTCGGCATCAGGACGATCAACGGGCTGCTTACCTGCGGGAGGGGCCAGAGAGTCGGGATCATGTCGGGAAGCGGTGTCGGGAAGAGTGTGCTGCTCGGCATGATCGCCAAGTATACCGACGCCGAGGTGAACGTCATTGCGCTGATCGGTGAGCGGGGCCGTGAGGTGAGGGAGTTCATCGAGCGTGACCTCGGGCCTGAGGGCCTGAAGAAATCGATCGTCATCGTCTCGACGTCCGAGAAGCCGCCGCTGGCAAAGGTGCGCGGCGCCTTTACCGCGACGGCCATTGCGGAGTATTTCAGGCAGAAGGGCGACCATGTCCTGCTGCTGATGGATTCCCTCACGCGTGTCGCCATGGCCCAGCGTGAGATCGGGCTTGCGATCGGAGAGCCTCCTGCATCAAAGGGATATACCCCGTCGGTTTTTGCCCTGCTGCCGAAGCTCCTTGAGCGCGTGGGCACAGCCGAGGGGCGCGGGAGCATTACCGGTCTTTATACCGTTCTGGTCGAAGGGGATGACCTGACCGAGCCGGTGGCTGACACCGCACGCTCGATCCTCGACGGGCACATCGTCCTGTCGCGCGAACTGGCGATGGAGAACCAGTACCCTGCCATTGATGTTCTGAAGTCGATCAGCAGGGTGATGCCGGACATCGTTGATCCGAAGCACAAGGAATATGCCGGCAGGTTTGTCGAGGCCCTTGCCACCTACAAGAGGTTCGAGGACATGATCAACCTGGGCGCCTACAAGGAGGGGACGAACCCGAAGGTCGATTACGCCGTCAGGATCCACGAGCGGCTCAAGGCATACCTGCGGCAGGGCATGAACGACCGGCGGGATTTCGGCGACAGCCTCCAGGGGCTCTTCTGCATTTTTGATGAGATGAAGGCATGAGCAGGCTCCATACCGTTGCGAAGATTCTCAAGATCAGGAACTACCGGAAGGAAGAGCTTGAGGCCGAGGTCAGGAAGGTGCATGAGCTGGTCCGGGCCGAGGAGGAACTTCTGGCAGCGCTCGAGAAGGTCTTCTCCGAGACGGTCGAAAAATACGAACAGCGGCAGCAGGATTCGGCTGTTGCCTCGCATGAGTTCGAACTCTTTACGAACTACTTTTCCCAGCTGTACGAAAATATGGATCAGCAGAAGAAGCTGATCATGCAGCGGATAGCTGAACTGCAGGAGATCCAGAATGCCCTGGTCGAGGCGCACCGCGACGAGAAGCTCCTCGAAAAACTGCAGGAAAAGATCGTCAGGGAACAGGTGAAGGAGCAGGACCTTCAGGCGCAGAAGGAGAGTGATTACCTTTTTCTTACGCGGAGACATGGAAAAGATGAAGCGTAACCCTTGTGCCCTGCTGTTTTCCGCGTTCCTGGTCCTGGGACTTATGGCCGCCTGTCCTTCAGCCGCAGCTCCATCGGCAGCGGACGAAGACGTGCTGAAGTTCGTCGAGAAAAAGAAGCTTGAGCTCCAGGAAAGGGAAGAGTCACTCAAGAAAGAGGAGGAGCGGCTGAAGGTTCTCAAAAAGGATGTCGACGAACGGATCGAGAAGTATACCAAACTCCTGGGGCAGCTGGAAGAGGCGCTCAAGACGATTGATACGACGAAGAATGAAAGACTCGAGCACGTCGTGAAGCTCTATGAGGCGATGCCTGCAGAAGACGCGGCGGCCCGGCTTTCTGCCATGGACGAGCCCACGGCCCTGAAGATACTATCGAAGATGAAGAGCAAGAAGGCCGGTGCGGTGATGGCCGCCATGGAGCCCCGTACTGCTGCATCCCTGTCCTCAAGGATGTCCATGACCGTGAAAAAAATTCCTACCAAGTAAGTTTTTCCGCGTATCCTGCTGCAGGAGCAAACCGTTGATTCACAAAAAACTCCTGTATCAAAGTCTATCCATATCACCTGCCTCTATCGGGCGTATTTGAAATCATTCCCCGGGAATCCAGTGTTTATGGGATTCTCCGGATATCCGGGTCAAGGGGGCGATGATATTCCTTCAGTGTATGGACAGATTCAGCACGCTGTTTTCATGCTATTACCCTGCTGCCGCGCTTCTGGCATGTATCTTGAAGTAGCAATGTCATGAATGCAATGTTACCCATAATGCCCGGCATACAGGATGTCCCCGCTGCAAACGGGCCGGGGCCAGAAAAGACGGCAGGCACCGAGGAGTCAGGCCTGTTTGTCGGCATGCTTGCAGACTTGCTTGCCCTTTCCCAGGGGACGCAGGCAGCAGCAACTGACGCTGATCAGGCCGGCGGAAGGGATGGCACCGCCGCGATACCTTCCGAAAAAGAAGTCAGCAGGGATATAACCGGACAGGGTCTCTTCGGCAGTCTTGGCCTTATTGTCGCAGCTGCGGTGGCCGCGAGTCCGGTTGCGGTGCAGCAGGCTGCCTCACCGTCCATGGATGACGGAAGTGTCTCGGATGTTCCCGCGGCAGTCTCGGAGGAGGCTGCGGGCAAGGAGATTGTGGCGGTGAGCGGGACAGAAAAGGAGCAGGCCGGGATATCACAGTCCTCACCGGTGGTAATGCCGGCGGCAACGCCTGGATCTGCAGCCGCAGAGACAGCATCCGCGATTTCACCAGGCACCGTCCCTCAGCCCGAAGCCGACGGCTATCGCAACAGCATACCCTCGGCCCCACAGATGCAGTACTCCGGAACAGATGTCCCTGAAAAGACTCAGGTCCTGGGCACAGCGAGTGATCAGACCGCCATGGCTCAAACGTATCAGCCGTCAATGACCTCAATCCAGGCGAAGGTTGCTCCCAGGGATACCGGCGGGCCTGAGGAAAAGACCGCTTCAGCTCAACCGGCGGATGCAGTGCCTGAGCAGCAGATTGTGAGCGGCGAGCCGACGGCAACGCCACTACGCGCCGGCAACACAGAGACGGCAACGCCACGACGCTCAGGCAACACTGAGACGGTGACGACAACAGGGGCAGAACAGACGGTCCCACACGAGGGTGCTGCAGCACTGCCAGCCTCAGGTTCCGGTACTGACGCGGCCGGCATGAAACGGTCCGCTGACGGCGCTGCGCAGATAGTGAAGTCTGAAGCCCCGGCGATACCGGAAAGGGAGGCCTTCGGCGAAGTGAAGACCCCGGCGGTCGAGACAGAAACCATCCGCACGAGGCATGAAACGGCTGTTGTTCCTGATGGCAGAGGTGCCGCTGTTGATGCCTCTGTCAGGCAGGACAGCACACCGCGGTTGCATGAGGTGGCTGAAGCCCCCAGGATAGTTCGGGTTCAGGACCAGGAGTTTCAGGTGACCAGGCTGAATTCCGGCAGACTCGAGGTGACGGTTCACCCCGAGGGGCTCGGGAAACTGGACATCGAAGTGAATCTTGCCAGCGGTCAGATCCATGCGCGCATCAGCGCCTCTGATACCCAGGTCAGGGATCTGCTTGAGAGGAACCTGCCGGATATCATGAACGCCCTCGCGGCAGAGGGACATACCGTCGGAGGGTTCTCCGTGGGCTTGCGCGACGGAAGGGAACAGCCGCAGCAGGGCCCTTCGGCGCAGCACCGGACCGACGTGCCGAAGGCGGTGGTGGCGGCTCCCCCGACGGTACGCCCAGCCGATAGCAATCTTGTAAGTATATTCGTCTGATAAGGAGGAAGTATCATGGATATCACAGCAGCAGGTGCAGCAGGAAAGGCGTTGGGAAAGGACGAGTTTCTGAAACTCTTTACGAGCCAGCTGAAATATCAGGACCCCCTGAAGCCGCTCGACAGCACAGAGTTTACCGCCCAACTGGCACAGTTCAGTTCGCTGGAGCAGCTCTACAACCTCAGTACCGGTATGCAGCAGCTGGCCACCGCGCAGCAGCAGGTGAACAGTGCGTCGGCCGTCGGCCTTATCGGCAGGACCATCAGGGCAGCCGACGGTACATCGGGCAAGGCGATGAGTATCTCGATCAGCAACGGGACGACACGGATCATGCTCGACAACGGCAAGACCGTTTCATTCGGCGACATACAGGAAATATCCTAGAATATAAATCAGCTTAAGGAGGAATTTGATATGTTGACTTCACTATGGACAGGTGTAAGCGGTATGAATGCCAACGGGACAACACTCTCGGTCATCGGCGACAATATTTCGAATATGAACACCGTGGGGTTCAAGGGCAGCAGGGTGGCCTTCGGTGACGTCCTCAGCCAGTCGCTGTCAGGCGCCGGTGTCGGGTCGCAGGTCGGACGAGGCGTTAATGTGAGCAGGGTCTCCCCGCTGTTTTCCCAGGGGTCCCTTCAGAGCACCGAGAGCGTGCTCGACATGGGCATCGAGGGAGACGGCTTCTTTATCGTGTCAGACGGCAGCGCGAGATATTATACCCGTGCCGGGCAGTTCGCTGTCGACCGGGACGGCAATATCGTCAATACCGACGGGCTTTTTGTCCAGGGTTTTATCGCCGATTCGTCCGGCAACATAACCGGCAGCAGGGGAAATCTCCAGATCACCGGAACGCAGACCCCGTCGCAGATAACGGCAAATGCGACGATTGCGGTCAACCTTGACGCTACCGAGACGACGAGGGCCTGGGCCTTTGTCTCTCCCTCGGTCACTCCTCCCGATCCGACGCAATACAACAAATCAACCACGATTACGGTCTACGATTCCCAGGGCGGCGCCCATGACGTCACGGCTCATTTCGTGAAGACCGCTGCCAATGCATGGACTGCGCACTATGTCTACAAGAATGCAGCGAACCAGTATGTCGAGGCAGGCACCCAGAACCTGACGTTCAACGACGGCACCGCCCCGAATGTCGGCGGTTCTCTGGCTACCGATAACGTTGCGCCGCTCACGTTTACCTGGGGTGGCGGTGTTATCGCCAGCACCATCTCCTTCAACTACGGCACCGGCACCGGCGATCCGGTCCCGGGTACCGGCCTGGACGGGGCCACCCAGTTCGCTTCTCCTTTTTCGGTTCTTACGCTGAGCCAGGACGGCTATGCAGCAGGCTCGCTCAAGAGCATGTCCCTGTCTGATACCGGCATCATCAGCGGTGTGTTTACGAACGGGCAGACGAGGAATATCGGGCAGATTGCCCTGGCACGGTTCGTGGCCCCGACAGGGCTTACCAAGCTCGGGCGGAACCTCTATGGCGAGTCGTTCGATTCCGGCCAGCCGATCGTCGGCACTGCCCAGACATCCGGTATCGGCAGGGTCCTGGGCAATACCCTGGAGCAGTCGAACGTCGACCTCGCACAGGAATTTGTCCAGATGATCTCGGCGCAGAGGGGGTTCCAGGCCAATTCCCGGATCATCACCACGACCGATGAGCTTATGCAGGAGATGGTCAACCTCAAGAGATAGTTTTCGTATATCAGCTGACAGGCGGCGACGCGGGAGGTCCTTGCAACCTCCCGCGTTTTTTTTATCTGACGGCCCGCTGAAGCCGCCTGCCTCCATCGTCATGCGATGGTGGTGCGTGGTGCGCGGCTGTGTTGTGGGGACAATACGCCGGTGAAACGGTTATAATAAAAAAATATTTCAAAAAACAAGGAGATCAGTTATGTCCATCGTAAAACAGGGCGATACCGTGAGAATACACTATGTCGGGAAACTCGGAGACGGCACCATATTCGACAGCTCAGAGGGAGGGGCCTCACTCGAGCTGCGGCTCGGCAGGGGAGAATTCATTCCCGGGCTCGAAGAGGGGCTGATCGGGATGAGCGTCGGCGAGCGCAAGACCATTGTCATGCCTGCAGCAAAGGCCTATGGGGAGCATTTCACGGAGAGGGTCTTTGAATACGACCGCGCCCGGCTTGAGGGTATGAACGCGCCCCAGATTGGTCAGCAGATCCAGATGTACCGTGCCGACGGACATCCGATTGTCGCCATGGTGACCGGCCTGTCCGAAAGCAAGATCACCCTCGACTGCAACCATCCCCTGGCAGGCAAGGAACTGACCTTCGAGGTCGTCCTCGAAGAAATTCTTGCCGACGAGGCCTCATCGAATTGAATCCGTATATACCTGAAAATCTGCTCAGCCCCCTCTTTGGAAAAGAGGGGAAAATCCTCCCTTTGGAACAGGGAGGTTGGGAGGGATTTCTTGATATAGTTTCCGATGACCGGAAGGATTAACCTTAAGGCCCTTTCAAAGGACGACACCTTCCGGTTCATCCGCGAGCAGGGCCTCCCCCGCTATCGCGCTGAGCAGCTTCTGAACTGGATCTACCAGCGGCATGCCACAGACCTTTGCCAGATCACCGAGTACTCGCGGGAGCTGAGAGCCGAGCTGGCTTCAGTCGCCTATATCGGTTCGCTCGGCCTTGTTTCTCGGCTCGTCTCAAACGACGGGACCGAGAAGTTCCTCTTCAGGCTCGAAGACGGCGAGACGATCGAAAGCGTCCTGATCCCGGATGATGATCGACTCACGCTCTGCATCTCCTCGCAGGTCGGCTGCGCCATGGGCTGCAGATTCTGTCTCACGGGTACGATGGGTCTCGTCAGGAACCTCGACGCGGGCGAAATCGTCGACCAGGTGCTGGCGGTGAACAGCCTTATCGGCATCCCGGGTACGCGCGGGACAGCCGGGAAGACTGCATCAGGCCGCAGGGTCTCGAATATCGTGCTGATGGGGATGGGGGAGCCGCTTGCCAATTTTGATAACGTGGTCGATGCACTCTGGAGGATTACGGATTTTGTCGGGATCTCAAAGAGAAGGATCACGCTGTCGACCGCGGGCCTCGTCCCAAAGATACTGCTGCTGCCCGGGAGGGCGCCCGACGTAAACCTCGCCGTATCTCTGAATGCGACGACCGATCCGGTGCGCAGCGGGATCATGCCGGTCAATAAAAAATATCCGATCAGGGTGCTGCTCGACGCCTGCAGAAGATATCCCCTCGGCCCCAGGCGGATGATCACCTTTGAATACGTCCTGCTCGGCAACCTCAATGACTCCCCGGCTGATGCGCGCCGTCTTGTCGGGCTGGTGCGGGGGATACGGTGCAAGATCAACCTCATCCCGTATAATGCGCATGCCGCTGCCGGACTGGAGCGGCCCCCGGAAAAGAGGGTGCTCGCCTTCCAGAAAGTCCTGGTGGACGGCGGACTCACGGCCCTGATCAGGGAGAGCAGGGGGCAGGATATCCTGGCCGCCTGCGGCCAGCTCAGGGCCGCTCACTGAGCAGCGCATACCGGTACGGTTCACAACTGCTTCAGGGTGGACTCTGGTCTCCGCCGGATCAGACCCTGAACTGACCTACCAGGGCCTGCAGGTTCACGGACAGCCTTGCGAGATCAGCGGCAGAGCCGGATATATGTTCGGAGCTCGACGACGTATCCCTCGATACGTTTGCGATCGATTCGATATCTCCGCTGATCTGCTCCGATACGGTAGACATCTCTTCGGTCGCCGCGGCTATCTGCTGCACCATCTCCCGCAGCCCTTCGACGCTCCTGACAATGCTCTGCAGGGCGCTGCCCGCGCTGTTGACGAGTGCCACACCCGTTTCGACCCTCGTGGTGCCCAGTTCCATATTCCTGACGGTGCTGGCCACCTCATCCTGAATAGCCCTGATCATGCCGCCGATTTCTGCTGTGGCCTTGGTCGTTCTCTCTGCAAGCTTCCTTACTTCATCGGCAACGACGGCAAACCCGCGTCCCTGTTCTCCCGCCCTTGCCGCCTCTATCGCCGCGTTGAGTGCCAGCAGGTTGGTCTGGTCGGCGATGTCCTTGATGACATTGATAATATCGCCGATCTGCTGCGACCTCTCGCCGAGTGATGATATCAGACGGGAAGATTCGTTGACGGTCTCGGCAATGGCCTTCACCTCTTCAACGGACCTGTTGACGATCACCTCGCCTTCCCGGGCTATCCGCGCGGTGTCATCTGCAGAGCCCGCCATGGTTGAAGAATTCCTCGCCACATCGATGACCGTCTGGGACATTTCTTCGGATGACGTCGCTATCTGGGCTGCACGCTGTGACTGTTCGCCCATTCCCCGCGCCATCCGGCCGGAACTGTCGCTGAGCTCGCGGCTTGCGGATGAGAGGTTCTCTGACGCCGACTTTGTCTCGGCAATAACAGTCTTCAGTTTATCTGCCATGGTTGCGGTGGTCGATGCGAGCAGCCCTATTTCATCGGTGGATGATGCAGTGATGCTCTGCGTCAGGTCTCCGTCGGCAATCCTGCCGGTGAGCCGGATCACCGCATTGAGCGGCGTTGAAATCAGTCTGTTGATGAACAGGGTGACCGGCACTGAAATGCCGATGGCGGCGATCAGGACGGCAAAGAAAATGAGCATCGCGGTCCTGAAACTCTTCAGCGATGCATTGCGCTTTTCTTCCATAAGCCTGTTTTCGAGATCCATCAACCCTGCCAGTCCCTTTGCCAGCGCCTGGTACTTGTTGTCTGCGGTTTCCATAAACATGGTGGCCATGTTCAGATCTGAGCTCGCCAGATCGATGGCAGAAAAGGCCGCCTTCTTGTAGTCCTCGAACTGCACCAGTACGGATTGATAGAGTGTCTTCTCCGAGTCGGCCAGTCCGGTCATCTGAGAGGCCTTACTGAGCGTTTCAGAGATCTTATCCAGTCTGGCCATCTGATCTTTTGAGAGCTGTTCGATTTTCTTCTCATCGTATTTTGCGCTTGCCCAGTTGATGACCTTGTAGATATTGGCATGGACGTTCCCGGCGGTCTCCACGATATCGGCGCCTGCTGCGTAGCTTTTGAACCTCGTACCGAAGATATCCTCGATCGCCTGTTTCTGCTTCAGGAGACTGAAATAGGAGACCAGTCCGAGGACCAGCATAAAAAATAGCACTGCGGCCGGGGCCACGAGTAATTTCGAGGTCAGCCTCAGATTTGAGAAAGACATCTTCATGGTGTTACCTCCCTGGAAAAGCGTTAAACCGGACCGGCCCGAGCGGCGCGGCGCCCAGACCGGCCCGGTAAAGCCTAATGCTTGTATGCCCCGCTGCCGACAATAAAGGTATCGGCCTTTTCGATATACGCGGTCTTGTTTTCTATTTTTTTGGTGACCGGGTTCGTAAATTTATAGTCCTGCCAGCCCTTGCCCTTTGTCCTGGCAATTTCGATCCGTTCCTTCACATAGGCCTTTCCATCAGGGTCCTTCATCTCGGCCAGGTCTTTACCGATCATCTTCGGGTTAGCGCCGTGCGCAACACACTTGCCGTTCATGTCATAGACGAAGATATAGAGATCCCGGTCAACAAACTTTCCCTTGGGGTTGCCGAACTCGGCGAAGGCCTTGTCTTTGCCGTGCTCCTTCATGTAGGCGACTGCCTTTTTGACGAGGGCTTCTGCTTCTGCCTTTGTCCCGAATTCGGCGGCGAATACTGAGCCGGAAAAACAGATGAGCAATACGGCGGCCAACAGCATGGCATAGCTTTTCTTCATGTGGTCTCTCCTTTGATATCGAGGGTTGATAAACTGTCCTTGTCCTGCACAACGCTGAGACGGGTGCCCGAACCTCCTTTCCTCCAGTAAGGTCTAACGACAGAAAGCTTCAGGGAACTATGCAAACCCGCAAGCCGCGATCAGCGCGCAGGATTGTTCTTTTAAATCGGTACAAAGCGGAGCAATCTTTAACCTGCAGTCAATGGATATCGAATATGTATCAGTACTGCCGTCTGCAGGGAAAGGCGGAAAGCGGTTTTACCCCCTTGAGTTATTTCCCGTGGATCGGGGGCATCCGGCTGATACCGGTCAACTCGACGACCTTGGTTTTTGACGATTGGCCGCGGACTATTTTTATGGCTGCTTTTTTTATCCCGAAGGCCTCGGCCAGGACCTCGACCAGCTGGTCGTTTGCTGCCCCCTCAACCGGCGGAGCGGTCAGCTTCACCTTCAGCTTATTCCCCAGGACCCCGGCGATGCCTCTCTTTGAGGAACGCGGCTCAACCTTGATCTCGATGCAGATGCCGTCTTTCGTCCGGGTGAAGGGTATGTCGTCCACAGGCTATTTCCCCTGCAGCGGGAGCCGGACCGTGAAGGCCGAACCTTCGCCCTCGGTGCTCTGCAGTTCTATCCTGCCGCCGAGCACCTCAACGAGCTCCCTGACGATTGCCAGTCCAAGCCCGATTCCGCTTGATTCATCCCCGCGATAGAACCGTTTGAAGATGAGTTCCCTCCTGTCTTCAGGTATGCCTGCTCCCGTGTCCCTGATCTCGACGAAAAACATATCCCTATCCCTGCCCGAAGCCACCGACACGCCGCCCTCCGTCGTATTCTTGATGGCGTTTGTCAGCAGGTTCTGCAGGATCCGCTCGAGCTTGTCCGTGTCTGTCAGGACGACAAGGTCGGTCTTCCCCACAAACGTCAGCGAGAGCCCCTTGTCAAGGGCGAGGGGGGCCAGCTTTGCGGTCATGTTCTCCAGGAATTCGCCGAGATTGATCAGGCTGTACCTGTTTTTTGTGAAGAAACTCGCCTCTGCCTTGGTGATGTCTTCAATGCCCTCAACGAGCCCGATCAGGCGCTCAATCTCGAGCCGTACGTTCTCGAGCCCGGCCTGCTTGTCCTCAACAACGCCGTCGATCATCGCCTCCACGTTCGCCTTTGCGATCGCCAGGGGGGTGCGCAGTTCGTGTGCTATGTTCGAGGTCAGCCGCTTCCGGAGTGCCTCTTCGCGCTCGAGCGCCTCTGCCATGAAGTTGAAGCTCCCGGCGAGTCTCCCCAGTTCGTCACGGTCAGAGCCGGCTTCGACGCGTGCGCTGAAATCGCCGCGTGCGAGCGTCTCGACCGCCTTTTTTATGCGCCGCAGCGGCCGCGAGAGAAAGAGGCTGAAGAAGACGGCCAGGAGGACCGCGCCGCTCCCCGCGATAATGAAGGAGGTGATCAGAAACTCCCGGCCCTTGCGTTTGAACATCAGCTGCTTTTCACTGATCGGGCCCTGCCTGCCGAGGTCCCTCACCTGCATCTGTCCGATTTCCCGGCCTTCGCTGTAGAGCGGGTGGCCGTCGTATTCTCCGGTTGCCGAACTGATGTCGGCGATCCCGTGCATCCGCCGCTTCATCGACGGAGAGAGCATGCTCATCGCGTGTTCGGAACTCATCAGTTCCCGGTCGCTGCTGTCGGTCACCCTGATGTCGAACCCGAGCATGACCGCCCAATGGGCGGCGTCATGCAGGGAACGAAGGTCCCACGCATCATCGGAATAGCTGCCCTCGACCGAGGCAAGTATCCAGTAGAGCTTGTCTTCCCTGGTGCCGCTGATATACTCCTCGAAATCGCGCACCATCAGCTGCTCATAGATGAAATTTGAAACCAGCGCCACCGCGATGACGGCAAAGAACGCCAGGAACAGCTTAGCCCTCATCGGCCGTCCCTGCGAAGCGGTATCCGATGCCGTAGACGGTCTTGATGAATTCCGGGTCCTTCGAGTCCTTCTCGATCTTGTGCCGGAGGTTCTTGACATGGGCATCGATCGTCCGGTCGTAGCCTTCAAAGTCAAAGCCCTGGGCGATCGTCGCCAGCTGGTCGCGGGAAAAAATCCTGCCGGGGTTTTCAGCAAATGCAGCCAGTATCCTGAATTCGGTCGGCGTCAGAACCATCTGCTCCCCCCGGACAAAAAGCTCGCGGTCGTCGACACTGATCTTCAGCGCCCCGCTGTTGTAGCTGATAAGCTTCTTCCGTGTCTTGTTCGCCCTCCTCAGCAGGGCCTTCACCCGGGCAACCAGTTCGCGGGGGCTGAAGGGTTTTACCACATAGTCGTCCGCGCCGATCCCCAGGCCCCGTATGCGTTCCTCTTCACCGCTCTTGGCGGTGAGCATGATGACCGGCACGTCTGAGTTCTCGCGGATCAGGCGGCAGATGTCCTCGCCCTGCATATCCGGGAGCATCAGGTCCAGCACCACGAGGGCGAACCGCTCCCTGAGCAGACGGAGGGCCTCTTCGCCGGTCGCCGCATGCCTCACCTCATATCCCTCCCTCTCGAGATAGGCCCGGACGATGTCCGCTATCTTGCGTTCGTCCTCAACGACCAGTATCGATTCTTTTTGAACGGTATCCATAGAAGACCTCCCCCATGATAATCGTGATTACGGTCAGGACTACGCCCCCGATGACATCGACGACATAATGATATCTGCAGTAGACCGTGGAAAATACAAGCGCTGCAACCACCGGCAGCAGGACAGAGAACAGCCGGCGCTCAAACCGGTGCGCCATATAGAGGACTGTCAGCGCAATCCCCGTATGTCCGCTCGGGAAGGCGTCCCTCTTGATGCCCTCCAGGGCGTTCAGGAGCGATTGTATCTGCCCGGCGACGACCCAGCCCTGAAGCTCCTGCGTCTGCAGGTGCGCCATCGTGTAGCGGGGCCCGAGCGCCGGAAAGAACAGGTAGCCGACATAGGAAAGATAAAAACAGAGCATGATAAAGAAGAGCGTGCGGTCGAACTCGGCCTCTTTCCGCTTGCGGTACAGGGCAATCCCCAGGGCGAAGGGGATGAGGTAGTAGCTCGAATAGGAGAGCTGCAGAACCTCCGTCAAAAGCGGGTTCGCGATCTTTTCGAGTTCGACCGTCGGATAACAGCCCAGAAGCATATAGTCCAGCCTGATCAGCAGGGGGTCGATATCCCGGGGATTCAGGGAATGTACGATCTTTTCGAAGCTGTCGAATATCAACAGGATCGAAACCGTGGGGAAGATAAGCGCATGGAGCAGATGCAGGGGCCTGGACCGGTCCTTTACCCTGATCACCACGAGCTGCAGGAATATCATGACCGAATAGAGTGCTATCAGCAGGGGAGGGTTCGCTATGCGGCTGTGCATGACGGAGACGACTGCCGTCAGCAGCAGCAGGAAGAAAAGGTTCAGGAGATCGGCAGGCCGCTGCCGGAGGAGCGCCGCGATCACAGCTTCTTCAGCACCCTGGCCAGGGCCTTCTCCCGTCGTGAAGGCATTCTCGGATTTCCCCTCCCTGGTGCCGGCAGGTCTTCTTCCTCCGGTTCATCGGGGTGTTCGGGGCCCCTGCCGCTCCTCTCCAGCAGCGGCTCAAAAAGATGAGACTGCACCGGCACGCAGCCCTTTGACCAGGCATGGGACATGATGTCGCGGTCTGACGTGACCACGACCAGTTCATTGCCGGACTGGTCGATGATATTCTTTATGACGAGGTCTGCCCTGTCACCCAGGCGCGAATAGATGATCTTTACTCCGGCGACGGTTGTCTTTTCTTCACGGTGAGTTCCGGCTTTCCAGCCGTCGAAGACGACGGTCAGGTCATGGCCTTTTTTTTTGTGATAGAGGGCAAGACGTTCTATCAGCCTGCTCCTTGCGGCCTGCAGGTCATTGTGCGCAATGCCTATAAGGTTGTATCCGTCTATGATAAGCGATGCCAAAACAGGGTCCCTCTGACAGAAATAATATTTTAATCAGTATACCCCGCCGGGCTGAAAAATAAAAGAAAAGCAGGGGCCGGGTCCCTGGCATGCCTGTTCCGGACAGGTCGTGCCTGAGTTCGGTACAGAAAATCTGCGGGAGATACTGTGCCCTCCATTTCGTATTGTCTATCGCCGGGAGAAGGGGAAGCTTCTCATCGTGCGGATATGGCGGAGTGAGCGCCTTTTGAAATTGCTGTGACCTCGTCCCCCTCTCTCTCAATTATTTGACTTAACCCTCTTTTATGGATTACATTATCTGCTCGGGGCGTAGCGCAGTCTGGCTAGCGCACCTGCCTTGGGAGCAGGGGGTCGGAGGTTCGAATCCTCTCGCCCCGACCAGTTTTCCTCCCTCTTGTTATTGACCTTCAATAGTCGGATAATGCACCCGTGCTTTACTGGGAATCTCGTTGATGCAGAGGAGAAATCATGAATAAATTATCCCTGGCATTGATCGGCTTGATCTGCCTCCTGTTTGTCGGAGTATCTCATGCCGATGCCATGCAGATATTTGTCAAAACAGTAACAGGCAAGACCATTACCCTGGACGTTGAGCCAAGTGATTCAATCGAGAACGTAAAGGCAAAGATCCAGGATAAAGAGGGAATACCCCCTGAACAGCAAACCTTACTGTTTGCCGGGAAAACACTTGAGGATGGTCGCACACTGTCAGATTACAATATACAGAAGGAATCCACGCTCCATCTTATTGTAAATGCTGTTGCTGCACCCCCCCAGAGCGTGCCTGCCCTGAATGAATGGGGGATGATTATATTTGTTCTGGTATCGGGTGCAGGGTCGGTTTATTATTTGAGAAGGCGAGAGATCTGTTAAAGAACACTTCATGACAAAATCAGTGAAGTGAAGGAAAACGACGTGTAAGTATTCCCTGGTTTTCAACAGGTTGTTATTGCGGCAGACCGTTCGAATCCTCTCTCCCCGCCCGTTTTATCTCCCTTCTTCTCCCGTTTTCCCTGCATTGCTTTGGCCTTATTTGCCGTGTTAATCTAACCAAAGGATACATGTCAAAAGGAAACATGAACGACGAGCCGCGGTCTGATCGAAAAAAGAAAGCTGACGCAGACAAAACGACAGAAGAACTGATCCGGGAACTCTCGGCCGCCCGCAGTCAGATTGCCGAATACGAATCTCTGAAGGACGAGTATCGGCGTGTCGAGAGCATCATGCGGCAGGCGGTCATCATGGCCAAAGAGGAAAAGGCACGGACCGATGCCATTATTGCGGCGATCGGCGACGGCATCAGCGTGCAGGACACCAATTTCAAGGTCCTGCTCCAGAACCAGTTTCACCGGGACATGCTCGGCGACCACGTCGGTGAATTCTGCCATAAGGCCTACCAGAAGAGGGACAAGGTCTGCGAGGGCTGCCATCTTGCGATGTCCTTTCTGGACGGCAAGGTCCATAAGAAGGAACAGTTCAGGACAACCGACCAGGGGATACGGTACTACGAAATCACCTCCTCGCCTCTGAAGGACTCGACCGGCAGGGTCATTGCCGGTATCGAGGCGGTCCGTGATATCACCGAGCGAAAGAAGACCGAGCAGGCCCTGCTGTCGGCAGAGGCCAGATTCAGGACCCTTGTCGAGCAGTCGTTCGTCGGCATTTATATCATCCAGGACAATGCCTTTACCTATGTCAACCCGAAGTTTTCCGAAATCTTCGGCTATTCGCAGCAGGAGCTTCTGCAGCATCCCTTTATTGATCTGGTTGCTGACGAAAGCAGGGACCTTGTGACCGAAAATATCCGCAGGCGGATCGACGGTGAGATCAGGTCGGTCCACTATGTACTGCGGGGAAGGAGAAAGGACGGATCCCTCTTTGATGCGGAGGTCCAGGGTTCGACGACCGAACTGAACGGCAGGACCGCGATCATCGGGACCCTGATCGATATTACGGAACGCCGCCGGCTTGAGCGGGAAAATCTGAAGGCCCAGAAGCTGGCGTCGCTCGGCATTCTGGCTGCGGGCATCGCCCATGAATACAACAATGCCCTGACCGCGATCAACGGGAACATCGGACTTGCAAAGATGTATGCAAAGCCTGACTCCGAGATGGCCGATATATTGGCTGAGGCTGAGAAGGCGGCTCAGAAGGCCGAGCGTCTGACTCAGGAACTCAGGCTGTTTTCGAAGGGCGGGGCCCTGTTCAGGAAGGTTGCCGTGGTTCCCGGCCTTGTTACTGAAATCGTGCAGGAGAAGGCAGACCCGCGCATCAGCTATGCGATCGATATCAGTCCGGACGTCTGGACGATCGAGGCCGACGAGATGCAGTTCCGGCAGGCGATCAGCAACATTATCGAAAACGCCCGGGAGGCGATGTCCGGGGGCGGGACGATCAGGATCGCTGCAGAGAATGTTGAGCATGCCCCGGAGAAGCTGACCTCGATCAGGCCGGGCAGGTATGTGCGGTTTTCGATCAGCGACCAGGGCTCGGGAATATCAGAAACCCATATTGAGAAGATCTTCGAGCCCTTCTTCACGACCAAGGAGCAGGGCAGCGGGCTGGGGCTGACGACCGCCTCGTCGATCATCGAAGGGCATGAAGGGTACATTACCGTTGAATCGTCCGCAGGTTCCGGTTCGATTTTCCATATCTACATGCCTGCGACGCCGGAAGCGGGTGGTGCGGCAGACAACGGGAAGCGGCGTTCCCTCGGCAGCCGGCGGATTCTGGTCATGGACGATGAAGAGATGGTCAGGACGGTCGCAGAGAGGATGCTGAATCAGTGCGGCTGCTCCGCCACCTTTGCCGCCGACGGCCGGGAGATGCTGTCAGTCTACCGCGAGGCGTTCGAGGCCGGCCGGCCGTTTGACGCCGTCATCGTCGATCTGCTCGTCGCCACCGGCATGGGCGGGAAGGAGGCGATTGCAGAGCTGCTGAGGTTTGATCCCGCAGCAAAGGCGATTGTATCGAGCGGCTATTCGGACGATCCGATCATCGAAAATTTCCGGGAGTATGGCTTCAGGGGCATTCTGCCGAAGCCCTACCTGATCCCTGCCCTGAAGCGGGTGCTGCATGATGTCATCATCGGGCCGTCTTAACCTGGTCCTGTAGTGCGCTTTATCGCAGACCTCCATATCCATTCGAAATATTCCCGCGCGACCAGTCCGGATATGTCCCCGGAGAGTCTCTGGCGATGGGCCCAGATCAAGGGGATTTCGGTCATCGGCACCGGAGATTTTACCCATCCGGTCTGGCTCGGAGAACTCCGCGAAAAGCTCGAGCCCCTCGGTAACGGTCTCTTCACGCTGAAGGAGAAATACCGGCCTGCGGACGTCCCTGCAGCCTGCAGGTCCGAGGTCTTTTTTCTCCTCACGGCAGAGATAAGCTGCATCTACCGCAAATACGACCGCACCAGGAAGGTCCATTCCCTCCTCTTCACCCCTGCGTTCGGGGACGCCGAGCGTATCAACGCGGCCCTGTCTGAGATCGGGAATCTCCGCGCGGACGGCAGGCCGATCCTTGGTCTTGATGCAAGGAAACTCCTCATGACGGTGCTGGAGCAGTCCCCGGAATCGATGCTGGTGCCGGCGCATGCCTGGACCCCGCATTTTTCCCTGTTTGGCGCTTCCTCGGGGTTTGATACGATGGAGGAATGTTTTGAAGACCTGTCGCCCCATATACACGCCATCGAGACCGGGCTTTCGTCGGACCCGCCGATGAACTGGAGGCTGTCGGCCCTTGACCGGGTTACCCTGATATCGAATTCTGATGCCCATTCTCCCGCGAAGATCGGGAGGGAGGCGAATATCCTGGATACGGAGATCTCCTATCAGGGGATTGCCAGCGCACTCAGGGACCGGAAGGGCTTTGCCGGGACGATCGAGTTTTTCCCTGAGGAGGGCAAGTATCACAACGACGGCCATCGCAGCTGCGGCGTCAGCATGCCGCCGGAGGAGACGCAGCGGCACGGCGGGCTCTGCCCTGTCTGCGGGAAGAGGGTGACGGTCGGAGTCACACACCGCGTTGCGCTGCTGGCCGACAGGGATGCCGGATTCAGGCCTGCTGGTGCCCCGCCTTTTTATTCCGTCATCCCGCTTGCCGAAGTCATCGCCGAGACGATACAGAAAGGGGTGAATACCAAGGCAGTCACCGCCGCCTATTCTTCCCTGATCAATGCCCTCGGCAGCGAGTTCGGCATTCTCCTGGACTGCCCGCTGCAGGATATAACAAAGGCGGGGGAAAAGGCCGGGTCAGCGCTGGTTGCGAGTGCGCTCGAAAAGATGCGTGCCGGCGACGTACAGATAGCGCCGGGATACGATGGCGAATACGGAAAGATCAGGATCCTTGAGAAGGTCGAGCGTCCCTCTCCCAAAGGTCAGGCGCCGCTTTTCTGATGCAGCTGTCCCTCCCGTTTACCGGTGATCAGGAATCCCTCCAGGCGCGTCTGAGAAAACTGACAGCGGCCGATATCAGGCTGACGCTGACTGATAACGCGTCGAGCATGATCTCCTTCAGAAGGGAGCAGGGCGTCACCCTTCTGCGGCTCCACCGGATGTTCCTGAAGGCCGGACCGGAGGTCATTGATGAGATCGCCCGCTTTACCCGAAACACGAGGCTGAAGACCCCCCTGATACGGCAGTTTATCAGGGAACATGCGGGTGCCCTGCCGGTCAGGCCTCCCAGGAAGACGGTCCTGACTACCCGCGGACGATACCACGACCTTGGGGCGCTGGCGCGGACCGTGAACCATCAGTACTTCGACGGCAGGATAGCTGCCGGAATAACCTGGGGCACCCGGAAGACGGGCCACGCGGTCAGGCGCAGGATACTCGGGAGCTATAACAGCCGCACCAATACCATACGGATCAACCCGGTACTCGACAGGAAGAACGTCCCGAAGTATTATCTTGAGTTTATCATCTACCATGAGATGCTCCATGCCGATATGGGCGTCGGCAGGAAGAACGGCAGGCGGGAAGTGCATTCCCGCGAATTCAGGCGGCGGGAAAGACTGTTCAGCCATTTTGAGAAGGCACTCCTGTGGGAGAAAAATTAATAAAAAAAAAGGTAACATAACAGCATGACGCACGAGCATAAACCAGAAGTCGAAATATTTGCCGACGGCGCCTGCAGCGGGAACCCCGGACCCGGGGGGTTCGGAGCGATACTGCGTTCGGGCCACCGTGCCAAGGAACTCTCGGGCTGCGAGGCGATGACCACGAATAACCGGATGGAACTGATGGGCATCATCACCGCCCTGGAGGCGCTGAAGAAGCCCTGCAGGGTCAGGGTTACGACCGATTCGACGTATGTGGTCAAGGGCATGACCGAGTGGATATCCGGCTGGATAAAGAACAGATGGAGGAACTCTCAGAAAAAGGAGGTTCTGAACCGCGACCTTTGGGAGCGGCTGCTCGCGGCCTCGGAGCCCCACGACATTGAATGGCTCTGGATCAGGGGGCATAACGGCCACGCTGAAAACGAGCGGTGCGACGAACTGGCCCGTCAGTGCATTATTGATTTCAGGAGCAACGGGGGGGCATGAAGAGACCTGAACTCCTCGCGCCTGCAGGCGACCTCGAAAAACTCAGGACCGCCATCCATTACGGCGCCGACGCGGTCTATCTCGGCGACTCCCGTTTCAGTCTCCGCGGCAAGGCCGGGAATTTCGGACCGGACGAGCTGGGCAGCGCGGTCCGCTATGCCCATGACCACGGGGCGAGGGCCTATGTCACGGTCAATATCTTCCCGCATAACCGCGACCTTGCAGGGATAGAAGAACATATCGGCCTGCTGGCAGAGATAAAGCCGGACGCCGTGATCCTCTCCGACCCGGGCGTATTCTCGCTCGTCAGAGAGAGGGCCCCGGAAATCGATATCCATATAAGCACCCAGGCGAACATCACGAATGCGGCGGCGGTGAGGTTCTGGGAGGGACTTGGGGCAAAGAGGCTCGTCTTGTCCCGGGAGCTGTCGATCGATGAGATCAGGGAGATCAGGCAGCAGAGCAGCATCGAGCTGGAGACTTTTGTCCATGGTTCGATCTGCATCTCCTATTCCGGCCGGTGCTATATCAGCAGTTTTCTCACCTCGCGCAGCGCCAACACCGGGGAATGTACGAACTCCTGCAGGTGGAACTATACCCTGATGGAAGAGAAGCGGCCCGGTGAACATTTTCCTGTTTTTGAGGATGAACGGGGCACGTATATCATGAGCTCACGGGACCTCTGCATGGTCGAACATCTCCATCTCCTGGCCCGTGCAGGCGTCAGCAGCTTTAAGATCGAGGGCAGGATGAAGGGCATCAATTATGTGGCCGGCGTGGTGAAGACATACCGCGAGGCGATCGACGCGATCCGCGACGGTTCTGTGTATGCGGCAGACGAGCGCTGGCTGCGGGAGCTCGCGATGTTCAGCAGCAGGGGCTATACCACCGGGATGTTCTTCGGCAGACAGGCTGATACTGATTACAATTTTGACGGTGAAAGCTACCGGATGAGCCACGAGCTGGTCGGCGTGGTCGGGGACGTTCTGGACGGAAGGGCGCGGGTCGAGCTCAGGAACCGGATCGATGCATCGGACATGGTCGAATATCTCACCCCTGGTCTTGAGGGCCGGCGGTTTGAGGTCCTGGACATGACCGACGCGGAGGGATCGCCGCTGACCACGGCACGCAATGAGGATACGGTCTTCATCAGCGTGCCGGAGGGGGTAAGGAAAGACGACCTCATACGGCGCGACAGGGATTTCAGATCCGCACGGAAGGAGCAGCACTGTCCATGACGCCAAAGGGTCAGGACCCGCTCCGGACGCAGGACTCTGACCAGGGGACGTTGTCCCGCTGTATCCTCTGCAGCACGTATATCGATAAGAAAGAGGCGTTTGCGTGCCCGCGCTGCAGGAAGGGCCCCCTCTGCAAAACGCACCGCTTTCCGGGCAGGCGGGAATGCACCAGCTGCGTCTTCGAACTGAAGCACCGGCAGGCCACTGATCTGCGGAAGCAGGAGCAGAGCATCGCCGACTTTCTCCGGTTCCTTCAGTTCATCTTCCTTGTCTTTGCCGTATTCTTTGTAGCGGCCAGATCAGGTCTTCTTGCCTTTGTCGAATTTCTTCAGGAGAACATCGTCAGCAGCAACCTCGCATGGTTCGGCGTTCTTCCTCTTGCCGGGTATTTACTATTTTATATAATTCTGTATAATCAAAGGAGCAAGATTAAGGAGATAGAGGCAGAAATGCACGCTATGGAATTCAAAAGGATGGTCAAGTAGAGATATGGGGACGCACAGGGTTCTGGTTATCGATGAGGAGAAGAGTTCGGTCAGTGTCTTTGGCAAGGCGCTTGAGCCGAAGGGCATCGACGTCTTTGTCCTGGATACTCCTGACAAGGGCATCGAAAAGGCGATCGAGATAGAGCCCGATCTGATCTTTGTCAATCTCATCTTCCAGGAATCGAACGGCTTGAAGGTGAGCAAGCTGATCCATGCGGTCGAGAAACTCAGGAAGGTCCCGATCATCATGCTCCTCTCCCACAAAAGCGATCTCGATCCGAAGTATACGACGACGATCGGTGTGGTGGATGTGCTGATCAGACCTTTTACGCCTGAAGACATCCTCTCGAAGACGTTTGGCGCGCTTGGAATTCCCGCTGCCGAAGCCGCTGCCGTCGAGGAGGCCCCGGGTGTCATGGCGGTGGAGGACGAGCTGCAGGCCATGGCGGTGGATGAGTCTGCCGCGGCCTTGCCCGACTGGACCGGCGAACAGCCGGCGGAGGCAATGGTTGATTCTGTCCCCGCATCAGCGTTCGAATCAGCCCCCGAGTCGGTAACTGACTCACTAACCGAGTCAATGCCTGATTCTGTGTTTGAGCAGGAGTTCGTGGATGAGGCGGACAAACTCATCGACCGCTCGATCATCAGCCCCGGGGAGGGCAGAAGGAATATCTTCGACCTTGACGACGACCAGCCAAAGGACGATGTTATCCACCTCCGGAGGCATGAGGAGCCTGAGGCCGCTGACGGCGACATCTCCGGTCCTGACGAAAAATTTAATGAGGAGATTGCGATGGAAGAACGGAACCTTTTTGATGAGGATGCAGACAGGAAAAAGGATGCGATACATAGATCGTTCGAGGATGAGCTTGAAGATACGGAGAAGGACGAGATGCTGCGGCATGAGCCCTCCGACGACGCGGACGTTTATGAAGAAGAGCTGCCTGAGGAAGAAAAGCCCGGAACCGGGAAGAAGGTCCTGCTGGCCGTTGGCGGCGTGGTCCTGATCGCTGGTCTCGGACTCGGCGCTTATGTCGTCAAAAAGACCTATTTCAGGGACCAGACCGTCAAGGTCGCACCCCTCCAGAAACAGGAAGTGGTCAGGGAGACCCTTCCTCCTCCTGCCGCGGTGAATGCTCCTGAAAAACCTGCTGCCCCAGCCGCACCTGCGGTGTCGCCGGATGCGAAGGTGCTTCCGCCTGCAGCCGTAACCGCAAAGAATGAACCCGCAGTTCCTGCACCAGCCGCAACCCCTGCACCTGCAGCCCAGAAAGAGCCGGAAAAGGCTAAGGCAGCCCCGGCTAAGCCCGCTGAGCAGAAGCCGGCCGCAGCCCCTGCGGTAAAAGAGACCGCCAAAACGAAGGCAGAGGCCAGGCCGGAGGCCGCGGCCAGGGCAGCTGATTCTAAAGACACGAAGAAGACCGCCAAAGAGAAGAAAAAAGAGGCGAAGGCCGCAAAGGCCAAGGCCGCCGGCAAGTTTGCGGTCCAGGCCGGTTACTTCGAGAGTGAAAAGAATGCACAGTCCCTTGTCGCTACGCTGAAGGAGAAGGGCTATGAGGCCTACGTGCTGAAGAATGAGGTTGCCGGCACAGGGTCCGAGACCAGGACATTTCACCGGGTCCTGATCGGCACGTTCGACACCGGCAGGAAGGCGGCCGCCTACGCCCGCGAGCTGAAGCAGAAGGACAATCTGTCTGTCGTCATCTTTCGCCAGTAGGGCTTTGAGTTACCCCCAACGTCACGCACTTTGATTATTGGAGAAATCCCTCCTGACCTCCCTTTGCCAAAGGGAGGGAATTTTCCCCTCTTTGGCAAAGAGGGGCGAGGGGAGATTTTCAGGTGAATATATCCCTGACCGACGGAGACATTTGAAGATATTCTTTTCAGGCATCGCCGGCAGCGGCGTCTCTGCAATCGCGGGCTTTATGGCCGGAAGAGGCCATGCAGTTTCCGGCTCCGACCGCCTGTTTGACCGGGAGCCCGGCCATCCCCTCAGGAGCATTTTTCTGCATAACGGCATTACCGTCGTCCGCCAGGACGGCAGCGGCCTTGATGCCTCCACCGACCTTGCCGTATTCAGCACCGCGGTAGAACAGGACAACCCCGATCTTGTCGCTGCCGCTGGCCTCAACATTCAGGTCAGGACCAGGCCGGAATACCTGGCGGAGATCGTCTCTGATTTCCGGACTATCGCAGTCGCCGGCACGAGCGGCAAGTCGACCACCTCGGGGATGCTCGCCTTTGTGATGCAGCGTCTCGGCATGGCCCCCAACTTCATTGGCGGCGGCAGGGTCAAAGAGTTCAGGACTCCTGAAAACCAGGGGAACTACCTTGTCGGCATGTCGGACCTGCTGGTCATAGAGGCCTGCGAATCCGACGGCAGCATCGTCAACTACCGGCCGCTCCACTCGATCATTGCGAACCTCGCGCTGGACCACCATTCGGTGGACGATACCTCTGCCCTGTTCGAGGCGCTTGCGGCGCATACCGCAGGGGTGGTCATTGCGGGCGCTGACGACGGCAACCTTGCACGCTGCAACCTCGGAAATGCCGTCGGCTATTCCATTGGCCGGAAGTCGGACTACCAGGCGACCGATATCGTCTATGCCCCGTTTTCTACCTCCTTCAGGGTGAGGGGACAGGCCTATGAACTCAACCTCCCCGGGAGATATAACCTCTATAACGCGCTCGCCTGCATCGCCCTGCTGTCGGAGATGGGGGCGCATGCCGCCGACATCGCGGCTGCACTGCCGCTGTTTTCTGGGGTTGAGCGGCGGTTCGACATTCACCTCAACGACAACAGACACCTGGTCCTTGACGACTATGCGCACAACCCGCACAAGATAGAAAGCCTGATGAAGACGATGCAGGGGATACGCCGGAGCGTCTGCTACATCTTCCAGCCGCACGGTTTCGGTCCGACCCGGATGATGCGGGAGGGCTATGTCGAGGTGTTCTCCCGGAACCTGCGCGACAGTGACCGCCTTGTCGTGCTCCCGATCTATTACGCGGGCGGTACCGCTGCAAAGGACATTTCGAGCGAGGATATTGCGGGACCGGTCACGGCTTCCGGCAGAACTGCCGCAGTCCTCGACCGCGAGGCGGTCATAGCCGGTCCCGGTGCCTGCGAGGCGTACGTTGTCCTGGGTGCGCGGGACGATTCGCTCTCTGACTTTGCGGAGAAGATAGCTGCTGCCCTGAAAGAGAACCGGCCGGCAGCCGGAGAAAGATGAAGACCATGGATCTGAAGATCGTCACGTTCCACGAAGGTTTCAGGGCGGATGGCCGGCAGGAGCTCACGGGTGACCGGTGCGGCCCGGCACCGCGTTGTCTGAATGAGGAAAGCAGATGAAAGAGACATTAAGACCCGGCATTGAATCTGAATTTGCTTTTACTATCCCGGAGTCGAAGACCGTCCCGGCTCTCTATCCGGAGTCAGCAGAATTCCAGGAAATGCCGGAAGTGTTTGCGACCGGCTTTATGGTTGGTTTTCTGGAATGGGCATGCATAAAGGCGATTAACCCGTATCTCGACTGGCCGGACGAGCAGACTGTGGGAACGCATATCGACGTCAGTCATGTAGCCGCAACGCCGCCGGGATTCCAGGTAACGGCAAAGGTAAAACTGATCGAGGTCGATGGCAGGCGGTTGCTGTTTTACGTAGAGGCACACGACGGCGTCGACCTGATCTCGAAGGGAACACACGAACGGTTCATTATAAAAAAAGATAGATTCGACTCAAAGATGAAGGAGAAGATAACCCGGAGGGCATAGCTGCAAGCGCACGGGGACGGCCCCCATGCACCTGAAACATCTGTCCTTGGTGCAAGGCCGTTTGCGCCGGACACCGCGGCCGGAAGAGGCTTCTCACGAGGTGCAGCCCTTCACCGTGACGCTTACGAGAGGATGCAATACTGGTGTTTCCGATGCTATTATTGAAAAAGATATGCCATGGCATTACGGGGCAGGCAGAACGAACTACTCATAAGGAGCACGTATGGTAACCTCAATTATTCTCATAACCGCCGAAAGAACAAAGATTAACGAAGTGGCCGAGCAGTTGGCTGAAATTGACGGGATATCAGAGGCCTATTCCGTCAGCGGCAGCTACGACATCATCGCGATCGCCAGGGTCCCGTCGAATGACGACCTTGCCCAGCTCGTTACGAACAAACTGCTGGGTATCAAGGCCATCATCAAGACTGAAACCCTGCTCGCGTTTAAGGCATATTCCCGCCATGACCTTGAGGCCATGTTTGAGGTGGGGATGTAAGCAGACATGGGAATACACACCAACCCGCGAAGCAGCATGCATCGAAGGAGAGTAAGGATAGAGCTTTTCATTATCTTCGTCCTGATGATGGCTGTTTATGTCCTGGCGACATACTATGACATTATGGAGAAGGTCGTAGAATATTCACGGCAGCATGAGCGATGGCAGGTGGACGAACTCCTTACCGTGGTCATCTTCCTTGTCTTTGCGTTGTCGTTGTTTTCGCTTCGGCGGTGGCGGGATGTCATTGTTTCGGAAAGAGACCTTGCGCACCGCAACGAGGAACTTCAGAAGGCCTTGTCCGAGATAAAGCAGTTGAAAGGCATAATTCCGATCTGTTCAGGCTGCAAGAAGATCCGGCAGGATACGGGCTTCTGGCAGCATGTTGAAGAATATGTTCGCGATCACTCGGACGCGGAATTCAGCCACGGGATCTGTCCTGATTGCATGAAGCAACTCTATCCGAGTCTGCGTATACAACAGATGAAAAGAGAAAGCCCCCCTGCTGACATACAATAGGTAGGTGAGCGGTGCGGTCGCTGCGCCGGAGGGACCGCAGGCAACAGCCTGACGGCCCGCCCCTTTTCTTAACCTGACAAGCAAATAGGGCAATGTCGTCATTGTCCGGCCTGCCGGCAGGCCGGGGAATCCAGGACCTATTGAAATACCTGGATTCCCCGATCAAGTCGTGGAATGACAACTCAGAAAGTTGCATGTACTTATTTGCCGGATTAACAGCTACAGTCTTTTTGCTTCCGCCCTGTTCAGGGCCATCCTCGCATCCAGCAGCTTTTTTGAATATTTCTGTATCTTCGGCATGTTCTTTCCTGCGATTGCCCTGAAGAGGTCTCCCTCTATCTCGGCGATGTCGAGCCGCATGTAGTAGTCGAGCGTCTCGAACATATGGGCCAGCACGATCATGCCGGTGATGACCGGGTGGTTGTTCGTCACGTTCGCCTCTTTGAAACGCGTCCCGTGCTCCAGTTCCACCTCAAGGCCTGTCCTGAACTGCTCGGGGTCGATCTTCAGCCCCGCGCTGTCGATCTGTTTGAGGACGATCTTTGCCTCCTTCAGGCTGATCTTCGGTTCTTTGATCTTTGTCCAGTCGCTGAGTTTCAACTCCCTGCAGACCCTCTGCACTTCCTGCTTCGTCACATATTCAGGCAATTTCATGAGACCTCCTTGCTTGCTGCTGGTTTGTTATATTCTATCAGAAAAAAGGCCGGGGTGCCTCCGGCCGGCAGTCGGTCCGCGGGTGTGGCCGTCAGACGAGACGGCGGCTGATAAGCGGCTCGAGCGTTGTCACAACCCTGCCCTTTTCGAAGATCGTTATCTTCCCGGTGCTTTCGGAGACGACGACTGCAACGGCAGCCGTCTTCCGGGTGATCCCGGCAGCAGAGCGGTGGCGGGCCCCGAGGCCCCTGAGCTGCTTCGAGGCAGCGCGCTCCGCGTTGAGGTTTCTGCCGGCCGCCTCGACGATGCCCTCAGACGAGATGATGATCGCCCCGTCGAGCTGAGCAAGTTCCTTGATGCTCTCGACGACCTCCGGTCTCGTAATCATGCGCTCTTTCTTCGGGTATCCCTTGAACGGGTTGAAGACCAGCTGATGCGAGGAGTCCAGCACAGCGGCAGCGTCGCCGATGACAAAGGTGGTGCCAACCGGCTTTCCCTCCCGGCCGAGCGCGCCGATATCCAGGGCGATGTCGATGACCGCCATGATGATGTGAAACGCCCTGTTGCCGATGAGAGAGTGGACCTCGAAGGGGAAGTCCTCACTCCAGGAATGCGCGAGGTCGTGTATGGTTATGGTATCGAGATGGGCCTTGCCCGACGGCCCGAGCGCGCAGACGACCCTGCTGTCGGCCTCGATGATATTCTGAAGCACGCCGTGCAGGAAGGCATATTTGATGCGGGAGAAGCGTGACTGGTTTCCGGACCAGCTTCTGATGACCGGCAGCCCTGTTTTTTTCGGGCGCGGCGTGTGCAGCCCGCTGCTGCCGGGCACGACGAGGACGATTGCCCTCTCTCCGGCCAGCTCCGTTGTCAGAAACCACCGGCATTCGGCGTCCGAGTTGAGGAAGAGCAGCAGCTTCCGGCTGCCGGTCTCCCTGACAAGGTTCAGGGCATTTCTGATTATCGTGATTCTCTGGTCGCTCATGGCGTTATATTATAATACGACAGTCTGCAGGCGGCTTATTCAAAATCAGCGTAGATCTCCCCGAAATTTATCCCGGCAATCGTGGTCCGTTCGTACCGCTGCTTGAAGTTCAGCCTGGCCTCATGGAACTCCTGGCTCGGGCTGCCGTGGCGCAGCGCTGCGGTCGCCTCGATGAAGGCAGCCAGGCTGTCGGAGGCCTTTACCAGTTCCCCGTCACGGGGGTTGTACGCATCCCGGTTATATGTTGCCGAGATCTCATCGCTGGTCACCTTCTCCTGCCGTTTGTTGAGGGTGACGATACTGTCGAACTCGTTTTCGGTGAAGGTCCGGATCTCGCGGTCCCAGGTCTTTGGTATGAGCCGGTAGATCTCTTTTTCCATCTGCTCCTTCTCGTATTCCTTGATCAGCATTTCAAGGCCTTCGACAGACCGCTTCACCGGGGAGATGATGTCCCTGGTCAGTACCTCCGGCAGGTCGTGAAACAGGCCGGTGAAGTAATTGTTGAAGCACCGTTTTTCACAGGCATTGATTTCGAGCGAAAACAGGTAGCTCAGGAAGCCCACGAAAAAGGAGTGGCCGATGACCGAAGTCCGGGGGATCCTGTAGAGGTTTGCCCACCGCGACTGGAAGCGCAGCTGTCCGCAGAGGTCGATGAAGTCGCGGTATTTCTTGTGCCGCCGCAGCTGGACCATGCCCGCGAGGTCGCGGTAGAGGTCCTGTTTCTGCTCCAGGCCTTTCTTTATGGAGGCGATCTCGTAGCCTTTCGGCGTCATCCGCTCGATGATGCCGAATTCCCATTTGGTCGCATAGAGGTGGGCAGCACTCAGGATCCTCCTGTTGAGATTCGTGCGATCGTCCCTGAAATAATCGCGGAACCTGCTGCAGAAGGCTTCTCCCAGGGGCGAGATGATTGGCTCGAGTTCCCGGTAGATCCAGTCATTCAGCTCACGGTACTTTGCCCGGTCTGCCTTTATCTTGTAAAAGATGGGGGGTTTGAGGTCGGTTATGACGAGCCGCTGCAGCAACTCGAAGATGCTCCCTTCGATCAGGGCGGTCCAGCTGAAGCCCCGCGTGTCTTCGTCGAATTTGCCGAGAAAGTAGGCAATGAACATCTTGTGCGCCTGCTTGTCCAGTTCCGCGAGTTCGACCGGCCGGATCTTGTCGTTCCAGCGCTGCATATAGGCGGCGTCAAACACCTTCATCAGGAGTGATTTTCGTATCATGTTCTTGTTCTGGCGCTCCTTCCCGGGATATCAGGAATCTGCGGACGGAAAAGGACAGCGGTCCGTCAGGCGAAATACTTCTTGATTTCAGCCTCGATCATGCTGTGGGGCACCAGGAAGGGCTTCTCGGTGATCGTAAACCTGATCTCGTCTGCGGAAAGGCGGCAGTATTCCCCCTTGATCGGTCCGAGGACCGAGTGGCCGCTGAAACGGCCTGCATCCTTGTCTCCCTCGAAGCTCCCCCCGTTGCTGGTTATCGCCGAGGCGGTGTGATCGAGGAGTGCGGCCCCCTCGCCGGTTACTTTTACGGTGAACGAATGTGACATCAGGTATCAGCTCCCCCCGGTGAATTTGGTTCGTTGTATTATACACCAAGATCCGGGCAGCAGGCAGCAGTTTTACCTGCTGCATTCAGAAGCGTATTCCTTGGTAGCCGGCAAATATATACATGAAACATTCTGCTGTGTCATTCCACGACCTGATCGGGGAATCCAGGTGTTTCAATCTGAATGTTAGCCTCCTGATACCTTTCTTGCCGGGGAGACTGCTGTTGAGACAGGATAACCGCTGCGGGCGCCTGAAAAAAACTGAGGCTATCAGGGTTGCGCACCCTGACAGCCTCTCATCTATGACACGTACTGCCTGTTGTTATGGTGGCGGGAAGAGGATTTGAACCTCTGACCTTCGGGTTATGAGCCCGACGAGCTACCAGACTGCTCCATCCCGCGTCATGGTAAAGTGTATATTAACCTATGACGTCATGCCTTGTCAAATCGGCGCTACTTCCGGAGCTGACCTTAAACAAAGGGAGCCGGAGGCTGCCGTTTTGTGCGTGCGCGTAACATATATGTCAGGATTATCACGACGGGCAGAGCGGGCCCTCCGGTGAGAGGGCCGAGTTCCTGATGCCCGCGATGCGGTAGGCGAGAAGCTGGAGCGGGACGACGGTAACGAAGGGAGAGAGTGCGGGGTGGGCCGACGGGACGATAATGACATCGTCCGCCATGCCGTGCATCAATGCCGGGGAGTCGGTGATGACCACAACCCTGCCCCCCATTGTCTTTACCCGGGTTATGTCGCGCAGTATATCGTTGTCGAGGCTTTCGATGGGACAGAGATAGATGACCGGGGCCCCGTCACCGATGAGGGCCAGGGGGCCGAATTTCATCTGGCCTGTCGGATATCCCTCGGCATGAATATTGGACAACTCCTTCATCTTGAGCGCCCCTTCGACCGCTACCGGGTAGTTGATGCCCCTTCCGAGATAAACGAATCCCCTGGAATGGAGGAGCGATCCGGCTATCTCGGTGATCTTCCGGTCATTCTCGAGGACCCGCGCGATGAGCGCCGGCAGATTGAAGAGCAGTGATCTGAGTGTATCGACTTCGATTTCGTGCAGGGTGCGTTTCTTTATGCCCAGCGCAATGCCGAGCAGGCAGAGGGCCGCCATTTGCGCCGAGAAGGCCTTTGTTGATGCCCCTCCTCTTTCCTGCCCTGCCCGGGTGCGCAGCACGGAGTCTGCCTCACGTGTTGCGGTGCTGCCGGCGACATTGCTGACCGCAATGACGTGAGCGCCTTTTTTGCGGGCGTCGCGCTGTGCCTCGACCGTGTCGGCGGTCTCTCCTGACTGGCTTATCGCAACGACACAGGTACCCTTGGTGATGTTGGGCTTCATGTAGCCGTATTCCGAGGCGATATCAACGATCACCGGTATATGGACAAATTTTTCTATGATATATCTTCCGACGAGCCCCGCATGATAGGAGGTCCCGCAGCCCACGATGTGCAGTCTCCGGATGTTGTTGACCCCGTGCTGCAGGCCGAGCTCTTTCAGGAGGCCCTCGGGGTTGTCGATCCATTCCATGAGCGTGTCTCTCACCGCCCGGGGCTGCTCGAATATTTCTCCCAGCAGGAAGCCCCCCGGCTCGTCTCCTTTGCAGACCGGGAAGGTTCCCCCGGTCCGCTTGAAGCTTGCGGGCGCTGTTCCGTACTCCGGCAGGCGTACATTATCCATGGCAGTCCCTTCCGGCCGGATTCACCGGTACGGCGGTGATTGCGCTGCGACGTCCTGAGCTCTTCTTATTCAACGGTAACGCTCTTCGCAAGGTTTCTGGGTTTATCGACATCGCATTGCTTCAGCACTGCTATGTGATAGGCAAGCAGCTGCAGCGGCACCACCGTTACGAACGGCAGAAACAGCGGATGCGTCGCAGGGAATGCGATGATATCGTCGGTCTTATGGGACAGGGCATCCGGCTCGTCGGTGATCGCGATGACTCTGGCGCCCCGGGCCCTGACCTCCTCGATGTTTGAGAGGATCTTGTCGAAATGACAGGTCATCGGGGCAATCGCCACGACCGGCATTCCCTCCTCGATTAGGGCAATGGAGCCGTGTTTCATTTCGCCCCCCGGATAGCCCTCGGCGTGGATATACGATATCTCTTTGAGTTTCAGCGCCCCCTCGAGCGCTATCGGATAGTTGATCCCCCTGCCGAGGTAGAGAAAATCTTTCGCATTGACCAGTGTTGCGGCAAGTTTCTGAATCCCGGCACTCTTCTTCAGGACCTTGTCGATCAGCTCCGGAATCGAGTGAAGCTGGTTCAGCAGGACCTTCAGGTCGCCGTTCATCAGAAGCCCCCGGTGCGAAGCGAGGCCTATGGCGAGCAGGCAGAGGGCTGCTACCTGTGAGGTGAACGCCTTTGTCGAGGCCACCCCTATCTCGGGTCCGGCCCTGGTGTAGAGCACGACGTCAGCCTCCCTCGCCGCGGTACTGCCGACGACGTTGCAGATCGTCATGGTCTTTGCACCCCGGCTTTTGGCCTCTTTCTGTGCCGCCAGCGTATCGGCTGTTTCGCCCGACTGGGTGATTGATATGAAAATGGTATCGTGCTCGATGATCGGCTGCATGTAGCGGTATTCGGAGGCGATCTCGACCGATACGGGGATGCGGGTGAGTTCCTCGATGATGCAGCGCCCGATCAGGGCTGCGTGGTACGAGGTGCCGCAGGCCACGATATGGAGCCTCCGGAGGCCGAAGGTGTTCCTGACCGTCAGCTTCAGGTTTTCGAACAGCTTCTCTGAACAGTCGTTCCACTCATTGAGAGTGTCGGCTATTGCGCGGGGCTGTTCATAGATCTCCTTGAGCATGAAATGGTCGTACCCGTCCTTCTCTGCCATGGAGGCTGTCCAGTCGACCTCTACTATTGAAGGTTCTTTCAACGGAGTTTCGTGACTGCCGAAGTTATGGATATCGATTTTCTTTGCCGTCAGCGCGCAGATCTGACCGTCTTCGAGAAAGACGAATTTCTTTGTATGGTTCAGGATCGCGGGGATATCGGAGGCGAAGAAGAACTCTCCGTCGCCATAGCCGACCACGAGCGGACTCCCTTTTTTTGCTGCGTAGAGGATCGACGGGTCGCTGTCGCTCATAATGCCGAGGGCAAAGGAGCCCCGCAGACTCGATATCGTCTCGACGATCGACTCATAGAGCGGCAGACCGCTCTTCATATTCCTCGATATGAGGTGCGGTATCACCTCGGTGTCGGTCTCGGAACTGAAGGTATGCCCTGCCGTGATCAGCTCTGCCTTGAGTTCACGATAATTTTCGATGATGCCGTTGTGTACAACGGCAACACCATCCACGCAGTGGGGGTGGGCATTGACGGTCGAGGGGGCCCCATGGGTTGCCCACCGCGTATGCCCGATGCCGACCGTGGCGTGGTCATAGGGAAGGGGGACGATGCCCTCGAGTTCATTGATTTTCCCCTTGGTTTTGTAAATTTCCATGCCCTTGCCGTTCCGGTAGGCTATGCCTGAAGAATCGTACCCGCGGTACTCAAGCCTCTTCATACCGTCGAGCAGAATGGGCAGCGCATTATGATGACCGATGTATCCTACTATTCCGCACATGTCGCGCCTCCTCTCTGCGGATAAGCCAATGAATGATACGCCCGTTTGCGTTCTATGTATTAGATCAAGCAAAAAACATACCCGAATATACATTATCAGATGATCTTATAACTTCCGCTTGACTTGAGCTTAATCTGGTCTATACTGAAATTAAGAAGTCTGCGTTAAAGATTTTTAATTGACCGCATGGGGCATGTCTTATGTATTGGGCCGCTGGTGGGGACCGCTCATACAACAGATGACCCAGGAGGATAAAATGGCAGAGGGATATTCGTTTACGGTCGACAAAAGGGCCAGGATCGTCTCCTGGGGTGAGCAGCTTGGTGAGATGATGGGAAAAACGGCTGCTGATACTGTCGGCAAGGCTTATCACAGGGTGTTTCCGCGGTTGCTGTCAGACGGGCAGGATGCCCTGTCGCTCTCCCTGTCCACCAACGAAAAAAGGCTCCTGAAGTCCTATTCCCTGAAATGTCCCTATGACTCGATGAAGGCCGATGTCCGGATTGATCCGGTGGCGGAGACGAATAAGCGGTCCAAGGTCAGTGTGCGGGGCGCTGACGTATCCATATCCAATATTGTCTGCCCCGTGCTCCAGAACACCGGCAGCACCCAGCGCTTTAACGAGCTCGGCAAGATAGCGTCAACCCTCGCGCATGGCGTCCGGAACCCCTTAAACGCGATGAAGGGGGCGGTCCTGTATCTCGGCGAAAAATATCCGTCAGAACCTACTCTTGCGGAGTTTGCGGCGATCATGGAGGATGAGATACGGCGGTTCGACGGCTTTATTTCGCGGTTTCTGAGCACCTCGGTCTCCGATATGGAATCGTCCCTGATCGACATCAATTCCCTGCTGAAAAAGATACAGATCCTGACTTCGTACCAGACCCGGTTTTACCATATCAGGAACGTGTATGAGCTGGGGGACATTCCGGCCGTCATGGCCAATGCCTTTCATCTCGAACATGCGATTCTGAACGTCATCAACAATGCCCTGGAGGTCATGCACGGAGGGGGCAAGCTCACCGTAAAGACCGGTCTGGAACAGTGTTCCGACGGTGCGTATATCGTGATCGAGATCTCGGATACCGGGCCGGGGATATCTGCGACCCAAACGGGCCAATGCGTTGCGGCCGAAAAAAAGGGCCGGGGATTCGGCCTTCTGATAACCAGCGAATTATTGAGATGCTACGGCGGGAACCTTGATATCAAAGAGAAAAAAGGTAAGGGGACCGTCGCCAGACTTTATCTGTGTGCTGACAACCGTGGAGGTGCCTTATGAACCGCAAGGGAGATATTCTGATCGTGGACGACCAGCCGAACGCCCTGAAAGTGCTGTCTGCGATACTTTCGGAGGAAGGGTATGACGTGCTTTTGTCCGAAAATGTCGACAAGGCCGAGCAGATGATATATCAAAGACCGGTGGACGCGGTCATTACCGATATCATGATGCCGGGGAAGGACGGAATGCAGTTCTTCGATTATATCAACGCGCATCATCCGGATATCCCGGTGATCTTTCTTACTGCCTACGGCACGGTCGAATCCGCGGTAGCGGCGATGACGCGCGGGGCCTTTCATTATTTCATGAAACCCCCGAATTATCAGACGCTCAAGAGCGTTGTTGCCAAGGCGGTGGAGCGGCGCGCCGTGAAAAGGGATGCCATACCCCGCAGCACGGCCGCCGGTACCGAGCGTCTGTCGCATATCATCGGCAAGACGCCGGAGATGCGCAAGCTTTACGAAACGATCGATGCCGTAAAGTGCTCGTCCAGCAACATCCATATCTGCGGAGAGACCGGGACAGGGAAGGAACTGGTTGCGCGGGCGGTCCATGACACCGGACACGCTGCCGGCAAGCCGTTCATCGCGGTCAATTGTGCGGCCATACCGCGGGAGCTGATCGAGGTGGAGCTGTTCGGGTGCGAAAAGGGCGCCTTTACCGGTGCGGTTGCCCGCAGGACCGGCAAGTTCGAGGAGGCCGCGGACGGGGTGATCTTCCTGGACGAGATCGGTGAACTGGACCAGTCCATGCAGGCGAAGCTGCTGCGGGTGCTCCAGGAGCGCGAGATCGAGAGGATCGGCTGCAACAGGAAGATCAAGGTGGCGTTCAGACTCATTTCAGCCACCAACTGCGACCTGGCTGAAGAGGTGAAAAAGGGCCGCTTCAGGGAAGACCTCTATTACCGCATCAACGTGATCGAGATTAAGGTGCCGCCGCTGCGGGACAGGAAAGACGATATCCCGCTGCTGGCCGATGCCTTTCTCAGGGAATTCTGCTCGCGTGAGCAGAAGAAGCTCGCCTTTTCTGCTGATGTCATCGAGGCGTTTCGGGAATATCCCTGGCCGGGGAATATTCGCCAGCTGAGAAATGTTATAGAGCGGGCAGTTGTACTGAATACCAGCGGGGGCATTACCCTGACGGACCTGCCGGGCGACTTTCATGTGAGCGCTCAGATCCATGACACGGTCGTTGCCTCGGGAAAGACGCTGCGGGAGGTGGAGATGCAGGCGATCAGGCAGGCGCTCCTGGCGTGTAACGGCAATAAATCCAAGGCTGCCAAGCTACTGAAGATATCCCGGAAGGCACTCTACAAGAGACTCGATGATGAGTTGCAGCTGACGCAGGCCGGTCATCCTGCGGACATTGAAGCGGTCGTCGATACTGTGTCGAAGAGAAACATGTGTTTCTGAGATATGTTTCCATTCGTGACAGATAGATCAAACCCCCTGCGCTGACACCTCCGGGGCGGCGCAGGGCCTCTCCTGAACCTGCCGTAAAGAAAGCTGTTCTCCTCAATTCTTCACTGTATGTCCCATCATAGTGGCTTTATTACGCCTTCCGTCTGCCACAGGCGCCGGATCTGAAGGAGTTCTCTGCAGAAAGCCGGCAGTGGTATGGTTATTGCTTTTTACAGAGATTGGAAAGGTGAGGAATGATGAACTGGTACGCGGCATATGTGAAATCGAACCATGAGTTTGTGGTACATGCTGAGCTGGCGAGAAAGAGCATCGATACCTTTCTGCCGACCGTGAAAAAGGTGAGGCAGTGGAAAGACAGAAAAAAGTCGATCGACTTCCCGGTCTTTCCCGGATACCTCTTTGTCCAGGTAAACCCGTCGCCCGAAGATTTCCTGAGCGTGCTGAAGACCCGGGGAGTGATCAATCTCCTCTCGGCCCAGGCAGGCTACCCGACGCCGGTCTCCCCTGAAGAGATAGACGCGCTGAAACTCCTCGTGCAGAGCGGCACCGACTTTGATGTGTATCCGCATCTGAAAGAAGGGACACGGGTCAGGGTCAGGAAGGGGCCGCTTGAAGGCGCGGAGGGCGTGCTGGCCAGGAAGGACACGCAGTGTCTGTTCATGGTCAACGTGGAACTGCTGGGCAGGAGCATCGGGGTCAGCCTTTACGCCGATGCCCTTGAGGAAGTATAGGCGTGGACGCACGGGTAAGGGCGGCTAGCGGACGTTGATCAGTACAGCAGCAATGGTCGGACGTTGAGCGACAGGCTGTTGAAGGTTTGATAATTCTGTCCCCCGGTACACTCTGTGACCGGGAAAGCGGAGCAGTGTCAAGGTGATACCATGAACTTTATTGAGAGAATTCAGGAACGAGAAAGTGCGGTCGGTGTTATCGGTATGGGGTATGTCGGCCTCCCCCTGGCAATGGAATTCTGCCGGGCCGGATTTCAGGTAACGGGCTTTGACATTGACGGAGAAAAGGTGCGGCTCCTCAACGAGGGGAAAAGTTACATCAAGCATATCGACGCCGCGCAGATCAGGAATTGCTTTCCCTCATTTCACGCGACAGCGGATTTCAGGGGTCTTGCAGCCATGGATTGCATCATCATCTGCGTGCCGACGCCGCTGAACAAATACCGCGAGCCTGATCTGTCCTACGTGCTCGACACGACGAGGTCCATTGCCGGGCACCTGCGCAGGGGGCAGCTGGTGGTCCTGGAGTCATCGACGTATCCCGGGACGACCGACGAGGATATGCGTGCGATCCTTGAGGAGACCGGCTTGAGGGCCGGTGCTGATTTCCATCTTGCCTACTCCCCGGAACGTGAAGATCCGAATAACAACTGTTTTACGATGCGCCACATTCCCAAGGTGGTCAGCGGCTACACCCCTGCATGCCTGGAGGTGACCGCCGCCCTGTACGGGCAGATTATCGATAAGGTCATTCCCGTCTCGACGACGCGGACGGCCGAGGCGACAAAGCTGCTTGAGAACATCTACCGTGCAGTCAACATCGCCCTTGTCAATGAACTGAAGGTGCTGCTCGACAAGATGGGCATAGACATATGGGAGGTCATCGAAGCGGCCAACACCAAGCCCTTCGGTTTTCATGCCTTTTATCCGGGACCGGGTCTCGGTGGCCACTGCATACCGGTCGATCCCTTCTACCTCACCTGGAAGGCTCGGGAATACGATTTCTCGACACGCTTCATCGAGCTGGCAGGTGAAATCAATACCCGGATGCCCTATTACGTTGTACAGAAGACCATCGAGGCCCTCAGCGGACAGGGCAAGAGCGTTAACGGGGCCAGGGTGCTGATCCTCGGCCTTGCCTATAAAAAGGATGTTGACGACCTGCGTGAGTCCCCATCGCTCAAGCTCATGGAGCTCTTTAAGGAGAATGGGGCAGAGGTGGATTATAACGATCCCTATGTCACGACCCCGCCGAAGCTGAGAAAGTACAAACTGGACAGGGGTTCGGTGCCGCTGACTGCCGAGAACCTCGGGACCTACTGCTGTGTTGTCATCGCAACCGATCATTCGGTTTACGACCCTGACTTTATTCTCGAAAACGCCCGTCTCGTCGTGGATACCAGGAACATGATGAAGAACGGCAACGGCCATTCCTCAAAGGTTTTCAAGGCGTAACATGAAAGCGGAAGAAACCGTTTCCCTGACGACCGACTCCGGCACGACGACGGGTCCAAAGGCAACCAGACGCCTCGGTCTCGCCGGCCTGGGGTTCTGGGGCAGGAACATCTTTCGCAATCTCAGCGGGATGGGGCTGCTCCGGACGGCCTGCGATTTCGATCCCGGTGTGATTACCGCATACAGCAGCAAGGCTGCAGTAATACCTGATGACGGGGGGACCACCCCTGCTGCCGTCAACTTCACCACCTCGTTCGATGAAATGCTTGGCGACCCGGCAATAGAGGCGCTGGTGATCGCCACGCCTGCGGTGACCCATTACGAGCTGGTGAAAAAGACACTTGCCGCAGGGAAGGACGTCTTTGTCGAAAAACCCCTTGCCCTGACGGTTGCCGAAGGCGCTGAACTGGTTGCCCTGGCCGAAGGACTGCAGCGGGTCCTGATGGTCGGTCATATCCTCCAGTACCATCCCGCCGTGCTCAGGCTGAAGGAGCTGGTGCAGTCGGGCGAGATCGGAAAGATCCAGTATATCTATTCCAACCGTTTGAATATCGGCAGGTTCAGGACAGAGGAAAACATCCTCTGGAGTTTTGCACCGCACGACATCTCGGTCATCCTGATGCTGGTGGGAGAAGAGCCTGTCCACGTCTCGGCCAGCGGCGGTGATTACCTTAACAAGCAGGTCTACGACACCACGATGACGACACTCGAGTTCAGGGACGGCATGAAGGGACACGTATTTGTGAGCTGGCTCCACCCCTTCAAGGAGCAGAAACTGGTGATTGTCGGGTCGAAGGCCATGGTTGTTTTCGACGACGTCAGTGCTGAAAAGCTTTTCCTCTATCCCCATACGATCGAGTGGCAGAACGGGAGACTGCCGGTTGCGATGAAGGCAGAGTACCGGACCGTTCCGTACGAGACGGGAGAACCGTTGAGACGCGAACTCGAGCATTTTATGGACTGCATTGACCGGAGGCTGACACCCCGGACCGACGGCAGGGAAGGGCTTCGGGTACTGAGCGTCCTGCAGCGGGCGCAGCGCTCGATAGAAGACAGGCGGTCTCAGGCCGGTCAGGGTGCCCCCGATGTACCTCACGCACGGCAGGGCATTTACGGTGCTTCTCCTTCGGCCGCCATTCACGAAAGCGCGTACGTCGATGAGCAGGTTGCGATCGGCGAGGGCTCCAGGGTATGGCACTTTTCCCATATCCTCAGCGGCTCGGTCATCGGGAAAAACTGCACCATCGGCCAGAATGTCGTCATCGGACCCTCCAGCAGGCTGGGGGACCGGTGCAAGGTCCAGAACAACGTTTCGGTCTATAAAGGGGTGACGCTCGAGGATGATGTTTTTTGCGGACCGTCCTGTGTCTTTACGAATGTCTATAACCCCCGCGCGTTTATCGAGAGAAAGAATGAGTTCCGCAGCACCCTGGTGAAGAAAGGGGCAACGATCGGCGCCAATGCGACGGTCGTATGCGGCGTGACGATCGGCGAATACGCCCTGGTCGGGGCAGGCGCTGTCGTAAAGTCGGACGTACCTGCCCATGCCGTTGTCGCCGGTGTTCCGGCCCGGCAGATCGGGTGGGCCTGCAGATGCGGCACCACCCTGAAATTCCGCTCGGCAGACGCCACGTGCGACTACTGCGGCAACCACTATACGTTGACGGACAGGAATACCTTACTGCCCCGGGAGGGGGAATGCATATGAAGCAGGTACCGATGCTCGACCTCTGCACGGAATACCAGTATATGAAGCAGGATATCGACGCCGCACTGCAGCGCTGCCTGGCGCACCAGAAGTGGATATTCGGTCCCGAGATAGAGGCCTTCGAAGCTGCGGTTGTGTCCTATCTCGATGTGCACGACTGCATTGCTGTTTCTTCCGGGACCGAGGCCCTGGTCCTCTCCCTGCGTGCCCTTGCGATAGAACGCACGGGTGCCGAGTACTTCACGCGGGACGATCAGATTATCACCACACCCTTTACCTTTACGGCAACCGGCGACGCCATTGTCCGGTCAGGCGCCACACCGGTCTTTCTTGATATCGATCCCCGTACCTGCAACATCGACCCTGCCGGGATCAGGGAGTACGTCTCGTCGACGCAGGCGTCGGGCAGGGTGGCTGGCATTATCCCGGTCCACCTGTATGGTCAGCCCGCTGCCATGGATGAGATCATGCAGATCGCAGAGGAGTATGGCCTGTTTGTTGTGGAGGATGTGGCACAGGCCTTCGGTGCGACCTGGAAGACGAGAAAGCTCGGCTCGCTCGGGACCACCGGGGCCTTCAGCTTCTTCCCCTCGAAGAACCTGGGGAGTTTCGGAGACGCCGGTTTGATAGCCACCAGCGATAAGGCAGTTGCCGATATGGCGCGCATGCTGATAAAACACGGCGGCAGGGATAAATACAACGTTGATCACATTGGCTATAACGGACGCATGGACACGCTGCAGGCTGCGGTCCTTCTCGCAAAACTCCGGTACATCGATGAATTCAACAGCAGGAGGGGGCAGGTCGCGGCATTCTATATAAAGGAACTCGCGGACATTCCGGGGCTCTCTCTGCCGGTCCCGGCCTGGAAGGCCGATGACACCTGCGTACCGCACGTCTTCCATCAGTTTACCATCCGCACGGACTCACGGGACGCACTTCAGGCACACCTCAGGTCCGAAGGAGTAGCTTCAATGGTCTACTATCCCGTTCCGCTGCATAAGATGAAGGTCTTTCAGGGCAGGATGCACTGCCCGGGCAGTCTGCCGGAGGCGGAGAAGGCGGCAGAACAGGTCCTGTCACTCCCTGTCGGTCCCCTGCAGCAGGCAGAGGAAAGCGCATTCGTGGTTGAAAAGGTAAGGAGCTTCTTCGGGCACTGACCCTTTTTCCCGGCTGCGCAGCGGCCGGCGCCGAGAAAGAGTTCCCGCAGCAGAAAATCCAGTTATGTTTGGGGGCATCGCGTGAAGACAATCGTCGAGATACCGTTCCACAAACCATACATCACCGAAGATGAAATTGCCGAGGTCCTGGATTCGCTCAGGTCAGGCTGGCTGACCATGGGGCCCAAGACCGTCCGGTTTGAAGAGCAGTTCAGGGACTACCTGGGTGCCCCGCATGCGGTGTCGATGAATTCATGCACCGCCGCCCTGCACCTTGCCCTGATGGCTGCCGGTATTCGGGAGGGCGACGAGGTGATACTCCCGGCGATGACCTTCACGGCAACGGCCGAGGTCGTTACCTATCTGAGGGCAAAACCGGTGCTTGCGGATGTGGACGTGGCCACCTGCAACATCGATGTGGCGGCAATAGAAGAAAAGATAACAGGGAAGACCCGGGCGATCATCCCGGTCCATTTTGCGGGGCAGCCCTGCGATATGGATGAGATCTGCGGTCTGGCCGCCGAAAGAAACCTGACGGTCATCGAAGACGCCGCCCATGCGATCCCCGCACGCTATAAGGACAGAATGATCGGGACGATCGGAGACCTGACCTGCTTCAGTTTTTACGCCACCAAGTCCCTTACCACGGGTGAGGGCGGTATGGTCACCACGGCACGGGAAGAGTGGGCCGAACGGATGAGGATACTGCGGCTGCACGGCATATCCCGTGACGCCTGGAAGAGATATACCAGTGAGGGTACGTGGTACTACGAGGTCACGGAGGCCGGCTACAAATACAACATGACGGATCTCCAGGCGGCCCTCGGCATTGCGCAGCTCAGAAAGGTGGACTGGATGTGGCAGAGACGGCAGCAAATCGCCGCCATCTATTCGGAAAAGTTCAGGGCCATTCCGGAAGTGCAGACCCCGGTGGTGAAGGCAGACAGGGAAAGCGGCTGGCACCTTTACGTCGTGAGGCTCCTGCCGGACACGCTGACGATAGACCGGAGCCGCTTCATCGAGGAACTGAAAAACATCGGGACGATGGCCTCGGTCCATTTTATCCCCCTCTACCGCCATCCGTATTACCGCGATGCCTTTCAGTATACCCCCCGCGGGTTCGCAGCATCGGAACAGATTTATGAGCAGATCATCTCCCTGCCGATCTACCCCGGTATGGCTGATGACGATGCTGAACAGGTGGTTGATTCGGTCGCCCACGTGGTGAGGAAGTTCCGGAGATAGCGCAGATGCTGAAGCGTCTTATGGACATCGTTCTGTCGTTCGCGGGCTTGATCGTCCTCCTGCCGGTCTTCGCGGTGACCGCGGTCCTGGTCAGGCGCGACAGTCCCGGCCCGGTTTTTTTCAGACAGGAGCGGATCGGCAGGGATTTCAGGCCTTTCATGATCTATAAATTCAGGACCATGACAAGCGGGGCAGAGGCCAGCGGAGCCCGGATCACCGTTGGCGGCGATGCGCGCATCACGCGAATCGGCCATCTGCTCAGGAGGACCAAGATTGATGAACTGCCGCAGCTGTTCAACGTGCTGAAGGGGGACATGAGCCTTGTGGGTCCCCGGCCTGAGGTCAGGGAATACGTCGAACTGTTCAAAACGGAATACGGGAAGCTGCTCAGGGTCCGGCCCGGGATAACCGACCCTGCCTCCCTGCGCTATTCCGAAGAAGAAGCGGTCCTTTCCTCGGCAGATAACTGGCAGTCTGATTACACCAACAGGGTCCTGCCGGAGAAGATACGGCTGTCGCTGGGGTATGTGGAGAAACATGATATTGTCACCGATGTCGGCCTGATAGTGAGGACCATCTTCAAGATCGCGGATACGCGGGGTAACACACTATGAAAGCAGAGGAGCCAGGAAAGCCATGATCGGTATGCACAGCGGCATATATGAAACGCTCAAGGGCTGTATCATTAAATACCGGCAGACGTTTGTCACCGGGATATTCCTCATCCAGGTTGCGCTCGCAAACTACTGTGCCTTTATCCTCCGGTTCGACACGCTGCTGCCTGCGGCATATCTGGAGAAATTCCTGACGTACCTGCCGGTGCTTCTCCTTGTCCGCCTCTTCTTCCATTTCCTGCTCGGACTGCACCGGGGCCTCTGGCGCTACGCCAGCATCAGCGATATGATCAAGATCGTCAATTCCGCCACTCTCGGCAGTATCGTATTCCTGGTGGCCGTGGACTATGTTGCCGGCGATCCGGCCTATCCTCATTCGATCTACATACTCGACTGGCTGCTGTTCATCATCATATCGGGAGCAACCAGGCTCCTGCTGAGGGTATTCAGGGAATATGCGCTGAGTGAGGCCTCCCGCAAGAATATCCTGATCGTCGGGGCTGGGGACGCCGGCGAGCTGCTGGTGCGGGAAATGAAGCATAATCACGACAGCGACTATGAGCCGGTCGGCTTTATCGACGACGATCCACAGAAACAGGGACTCACCATACACGGGGTGCCGATCCTGGGGCAGTGCAGCATGCTCCCGGAGATCATCCGGAAGCATAAACCCGCAGAAATCCTTATCGCGGTATCGACCGATGCGCAGCAGATCATACAGAAGGTGTATGAAATATGCAAGCCGTTCAACCTGCCGATCAAAAAACTGCCGGGGATACACGATCTGCTTGACGGGAACGTATCGGTGGCGACGAAGCTCGGCCAGCGCCTCGTGGAGGCCGGGCTTGTCTCTGAAGGCCAGATACAGGAGGCCCTCGACTCCCAGAAGAAGGAGGGCGGGAGGCTGGGGTCGATCCTGGTGCGGCTCGGCTATCTCACTGAGGAGAAATTCATTGAGTTCCTGAACAGACAGCAGGGTATTTCGCACATGAAACCGATCTCGCTGGTCGACCTGCTCCAGAGAGACCAGGTGAAAACGGACATTACCTCGGTCAGGAGCCTCATCGGCGGCAAATCAGTCATCGTGACCGGCGCCGGCGGCTCGATCGGTTCGGAACTCTGCCGGCAGATCATAAAATACAAGCCGTCCAGGCTGATATTGTTCGACCGGTATGAAAACAGCACCTTCGAGGTGGACAACGAATTGAAGGCCCTGGGCCATGATGATACAATACTCACCACGATCATCGGCGACATTCAGGATATCCAGCACCTGGAGCAGACCTTTCTCCGCTATAAACCGCAGATCGTCTTTCACGCTGCGGCGTATAAACATGTGCCCCTTATGGAACACAATCCGGTCGAGGCGATCAAAAACAACGTCTTCGGCACGAAAAACGTGATTGACGCCGCATCGCGCCACTGCTCGGAGAGTTTTGTGCTGATCTCGACGGACAAGGCGGTCAATCCCTCCAGTATTATGGGTGCCACCAAGCGTATCGCCGAATTTCTGACGGTCAATATGAATTCCTTCTGCGGTACAAAATTTACGACGGTACGCTTTGGAAACGTGCTCGGGACGAACGGAAGCGTTGTGCCGATTTTCAAGGAACAGGTGAAAAAGGGTGGTCCGGTGACGGTTACCCATCCCGAGGTGAAGAGATTCTTCATGCTGATTCCCGAGGCCGTCCAACTGGTGCTGATCGCGGCCGCGTCGGGCCGGGGCGGCGAGATATTCGTTCTCGACATGGGCAGTCCCATCAAGATCATCGACCTGGCTGAAAACTTTATCCGGCTTTCGGGGTTTATTCCGCATCAGGAGATCAAGATCAAATATACCGGACTGCGGCCCGGAGAAAAACTCTACGAAGACCTCTTTGATGAAACAGAGATCATGGTCCCGACGAACCACAAGAAACTCATGACTGCACTGCCCAGTGTCCCATCCTCTGTCGTCCTCCACGGTCATCTCGCCGCGCTGGAGGAGATCGTCCGCAACTATGCCGCTGAAGACATTGTTCCGAAGATGCGGGACATATTGCCGAGCTTCAGGGGCGGTTTCCCGGATGTCCCCGGCGTTGAAGGAGTGGCTGAAATAATCATGCAATCAGGGAAACTGTAAACCCTGATGCGGCCGAAATAAAAGTCTCCGGCGCCGCCGCCGACTTGCGTACGGAGAGAAAGGCAATACTATGTCTGCCGAAAGCTCAGAACGAAGAGAATATTTCAGGTTTGATCTCGCGAATGTCGTTGAGCTGGTTGCTGCTGATGCGGCCTCGTCCGACCAGTTCAGGGGTGTGACGATCAATATCAGTGAGACCGGCATGAGCCTTTTTGTCTTTCAGCCGATACGCACCAACGACAGGATCTCGATCGTCAAGAGCATGCTGCCGCTCTGTCATAGGGCAGGCCGCGTGCGGTGGGTGAACAGGCTGGCAACAGACTTTTATAAGATCGGCCTGATGTTTGACCCGGAGGACGTCCAGGCCTCCGCGGCGTCACCGGGTGAGAACCGGACCGCGCACGTGCTGTATGCCCCCGGCCGGAAGGACCCGTCGGAGGAGGTTTAAGTGAGCCGGCTAACCTCAAACAGCAAGGGACGAATACTCATTGTCGACGATGAGCCGGCCGGCACCTGCGTCCTCTCCGCGATTCTGGCGGAGGAGGGGTACGACGTCATGACCTCGGACAATGCGGACTATGCCGGCAGGGTAGTCAGGCATGAAGACCTTGACGCGGTGATTACCGACCTCAAGGTGCCCGGCAGCGACGGGATGCGCTTTTTTGATTATATCTGCGAGGCCAAGCCGGATATCCCGGTCGTCTTCCTGACCGCCTGCGGTACGATTGAATCAGCAGTCGCCGCGATGTCGCGCGGGGCCTTCTATTATTTTGTCAAGCCTCCGGACTATGAAAAGTTGAAGGGAATCCTCGCGCGGGCGGTCGAAAAACGCCGTTTGAAAAGGGAGATCGATCTTCTGAAGAGCAGGCTTGCCAACGAAGCAAATGGCTATGCCATTGTCGGCAACACCCCGGAACTGCGGCGGATCCTGGAGACGGTCGATGCGGTGAAGGACTCGATGAGCACGGTCCTCATCAGCGGCGAGACCGGTACCGGGAAAGAGCTTATTGCGCGTACGCTGCACTACCGGAGCATGAAGAGTACCCTGCCTTTTATCACGGTCAACTGCGCCGCCATACCCAGGGAGCTTGTGGCAGTGGAGCTCTTCGGGTGTGAGAAGGGTGCCTTTGCAGGAGCCACGGCCCGGAGGACCGGCAAGTTTGAGGAAGCGGCGAACGGGGTGGTATTTTTCGATGAGATCAGCGAACTGGAGCTCCCGGTGCAGGAGAAACTGCTCCATGTCCTCGAAACCATGGAGATTGAACGACTGGGAGGCAGCAGGAAGATCAGGGTGGCCTTCAGGCTCATATCCGCCACGAACCGCGACCTGCTCGCAGAAGTACGGAAGGGCCGCTTCAGGGAGGACCTCTATTCCCGCATCGCCATGGTTGAGATCCCGGTGCCCCCGCTTCGCCACAGAGCAGACGATATACTGCTGCTGGCGACCGCCTTCCTGAGCGAGTGCTGTGCCCGGAACGGGAGGCTGGTGACGCTCTCGGGCGAGGTGCTGAAGACCCTGCAACTCTATCATTGGCCCGGGAACATCCGCGAACTCAAGAACGTCATCGAGCGTGCGTTTATCCTCGCCAAGGGAGGACAGATCGGCTTCCGGGAACTGCCTGCGGAGATCCTGTCGATGAGAAAACAGCCGGCACAGAACGGTTCGACCCGGACGCTCAAGGAACTGGAAATTCATGCGATCAGGGAGACGCTCCATAAGTGCAGGGGAAACAAATCCAAGACCGCCAAAATACTCGGTATTTCGCGAAAGGCCTTTTATAAGCGCCTTCGGGAAGCCGATCATCCTGAAGCTCTCTGATAGTTCAGCTGATACCCGGCAGGGGGAGGGTTGAATACATGAAGACAATACACGACGATATTGGTGATCTGCCGTCCTGCAGGACAGGCGGGGGCTTCGTTTCCCGGTACGGCCCGGCAGGCCGCTGCAGGAGGTTGCCATGAGCATACCGGTTATTTTTTACGATAATACAGAAGACTATGTTCCCGATTTTACGCTGGAGCAGCTGCTTTCGGCCCACCGGATAAAGATGTTTTACCGCTTTTCGGAGGGGTGGGTCACCGTGGAGGCAGGGCTGCTGAGGGGGAAGGGCGGACGATCCGCGGGGACCTCTCCGGAGAATTATCCGGAGGCTTGTGTAACTGCCCGTTCAGGTGCTTATTCGGGTACCTATGCTGGGCCTGAGAGAAGAATGGGCGGCCGGCAGTATGAGACCGGGAGGGAGCAGCTTGAGTTGTGGAGCAGCAGGGAGCTGATCAGGCGGATCTACGAGGATTCACCTGTCGGGATAGGGCTCTGCGACTCCTTCGGAAAGCTGCTCGATGCAAACAGGTCCTACCTCGAACTCTTCGGACTGGATGCGATATCCGGGGCAGGTGCGTTCAATCTCTTTATCGACCCCGCTATCCCGTCCGATCTCAAGGACCGCATGCGCTGCGGCGAAACGGTCCGCTGCCGCCTGGTCGTGGACTTTGATCAGGTCCGTACAAGCGGTCTCTATGAAACGGGCAAGTCCGGGGTGATCACTCTGGAGATGCTGGTCTCCCCGATCGTTGTCGCCTCCCCGGGCATGTGCCTCTATGTCGTTCAGGTGCATGACATAAGCCTTCAAAGGGAGGCGGAGGAGAAGGTCCAGACGATACAGCAGAGTGCAGCGATCGTGGTCGAGGCCGCTGCCCTGGCTGATGATCTCAATAATCTGCTGCAGGTTGTCCTGGGCAATATCTACCTGGCACGGCAGCTCGAGACACCGGGCCGCGAGACAGCGAAATTTCTTGAGAGGGCCGAAACTGCCTCCCTGAGTGCAACGGCCCTGACCGCCCGTCTGACCGCCTTCCCGTGCATCGGGATGCGGGACAGGGCGGCTGCCTTTTCCGATTCCTCCCGAACTGGTCAAGAGTCAGGGGACGACGGGTCAGGACATGAAAAAGCAGCCAGGACACCGGGTGAGGCCGGGAGGGTCCTGGTCATGGACGATACTGAGTCAGTCCGCAGAATCGCAGGAGCCTTCCTGATCCGGCTCGGGTATGCAGTGGAGTTTGCACAGGACGGTGATGAAGCAATTAGGATCTACGAGGCGGCGGACCGCGAGGGGAAGCCCTTTGACGTCGTGCTCCTGGATCTGACGGTGGCAGGGGGCAGGGGTGCCAGGGAGACCATCGGCAAAATGCTGGAACGGGATCCCGATGTCCGGGCGATCGTCTCAAGCGGGTACCATGACGACCCGGTCATGGCAGCGTTCAGTACGTATGGTTTCAGTGGGGCGATTGCCAAACCCTATACCCTGGAGGAATTGGGCAGGACCGTCTCGATGGTCAAACACCGGCGAGCATGACGCCTGTGCGGTTTTTCCATCTGTTCCTGACAGTCCGGTTTCTGTAACGGCGACAGTACGGTTGCAGGAGGTGATCACATGAAAAAAATGAAGACAGTCTGCTGCCCCTTTCTGGACAGTTCGGGAGCACGCTGCAGTGCCGACTCCGAGACATATATCCCGAGTCATTCCGAGCTCCGGGCATATTGCCGGCAGCGTGACCACACAAAATGTCCCTTCTATCTGAATCTCCACGTCTGGATGTTTCTGAATTCGGAACCTTTCTAGCAGACGCGTGAGAAGTCCGATGTCCTGAGGACTTTCGCCGTTGCCGCGGTGGCAGGGACGGATGCGCGCAGCGTCCGGACGCGGGAACAACGCTCAGATGATCTCCGCTGTTACCGGTATCTTCCCCACCTCTTCTCCTGTATCCATTCGCAACAAAATCCACCCGAATGCTGTAACGATACGATACACCTTTATTCAGGAAATCAGAGAGCTTACGCCGCAACCCTCCGTTTTAAAGCCTGTAACGTCTGGCACATTATTTGTTATATCTTTTAAGAGTTCCTGAAGCAAAGCCTCGACAGGCCTGGAAGTATTACCCTGCAGGTTACCCGGATGTAACCGAGCAGGCGGAGCATTGCAGGAACCCCGCAGACATACCATCGTATAAACCACCTAAACAGCCGATACGGAGAAAGGAAAATCCTGATGAAAGCGGTGATACTTGCCGGTGGTTATGGCACGAGACTGTTGGAAGAGACCGTATCACGGCCGAAGCCGATGGTGGAGATCGGCGGCAAACCGATCCTGTGGCATATCATGAACTGCTATGCGGTGCATGGGATCACCGAATTCATTATCGCGGCTGGCTATAAGGCGGAGGTGGTCAAAAAATATTTTCTGAACTTTTATGCCATCAATAACGATATTACGGTCGATTTATCGACCGGCGAAACCATTATTCACGACGGCAACCAGCCGAAGTGGAAGATCCATGTTGTCGACACGGGACTCGGGACGCAGACGGGGGGACGCCTGAAGCGCCTCGGGGCATGGCTCGCAGACGAGGAATGCTTTATGTTTACCTATGGGGACGGTGTTGCCGATATCAATATTCAGGAGCTGCTTGCATACCACAGGACACACGGCAAGCTTGCGACGGTTACTACGGTGCGGTCCCCGGCGCGCTTCGGCCGGATAGCCTTTCAGGGAGACAGGGTCACGGATTTTTATGAAAAGCCGGAATCGGCCGAGGGCTGGATCAACGGCGGGTATTTTATCCTCTCACCCCGGGTTATTGATTACATAGACAATGATGAGACCATCTGGGAGCGCGATCCCATAGAACGCCTCGCCCGCGACGGACAGCTGATGGGGTATCGCCACTTCGGTTTCTGGTCATGCATGGATACGCTGAGGGAGAAAAATACCCTTGAAGATATATGGAATTCGGGCAAGGCCCCCTGGAAAACCTGGTGATGCAGAACTTCTGGAAGGGAAAAAAAGTGCTGATTACGGGGCACACCGGCTTTAAAGGAAGCTGGCTTGCACTCTGGCTGCAGCATCTGGGTGCGGAGGTGATCGGGTATGCACTGCCTCCTGCGACAACCCCCTGTCTGTTTGAAGCCGTGAAGATCGCCCCGGACATAACATCCTGCCTCGGTGATATCAGGGACCTGCAGCAACTCGAACAGACCGTGAACACACACCGGCCTGAAATTATTCTTCACCTGGCAGCCCAGGCGCTGGTCCGGTATTCCTATGCTCATCCCCTGGAGACATACACCGTCAATGTCATCGGGACAGCAAATATCCTTGAAGCGGCCAGAAGGACCGGAGCTGCGAGAGTCGTCATCATTGTCACGAGCGATAAATGCTATGAAAACAGGGAATGGGTCTGGGGCTACCGGGAATCCGATCCTCTAGGCGGCCATGATCCCTATTCGAGCAGCAAGGGATGCGCTGAAATTATTACGGCTGCCTATCAGAAATCCTATTTCGATGCCGCTCGTTACGAACAACACGGATCAGCGGTGGCCAGTGTTCGCGCCGGGAACGTGATCGGCGGGGGTGACTGGTCAGAAGACAGGATCGTCCCTGATATCATGCGGGCGTTTATGGCCGGTAGTTCAGTCACGCTCCGTAATCCGCGTGCTGTCCGGCCTTGGCAGTTTGTCCTGGAGCCTCTCTATGGATATCTCCTCCTTGCCGAACGGCTCTGGTACGAAGGTCCGAAGTTCTCTGGCGCGTGGAATTTTGGACCTGACCAGGAACATGCCCGTCCGGTCTCATGGCTGGTTGAGCGGCTGCAGGAGTTGTGGGAGATGAAGGGCCCGTGGGAACTGGATAGAAAACAGCATCCTCAGGAGACCAGGTATCTGAAGCTCGACAGCTCGAAGGCCGGCGCGCTGCTCGGGTGGTCGACAAAACTGGACCTTCCGGAGACTCTTCATCTCACGTCGGACTGGTACCGGGCATACCAGCAGGGCAGGGACATGAGGGAGTTCTCCGTGGCACAGATCGATACATTCTCAAAAGACCTTCGGGTCAGGGTGGAAGATGCACTCCCCTGCATGTAGGTTCTGCGGGAACAGTCTGACGACGACCTTTGTCGATCTCGGGGGCTCTCCGCTGTCGAATTCGTATCTTTGCGCAGAAGGCCTCAGACTGATGGAGCCTTTTTATCCCCTGCATCTCTATGTCTGTGATACGTGTTTTCTGGTGCAGCTGCCCGAGACGCTTTCACCGAAGCATATTTTCAGCGACTATGCATATTTTTCATCATATTCGGCTTCGTGGCTGAAGCACGCGCAGGATTACCGTGACCGTATGATCGGACGCTTCGGGTTTGACCGGTCGAGTCAGGTCATCGAACTCGCGAGCAACGACGGTTACCTGCTCCAATACTTCAGGGAGAAGGCCATCCCGGTTCTGGGTATTGAACCTGCAGAGAACGTGGCGAAGGTGGCCATGGGTGCGGGCATTCCGACTCTGGTCAAATTCTTTGGCACGAATACAGCAAGAGAGCTGACTGCTGAGGGGACCGTGGCAGACCTCCTGATCGGCAATAACGTATTGGCGCATGTGCCTGACATCAATGATTTTGTCGCCGGCATGAAGATCGTCCTCAAACCACATGGCATTATCACGATGGAATTTCCGCATCTGGAACGCCTGATGGAGGAAACGCAGTTTGATACGATCTATCACGAGCACTTTTCCTATTTCTCCTTCATTACCGTCGAAAAGATATTCTCGGGCCACGGACTGACCATCTTTGACGTCGAGGAACTGCCGACGCACGGGGGGTCCCTTCGCATCTATGCCCGTCATACTGAGGATTCCTCCCAGCCGGTTGTGGGCAGGGTTGCTGATCTGTTAAGCCGGGAGCAGGCCGGTGGCTTTACGGAAACCGGGCACTACCTCTCCTTCGCCGAAAGGGTCAAAGAGACAAAGAGGAACGTACTGTCGTTCCTGATCGATGCAAAGCAGCAGGGGAAATCGATTGTGGGCTATGGAGCCCCGGCAAAAGGGAACACCCTGCTGAACTATTGCGGCATACGCTCCGATTTCATCGACTATACCGTGGACCGGAGCCCCCACAAGCAGGGTCTCTATCTGCCGGGTGTCCATATCCCCATTTATGCGCCGGAACGCATCAGTGAGACCAGGCCGGATTACGTAGTGATCCTTCCCTGGAACCTGAGGGATGAGATCATGGAGCAGATGTCTCATATTCGGTCATGGGGGGGGCAATTTGTGGTGTTCGTACCGGAAGTGAAGGTGTATTCGTGATATTCAGGGAAACAAGGCTGAAGGGGGCCTACCGGATAGACCTGGAAAGGTTTGAGGATGACAGGGGCTTTTTTGCCCGGACGTTCTGTCAGCGCGAGTTTGCGCAGATGGGTCTGAAGCCGGGATTCGTTCAGTGCAATACATCGGTCAGCCTGAAAAAGGGTGTCCTGCGGGGTATGCACTATCAGAAGAGACCGCATGAAGAGGCAAAACTGGTCAGATGCACCAGGGGCGCGATCTGGGACGTCATCATCGACCTCAGGGAAGGCTCGGAAACCTTCACCCAGTGGGTCTCTGCGGAACTGACGCAGGAAAACGGCAGAATGCTCTATATTCCCGAAGGTTTTGCCCACGGGTTCCAGACCCTGAGCGATGATACCGAAGTTCTCTATCAGATGTCTGAATTTCATGTGCCCGATTGTGCCCGGGGTGTCAGATGGGATGATCCGGCCTTCGGGATCCTCTGGCCGGAAAAGGTTACCCTTATCTCCGAAAAAGACCGCAGCTATCCGGATTTCGGGCCGGATTTCGGGCGCAGATGAAAGACATCGGCAGGGAAATGCATGCCTTGCTCTCGGTGCTTTATCCGATCACCCGGAGCATAACCGGAAACGGTGTCAGGGAGACTCTGTCGGTCCTCGGGCAGCATATTCCTCTGTCGGTCCGCGAGGTCCCCTCAGGGACAAAGGTCTTCGACTGGACTGTGCCGAACGAGTGGAATATCAGGGATGCCTTTGTAAAGAATTCGGCCGGTGAAAAGATCATCGATATCATGAAAAACAACCTCCATGTCCTGAGTTACAGCTCACCGGTTTCGAAGAGGGTATCCCTCTCCGGGCTGAGGGAGCATCTGTTTACTGATCCCGCACATCCGGACTGGATCCCGTACAGGACATCGTACTATTCGGAAAACTGGGGTTTCTGTATCAGCCATAACCAATATGCCGAACTCCGGGAAGACGAATATGAAGTCGTCATTGATTCCACACTTGAGAGTGGACATCTGACGTACGGAGAGTATTTCATCCAGGGGATTACCCCTCAGGAGATATTGATATCAACGCATATCTGTCACCCCTCTTTGTGCAATGACAATCTTTCCGGGATCGCCCTGGCTGTTTATCTTGCCAAAGAGGTTGCAAGACTTCCCCGCAGATATTCGTATCGCTTTCTCTTCATTCCGGGGACGATAGGCTCTATTGCGTGGCTCTCTTTGAATGAAGAGAAGCTGCCCGGGATAAAGCACGGCCTCGTGGCCGCATGTGTCGGTGACGGCGGACAATTCACGTACAAGAAGAGCCGCCGGGGTGACGCAGAGATCGACAGGGCCGTGACCCATGTGCTGAAGACGTCGGGACAGGCTTATGAAATTCAGGAGTTTGTCCCCTTTGGCTACGACGAGCGGCAGTACTGTTCGCCGGGGATCGATCTTCAGGTCGGCTGTCTCATGCGGACGCCCCACGGCCGTTATCCTGAATATCACACTTCGGCTGACAACCTCGATTTTGTGCGGCCGGAATTTCTCGACAAGTCCCTGATGCAGTATCTCGCGGTGTTCGATCTTCTTGAGAACAACAGAAGGTACCGCAATACGAATCCGAAATGCGAACCTCAGCTCGGCAGAAGGGGACTGTACAACACGATCGGTGGTCAGTCTGATTCGCGGGAGAGGGAACTGGCCATGCTCTGGGTCCTGAACCTCTCCGACGGGAGCAATACACTGCTTGATATAGCCGAACGGTCGGGAATAGATTTCTCCATGCTGAAGGATGCAGCCGACATCCTCGCGAAATACGATCTGTTGACCGAGGCGCTGCAATGAGAGGGTACTACCGCCGCCACGGGAGAGGCCGATGACCGCCTCGCTGATTCTGTCAGGCCGGAGAGTTCTCGTTACCGGCGCGAGCGGTTTTATCGGGGCCCATTTGTGCCGCCGCCTTCTGAAAGAGAACGCAGAGGTGCATGCCGTCTCCAGGAATATGCTGAGCAGCGCTGATGCCCGCTTGCAGTGGCATCAGGGGGACCTTTCGGACGTCAGGGTTGTCAGGAGAATCCTGACAGCAGTCAGACCCGACATCATCTATCATCTGGCCAGCCACGTGGCCGGGGCCCGGGACCTGGATCTGGTCATCAGTATGATGAACAACAATCTCTGCGCTGCCGTGAATATCATGACGGTCGCAACGGAAATCGGCTGCCGGCGAATTATCCTGGCCGGCTCCCTTGAAGAAGCCGACAGCCAGGAAAGCCAGAACGTTCCAAGTTCGCCTTATGCGGCAGCCAAATGGGCATGCAGCGGGTATGCGAGGATGCTCTACGCCCTGTATAAGACTCCGGTGGTGGTCGCGCGGCTCTTCATGGTGTATGGACCTGGCCAGAGGGACCTCGGCAAGCTTGTGCCGTATGTCTCCCTGTCACTGCTTCGGGGGGAGTCTCCGAAACTGACAAACGGACAGAGGCAGGTGGACTGGATATATGTTGACGATGTCGTCGACGGGCTGGTCGCCATGGCAGATTCTTCGGGTATCGACGGCAGGACCATAGACCTTGGGTCCGGGGTCCTTGTCACGATTCGGGAGGTGGTGGATGAGATGGTCCAGCTGTTGAATTCACGAATTCAGCCTCTGTACGGTGCCCTGCAGGACAGGCCGATGGAGCAGGTGCGTATGGCCGATACGGCGGGGACTTTTGATGCCATCTACTGGAGGCCTCGGACAACTCTTGAGATCGGCCTGACACAGACCATTGACTGGTATAGAAGGAGCCTTGATGAAGCAACACGCAATGAGCAGCAGGCATGTCCGAAATAACAGCCGTCGGGATGAGAGAGGGGAAATGTTGTTATGGAACCTAGCGCCGTTCAGAGTATAGAATCCTCAACCGATGCCCTGCTCATCAGGATCCAGCCGTCCCGCGGCCGGATTTCCCTGAATCTGAAGGGACTCTGGGAATACCGTGAGCTGATCTATTTCCTCATCTGGCGGGATATCAAGGTCCGCTACAAACAGACCGTGCTGGGCGCGGCCTGGGCGATTATTCAGCCGTTTTTCACGATGGTCGTCTTCAGCGTCTTTTTCGGGCGCCTCGCCAAGATGCCCTCAGACGGGATACCGTATCCGATCTTCAGCTTTGCCGCCCTCGTACCGTGGACTTTTTTTGCGAACGGGCTGGGGAAGGCGTCGACCAGTATCGTCGGCAGTTCGAACCTGATCAGCAAGGTCTATTTCCCGCGGCTCTGCATTCCGATCGCCTCTATCCTGTCCGGCATACTCGATTTTGCCCTCGCCCTGACGGTCCTCATCGGAATGATGCATCATTACAATATCACCCCCACGGCGAATATTGTCTGGCTGCCGCTGCTGCTGGCCCTGGCCCTGACGACCTCGCTGGGTGTGTCCCTGTGGCTGTCCGCCCTGAATGTCCAGTTCAGGGATGTGCAGCATATTATTCCGTTCATTGTCCAGTTCTGGCTTTTCGCAACCCCGGTAGCCTACCCCAGCAGTCTGCTTTCAGAACCCTGGAGGACCCTCTATGGCATCAACCCGATGGTCGGTGTTGTCGAAGGCTTCCGCTGGGCGCTCCTGGGCGTCAACACGGCGCCGGGCCCGGTCATCATGGTCTCGTCGCTCATCGCGGTCCTGCTGCTGATTACCGGTGCGCGCCATTTCCGGCGGATGGAAAAAACCTTTGCGGACATAGTCTAGGTGATCATATGACCGACAACGCGATACTCGTCGACGGGATCAGCAAGCTCTACCGGATCGGCAGAAAAAAAAGGTCCTATCAGACGCTGCGGGACACCATAGCCGATACCGTCAGCGAGCCATTCAGACGCGCCGGGCGCATGCTGCGCGGACAGTCGGCGGCAGCCATACAGTCTGACGAGAACATCTGGGCTCTGAAGGACGTATCCTTCGAAATCAGGAAGGGCGAGGTCGTCGGGTTCATCGGGAGCAACGGGGCCGGCAAGAGCACCCTGCTGAAGGTCCTCTCCCGGATCACCGAGCCGACCGAGGGTTTTGCCGAGATTCGCGGCCGCGTCGGGTCCCTGCTGGAGGTCGGTACCGGTTTTCATCCAGAACTGACGGGAAGGGAAAACGTCTACCTCAACGGCGCAATCCTGGGAATGAAGCGGGCGGAGATCAACAGAAAATTCGACGAAATTGTGGCCTTCTCCGAAGTTGAGAAATTTATCGACACCCCGGTCAAGCACTACTCAAGCGGCATGTATCTGCGGCTGGCCTTTGCCGTGGCGGCGCATCTCGAGCCGGAGATCCTGATCGTCGACGAGGTCCTGGCGGTCGGGGACGCCAGTTTTCAGAAGAAGTGCCAGGAAAAGATGCGGGACGTTGCGAAAGAGGGCAGGACGGTACTGTTTGTTTCCCATAATATGTACGCCATAAAGCGGCTCTGTGAGAGGGCGATCATGCTGACCGGGGGCCGTGTCATGAAGGATGGGCCGGCCCAGCACGTTGTCAGCGCCTACCTGAATGCCGGCCGAGATACAACTGCGCAGCGCGTGTGGCCGGATATCTCCAAGGCTCCCGGGAACGAAGTGGTCAGGCTGTTATCGGTGAAGGTGAAGACGGAAGACGATCTTGTGACAGAGGTCGTTGATATACGGAAACCGGTCGGCATCGAAATGGAATATGAGGTGCTCCGGCCGGGGTATGTCCTTGTCCCCTATTATCACTTCATCAATGACGAGGGCGTGTTCTGTTTTGAGGTGCTCGATAACGAAGCCGGATGGCGGCAGCGCCCCCGGCCTGAAGGCCGTTACGCCACCACTGCCTGGATCCCGGGCAATCTGCTGTCGGAAGGCAAGCTCATCGTGTATGCGGCCATTATTACCATAGAACCGCGGATATTGCATGTCAACGAGACCGACGTCGTCGCCTTTGATGTGGTGGACAGCTGTGAAGGTGATTCCGCGCGGGGAGATTATATGGGAGTCATGACGTCGGCAGTGAGACCGCTCCTTCACTGGAGTACACAGAGCAGGCAGAACGGGCGTCAGCCCCATACTCAGAACTATGACTGCCGCGTCTGAGTGATACAGCACATGAACGCGATATTCGATAAATCCATATTGGTTGCAGCACATCCGGACGACGAGGTGCTCTGGAGCAGTTCAATTCTAACCAGCGTCGATGAGATCGTGCTCTGTTTCCTTGGAATTGAGTCCGAGCCGGAGACGCAGCAGGGCAGACAAAGCAGTCTCGGGGCCTATCCGCTCAGGAACGTCAGCTGCCTGGGGCTGGACGAGGCCGGGACCTTTTATGGCGTAGACTGGAATGATCCTGTCCTGACCCCCTACGGCATAAAGATAACGGACAGGAAATATCCTGACAAGGCATACCGGGAAAATTACCACCGGTTGAAAGATCAGTTGCGGCACAGGCTCTCCGGTTACTCGAATGTCTTTACGCATAACCCCTGGGGCGAATACGGCAATGACGAACATATTCAGGTTTACCGGGCAGTCAGGGATCTGCAGGGATCAATGGGGTTTAAGATCTGGTATTCAAACTATGCCAGCAACAAATCATTCAGACTGATGGTGGACTACCTGAATACCTCCGAACTTGAATATGTAATCATGCAGACGAATAGAGAACTGGCGCATACCGTGAAAAGCCTGTATACCGCCCATCACTGCTGGACCTGGTACGATGACTGGCAATGGCAGGCTGAGGAGGCCTTCATCAGTGATACGGGTGAAAGCCATAGGGCGGTGCGGTCCCGCTGTGCCGTTCCGATAAACATGATCAGGGTCTGGCTGCCGGCGGTACCGAAGACAGCAGGCCTGTTTCAGCGCGACCCGCTCAGCAGGATACGCAGCTGCAGTATGATGAGCAGAATCGCGGAGACTGTTTCCCTCAACCATAAAAACATCTGAAAAAGGACAGGGACAATATCATGAACATACCGCTATCCTCTCCCGACATAACACACAGTGAAATTCAGGTGCTGGTGGACGTCCTGAAATCGGCCCGTCTGAGCCTCGGCCCCCGGCTCCAGGAATTTGAGGAGAAGCTTGCTGCATACATCGGAGCAAAATATGCGGTGGCTGTCAACAGCGGTACCTCCGGTCTGCATCTGGCAATAAAGAGTCTGGGCATCGGCCACGAGGATGCGGTGATCACGACGCCGTTCAGTTTCATAGCCTCTGCCAACTGCATGCTGTATGAAAAGGCCCTTCCGGTATTTGTGGATATCGACCCGAAGACCTTTAATATCGATCCGGAGAAGGTCCGGGACTATCTGGCGGAGAACTGCAGCAGAGACCCGAAGACCGGGCTGCCGGTTGATAAGAGAACTGGCAGGTTTATCAGGGCCATACTTCCGGTCCATGTGTTCGGGCTGCCCTGTGCCATGAAAGACATTCTGGAAATCGCCGGTGAGTACAACCTGTATGTGATCGAGGACGCCTGCGAATCCATTGGGGCGGAATACCACGGGAAGAAAGTGGGTATTATCGGGGATATCGGCGTGTTTGCCTTCTATCCCAACAAGCAGATAACGACCGGAGAGGGTGGCATGATCCTGACGAACAACGAAAATATCGCACTCCTCTGCAAGAGCCTCCGCAATCAGGGTCGGGACAACTATGGCGGCTGGCTGGCGCACGAGCGGCTCGGGTATAACTACCGGATGAGTGATATCAACTGCGCCCTGGGCAGCTCCCAGTTGGACAGAATCGGCGAGATTCTGGAGAAAAGGGAAAAGGTCGCCGCCCGATACAACAGGCAATTAAAGGATCTTGTCGCCATTCCGGGGACCTTCAGGGGTCTGAAGAGAAGCTGGTTTGTGTATGTGGTATGCCTGCCGGACAACTGCTCCATGGAAACAAGGGATGCTGTCCTGGCTGAGCTGACGAAGAAGGGTATTGGCTGCAACAACTATTTCCCTCCGATTCATCTGCAGCCGTTTTATCGCAAGGAACTGCACTATCGCGAAGGCGACTTCAGCATCACCGAGAAAGTCTCCCGACGGACGATTGCGCTGCCCTTTCACAATAACCTGAAGAAAGATGAGATCCAATACGTTGCCGACAGTCTGCGGGAGCTGCTGCAGGGCAGCGGCTCAAAGGTCAAGGGTCTGGATCTCGCAGCAGCGGTCGCACCAGGATGTATCTGAATACGGAATGGCCTTGAAAACGATACTAAAAAAGATATTCAGAAGCGCCGGGCTCGAGGTAACCCGATACCGTCCGGTCAGGCAATCTGGGTTCGACCCCCTGAGCCATGCAGAAGATTGCATCAGTCTGAAAACGGAAGTTCGGCGACATGGCAGCATGCTGCTGTCGTTCATGACGGAGCCCTTCATGGCAGGTCCGGAAAAAAAGATATCCAACGCGCATACCAATCCGGGCGACTCGCTGCAGATTGCGGAAACATTCCTGGGACTCGGCTATGACGTTGATGTGATCCATTACCGGAACGGGACCTTTGTTCCCCGGGCCGACTATGACTTCTTTGTCGGGGCCCGCACCAACTTTGCCAGGATTGCAAGGCATCTCGGCAGCGGGTGTGTCAAGATAGTCCACCTGGACACCGCCCACTGGGTCTTCAATAACTACGCCTCGTACAGGAGGACACTCGACCTGCAGCAGAGAAAGGGCGTAACGATTCCGGAAAGCCAGAGGATTATCGAACAGAATCTCGCGATCGAATATGCCGACTATGCCACGATCGTGGGCAATGCGTTCACCGCCGGCACCTATGAATATGCGAATAAAGCGATCTTCAAGATCCCCCATACCACCTGTGATACCTATCCCTGGTTTCAGGGCAAGCAGTTTGAATCCTGCCGGAGGACCTACCTGTGGCTCGGGAGCCACGGCTTTGTCCACAAGGGACTCGACCTGGTGCTCGATGCCTTTGCCGGCATGCCTGATTATCAACTCTTTGTCTGCGGACCGATTGACAAAGAGCCGGATTTTCAACGCGTTTATCACACGGAACTGTATCAGACTCCCCATATCCGGACGATAGGCTGGGTTGATGTCAGCGGTCCTGAATTTGGCTCAATCCTGAACCAGTGTGTCGGGATCATCTATCCCTCCTGCTCTGAGGCAGGTGCCGGGAATGCGATAACCTGCATGCATGCAGGAATCATTCCCCTCCTCAGTTATGAATCCGGCACTGATCTGCCGGATGATTGCGGCATAATCCTTGAGGACTGCGCGATAGAGACGATCAGGAAGACGGTCCGGTCGCTTTCGGCAGTGCCCCCCGAACGACTGCGGCAGATGTCACACAAGGCCAGGGAGTTTGCGAGGCTGCATCATACCCGGGTGAGATTTGCAGAGGAATATACCAGGGTCATTCAACAGATCGCGGAAGAAAACGGAAAACAGCTCTGTCGGCACGGCGAAGCAGCGATATCGATCGGCTGACACGACTTCACCATACGATCAAGGTATCTTTCTATTAACCGACAAACAAATCACGAAAGGAAACGGCCATGAAAAACCAGCGGGTACCAGGATTGATAGCGTTCTTTATCGTATTGATGTGTCTCTTTAGCTGTCCGTCGGGAGTGCCCGCACAGACCGAGGGGTGTCCATCCGGAATCAGTCATTATTGGAAACTCGACGGCAGCAGTTCGCCCTATGCGGACTTCTATGGCGCCAATGCGGCTGTATGCACAAATTGCCCGGCAGCGACCATCGGCATCATCAATGGTGCACAGCAGTTCAGTGCAGAGAGCCTTCTGAGTGTCGTCGATGATGATTCGTTCGACTGGGGTCTCAACGACAGTTTCTCTATTGAATTCTGGATGAACAGTGGTTCGTGCACCACGACGCAGGTAATGGTCGGCAGAAATGACGGCGGCAGCCCCCTGCTCTGGTATGCAGCCTGCACTGCCGGCAAGGTCGAGGTCTATTTCAGCGATGCAGCCGGAAATATCAGCGAGGCAACGGGTACAACGGATATCGCAAATGGCAGCTGGAACCATATCGTTGCGGTGATGGATACGGCAACGAATGAGCTGCGTGTGTATGTAAACGGCGCAATCGAGCAGTCCGTGGCCACCTCCTTCAGCGGAGGCTTCGGTTCCTCGGCCCCGCTGAATATCGGCTGGATTAATCTCGCGGACGGCTATCATTTCTCAGGAATGCTGGATGAAGTTTCACTGTATAACAGGGTGCTGTCAGAGAGCGAGATCCGGCAGCATCACCGCGACGGCTCTATTGGCCTGGGCTGGGGCTATTGCGGCTGTGCCAGCCCTGCGAGGATCATGCCTCTGGGCGACTCGATCACCTACGGTGAGCCTCCGGACGATCCCATACTGGTTGCCGGCTATCGCAAGCCCCTGTATCAGACACTCTTTAATTCCGGCTATTCCTTTGACTTTGTGGGAAGCCTGCAGCACGGAGACAGTGCATTGTTTGATATTGACCATGAGGGCCACGGCGGCTGGGGGGCCAAGGCAGACAGGGGCTACGGCGGCGGCATTGCTCCCACGGTGCAGCAGTTCCTGACCGACCATCCCGCCGATGTGGTGCTGCTCCATATCGGCACGAACGATATATCTGACGGCACGCAGAACGTCAACGACATAGCCGAAATACTCGACAACATCGACTTGATCAGCGAAAACATCGTGGTCGTCCTTGGACTGATCATCAACCGTACCGACGGGACCGATAAGGTCCTCGCAACGACGCAGTTCAATGATGACGTCGAAGCGATGGCAACGTCCCGCATTGCAGCCGGAGACCGGATCATCATCGTCGACCATGAGACCGCCCTGAACTATGCCATGGACCTCGACGGCACGCTCCATCCGAATGCTGCGGGATATGCAAAGATGGCAGATGTCTGGAGTCAGGCACTGTCTGATATTCTGCCGCTGTGCGGCGAGACACCTCCCCTTATTGTCTCGGCCGCCAATACAGCAGCGTATGACGAATGGCCTTATTTCTACGACGTTGCTGCCACGGGGTTCCCCTCTCCCACGTTTAGCCTTGTGACCGCGCCTTCGACCATGACGATAAATTCCAGTACAGGCCTGATTTCATGGATACCCTCCAGCACCGGCAACTACAATGTCGCGGTCAAGGCCTCAAACACGCAGGGGGAATTTACGCAAAACTTCACGATACAGGTCGGAGACCCCTGGGCCTGTTCCTCGGAGATGATGTCTCATTACTGGAAGTTCGGTGAGGCAGCAGGACCAACCTATGAGGACGTGTTCGGCTTCAGCGATGCCACCTGCACCAATTGCCCGACCGCGGCAGAAGGTGTTGTCGGCGGCGGTCAGCAGTTCGATTCGGCGACCGAGCTGGGCGCAGACCTTGGTACTACGGCGAATTGGGGAGTTAACGACAGTTTTTCGGTCGAGTTCTGGCTGAAGACCGCTGACTGCTCAGGAACGCAGGTCCTGGCCGGAAGAAATGACAGTTCGACCTCGCTGCACTGGTACGTAGCCTGCTCCGGGGGCAACATGGAGATATACCTGCGCGACACCGGGGGTGTCAGCAGCGATGTGGTCGGCATAAGAAATATTGCGGATGATACCTGGCACCACGTTGCCGCGGTGAGAGATGCCGCAACAAAGGAGCTGAGCATATACGTTGACGGGAAGAGAGAGAACTCTATCAGAACGTCCTTCAAAAACGGATTCACTTCAACGGTGCCATTCAATATCGGCTGGATTGATATGTCGCACGGCTATCACTTTGCCGGAGTCCTCGACGCCCTGGCCCTGTATAACAAGGCCCTGTCGGACGAGGAAATTCTGCAGCACTATCATAACGGGACGATCGGCACCGGGTACTGCAACGAGTATTCTTATGTAACACCGTCGGTCGGCTCCAACGGCAGCATCAGCCCGGCGACAAAACAGAAGGTGAAGTACAGCAGGACCATAGCCTTCACCGTAACGCCGAACAACGGGTACCATATAAACTCTGTGACAGGCTGCAACGGCACGCTTGTCGATAACACCTATACCACGGGTCCGATTACCGCTGACTGCAACGTCATCGCAACCTTTGCGTACGGGTCGGCAACAAATATCGTGACACCGTCGGCAGGAGCCAACGGCAACATCAGCCCGAACTCCCCGCAGACGATCGATTATGGCGAGACGACTGCCTTTACCGTCACCCCTGATACCGGGTATCATGTTGTAGCTGTCACGGGTTGCGGGGGAACGCTCGTTGGAGACACCTACACCACAGGCCCGATAATCGCAGACTGCGGCGTATCGGCAAGCTTTGCGATCAATACCTACACCGTGACGCCGTCGGCAGGAGCCAACGGCAGCATCAGCCCGGACACCCCGCAGACGGTCAACTACAACGACACCATATCCTTTACCGTAACTCCGGCTGCAGGCAGTCACCTTGTATCTGTCACGGGCTGCAGCGGTACGCTGGATGGAGATACCTACACAACCGCTCCTGTGACGGACGATTGTGCTGTTGCCGCGACCTTCGAGGTTAACGGGACCGTAAAGAGGGTGTCAGGAGCTGCAGTTTCCTTCTTCTCTTCCCTGCAGGCGGCATACAATGTCGCGTCGAGCGGTGACAGCATTCAGAGCCAGGAGACGACCCTGACGGAGAGCATTGATTTCGCCTTCGAAAGAGTGGTGACGGTGCAGGGAGGCTATGATCAGGAATTTTCAATTCAAAGCGGTCCAACGACGGTCTCCGGCACGCTGACGATCAGCAGCGGGACTGTGGTACTGGATAATCTGGCAGTCCAGTAAGCCGGGAGTCAAACGGGGACCATGCTTTCATCGAAGATCAGAAGGCTCTGGGCCCGGGCCTGGATGCGTCTGTCCGGCCCGGGCGGCTTCGGCCGTCTGGCCACCCGTATGGCCGCGCTGTTTACACCCCCGTACAAGTCGCGCTGCTACCTCGCCTCCTGCACCGCAAAGGGCTACATAGCACCCAATGCCAGAATATTCCACGGCGGTCTGCAGCTTGGCGAAAATGTCTTCATCGGCGACCGCGTGGTCATTTATCAGGCGAGGGACGGCGGGCCCGTGGAACTCTCCCGGGGCGTCCATATCCACACCGACACGATCATCGAGACCGGGGAGGGGGGGTGTATCGGGATCGGCGCCCATACCTCGATCCAGCCCCGCTGCCAGTTTTCGGCCTATAAGGCCCCGATCAGGATCGGCAGCAATGTCCAGATCGCACCCAATTGTGCCTTTTATCCTTACAACCACGCGCTCGGGTCCGATCAGGCCCTGAGGAAACAGCCGCTACAGACAAAGGGGGGCATTGTCATCGATGATGACGTGTGGCTTGGCGTCGGGGTGATCGTGCTCGACGGCGTGAAGATCGGCAAGGGCTCTGTTATCGGCGCCGGGGCGGTTGTTACGCATGATATACCCGAGGGTGCCGTGGCTGTCGGTGTCCCCGCGAGGGTGGTGAAGTTCAGAAGCGGGGCCGGCAATGTTGAGCTGATCGAATACCGGCATGCGGGAATGCGGTCATGAGAACTTCCGACCAGCCCCTGGTTGCCGTTCTTACACCGGTCTACAACGGTGAGAAGTATCTTGCGGAATGCATCGAAAGCGTCATTCGCCAGACATACGGGAACTGGGAATACCTGATCGTGAACAATTGCAGCACCGACGGCACGCTTGGGATTGCACAGGCATATGCGGACAGGGACAGCCGGATCCGGGTCCAGAGCAATGACCGGTTTCTGGGGGTTATCGAGAATCATAATCATACCTTTCGCCTGATGCCGGCGGCAGCCAGCTACTGCAAGATACTCCAGGCCGACGACTGGCTCTTTCCTGATTGCCTCGAAAAGATGGTTGCGGTGGCTGAAGAGAACCCCTCGGTCGGACTTGTCGGTTCCTATCGTCTTGATGACCGATGGGTGAACTGCGATGGCCTGCCGTATCCCAGTACGGTCGTCCCCGGACGGGTGATCTGCCGCTCCACGCTGTACGGCGGTCCCTATATTTTTGGTTCCCCGTCAACGCATATGATGAAGGCCGATCTCATCCGAAAATATGACCCTGTCTATAATGAAGACAACCTGCACGCGGACAAAGAGGCCTGTTTTGAACTCTTAAAAGAGTCGGATTTCGGGTTTGTGCACCAGGTCCTCTCTTTTACCCGCCGGGAGAACGAGTCGATGAGCAGGACGTTTGCACTGAAATACAGCACCCATATCCTCGGCGATCTCCTCATCGTGAAAAGATACGGGCCGGCCTTTCTTGCCGATGACGAATACCGGAGTCTCCTGGGCAAAAAACTCAGGCAGTATTATAGATTTCTGGGTGGCAATATCATCAAACGCCGGGACCGGAAATTCTGGGAATATCACCGCGCGGGCCTGAAGGAGCTCGGCTGCCGGATCGATGCTGCGAAGCTCGTTGGCTACGGGTTTTCGTCTCTGTTCAACAAGACCCTCGATGCCCTCAAAATAGGTTGATGTCAATGAGAACACCTGCCATGCCTGATAGCTCCAATCGACTGAGGATAGCCTTTCTCACCAACATCCCGGCGACCGCCGCGCATGCGGGCGGTTCGGTGCATGTCCTGCAGGTAGCCAAAAGGCTGATCGGACGGGGGCATCGGCTCTATACGAATCTGCAGTGCGAGGCTGAACCGTTTGTCGCGTTCAGCGAACGTGATTTTATCCGCAGGGGGAACGAGATTGACCTCTTTTATATACGCATACATGGTTCAGCTGCGAACGACGAACTGACGCTGTTAAGACGCGCGAATGCCGCTGCACCGTGTGTCTGGGAGGTCAACGCCCCCCTGGAGGAATTGAGGACCATGGGAGGGTCCGAGACAGAGCTGCGCAGCGCGATGCGGCGCAGGAGGGCCTTGGCCGGAATGGTCGATGCGGCTGTCTGTGTCTCCGAAGAGATGGAAGAATACGCCAGAACGGAACTGGGGATCAGGAAGACCTTCGTGATCCCCAACGGGTCGGACGCTGAACTGTTTACGCCGGCGAAGCGGGACGAGGCTCTCTACGGTACAACGAAGTACACGATCCTCTGGTCCGGCTCCCCGAAATATGGCTGGCAGGGCCTCAGGACCGTCCAGGCACTTGCCGGCAGACTGAAGGAGAGAGGTGTGGACGACATCATGCTGATGGTTACTGCCGACGGGGCATCTGCCGGCAACCTCCACTATCTCGGTCATGTGCCCTACAGCGATATGCCGCGGTATATGGCATCCGCCGATGCAGGACTTTGTATCTATGAACCGATCGGGTTTTACCGGCAGTTCTATTTTTCGCCTCTCAAACTCTACGATTACATGGCAAGCGGCATCCCGGTTATCGGATCCAATGAAGGCCAGATACGCCTGGTCATTCAGGAGCACCGCAACGGGCTTTTAACCGACAATACGCTGGATGATTTAGTGGAGAAGTCTCTCTGCCTGAAAAATAGTCCTGATGCCGTCAGGGAGATGGGTTTCAGAGGCAGGGAGGCTGTTCTTCAGAAATACAACTGGGACCACATCGTAGCTGCGACAGAGGGAGTCTTTGCCGGGCTCCTTGCAGGGTCGGCAACAGCACCGCTCCGGGTGCCGCGCGGTGCCGGCATCAGAGTTCTCTCCGGATACGGGAAGCCCGCCCTGTACCTTCAGCTGTACCGGAATATCCTGAGGGGGACCGTGAAGAAGGCCAGGAATATTGTGAAGCGGGCATGGAAAAGACTGCTGAGCCCGATGACCATCCGGGGAAGGATCAACAGGGGGTTGCATGAGCGCTAGCACAGACATCAGTGTTATAATCTGCACCTTCAATCGCTCAGAAAGCCTGAGGAGGACTCTGGAGAGCATACGCGGCCTGAAGGTCCCCGAGGGGCTGGCCTGGGAACTTATTGTGGTGGACAATAACTCCCCGGACAATACAAAGGCCGTTGTTGCGGAGTTTGCAGCAGGGTCGGGACTGCCTGTTATCTACGCCTTTGAAGATAAAAAAGGACTGTCCCATGCCCGGAACTGCGGTATCACCGTGGCGAAGGGCGGGATTATCGCTTTTACGGATGACGACGTGGTCGTCGATGCGCACTGGCTTGGCAATATTCACGCCGCCTTCCGTGACCCCGCAGCCGCATGCGTCGGGGGCAAGATACTGCCCCTGTGGGAAAAGACACCCCCCGGATGGCTCACGAGCGATCTGTATAATTATCTTGCCCTCCTGGACCTTGGCAATGAGCCTCTGCAGATGTCGACCCCCAATCTCTGGGGTGCCAATTTTGCGGTACGTGCAGGGATGTTCGAAAAGTACGGGAACTTCAACACCGGCATAGGAAGAACGCGCACAAAACTTTATGCGGGTGAGGAAACGGAACTTATCCGCAGTCTGATAGAGAACCGGGAGGGGGTCTTCTATTATCCCGGAATGATGGTGCACCACTGTATTGCCGGAAACCGGATGAACAAGGCGTACTTCAGGAAGTGGGAATACGACCAGGGTGAATTGAGGGGCATGCAGATCGGGAGGCAGTCGCTGCTGCAGAGCGCCAGACTCATAGTCTCCGTGGCGAGGAATATCGTAAAGGCGTTCGGCAAATTTCTCTGGTTTCAGGCGACCAGACCTCCCCGGGCGTTCAGGGAAGAGTTGCGGTCGATCCGCAATATCGGCATTATTGCCGGACGGATGAAATAACGGGATACCCCCATGTCTGCACTCCCCCTCGTCAGTGTGGTGATGCCGCTGTATAATAAGCGCCGTTATGTGAGACGCGCGGTCGAAAGCGTTCAGAACCAGACCGTCCCGAATTGGGAACTGCTGATCGTGGACGACGGGTCCACCGACAGGCCGCAGGATGAAATCCCCCTGCACGACACGAGATTGAAGCTGCTGAGGCAGGAAAACAGGGGACCCGGGGCCGCCAGGAATGCCGGCCTTGCCCTTGCGAGAGGGAAGTATGTGGCGTTTCTGGATGCGGATGACGAATGGCTGCCCTCCTTCCTTGAGGCCGGACTATCCCTGCTGGAGGACAGGAAAGCGGATGCGCGTGTTGCGTATATGGGATTTTACTACTATCCCTCGATGCGCTGGCATGCAGTCGGGGCGGGAGAAGCGTTGCGCGGTGTGATCGGGATTTCGCCTGACACCGATGTGAGGCTGGTACAGCAGCTCTGCTGCTACTGGACCTGCGCCGCGCTTATCAGTACTGATTCGGCCAGGAAATGGGGCGGCTTTTTCGACCGCTACCGCTGCCTCCTGGGCGAGGACGTCTTCCTGTTTATCAAGCTGGCGTTCAACGAAAGGATCGGCCTTATTCCTGAACCCCATGCCATCTATCACACCGAGGCATCGGACCTGTACGGCGGCGGCTCCCTTGCGGGCTGCTCCCGTATTCCTCCGTATCTCGAGGATCCCTCCGAGCTGCTGGAGGCCTGTCCTCCTGAAAAACGGGCCCTGTTAAGAAAAATATTGGCGGGAAAGGCCCTCAGCAAGGCTGAACATCTGGCAAAGGGAGGGAAAGGACGGGAGGCCAGGGAACTCCTGAATCGCTTCACGCGGTCCGGCTACCCCTCCCCGCGGGAGATATTCAAGGTCAGGTTCTTCGCCGGAATCGCACCCGTCCTCCCGGCAGTCGGATGGTTCTGGCGTAATGCAAAGGCCCTCTCAGGGGCCGGCGGTAACCGTTAGCGCCATGGATGCCTCGATGCTGTCCGTTGTCATCCCGCTCTACAACAAGGGCAACTATGTCGAGAGGGCGCTGTCCTCCGTTGCTGGCCAGACCCTTCAGCCTCTTGAGATCATTGTGGTAGACGACGGGTCCACCGATGACGGTCCTGAAAGGGTGCGCAGCATCAATGATCCGAAAATTCTGCTGCTGCAGCAGCAGAACAGGGGGCCGGGAGCGGCCCGCAATGCAGGGTTGGCGAGGGCTGCAGGAAAGTATGTGGCCTTTCTGGACGCTGACGATGAGTGGTTCCCCACGTTCCTGGAGTCTGGAACCGCGCTGCTTGAAGACCCCAGGGCCGCAGTGTCTGTGGTCTGTACCGGCCGGGTGAAATACCCCGGGAAAAGGATAAACAATTGCGGTCTTGACGGCATCTATGAGGTCACTCCGGAAACGGACGTGAAACTGCTGCAGAAGATCCTCAACTTCAGGTCCACGCCGTTTGTCATCATGCGGACAGAGGTCGTGAGAAAAGCGGGCGGTTTTTTTGACCGCTATAAATGTCTTCGGGGGGAGGACCGGCATCTCTTTCTGAAGCTGCTGTTTACGGAGAGGATCGGCATCATTTCGAGGCCTCTCGGCATCTATCACGCGGAGGCGTCGGACCTCTCCGGCAGGGCAGCAGGCAATGCCGCGTATCAGGAAGACTCGGTAAATCCTTTCCTGCTCGCCCCGGATGAGCTGCTCGTGCCATGTCCCCCGGAAAAACGGCGGCTTCTGCAGGAACTGCTGACCGTGCTATTTCTGGAAGAAATCAAGGAACTCACTGCAGCCGGAAACCCGGGAATGTCATACCGCCTTCTTAAGAAATTCAGCCGCAGCTGTTCCCTTTCGGTTATGAGAAATATGACTGCCTATATGCTGATTGTCGGCTCACCCCTGCTGCCGGTCATCCTGAGGCTCAGGGGCCTGATATCAGGGAGACAGAGGCGTATATCGTGAAAGCGTACATACAGGCAATTGCGGAGGGGAGTTCCGTATGAGCATTTACAGCAGCGGCCGATCCAGGGGTAATGCCGTTATCCTCGGCATGGGGATTAACGGTCTGGCCCTGGCGCGCAGTCTCGGCAGGCAGGGAGTCGGCGTCCACGGTATTTTCGTGAAAGATGACGAGCCCGGCAGGCAGTCGCGCTATTGCAGCTCTGTCCGATTCCCGTCTCTGAGAGACGGGGAAGAGGCATTTCTCAGAAAACTGACGGGCGAACAGGGGGACAGAGATCAGAAGCCGGTGCTCTTTTCCGAATCTGACCAGTATATCATGTTCATGTCCCGCAACAGGGAGCGGCTGCAGGAATACTTCCGTTTTTTATTGCCCGACCAGGGACTGCTGGAGACACTTGTCTGCAAGGAGAAGACATCCTATTTTGTTGCCCGGCACGGATTTTCCATCCCCGGAACATATTGCTGGGGGGAGGGCTGCGGTATGCAGGAGTTGCTCGACAGGATCGAGTATCCCTGTATCATGAAGCCGATCGACTCGTTTTCGACGTCCTTTGCGAGGAAGAATGCCATTTTCTCCGACCGGCATTCCCTGGAGCTCTTTCTGCAGGAGCGGCCTGAACTCTTCGGCCATGTCATTATTCAGAAAATAATACCCGGCGGTGATTCGAATACATTTCAGGCAACCACCTACGTATCAAGGGACGGCGACATAGCCCCGGTATTCACGATGAGAAAAACCAGGCAGTGTCCTCCGGATTTCGGCGTAACATCCTACGGTGTCAGTGAGGACATCCCGTTTCTTCAGGAGAAGGTCCACGGTTTTCTCGCGTCGATTCAATACAGGGGGTTCATCAGCATGGAATTCAAACGGCATCCGCATACCGGGGAATGGCTCTATATTGAGACCAATCCCCGGCTGCCCTACTACCACTCTTTAATGTATGATGCAGGGATAAATTACCCCTATCTCTATTTCCGGGATATGGTCGGTTCCCCGGCCGCTTCTTCTTCTCTCCCGTCACAGAGGAACGGCGTCATCTGGATCTGTCTCGGCCGGGACGTGGAGTCCTTTCTGAGAAAGGTTGTGCAGGGACAGATAAAGACGATGCCCTGGCTGGCCTCTGTTCTGAAATCACGATCTTTTGCCCTGCTGGATTTCGGCGATTTGAAACCCCTCATCTTTTCGGGCTTCCAGTTTATGAAATTCCTGTCCGGAAAGATAACGCACCTGCTGTCGAGGTTCTTTCCCGCGTCCTCAGCGAAAGAGGTGCCTGAGGGCCGGTGCGGCAGGATACCCGGGACTTACAGGAATGACAAGACATGAAAATACGCAGTCTCTTCTGGCACAGCGTTGATCCGGATTCGGTCGAACCGGGCAGTTTCGACGGCACCAACCCGAGGGTGTCGGCCTTCAGGGAGCAGCTGCGCTTTATTGTCGACAACTACACTCCCCTGTCGATTCAGGAGTTTATGAGTAGCATCGGGGCCCGGGGGCCGGTCCCTGCATATCCAAAACCGCCCATCCTGCTGGGGTTCGATGACGGGTTCAGGAATGTCCTCACCTGTGCACTGCCGGTACTCAGGGAATTCAAAGTCCCGGCTGTTTTCTTCGTGCTTGGGGAGGTCCTTGTCAACCCTGAATTTGTCCCGTGGTATGTCGAGGTGAAGCATCTCATCCGCAGGACACGTGAAAAAGAGGTCCATTATGGCAGTACCGCCATAGACCTCGGCTCAAAGACCGGGGCGTCGTCATTGCGGTCGCTGGCAGGTCGCGATTACAAGGCATGCAGGTGTGATGACGCACGGCAGGAGGTACTGCTTAATCTGGCGGCGCTCTTAAAGGTGAAGCGTCCTGCTGCCGCGGAACTCGACGGGGACCTGCAGTTTGCCGGCAGGGAGGAATTGGCGGAACTTGATTCCGAGTCATTGCTTTCGGTGGCCTCGCATGCGATGACCCACCGCAACCTGGGCAGCCTGACCCGTCGGGAGCAGGTCCAGGAACTGGAGCGCAGTCACCAGCTCTTCAGCAGCCATTGTCCGTCCTACTACCCCGTCCTTTCATATCCGGACGGCTCGTTCAACCGTGATACCATTGCTGTTGCCAGGCGGATCTATGAATTCGCCTTTGCGGTATTCCTCGGATCGTCCTATCGGGACCACTACGCATATCCCCGGCATTCCCTCTGCGATATCGGCGTAGAGGAACTGAGATACACACTGAGCCCTTTCCGCGTGAACTGTCTTCTTCCGGTGAAGAAGCTTCTCCATTACACAGGGCTGAGGAGACTGTAATATGTATATCCCCTGGCAGGCAGGACAGACGGTGGCGTTTCTCCTTGAGTCCTGCATTGTTACCAGCCCCGATATGGGGTTTGGCGGAATATGAAAGGGGCTGCAGTCATGGCAACAGGTGATAGAATGCATGCGCTGGTCGCCGGCCTGAGAGGTTTTATCCTGAACCGCCTGCGACTGCCTGAAGTCGCGCTGCCGCCTGCGGCAGTGTGGGGCGGTATCAGCGCCTGCTTCGTCCTGGTCATAGCCCTGGCGATCGGCAATGCGAAGCCGGTATATCTTGCCCTCCTGCTGGTGCCTCTCTTCATATACCTTTCTATTGCACGGCCATTTCTGTTTCCCTTCGGGGCCTATGCCTTCTTTATACCGTTCGATCAGCTCCTGTCGCTGGGAGAGCCCGGCGGGATGACGCTCACCAAACTTCTCGGCATCGCAATTATTCCGGTACTTTTTTTCAAAGGGTCGCTCGAAAACAGACTGAAGGCTCCCGAGCCGATCATATTCCTGTGGGTCGTGCTTGTGTTTTACGGCGTTATTTCGGCCTTGTGGGCGATCCAGCCGGCAGTTGCGGTTGGCAGGATACCGACCGCGGTCGGCCTGATACTCGTCTATATCATGGCAGCGACCTACAAGGTCCAGAAGAGCGAACTCGATATGCTCGGCTGGTGCATCCTCTGCGGAGGCATCCTTGCGGCGATACTGACGATCTATAACTTCAGGTCATTGGGATCAGCAGCGCGGGCGACGGTGCAGATCGGGGAGAGGACGGCGCTGCTGAACCAGCTGGCTTTCGACCTCCTGCTGCCTGTTTCCGTATGCCTCCAGAAGGTGCTGTCGGGCAGGCGGCTGGTGGGGAAGGCCCTGTTTGGTCTGTTCCTCGCCATAGTGATCTTCGCGATCATCGTTACCGGATCCAGGGGGGCCCTTGCAGGACTCGGGGCACTTTTCAGTGTGTATCTTCTGTCGTCGAAGAAAAAGATATCGATACTGACGATCCTGCTGGTGATCGGCATCGTGGTGGCCGTCACGACCCCTGTCTTCTTTCTTGAGAGACTCGAGGAATCGGTCGAGAAGGGCGGTGCCGGGAGGACGACGATCTGGATGAACGGATTAAAGGCCCTCGATCGATACTGGCTCACCGGTGCGGGTCTGAACAATTTTCCCGAGGCCTACCGGGAGGTCGCGTACTTTACTCCGTATTCCCTGGGGCTCGGAAGGGCATCTCACAACCTGTACCTCGGTATTTTTGTGGAGTTGGGCATTGCCGGGTTTATGCTGATGCTCTGGGGGATGCTCAAACACTACCGCTCGATAAAGCCGCGGCTGGCCTCTGCCGACAGCAGCCAGGTCATGCTGAAAGCTGCCCTCATCGGTATGCTCGTCTCAAGCATATTCCTGGACACCTTCTGGTATAAATCTCTGTGGCTGCTCTGGATGATGATCATCATGTATAAAAACGTACTGTTTATTCGGCGGGATGATGCAGCAGCTGCCCGCTATCGGTGACAGACCACTAACCTGTAGAGGGGGGAAAAGATGAAAAGCATGGCAAGACCGGGATGGTTATTCCTCATGGCGTTCTTCCTGTCCGTAGTCCTCGGCGCAGGACCTGCAGGAGGTGCCGACATCATCATTGATAACGGAGATCCGGGGACATCCTATACCGGAACCTGGGCATCCTCCTCAGCGACGAACCCCTACGGCATCGATTCGCGGTGGAGCCGGGACGGGGCAACATACAGCTGGAGCTTTACGCCATCTGCCGGCGGCAGCTACGAGGTCTCGATGTGGTGGACGGCGTATACATCGCGGAGCAGCAGCATCCCGGTGGACATACAGCATGCAGGGGGAACAACGCGGGTAACCATCAACCAGCTGCAGAACGGGGGGAAGTGGAACGTCCTGGGGACGTATGCCTTCGTCGCCGGCCAGAGTTACAAGGTGACGATAACCTCGCAGCCGGGACCGTCGAGCACCTGTGCAGACGCGGTAAGATTCGCACCCTCATCGGGGCCGGTCGGCAACACGGCACCGGTGGCGGTGATAGACTCGATAAGCCCGAACCCTGCACTGCCGGGCGAGGTGGTCAGCTTCAGCGGGCACGGGACGGACAGCGACGGGACGATAGCCGGCTACAGCTGGCAGTCGAGCATCAGCGGTGCGCTGAGCAGTCTGGCTACCTTCAGCACAGCATCACTTGTTACGGGCAGTCATACCATATCGTTCAGGGTACAGGATAACAACGATGCATGGTCAACAGCAGCGACCCGGCTGCTGGTGGTCGGCAGTGCCCCGGGCCCTTCGGAGGCGATCATCGACAACGGCGGAGCAGGTACGTCGTATACCGGTTCGTGGGGTGTTTCAGGGGCAGCGAACCCCTACGGGAGCAGTTCTCTCTGGAGCCGGGACGGGGCAACGTACAGCTGGAGCTTCACACCATCTGCGGGCGGCAACTACGAGGTCTCGATGTGGTGGACGGCGTATACATCGCGGAGCAGCAGCATCCCGGTGGACATACAGCATGCAGGGGGAACAACGCGGGTAACCATCAACCAGCTGCAGAACGGGGGGAAGTGGAACGTCCTGGGGACGTATGCCTTCGTCGCCGGCCAGAGTTACAAGGTGACGATAACCTCGCAGCCGGGACCGTCGAGCACCTGTGCAGACGCGGTAAGATTCGCACCCTCATCGGGGCCGGTCGGCAACACGGCACCGGTGGCGGTGATAGACTCGATAAGCCCGAACCCTGCACTGCCGGGCGAGGTGGTCAGCTTCAGCGGGCACGGGACGGACAGCGACGGGACGATAGCCGGCTACAGCTGGCAGTCGAGCATCAGCGGTGCGCTGAGCAGTCTGGCTACCTTCAGCACAGCATCACTTGTTACGGGCAGTCATACCATATCGTTCAGGGTACAGGATAACAACGATGCATGGTCAACAGCAGCGACCCGGCTGCTGGTGGTCGGCAGTGCCCCGGGCCCTTCGGAGGCGATCATCGACAACGGCGGAGCAGGTACGTCGTATACCGGTTCGTGGGGTGTTTCAGGGGCAGCGAACCCCTACGGGAGCAGTTCTCTCTGGAGCCGGGACGGGGCAACGTACAGCTGGAGCTTCACACCATCTGCGGGCGGCAACTACGAGGTCTCGATGTGGTGGACGGCGTATACATCGCGGAGCAGCAGCATCCCGGTGGACATACAGCATGCAGGGGGAACAACGCGGGTAACCATCAACCAGCTGCAGAACGGGGGGAAGTGGAACGTCCTGGGGACGTATGCCTTCGTCGCCGGCCAGAGTTACAAGGTGACGATAACCTCGCAGCCGGGACCGTCGAGCACCTGTGCAGACGCGGTAAGATTCGCACCCTCATCGGGGCCGGTCGGCAACACGGCACCGGTGGCGGTGATAGACTCGATAAGCCCGAACCCTGCACTGCCGGGCGAGGTGGTCAGCTTCAGCGGGCACGGGACGGACAGCGACGGGACGATAGCCGGCTACAGCTGGCGGTCGAGTCTCGACGGTCTGCTTGGTGAAACCGCGACGCTTGCGACCTCGGCGCTGTCGTCGGGCAATCACACGATCTACTTCAAGGTAAAGGATGACAAGGCTGCGTGGTCTGCCGAGACGGGCAGAACTCTCACGGTCCAGTCGCAGGTATCAGGCGGGGAGCATATCTATGTCTGTCTGCTTCATGACTGGGAGATGGTGGCAAAGGCTAAGCTGATCGAGACGCTCCGAGCCGTTGGCGCAACCCAGGACGGCAGTGTCTGGAAATACGTCAACTCTTCCACAGGCAAGACATTTACCATCCATATTGTTGAAGACATGCAGGGTATGCTGCAGGCACTCTATACCGAGAACGCTCATATCATCATCAAGGGCCATGCGAACTATGGACTGGGGGCTGTCTTTCCGGAGGCCAGCTGGCCGAAGATCTACGACATCTACTATATCGATGACGACAAGATCCTGAACTACTCCTCACCGTGGATACCGGTCAGTATCTCCGGCATGCTGGACGATCAGGCCTATCCGAACTGGTGGCCGATTTTCAGGGATGGGACAAGCGGTATCATGCCCTATGATTTCGATGATTCCCGGGGGGATCCCGCCTACAACTACTATGCGAAATACCGCGTCCCCGGAGATCCGGCATACTACAAGGTGGAGACCGTCCGCAACAGCGCCATTGAGCGGTTTCCGGATTCGGGAAAGCCGGCATGGTTTTCTCCTGACGGCGCGGAGCCGTCACCGTCGAATCCCGACCATCTGAAATACTATATTACCAATCTCAATAACGCCTTTGAACCGGTCGGGAAATGGATGCGGGATAACGAGATACCCGGCTATTTCGGAAGCAGCTATTGCGCGGCGACTGCGGGAAGCGGTGCGAAGCACGCTACCTGGAACTTTACGATACCTGCCGCAGGATACTACACTGTTTCGGCATGGTGGCCTGCCTCGGGCAGCAATACTCCCGGCGCACCCTATACCGTGACCCATGCCTCGGGCAGCACCACGGTCAGGGTTGACCAGCGGGCCAACGGTGAGGCCTGGAATCTGCTCGGGGAGTACTATTTCGGTCCCGGGGAATACTCGGTCACCCTGAGCGACGATGTCGCCTCCGGAAATATTATTGCGGATGCCATCCGGATAAGCCACCGGGACGACCCTGCGGTCCTCGACAGGACCATGGATAACCTCAACTGCCCGAAGACACATTACCGGAGCAAGGTGATCCTCTTCCGCAAGGCGCTTGAGGTCGACATCTCCAGAATGAAGTACTCCAGAATGCTCTTTGATATCTGCAGCAGCGGGGTCTATCTTCTCGACACCTTCCACCGCGGACTGATGTTCTACACCCTGAACAGTTCAGACGGCAGCGGGATGTATATCTACCTCAAGGCCTATCTCCAGGGCAGGAGCAACAGTGAAATCTGGCAGCTTCTCCAGCAGGTCCCTGCCATCTACGACTACTATGACTTCAGTAAAAAACCGTCAGAGCAATAAGGAGGATACGGTGAAAACAGACAGATACATACTCATCGGCAAATTCATGGCAGCCGTATTCGCGGCGGTTTCATGTGTGGTGCTGGTTATGGCGGCAGCGGCCGCAGAACCGCTCAGACCTGAGGTGGGGACTCCTCTCGACGATGCGAAGGAGGAGGTCATCAGTGCAATGGTCGGTCTTCCCGCAGATGCGGTCTATGAAAGGCTGAAGGGCATGGACTTCTTTCTCAGTGAAGAGTTTTCAGCCAGGGCTGTGCACCGGGTCTTCGTGAACAGGAAGGCGGAAATTATCGCACGTGCCCTGGATTCCCTGAAGTCCCCCCTGATCGAGTTCATCAACGGCGGGCTGGTCAGCAGGGCTGCGGATATCGCGGTGGCAAGGAAGATCGTGGAAGTCTTTCCGGATGAAGCGGTGCCTGCCCTGCTGGAGCTCTACCAAAACGGCGATGCGGTAACAAAGGGAAATATCCTGCGTATCTCGGGAAGGCTTGCGGGGGGAGAGCAGATTGTGGCGCTGCTGAGAGAGGCCCTCGATGACAGGACCCCCTGTGAGCAGGACAATCCCGAAGCAGGCGGCGATCCGCTTCGTCTCTGCGATCTGGCCTATAACCAGCTGGTGCTGCGCTACCAGATACCAAAGGTACTCCGGGCGATCGGGCCGGTTTACCGTATCGAGGTTCGGGACTATCATATCGCAATTTTGAAGGACCTTCTGGGATCCGGGGGAACCGCACAATGATCAGCCGGACACCTGTCAGGTCTGCCGCCCTCAGGGAGGCGGTGCTTTCTCCGGGTGCATGCGGACCTGTTTCCACGGGGGATACGCACCCCCTGCGGAAACAGGCCGGGGCGGGGCGCGAACTGGCCCGGGAGATTGCTGCGGGACCCGCGGGATATTTCGGCCCCTTTGATTCCCTTACCGCTGAGGCCCGGAAGGCAATCGTGGAAGCTATTGCGCGCGAAGACCGCTGGCGCATGCGGGGGCATGAGATCGGCGACTGGCATATCAAGCTGGCGCAGTTCTTTACCGGGGTACGCAGGCCTCTGTCACAACGAGGTTTGACCGGCCTGTCCCGGCTTGCCGAGGCGCTTGCCCTTGCCTTCCGCAGCGGACCGGCGTTTCTCCTTCACATGCTTTACCGCGGGCTCCTCAGCTGCCACGGGAGGGCCCCCCTCCCGCAGACGCTGCCGTCCCTGCTCAGCAGGATCGGCCTGGACCCCCGCAACCTCGCGGTCTGCTATGCCCGCAACATGCTTCAGCCGGAGTCCTACCGCGGATTTCATCACGACGCCGGGCGTCACAATACCTATGGTGTCCTGCTTGGGATAGATCTTCTGCCTGCCGACGGGGGCTTTTGGTATATCGAAAGCAATCTCGATTTCGGTATGAGCCGCACCCGGGCTGCCCTGTACGACCACGACCCATTTGTAACGAACCTTGTCGACTTTGCCGGCGAGCAGGGATACCGGAACCTCATGGTTGTCCATAAATCGGCATCCCACCTCAATGAGTGCATGGCGCGTCAGTATGCAGAGGAGGCGCGCGCCCGGGGGATCAGGCTCACCCTCGTCGAGGACGCATATCTGCCGCCGCAGCCCGGCTGCATACAGAGCTACGGTGTCCCTGCCTGTGTCGGGAATGACACGCTGGTCGTCCGTTCAAAATATTACCCGACGAGCCTCGATTACCTGTTTCAGCACAAGAATGCCAGCATCAGGGCCCTGACAGCATACAAACAACACGTTGATGATCCGGCACTGCAGGTCCCGATGACAGGAAATGAGAGTGTGCTTGAGGACGTCCGTCCGGGAGACCCGTTCCCCAATCTCGTGTATAAGCTTCCGGAGCGGGATGAGGGCAAAGGCGTCATATTCATCAAGGCCGAGTCCCGGGAACATGCCACGCTGCTCCTTGAAGAAGCGCTCAGGAGAGACCGTCCCCGGGGAATTCTGGGCAGGCTGTATGCAATGCTCGAGGATGGCAACGGGCTCTTCCAGCCGTATATCCGTTCGAGCATGCTGCCCGGGCGGAGGCTCTATAAGGTGCGGGCCCACGTCCTGATTTCTCCGGCTGGCGCCAGATTTCTTTCGGCCCACCGTGTCGTTTCACAGCATGAGGTTCCTCATCAGCTGCCCCTGGGCCTTGTGGAGGACCGAAGGCCGTACCTCGTCAATCTCTCCACCAGCTCGAACTATGAACTGGTTCCGCCGGATGAGGAGCAGGCGGTCATCGAGGCTGCGCTCGCAATCGGCAGGGGCCTTTCCTGGGCTGCTTCCTATGGGTTCCGGACGACTGCCGGGGAGGGTCCTGATGCATCATGGTGCCCGCCGGCCACGGCGTCGGGAGGGGCTATTCTCAAATGACAGGCACGATGGATCAGGGAAGGCGCCGGAACCATCTGCCCGGCTGGCTTGCTATTGCCGGTGATACCGGGGGCCGGCAGGAGGCAGAGACAAGGAGCAAAGTTGCCGCCGGACTCGATGCCTTTGACGAAGACTACGGTTCAGTCAGGGAGATAACCATGGTCACGGGCCTCTGCTTTGGATTCAGGCGGCCCCTCGAGCCTCTGCCGATGACGACCTGGTCGCTCTGCACTGCAGGAGGGCAGACCTGCTTTCTCGAGGGGGTGTTCTATGACGATTACCTCTCCCACTGCCCGGCACCGGGTGAGGACAGGAAACTCTCGGCACTCGTTCTCGGGCAGTTCCGTGAGACCGGAAAACGCGCCCTGGAGCTGTTGAATGGTTCGTTCTCGGGATTTATCTTTGACCATGCCTCTGCAAGACTCATCACCTTTGTCGACCGTCTCGGGGTCCATGTGCTCTACTGGTCGCAGGAAGGAGCTGCGGTGACCGTCTCTTCGAACCTGGCAGCCTTCAGACGTCTGAAGGCCCTTGCCCTGGATGAACCTGCCGCGCTTCAGTTTCTGACGATAGGTTTTCCGGTCGACGACAGGACACTGTTGAAGGATGTGATGATCCAGCGTCCCTGTACCATGAATATCTTCCACGGCACCACCCGCCAGATGGTGCGTTACTGGGACCTTCCGGAGAGGATGCAGGAGCGTTCTCTGGAGGACTGCGTTGAGATGATCAGCCGGGCGGTTGAGGACCATGTCTCTGCACTGTATGAAAGGACACGCCGGAAGGTCAGCCTCGGTATATCCGGAGGACACGACTCGAGGGTTGTCCTGAGTGCCCTGGCCAGCAGGGAAGTCCCTTTTGAGCCGATGCTCTGGAAAGATGGGAACTTCAACGATGTCGTTGTAACAAAACTCTGCTCTTTGCTCGGAAAGGAGCCGCTCATGATCAATGGTGCCACCGACGAAGAGCGGGAGGTCATGCAGAAGAGCATCTTCAGATATTCGGACGGCACCTATCTGCATGCATACGGCTTCATCAGGCTGGCGCGGAACTGTTTTGAGAGAGACGTTGACAGCCTGCTGCTCGGATTTTCGGGCGACAGAATCAGCGGGGGTCTGACGATTCCCGCTCCCCGGTATTTGAGGGGCGTTGAAGAACTTGCGGGCTGCACCCTGAAGGCACAGATGGAACTGCTTTCCTTCGCTGACGCAGAGACCGTGCTGAAGGCGCCGGGCAGGGGCCTGGCCGGGACGGCGCAGTCGGAGTGGCTGTACAGTTTTGTCCGGGAAGGTGGTCATGCACATCTTGCCGATGTTGCGATCTGGCAGGGTTTTGCGAACCGGAACCTCAAGAGGGTACGGTTTTCTATGATGCCGGCAAAACAGTACGTGCAGCCGGTCTTCCCCTATCTGGACAGCAGGGTGCTGGCCGCGTACATGAGCATGCCGGTAAAGTATCTCCACAACCAGAAGGCCCACTGCTATGCCGGGTTCCACCGTATCAGGGAGTTCGGAGACTACCGTGCCTGCAGCTACCCCCTGCCGCTGAAGAACGAGGCGAGGTTCCCGTCGGCCCTGCACCTGGCGAGAGTATCCCGGCAGGTGATAAAAGATATCCTTCCGGCGTTTGGTTCGTCACGTCGCAAAGACCGGCTCGGCGCTGTCCATTCCAGACTTATGGCCGAACTGCTGCAGTCTCCGCTTTTCGATCAGACGGCCCTCAGGTCCCTGGTCCTCACCGGCAGGGTAGGGCCCAGAGATATACATAAAATGCATACCCTGAGCAGATTTCATGATTATTACGTTCTCGGGAATACCGCATTTGTGTCGGGGATGTCATGAAGATCCTTGCCATTGCTGCCTCGTATCCCTATGAGGAGTTTCCCTTCTCGGGGATTTTCAACGAGAAGTGCGTGACGGCACTCCACGATCTCTGCGGCTATGTTGAGGTCCTGGCGCCGAGACCGTACGTCCCGGCATTTCTTGCGCTGAAGCCCCGGTGGAAGATGTACTCACGTATCGCCGGATCCGAAACCAGAAACGGCATCTCAATCAATCGTCCGCCCGTTGTCCAGATTCCCGGAGTCGGGGGATCTTTCTGGTATGACCGCGGGGCCTATCTGGCCTGTGCCGGACAGGCGAGGAGGCTGCATCGCACTGCCGGGTTTGACGCGATCGTCTCCTTTGATCTGCTCGGTGCCGGCGGTCTGGCATGGCAGATCGGCAAGGACCTGGGGATCCCGGCCTGTGGCTGGGCCTTCGGGAGTGATGTGCGTGTTGCTGCATCAAGCTCGGACGGCAGATCGGTCTGCCGCGCCCTCAGGAACCTTGATCTTGTTTTCTACCAGAGCGCCGAACTCCGCCAGAAGGCCGCAGCCCTGCTTGAGAGGCAGGCTGGAGAAATGCCGCCGGATAGACATGTGGTGTTGCCCCACGGGATCCCGGTCCCTGCCGCGTTGCCCGGGACGGACCGCCGGGAGGACAGGCGAAGGCGCTGGGGGGTGTCTGCAGGTGACGTCGTTGTTTTGAGCGTCGGCAGAGTTACCGGCCAAAAGGGCAGTTTTGACCTTCTCGATGCTGCTGCGCATGCACTCGAACTGAACCCTGAGATGACGTTTCTGTTTGTGGGATCAATGCCGGCCTTCGATGAAAGCGCACTGGTGCAGGAGAGGGCAGCATCCGACCCGCGGCTGAGGGACAAGGTAAAGGTATTGCCTCCCTGCAGTCCCGGGGAGATCTGGGAGGTCCTTTCCGGGGCAGACATCTTTGCCTTTGCCAGTCATAACGAAGGTATGCCGAACAGTCTTCTGGAGGCGATGGCTGCCGGGCTGCCGGCAGTTGCCTTCGGCATCCCGGCGGTGCGTGAGCTTGATGGGGGGACGTCGTCGCTGAGCATCATCGAGCCCTTCGATACAGGACATTTTGGCCGGGAGATCGCCGAACTGGCTGCATCGCGTGACAAGAGAAGACATGCCGGGGAGAAAGGAAGAAGGCGCGTGCTTCGGGAGTTCCGGATCGAGAAGAATATGGCAGAGGCGCTCGTGATGATCGAAAGACTGGTTCGGGAATGATCCTTGCAACGAAAAGGATATGCGTATGACAAAAAAACTGATCATCAATGCCGACGGGTTCGGCTTCGGTCCGGGTGCGACGCAGGGTATCCTTGACGCGCTCGAAGAAGGGAAGGTCATCACGAGTGTGAGTGTGAACGCAAATTTCCCCGATGCAGGCAGGATTCGGGAGGTTGTACAGAAGTACCCGAAGGTGAGCATCGGGGTGCACCTGAACCCCATGGTCGGCAGGCCATGCCTTCCTCCTGAGGACGTCCCCTCACTCGTGGGAGCCGACGGTTGCCTGCAGGGGCCCCGGTTCCCCGGGCTGCTGAAGAAGGGGCAGATTTCGATGCTCGAGCTGGAGAGGGAGTTCGAGGCCCAGATCGCCGTCGTGAGAGGTCTTGTCGGCGACCGCCTGACACATCTCGATTCTCAGGCCAACAGCCACCTGAACTATTTTGATCTTTTTATAAAACTTGCAAAGAAGTCAGACATCCTGCGTATGAGGAATAATGCGTCCATGATCTGCCTTGAGTCAGCTGACCCCCTTCTTTCACGCTCGCTGGCATATCTGCGCAGGCCCCATGTCTGTGCAGCGCACGGCTATCGCAGATACCAGATGCAGAAGGCGAGGCAGAGCGGACTGCGGATGGCCGATGCCCTGATTACCGTGGGCTATGCCGGCACCGGGAACAAGACGGAGCCCGGAAACTGGACCAGGATCCTGCGCAATATTCCCGAGGGTACATTCGAGGTCTATTGCCATCCCGCCTACCCGGACGAAACCCTGCAGCACTGGGCAGTATACTGCGACGAGAGAAGGCGTGAGCTCGAAATCCTGCGAAAACAGTGGCTTGCCGAGGAGGCCCGGGCAGCAGGTGTTCAACTGATCACTTTCCGCGATATCTAGCATGTGCAACAGGGACGATAGGGTGATATATGGCCGCTATGCATGACTGGAAGATGGAGCTATACTGGAGAATGCCGGTACGTCTTCAGGAGGCTGTCCTCGGCCTCTATGCCAGGTACCTCGAGGCGATCTATTACGGCCCGCAGTACAGGGAATGGAAGGAGTGGCTGCAGGAATGGCCGAACTGGTCATCTGCCTTCATCGAGGAATGGAAACAGGCGCAGCTCCGGTACATCATCAGGCTGGCGGCAACACAGGTCCCCTACTACCGGAAGAGTTTTCAGGGCCGGGACTGGCAGAAGGTCAGGTCAGAGGCGGATCTCCACCTGCTGCCGATCCTCGATAAGCAGGATATCCGGCAGCATGAAAAGGCCTTCATTGCCGACGGCATCAATCCGAAGTCGCTCTGGATGCAGAAGACCAGCGGGACGACCGGTACGTCACTGAAGGTATACTGGACAAAGGCGATGACGCAGAAATTATGGGCAGTTGACGAGGTGCTGGTAAGGGGCGTAGCAGGGGTTTCGCAGCAGATGCCCCGGGCCATGATGGGAGGCCGTCCCGTTGTGCGGGGTGCTGCTGCCCACGGCCCTTACTGGCGCTTCAACAGGCGGTGGCGTCAGCTCTATTGTTCCAGCTATCACATTTCCCGGGAGACCGCCCCGGAATATGTCAGGGCCCTGCGGAAGTACGGCAGTCAATGGCTCACCGGCTACGGCTCCGCCATCGCGGCCCTTGCAGACAGCGCGATGAAGAACGGCACCGAGGCCTGTCCGCTCACCTCGGTGATCGTAAGCGGGGATACCCTGCTTGACGAGATGCGGCATTGCATCGAGACCTTCTTCCGCTGCAAATGCTTTGATCAGTACGGACAGACCGAGGGTGTGGGGGCAGGCATGGAATGTGCCCGCGGACAGATGCATGTCATCCCGATGGTCGGCATTATCGAGATCCTCAATGAAGACGGCGCACCCTGCAGGCCCGGAGAGGTGGGGCAGGTGGTTGCGACCGGACTGCTCAACGATGCGATGCCCTTGATCCGCTATCGTCTCGGCGATTTTGCCGCATGGAACGAGGGGCAGGGCTGCCGCTGCGGCAACACTGCCCCGGTCCTGACAAGGCTGGAGGGGCGTGTGGATGATTACCTGGTCACTGCGGACGGCAGGAAGATCGGCAGGCTCTCGACAGCGATGAAACGAAGCCCGTCGATACACTCTGCCCAGATCGTGCAGGACAGACCGGGGCATGCCTTTCTCCTGGTAAGACCGGGGGACGGGTATGTAACGGGCCATGCCCGCGATGTTTGTGACGACATCAGGGAAAGGATAGGGACATTTTCGATAGAGGTCCTGGAGGTGCCGGAAATCCCGAAGACCACCCAGGGTAAAACATCACTGGTCGTGCGGCTTGAAGACCGGCCGGCCATGAGGGGAATCTATGAGCAGATACTCGGTAACGGACATGCCTGCTGAAGCCGAAAAGACGGGAGGAGGCACGGGCGTGGGGGGCTCAGACCTCTCCGGCAGGCCGGAGCTGAACGGCGTCAGGGTGGTGGTCATGACCTCGGGGCATGAGGCGACGGACCACCGGGTGCATAACAAACTGGCATGCAGCCTCAAGAGGATGGGGGCCGACGTGACGGTCGTGGGCTATCTCGAGCACCCCGATCCCGGTGATGTGGCGATCGTGAAGATTCCGAAGGCGGCCACACGGCTGCAGCGCTTTCTCCTGCAGCCCTGGCGCTGTTTATGGGCTGTTCGTGCTTATCACCCAGATGTCATCCATTTCCATGATGCCGAGATGCTAATGACCCTGCCGCTGCTCCGGATGTTTCGGTCCCGCTGCAGGCTTGTCTACGATGTCCATGAGGACTTTGCCAATCTCATGCTGATCAGGGACTGGCTGCCTGCGCCTCTGAAGGGGGCCGCCCGCATACTGATCGAGATGATCGAAAAAAGGCTGTCACTCCTGGCCCATGCGGTCGTCGGCGTCACACCGCCCCTGACCGGGAAGTTCCGCAACAGAAACAGGATATCCGCCTACAACTTTATTACGGCTGACTTCTTTGAAGAAGCCCTGAAAGTATCCCGCCCGCCTGCGGCACGGGAGTATGACCTGGTGCATCTCGGGACCCTCAATCAGCGACGCGGTCTCTTCCTCGCTGAGCTGCTTGCGCGGTTTCATGAAGCGCGGCCCGGGGGAAAGTCCCTGATCATCGGGGCCCCGCCCGACGTCGCGAAGGTGCTGCGGCCGCAGCTTCCCCGCAACTGTGTCCTGCGCGTAGAAGTCCCGCACAAGGAAATTCCTGAACTGCTCGGAAATGCAAAGATCGGTCTGGACATCCACCCATGGCAGGGGACACATCTGGATGTTGCCTTCCCGGTAAAAATAGCCGAGTATATGGCCTCGGAATGCGCTGTTGTTTCTTCATCCATGCCGGTGCTGGAGACGATCCTTGACAGCGGCGGAAGAAGGCCGGGTGGGATCAGGATCATAGCGGGCGGCCGTCCTGAGGACTATGCGTCAGCGGCCCTCGGGTTGCTCGATGACGTTGACTCCGGATACCGGCCCGGAAGCGGCCTGCGGGCATTTGCCCTGCAGCATATGCTCTGGGACCGGGAGGCAGGGAAGATCGGAAGGCTTTATCTGGACCTGCTGGGTAATCCGGATCAGTATGGCGCGGCGGACGCGAAGGCGGGGATATGAATGCGATGCGCAGCCTGATTATGAACGCAGACGGATACGGGTTTACGCAGGGGATCAGCCGCGCCATCGAGGAATGCATCGGATTCGGCACGGTGAGGAGCATATCGGCAAATGTGAACTTTGCCGCTGCCGAAGCCCTTTCTGATCTGGTGGACAAATACCCGGATCTTTCGGTCGGCTGCCATATCAATCCGGTTGTCGGCAGGCCGGTGCTCGAGCCTTCGAAGGTGCCGAGCCTGCTGGATGAAAACGGCGAGTTTCTCTATAAGGAGTTCAGCAGGCGCGTGGTGTCAGGCCGGATCCGGATGGAAGAACTGCGCGACGAGATGACGGCACAGGTCCGGAAGACCAGAGAACTGGCCGGCGCGGCCTTCTCCCACCTGGATTTTCATATGGGGCTGCACCGCCTGCCGCAGGTTTACGGTGTTTTTCTCGATGTGGCCGAGAGGAGCGGTGTCGGGAGGATCCGCACGCACCGGTATCTCATGGGCATGGAGAGCCGTTCGCCGCGGCTGCGACATATGGTCCATATGTTCGAAAGTCCGACGAGACTTCCCAAGTATGGCTGGAATCTCTGGCTGAGGCACCGGGCCCTGCTGCGGGGGCTGGCCATGCCGGACCGCTGGGTGGGGATAACAGACATGGCAGATGAGCCGGACAGGATATCCGTGCGGAACTATATGACGATGCTGGGGAATCTGCCGGAGGGTTTCAGCGAATTTGTCGCGCATCCGGGATACATCGATGAAGACCTGATGCGATGGTCTACGTATCACGGGCAGCGCCTGAGGGAACTGGGCGTGCTCCTGAGCAGGGAGTTCAGAGAGGCACTGGCTGCATCCGGGGTGCGTCTTGCGGGGTATCGGGATATCCCGCTTCGCAGGAGGTTCTGATGCGGCCACGGGAGGAGATGATGCAGACAGGATTGCCGGGGCATACCGTTACCGTTATTATTCCCTGCCGCAACGAGGAAAAGTATATCGGGAAGTTTATTGCGACGCTTGCCGGGCAGGATTATTTCAACGGAATGCCGCATGAAAAGATCGAGGTCTTTTTTATCGATGGGGAAAGTACCGACCGGACGAGGGAGATCATTGAGCAGCATGCCCGGGTTTATCCATTCATGCGGGTGCTCTCCAACCCGAGGCGGATTGTGCCTGAGGCGATGAATATCGGGATACGGCAGGCGAAGGGCGATGTCATTATCCGCATGGACGCCCATACCGAGTATCCCCCTGATTACATAACGAACTGCGTTGAATGTCTCGACAGGACCGGGGCCGAGAATGTGGGGGGACCGATCATCAGCATATCCGATACGTTCTGCGGCAAGGCGATTGCCGCAGGCATGAGTTCAGTCTTCGGGGTTGGCAATGCACGGTTCCGCCTGGGCGGGTTCGAAGGGTATGTTGATACGGTTCCCTTCGGCGCCTATCGCCGCGATGTCTTTGACAGGATCGGCCTGTTTGATACAGAGCTCGTGAGAAACCAGGACGATGAGCTGAACTACCGTTTGATAAAGACCGGCGGAAAGATCTATATGGCCTCGGGGATTAAATCCTACTATTATCCCCGTGATTCCATCGGGAAACTCTGGAAGCAGTACTACGAATACGGGTATTGGAAGGTGCGGGTGATCCAGAAACACGGGCTGCCGGCTTCGTGGCGGCACCTGGTGCCGGTTACCTTTGTCCTGAGCATGCTGATCACGGGCCTTCTGGCTTTGTTTGATTCAAGGGCGGTCTATCCGCTCCTGGCCATCTGCGGCTCTTACGCCCTTTTGGCGGGTCTTTTTTCGGCAAGGATTGCGGCGGAGAAGGGGATCAGGTATTTTCCCCTTCTGCCCGTTGTCTTTGCAACGCTGCATACAAGTTATGGCGTCGGATTTTTGAAGGGTATCGGGGATTTCATCGTGATGAAGAAACACGGCAGGTCGGTCCTGCAGACCTAGGGCACGCGGGGAAAGAGAAGGAACGGAAGGAATATATGAAAAAAGTGATCTACCCGGAAGGGAAGAAATTTGCCTTTTCCATTTTTGACGATACGGACCACGCCACCGTAGAAAATGTCGGCCCGGTCTATGCTCTGCTGGCTGACCTGGGCCTGCGGACGACGAAGAGCGTATGGGTCTTTCCGTCGGAGAACAGGGAGGGCCCGTATTACCATTCCGAGACGCTCTCGGACCCCGGGTATCTTGATTTTATCCGGGAGTTGAACAGGAGGGGTTTTGAGATAGCCTTTCATAACGCGTCGATGGACTCCAGCATGCGTGCCCTGACTGCTGCGGCCATCGAGAGGTTCAGGGACCTGCTCGGTTCCTACCCCCGGATCCATGTCAATCACGACGGGAATAAGGAAAATCTCTACTGGGGACTCGACAGGCTCGACGCATCCCCGCTCAGATACCTCCTGAGACTGAAGCGGAAACCCTCGGAGTTTGAGGGCCACGACCCTGGTTCACCATACTTCTGGGGTGACCTCTGCCGGGACAGGATCACCTATGTCCGCAATTTCGTCTTCAGGGAAATCAATCTGCTGCGCGTCAACCCGACGATGCCGTATGCCGATCCCCGGCGGCCGTACGTGCCATACTGGTTTTCTTCCTGCGAGGGAGGATCGGTCGGGAGTTTCAATGAACTGCTCTCCCTGAAGAATCAGGAGCGGCTGGAGAGCGAGGGGGGTGTCTGCATCGTCTATACCCATTTTGCCAAGGGGTTTGTCGAAGACGGCAGGGTCAATGCGAAGACAACGGAGCTGCTGGAACGGCTTTCGGCCCGCAAGGGGTGGTTCGTCCCTGTTTCGGAACTTCTGGATTACCTCCGGATGCAGCAATCCGTCGATACGCTGGCCGCCCCGGAGCGGATCGGCATGGAGCTGAAATGGTTTTGGTCGAAGCTGCTGCACGGCACATCATGAGGTGGTGACATGAAACTCGAACTCATACCGCAGATAGATCCGGAGGCATGGGACAGGGCCATCGCCCCGTACGACAGTAAATTCCTGTTTCATCAGGCCGCCTGGCTTGATTTTCTGAGGGAGACCCAGGGTGGTGAGATCCTGAGATTCAGGATTGTTGATGAGGGAAAAGAGCTGGGTTTCTTTGCAGGCCTGCTTGTCCGGAAAGGGCCCCTGACCATATTCGGCAGCCCCCTGCGCGGCTGGACAACAGACTATATGGGGCCGGTTGTAAACAGGGGCTTCGATTATCGGCGTTTCCTTCCTGTACTGGAGGGGCTCTGCCGGGAGATGAAGATCGATCATCTCGAAATCTGCAATCCGCATCTTGACGATGCCCCTATGCAGGAGGCTGGCTTCAGCCTCGCCGAAGGCATTACCTATATTGTCCCGCTCCACCCGTGCGAGGAAGAGATGTGGAGACAACTGGAGAAGAAAAGCTGCCAGTACTCCATCAGGAAGGCAAAAAAGGACGGTCTCGCGGTGGAGGAGAACTACGGGGCAGATTTCATTGATGCGTATTACCGCCAGCTGGGGGAGGTCTTTGCAAAGCAGGGCCTTGTGCCTACATATCCGGTCGAACGGATAAGAAGTCTGCTGGGCCACCTGGCCCCTGACCACCTCATGGCGCTTCAGGTGAAATACGGTGACAAGACGGTCGCCTCGGGAATATTCCCCCATGATGACCGCCATGTCTTCTTCTTCGGCGGCGCCTCCTGGCAGGCGTTCCATAGATTCTGTCCGAATGAGCTGCTGCACTGGTCGATCATGACGCGGTCTGCGGGCATGGGGATCTCCCAATACGATATGTGCGGCAGCGGGAGTTTTAAACCGAAATTCGGCGGAGAAAAGGTTGCGGTCAGGAGATACTCAAAAAGCTATTCGCTCCTCGCAAGGGTGGGACGCGAGGCTTACCGCTCATATTTCTATGCCCGGCAGAGGCTGCAGGGCAGGTTTCGGACTGCGCTGCAGCGCCGGCATCCGGTGGCTCAGGATGACTGACTGCGGGCACCGGGTTGGCGGCTCCGGGATGGTTTTCTCCGGCGGCCTGAACCATGTTGAATATAATGAGGAGATCACCATGAATGCATGGGGCAACGCACGTTTTCTGCTCGGAGGGCTCTGTATATTAATGCTTTTTCTGACCTGTGGAGGGTACTATGCAGCATTGCCCCCTGACGATGGGAAGCCGGCAGCCCCCAGTGTTGCGGCTACCGGCAGCGTGGCAGCCCCGGCTGCCGGTAATGCAGCCGTGGTCTCGCAGAATGCGGCAGCATACTATATGGCGGTGAACGGGTCCGACAGGAACAGCGGGACCGCGACTGCGCCGTTTCTGACGTTTACAAAGGCTATGGGTGTGATGAAGGCAGGCGATACGCTTTTCATTAAAGACGGAACATATAGACAGTCTCTGAACGTGACAATATCCGGCACGGCAGCTGGCGTGATAGCGATCAGGGCGGTGAACGACGGTGCAGTGATCGTGGACGGGCAGGGGACGAGGGAGACGCTGAAGATAGTGGGCAGGAGCTATGTAACCGTGGAAGGCATCGTGTTTAAAAATGCCGTGGGGGATGTGGTAAAAGTCAGCGGCGGATCACACCATATTAACCTCAGAAGGCTTTCTGCCTATAGTGCAGGGGTGGGGAACTATCATCTCTTCCTGGTCTGGAACTCAAGTTCAGTCCTGATAGAGGACTGCATAGCCTCACAGACCAACGGCACGAACAGGGCAGGCAGATACGGTATCGTGAGCTTCGGCGGGGCGAACCATAACATATTCAGAAGAAATTACGTGAAATACTATGGCCACACCGGCGGCGGCGGACCCTGTGCAGCAGGGGCTGACTATGGCGGCAGTTACGACCTGTGGGAGAACAACGTGTTTGACGTATCGGAGATGCCGGCAGGCTGCAGTGATGTAGGCTACCAGTTTGCGATATTCGGAGAGGGTCTGTATTTTGATACCTCGCACAACCGGTGGTACGGCAACGTCGTCATGGGCGGGCCGAAAGTGGGATACGCGGCGTTTGGGGAGTCGGACGGAACGTATTCGGTCTCCGACTGGGAGTTCCTGAACAACGTCTTCATAGATGCCCAGGCGGGCATCGTGAATATCGGTGCAGAAAAAGGTTCAGGATGGATCGTACGGAACAATACCCTGAGCGGTATGAGCACCAATGCGATGACTAAGACGCAAGGCGCGGGGGCGTATGCCCTGGTGACGAACAATTCCTATCTCACCGGCACCAGCGGAATCAGCGCTGTCACCAGCTCCAGCCTGACAAGTACCTACAACAATTTTTATGGAGTAGCGACGCAGTACAGCGGCAATGTACTGAACAAGGCAGGCGACAAGAACATCACCCCCTCGTATGATACCCTTACCTACGGCAAGGGGGCGTATCTGATGGTACCGGCTGCACTGAAGGGGCAGGGTGAAGGCGGTGCCGACATCGGTGCGATGGCGCTCCTGCGGTATCAGGACGGGACGCTCACTCCTCAGCCTCTGTGGCCGTGGCCGATGGAGGAGAGGATTGTACGGGAGACCGGAAGGAGTATTACCTGGGAGGCAGGCGGAGGCATATGGAAAACGCTGATGAATGTATATGCCGCGGATTGAACTTTCAGATGACGAATGACAACGGAAAGAACCCGGCGGGACAGCACCGGGATACAGAATAACCACCGATACAAACAGAGAGCGGGTGCGACCATGACAAAAGATGACAAAATGAATATCTTCGGCCTCCTTCGGAATATCCGGCTGTTTTCCGCGCTTACGGACGGGGAGTTGCGGCAGATACGGGACAATATCGCAATAAAGAGATACAGGAAGCATGAGGTGATACTCTATGAAGAGAACACCAATCAGGTAATGTATATTATCCTTGCGGGAAAGGTGAAGGTTCTCCAGACGACCGAGGATGGAAAGGAGATGATCCTGGCCATGCATCAGGCGGGGGACTTCTTTGGCGAAGTTTCCCTGATCGACAGCCTGACGATGCCTGCCTCTGTCGTTGCGACCGAAGACTCTATCGTGGCGATTATTTCGAAGAAGGACTTTTATACCATACTGCACTCCCAGGGGAAGGTGGTCGAGGACCTGCTGCTGATCATGTGTTCGCGGCTTCGGGAGTCGTGGCACAAGATGCAGATCCTGAGCCTGAATAATGCTGCTCAGAAGGTCAGAATGCTTTTCATGATGCTCTCCCAGGAGCACGGCAGAAGGACCGGTGAAGGCCTGATGCTGGACATCAAGCTGACCCATCAGGACATTGCCAATATGCTCGGCATCACGCGCGAGACCGTCACCCGGATACTCGACAAGTGGCTCGTGGATGAAGAGATCAGGGTCATCAAGAAGAAGTTCATGCTCCTCAGCGGAGATTTTCTGAAGTCCGGCCTCAGAAGTGAGGTGCTGCAGTAGATGACTCATTGAATACATAGGCCCTAGACTGGCCCTGTTGAAAAGCCTGCTTCCTGATGCGAAGCAGGCTTTTTTTTGTATTGCCTCCAGCCTTTCCCAAAAAAGAAGCACCTGTCCCAAAAGGGCAAAAATACAGGCTTTCAACTGTGAATATAGTGTGAATATTGAACGGCAGCAGCAGGTTGCAGGTGCCGGAAAAGCTGGCACAGGCTATGCGATATACAGAGACAGGAAGCCAATCCCGGAATAAAGGAGGAAGAAGATGAAACAGATGCTGCATACATTCGACAAGGAGGACAGTATTATGAAGAAAAGACGGTTTGTTGGTTTGCTGGTGATGGTCCTGATGCTCGGACTGACAGGATTTGCTGTCCAGAGCGAAGCAGGGGTGAGCGTCTCTGTCGGTATGGATCTTCCCGCGTTCAGATTCGGGGGCCCGCCTCAGCTTGTGGTTATTCCCGGAACGTATGCCTATTTTGCACCTGAGGCAGACATTGATATTGTCTTCTACGGCGGCTACTGGTACCGCCCGTACGAAGGCCGCTGGTACAGGGGCCGGGGATATAATGGACCCTGGGCCCATATTGCTCCGGCACGGCTGCCTCGCGTGCTGACGGATTTGCCTCACGACTACCGCCATGCCTACCGGGAACATCCCCGCATTGATTACCGTGATTTCCGCAGGAACTGGCGCGGTTGGGAAAAGAACCGGCACTGGGACAGAGACGAACGCTGGAGAGAAGGCAGACACCGGGAGATGCGTGAAAACAGAAGAGAAGACCGGCGTGATGACAGACGGGAGCACCGTCAGGAGCATCGCGGAAGATAGGCTGCCCGGCCTGGCGGAGACTCCCGGCAGTATCGTGATGAAAGAGGCAGGGACAGGAACTCCGTCCCTGCCTCTTTATTTTCTCCGGGAAACTGACCGGACACGCAGCCAAACACCTGATCGGTGACGGACCGCCATTTTTCAGGCATCTCCCTTGCTAGCTTAAGGAGAATAGAGGCTTTGTAGCATACTGAAAATTTGTGTAATGTCCCGCTAGTAAAGGCAGAACATGCTGTATATGAATCCGGCGCTGCCAGTGCAGTTGGGTGATATGGCATAATTCTGGTGTTTTGACATAATATAGGATACATATGAAGATGTTTCATTACTTGAGATATATACTGGTTTTTGTCTATCTTGTCTATGCGGTATCTCCTCTGATGGGGAGTGTCGACAAGGCACCTCTGGGCGGACTCACCGCGGCCCGCACTGAAGTGTCTCTGCGTTTGTTAGTCCTTGACCGCCTCCTTTCCTTTGTCTTTGACGATGCCGGGGCAGCGGAGCAGGGCGAGATCGATACGACCGAAGACGTTATGGTGAAGAAATTCCGCTGCCTGCCTGCCGGGAACTCACTGGGGAAGAAGATCATCTCGGAAGGACACACCGAAATGCAGCATATTGTCCAGGATTTGGATGATGGCGGGCATGAGCAGCGCGGCCCTGTCTATATAGCGGTACCCGAGCCTATTCCTCATATTTTTGACGGTTACAGTACACTTCATTCAGGTCAATCCCCACCCCTTTCTCTTCTTTCCTGATTCTCAGACTCATATGAACTGATCCGTGAAATTCTGGCGGCTACTGCTGCCAGCATGATAGCGGCTCATCTGTTTGACGTCACGTGGCATGTCGCTTCTGTCTTTGCCGGAGATGACGCGTCACGCATATGCCTATTTCAAGGAGAGATATATATGGGAAACCTCAACATAGATAAAACAGAGTGCGCAGGGAGAGTCCGGCTTCTTCAGTCTTTCACCGCGGTTGTATTTGCCTTCCTTGTCGTTCTTCAGACAATGATATGGACAGGCAATGCACAGGCAGCAGTATCAGTGCTTCAGAATTTTCCATCTACACCTACCGCCAGTGGAACTACGGGCGCAACGACGACTGCCATCACAGGGACTTTCACTCCCTCAACGGGTTCAAATGCAAACAGGCTGGTAGTTTGTCAAATGACCGGAGAGCAGAGCAATACTACAGCAGCAACGCTCGGGGCTGCCTCGCTGGGAGGTCAGACACTTGCCGTACAGGCGAGTTATTTGGCAAACAGGCGCGTTGCGGCAATATACTTTATGAAAGAGGCACAGATTGATGCGATGTCCGGCAATGCCATCAGTATAGCCCTGACCGCCGGTGGTACCCAGACCTGGAGTGCTGCCGAAGTTTTCTGTGCCACCTTTGACGGTGTTGAACAGGGCGCCACTACCTTTGCCGGTGCTACGGCTATTACCCAGAACACTGCGACCCCTTCATTTGGAGGCAACGTGACGGTTGTTAATGGTGGATACATATTCTTTGCCATTGACTGTAATAGTGGAATCACTGGCCAGACGCCACCCGCCGGCTATACAGAACATTGGGACAGATTGGACGGTGGTAATCAGTATTGGACAGGTGGTGGTTCGATGGCTGTATTGGCGGATGGAAATCAAAATCCTTCCTGGTCTCTCGCTGGAACTACTGCTGTAATGGCTACGGTGGTCGGTTCAATTAGGCCGGCAGCAGGTTCCCCGGCCGGAATCACCGTCAACCCCACCACCGGTTTGACAACGACGGAGGCCGGAGGCCAGGCTACTTTTACCATCGTACTGGACTCGGTACCGACAGCGAATGTCACCATTGGGCTGAGCAGCTCAGATACCACAGAGGGGACCGTCTCTCCCGGGTCAGTCGTGTTTACCGCCGGTGACTGGAATATACCACAGACCGTGACCATAACCGGAGTTGACGATGCACTGGTAGATGGCAATATTGCCTACTCCGTCGTTACTGCTGCAGCCACATCATCCGATCTAAACTACGCTGGACTTGACACATCCGATGTGTCTGTGAGCAATACGGATAATGATGTCCCGGGACCCGGCACGGTCCAGCTCGGCACATCTTCATATCAGGTGGATGAGGCGGCCGGGACAGTGACGATATCGGTGACGCGAACGGGAGGGAGTTCGGGCGCGGCATCGGTGAACTACGCCACCAGCAACGGCTCGGCAATACAGCCCGACGACTACACGTTGACCAGCGGTACGCTTAACTGGGCGGACGGAGACGCTGCCAGCAAGACCTTCAGTATTACGATCGTCAACGACAGCGCACCGGAGATAAATGAATCGTTCAGCGTGACCCTCGGCGGGGCCATCGGCGCGAGTTTGGGATCAACCGTTACAGCCTCCGTAACGATCCCGCTCAACGACGGAGCAGTTGCAGTACCTGCAGGCAACCTACCCCTATCCATCGGCGTGATGTCGGGGATTGTCGCCTATGGGTTGATCTGGCGGAGGAGACGGGGAAAGACGAGCGCCTGAGTCGGCTGATGATCTGGTCTTCATTCAGGATGCCGGCCGGCTGCGCAGCAGATCCAATGGGGTCGTTGCCTGGCCGGCCGGCGTATCCGGTGGCCCTGCGGAATACCCTTAGAAGGCGTACCGGTTTTCTTGTTGACAGACCGGCTCGCCTGCTTCGGAACATCTATCAAGAAGGAATTGCGGCGTGAAAAGCGACGAAAAGAATCCGGCAGCGTTCGAATGGGGCTTCGCCGGTCTCTTTGTCTTGTATGTCGGCATGTTTGTGGGCCTTGCCGAAGCAGGCTCGGAATATATGCTGGTCTTCAGGGAGTTAACCGCCTCGGCAATAACAGCCGTATGGGGACTTTTTTCGGTCCCGGTCGTCTGTTCCGGCACGGGGATTCAATTCGCAGGGTTCCCGATGGAGATCGTACTCGAATGCACGGCGCTGCACTACATGATGATCTTTGTTGCCGGGGTAATGGCCTTTCGCAGTCATACCCGCGCCTACCGCGCTGCCGGTATCATTATCGGTACGCTGGCCATATTCCTGTTGAACATCGCCAGGATAGGAATCATCGGCTTCATCGGGAAGTATTTCAGCAATATTTTTGAAATGGTACACGATTATCTCTGGCAGGGGCTGTTTGCGCTGGCGGTGGTGCTGCTCTGGGTAGTCTGGGTGAATGGAATAAGGGGGCTTTCGCGCAGATTTGTCAGGCAGTTTTTGATTGTATCTGTTTCTGCCTCTGTATCCTTCTGGCTTGGGGTCATCTTTCTTGAGGAGTACATCTCCCTGCTCGCAGTGCTTTCGGGCGTGATGTTTTCTATACTGTCAGTCTGGATTGATGTCCCTCAGCAGGTTATAACAGACGGCAGTGTCATCGGGTACGTGGTGGGAGAAACCGTGATCTACAGCAGGACAACCCTTTACGTCCTGAATGCCGCTCTGCTCCTGCCTATAGCATCAATCACCTTTGTCCGGCAGGAGACGAGGCTGTTCTTTAAGCGGCTTTCTGTGGCTGCAGTTCTCTTCATTGCGCAGCATATGCTGATTGTTTTGCTTGATTGGCTTCTGGAAATTATGAAAGGTGCAGAAATTCAGTCCGTGCTCACCTGGGGCATTGTAATGTCGTCCTTCATCGCACCCATGCTTATCTGGCTGGCTGCTATGACAATATTTCGTGCCACTATTGTTTTCCCCTCCTCAGAGTCACCTGATCGATGAACGTAAATTAATCGGGATTTAATCGTTATTTAATCAAGTTTTCCGGTGGGCTGTGCTATGATCACGACCTGAAAGTTCTTTTCCTGTCTCAGGGAAAAACTTCAGGAGGTCAGAGATGCGGAAGTATGAAGCAGGACAGGAAAGAGCAGTGGTACGGGGAGAGTATTTCAGGAAGGCAGCGATATGGGGAACAGCCCTGCTGCTGATGCTGGTGCTGGCGGCAGCGGCGGTGAGTGCAGCAGAGGCAGGGACCTATTACATGGCGGTGAACGGGTCTGACAGCAACA
>CAZCKU010000015.1:0-105713 GCA_964499365.1 uncultured Thermodesulfovibrio sp.
TAACCGGACATTTCTACTTTGCCGAAAACCGGACATTTCTATTTTGCCTTGACATCCGTGTCCTTTTCCATTGCAAAAAAGACACCCCTATGCTATATAATTCAATAAAAAAATAGGGGGAGCGGAATGAAAACAAAGTCGATTATTGGGGTTGCCTTATTTCTGGCGGTTATCGGGTTTGGCAGTCCAGAAGCGTTTGCGATGCATTTCACGACTGCTCCCATGGCGGCAACCCTCGATTGCAGCGGAATTAACGTTACCAACACATCTTCGGTCGAGTTCGATAGAGACAACACCGGAACGGGGGAGGAGGCCTACCAGGTCCTCGGCACCGACGGGGCCGGCAATGTCATATATGGAGTGTCTTTCAGCCTGCCCGTCGGGACGGTGACACCGCAACCGCCTGTACTGGTGCCGTGGATAACCGCTCCGCAGCACAATCCTCTGACGTTGCGTATCGTCAGCGTTGCCGGAAACGGTTTCCCGGAGCAGGTGCTCGTGAACATTTCGGGAGCGTGTCAGGGACTGCCGACCTTTTCTAAGGCCGTACCCACGATGAATGAATGGGGGATGATTGTCTTTTCGGCCATTGCCGGACTGGGTTCGGTGTATTTCATCAGGAGGCGCAGACACGCAGCGTGATCGCGGGAACGTCGGCGTATCACAGAGATTATTTGCATTTTTTTGCAGGCGTGAACAGGGCAGGATTCATCTCGCGATACTAAGGGGGCCATACGTAAGACCCCCTGTGTTGTCATTCTCGCGAAGTCGGGCAATGACAAGGTATGTGTCTTTACTAACGGTCTTATTAGTAATTCATTCATGGATCTAATCGGGTCTGATGAAAAACTGGTTTTGAACAAGAGCAGCTTGTTTTCTGACAAAGCCTCCCCCTCTCGTGATTTTACGGAAAAATCCATGGAGCAGCGGATAACGTGAAAAATGCAGAAGTTGACGGATTTAAGGCTGATTTCTTTTGGCTGACAAAGGTCATTTCCGGCGCTATACTTGAAAATATAGATTGCTACACGATGACGCGTCAGATGTTGCTGCTATCATATGGCTGAGAAGTGACGGAGGCATTATGAAGCGTAAGGGGCAGGACGGTTTTACACTTATTGAGGTAATGGTCGTTGCAGGTATTATTGCTGTGCTTGCCGGAATTCTGGTCCCGATTATTTTTAAGGAGATCGATGAATCGAGAAAAGTAAGGGCACTGGCCGACATACAATCTATATCAACCGCCATCATCGTTTTCAGGAAGGACGTCGGAGCATGGCCGGTAAAAATGCCTAATTGCGTGACCGACGTGTCGCTACTGTTTGGTGACGGTGCATTGGACGATGCAAAAATGGGCTTTACCGCCATGGGTTTTGATAGTACTGCGAAACTTAATTTATCAGTACCTTTTGCACATCCGGCGGGATGTTACGCCGAATGGAAGGGCCCTTACATGGCCGCAGTTCCACCGGATCCCTGGGGCAATGCCTATATAATAAATGCTGCTGCTTTTTATGGAGCAGGAGGAGTCTGGATCTTATCTGCCGGGCCTAACGGGGTGGTCGAGACAAATATTGCTGATAGCGCTGTCGTTAATGATGATATCGGGGATAAAATCAGGTAGTCCCGGGGCTTTGGGCAACACAATCCAGGCCTTTTCCCTATTATCCGCCTGAGTGTTAGTTGAAGCCCATGTTGCTCCCCAGGAGCATTGCAGGAGCCTGTCGGATTGATCCATTTCGTCTCCCGGGATCTATTGGCTGATGGGTCATTCGGCACAGACAGGCAGTCTGCCCCGGTCTTCCCCGCATCGAAAAGCGTCTTACTGCCCTATAACAAATATTCCATTGCTTATTGTGGCACTGCCGTCAGTTATCGAGAGACTTCTTACTGAGGCTGAACCGGTTATGTTCGTGCAGTTGCAGTCATAACCAGCCTCAAAAGTCACATCAGCAGGCAGTGACAGCAGCAGGTCCTCCGTAAAGTTGTGCGCCTGCAGATAGATTGTCCCTCCCGCAGTATTTCGGTAGGCCTCCGTGATTGTGGCATACCCAGATTCCTTTGAGGTTGTCCATACCAGCGGATACTTCTCAAATCTGGCGACAACAGTCCTGTCTGCAGTCATGGCCAGATGACACATGGTAGCAGTCGTGTTGCAGGCATCTCCCCAAATGCTAAAAAAGCTGCAGTTGTCAGCTCCAGCCGTCAAGTCTAATTGTGTGCCGTATTCGTATATATGCGAGCAGAGATCTCCACAGTCAATCCCTCCCCCGGTGACCGAACCGCTGCCAGTGCCTGCCTTGTTAACTGTCAGGGTATGAGGGAGGTTCAGCTCTCTTATTCGTATGAACACGCCGGGTCCCATCGCATTTGTCCCGATGGCTGCCGTCGCGGTTATGGCAGGATTTCCTGTGACCGGTGCTGTTGAGGTCACCGTTGTCCGTGCTATAAATGAACCGACATCATTTCCCCCTGAACTGGAAACCTGCGGGTTGTAGACCTGATAGACAGGACCAAAGGCAGCCGCAGAAAGGCTGAAGCCTACATTCGATAACCCTGCATTGTCAGTCGGTACACACATGACCCCGATAATACTATCGCCATATGCAATATCTATTGCGCTGGAGTCGACCAGAACGGAGACATTTCCAGCTGACGTATCAGCTCCTGTCGAGCCGGCAACGTCCCATGCTTCGAGGGTCTTTATATAACGCCAGATCACTGCCCACGTAACGTCGTAATCAGCTGTGGTCACCGCAAGAGAACCGGCAGCAGACTCAGTGCCTTCGGCCACCTTATAGAACGTGTAAAGGTTGGTATTTCCCGTATCGACGCCCAGTGTTGAACCATATCCGCCCTCAGCTGTACGCGAGGCCAGGGGTGTCCAACCGGTGGGAGTGGCAACCGAACCTCCATTGGCTGTGGCCGGCTTCATGCCGATCATCAGAATGAGCAGATCTCCCTGAGCAATGCTGCCTGTATTGCCTGGATAGGGTGGGTTCAGAGTGGCAGGGTTAACAGCGTAATAAGGATTACCGAAGTCCCAGAAACTCTGCTCAGCGCAGGCTGGGGTCGGTAAACACAGCCCCTGATTTATACATACATTGAAAAACAGCACAAGAACAGGAAGGAGGCTTGTCTTTGCCTTCGAGGTAATCGCCCCGGCTTTCGAGCAAGTATTTTGCATTTGGCTGGTTCCTTCACCTACATTCTGTCTTCATGCTAGCTCGTTTCTATTTTGAAGTCAACCGGCACTTGCAACAAAAAAGGAGCTGCCTGATCTTCAGATAACTCCTGTCTTTCATGGCAGGGCAGCCCGGTTTGAGCCGGCCAAGGATATACGGGTCCTATCCCATTACCCTTCTCTGCCTCTTCAAAGGGTAAACAGACCCGCTTCCGCAGAATCACTCCGGTTTCGCTCAGGGTTGGCACAGGTATGGGTGTCAAACCATCCACCAGCAATGCCAGGTCCGAAGCGATCGTTGACCATTTGAGGCGTTCCTGGCGGGGAACCTGCACAGGTACATTTTGATGTATACTTCCTGTATATGATGATGTACAATCTTCAAAATTGTGCCGATTATTTGTGTCCACTGCATTGTGATGATACGATTCGGTTAAATAATCTCGTAATAATTCTGGAAGGCTGAGGGATGACATGAAATCATTTTTATGGGCTTTTGTTCTGGTTGTATCGTTTGCTTCTGCCGTTTTTGCCGATAACGGCGGCTACGCCGTGAAATTCAACGGCACTGACGGCTATGCCAGCGCAACAATGAATAGCGGCAATACCAACAGCACCATGACCATGGAGTTCTGGTTCTCGCCGGTTGCTACCCAGGTCGCCACCCAGTATCTCGCTGATCTGCGCTCTATCTCCGGCACAAACAATAGACGGGTGATGCCATACCTGAATAATGGTATTATCGGCATCTTTTGCGCGCCGAACACCGGCGACGACAATAACGCCATAACCCAGAGTAGCGGCGTCACTGCCAATCCCAATGTCTGGTACCACGTTGCCGTTACCATAAACAGTTCAACGCTCAAAATGTACGTCAACGGCAAATTGTACGTAACCACCAGCCTCACTGATGCATACGCCCTGACCGGAACGGAAGTGTTAAGCCTGGCGACGGATTACGGGAACACGACCTATGCGAACATAAAGATGGACGAAGCGCGCATCTGGAGCAGCGAGCGGACGGAAGCCGAGATAAAGGGCAATATGTACAAGGAGCTTGCCGGCAGCGAAGCCGGGCTGCTCTCCTACTACAAAATGTCCAACGGCTCGGGAGCTGGGCTTTCTGACAATCAGATAGCCGGTACCTATGGTGGTGTCTTGTCCGGTGGCTATACCTGGGTGGCATCCGGCGCTTTTGCCGACAGTAGAAACGGACTCGATTTTGACTGGACCGACGATTACGTGGATTGCGGCAACTCCGCCAGTGTGCAACGCAACGGCACCCAGCCCTTTACTGTCGAAGCCTGGGTCAAGCCGACGGGCGGGGCATGGTTGGCAGCCGTCTCGAAGTTTGTTCATACATCTTCGAATGAGGGGTATAGCCTGGAAATATTCTCCGACAATAAAGTCTCCCTGCTCTACGGGAATAACTGGAGCGACTGGAATGCCACTACCTCGACCACCGCTTTGACACCAGGGGTTTGGAGCCATATTGCGGCGACCTATGACGGCAGCACGGTAAAAATATACATAAATGGCAATCTCTCCCAGAGCGCTGCCTGGGCCAATGGGGTGACCGACTCGGGGACGCCTCTTTTGATTGGGGCCAGGAACGGTACCACGTTCTTCTCCGGTCAGATCGATGAAGTGCGCGTCTGGACCGTCGCCCGGACCGCCGCGCAACTGCGCGAGAGCATGGCCAAGACCCTGGTTGGCAATGAGGCGGGGCTTGCTGCGTACTACCGTTTGGACGAAATCGACGGCAACACGGCGTATGATCTTTCCAGCAACGCCAACAACGGTACTTTGACCAACATGGACGCCGCTACGGACCGGGTTGCGTCGGATGCGTTCACAACCTGGATCGGAGCTGACAGTGCCAGCTGGGCTGATGCGGGCAACTGGTCCAAAGGTGCCGTGCCGACGGCGACCAGTAACGTCGGCCTTTATAAATGGGCGCTCGGCAATGAAGCGGCCATCAGCGGTTCCCCCACAACCGGCAATCTGCTCATATCGTCCACCGCTGCCCCGACGTTAAGTTCAGCCCTCACGGTAAACGGCAATCTCGTTCTGGAGAAGAATCTCGATCTCAGCGGCCAGGCCGTCACCATCGGCAGCACCTCCTTTCTTGTGGAAGGGAGCGGCAGGGCCTTCGGCGCCTCAGGCACCATTGCTACCACCAGGGCATTGAGCAATATCTTCGCCCAGGACGTGGCCGGACTCGGCGCTAGAATCACCACTGCCGCCGACATGGGGAGCACCACCATTACCCGCGGTCATGCCCAGCAGACCGGTGGCGGGAACTTTTCTATCCTCAGGTATTACGATATTGCGCCGACCAATAATGCTGCCCTCAATGCCACACTGGTCTTCAACTACCATGATGCGGAATTGAACTCTCTGACAGAGAATAATTTCAGGCTGTACCGGTCGACCGACGGTGGCGTCAACTGGACAGATCAGGGGGGCACGCTGAGTGCCGCAAACAACTCGGTGACCAGGACGGGGATCGCCAGCTTTTCGAGATGGACCATTGCCGATTCCTCTTTGCCTCTCAAAAGTACTCCGACAATAACCTTTGGCGCCGCCCCGACGCCGGCCTACCTGGGAGGCAACTTCACCGTCAGCGCATCGACGACCAACACCGACAGCAGTATATTGACCTATAGCTACGTGAGTGGCCCGTGTGCATGGGTGAGCGGGGCTACGTTCAGCTCCACCGGGCCAGGTACCTGCGTTGTTCAGGCTGATGGGGCCGCTACGACAAATTTCAATGCAGCCTCACAGACACAGAGCATTATCATTGGGAAGGCTGTGCCGGTGATCACCTTCGGCACGGCCCCGACCCCGGCCTATCTGGGAGGCAACTTCACGGTCGGCGCTTCGACGACCAACACCGACAGCAGTATATTGACCTATAGCTATGTGAGCGGTCCGTGCGCATGGGTAGGCGGCGCTACGTTCAGCTCCACCGGGCCAGGCACCTGCGTTGTTCAGGCTGATGGGGCTGCTACGACAAACTTCAATGCAGCCTCACAAACACAGAGCATCACAATCGCAAAGGCCGGGACAGCCACAACGATAACAGCCGATACGCCAGACCCATCTGTTGTGGGCCAGGCAGTAACGATATCCTATGCCGTAACGCTCAACCCCGCGGGAATCGGTACGCCGACCGGCAGTGTGACAGTTACAGACGGGGTGAATAGCTGTACCGGAACCGTGGCGGCAGGTTCGTGCAGTCTGTCCCTCACAACAGCAGGCTCGCGCACGCTGACGGCAACCTATGCCGGGGATACTGATTTTGACGGCAGCAGCGGTAATGCAGCACATGCCGTACTGAGCAACAGCGTTACCATCGCGGCTGCCACTGGCAACGGCAACATCACTATCGAAACGAGCAGCCCGGGCTGCGGGTTTACTGCCTGGGCCGTACAGACCGAGGCTCAGGCGGGAAATGATCCATTGTTTGATTATCCTTACGGCCTTGTGGAATTCACGCTCAACTGCGCTGCAGCTGACGTAACGATCACCTTCCCCGGAGATATCGGGGCCGCAACATACCGCAAGTACGGACCGACGACGCCGGGAAATGCTGCAACGACAGCGTGGTACACCTTCGGCACGGTGACGCTCAACAGCAGCAGCTCGATTACCCTGCACCTGACAGACGGACAGCAGGGGGACGATACGGGAGTGGACGGCATCATCGTTGACCAAGGGGGGCCGGGCAGAGGCATAACCGGCTTGACCTCGGTGCCGAGCCTGTCCGAATGGGGGATGATTGTCTTTGCCCTGCTTGCAGGTCTGCTATCTGCCTATCATCTTCGCAGAGGGAGGACTGCACGGCCGTAGTTTGGGGAAGCAGCGGGATTCAGGAAGGGCGAGGGCAGTCGACTCGCCCTTTTTTCTTGGCGTCCCGGTTATGTTTACGCACCGCGCGGGCATATCGTTACCGCTGACAGCGTCAGCAGGGAAGAAACAATGTCAGAATTTATAGCTGACCCGTAACAGCGCAGAAATGCCTTCTCTCGGGAAATCATGGGGAATGAACTGCGCTGCACCCGACAGATCCGGGTCCTCGTATTTTTCGTTAAACAGATTATGAATTGCCGCCTGGATCTCAAGGGTTTTGTAAATGTTTCTCACGGTCAGAGTCAGATCCACTGTCGTGTATGCGGCCACAGCATCCCTTGTATCTCCCCGGGGCCTCGGGCGCGGACCGGTCCATAAGACATCAAGGTGTGACACCAGATATTTCGACAAACCATAATTCACGCTGGCACTTGCCCGGTGACCCGGGACGAAGGCCAGCCTCTCACCGGTTTGAGAGTCCCTCGGGTCCTGCCAGGAATAGGAGATCTTCCAGTAGTTGTCAGGAGAGTACCTCCCGGAGAGCACTGCCTCGACGCCGTCGATTTCTGCTCTCCCCAGGTTTGCATAGGTCGCCGGTGACGTGGCAGGATCGCGAAGGATCAGGTCATCGATGTTGTTATGGAAATAGTTCAGGTCGATCCTGAACCGCTCCGCATACGTGCAGCCGATACCCGCCTCATACGTCCTGATTCTTTCAGGGGCAAGATCAGGGTTTCCCCTGATCGCAGGGTTGTTGACAGTGTACAACTCGGTGAAGTTGGGGGCCCTGAATGCCTGTCCGTAAAGCAGCTTCAGGTCTGCATTTTCAAGAAACCTCCAGACGATGCCAACCCTCGGATTTGTTGTATGGCCGAAATCACTGTAATGGTCGTACCGTATCCCGGCGGTGAGGCTCAGGTTCTCTTTGAGGTTCCACTCATCCTGAAGATAGGCCGCGAATATATACCTCCGGGCATTCCTGTTCCAGTTGCCCCATGACGATATATCCTGAACAGACCCCAGGAACGCACCGGTGTTCGGATTATAATTCGAGATGGCCTTCACCTCATATTGCTTCAGCGCCTCGTACGCAATGCCCGCAAGCAGATGATGCGCATCAGAAATACGGTAATCCAGCTCAATCTCGCCGCCTATCGTCCTGTCCTTGGCCTTCGGCCCGCCGATCATTCCATGGGGGAAAGAGCCGGCAAATCCGTCCGGAAAGACTTTCACAAGCCAGTCCTGCTTGAAATAGTCGTAATATAATTTTATCCTTGACGAGAATCTCTCGTTGAAGGAATGACGATAGCTCAGTTCCTGCCAGAAATTATCCGAGGTGATGGAATGATAATCCGTCAGTGCATACCCAAGGCCAAGGTATGCCCCCCTGTCGTTGGTCAGATACTGGCCCCGGTAAGTAAAATCCTTATAGGAAGCCTCAAGAAACAAACCGGTCCCCTCAAACCGGCTATCGGCCCTGCCCGGTGCATTGGTGAACGGGGTCCCTGACAGCCGGTCGCTTTGTATGAGCAGGTCAGGTCCGTGTGTCTTCAGGTAGTCGAAGCTGCCCGAAATCTTCAGCCCGTTATGAAAAGTCTTTCCCGCAAGAAGATTGTATTTCCGTGTGCCAAAGCTTCCTCCAGAGACCGAAACCTCAGCACCTTCCAGGTCCTCTGCACGCTTGGTGATAATGTTTATCACCGCGACAAATGCGTTCGTACCGTACAGCGCGGAACCAGGGCCTCTGACAATCTCAATTTTCTTTATGTTTTCGACACTGAGATAATCAAGAAAAAAAGGAAATGAGCTCGCTGCAATGTTTCTGTTCAGGCCATGTCCGTCGATCATGATGAGGACCTTTTCAGACTGTCCGGTGACCGTTCCTCGCACCTCTAACCTGAAAAATCCCTGGTCGGTTATTGCGATGCCCATCCCGGGAACAAGCTTGAGAACATCCATCAGCGTCCTTGCTCCCATAGCGTGTATTTCCCTGTCCGTAACCACCGTGGCAATCGCAGGGGCTTTTATTAATGAAAGGGCTCTCCGGGTCGAGATCTCCAGCTCGTCAGGCTTGAAATACATCTCAAGAAATGCCTGCTCTTCTTCCGAGATTGCATGGGCGGGCGGGACAGAACATAGCAGTGACACGAACAACAGGCAGATTATCGGGCTTCTTCTGAACTTCACTGTGCCGCCCCCTTCGTGGAATAGGGTTCAATGATGAAACAAGCCGGTTTCATTAACGAAACAAACTGCCTTCGGTAAGAAGGCAGGCCTCACATTCCAACAATGACGACCTCGGCAGCGCTTCTGTCAGGTTTCCTGCCGGTCTGCAGCATTGAGTCCTGCCCTGTTCACCCTGCTACAGGAGTATATTATACTCACATTTCAATTCTGTTTCCACGGCGTCCAGGTCCTCTCACCGTCTGGATTTGACCCTCTCTTCATCCCCCCGGGGTCCCCGAACCGTTGCCGGAAGGTGTTGCCGAATCGGACGTTGTGGCGTAATTTGATTCAGAGGAGTAACATAGAGCGTATGGACAAGAAATTCGACAAGCCGGCACGGGCACCGAAAAACGATGCCGCCGGGCATGCAGCCGACAGCCTGTCACCCCGGGAATATACGCTGCAAAGAAGAATTGACAGCTACCTCAGGGCAAAGAAGGAAAGCATGGTCGATCGTTTCGACGTGGCCTCCCTCAAGAAGGATTTACAGCGCATGATCAACTCCTACGGCAAGGCGGTCAATAATAAAAGAAAAAATCCGCTGTCAAAGAAATTGGGATACTATTACGCAATACTGATGGATATCGAAGGTAAAGCCCCGCGTCAGGGCAGCAGGATCCGGAAGCTTAACAAACCGCGCGGCAACCGTCCCGCGTAATTACGCCTCTCATCCCTTCAGTTCAGTTCCTGTGTCATAAGCTACAGCCTGAGAAGTCAAAAAAGAGGCGGACGATATCAAAAAATCGTCCGCCTCCTGCGGTGATCGGATAGGTCCGCGATCAGTCTGCCGAGCGTCTGTTCCTCCTGAGGAAGAAGAGCGAGCCTGCTCCGGCAAGGAGCATAAAGAGTATCATGCCCCACTCATTCAGCGTCGGTACGGTCATGACAGGCGTCGGCCCTATCTGGTCAATGATGATATAGTCCTCGAAGCCGAGAATATCGTCCCCGCGCTGATTGTCGACATAGCGCATGGTCACGGCATTGCCGTTTCTGCTCACAATACCGGTCTGGCCGTTCCATCCGAAATCGTACCAGTGCGGTGCCTCGTTGTCCGGGGTCGGCCCGTATTTGCGCAAGTCATACTTTGCCATATCCCCGATGTCGCTGAAGGTCATGGTGACGTCCACGGTCAGCGGGTCGGTCGGCGCAACGATATTTGCGATAGCTGTTGGAGCCGGCGGCTCGCAGATAACCGAGAACTCGACCAGTCCGAAGGGGAAATCGTGATTAGGGTCCTGCTCGGGGACCTCCGATTCAAGCAGCGTCCTGGTCTCGACCGCAAACTTGTTGAGTACGATTTGCGATGCACTTTCAGAGTTTGTCGGAGCGGACAGGAAGAAACATGACTCCGGCTGATTTGTGGTGAGGGTGATCGTCCCCTTTCCTGAGGCAGACGACAGGGTTACCGACGGCAGCCCCGGGATTGCTTCTGCCGAACGCATGCCGGTGGACACGAGAAGCAGGGCGATAAGCGGTATGGATGCGAAACTCATTTTCATTTGTATTCCCTCCGTATAATTTCCTGCAATTGTACCTGAAAGCAGACGAAAAATTCATCTGCCACGGGTCTGAAGGCAACCGGCGGGATAAAGGCCGATGGCCCGACCGGGACGATCCAGCTGACGCAGAAATCAGGTTGCGCTTCGCAGCCACAGGGCGACAGTATTTGTTATTTTTGGTCGCCACGAAGCATAATGATCAAGATGATTATGCGGAAGTGTCTGCAGAAACGGCATTCAATGGGATCGCAATGTTTGCAGGGCTGAAGTCATTCGGCGTGCAGATCAAGCGTGAAATCAGGGTGTATAAACGCGTTAGCAGAGACACCCGGACCCCAAAAACCGCGAAATGTCTGCTCGGCCTTGCGGTCGGATATCTCCTGCTTCCCTTCGATATAATCCCTGACTTTATCCCTGTCCTCGGACATCTCGATGATCTGGTAGTCGTGCCGGCACTGGTCATGTTGGCGCTGCGGATGATACCCGAAGAGGTAATCGCAGAGTGCCGGGCGAGCGAGAACGGGCCGTCAGGCGGTTAAGACGCTGAAGGAATTGCAGAGGAGGCGGCAGCCCTGCAGGCTGCCGGTTATTTTTCCGCTTCCCTGTCTGTGTATTCAGCCAGCATCTTCCGCAGTCTCTCTGCGGCTGCAGGCGCCTTCAGCTCTTTGCCTTCAAAGATATCCCGCGCAAGTATTCCTTCCTTCCCGTATACGTTGCTGTTGGCATCTTCATCGATGAGAAGCGCTGCACCCTCCAGGGAAAGCCCTGCAAAAAGGCCCCTGCTGCGCGAATAGGAATAGATCTCCGACTTGAGCTCGATGTCCGTTGCGGCCTGACCGCCGCGTCCGACAGGCCCTGCTGCAACGCTTGCGTCAGCACCTATGGTGAATTTGCCGGTCAGGATGCGATTGATCGTTTTTTCATTCTTGAACACCAGGACGATATCGATCGACTCGACCCCGATCTGCCAGCCGATGCTTCCGCCGGTAATCGAAACAAAAGAGGGGTTGCTCCAGTGTCCTTCCTTGTCCCTCACCAGGAGGACCCCGGTGCCATACCTGCCACCGAGAATGAACCCTGCCTTGATCACATCAGGTATTATCGCAATCCCGCTGGCATTGCGGAGCAGGGCTGGGGGAATTCCCTTTTCCGGGATAAGGACGATCTCCTTCAGAACATCTCCCGCCACCTCTATTTTTGCAACATTCCTGCCCTCGGCTGCTGCAGACAGGCCGGGCAACGCGGCTGCGATACCGATGAGTACGAATACTGCCATAATAACCTTCTTCATGAGCATCTCCTTTCCTGGTTCCCCGGGGCTGTGGCCCTGAAGGGACGTTGTATGGCTATAAATACCGCCGGGATCTTTCCAGGAGACGCGATCCGGGATATCATCTCCTGTTGTACTTTATTGTACGCCGGATTCCGGTAATGTCAATCAGTCTTCACTGACAGATGGCCCGTTCGGGCGCCCCTGATGACGGACAGAGGGGATGGATACTGCAATTCTGCCGTATATCAATGGCCCGGTCGCCTGAGGCACCCTCTCCGGAAGAACGGGCTGCACGGTATCAGTGATGCCCTGATACAACAGGCCGCGTACGACATCTTTTCCCGAAAAATAGGAACAATTGCCAATTATATTGTTCCCCTCAGTCCGGTATCATGAAACCATGGAGAATAAATAACAGAAGGAGGAAAGGAACATGGTACGTTTAAGCTACGCAGGGGGAGAGAAGGTCCCCAAAGGCAGTTACTGGAATTTTTCGACTGGCGAGAAGGTCAGAATCGGCTCGGAGGGCATACTGCCCGGGAAGTCTTCGCAAGCGTATTGCAAGGCCCCCCCGATGGTAATAATCGCCGCCGGGGTGGTGGTGGCATACCTGCTTCTCTATGAATTTCCCAAATACCTTGTCCAGTTTTATGAGCCATACGCTGAAATGCTGGTCAGGGCCTATGTTGTCCTCGATTATGCCATTATCGCGGGCATACTTGCCTGTATGGTTGCGATCGGGCTGCAGGATGTCCTTGGCGGAGCGCTGAGAACCGCAACGTTCAACTGGAGGCCGGCACGGGCACATTTTGCCGGCAGGAGCCAGAAGAAGAGCGAAAATAAGGCCCCCGAAAACGACAAGGGACCGGAGACAAAGAAAGAGTGACCGGGCATGGCATGGGGTCAGTTCCTTGCTGCCTGAAATGCTTTCAGGTGCAAAGAAAGGACCCCGCGGCGTACATCTGTTATACCCATGAAACCGACGTTCCACCACAGAGCGGTGAATGACCGCTTTGAAGATCCCTGTGTCTTTGCGAGGATGCTCCGCGAACGGCGGGCCTTTCTCTTTGATGCGGGGGAGCTTGGCCGTCTTGCCGCAGGCGATCTCCAGAAGATCACCGATGTCTTTGTGACCCATACGCATGTTGACCACTTTATCGGCTTCGACACGCTGCTGCGGGCCCTGCTGCTGCGGCCTATTCCCCTGAGGGTATACGGTCCGGAAAATATCATCGGCTGTGTTGAGGGGAAACTCAGCGGCTATACCTGGAACGTGATCGATCAGTATCCCCTGGCCATAGAGGTGTATGCTGTCGGCCAGCACCTCGTTCAGCATGCTGAGTTCACCGCGGGAAGGAGATTCAGGAGAGAGGACCGCGAGCCCCGGCCGTTCGACGGGATCGTCCTTCAGGACCCTCCCTTTACCGTGAAGGCGGCCCGGCTCACGCACGGCACACCCTGTCTCGGATTTGCCCTTGAGGAGGACTATCACCTCAATATCAACAAGGCGGCATTGAAGCGTATAGGCCTGCCGGTGGGCCCCTGGCTGGGCGACCTGAAGAAGCTGATCCGCCGCAAAGCCGGGCCGGAAACGCTCCTGAGGGTCGGGGACAGGGAATTCAGGCTCTCGGAACTCATGCATATAGCTGAAATTACACCGGGTCAGAAGATCTCGTACATTACCGATGTCTCTCCGGAGGAGTGCAATATCGGAAAGATCATCGAACTTGTCAGGGGGGCGGACACCCTGTACTGTGAGGCCTATTTTCTCGACAGGGACCGTGCCCGCGCCGCAGAACGCAATCATCTCACCGCAGGCATGGCCGGGTCGATCGCGCGAAAGGCAGGGGTGAAAAGGCTTGTGGTTATTCACTGCTCCCGGAAATACCGGAGCGCACCGGATGAGACCGAGAAGGAGGCGATGGACGCATTCAGGGGAATACCCCCTGTCAGGGAGTAACGTTATTTCCTGTTGCGGCATCCGGGAGGATGACGCAAGGCTTCGCGGTGGCGTTATCCTGCAGCAGGACGTGTTTCCAGGGTTAAGACAAAATCTGCCAAATTCCCGGGTGTTTTTGGTATACTTCTACTAGAATGAAGAAATATGCAGCTCAATATTGTGCCGCAGTACTCGTATCCCTCCTGATCGGACTGCTGCTTACCTCCTGCACACAGGAAGTACAGCAGGGGGCGCGGCAGAGTGCGCCGGAAACAGCCCCGGTCAGGATAACGCTGAAAACAGACAGCGACAGCATTACTGCGGGAAGAACGCTGTTTATGCAGAAATGCTCTACCTGTCACTATGTTGACAGGTCTGATTACTTTGTAGGTCCGAGTCTCAGGGGGATTTTGAAGAACCCGCTTCTGCCGGTGAGCAAGAGGCCCGCAACCCCGGAGAATATTGTCCGCCAGATGCGCCACCCGTTTACGAATATGCCGTCGTTTGTTTTTTTCTCTGACGAGGATCTCTCCAATGTCCTGGCATTTCTGAATACCCTCTAGCCGGCCCCTGCGCTGCATACAGTTTTTTCGAGGTCGTCCTCGAAAAGGCATTCGGCGAGCACCGGGCAGAGCCGGTAACCCGGTTTAAAGCAGAAGGTCTCCATCCTCTCGATGCTCGGGATGAGTGTACTTTCCGATGCTCCACAACTCCCAACATATCCTTCTTCAAAATAGGGGCAGCTCATTGATACCTCCGATGGTACAATTCAAAAAATATTTAGCGCCATTTTCTGCAAAAGCATATCACCGAACTGTGAACATACTATGAATTTGTGCCTCTCGGCTGGCGGTTCCTTATAAGTCAAAGAATGCATTTGTCGGGCGGGTCTCTTTGATGTATAATAGAGCATCAAAATATTAAAGGAGCGCAATGGAGAAGAGAACCTGTCTAGATTGTTTCAACCTTGTCCGCACCAAGACCAATAAGGTGAAGTGTATTTCCCCTGTCGGGAAACTGAAGCAGGAGTTGCCCTCGAATACACTGCCCAAGTCTTTTGCGAATTTTGCCGAGAACTGTCCGGGGTTTGACAACGAAGAGTAGGCTTTTTCTATCCGCGCAGTCTGGTGATACGGGCTGTGTCCTCGACCCGGCCCTCGTCTGATCCCATCCCTCTGCTGAACAAGAGTTTTGTCTCTGTATCCGAAAGGCAGGCTCGCGTCCCGGCTTGCCTGCAAGCCTCCGGTATTGCGGGTTGACCCTGGTGCAGTATCCGGCCGGATGTTTCCGCGGGTCTCTGCTTCAGGCTCCGGCACGGGCTGTTCCATGCGTACGTTGCAAAAAATATCGTTATAGTGTAGATTTTACTTTAGGCCTTATCGGTATCCCGGCCTGTCTTAAGATTATGTTTATCCGACAGCAGAGGTGAAAACACATGGCATCAATCCTGATTATCGATGACTCGTCCTACATGCGCGGAAAGATACGCACGATCCTGAAATCCGAGAACCATGAGATATTTGAGGCGGCTGACGGCATGAAGGGTCTCCAGATGGCGTCCTCCGGCACCTACGATCTGATCCTCCTGGATATCATCATGCCGGGGATGGACGGGGTAAAGATCCTCGGTGCGATACGGCAGCTTGGCGCAGAGCCTCCGGTGATCATCATCACCGCCGATATCCAGGAGAGCGTATATAAACAGTGCCTTGACCTCGGGGCGTTTGCCGTGATCCATAAACCCCCCAAAGAGGATGAGCTGCTGAGCCGGGTGAATCAGGCCCTGGCCCCCGGTAAGGAGCGCGGGCAGTGAATCTGAGGCCGGAAGAGATAGATGCCCTGAAAGAGCTGATCAATATCGGGGTCGGCAAGGCGGCAGGGGTGCTCAGCGATATGCTGCAGTGTCATATCAGCCTGCAGGTGCCATTTATACAGATACTGACACGCAATGAACTGAAGGCCGAGATGGAGGGCCTGAGCCAGGACAGGGTCTCTGCAGTCAAGCTGGGGTTCAAGGGACCCTTTACCGGAACTGCTGCACTCGTTTTTCCTCCAGACAGCGCCTCGAAGCTCGTATCGGTCCTGGTGAGTGGTGAGCCTGAAACGGCCGATCTCGATGCCGTAAGGGTTGGGACGTTAAGCGAGGTAGGCAACATTGTGATCAATGGCGTTATGGGTTCAATCTCGAACGTCCTCAAGCAGCATATCAACTATTCCCTCCCGGCCTACATGGAAGATAACATCGAGAACCTGCTGCTGACGGATGACCTGTACGCCGACGTGACGGTGCTGCTGGCGCATACACATTTCAGGATCGAAAAATTCTATATTGAAGGGGATATAATCCTGATCTTTGAAGCCGGATCGTTCGGCACGCTGATTTCGGTCATCGATCGGGATCTATACGTCTAAATATTTGAACGACTTCACGGTAGCAGCAGGGAATTACGGCATCCTTGACCATGTCCCTGTCGGGGTCTTTCTCCTGAGAAGGGATTTTGTCGTTCTATTCTGGAATGCCTGCCTCGAGGACTGGTCAGGAATACAAAGGGACGCGATCGTCGGCAAGCCGATTGACAGTTTCTTCCCGCACCTGAGGGCGCCGCGCTACGCAAGCAGGCTCCTGGATATTTTCGAGGGCGGTCCCCCCACGATCTTTTCGTCGCAACTCCATAACAATATTATCCCCTCAAGGCTTTCCCCCAAGAACCAGCGGATACAGCATACGGTGATAACCTCCATTCAGGCCGCTGAGGACACGGGGTTCCACGCCCTTTTTGCAATACAGGATGTCACCGACCTTACGACCCGGATACGCGACTACCGCGCCATGAGGGACCAGGCCCTGGAGGAGGTCCGGGAGCGCAAAAGGATCGAGGAGGAGCTGATCAGGACCCAGGAGGGGCTTGAGGAGCGGGTGAAAGAGCGCACGGCCGAGCTCGAGCATCTCAACGAGCGGATATTTGCACAGGAACGGCTTGCGGCCGTCGGACAGCTTGCAGCGGGGATCGCCCATGACTTCAATAATATTCTTACCGGCATCATCGGCCTTTCGGAGATTATGCTTTCTGAGGACAGACTGGTTCCGGAGAACAGGCAGATGGTCGAGGCCATATTCAACAATGGTCTGCGGGCTGCACATCTGATACGCCAGATCCTGGATTTCAGCAGAAAGTCGATCAGTGAAATGAAGCCGGTGGAACTGCTGGGGTTTTTGAGGGACTTCACCAAATTCATCAAGAGAACGATTCCTGAGCATGTCCGGATTACGGTTGATTGCGAGCCTGGTGAATATTTTGTTTCGGCCGACCCGACAAAGATCCAGCAGGTGCTCGCAAATCTGGCGGTGAATGCGCGCGATGCCATGCCGGAAGGTGGTGAGCTTCGCTTTGGACTGTCGCTGATGACGGTGCGGCATGCGGAAAAACCCCCTGTCCCCGAGATGCAGGAGGGGGTATGGGTCCTCCTGAAGGTTTCAGATACCGGTACCGGGATGACTCCCGCGGTCTTCTCGCATATGTTTGAGCCCTTTTTCACGACAAAGGAACCCGGCAAAGGGACAGGCCTCGGTCTTTCCCAGGTATACGGCATCGTCAAACAGCATGACGGTTTCCTCGATGTGAGGACCGAGATCGGGGAGGGGAGTACCTTTTCGATCTATCTTCCGGCCTCGGGCCCGGGGCAGACACCTGCAGAAACCGCAGTGGAAGCGGAGATGCCCAAGGGACAATCCGAAACCATTCTGGTTGTGGAGGATAACGAGACGGTGCGGAACCTTGTGGTGAGAAGCCTCGGCAGGCTGAACTTTACGATCGTGACCGCAACGAACGGCAAGGACGCCCTTGCCCTTTTTGAGAACCTTCACGATACGATAAAAGTCGTTATCACGGACCTGGTCATGCCGGTTATGGGGGGTATCGAACTCAGCAGGATGATCAGGGAGAAGGATCCCGGCATCAAGATCATTGCGCTGACCGGCTATCCCCTTGGCGCCGAGGAAGACGATCTTGCGGGGGCCGGGATCGTCGAATGCATACAGAAGCCGTTCCAGATACAGACGCTGGTCAATGCGGTGATCAATGCCCTGGGCTTGTGAACTGCAGCCGCCGGCTGCTGTTTATCTGATGCCTCTGCTTTTGACCGTGTCCTGGTAGAACTGCTGGTTGTCGGCATGCTTGAGGCCTTCCTCAACTGCTATCCGGCCTTCCAGGCAGAGCCGTGCCAGACTTACATCGATCGATGAATATTCATCCCCGGGCAGCTGCATCTGGGAGCGTATCTGGTGGGTCTTGCCGTCGCGGATGAACGTCTTTATCTTGAAGCTGTTCACCATCTTTTCATAGGCCAGGACCGGACCCGTCCGCTCCTTGTTCATGACGAGCCGCTGCGACAGTACCAGCAGGAGCGACTCGGCCAGCTGGCTCCTTATCTGGAGCTGCTGCTCCGCAGGGAACATGTCGATAACCCGTTCAATGGTGGATGTGGCATTGCGGGCGTGGAGGGTGCTCAGCACCAGGTGGCCGCTCTCCGCCGCCTGCAGCGCGATCTTGAAGCTTATCGGGTCTCGCATCTCGCCGATGACGATGACATCGGGGTCCTGTCTGAAGATGTGTCTGAGGCCCTCATGAAACGAGGCGGTGTCGATGCCGATTTCCCGCTGGTTGACATTGGAGTTCTTGTGCTTGTGCAGATATTCGATCGGGTCCTCAAGGGTGACGATATTGCATTTCCTTTTCGTATTGATGACGTTCACCAGCGCTGCCAGGGTCGTTGACTTCCCATGACCGGCAGGGCCGGTTACCAGGATGAGGCCCTGGTGTCTCAGCGCAAATTTTTCAAGGTCCTCGGGAAGGCCCAGCTCGCTCAAGCCGGGTATGTGGTCCGGAATGCCCCTCAGGGTTATGGATACCGAACTCCGCTGCTTGTAGATATTTACCCTGAATCTGCCGTAGTCAATATCCGTAAAAGCGAAATCAAGATCATTGGCCAGCTGAAAACTTTTTTGCTGGTCCTCGGTCAGGAGGGCCTTTGCATAATTCGCCATGTCGACCGGGGTGAGAGGGGGCATGTTCATTCTTCTGAGTTCGGTGCTCATCTTCAGGCTTGGAGGGACCCCGGCTGTCAGCTGGATATCGCTCGCTTTTGTCTCGGTGAGACGCTTCAGCAGTGTTCGTATGTCAGCAGCACTGTCTCCGGATGCCGCCGGCTGACTCTTCTCGAGGGTATGCCCTTTCAGGCCTTCAGTCACTCCCCTCTCCAGGCTCTTCAGTGCGATGTCCATCTGGGAGGATGACACGATGACCGGCTGGATGCTTTTGCCGAGGATAAATTCTATGTTCTGTATCGCGATATGGTCGTTCGGGTTCACCATGGCGATCGTGTATCGGTTGCCGATCTCTATCGGCAGCACCTTGTATTCTTTAATCTTGTCCAGGGGCAGGGCCTTCAGCACTTCCGGGGTGAGGTCTATCTTGAAGAGATTTACCGAGGGGACCCCGAACTGACTGCTGAGGAACTCAAGGAGGAGATCGGTGGTGATATAGCCCATCTCAATAAGGATCGTGCCGATCTGTCCACCTACCTGGGACTGCCTCCTCAGCGCATTCTTCAGCATGTTCGAGGTGATGATCCCGTGCTGCACCAGGATCTCGCCGAGCATGGGTTTTCTGTCTTTCTTGATTTCCTGCGCCATTGCGGATAGACCTCCGTGTATATTTCGTATATCGTTTACTGTCCGTGATGCTATAGGAAAGCAGGTGCCCTGCCATGCCTGCCTTCATGGAAATGATATCATACCAGCCAGTTCCGGTAAAGAACTAAAAGAACACCTATGAATAACCGGAGATTTTGTGTACAATTCTGTCATGGGGTATGTATCTGATAGACTGCTGAATCGTGAATGCCTGAATATAAAGTAACCATCGACCAGCTCCGCGAGGGGGTATTTATCCGGCTCGACCTCAAGTGGTTCGAGCACCCCTTTCTGTTCGGGAGTTTCAAGATCACGAGCCCCGAGCAGCTGAAGGTCCTGCGTGAGCTGCGGCTTCCCTCGGTCATCTGCATCCCTGAAAAGAGTGACGTCCTCCCCCTGTCCCTGCAGCAGGTAGAGCCCCGGAGGCCTGCAGCGCCTTCGTCTCCTGAGCCGGAGAGCGACGACTCGAAAAAGATGTGGGAGATCAAGAAGGAGCGCATCGAACGGCTCAAGGCAAGGCGGGTCAGGGACGAGCAATGCGAACGCCGATTTCAGAAGAGTCTGGACGCTGTCAAGAATGTCATGAAGGACATTGAATCAGGCTCCCGGGAGGCCTTTGAAGAGTCCGACCGGCTGATGCAGAGCATCGTGGTCTCCCTTATGCCGGACAAGGAGTCCGCGGTGCAGCTGATGAATACCAAGTTCGGGAAGGAAAATGTATTTTTCCATTCGCTCAATGTCTCGGTCCTCTCCATGATGCTCGGCAGGGAATACGGCCTTGATGCAGAACAGCTCCGCATACTCGGACTCGGTGCCCTGTTCCATGATATCGGGAAGTCGCGCATCCCCAAGAGCATTCTTCACAAGGCCGCGCCGCTCACCAGGGCGGAGCAGAAGTTTTATCAGCTCCACCCCCGGTACGGGATAGATATCCTCTCGAAGCTCGGGATCGTGCCGCCGGGGGCGATGAGCGTTGTCTTCGAACACCACGAAAGAAGTGACGGCAGGGGGTTCCCCTCCGGACTGGACAGCAGATCGATATCGCTTCTTGCCCGGATTGTGGCGATCGTCAATGTCTATGACAACCACTGCAACCATTTTAATCCCGAGGATTCCATGACGCCCCATGAGGCCCTGGCCTATATGTTCAGCGTTCAGAAGGAGCTGTTCGACCGGGACCTCCTTGCGCTCTTTATTCAATGCCTCGGGGTGTATCCCCCCGGGACGATTGTGCGTCTTTCCAACGGCGTCACCGGCATGGTGATATCAGTCAATCCCCGCAACCCGCTTCATCCGAGTCTGCTGCTGTACAACGCGGAGGTGCCCAAGAAAGAGGCGATTATCTATGATATGACGGACGAGCCGAAAGTACGGATCGAGGAAAGTCTGAAGCCCGGGCAGCTTTCGCCGGAAATCTATGAGTACCTGAGTCCGAGGACACGCGTTACGTACTATGTTGCAGAGGCAGAGGGGGGCAAGGGAGAAGGGAAAAGCATCCACGGTTGAGCCGCGGTTGTCCCCCGGAAATAAATCAGGCGTGGCTCGTCAGTTTATGACAGGCCACGCCTGAATAGCAATGCGGTGTGAGGCGCGCTGCTACGGGCTGCTTCTGCGCATGCTCTTGCTTCTGCGCTTTGCAGCCTGCCGCTGCTTCGTCTTCATCTTGACTGACGGCTTCTCATAATAGCGCCTCTTCTTCAGGTCGCCCATGAGCCCGTCCCTCTGGATCTTCTTCTTGAGGGCTTTTAATGCCTTTTCTATTTCGTTCCCTTCAACTCTTATCTCCACCTGCCAGTTCCTTTTCCACCCTTGTTGCCAAAGGATTTACCGCCGGCGCCACCACCGCCGCCAGGCCGACGCATTCCGCCGCCACCACCACCACCGGGCCGGGGCCTGCTGGTCTGAGGCCGTGCCTCGCTGACGTTGATAGCTCTGTCCATAAACATAGTGCCGTTGAGGGCTGCAATAGCCTTATCGGCATCCTCATCTGCTGTCATCTCGACGAATCCGAAACCCTTCGACCGGCCGGTGGCATTGTCCTTGATTAGCCTGATGGACTGAACCTCACCAATCTTCTCGAATGCCTCCCGCAGGTCTTCCTCGGTAACCGAGTAGGAAAGGTTTCCTACATAGATATTCTTTGCCATGCTTGCTTTCTCCTTTTGTTCTGCTGCTCATTATTTTATATCCGGTATATCCGCAGAAAGGTCTGATGCTGTCGAAAGCATCCCCGGAGAAATACAGGAGGCGGAATCCCCCATGGACCCGCCGGCTACGCCTGGTACTGTGCGCTGACTTGGCTTATCTGTGTGTCAGAGGGACATTCCCCCTTTCATTGCATGGTATTTTGGAAGTTGAAGGAGGTAATGTCACAAGACACACAACAGCAGAACATAGTGCGGCTGAGATACAAAAACATACTCCAGTAACTTCGGCATAATTATGGCACACAAGGCATTGTTGAGTCAAATAACGGTTCCGGGATATGTTACAATGAATACCCTATGGAAAACTCACGCGGTATTGTCTATCTAGTCGGTGCCGGTCCCGGGGACATCGGCCTGCTGACGGTCAAGGGGCTCCGGTGTCTTCAGAAGGCCGAGGCCGTGATTTATGACTTTCACCTCAATGCACAGATCCTGAACTATATCCGGCACGACGCCGAGTTTATTTATGCGGGCAAACGGGGCGGTCATCACACGATGACACAGGACGAAATCAACGCGGCGATCGTTGCCAAGGCCAGGGAGGGGAAGGTCGTCTGCCGTTTGAAGGGCGGAGACCCCTTTATCTTCGGCAGGGGCGGCGAAGAGGCCCAGGTCCTGGTGCAGGCCGGAATTCCGTTTGAGGTCGTTCCGGGAGTCAGTTCATCCGTTGCCGCGCCTGCCTACGCCGGGATACCGCTGACCCATCGTCTCTATTCCTCGTCCTTTGCGGTTATTCCCGGCTATGAGGATACGACCAAGGAAGAGTCCTCGATCGACTGGGCAAGACTCGCGACCGGCGTCGGGACCCTGGTCTTTCTGATGGCGGTCAAGAATATCGATACCCTGACCGCAAAACTGATCGAGCATGGCAGGCGGCCTGATACGCCGGTTGCGGTGATCCGCTGGGGGACGCGCTCCGACCAGCGGACCCTGGTGAGCACGCTGAAGGATATCGGGGCCGAAGTCAGGGAAAACGAGATTAAACCCCCTGCAGTCATGGTCATCGGGGATGTGGTGAACCTGCGGCAGGAGTTGAACTGGTACGAGAAAAAGCCGATGTTCGGCCAGCGGATACTGGTGACCCGGGAGCATATGGAGGGGTTCGATATTCTTGAGGACCTCGGGGCGGAGGTAATCCAGTTTTCGACGGTCGAAATCGTGCCTCCGGATACCTGGACTGATATTGATGCCAGTCTTGACAGGGTCCAGACCTATGACTGGCTGATCTTTACCAGTGCCAATGGCGTCAAGTATTTTTTTGCGAGGATGATCGAGCGGGATATCGATATCCGGGAACTCCGGGGCATCAGGATTTGTGCGATAGGGCCTAAGACCGCGCGGGCCATCCGGCAGTTCGGGCTCAGGGTCGACCTGATGCCGGAAGAGTTCCGCGCCGAGGGCCTGATCGAGGCGATTATGAAGATGCAGGGGCAAGGGGCAGGGGTCCAGGGGCAGGATCCCTCCCGTGCAGCTGGCAGTTTGCCGCTTGATGCGGGCACGTTGCTGAAGGGTATGCGATTTCTGCTGCCGAGGGCTGAGAAGGCGCGGGACATATTCCCGGACAAGGTGCGCGAACTGGGCGGGATCATCGATATGCCGGTTGCCTATCGCGCGGTCAAACCCGACTATCACGGCAAGAGGCTGAGACGGTTTCTGGAGGAGGGCAGGGTTACGGTTGTTACGTTCACAAGCGCAGCGACCTTCCACAACTTCCGCGAGATCATGGGGTCTGATGCGGACGAACTCCTGAACCGTGTGGCAATAGCCGTTATCGGACCGGTAACCGCCAGGGCGGTCGAGAAGGCAGGCCTGAAGGTGTCGATCATGCCGGAAGAGGCGACGGTCGAGGCCATGGTCGACAGTATCAGGACCTGGGCCATCACCTGAGTCTCATGCCGGTTGCTGAGCATGATACCTACATAACCGACCCTGACCGGAAACGGTCATTTCTGTCAAAGATCTTTTTCAGCCCGAAAATCACCTTCTATCTGCAGCTTTATCTGATCGTCAGACGCAACGGCAGGAGGGCGCTCAACGGTTTCTATGGCGACCGGGAATGGGCTGAGAGCAGCCGGGAGGTGATGGCGGCGCTTGAGAATGTCGGTGTGCGTTTTGAATTGACCGGCATGGATAATATGCGCAAGGTTCCGGGCCCCGTTGTTTTCATCGGCAACCATATGAGTACGCTCGAGACGATGGTCCTGCCCTGCGTCATCGAGCCGGTCCAGCATACGACGTTTATTGTTAAGGCAAGCCTGATAACGATGCCGGTCTTCGGCCCGGTCATGCGGTCCCGGGACCCTATTGTTGTGGGAAGGACGAACCCGCGGGAAGACCTCAGGATTGTTATGGATCGGGGGATGGAGAAGCTGAAGGCAGGAATTTCAATTATTGTTTTTCCCCAGAGCACCCGGACCGCAGGGTTCAACCCTGAAGATTTCAATACGCTTGGGGTGAAGCTGGCGGCACGGGCCGGGGTCCCGGTTATCCCGATCGCCCTGAAGACGGACGCCTGGGGAAACGGCAGGCATATCAAGGAGTTCGGCCCGATAGACCCGTCAAAGACAGTTCATATCAGCTTTGGGGAGCCGCTGCAGATCTCCGGGCGCGGGACTGAGGAGCATGAAAAGATCGTCGGCTTCATCCAGGAAAGCCTCAGCCGCTGGACGGCTGAGGACAGGACGAAACGGTAATGCCGATCCGGCATATGGCAGACAAGAACATCTCGCGGAAGATTTTGGTTGTGGATGATGAGGCCCTGATACTTACTGCAGTTCAGCGCGCCCTGATGAAGGTTGGATACCGTGTGTTCAGCGCAACCAACATGACGGAGCTTGGCACCGTCCTGTGCGAGGCACCTTTTGACCTTCTTATCACCGACATTCACCTGGTTGAAGAGACGGTTGAAGGTGTTATCCAGCGGGTCAGGGAGGGGTCTCCTTCCGTCAGGGTACTCCTGATGAGCGGAACGATTCATACAGACCGGTCCCATCATTTCATAGAAAAACCCTTCAGCATCAGCGGGCTGCGGCAGACGGTGAGAGATATTCTTGATGAGCCTTGACGCCCTGGACGTCTCTTTCTTTTTTCTTATCAACCGGGGACTTCAAAACAGTGTGTTCGACAGTCTCATGCCCTTCATGTCAAACAGGGGTCTGCTCCTCTGCCTGCCTTTCCTTGTATGGGCCGCGGCCCGGGAAAAAAAGAAGATACTGCCGTATCTCCTGCTCTCGGTTGCGGCGATCGGCGCTGCGGACGGAGGGGGGAATGTCCTCAAACATATCTTCGAAAGGACGAGGCCCTGCAATGCACTCGAAGGGGTGAACCTGCTGGTCGGCTGCGGCAGATCATTCTCGATGCCGTCAAATCATGCACTGAATTCCTTTGCCTTCGCCTGCATATTCTGGCCTCTCAGGCGGTATGCCCTGAATGCAGCGCTCCTGTGCATTGCATCACTGGTCGCGTTTTCCCGGGTCTATGTCGGGGTCCACTATCCCGGGGACGTCCTGGCCGGCATGATGCTCGGGGCTGCAACAGCAGGTTTCGTTCTCTTTCTCTACCGCTGGGCAGTGAGGATATACCACGAGCGATCCTACACCGGGGCCCTCTGGATGGTCCTGCTCGTGCTGAGTCTCTTCAGGGTCTACCATGTTATTACCGGTCCGTTCGAGCTGCTGCCGGACGAGGCGCATTACTGGGAGTGGTCCCGGAGGCCTGACTGGGGTTACTATTCAAAGGGTCCGCTGATTGCCTCCATTATTTATGCCGGCACCCACCTCTTCGGCAATACCGAGTTCGGGGTGCGCTTCTTTGCGATCATCTTCTCTGCCGTCAGCAGTCTCCTGCTCTTCAGACTGGGCAGGGACATGTATGATGAAAGGACAGGCCTGGTGGCTGCGATCCTGGTCCAGATAGTCCCCCTCTATTCCGTATTCGGTGTGTTCATGACGATCGACTCGCCCTTTATCCTTTTCTGGATCCTCTCGCTCCTTCTCTTCTGGCGGGCCTTCACTGCGGAGCAGGATCCTGCAGGCGGGAAGGGGCCCCTGCGGTACTGGGTTCTGTTGGGCCTGTCAATCGGATTCGGCATGCTGGCGAAACATCTGATCGCCCTGTTCTATGTCTCCGGGCTGCTGTTCATGGCGGCTGACCGCGATGCGCGGGGGCTGTTGAGGCGGCCGGGACCGTATCTTTCGGTTGTCATCGGACTTCTCATCTTCAGTCCGGTAATCCTCTGGAACGCCTCTCACGCCTGGGTCACCTTCCGGCATACCGCGGGCCAGGCGCATCTGCACGACGGTCTTCGGATCTCCCTGAAGGACTTCGCCGAATATCTGGGGTCCCAGATCGGCCTGGTGACCCCCGTGCTCTTTTTCATGATCCTGATAGCCCTCTTCAGGCTGCGTCGAGACAGAAAGGGTTCGTTCCTGTTCTGGTTTGCTGCACCGACGCTCCTGTTTTTCGGACTGAAGAGCATTCAGGGAAAGGTGCAGGGGAACTGGGCTCTGGCAGCCTATGCCACAGGGTTTATCGCCTTCGCGGTCCATTATATGCAGAACTGGGCTTCAGCGACGAACAGACAGCGACACTTTATCCGGGCTGCCCTGATAGGCGCGGGGCTGGTCACGGTGCTTGCCCATTTCCCGCAGCACATCCCGATACCGGCAGCCAAACACCCCCTGAAAAAGATATCCGGCTGGAAGGAACTCGGGCGGGAGATGAGTGGCATTCATAAGGAGATGGCGGCAGAAGGGCCCGTGGTGGTGATGACAGACGCGTATCAGGCCTCGAGTCTCCTCGCCTTTTACATGGAGGGGAACCCCGTCACCTATTGCCTCCGGCTCAACCGGCGCATGAACCAGTATGACCTCTGGCCCGGGCTCGAAAATGCTGTCGGCCAGAATGTCCTGTTCACCGGCCGAAAGGACAAGGAGTCTATGGAGGCGGTTTCCGCGTATTTCGCGAAGGCCTTTGACCGTTGCGAGAAACAGGAGGTGACGGTCACAGACCGCCTCAGGAGCAGGGTGAAATATAATGTCTTTAAGTGCTATCATTTTAATGGTTTTCAACCTGATACTGAGGAGTTATACTGATGAAGGTCTCTGTCGTTGTTCCGCTCTATAATGAGGAAGAAAATATTCAGGAGCTCTATGAAAGGCTGAAACAGGCCCTGGTCGCCTCTGTTCCGGATTACGAAATCGTCTTTGTGGATGACGGCAGTACCGACGGCACGATGGGCCTTATCGAGCAGATCAGGGAGAAGGACCCGCGTCTGATCGCCCTGAGCTTCAGGCGCAACTTCGGCCAGACAGCGGCCTTTGCAGCCGGTTTTGACTATGCAGAGGGCGACGTCATCATCACGATGGATGGAGATCTCCAGAACGACCCGCAGGATATCCCGAAACTGCTCTCTCTCATGAAGGATCATGATATCGTCAGCGGATGGCGGCGGCGGCGGCAGGACCCGTTTGTTTCGCGCCGGCTTCCCTCCATGATTGCAAACTGGCTGATCAGCAGGGTGACCGGCGTCCCCCTGCATGACTATGGCTGCTCGCTGAAGGCCTACCGGAGAGAGGTGATCAAGAACATCAGCCTCTACGGGGAGATGCACCGCTTCATCCCTGCGGTTGCCAAGTGGTACGGCGTCAGGATAACCGAGATCGAGACAACCCATCACCCGCGGCTTCGCGGGAAATCAAAATACGGGATATCACGGACGATCAGGGTAGTCCTTGATCTCATCACGGTCAAATTTCTGCTCGGTTTCTCGACCAAACCCCTCCAATTTTTCGGGCCTGTCGGTCTTCTGAGCGGGATGACGGGATTTCTGATCTCGTGCTATCTCACGTTTGAGAAAATCTTCTCCGGAAAGGATATCGGCGGCAGGCCACTGCTCCTGCTGGGGGTACTCATGATTATCGTCGGTGTCCAGTTCATCGGGATGGGGCTGCTCGGCGAGATGATGGTCAGGATCTATCATGAGTCGCAGAATAAGCCGATCTATGTTCTCAGAAAGGTCCTCGGCAGGGGCGATGATCGTCCCGGGGACAGACAGTGAAGATAAATAAGTATGCGCTCTTTGCACTGAAGCTTCTGGTCAGCGCCGGGTCGCTCTATCTTGTCTTCTCGAAGACTGATCTCAGTCAGGTTGCCCTCACGATACGGAAGATCGGTCCGACGGCCTTTCTGGCAGCCAGTCTTCTGTATATAGCATCTCTGCTGGGTGCCACCGTCCGCTGGAAGCTCCTCCTGCCCGAGAGGTTTACGCTCAGGAGGCTTTTCTCCCTCTATATGATTGGATCTTTTTTCAGCAGTTTTCTCCCCGGAGTGATCGGCGGCGACGCGGTCAAGGCGTATTACCTCAACAAGGATGCGAAGAAGCTGAGCCTGACCGTTGCCTCGATATTTATGGACAGATACCTTGGGTATGTTGCCCTCATCCTGCTGGGGATGATGGGGTTCCCCTTTGCCTTTGGCCTGATCGGAGGCAGTCCCTATATATGGGTGATGCCGCTGTTTTTTGCGGCCTTTGTGGTGGGCAGTCTTCTCTTTTTTGGACTGCAGTTGGGCAGGAGATTCAATGTTGTTTCCGAGTTCTACGAATACTTCATGACCTTCAGGGACAAGAAGATGATCGTCCTGAAGGCCGTCCTTATCTCGGCAGTCATACAGATCATGGGTTTTTCTGCGGTGGCCCTGCTTTCTTCCGCCATGGGAGAGCATATACCGTTTTCGATGATGTTTGTTTTTCTGCCGATCGTGATCACCATAACGACACTCCCGATTTCGATCTCCGGGATCGGGGTGAGGGAAGGGACCTTTGTCCTGCTCTTCGGCCTTATAGGCGTCAGGTCCGAGGCCGCCACTTCACTTTCGCTTGCATGGTTTTTTTCGACTTTTGTGGGGAGTCTTCCGGGACTCGCTTTTTATATCCGTCATACGAACAAGCCTGAAGTCAAACACTCATAAGAGGTCCTCAAAGATTGAAGAGACGTGCATCTGAAATTTTCCCATTCTCTGAAAAGCTCCCCTCGCCTCTGGCTGCCGGACAGGCAGGCCTCCTTGCCAAAGGGGGGTTGGGAGGGATTTTTTGTGGTATAAGTATGGTATGAAGAGCAGCCGGGATTTCGAAGAGGCCGACAAAAAATATATCTGGCATCCTTTTACACAGATGAAGGAATGGGCAGAAGGTCGTCCCCTTATCATCGAGGAGGGTGAAGGCTGCTTTTTGACGGATGTCAACGGCAGGCGGTATCTCGACGGTGTGTCGTCTCTCTGGGTGAATATTCATGGCCATCGCAAAAAGGAGCTCAACGATGCAATCAGGACCCAGCTCGACAAGGTGGCGCACTCAACCCTGCTGGGCCTGAGCAATGTTCCCGCGATTCAGCTGGCTGAACGGCTGGTCAAAATTGTACAGCGGTCCCTGTGCGGCAGGGGCGATTCTCTGCGCTTGCCGTCTGGCGGGCAGGCACAGAGACCTGCCCCTACAAGGGTCTTCTATTCAGACAACGGCTCCACGGCTGTCGAGGTTGCCCTGAAAATGGCCTTTCAGTACTGGAGGCAGAAGGGGGCGAAGGAGAAGAATAGCTTCCTCTCGCTGAACAATGCGTATCACGGAGATACCATTGGTGCGGTCAGCGTCGGAGGTGTCGATATCTTTCATGGGGTCTTCGGTCCGCTTCTGTTCAAGACGTTCAGGGCCCCCTCGCCGTACTGTTACCGCTGCGAACTCGGAAGATCGCACTCCGGGTGCGGGCTTGCCTGTCTTCAGGTGATGGAAGAGCTGCTGGTCCGCCATCATCAGGAGGTCGCCGCGGTCATTATCGAGCCCCTGGTTCAGGCTGCTGGTGGCATGATCGTCTCGCCGCCGGGATATCTCAGGGGGGTGAGGGATCTGGCGACAAGATATAATGTGCTGATGATTGCGGATGAGGTAGCAACGGGGTTTGGCAGGACAGGTGCGATGTTCGCCTGCGAGCATGAAGACGTTGTCCCGGATATTGTCTGTATCTCAAAGGGGCTGACCGGGGGCTACCTGCCGCTGGCAGCAACCGTCGCCTCTGAAGAGGTTTATTCCGCCTTTCTCGGGGATTTTCGTGACCTCAAGACCTTTTTTCACGGTCATTCTTACACCGGAAATCCACTGGGATGTGCTGCAGCCCTTGCCTGCCTTGATATATTCGAGCGGGAAAGGGTGATCGAAGGACTGCCCCCGAAGATTGAACTGCTCGGGGAGTGGCTCGGTGCCATGGCCGGGCTGGACCATGTCGGCGATGTCAGGTACCGGGGCCTGATGGCCGGCGTTGAACTGGTCAGGGACAAAAAGACGAAAGAGCCCTATGCCTGGGAGGAGAAGATGGGATGGCAGGTGGCCCTTAAGGCCCGCGAAAAAGGTCTGCTCATCCGTCCGCTGGGGAATGTCATCGTCGTGATGCCGCCGCTGAGCATCAGCCGTGAGGAGCTTTCCTGGCTGCTTGGGGTCATACGGGAATCGGTCCTGGAGGTTACATGAGTAAACGCATGATGATACTGCTGGTTCTGATCGTTGCCGGTCCGCTGCTTTTTTATCTGCTCTGGCCCTCGGACGAAAGCAGGATCCGGAAGCTCTTCAAAGAAGGGGCGAAGGCTATTGAGGCCGAAAAAATTGATGAGGTGATGGCCAGGGTATCCTTTAACTATACTGATGAACACGGCCTGTCGTATCTTTTTCTGAAGGAGGGGGTGACCCGTTTGTTTGCGAACGCGGATACCATCAAGGTCGATTATTCCATACGGGGCATCGACATAAAAAAAGAGGCAGCCACGGTCTTTGTTGAGGTGAGGGTCACGGCCGGAATAGGATCGGGACATGACCAGGAGGGAGTCTATGTCGCCGGGGATGCGGCAAAGCCTGTCCAGATGAAATTCCACCTGGAAAAAGAACGGAGTACGTGGCTCGTCATCAGGACTGAAGGCCTCCCCGTCTGGTATTAGCGCCGCTTTCTGATCCCCCGAAATCCCCGGTCGAAAAAGAGGCCGAGGGGATTTCGGTTGACATGGGGATTATTCCGCGAGAGAATAAATAAATGTCCTGTGGATCGATGATTATTTCCAGAATTTCCTCTTTTCATCCCGGTTTTCGGGTGCTTGTCAGTAATGCCTTACAAAAATCAGGAATAAACTTACAGGAAAAAACGCGTCGCCTTATGGGCTTACAGGGCAATTTTCTATAAAATAGAGTTTATTAAATAAATTTTATAATGACAGACTCCCTTTGTTTGCTGTCCGGGAGTTACAGGGTAATGATCTTAATTTATAGGAGGAAAGTAGAAATGAAGAGATTATCTGTATGCGTTCTGGCCGTGGTTCTGGTCGCAGTCCTGAGTTCCGTGTCCCTGGCAGCTGAGGTCCCCTGCGGTGATGCTGCCGCACGAGTCCGCTGCATCGAAACCATCAGCTTCCTCACTCCCTATTGCTATAGTGCGTCGGTGACCGAGGCGTATACTGCATGGTATCCGGTAGACCTGTACGTTAGTTCTCTCGGGGTTACCGATGCTACCCTGACGTTTGATTTTTCGCCTGACGGCAATTTGATAACCGTACATGGCGGATACGACGCAGCCTGGAACCCCCCGGCACCCCTTTCTCCGGTGACGACGGCGATTCAGGGGACTGTTACGATCAGCGGGACCGCGATGGTCGCCTTTGACCAGATAATTCTCCAGTAGTTGCGGAACGTGGATCTGAAGACGTATATGCATACTACCAAGACCATTAACCCCAGCATCGGGACATTCAGGAGGCACTATGTATAGATTTTGCCCATATGAGGGAAAAAGCAGGATGAGACCGGATGCCATGACGTTTCTGAGTTTCTGCTTCATGGCAATCTTTGCCGTTATATCAATCGTGGCCCTGCCTCAGGCGGCAGACGCGGACATTGCTCTCACTGTTGAGGGATGCAATCCATTGAATACCTGCGGAGCGGCAGGAATTACCTACCGCTGGCTGCTCGAAGTTGACAATACGACCCAGAAGACGCCAGGTGTCCGGGTCCCGGACAGTATTGGTCTCGTTATCCATAACAGCCACGCCCCGGTCGTCTGTACAGGTGATTCCAATGCGGCGACGATATCTGTGGCCAATTGCCCGGCATACGATCCTGCGAAGCCGTATTATATTTCTGTGTTGCCGAATTCCGGCTACAGTATCGGCGGCAGCCAGATTGCTGCCGGCCAGTCCAGTGTGACTGTCCAGGTGCACCAGCATCCCCTGCCGACCGCCCAGATATCAGTGCTGGTCTTCAAAGACCACAGCCCGATCAACAATATCCCTGATGCCGGGGAGCCAGGGATCGGCGGCTCAGAGGTCCTGCTCTTTGATATCGCGGGCCAGATGTCTGTGGATGCCTTCGGCAACCCGCTGGGAACGCTCTATACCGATAATGATCCAAATCAGCCTGTTCCCGGCTCGGCCGGTCTGAGGACCTGTACCCAGGCTGAGGTTGATGCCTATGCAGCCGCGGTTGCGAATCCCCTGGTGAATCTGACTGAAATCAAGAAGTGTACGGTGGTTGGTGAGCTTTTCATAAAGAACCTTGTCCCGGGCAAATATGGGGTCCGCACCGTTCCCTACTGCGGGACAACGGCGTGCAATTCAGCATCATATGTCCAGACCGCTACGATCGAGGGCACTCCTGGTGTGGATGCCTGGGTCAGGGCAAACGAGCCGCCTAAATTCATAGAAGGTTTTGGAACCGGGTTCTATCATGTCTTCATCGGCTTTGTATTCCCTGCAGAGCTGACGTGGGCGACAACACCACCCCCGGGGCCTGTCTATAATGTAACCGGTGTGAACCGGTTCAATCATTTCGGCCGCCCGCCCTTTAATCAGGGCTTCTTTGCAGGAGCCCCGGTTCCTCAGTGCTGGGTAGGCCTCAATGACCTTGCCGCTCCGGCCGGAAAGGGCCTCATGGCTGTTCCGTGCGGCGAGGAGGGTGCATTTACCCTCAATGGCGTTCCCGACGGCACCTACCAGCTGGTTACCTGGGACAAGCCGCTCGATGCGCTCTTTGGCTTCAACACGATTACCGTGAACGGGGCTGACCAGAATCTCGGCAATGTGCTGTCCTTCCGGTGGTTCGGGACGCTTCAGGGTTCTATCTTCTGGGATGCGAACGAGAACGGGTTCAGGGACGCCGGCGAGGCCGGGCTTGTCAACAGGACCGTCAATATCCGGTTCAGGGACGGGTCTATGTATCAGACCACGGTTACCGACCTTAATGGGTTTTACAGTTTTGCCGAGGTCTTTCCGTTCTTTAAGTGGCTGGTGGCTGAGGTCGATTATGCCGCCAACAAACCGACCGGCATGACTGCGGTCTCTGACGACGGCGGCGCCGTATTGCCCCATCAGCAGCAGAGTCCGCCGTTCCCGACGGACCCCAAGTTCATTTCTACGTACCCGTCGTTTGATGCGTTGACGCCTCAGCCGCAGCATGATCCTGCGACCTGGCTTTTCGGAACACCGCGTCCGACGACACCGGTGAATAACCCCAATACCAACAATAATCTCTCACGGACAGAGACCGGGCCTGTTCTGACAGAGGGGCTGATGCTCTTCCTGAACCAGACCAACGTGATCGACTGGGGCAAGTATGCCTTTGCCCCGACTGAGAACGGCGGTATTACCGGTGTTGTTTTTTACGGCACGACACGTGCGGAAAATAATCCCAAAGATTCAGTCGGTGAGACCTGGGAGCCAGGTATCCCACGCGTCCAGATTGTCCTGTACCAGGATGCCAACGATGACAGCGTGATCGACGATATCAACGGTATCCCCGGCATACAGCTTGCTGACGTCGACAACGCTCCGTTTGGCTGGTCTGACGGTACTGCACCCAAAGGTACTGAAGATATGGTCCGCTGCGGTGATGGTATAACCTTCTGTACTGGTGATGCCTTCAGGGTTGCATGGACAGACAGTTTTGATGATAACAAACCGGGCGGCTGCATCCAGCCACTGCCGAATATTTCCGGTGTTCAGCCCTGCTACGACAACTACAGCACCTGGAACCAGGTGAGGCCTGCCCTGTTTGATGGCGGCTATGCCTTTGGATTCGCTGCCGGAGATTCGATCCCTTCGAACATGACCTATATTGTTGAGTCCGTGCCTCCTCCGGGTTACGAGATCCAGAAGGAAGAGGACAAGAATGTGGACTTCGGAGACGAGTATGCCCCGAGTCCGCTGCTGCTGCCTCCTCCCTGTGTCGGCACGGCTGCCAACGGACTGCCTGCGCATGTAGTCCCTGCAGAACTTACGCTCTTCCCAGGGGTCCCGGCACCGTCTGCAGGACAGACCACGCCGCTCTGCTCCATGAAGAAGGTCTTTGTGGCCCAGGCCCAGAATGCGGCCTCGGATTTTTCAATGTTCACGTTTGTGCCCAAGGCTGCCCGCGCGGTTGGTTTTGTGAACAACGACCTTTCTGCGGAGTTTAAGGCAGACAGCCCGATATTTGGCGAGAAGGCATCACCTGCATGGCTGCCGGTCTCGTTCCAGGACTGGCAGGGCAGGGAAGTATATCATGCGTACACGGACGAATTCGGTTCGTATAACGCCCTGCTTCCTTCGACCTTTACGATCAACCCGCCGATGCCGACCGGCGTTTCACCGAACATGCTGACGGCTGTCCTCAACTACCCGTTCTGCGATCCGAATTCCACGAGTCCGTACTGTGACCGTGTCGGTACGTCGAACGTGGGCATCGACAGGAACTATAACCCGAACTTCAGTGTTACGCCGTGGACCCTCGACTACTGGCCCGGCAAGACAACGTACCTCGATACGCCGATCGTGCCGATCGCCTCTTTTGCAGGGTTCCCGATCAACGGTCCGGATGTCGAGCCTCCTGATGGAACCCCGGTCATCTCGTCGGTCAGCAATTCGTCTCTGGCAGGCGGAGGACCGGTGATCTGCAATAACGGTGAAACCGTGGTCATAACCTCCATGGGGAATACCATAGTCCCGAACCCTGATTTTGATCCTGCCATTCCCGGGAGTCCGAAGGAGATAACCCGCGACTATGGCTTCGGGTCCGTGCAGGGTACGGTGACGGTCAACGGCTCATCGGTCAACCCGCTGGTGACCGCATGGACAAACAGTTCGATCACGCTCACCTTTGCTGATAAGACTGCGGTTTCAACCGGCCAGCTGATGGTCATCCGCGGCGACAACAGACGGTCTTCGGAGATGGGTATTACGCTGCACAGACCGGTTCCTGACTGCTCCGGCGTTGCGTATGTACCCGGAAATTTTGATAACATTCAGGCTGCCATAGACGGCGCTTCTGCTGATGGTATTATTATTGTCAGGCCGGGTGTGTATCTTGAGAATATTTTCCTTTACAAAAAAGTGACCCTGCAGGGGACAGGGGCCGGTTCGACTATCATCTATGCGAACCCCGTTGGTTCCTCTGGTCTGCCGAACTGGCATGCCAAGGCGGTCAGCCTTCTCTGCGCAGACCCGTTTGTTGCAAACGAGGCCCCTGGCATCATGGTGCTCGGCAACGTCAATTCAGGCCCGGGATGCACAGCGCCGACCTATGAAGATCCTCTCCGCATCGACGGCTTCAAGATCTTCGGCTCAATCTCGGGAGGCGGTATTTATGTCAATACCGATGTCTCCGGCCTGAAGATCACGAACAACAGAATAAGCGGGAACCAGGGGCAGCTTGGCGGTGGTATCGCCGCAGGCGTGCCGACGGCAGGTCCTGTCAATAACAACCCCGATCTCCTGATCGAATACAACCAGATCGTGAAAAACGGTGGTGTCCAGGGCGGCGGCGGTATCACCCTTTATGATGGTGCTGCCAATTATATCGTCAGGAACAACATGATCGCCGGAAACTTCTCCCGGTTCTATGGCGGAGGTATAGCGCACTGGGGTCTGAGCGACAACGGTTTGATCGAGAATAACCGGATACTCTTTAATGAGGTGGCCTTCGGGTTTAATGCGTTTGGTGACGGCGGCGGTATATTTGTCGGCAGTCAGACACCTGCACTGCTTGCGGCCCTCGGAGAGGGAACCGGAACCGTAACGATCAATGCCAACCTTATACAGGGCAATCTGTCTGGGGCGGGTGTTGGCGGCGGCATCAGGGCGCTCTATGTGAACGGGGTTGATACGGCGAATATTGATCCGGCGACCTGGTTCAAGCTCAACATCTTTAACAATATTATCGTGAACAACGTTGCCGGGTACTATGGCGGCGGTATAGCCTTGCAGGATGTTGCGGCAGGCTCAATTATCAACAATACGGTTGCGAACAACATAAGCACGGCGACGGCTGCCAATGCCTTCCTGGCAGGGAGTGCTGATTCAACGTCTCAGCCTGCGGGCATAGTCTCCAATGTGCATAGTGCAGCGCTTGCGGCCAATACGGGCCAGGTCTTCTCTGATCCTGCATTGGTCAATAATATCATCTGGAGCAACAGTTCGTACTACACAACGAATGGTGGTGCCGGCGGCCTTATCCTGAACGCTTTGCAGCCCGTATGGGACCTCCAGGTTCTCGGCGTTCCCGGAAGCCTGAATCCCCTTTCCTGTCTCCTGACTGATACGGCAGGATATGATGTATCCAATATCACCGGGGACCCGGATTTTGTTGCCGAGTATACAAACACGCTCTTCTCTGCGGCGGTCATAGACGAAGGTGGCAACTTCATCACGATCCGGTTCATGCCTCTCTCCCAGACTGCGGGAGACTACCATATCAGGCCGCTTTCTCCTGCGGTAAACAGCGGGACGACAGATCCGCCGTTCAGCGACTTCCCCGAGCTTGCCATGGACTTTGACGGCAACGGCAGGCCCCAGGACACGTTAGTCGACATCGGTGCCGACGAGTATTCAGTCTCAAACCTCGTCCTGCTCCAGGCAAGTATAGGCACGTACAGCAGTGTCAACAACCAGTGGTATTTTGATGGGAATTACAACGGGACGCTGGACGGATGTACGATCGATACCTGCATCAACTTCGGCAGTCTGCCGCAGGATATTCCTCTTGTCGGCGACTGGAACGGAGGAGGTACAACAAAGATCGGCATCTACCGCGTTACGAACGGCCAGGGCCTCTGGTATCTGGACGGAGGCACGTATAACATCAATACAGCGACTCAGGCAGGACCGTTCGGTGGCTGGTCGACTGATATCCCGGTCGTGGGCGACTGGAACGGTAGTGGTACGACGAAGATCGGTATTTACCGTACCGTGATGAACAACAGCTTCTGGTACCTTGACAACAACGGCAACGGCCTGTTCGACGGCTGTGCAACGGATCTCTGCTACGGCCCGTTCAGTGCCCTTCCCGGCGACCGGCCGGTCGTGGGAGACTGGACCGGCGACGGTATCTCGAAGATCGGCATATACCGCTATGAGACCCGTACTCTTCCTGGGGTCACGGGTGGCTACTGGTACCTGGGTACGGGTGCGGGAGTCTTAGACATGACCCCTGCTTCAGCCTTAGGACCGTTTGGCGGCTTCTCGACAGATCTCCCGGTTGCAGGCGACTGGAACGGAAGCGGGACCGATAAAGTTGGCATATACAGGCTTATCAACAATCAGGCAGACTGGTTCCTGGACAATGGCGACGGGGTATTTGATCCTGCCTGTGCCGGGTTCCCGGGAAGCGACCTTTGTCTCGGGCCTTTTGACGGGGCGAACCAGGCAGTGCCTGTGGTCGGAAAGTGAGGGATGAATATATGAATAAGGTACAGAACAATATGAAGAAGGGCATGGAGAACTACACGGGCATATTCCGGACAGGGCGGTTGCAGGGCTTTGTTCTCTGTTGTTGCATGTCGATAGTCTCCTGCCTGCTTATGGTCACCGCTTCGGAGGTCTTTGCGGACGGCGGAGTAAATTTTCAGTGTCCGGCAACTATGACCGACACAACACTCGGCAGGACGGACGATCCCTATATCGCCTGTAAACATCTGACAGGGGGAGACGGGTACGTGAGGATGGCTGACCAGCCGCCTCCGCCTGATGCGAATGCTGCAGCAACCTATATATTCGGTTTCTGCGATGCAACAGCAAGCCCTGTCCAGAATGTTATGGATGACTGTCTGCTCGGGGCAGAGTTTGCAGCCCCGACCCTCCAGGTCAATGAGGGTGACGAGTTCTACCTGACACTGACGAACGTCGGCATGAATGTCAGGCCGGACCTTTTCGACCCTCATACGGTGCATTTCCACGGATTTCCGAATGCGGCGTCTGTGTTCGACGGAGAGCCTATGTCCTCCATCTCGATCAATATGGGTGCGAGCCTGACGTACTACTATAATATCGTTGAGCCGGGTACCTATCTGTATCACTGCCATGTCGAAGCAACCGAACATATGCAGATGGGTATGCTCGGGAACCTGTATGTCCACCCTGCTCAGGACGGTACATCTCTTGGTACGTGTGCCCAGGGAAATCCCTGCACCAAATTTGCCTATAATGACGGCGACGGCTCGACAGGTTATGACGTCGAGTTCCCAATCCAGATTTCGGCCTTCGACCCCCTCTTCCATCTGGCGGACGAGACTGTACAGCCTCTGCCCTTTGCGGATATGCTGGATGTATACCCCATGATCAATGGCAGGGGTTATCCTGATACCGTGAACGCCGGGGTACTGACGCCTCCTGCTGAAAATGGCAATAAGAATTCGCAGTCCGTTTCCTCCCGCATCACTGCAACGGTTGGGCAGAAGGTACTGGTAAGGCTTTCGAGCGTTGCAACGATCGACTTCTTTACGGTCCAGGTCCTCGGCATCCCGATGCGGGTTGTTGGCAGGGACGCCCGTCTTCTGAGAGGCCCGACGGGGCAGGACCTTTCTTATGCAGCCAACTCGGTCACCCTGGGCGGAGGAGAGACGGCGGATGTGATACTGGATACCGCCGGTCTTGCTGCCGGTACATATTTCCTGTATACAACGAACCTGAATCATCTCAGTAACTTCACAGAAGATTTCGGCGGCATGATGACCGAGATCATCCTGAACAATTAAGCGGAGGTTGAGAATATGAATCGTAAACTCAATAATATCTTTAAATATCTGCTGGCATCCTCCGCGGTCCTGTTCTGTCTGGCTGCATGGATTGTCCCGGCCAAGGCCGCCATCGACGGGGTCATGACCTCGAACCTCAGATATACCCTGACAGCGAAGGCCGGGTATATCAGCGTGCCTGACGGCAACTCTATCTACATGTGGGGATATGCCGTCGGCAACGGTAACATGCAGTACCCGGGGCCGACCCTCATCGTCAACCAGTTCGATACCATAACGATAACACTCAACAATGAGTTGACGGTGCCGGTCTCGATCGTATTTCCGGGACAGACCAGTGCTGTAGCTTTAAGCGGCAGCCCCGGTCTTCTCACCAAGGAGGCCCTGCCGGGCGGTTTTGCGCAGTACCGTTTTACCGCCTCACAGCCGGGGACGTACATATATTACAGCGGTACGATGCCGGAACTTCAAACCGAGATGGGCCTTGTCGGCACGATCATCGTCCGGCCGAATTCCAATCCGCTTACTCGGGCCTATTCCAGCGCTTCGAGCAGCTATGACCGGGAATATCTCTACCTCCTCACTGAGATGGACCCTGCAATCCATGATCTCGTACTCAAGGGAAAGATGGACCAGGTCGATACGACGACCTATCACCCGGTATACTGGTTCGTCAACGGCAGGGCGCTTCCTGACACGCTTCTGCCTCCTCTGTATCCGACTCTTCCGAACCAGCCGTATAGTGCTTCGCCCCAGTTTCGTGTGGGCGACCGGGTCCTCATCCGGATGGTCGGTGCGGGCAGGGATCTCCACCCGCTGCACCTGCATGGAAATCACCACCAGTTGATAGCCCGCGACGGCAGGCTTCTGAGCACGACCGGGACAACCGCCGACCTTGCTGAGATGCTCTTTTCCACAAGCGTTGCCCCTGGGCAGACCTTTGATTCAATCTTCACCTGGACGGGTGAGAACCTCGGCTGGGACCTGTATGGTCATGCTGTGACCGATCCTCTCGTCTCCGGGTTTGGGGCGGGAGATGAAGTCTTTGTCCCGACGACGCTGAATGGCGGGATTGGTGGTGCGGCGACGCAGCTGCAGATCAATACACCTGCTGCAGGAAGCTGGCCTGCGACTGCCGCGTTCAGAGCTGTCATTTGGGTCGGAGACTTTCCAGGTCTGACTATTGATGATCGCGAGGTTGTCAGACTCAAGAGAACAGCTCCTGGCAGCAATACCTTCAATATAATCTCCCGCGGTCGGGAAGGTACTGTTGCGACGGGATGGGCTGACGGGACCTCCATTGTCTTCACCGACCATGGAGGGCCTATGCCGGTCCTGCTGCCGGACCAGCAGTTCCTGACGAACGGCATGTTCTGGTCCGGTTCGCCGTTCCTCGGCTCTACCGCTCCCCTGCCGCCGGGAGAGGGCGGATTCAATCCGTACAACGGGTTCTTCTATATGTGGCACTCTCACAGTGAAAAAGAGCTGACCTCGAACAATATATTCCCTGGTGGTATGGCCACCATGGCGGTGGTGGAGCATCCTGACCCGGCGATAGCGCCCTTCAGCGATATTCCGCATATCACCATCGTTGCCCCATAAAGGAGGAACCATGACAAATAAAATACTGATGAAACTGACACTGCTTCTGGTACTCATGCTGATGGGGTCCCCGGTCCTGAACGGGGTGGCTTCTGCAGTGACCTATAACCTGACTGCCGATGTTACAACCAAGACCATGCCCGATGGGACGATCGTCACCATGTGGGGTTTTGCCTGTACCGACGGAAGCGGAGGCTGTCCGAATCCGGGTGTTGTTACGGTGCCCGGACCGCAGATTACGGTGCCTGTTGGAGACGCCAGCCTGACCATTAACCTGACGAACAATCTGCCTGAGGATGTTTCTGTGGTGATTCCCGGGCTGATACAGACCGTTGGCAGAGCCTCCCAACCGTTTATTACAGATTTGCAGGGCAGGGCCAGGAAGACCTCCTTCGCAGAGGTGGCCATAAACGGTGGCGGTCCCAAAACGTACACCTGGACGGTGAAGCCCGGAACCTATCTTTACCAGAGTGGTGCGCACCCCCAGGTGCAGGTCCAGATGGGGCTCTATGGAGCGGTTGTCAGCGATTCTGATCCGGGAGATGCCTATGGTTCAGCCTCGACGATTTATAACAGCTCGGTTCCGCTGATTTTTAGCGAGATTGACCCCGTCCTCCACGCAGCAGTGGCAAATGGGAGTTACGGGTCGGGATTGCCCGGGGCCATGAGCAGTACCATTGATTATTTTCCGAAATATTTCCTGATAAACGGAACCCCCTATTCAGCTGAGAAGCCGCCTGTTTCTCTCGGCAGTGCAGGAGACCGGGTTATCCTGAGGTTCCTGAATGCGGGGCTGCGTGAACTGGTCCCGGTGATAAACGGCATCTATATGACTCTCGTTGCCGAGGATGGCAACTTGTATACGAATCCGAAGACACAGTATTCGATCATGCTGGCTCCGGGGAAGACTGTAGACGCGATGATTACCAATCCAGGCGCCGGGTACTATCCGCTGTATGAACGCCGGCTTGGCACAACGAACGCCGGTGTGACCGGCGGCGGCATGATGCTCAGCCTGCAGGTGGCGGGTGTCGCACAATTTGCTCTGAACGTTACCACATCGGGGCCCGGCAACGGGATTGTGGAGTCTGCAAGCATGCCCGGGGGCATCAATTGCAGCAGTCCGGGGGCAACGGGAGCCTGTTCTGCGTCCTATAACACCGGTACGGAGATCAGGCTTGTGGCCAGGCCTGCGGCAGACTCAGGGTTCCTGAAGTGGACGGGCGCCTGCACCGGGTCCGGTGATTGCGTCGTCACCATGGATGCGGCAAAATCGGTCAATGCTATCTTCAGATTAAAGGACCGTATCGGACTGTTCCGTGATGCGAATGGCAGCGGCCGCTGGTATCTGGATAATGGTACAGGGCTGTTCAACGGCTGCGGAGCCTTTACCGCGCTTGATGCCTGCCTGATTCCCTTTGGCGGCATGGCTGGTGACATACCGGTGGTTGGCGACTGGAACGGAAGCGGCACAACAAAGATCGGCATCTACCGCAGCGGGGCCTGGCATCTCGATGACGGTACGCACGTCTTCCCTGTTGCTGCCACGGTAGCTGCCTTTGGCGGCGTTGCAGGTGACATACCGGTGGTTGGCGACTGGAACGGAAACGGCACAACAAAGATCGGCATCTACCGCAACGGGGCATGGTATCTTGATGACGGCACCAACACCTTCCCGCCTATTGCGACGATAGCCTCCTTCGGCGGCGAGCCGGGAGATATCCCGGTGACCGGTGACTGGAATGGTGACGGAATAACCGATATAGGGATCTACCGTTATGAGGCCCGGCAGTTCAGCGCCGGCGGTTATTGGTATCTGGACAACGGTACGCATACCCTGGCCTCGGTGACACCCATAGGGCCGTTCGGCGGCTTGCCGCAGGACATCCCGGTAACCGGCGACTGGAGCAATGACAAGAAAACGGACATCGGCATTTACCGTGTTGTCAATGACAGGGCCTGGTGGTATCTGGACAATGGTTCGCATATCTTCAATGCCCTGCTTCCGGTACCGACGGGTCCTTTTGGCGGCTGGATGACGGACAGACCGGTCACCGGGCACTGGTATTAACCGGGGATTAACAAACACAGGGGTGATGATCAAAAAGGGGCAGCGCTCACAAGCCTGCCCCTTTTTGTTATGCTAAGAATATGAAAAAGTTTCTGAAAAATCTTGCTGTATTGTCAGCCGTTACTGTGCTGTCGACACTCTCAGTTTTGTTCTCCCTGTCATTCGCTGCCCAGGAACAGCCGGCTGAAATGACTGCCCGTGCTGCCATGCCCCCGACGGTCGAGGAGCAGTGGGGGATACGGGTGAAACGGATATCCCTGACAGCGAACGGCCATATGATCGACCTGCGCTATAAGGTGATCGATCCGGTCAAGGCGAAGCCGTTTCTTGCAGCAGGGGTCAACCCCCAGCTGATCGACGCCAGGACCGGGGTAAAGATGGGCGTGCCGACAACACCGAAGATGGGGAGTCTCAGGCAGAAGACACGGGCCCCGGAGGCGGGCCGGGAATATTTCATGCTCTTCGGCAACAGGGGCGGTTTGATACGGACAGGCAGCAGGGTGAGCCTCGTGGTCGGAGATGCGAAGATCGACGATATCATTGTTGAGTAAGCAGGATTGCTGAAATGAAGAGCCCTGAAGCGCCCGACGTTCCTTGTCCCCTCAGGATTGGCCTGTCCCTCTCTTTTTTTTTATTCTTTGTTCTCCTGCTGAACGCTGCTGCATACGCGGGTCTCATATCTCCGGAACTTGACCGGATTATTGGCTCAGGCAGTTCTTCGGAGGATATCGAGGTCATCATTAACCTTGCCGGGAAGACAGATATCCTGGCGCACAGCGACAAAGACAGAAAAACGCGGCGTCAGACGATCGTTTCTGAACTCAGGGCCAGGGCAGAATTGTCACAGGTCCCGGTTCGTTCCTTTCTGAACGCACTGGGTGCAAAAAAGATAAAACCGCTCTGGATAAAAAACGCAGTTGCGGCTGCTGTGCCGGCATACACGGTTGCTGCGCTGGCAGCGCTCCCCGGGGTTGAGTCCGTTGTGTCTGACGGGGTTATATCTCTTCCCGTCGTGCAGGACGGTGCGGCCTCTCTGACACAGTGGAACATTGACAGGATCAAAGCACCCGCGCTCTGGGCAGAAGGCATCACCGGCAGCGGGGTTGTGGTGGCGAATATGGATACCGGGGTATTCAGGGACCATCCTGATCTGTCGGGGAACTACCGGGGCGGGGCTGACAGCTGGTATAATCCCTTTACCGACCCGCTCAATGCGTCCCAATGTGCTTCACCCGGCCTCTGCAGTGCCTGCGAACTTTCGACGCTACCCTGTGATGAGCTGGGACATGGCACCGGGACCATGGGAGTGATGGTAGCAGGGAGCAGCGGAATCGGCGTCGCATCCGGTGCCTCATGGATAGCTGCCAAGATCTTCAACAGTTCGGGCCACTCTCGCAAGAGTATTATTCATCAGGCGTTCCAGTGGCTTCTCGATCCCGACGGCAGCCCGGCAACTGATGATGCGCCTGATATTGTTAATGCCTCATGGGCAGATAATACTGCCGGTCCCTGCGACATTGAATATGCGTCTGACCTGGCCGCTCTGCGGGCCTCGGGTATCGGGGTCGTGTTTGCCGCGGGCAATTCAGGCCCGGCGCCCGCAACGAGTGTCAGCCCTGCGAATAACCCGGGGGCGTTCGCCGTAGGGACAACGGATATCAACAATGCTGTTGCGTCCTTCAGCAGTCGGGGGCCTTCTGCCTGTGACGGGTCTGTCTTTCCCCACGTGGTGGCACCGGGGGTGAATATTACGCTGGCCAGCCATACAGGTTCCTATGTAACCCGCAGCGGGACCTCTTTTTCGGCGCCACATGTCTCAGGCTCCATGGCCCTGCTTCTGAGTGCCTTCCCGTCCCTGACGCCGACTGAGATGGAGGCATCCCTTCAGCAGACCGCCTTCAATATCGGTGCCCCTGTGTCGGTCCCGAATATAACGTACGGGTACGGGTTAGTAGACGTAAGCCGGGCACTTGCATACCTCACGACTCACGGCAATATCGCGGTGCCGGATATAGCCGGATTTCCTGCAGCCTTCGACTACGGGTATATCGAGATGCCGGGTCCGGCTCCGTCCATGACTTTTACCGTAACCAACAGGAGCGGGTCGGACCTCACCATAAATTCTGTCGTGATTACCGGCGCCCATGCAGCCGAGTTCATTGTATCGGGCGACTCCTGTTCAGCAGCGGTCCTCCCACCCTCCGGAAGCTGTTCCCTTACCGTCACGGTGCAGGCCGCGGGTGCGGGGCCCCGGAATGCGGCTATTGCCATCAATTACGGCAGCACTCCCACCGTGCAGACTGTCCCCCTGGCCTGTACAATAGTTCTTCCGAATTCAGTCGGAAGATTTCAGGAAAATACCCTGGTGGCAACCTATTCTGTTATCCAGTCTGCATATGATGAAAGTATCAGCGGTGATGTCATCAGGCTGCGGGTGCTGACCTGGTATGAAAATCTTGACCTCAACAGCTCCTCAGGCATTGATGTTGTCCTGCAGGGCGGGTATGATGCAGCCTTCGGGTATCAATCCGGCTTTTCAACGCTCGCGGGGACGTTGACCGTCAGCACCGGTTCGGTGGTAATCGGGAATATCATTGTGCAGTGAGAGGGGTCAGACTCTTTGCGGCTTAGTGCACTGTCTGGTTCCTCACATGGCTGAGTGAGTTGCCCGGTTCTCGACAATTTATGAATATATGCTAAAATAGGCGCATGTCAGGGAATATGAAAATAGGCGATGCATTGATTAAAGAGGGGAAGATTACCCGGGACCAGCTCAAGCTTGCGCTTGACCGTCAGGTAGTCTTCGGCGGCAGGATAGGGACGAACATCATCGAACTCGGTATTATCAAGGAACGCGAGATGCTGCAGCTGCTCAGTAAATTCTACCGGGTTCCTGCAGTCGATGCCTCATTTCTCGAAAACATCGACGAGGACGTTATCGGGTGTATTACCCCGGCGGTTGCCGATAAATTCAAGGTGCTGCCGTTCCGCAAGGACCGCACCAGACTTCATGTCGCGATGCTGAACCCGCGGGCCTTTTCCGAAATGGAGGACCTCCGCTTTCTGACGAGCTTTGACATACTGCCCTATGCAATATCTGAACTCAGACTGCTGTACTGTCTCGAAAAATACTACGGCCTCAAGCGCGACCTGAGGTATATCAGCATCTTTGAGGAAGAAGACGGTTCGCGTATAGCTGATCATGAAGCGTACATCATGAATATCCGGGAGCAGTTTTCATCGGTAAAGGATAAGGACGATGTAGCGAAGATCATTGTGACCGAAACCAAGCCCTATGCGAAGCGCATAGGTATCTTTATGCTCAGGGGCGACCAGGTTATCGGGTGGAAGGGCAGGGAGATAACCGTTGACGGGTTCATTGTCTCTCCCGAGCCCGGGTCTGTTTTTTATGAGACACAGAAGCACAATGCGCCGTACAAAGGGCCTCTCCCGAATAACGGCGGCAATGCACCCCTGATCGGCCGTCTCGGGGGGGCTCCTGCTGAGTGCTGCGTAATCCCGATTCTGATGAAGGAAAAGATTGTGGCCTTCATCTATGCTGACAACGAAGGGGACGAGGTGCTGGACACCGGTGTCGCGTTTATCAACCGCCTCGCATCCATGGCCGGCCCGAGCTTCGAGATGACCCTGATCCGTCAGAGAATCTTTACGCTGTAGTAATCTGGGGGAGGTCTGCGATGCCTGAAAAGTCCGAGACAAGAAAATATATACTCATCCTGAAGCCGATGCATGACAAGCGGCTTGAGTATATTACCTCGCGGAGATTGAATCTCCTCTGGCCCGAGACGTCGTTTGCGCAGTGGAAGGAGAGGGTCTCGAAGGGCGAGACGATTATCCTGATGCGGGCCGACAATGTTATTGAGTTTGACCGGGTCAGGAGGGAGTTCGAAGACATCGGGGTCCCTCTTGAGATCGTTGACCAGAAGTCTATCGGGGGAGCACGGGTTTTTTAGATTCTAGATTAATGAAGGCCGGCAACTAAATACATGAATTTTCTGCTCTGTCATTCCACGACCTGCCTGCCCGCAGGCAGGCCTGCCTATCGGTAGACAGGCTTGATCGGGGAATCCAGGTATTTCAACAGGTTCTGGATTGTCCGGTCAAGCCGGACAATGACGACATTGAGATATTTGCTTGCCAAGTTAATTATTCGTAGAAACTATGTAATCAATTACACAATCATGGGTAGTTGAGTACCCTTTCTCTCTGTGACAGCTTCCAGAAAATGAGTGAAATCATATGGTTACAGGCCTGTGCTTGTGGTATATGATTTGCAAGCCTCATAGATAATGAATCCGCAACCATACAGATGTGCGGTCTGTTCAGCAATTGTTAACCCGAGGAGGTTTTTTATGTCGAGCGTCAAAATGGTTTTCATCATGTTCCTGGCTGTTATTCTAGTGTCCATAATTTCAGGGTCTGTGCTGGCAGAAGCGAATCCCGAGGAGAGGTTCCTGACCGGAACTGTAACGAGCGTCAACAACCGCTCTAAGCACGTTGTGGTTGATCTCCAGAACAAGGGTTGCCAGGGGGCCAGGACATTCGCCGTGATGAAATCGGACATCGTCAAATTGTCTCCCGGGAAAAGAATACAATTCTATAGTAACAGCGCGGGCTGTCCGGGCACTGAAGTCAGAAGAATAACAAAGGTATGGAGTGTAAAATAATGAGAAAACAACTTTTTATAAGCCTGTTTGCCACGGTCCTAATTCTTTCTGCCGGGATATGCTCGACTGTCTTTGGTGCCTCTATGGGCAGCTATTGCCAGGCCCCGCCGTATATCAACGCGGTTGTCCCGCCGAACATCATGCTCTCCATAGATGTCAGCGGAAGTATGGGTTCTCTCGCCTATCAGACCTCACAGGAAGGCGGGCATGACAAAAAGTGCACCAATAACCCGTCAATGGACTGCGATGACGCCGGCGACTGTTCTCATGATTATTGCCAGAACCACCCTTCGGAGCGCTGCCACGACAACGGAGACTGCGACCATGGAACCGGTCCGTGCGTGACCCCAGCAGTTGCCGGCGCATGCCAGGTTCCTGCAACCACAGCGACCCCATACGGTTATTGCAGTAATGCGCTTACGACGGCATGCCGTGTTGATACAGACTGCCCTGCCGGCGGCACCTGCATACCGCGGCAGGTTTATGAAGGGTATTTCAGGCCTGACAAGGAATATCTGCTGGACGGCACGGACAATACCTATTACGAGTTTGCCGGTTCCGCAGCTCCCTGTGTCACTCTCTATACCTATTCCTGCAAAAGCAGCGGAGGAGCAGGGTGCGGTGCGAAGAACGTGAAGCCTGCAGATGCCTACAATACCTGCGGTAACAACAAGTATTACTGCAACAAGGGCAACCCGACCTACACCACAGGAAACTGCGGGAACGAGATCTCGGGGAACCTTCTGAACTACGATAATATGGCGCGTATCGACCTGCTCCGCTGGGCCCTCACCGGCGGATCTCCGGTGACCTGCAGCTCAAGCGATATCGGCAAGTGCGACCCGAGGGTCTATCTCGACTCAGGCATGCAGGCTGCCGGAAAAATCGGCTCAACAGGCGCCTGTACTGATACGAACAAGCTCGATACAGCAGGGACCTTGGGCCACGGCTGCATCCTGCTGACGGATAACGGCAAGAAGGTGAGCGTTCCCTGGGAGGGGAGGGTCAACGACGGGCTACTGTTTGAGTTCGAGAGGCTTCCTGTCCAGCCGCGGATAGGCGCTATGTTCTGGTCAGGGACCTCTGTCAGGTCGAACTATGTCTATGTCGGGGATTTCACCTCTGCAAACAGCAAGACCGCCTATCCGTTTCAGAACCTCCTGACCGAGGTGAATGCCACAGACCCCAACGGCTACACCCCGACCGGACCGGCTATGTGGGATGTCCTGAACTATTTCAGGCAGACCGCTCCCCAGTACGGCGGTATTCCCGCGCAGAGCGGGGCCGGTGACAAATGGAAGAACCCGCTCTATGACTGTCCTGACAAGGGCGGCGGCAACTGTAATTTCATTCCCTGCACCAAGAACTTTGTTATGCTGATGTCCGACGGTCTCTGGAACCAGGGCGGCGGACCTCCTGCAGCCAATTCCTGCAGTATCAACACCGGCTATCCGGCTACCTCGGCCGACCCGGTTGTGCCTTCATATCTCATGCATATGGGCTTTACGAATGCCCCGGCTGGGCCTGCAGGTACTGCCACCAGCATTACTGCCGTCTACAGTGTAGGTCTGTTTGTCAGCGTGGAGGGCGAAAAGTCTCTCCAGAATGTCTCGATCTATGGCAGCTTCGACAAGAAGAACAGGACCTGGCCTTCCAACAGGACCAACTATCCGGGGAAACAGGCAGGAGATCCGACGAACTGCGCCATAACTACCTCAGGCGCCGCCTGTCCCAGCAACCAGGGGACAGGCAGCAACTGCAATGACCTGCCGCCGTCGTCTGTTGACTGGGACAGAGACGCCAACGGGGTTGCAGACAACTATTATTATGCTGCCGACGCGCTCACGATCAAGAACAATATCATGGAGGCGATCATCTCGATGCTCTCCCATGCCACGTCGGGTACTGCTGCATCCGTGCTGGCCTCGGGCCAGGGCAGCGGTGCGAACCTGGTTCAGGCCCTTTTCTATCCGAACCGGGACTTCGATGCCACCTCGAGCGTGATGTGGACAGGCTCGCTCCAGAACCTCTGGTACTTCCTCGATCCCAAGACAGCCTACAGTTCGATCAGGGAGAATACCGCGGATACCGGGGCCCCGGCAAACACGAAGCAGCTCGTCCTGAAAGAGGACGAGGTTGTTGCCTTCTACTTTGATGCAGCCGACCAGAAGACCAAGGTGCATCTCTGGGAAGACGTCAATGGTGACGGCTCTGTCCTTGTGGCGGATACCCACGGCAGGGCGACCATCGATGTGAATGATATCAGGAACCTCTGGGAGGCCGGCCTGCAGCTCTGGAACAAGCCTGCTGCAAACAGGACCATCTATGTGAATATCAACAATGCCTCCACACTGCCTCTGTTCAGCACAGCAACTCTGGCAACCACCCCTTCGCTCCAGACGCTGCTGAACACTGATGAGGGGACCCGTACAGCGGCGAATAACCTGATCGTCGCCCAGAACACAATCAACTATGTCCGGGGCGTGGATTTTGGGCCGGTGACGCTTGGTGCAGAGGTGATCAACTACAGGAGCAGGACCACCGGGACGGTCAACTCTGTCACCGCAACCCCGGCACAGGTCTATAAGCTGGGTGATATTATCAACTCGACCCCGCGCATATCGTCGTGGGTCCCGCTGAATAACTACAACCTTGCGTACAAGGACGGCACGTATGGCTCGTTCCTGAAGAGCAGCGAATATCTGAACCGGGGCCTCGTCTTCACCGGTGCGAACGACGGCATGCTCCATGCCTTCAAGCTCGGGGCGCTCAGTTTCAGCACCACCGGGTTCTGTTCAGTGACCACCACTCTGTCCTGCACCACCAACTCGGATTGCATGCCCCCGAATACTCCTGCGGTCGAAACCTGCAAGAAATTGGGGCGTACGAGTATAACAGGGACGAATCTCGGCGAGGAGTCCTGGGCCTTTATTCCGAAGAACGCACTGCCGTATCTGCAGTATCTTTCAGCTACGGACTACTGCCATCTCTATTATGTCGACCTAACCCCCTATGTCTTCGATGCCAGCATCGGGGACAGCACCTGCAATCAGCCAGACTACTGGAACTGTTTCAAGACGACCAGCCAGTGGAGGACTATCCTGATAGGCGGGATGAGACTCGGTGGAAGCTGTAAGAACTCCGCATATGCAGGTTCTACCGGAGTCATAGAGCCACTCGCGGGGCAGGGCTATTCATCCTATTTTGCCCTTGATATTACCGACCAGTCTGTGCCTCCGAAGCTGCTATGGGAGTACGCCCCGACGGACGGCAGCCTCGGCTTCACCACAACCGGTCCTGCAATTGTCCGTATCAGCGCCAGAAAGGGTGCGGGTGCCATCAGTGCTCCTGATGAGGACAAGAACGGCAGATGGTTTGCCGTCTTTGGTTCAGGACCGACAGGCCCGATAACGAACACGCAGTTCATGGGCTATTCAGATCAGAACCTCAAGATTCATATCCTCGATCTGAAGACCGGCGCACTGGCGACAAAGGATACGGCAACAGGGCTTCCGGCCCCGATCAATACCGGGATAACCAATGCCTTTGCCGGGTCATTGAACAATGCGACGATCGACTATGACATCGACTATCAGGACGATGCCCTGTATTTCGGTTACGTCTCGAAATGTCCTGTCGGTGCTACTGCCCTCGGAGCAGCCACCCCGACCTGCGCCAATCCCAATGACTGGACGAATGGCGGGGTGATCAGGCTTGTTACCAACGAGGACCTAGCAGGAACAGACCTGAGTACCGGGCTTGCAGGCACGACTGCCCTGAATGCCAACAACTGGAAGTGGAGTTATCTGATAAAGGATATAGGGCCGGTAGCCTCGTCTGTCGCCCATCTGGCCCATTATGGGAGCAGCGGCGGAACAGCGCCTGATAATGCATACCTCTATTTCGGGTCAGGCAGGTATTTCTTCAACACCAACAGCGGTGCGGACGACCCGACATCCCAGCGGAGTCTTTTCGGGATCCTGGAGCCCTGTCTGTACGAAGTCCGGACCAGCACTCTGACCTCGCCGCCGCCTGCAAACTGTCCGCATAGCGGGAGTGCCAGCACGGTTGCGAGCCCTGCTGCCACGGCATGGTCCTCGTCGAACGCGACCCCCGGCAGCTGGAGGATCGATCTCCGCCTGACGACAGGCAACACCTATGCAGAGAGGACGATCACCGACCCGCTTGCTGCTACGAACGGTGCGGTCTTCTTCACCACCTTTGCCCCGACAACCGACGTTTGCTCATTCGGTGGAAATAGTTATGTCTGGGCGTTAAGATATGACACCGGCAACTCTACTGCCGGCATGCTGAAGGGCAAGGGATTGCTGCAGGTCTCGACCGGAGATATTGCCGAGGTCGATATGAGTACAGCCTTCGGCGATCCGACAAACCCAACGATAGATCATTGTTTCGGCCGGTGCACGGAGGGTTTCACCGGTGTTCCGCCGGTAGGTCAGGGGCTCTCGGTAATCGTACCGCCCAAGCCTGTCGACAGCATGTTGCATATAAGGAAGAAATGATAATGATTGAGAGCCTGCAGGCTGGCAAGCCTGCAGGCTGGCAGACTACATCATGAAAATGAATAACCGTGGTATGACATTGGTCGAGATCCTGGTGACGGTTGGAATCGTCGCAATATTGACGGTTGCGGTCGGTTTTCAGTTTGCGGGCTGGAAGGCCCGGTATGAGGTTGAAAAGGCCATCCGGGACCTGTATTCGTCCCTGTCTGACGCGAGGACAAGGGCGATGCAGACCAGCCGGGCCCACTTCTTCGACATCTCCCCGGATGGAAGACATTACCGCGTGACTGATGACGACAGCAACGGGGTGTTGAAAGTTGCTAACGGCGATGGTGTTTTTACGCAGCAGTCAGCGTGGGCGGCAATACAGGTTTCCCGGCCGCTGAATTGGGGGGCTGTGGCTGTAACGACTGATACGACTCTCGCTCAGCTCTCTCGTCGGATTGAGCTTACGACAAATCCGGGAGGGGCAACAGCTGCCGCACGACTTGCTGGGTTATTATCCACGCGTCTGGTTGCACCTAATTCGGGAAACAGTTTTGTACTAGGTTTTGATAAACGCGGCATAATCAGGGACATGCGGGGCTTGCCTGCCGCAGTTATTGATATAAATGCTCCTCTTAACTTTCCGCAGACCTATGGCTTGAGCATATGTATATTCACTGACTATAATAACGACGGGATTTCGGATTCTGATCCTGATTACGACTGCATCAATATCAGGGAGTCAAAGATATCACTTGGAAAACTTCAGATGCAGAACACAGATCCTGCCCTGGTGGGGGGGCTGGAGCCTTGTGTTAATACAATGAGCTCTGCCGGTGTGGCGCAGCAGGTGGGAGGTCGTAGCTATGGTTGCCTGTCGAAATAGGTGTATGAATAATAAAGGTGTCACCCTTGTTGAGGTGATGATCTCTTTGGTGATACTCCTGTTCGTCTTTATGGGGTTGATCCAGGCATCTCTGGTGAGCATCAACAGTAACCTGCGCAACGAGATTCGAGATGCGGCCGTTGGTGTTGCATCAGAATATATGGCGAGGGCCAAGGCAACGTCGATTGATACCGTTGCAACCGTTGTTTGTCCTCTGCCACCTCTGCCCGCTTGTCCGAATGCCGTATATACACAAGCTGCCGTGCTTAATGTTCCTGTCCTGCGCAGGCAGATTAGAAGTGCAACTCAGGACTATGCTGTTGCCACCTGTGGTTGTTTTACGGATGCTCTCCAGAGCAATGCGACGATCATAGTGACGGTGACCTATACTGCTCCTGGTGATGCTGTCCCCAATACGCAGACAATCACCTCGGTGGTGAAAAGACCATGATGATAAAAAAACAGGATGGTTTCACGCTCGTCGAGATTATGATCACGATGATCATATTCCTACTTGCCATGACCGCTGCCTCTCAGATGTTCGTGGGGCTTCTGACCCAGTTCAAGCAGCAGAGCAAGATCGCAGAAACGAATATAGAAGGTGTTGTGGGCCTTGAATTACTGAGGTTCGATATCGAGCAGGCGGGCTTTGGTCTGCCGTGGAGCATGAACGGCGTTAACTATGTTGAGGCCGAGGACGATGCAAACACGATGTGGAATGATACTGCTTACAATGATGCCAGCAATCCCCCGAGAGGTATTGTGATTGGGAACGAATTGGCGCCTGACTTGGTGACGCCATCCGATGTCCTGATCATCAAGGCCACCAACGTGGCAACGAACGCTACTGCTCAGAAGTGGACCTACTCATCAAACAACGGTGCCGCCAATATCATGAAGACCTGGGGTTCTACACAGGAGGACCTGCTCAATACCGATCACGTTACCGTAATGTCTCCCTACAGTGCTGGGCAGCAGAGGGGGCTGATTAGCGCCGGGGGGGCTTATACACGGCCCGGGGCGGTGAACAGCTCATCGACCCTGACGCTTGCCGATGTGGCAGCTGATGCCGATTATCAGCCGCTGGTTAATAGCTATGACTCCACCCTGATATACGGCATTGCACCCATGACCGCACTGAACAACTTCATCAGCATGCCGTTTAACCGGGCAGACTACTATATCAGACGGCCTGCTGCGATCCCTGAGCGGTGCGCACCAAATACTGGGATTCTCTATAAGGGGACCCTCAATCATGCAGATGGGCTCCATACTGAACTGCCTTTGTTGGACTGTGCCTTCAATATGCGGGTAGCTGTGGGTGCCGATACTGGCACGGTTGCTGCCCCGGCCCCGGCAAACTGGACGGTTATGCCGGCGTCGAGTGCAGCAGCAGCCGAAACCATAAGGAATCAGGTCAGGAACATAAGGGTCTATATCGTGGCTCAGGAGGGACAGAGAGACACCTCATACACGTATACGAATCCGAATCCTGTCCCACCAAACTGTGCGGGTCTGGACATGATATGCATTATTGATAATGCATTTCCAAACGGAGTCTTCGCGGTGACGGTGCCAGACAGGAATTTCCGGTGGAAATTATATACCCTCGCGGCAACGCCGTACAACCTGAAATAATGAGGTGATTATGAGATATCTACAGAATGAAAAAGGCATAGCGCTTGTGATGGTCCTGGTCTTTGCGATGATCGGGCTTTCGATCGTCTCTGCGATGCTCTTCATGCTGACGCAGGGGACTATGATGTCCGGCTCCAACAAGATGTTCAAATCTGCTGACGAGGCAGGCCTCGGAGGGGTGAGTGTTGTTGTGGACATGGTCAAAAACAGGGGAACTACGACAATGGGGACATTAAACCTTGCTTTAAGCAACTGCTTAACTGAGAAGTTGACGATCTCAAGGGAGACTGGCGTACCAACCGGCTGGGTAGAATGTAATAATGCAGTTGCGCTAACGGCGAACCCTCCGGTTGATCCGCTCTCCTTTGATCCAATGATTAGTCCTGATTTAACCCGTGATCTTCCCGGGCCTCCCAACACTACCTTCACGGTGCGGGCGAAGATCGTTGACACGGTCCGCGGAAACTCTGATGTGAGCGGCCTTGTGACGAGCGGGTCCCTAGGCGGTGCCGGCACGGTTGCCTCAAACAGCGGCCAGGTTGCACCTCCGCCGATTCCGTATCTCTACCGTATAGAGGTCCAGACCCAGAATGATGCCAACCCGAGCGAAAGCTCCCGTTACTCAGCCCTGTACGCTTACTGACCCACCCTGAGGGCAGACAAACCACCCCCTCCCTGCGGGATACCACTCCTAAACCAAGGAGGGGAGCCTGAGAGGGTCAGAAGTTTTTTTGCGGTATGAAACTCCCCGCCTGGATCTGGAGGCCTGCCTGCCGGTAGGCAGGGGTGGCCGCAGGTCGGGGTGGTGTGATACATAGACAACGTTCTTCCTGCCATTATATAATCTAAACAATAATAGATATGCCGACTATTAAGAATATTCCAGGGCCGTTTCGGTTTTTCTTTTACAGCTTTGATTGCAATGAGCAGATGCATGTTCATGTGCAGAGGGAGATGATGACCTGCAAATTCTGGCTGGACCCGGTCGTATTGATGCGGAATCAGGGATTTACTCCAAAAGAACTAAAGGCAATACGGGAATTGATCGGTAAAAACAGACGTAAAATAATGGAGGCGTGGCATGAGCACTGCGGTGAAACTACAGGACGTGAGAATTAAGGATATAACGGTCACTGAAGATACCATAACAGCTCAACTTACGGACGGTCGGGGAATAAGTGTGCCGCTTGTCTGGTCCTGGAGACTTTCTGAGGCGTCGCCAAAGCAGCGCGCTAATTACAGAATCATTGGCGATGGTCAAGGAGTGCATTGGCCTGATATAGATGAGGATATAAGTGCCGAGGGTATGCTGTATGGCATCCCTTCGACAAGACCTCAAATCAAGAAGAGAGTGAATCAGAGGACAAAATGAAAAAAAACATCGTTTTCCTGTTATTTCTGACAATTGTATTATCTGCCTGCACCTCTGAAAAGACGCCTCAATCAGGTTCCCCGGTGCCGGGGCAGGAGACGTCCGGGCAGGCGGGGTCCGGGCCTGCAGGCTCGACGCCGGGCATCGGGGCTGAAGGCGGGCCGTTCGAACTTGTCCTGAACCCAGCGGATGCAGACACGAACGCTACGTTATATCTCTCGGCGAAGGGATTCAACCCCGGGGATGCACGGATCGAATGGCTGGTAAACGGAAACGTACCATATCCGGGCGAGTCCTCCTCGATGCTGAAGGCAGGCATTGCAAAGAAGGGGTACACGGTCCAGGCAAGGGCAATCCTCGGGGACAAGGAGATCAAATCAAATATGATACAGATAAAAAATGCCCCTCCGTTGATAAGCAGGGTAAAGCTTATGCCTGAGGTCTTTAACCCGGGCGACCGGCTGAATGTCGAGGTGAGCGGAACCGACCCGGACGGAGATGAGGTCACCTTTCTCTTCGAATGGACGATCAACGGACAGCCGGCAGGCAGCGGCAGGACGATCGATTCCCCGGTGAAGAGAGGCGACAAAGTGCTGGTTACGATAACCCCGTTCGATGGGGAGGTCTCCGGCCGCTCCGGTACGCTGAGCAATGATATCCGGAATATGCCGCCGATGATCATCGACAACAGGGACTATAAGTTCGACGGCAAGGTGCTCACCCACCAGCTCAGGGCAGTAGATCCAGACGGAGACCCTATCACGTATTCTCTCAGGAACGCCCCTGAGGGGATGTCGGTCAACCCTTCGACAGGACTCACCACCTGGAATGTCCCGGCCGGACTGAAGGGCAAGGGCTCATACACTGCAGTTGCTAAAGATCCCAGCGGCGGCGAATCCTCACAGGTCTTTCTATACAATACGGAAAAGTAAGGCGGCTGGTTTTAGACTCCCTCTTGCATCAGGAGGGATGACCAAAGACAGAGGAAAGAGAATTACGGTTTATAAGGCAGAGGAGAGAAATATGAAAATAGTATTTATCTGTATGGTTTTGTTGAGTCTTGGTGCGGCGGCCTTAGCCGCTGATATGGGACCTGATCAGTATTTTGATGCGGGCAACGATTATTTCAATGACGAACAGTATGCCAAGGCCATTGAGGCCTATACAAAGGCTATCGACATTGCCCCTGCGTTTGCGAATGCGTATCATAACCGGGGGCTTGCCTGGTACCGGACCGGCAAGCACGACCTTGCCATTGCCGATTACACGGCCGCTATAAAAAACGGCTATACTGCGGTGAGCATCTATAACAGCCGGGGGCTTGCCTATCTCAAGACCGGCCAATACGGTTATGCGGCTGAAGACTATACAAAGGTCATTGCACAGGCCCCGCGCAGTGCAGAGGCCTATTATAACCGTGCCATTGCCTATGCCAATAACAGCCAGTATGATGAGGCGATTGACGACTATAACAAGGTCCTCGAATTGAAGCCCGGAGATATGAACGCCTATGCGTCACGGGGCGTTGCCTATGTGCGAAAGGCCACGGTCGACTTTAAAAGGGCCTGCGAGCTGGGCAGCAAATCCGCCTGCGAAAACCTGAAGCAGGTCGAAAAATAGGGCGAACCACCACCCCGTACCACGTCCCTGGGTATTCTGAAGACAAACCACCCCGGCGTTCCGCGATCCCTGCCTGTCCGGCAGGCAGGCCTCCTTGACCACGGTGGGGAGTTACTAATAACCTGACAGGCAAATAAAGCAACGTCGTCATTGTCCGGCTTGACCGGACAATCCAGAACCTATTGAAATACCTGGATTCCCCGATCAAGCCTGCCTGCCGGCAGGCCGTGGAATGACAAAGCGGAAAGTTTCACTTATTAATTTGCCGGGTTGCTAATAAGTTCACAGGAATGCTGACTCATAAAAAATCTCCCCTCATTCCTCTTTGCCCCCGCACACAGGCGGGTTTGCCGGGGAGAAAAAGAGGGGCATGACACCTCCCTTTGGCAAAGGGAGGATAGGAGGGATTTTCGGTCAATGTCTTCATACGTATGAACACCTTAGCAAATGCAGCAGGTAGGTGGACTGGAATTTTGTTTGTAGTATGAAGCTCCCCGCTTGTGGGTCAATAACAAAGGGCCGGCATGAAGCCGGCCCTTTGTTTGCTGTGTGTACTGCAGCTGCTATTTATGGCAGTTCTGGCATTCGGTCGAGGCAAAGGCGGCCTCGCCGTTGTGGCACTTGCCGCAGAATTTACCCTGGTACAGGTCGTCCATCTTCATGCCTGATCCGCCCTTCTTGTATTTGAAGATTGCAGTATGACAATTGCTGCACTCGAACATGCCGGTATGCACCTGATGGCTGAATACCGCAGCTGACATCCCGCTTGACGGATAGGTAAAGTCCTTGCCGAGGGCCGACATGTTATGGCATTTTGCGCAGTCCTTTGCAGAGAAGGCGGCCTTGCCGTTATGACACTTGCCGCAGTTGTTGCCCTTGTACATCTCCTCCATGGTGATCCTGTTGCCGCCCTTTTTCATCTGAAAGGCAGAAGGGTGGCAGGCACTGCATCCGGACCTTTTGGCGTGGTTCTGATGTGAGAAGGTCACGTTCATGCCGGAGCTGGTGAAGGCGATGGTGGTCATATTGTGGCAGTTGTTACAGGTCTCCTTGTTAAGTGCCATCTCCTTGTGCGGCTTCATCAGGTGGCACTGGTTGCAGTGTACGCCGAACCCGATATGTTTTTCGTGCGAGAATTTGCCCGCAGCCTCGCCTGCAAATTTTTCATAGGCATGACATCTGAAGCAGGGCAGCCCGGAGTCCTTGAGCGAGGCGATGACCGGGACCTCCTTCTCTGCGGGACCTGGTTTGTGTTCAGCCTTCCACTTGCATGAGGACAGTGAGAAGATCAGCGCTGCGGCTAAGGCAATGTTCACGGTCATTTTCAGCGCCGTCTCCGGCCCCCGCACTGCCCGTTGTACTGCTTTCATCCTTCCCATGCTTCCCCCTAGCCCTTTTGGCCCTTATCAGCTTTAGCCCGGGCCTCATCCGAAAACCGCATCTCGTATTCGAGCGGATGATGGTGCTTCAGAGTTTCGGTGGATATCTTGCCGGTGATCCATATCCAGCTCATCGGGAAGACCTCCGGTTTCAGGTGCTCGTTATAGAAGTGCCAGAAGAGGATGAAGACGATCGCCAGCAGGGCCTCGTCACTGTGCATGATCGAGAGGACCTCCCATATCCACCCAGAGGTGAACTGCGGGATGAAATTCGAGAAGAATATCGGGAACGCCAGGGCGAAACCCGACGTGCCGATGATAAACATACCCCAGAAGACCGCCCAGTAATCGAACTTCTGCGCGTAAGAGAACTTTCCGAACCGGGCCTTTTCCTTTGAAAGTCCGAAGTAGTACATGAAATTCTTGATCACATCGAGCACGTCTTTCGGTATCGGGATGATGGTTGTCCGCGAATCCCAGGTGATCTTTCCGATGACGAAGAGGTAGACCAGGTAGGCGACGTGTGTCGCAAAATCAACCAGCATGGTGACGCCCGCAATTCTGTGTATAAGGCCGGCAGTCTCTGCCCCGCCCCATACGCGTATCCACCAGCTGGCCACGCCCTGAGGCTCGTGGGCATATTTCAGACCCCATCCGGTGAAGCTCAGCAGCAGGAACGTCGTAAACATGACGACATGCTGAATGCGGAATATGATATCAAATCTCTCGATTTCCTTCGGTATATCCTGTGAAGATGCTGTAGTGGTCTCGGCCATTATTTGTCCCTCCCTTTCCTGAATATCGCGTCCCTGATATCGGAAAAGGCCTCAAGCAGGACATGTGCCACGATGAACGCAAACGTGCTCAGCAGCAGTGTGATCAAGGCCTTTTCGGTATAGTGAGGGATCGGCCCCGGCTTCTGATGCGAAATGGCCGGGACAAATTTTTCATTGGCTCCTTTATGGCATTTCCCGCAGGTTGCGAGCTTGTTCTTCCCGAAGACCGGAGAATTCGGGTCTGTCTTTGTCATGATGTCATGAGCATTGTGGCAACTCGAACAGACGGGAACCTTGGTATGTCCCAGGTGGAGTTTGCGTCCGTGGAAGCTTTCGGAGAAGCTGTCCATGACATTCTCCTGGAGTTTGTATTTCTCGATGAGTTTTTTGTCCCCGTGGCATTTCCCGCAGGTTTCGACCTGGTGTTTCCGGCCCATTTTTGCGTTCGGGTCAGATGCCTTGACGATATAATGCGGGGTCCCGTGACAGTCGGTACAGAAGGCGCCGTCCGTCTGGTTCTTGTCGAATATATTCTTGCCATGGACACTCCCCATGACCTTTTTGTAGGTTTCTTCGTGGCACCGGGAGCAGGCCGCTGCGGCTACCGGGTCAACAGCGTGTTTGGCAGAAAGCTTCTGTGCCAGGGACGCTATCGGGGCAGGTACTGCTGCGGCCGGCGAGGCATGGGGATTGTCGGAGAATTTCATGTGACAGTCGACGCAGGAGAGCGAGCTGTGGACTGATGCCTGAAACCGGTCTGTATCAACGTTCAGATCTATCAGTGCGCCGCCCGCGGTCTTTATTTTGCCTTTCATGGAACTATGGCAGGCAAGACAGCTGGCTGTTTCCTGCGCTGAGGAGATGCGGGGAAGGAACAACGACAGGATCAGTAAAGGTGCGGCAACAGACAAGAGCCGTTTGTTCAAGATGGACATGGGCACCTCAATCTTGGGACATAAGTGAATGACTATTACTTACGAATAGCCTCATAGCTAAAATTTGAATTAACAGGATATATAATACTTAATTAGCCCCTTTAATCCAATTAAAATAATTAATGGGCTGATATGAAATATTAATTAATTGTTTTCCCCCTCAGGAAAGGGGCGGGTGGATTTGGCGTGCGGATGTCTGAGGAATGCTTGTCTGCCCCTGCCTGCCTGCCAGCCAGGCTTCTGTGCCACGGCGGAGACGGAAAGACTTTCCGAAAAAATGGCTGATGCATCCCGGCATGAAAATCAGCGGGAAGAAGGTTCTGCTTACGGTCCCCGGTAACCAACCACGATGATGCCGTGCCTCATGGCCTCCCGGACGAACGCATCGCGGTTCAGCAGTATGCTCTTCTCCGCCTCGATCGCAAGCACCCTTGCCTTTACCGATGCCATGGACTTCAGCGTTTCCGTCCCGACGACAGGGACATCGAAACGCATATCCTGCTGGGGTTTGCTGATTTTGATGACCACTGCGCCTTCATGGGCAAGACTGCCCCCGCGTCGTATCGCCTCGTCAGTCCCCTCGATCGCCTCGATCGCCATGACCGCCTGGTTCTTCACCACCACCGTCTGGCCGATATCAAGCCGTCCCATCTCCTTTGCGATCCTCCAGCCGAATGCAATGTCCCGGTAATCGTCTTCAGAAGGTCTTTTCTTTGTCAGCACGCCCTCCGGGGCCATCAGTTCTGTGGTGAAGTCAGTGGTGTTCAGGAGCCGTATCCCTTCACCTTCGAGTTCGCCGGTGATGGCCAGCATGATCGAGTCATCGCTTCTGTCCTTAAGGCCGAAGAGGAGCCTGACCAGCCGCATGTCCGGGATCACTTTGCCGCGGTAGATCACCGACTTGTGCACCTTTCCGGCAAAGACCGCTTCCGTGATGCCGGATTTCTTCAGCGCCGATATCAGGGCCCCGAGTTTCCCGATGTTGAGCCACTGAATTTCATCGGCTGCCGACCCAAGTGTTGCATCGGTGATCGAATCGAGCCCGAAGACAGTAACCCGGTACCCCTTTGCCCGGGCCTCGGCAGCGACCGCGAACGGCAGTTCGCCGCTTCCGGCGATCAGTCCGAGTTTCTTCATCTCCTGGGTATGGGCAGTCAAGGCAGCGGCGGGAGGTCAGCGGATAATGCCGCGCTTGTTCTTTTCGATAAATTTGATGAGATGTCTGATATTGTCGGTCATCTCCATCTCATCCTGGATCTTCCTGACGGCCTCGCTGATCGTCTTCTTCTGTCTGAACAGGATCTTGTAGGCCTTTTTCAGGTCGTTGATCTCTGCGTCAGTAAATCCGTGGCGCTTGAGGCCGATCGAGTTCGGACCGAAGAGCTTCGGCTCGACGCCTGAGACGATCATGAAAGGCGGTACATCCTGCGTTATCCGGCTGAGGCCGCCCACCATCACGTACTTGCCGACGCGCGTGTATTGGTGTATCCCGGCGATGCCGCCGATGACGACGTGGTCTTCGATGACAACATGGCCGCCGAGCATGGCGCTGTTTGCCATGATAATATTACTGCCGATCTTGCAGTCATGGGCGATATGGACATAGGCCATGATGAAGTTGTTGTGGCCCACGACCGTAGAACCGTCGCCGCCGACGGAGGCGCGGTGGATCGAGACATATTCGCGGATAATGTTTCTGTTGCCGAGAACCAGCTTCGTATTCTCGTCCTTGTATTTCAGGTCCTGCGGCGGGAGGCCGATGGTGGCGAACGGATGCAGCACGCAGTCCTCTCCCACCTCAGTGGCCCCCTCGATCACGACATGGGAGAGCAGTCTTGTCCGCTTCCCGATGCTGACGCCTTTTTTAATTATGCAATATGGTCCTATTTCGACCGAGGAGTCGAGGTCCGTTCCCGGCTCGACGACTGCTGTGGGGTGTATTTTGACCTTCATTACATCATATCTCCCGGTCCGTTATCATGGCGGTAATCTCCGCCTCGGCAACGACCTTTTCATCGACCGTGGCAGACCCCTGGAACTTCCAGACGGGGCCGCGCTGCTTTACCGCCCTGATGTCAAACTTGAGCTGGTCCCCGGGTATTACCGGCCTTCTGAACTTCGCATTCTCGATGCTCATGAAATACATGGATTTACCCTCGATGCCCGACCGGTACGCCAGGATGCCGGCTATCTGGGCCATCGCCTCGATGATCAATACGCCCGGCATGATCGGCTGTCCCGGGAAATGGCCGGGGAAGAAGGGTTCGTTGATCGTGACATTCTTGATGCCCTTGATGTATTCACGCGGCTGCAGTTCCGTGACCCGGTCGATCAGCAGAAAGGGGTAGCGGTGGGGCAGGGTGTTCAGAATTTCATTTATCGGAATCATGGTGATCCTCCTTTTCGAGCTGGTTTATTCTTGCTTCAAGTTCCCTTATCTTCTTGTTCATGTCCGGCAGCTTCAGGAAGAAGGACTGGGCCTTCATGAATTCGCGGTGCGGCGCTATGGGGGAGCCGATATAAAAGCCCTTTGTCGTTTTGCCGCCCATGACCCCGGCCTTCCCGCCGATGACCGTTCCGGCTTCAATGACCGAATGGTCGGCGACCCCTACCTGCCCGGCGAGGGTAACGTGACTGCCGAGCGTGCAGCTCCCGCTGATCCCGACCTGCGCCACCAGGAGTGAGTACTCGCCGATCGTTACATTATGGGCAATCTGCACAAGATTGTCTATCTTTGTCCCCCTGCCGATCAGCGTCTCGCCGAGGGTGGCCCGGTCGATCGACACGTTCGAGCCAATCTCGACATCGTCTTCGACCACGACCCTGCCGACCTGGGGAATCTTGTGGTGCACTCCCTCATCAAAGACATAGCCGAACCCGTCAGAGCCGATGACCGTCCCCGCATGGACGATGACCCGGTCACCCAGCCTGCACCGTTCCCTGATCGTTGTATTCGCGTGTATGACGCAGTTGCTGCCGATTGCAGCCTGTTCCCCGATGTAGACACCCGGGAACAGGATCGTATTGTCCCCGATGGAAGCACCGTCGGAGATGCATACGAACGGATGGATCGTGACATTCTCCCCGATCCGCGCCGTCTCTGAAATTGCGGCAGGTCCGTCCAGCGGTTTCTGCCTCGCCTCCGGATGGAAGCACGAGATTGCGGCTGCAAAGGCACGATAGGGACTTGCAACCCTGACCTGGGGCATGTCCAGCCCCTCGACCGCCTCACTGACGATGGCAGCTGAGGCCCGGCTTGTCCTGAGGTCCTTCAGGAACTTCTGGGCGGACAGGAAGGTGATGTCTCCCTTTTCAGCGTCCTGAATGCCGGCGACCCCGGTAATCTCGATATCAGGATCACCGAGAACCTGCCCGTTCACCAATACTGCGAATTCTTTGAGTTTCATTTCAGTATTCTCATTTCAGTTCAGTAAAGAAAGCCTCCTGTGCGAGGAGGCTTTCGGATGCCCTGGTATCTGCTCAGGCGAAGAACTATTTTTTGCCTTTGCTCTCTTTGGTTTCCTTGGTATCCTTGGCCTTCTGCTTGCCCTTTGACTCGTTGTATTTCTTGATCACCTGATCCGTCAGGTTTTGCTCGGGCTTCGAATACAGGATGATGCCTTCCGCGTTCTCGATGATCATCGTGTAATTGCCTTCCTGCCCGATCTTCTCGATGATCGACCTGAGGTCCTTCAGGATCTCGCCGGTGAATTCTCCCTCTTTTTTCTTCACATCGTTCTGGGAGTCGGTGACGATCCTCTGGTACTCCCTTATATTCTTTTCAAGGTCGTCCTCTTTGGATTTTCTCGCCTCTGACGACAGGACCGAGGACTGTTTTTCGAGGTCGCTCTTGAGCTTCTCGATCTCCTTGCCCTTTTCGTCGATCGAGGCCTGTTTTGTCTTGATAAGGATCTCGAGGTCCGCCTTGGCCTTCTTGCCGGAGTCGGATTCATTCAGTGCCTTGATCAGGTCGACGACCCCGACCTTCAGGGCCTGCTCGGCCGCAAAGGCCTGCTGCGCAGCGAACATACAGAGGACTGTCAATAATAATACTGTTTTCTTCATTCTCTATCTCCTGTTAGGTAGTTGGTATTTAGAAGAAGCTGCCGAAGGCAAATTCGACTTTGCTTGAGCTTTCTCCCGGTTTCTTCTGCATATTATATCCCCATTCAATTCTGATCGGGCCGATCGGGGAGATCCACCGTACACCGGCGCCCGAGGTGTATCTGAGCTTTCCGAATTCATGAAACTCTTCATAGGAATTTCCGGCATCGAAGAACACGACCCCTTTGAGCTTCATGTCCGCCAGGATCGGAAATATATATTCGGCATTGAAAAGCAGTTCGGTCGTTCCGCCGATCGCCTCTCCGGTGGCAGGGTCTTTCGGTCCCGCAAGGCCGAAGCCGATACCCCGCAGCGTCGAGATGCCGCCGACATAAAACCGCTCATACAGGGGGAGAGTTTTATCGAAGATACCCTTGGCGTACCCGATGCGTCCGCGGACCATGACCGTGGTGTCCCTGACCGGAAAGTACCAGGCTGAATCTGCAGCCGCCTTGATGAAGGCATTGCTTCCGCCGAGTCCCGCGAAGGTGACCGAAAGTGCGTTGCGGGAGCCCCGTGACGGATCAAGGTAGTTGTCGCGGCTGTCCCTGACGATCGACGGCGTGATGGCACTGGTTGAGCTCGTCCCTATCTGGTCAAAGACGATTGTCGAGGCCCCTGCCTTGATATCGTAGATCGTTGCGCGCTCGAAATTGTAGGAGATGTCGCCCTTCCAGTATTCCGAGAGGTCCTTGCCAAAGCCGATATAAAAACCAAAGGCCTTCTTGCTGTATTCCGAGTACTCGCGGGTCGTCCGGTAGAGGCCGGTAGAAAGTGATATGGGTTTGTCCTGGAACCAGGGGTCCCGGAACGAGAGCTCATAGAACGAACTCGTCCCTCCCAGTTCGGCCTTCACCTTGACGAACTGCCCCTTGCCGAAGAGGTTGCCCTGGGTGAGATCGACCGTACCGATAAGCTTGTCCACTGAGCTGTAGCCGCCGCCGACGCTCAGCATGCCGGTCGGCCGCTCCTTGACCCTGACTTCAAGGTCGACGACCTGTTGATCGGCCCGCGGTTTGGGGACGATCTCGGCCGTTTCGAAGAAGTTGAGGTTGTTGACCCGTTCGTAGCTTCTCCTGAGCTTTGTGCTGTTGAAGACCTCTCCCTCGTCGAACCGCAGCTCACGCCTGATGACCTTGTCCCGGGTCTTCAGATTGCCCGAGACCTCAATCCTGCCGATCCGGTACTTGTTGCCCTCGTTGATCGCCAGGATGACCTTGACGGTCCTGTTCTTCTCGTCCGGGGCAAGGTCGGGCACGATGGATACCATGGCAAAGCCGTTTTCCGTGTAGAGGCCGGAGATGGCCTGTATGTTCTTTTCGAGGAGGTTTTTTCTGAAGACGGTATTCGGGGTAATGGTAATGAGTTTCCTGATGGCTTCCGTATCAAAGGTCTTGTTGCCGGTGACCTCGACCGACGAGATCGAGTAGGCCTCGCCTTCGGATATGGATATCGTCACGGCCATGCTTTTCTTGTCTTTATCAAGGGTGACCTGCGGTTCGCCGACGACCGCCTTCAGGTAGCCCTCATTATAGTAAAGATTGCGGATCCTCTCGATGTCAGCCTCCATCCGGTCTTTTTTGTAGTAGCCCGAACCGGAGGAGAGGAATGAAAAGATCCACCACTCCTTCGTCTCCATCACCTTCTTGATTGCGGAGGCAGAGATGTTCTTATTACCCTCGAAGGTCAGCTTGTTGAGGCGCACCTTCGAGCCTTCATCAATCTGATAGGTCAGGCTGATGTCGTCGCCCGAGATCTTCTTTGTCAGCGGGACGACATTGGCGAGCCAGTAGCCCTCTTCCTCATAAAAATTTCTCAGCTTCGACGCGTTGTCCTGTATGAGGACCGTGTCGGCTATCGAGCCGGGGGTGACGGTTATTTTTTCCCTGAGCTTCGAGTCCTCCAGCTCCTTGTTCCCCTGGAAATCGACCCTGATAATCGTCGGTTTTTCCTTGACGATATAGATAAGGCGGATGCCGCCTTCATAAGCCTCGAGTTCGATCCTGACGTCTTCGAAATAGCCCATTTTGAAAATTGTCCGGATATCTTCGTTCGTCTTTTCCTGGGACACTGCCTCCCCGGGCTTCTGCGAAAGCTTGCTTCTAATCGCGCCTTCTTCAATACGTTTTAATCCCCTGATCTCGATCTTGTTGACGAGAGGCGTCCCCTGGGCATATACTGCTCCGAGTAACATGCTCAACAGGGAAAGGCAGATCACGAACGTCATTGCTGGTTTTCGCATTAGTATCTCCTGATCTCAGTGCTTGCTTGATTATGAAATAGTGCTTATCCGTCGTTTGAGCTCGTTAAGTATAGCACTGAGCCAGGGGGCGTTGTAAATAAAAAAAGCCCCCGGCTGCGGCATAGTGCTCTCACGCCGGGTCGAATAAGTATTTATCATTTAAAGATAAATTTTTTTTATTTGACCATCCATGAGGAGGTGTTTTAATCTGTCATGCCTAGTAGTCATAAATTTAGGGCTTCGAAAAAAATTACGATAAAGGAGGAATTTGATGAAGAAGTATAATACGCCGTTGATCGATGAGTTGGAAAAAGGTCCTTGGCCGAGCTTCGTCACCGAGATGAAGAAGGCTGCCAAGAACAACGAGATGTCCAATGATGCAGTCGGACACCTTGAAAAATGCTACAGCACCAAGGTTGGTTACTGGAAGCATGGTGGTATCGTTGGTGTCCTTGGATATGGAGGCGGAGTTATCGGCCGTTACTCGGAGCTTGGTGATGAGTTCCCGGGCGTCGCGCATTTCCATACCGTCAGAATTAACCAGCCGAGCGGCTTCTTTTACACCAGCAAGGCCATGAAAGAGATCTGTGACATCTGGGACAAGTACGGAAGCGGGCTGACGAACGTCCACGGTTCCACCGGTGACCTGGTCCTTCTTGGTACAAAGACCGATGCACTCGAAGATATCTTTGCAGAATATTCCTCCAGAGGCTGGGACCTCGGCGGTTCAGGTTCAGCACTCAGGACCCCGAGCTGCTGCGTCGGACCAGCCCGCTGCGAGTGGTCAAACTACGATACGCTTGACCTCTGCTATGCACTGACCCAGGAGTTCCAGGACGAGATCCACCGCCCGATGTTCTCCTACAAGTTCAAGATCAAGATGTCCGGCTGCGCCTGCGACTGTGTTGCCTCTATCGCGCGTGCCGACATGTCGATCATCGGGACCTGGAAGGGCGACATCCTTATCGACCAGAAGGAAGTTGCCAACTACGCAGGCAAGGGCATGGACATCAATGCCGAAATCGTCGGCATGTGCCCGACCCAGTGCATGAGCTATGACGGCAAGGAGCTGAAGATCAACAACACTGAATGCAACCGCTGCATGCACTGCATCGCCAAGATGACCAAGGCTTTGAAGCCGAGCGGCGAGCGTGGCGCGACCATCTGTATCGGCAGTAAGGCGCCGATCGTTGTCGGGTCGCTCCTGTCGTGGGTCATCGTACCGTTCATCAAGGCTGAGGCCCCGTACACCGAGCTCAAGGATCTGATCAGGAGGATCTGGGAGTGGTGGGATGACAATGCGAAGCCGAGAGAGAGAATCGGTGAGGTCATCGAGATGAAGGGCATGCGGTCGTTCCTCGAAGGCATTGGCCAGGCGCCGATCCCGCAGCAGATCAAGGAGCCGAGGAAGGATCCGTTCATGTTCTACACTGAAGAGGACATGGTCGCTTTCAAGGCCAAGGAAGCCGAAGAAAAGAAGACTGGCAAGTATAAATTCTAAATAATACTACTATTAAGGAGGATAAGATAGCATGGCAATACCACAGAGAAAAACAGATATAGGCCCGCCCAAATATGATCAGTTTCTGCCGCCGGTCATCAAGAAGAACTACGGCAAATGGAAACATCACGAAGTCATAAATCACGGCACTATGGTGCATGTCGGCGAAAGCGGTGACAAGCTCTGGACTGTCAGGGTCGCCTCCCCGAGACTTCTTTCCACGGCAACCATCCGTGAGCACTGCGATATCGCTGAAAAGTTCTGCGACGGTTATTTCCGTTACACCACGAGAAATAACGTCGAATTCCTTGTCTCTGATGAGAGCAAGCTTGAGCCTCTGAAGAAAGAGCTGACCAGCCGCGGGTTCAAGATGGGCGGTATCGGAGCAGCGATCACCAACGTCGTCCACACGCAGGGCTGGGTTCATTGCCATAGCGCCTGTACCGATGCCTCGGGACTCGTGAAGGCAATGATGGACGAACTCTATGACTATTTTGAGACCAAGAGCCTTCCGAACAAGGTGAGGCTTGCGGTGGCATGCTGCGTTAATATGTGCGGTGCGGTTCACTGCTCCGACATCGCCGTTGTTGCTGTCCATACCAAGGTCCCGACGATTGCGCATGAGAATTTCAAGAACATGTGCGAACTCCCGACCGTTATCGGCTCCTGCCCGACCCGCGCTATCAGCCCGGACCCGGCAAACAAGAGCGTCAAGATCAACGCCGAGAAGTGCATGTACTGCGGTAACTGCTTTACGGTCTGCCCTCCGATCAGCATCAAGGATCCGGAGAGAGACGGCGTGGCTATCCTGGTCGGCGGCAAGATCAACAGCCTCAGGACCAGCCCGAAGTTCTCGAAGCTGGTTATCCCGTATATCTCGAACGAGCCGCCCAGATGGCCGAAGGCAGTTGCTGCCATCAAGCATATCGTCGAGGTCTATGCTGCCAACGCACGGAAGCATGAGCGGGTCGGCGAGTGGATCGACCGTATCGGCTGGGAGAGGTTCTTCTCCCTTACCGGTATCGACTTTACCTTCCAGTCGATCGATGACTTTACCTTCATGAGAGACACGATGAGGACATCGTCGACCTTTAAGTGGTAATCTGACTGTATACAGGCAGTCCCGGTAACCGGGACTGCCTCTTTATTAATCCTATACCTTTATCACGGGGGTGAGTTGCATATGGAGACCGCAGAACTTCAGGACAAAATTTTTGCCTTCTGTGAAGCAGCAAAGGGCAAGAAGAAGCTGAAAGAGAAGGACATCATCAAGGGCGTCAGCGCCGAGCTTGGACTCGAGGCCGATGAAGTCAAAAAGGCCATGAGGGCCATGATCGACGTCGGCAGGCTCATGTATTCCTATGGCGGCGGCGCAAGCTCTGTCGAGATTCCGAGTGAGGAATACCTCAGGGAAAAAGGCATGATAAAGTAGCAGCTGTCTGCAGCGGATATGGTGAAACCCGGGGGGTGCTGAGCACCCCCTTTTTTATTTAAATGAAATTCTTTACAAAATCACCCCATTCTTTATTTTTCTTGACTGCCGGTCGGCTATAATATTCAGATGCAGAAAACATACCCCAGAATCGTCATTGCGGGGCTGAGGGGCGGCTCGGGCAAGACAACCCTCTCCCTTGGCCTCATCGCCTCACTGGCCGGCCAGGGCAGGGAGGTTATCCCGTTCAAGAAGGGGCCCGACTACATTGATGCCGGGTGGCTGTCATCCGCTGCCGGCCGGCCGTGTTATAACCTCGACCCGTTCCTGACCGGGAGCAGGAAAATTCTGGATTCGTTCGTGGAACATGCCGGAGAGGCGGACCTGTCGGTGATCGAAGGAAACCGGGGGCTTTACGACGGGATGGACGCGGAAGGCACCTACAGCACCGCTGAACTTGCGAAGCTGCTCCGTGCCCCGGTGATCCTGATTATGGACTGCACCAAGGTCACCAGGACTGCGGCTGCCATGGTCTATGGCATGCTGAAGTTCGACCCGAAGGTTTCGATCAGGGGGGTTGTGCTGAACCAGATAGCCGGCAGGCGGCATGAGACGGTTATCAGGGAGGCGATAGAGAAATATTGCGGGATCCCGGTGGTTGGTGCGATTCCGAAACTCAGGGGGGGGCAGCTGTCAGAACGACATATGGGCTTGACGCCGTTCCAGGAGCACGCCGATGTATCAGCCGCCATCAGCGGGGTGTCCGAACTCGTGCGCAGACACGTCGATGTCAACAGGATTTATGAGATAGCGAAACAGGCAAAGCCGCTGAAGGGCGCTGAGAAGGAGAGTCAAGGTTCAAAACAGTCCGCTTTTAGCCGGGTTGTCATTTCCGCAAGTGAAACGCGCCGGGAATCCTTCCGGGGTTCTCACTCCGGGAAGAAAGACTCCGGACAAGCCGGAATGACAGCAAAGAAGAGATCAGTTGCGTTGGATCAGGACTCGACGGGTGAGGAGGTAACCATCGGCATTGTCCGCGACTCCGCCTTCCAGTTCTATTATCCCGAAAATTTCGATGAACTGGAGCGCGCGGGTGCACACCTTGTCGAGATCAACTCGCTGACGCAGACAAAACTTCCGGAGGTCGATGCCCTCTACATCGGCGGAGGCTTTCCGGAGACCAACGCGATCGGTCTGTCGAAAAACAGGTCGTTCCGGCATTCCCTGAAAAAGGCGGTTGAAGGCGGTCTCCCGGTTTATGCGGAATGCGGTGGTCTGATGTACCTCGGGCGGACGCTGGTCCTTGACGGGAGGACGTATCCGATGAGCGGGGTCCTGCCGCTGGATTTTGAACTCTGCAGGAAACCGCAGGCCCACGGCTATACGATTGTCACGGTCGTGAAACGCAATCCGTTCTATCCGAAGGGGACGGTGCTGAAAGGGCATGAATTTCATTATTCGTCCGTATCCGGTTTCACGAGGCAGCCGGGAGCGGGCTTTGCATTTTCCATGCAGCGGGGTGAGGGGATTCTCGGGAAGAAAGACGGGATCTGCTACCGGAATGTTCTTGCCACCTATACGCATCTGCATGCATATGGATCACCCCAGTGGGCAGCCGGCATGATCAGGGCTGCGCTGCTCTACAGAAAGGAAAGAAAATAACGTGTCACGACGGGAAGAAGTCATACAGCTGCTCGAAGAAAACAATACCGAGGGACTCATTGCCTATGCGAAAAAGGATCCGGGTCTGTTCAGGACGCTGATCTCCCTTGCCTACGATAAGAAGACGGTGCTCAGTTGGAGGGCGATTGAGGCCCTTGGCGCGGCGGCAGCAGAGGTTGCAAAGGTCAATCCCGAGAAGATCAGAAACCTGGCCCAGAGGCTTCTCTGGATGCTGAGGGAGGAGTCGGGGAATAACCCCTGGAGTGCGCCGGATATGCTCGGGGAGATCGTCAGAAACTGCCCGCAGGAGTTTTCGGATATAGCCCCGATCATCGCCTCGTTCCACGATGAGGAGATTCTGCATCAGGGCGTGTTGCGCGCAATGGTGCGGATCGGTGAGGTAGTCCCGGACCTGGTCAAAGAGCAGGCGCCGCTCGTCCGCACCTATCTCGGCCATCATGATCCTCTCGTGCGCGCCTATGCGGTTCAGCTGGCAGGTATTCTCTGCCGGGAGGATCTGCGGGAGGCGGTCACGACCCTGCTCCAGGATGAGACGGAGGTCCTGTTGTATACGAACGGTGCATTTGCTCCCCATCCGATCCGCGCCCTGGCAGCAGAGGCGCTCGGGCAGAAGGCTGCTCCCGCGAAAAAAGGCTGGATGAGACATTCAGAAAAGAAGGGCACGGGGCTGCGCTGTCCGTTCTGTGAGGAACCCGTCGGGGCACTCGAAGAAATAACGACCCGCTTCGGGAACACCTTCACCGGAGGGAAATGTTCCTGCGGCGCTGTCTACGTATATGACGGCTCGGGGCATAATCTTGGTGATGCGTATGTCGACGGCCTGGCGTATGCCTGCGACAATGACTGGGACAGGGCCTGGAGCCTCGTCCCCGAGGAGGATTATGAGGTGCGCGAGCTCTGCGCCGATACCCGGCGCAACAAGTTCCTGACGGCACGCAAGGGATCGAAGTGTACCTACCTTTTTATCCGTCTGAACCCGGATAAGATACCGCCTGGCGGCCAATAAGCAATCATCATCAATGAATAAATTTTTTTTATTTGACCAAGTGGGGACAGGTGTATTACCTTTTATAGCTCATGTTGTAATCATAACTTGATGATTATGACTGGGATAGGCTAGAATATGAGCCTTAAACCGAGGCAATATCCTATGTCTCTTGATACTGCCGGGATTGAATCCCGCACATTTTAATTACCTTATTACAGAAAGGGGGAAGTACAAATGCCAACAATGGATTTTCAGGGAAAACAGATTGAGGTGGATGACGACGGTTATCTCCTTAACCTCGATGACTGGAGCAAGGAGCTTGCAGAAGTTCTTGCAAAGCAGGACAGCATGGAGCTGACAGAGGCCCACTGGGAAGTTATCAATTTCCTCAGGGACTACTACAAGCAGTACCAGATTGCGCCGATGATCAAGATCCTTGTCAAAGAGATCGGCAAGGCCATGGGTCCTGAAAAAGGGAACACCAAGTACCTGTATGAACTGTACCCGGGTGGACCTGCGAAGCAGGCTTGCAAATATGCCGGGCTTCCGAAGCCTACCGGCTGCGTATAATTTTTTTATTGTGTCTTTCCACAACAGCGCCCCATACACTCGTGCATGGGGCGCTGTCATCACCGTCACCTTCCCGTCTCCTGATGTCATGACGAACACCGTCGCGCAGGGATTCCGTCAAACCAGGGCAGACCGCCTCGTCAACCGCTTCAACGGAGTCTGCGCAGATCGCTGCAGCGTAACGGGAGCGGGCCGGTAGCATATGAGCCTCGCGAGCCTCCTGTCCGACAAGAGGTCGATCATCCTGGGAAACTGGTGCGATGCGGTCATTTCCGGCTACCCGCAGGATACGTCAAATTTCATCCGGAAGAATGACAACCGCTTTGCCAATCCCGTGGGGCATACCATCCATGACAGTTTCGGACATATCCTCGACGCACTCCTGAGGGGGGCCGGCCCCGAAGCTTCGACCGTCTATCTGGATAATATCGTCAGGATCAGGGCTGTCCAGGATTTCAGCCCGTCACAGGCAGTTTCCTTTATGTTTACCCTCAAGAAAGTGGTCAGGGACATTGTGGCACAGGCAATGGCCGGCGAGGTCCAGCGCGACGAACTCGCCCTTCTCGACGAACAGATCGATGCCCTCGCCCTTGCCTCGTTCGAGATCTACATGCAGTGCCGCGAGAAGCTCTATGACATCAAGGCGAACGAATTGAAGAATATGACATTCCGGTTGTTGCAGAAGGCGCAGAAGATGGGCCTTGACAGCAGTGATGCCGCAGGCCCGTCAGCAGACGTTGTGAACAAAAAACAGGAAGAGGTAACCAAATGAAAATCATGCTACCCTTAGTTGCAGTGATTGTGCTTGTGGTGCTTGCCTTTGCCGGCGTCCAGGTAGCGGGCATGCAGTTCCTTTTCGGGGTCCTGATCCCGTATGTGGCGATTGCGGTCTTTATCGCAGGGTTCATCTACCGGGTAATTACATGGAGCAAGTCTCCTGTCCCGTTCTGTATCCCGACCACCGCCGGCCAGATGAAGTCGTTCCCCTGGATAAAGCAGAATAAGCTCGACAACCCCTCCAGCACCCTCGGGGTTATCGGCAGGATGGCCCTTGAGGTCCTCGTGTTCCGCTCGCTCTTCAGAAATACGAAGACCGAGCTGCGTGAAGGCCCCCGGCTTTCCTACGGTTCCGAGAAGTTCCTCTGGATCGCGGGACTTGCCTTCCACTGGTCGTTCCTGATCATCTTTATCAGGCACTTCCGGTTCTTCATGCTTGAAACCCCTGTCGTGATCCAGATCATCGAGGGCCTCGACAGTTTTCTCCAGATCGGGGCCCCGCTCCTGTACCTGACCGATGTCGTGCTGCTCGGTGCGGTGACGTTCCTGGTCTTCAGGAGACTGGCGATGCCGCTGATAAAGTACATATCGCTTCCGGCCGACTACTTCCCTCTTTTTCTGATCCTGGGCATAGCGACCACCGGAATCCTGATGCGCTATTTCGTGAAGACCCATATCGTCGGGGTGAAGGAACTGGTGCTGGGGCTGGTCAGCTTCAACCCGGTGGTGCCCGAAGGTATTGGCGTCATTTTCTATATCCACCTGTTTCTGGTGAGCACGCTGCTCGCCTATTTCCCGCTGAGCAAGCTTATGCATATGGGCGGCGTATTCCTGAGCCCAACCCGCAATATGGCGAACAACAGCAGGGAGGTACGGCATGTCAATCCGTGGAACTACCCGGTGCATGTGCATACCTATGAAGAGTATGAGGATGAGTTCAGGGAAAAAATGAAAAAGGCCGGCCTGCCGGTCGAGAAGGAGTGATCATGGCAAAAGTTAATACTCCAAAACCAGCAGAACTGGCAGAAACGTTAGAGTATACGATGCCGCAGACCGAGTGGATGGATACGCCGGCCGTCATTAAGCCGGGTACCTTCTGCTGGGGCGCAAAGGGCAAGAACCTCGGCATTGTGGAGTTCCCGAATGCCCGGGACTGGAACCCCTCGGACGAGGACTGGAAGCTCCCGGAGAACTGGCAGGAGATCTTCTTCACCGGGATGAGGAACCTCCTCGACAAATACCGTTCATTCAAGGTCTTTATGGATATCTGTGTCCGGTGCGGGGCATGCGCCGACAAGTGTCACTTCTTCATCGGCTCGGGAGATCCCAAGAATATGCCGGTGCTGAGGGCTGAACTCCTCCGGTCGGTCTACCGGAACGACTTTACGCTGGCCGGCAAGCTGCTCGGCAAGATAGCCGGGGCGAGGCCGCTGACGATCGACGTGCTCAAGGAGCTCTGGTATTACTTCTACCAGTGCACCGAATGCCGGCGCTGTTCTCTTTTCTGTCCGTACGGAATTGACACCGCAGAGATCACCATGATGGGGAGGGAGCTGATGAACCTCCTCGGCCTGAACACCGACTGGATATCGGGCCCGGTGGCCAACTGCTATATGAAGGGCAACCACCTCGGTCTTGAACCCCACGCCATCATGAACAGCATCGAGGGCATGGTCGACGACATCGAGACGATTACCGGGATCAGGATCAACCCTTCCTTTAACCGCAAGGGCGCCGAGATCCTGTTTGTCACGCCCTCGGGTGACCTCTTTGCCGATCCGGGGACCTATACCGCGATGGGCTACATGATGCTGTTCCACGAACTCGGGCTGGACTATACCTGGTCCACGTATGCGTCTGAGGGCGGAAACTTCGGCTTCTTCACCTCCAACGAGATGGCGAAGCGGCTGAACTCCAAGATATATGCCGAGGCCAAGCGCCTGGGGGTCAAGTATATCATCGGCGGCGAATGCGGCCACATGTGGAGGGTCCTGACACAGTATATGGACACCTGGAACGGGCCTGCGGACTTCCTGGAGGTCCCGGTCTCTCCGATAACCGGAACGCGGTTCGAGAATGCAAAATCGACCAAAATGATCCATGTCACCGAGTTCACGGCCGACCTTATCAAGAACAATAAACTGAAGCTGGACCCGTCGAGAAACGATGACCTGGTCATCACCTATCACGATTCGTGCAATACCGCCCGGGGCATGGGCCTGATGGACGAGCCGCGGTACATTATCAATAACGTCTGCAACAACTTCCATGAGATGCCGGACAACACGATCAGGGAGCAGACCTTCTGCTGCGGCAGCGGTACCGGCCTGAACGCCAGTGAAAACATGGAACTGAGAATGCGCGGAGGTCTTCCGAGGGCGAATGCAGTCAAGTTCGTCAGGGAAAAGCACGGCGTCAACATGCTTGCCAATATCTGCGCGATCGACCGGGCGACCCTGTCCGCGTCGATGGACTACTGGGTGCCCGGGGTCAAGGTGACCGGGGTGCATGAACTGGTTGCCAACGCCCTGATTATGAAGGGCGAGAAGGAACGGGAGACGAACCTGCGAGGGGACGCACTTCCCGGGAAGGAGGGCAACTGATCATGTATAACGGAGGAAAGATACTAGCGGGACTGGTTGTGTTCCTGGCCTTTTTTGCCTTCCCGTTTTATTACAATTTCGGGAAGGCCAACGCAAGGCCCGAGCCAAAGCTGAACACCCCGGTGATTCAGCAGCTCGCGGAAAAGAAGTGTGTCGAGTCAAGGGATTTCATGCGTGCGGAGCATATGCAGCTTCTCAACGACTGGCGTGATTCGGTCGTCCGCGACGGCAACAGGATCTATGTGAACGCCGAGGGCAAGCGGCACAGCATCAGTCTCCAGAATACCTGTATGAACTGCCATTCGAACAAGAAAGAGTTCTGTGATTCCTGCCACAATTACATGGCTGTCAAACCCTACTGCTGGAGCTGCCATATTCAACCGAAGGAGGACAAGTCATGAGTATCAACAGAAGACAATTCCTGAAAATAGCCGGCGCTTCAACCGTATTGGGGCTTGGCGGGGCCTCGGTGGTCAACAGTCTCCGGAGAGGCGGTCTTGAGGCCTCCCAGATGAGTCCCGACCCGAAGGCGCTTGTGGCCAAACGCTGGGGTTTTGTGGTGGACGTGAGCAGGCTCGAGACGGAAGAGGATTACAAGCGCTGCGCCGATGCCTGCCATAACATCCACAATGTTCCGATCTTCAAGAACGATAAACTGCATGAGGTGAAATGGATCTGGAAGGAGCCTTTCGAAAACACCTTCCCCGGCACCGAGCATGAGTATATGAGCCATGAGTTCAAGGAGAAGAACTTCCTGGTTTTCTGCAACCACTGCGCCAAGCCTGCCTGTGTCAAGGTCTGCCCGACAAAGGCAACCTTCAAGAGGAAGGACGGGATCGTGATGCAGGACATGCACCGCTGCATCGGCTGCCGGTTCTGCATGGCTGCCTGTCCCTTCGGCGCGAGGAGTTTCAACTATCTCGACCCCCGCGGCAAGGATACGGACGGGACACCGCTGATCAAGGTCGAGAACAAGACCTTCCCGACGCGTATGATCGGCGTCGTCGAAAAATGCACCGCCTGTTATGAGCGTCTTGCCGTCGGGCAGCAGCCTGCCTGTGCCGAGGCCTCAAACGGGGCGATCGTCTTCGGCGATCTTGAGGACCCGAACTCGGAGGTCAGGAAGATCATCGAGTCGAAATACACGATCCGGCGGAAGCCCGAACTCGGAACGCAGCCCAGCATCTACTATGTCATAGGAGGTAGCGAGCATGCTTGAAAAGGCATTAACCGGAAGCAAACGATACTGGACATGGGTCTTTGTCCTGCTCGGCATCATCGGGGTGGGGTTTATCGCCTATCTCCAGCAGTGGAAGTACGGTCTGGGAGTCACCGGCCTCAGCCGGGACGTCTCCTGGGGTTTCTATATAGCCCAGTTTACGTTTCTGGTCGGCGTGGCCGCCTCGGCGGTCATGCTGGTTATACCGTACTATCTGCATGACTACAAGAAATTCGGCAAGATCGTTATCCTTGGCGAGTTCCTGGCTATCTCGGCGGTGACCATGTGCATCCTGTTCATCTTCGTTGATATGGGTCAGCCCATGAGGATCATGAACGTGGTCCTGCACCCGACACCGGGATCGGTCATGTTCTGGGATTCCGTGGTGCTGTCAGGCTATCTGTTTATCAACCTGATCGTCGGGTGGACCACCCTTGGTGCGGACCGGAAGTCTGTGCCGCCGCCGGCCTGGGTGAAGCCGCTGATCTACCTTTCGATACCCTGGGCGGTCAGCATCCATACCGTTACCGCGTTCCTGTACGCCGGTATTCCGGGGAGACATCTCTGGCTGACCGCCATCATGGCTGCCCGGTTCCTGGCCTCGGCATTTGCTGCCGGCCCGGCGCTGCTGATCCTTCTGGTGATGTTCGTCAGAAAGGTGAGCAAGCTTGACGCAGGGACAGAGGCGATCCAGTCCCTGGCGAAGATCGTTACTTATGCGATGACGGCTAACGTCTTCTTTTTCCTGCTCGAGGTGTTTACCGCAACCTACAGCGGCATCCCGGGGCATGCGCATCCTCTTAAATACCTCTTCTTCGGGCTCGAAGGTCATACTGCCCTTGTGCCGTGGATGTGGACGGCCACCGTCCTTGCCTTCCTGGGGCTGGGACTCCTGATCTTTCCTGCAACCCGGAAGAACGAAGGCATCCTGCCGATTGCACTGATTTCTGTCTTTATTGCAGCCTGGATCGACAAGGGCATGGGACTGGTCATCGGCGGTTTTATCCCGAACATGTTTGAGCGGGTAACCGAGTATACCCCGACGGCGACAGAACTGGCGATTACCGTCGGCGTTTATGCGGTAGGGTTCCTGGTGCTGACCGTGCTGTACAAGGTGGCGATTGGCGTCAGGGAAGATACTGCCGGTGAGGCAGAACATCACTGATATTTGTTAAAATACAGAAAACCATAACAGGAGGAAGGTATCATGTATATCGTAGCCGTGGATGCAGGAAAGTGTGAAGGGTGTGAGGAGTGCGCAAACAACTGTCCGGTGAGCGTATTCGAGATGCAGAGCAGTAAGGCTGTTGTTGTCTCTGGTGATTCCTGTGAAGGTTGCCAGACCTGTACGTCGGTCTGCTCCTCAGGAGCCGTTACCCTGACGGAGATGTAGGCATTTTTCTCCCGATCAAGAAAAAAGGGGCCGATTCGGCCCCTTTTTTTTGTCCTGTAGACTGACACACATACGTGCCGCATTTATTGACACTCCCCGCGATATCATATATCATGATACAGGCAGTGTGAGACCTCATGAACCCAGACCCGTTACAGAAAAAGAAGACCTTGCTCGTCGTCGATGACGATCCCCATATCCTCGAATCACTCCGCCTGCTCCTCAGTGCCTACGACTATGATGTTTCGACCGCCGGCAACGCGACTGAAGCTCTGAAAAGACTGGGGGATACGGTGGTGGACATCGTGTTGACCGACATCCGGATGCCCGGGATGGATGGGCTCGAACTTGCCGGCAGGATTCATGTCCTCCACCCTGAGATGCCCGTTTTGATCATGACCGCCTGGGCCGAAATGGATGTTGCCGTCGACGCGCTGAAAAAAGGGGCCTTTGATTTCATCATCAAGCCGTATAAACCCGATTATCTCCTGCATTCCCTGCGCAAGGCCGCCATATTTGCCGATATGAAGGCGCTTGAACTGAATTACCGGCAGTCGCTTGAGGAGGAGGTACGAATAAAGACGAGAGAATTGTCCGACCTGAACAGGGAGATCATCAACCGTCTTACGGTGGTTGCGGAGTACCGGGATACGGACACAGGCCAGCATATTTCGAGAATAGGGGGGTTCGCCGGGACGATTGCGGGGGCGCTCGGCATGTCTTCTGATTTTATCGAAACGATAACGCTCGCAAGTTCTCTTCATGACATCGGCAAGGTCGGCATCCCCGACAGCATACTGCTGAAGCCCGGCGTTCTGACCCACGAGGAGTTCGAGAGTATCAAAAGCCATACGGTCCTTGGGGCGAGGATGCTTTCGAACTCGTCCCACGCAGTCATTCAGATGGGTGAGACGATCGCCCTGAATCATCACGAACGCTGGGACGGTACAGGGTATCCCAACGGCCTCACGGGAGAGGAGACCCCTGTCGAGGGCAGGATTGTTATGCTGGTGGACCAGTACGATGCCCTCAGGAGCAAACGGCCCTATAAGCCGGCCTTTGATCATGAGAAAACCTTCAAAATACTGACCGAGGGCGACGGCAGGACCATGCCGGAACATTTCGATCCCCGGATACTCCACGCATTTAAGGACACCGGCAGGCAGTTTGAGGAGATTTATGCCAGCCGGCAAGATTAGCACCGGCCGGCACGTTCCTGAAGGTATCGTCTTCCCTGGTGCTGTCAGGCCCCAGGGCCTCCGGAGACCGGGCTGAACCTTCCCGTCCAACGGGCAGCCGGGAAGTTTTTGAAACGCTCGCCGTCGTCAGGCTGCTGCCGGGTTTGTTGACAGCGATGCCCATGTGTGGTCTAATTTGCTCAGATGCATTAAAATCTGGAGCATACGGAGAAGATTATGAAACTGTCCCCAGCCACAAAGGTCAGCGAGCTTTTGATGCGGTATCCCTTTCTGAAGGATTTTCTCATCAGGTTCGACCCGCAATTCGCGCTGTTGAACAATCCCCTTATGATGAAGACCGTCGGCCGTATCGCGACCATGAGCAAGGTCTCGTTCATGACCGGGGTCAAACTCGAACAGCTGCTGCCGGCGATTGCGGCCGAGGTGAAGAAGGCGACCGGAGAGATACTGTCGATACAGGGGGCGCATGAACCCGAACCGCCTGACGAGGCTGCTGAAAGGCTTGAGGTCCTCAAGGGGATCATCAGGGACCTGCATAAAGGCGCCGACAGGAACCTTCTCACTGAACGGTTTAACGAACTCATCAAGGATGTGGCCCCGTGGGAGATTGCGAACATGGAGCAGCAGTTGATGGCCGAGGGCATGCCGCAGGAAGAGATCAAGCGGCTCTGCGATGTGCATGTGGAGGTCTTCAAAAAGTCCCTTGAAAAACAGGTGGTGCCGGGCCTGCCGGCAGGCCACCCCGTGCATACGTATATGCTTGAAAACAGGGCTGCTGAAGATATCATGAAGGAGCTTGAAAAAGAAGAGGAGAGCGGCCTGTTCCAGGTGATGCTGGAGAAGCTGGCAGCGATCGAAACGCATTATGTCAGGAAGGAAAATCAGCTGTTCCCAATCCTCGAGGCAAAGGGCATCTCAGGCCCGTCGAAGGTGATGTGGTCGCTCCACGACGACATCAGGGCGATGCTCAGGGATGTGCAGAAAAAGACGAAGGCGGGCGTTGTCCCGGAGACGGAGATGAAGGCCCTGCTGCATATGATCCGTGACATGATCTATAAAGAGGAACATATATTCTTCCCCATGGCCCTCGAATCCCTGACGGAAGAGGACTGGGGACGGGTGAGAACGGGCGAGGAAGAGGTCGGCTATGCGTGGGTCAGGCCTGAGGCAGACTGGAAGACTGCGGGTGCAGGCCCTGATCAGCGCAGCGCTGCGGACAGGACGGGCAGCGTCACTCTGGACACAGGCCTGCTGAGCACTGACCAGATCAATCTGTTGCTGACCCATCTGCCGGTCGATATTTCCTTTGTGAATGAGCATGATGAGGTGGTCTATTATTCACAGACCCCCGAGAGGATATTTCCCCGGAGCCCGGGGATTATCGGCAGAAAGGTGCAGAACTGTCATCCTCCGAAGAGCGTTGATACCGTCGAGAGGATTCTCGCCTCATTCAAGGACGGGACAAAGGATTCAGCGGATTTCTGGATTGAGATGAAGGGACGGTTCATCCATATCAGATACTTTGCGGTGCGCGACCGGGAGGGAGCGTACAGGGGCACGCTCGAAGTGAGCCAGGACGTTACCGAAATACGGAAGCTGCAGGGACAGAAAAGGCTGCTGGACTGGAACTGACGAAGTCTTGCTGCCTGCTGCCTATGCTGCAGTTCTTTTTAGCCCCAGTCTGACCGGCTCCGGGTCCGGTTATGCAGGAATTTTTCTGCCGACAGGGCCGCGAGGCAGCCGTTGGCAGCTGCGATGACGACCTGGCGCACCTCCGTGCAGGTGACATCTCCTGCTGCGAAGACACCGGGGGTCGCGGTTTCCATCATGGTATTGACCGGGATGCATTCGCTCTCGGTCAGTTCGACAGCCCCATAGAGATAATCGACCACCGGCTTGCTGCCGTGCATATAGACAAAGACACCGTCCATCGGCAGTTCAGACTCGTTTCTGGCTGCGTCCGTCAGTCTCACCTTTTCGACTGAGTCGGTCCCTTCGATGGCAGCGACCGTATGTTCGGCAAGCACCTTCAGATTGGACGCCCCAAGTGCCGGATGGTCCTCGACCTTCAGCTTTTTCGTCGGAGAGATGAGGTGCACGGTCCCGGCGAAGCGTGCCAGGTATCCGGCCTCCTTGACCGCCTCTTCTGAATTGCCGATTACGCAGACAGTCTTTTCTTTATAGAAGGCCGCGTCGCAGACTGCGCAGTAACTGACTCCTCTGCCGAGGAATTCGGCCTCTCCCTTTATCGAGGCCTTTCGTCCCATCGAACCGGTCGCAATGATGACCGCCTTGCCCCTGTAGTTCCCGGTCATGGTGAAAACTTCCTTGACCTCTCCGGAAAGATTGACGCCGACAACCTGGGCCTCGACATATTCGGCCCCGAAACGGACAGCCTGGTTTCTGAATGTGTCCAGGAGTTCCTTGCCCGATACCGGGTGGTCAAGCCCGGGATAATTCTCGATATGGCTTGTATAGGCCAGGGCGCCTGCGGTGGCGGATTTATCCAGCACGACCGTCTTCAGCTTTGCGCGCGAGGCATACTGTGCAGCAGACAGCCCGCCCGGGCCGCCTCCGATGATGACGACATCATAGATATTTTCGGTGTCAGACATGTTTCCTCCGGCGAAATGGATAATAAGCTCTATTTAAGCACAGAGCCGGCGGGATTGTCAGCTGAACTTATGATATAATCAGCCATGCGGCTGCGGCAAAGCCGCTGGAGAAGCGGTCATGGCACCTTATTGCTGCAGCAGACAGCCTGCCGCCGGGAGGAAAGGGATGCGTTTTCTGAGAGGTCTCTTGTTTTGTTTTTCGTGTTTGATACTGGCCGGGTTTGTTGTTCCGTTTGCCCCCGGTCCGGTCGTTGCCGGTGAGGCTGTCCGCATAAACGGTTCGGGCTCGGGGCTGGCGATGCTGAAGCCTTTGATCGAGGCCTACAGGAGGGCGAATCCCGGGGTCTCGTTCGAGGTCCAGAAACCGTTGGGCAGCTCTGGGGCGATCAGGGCCCTTACAGCCGGAGCCCTGGATATCGGGCTCAGCAGCAGGTCACTGAAACCTGAAGAGACGGCCCGGGGAGCGAGGCTGACTCCGTTTGGGAGAACGCCGCTGGCCATCGTCACCGGCAGGGATGTTCCGGTGCAGGATATTACGACCGGGGACCTGGAGAAGATATACTCCGGAGTCATGACGAAATGGCCGAATGGCGAGCATATCAGGATCGTGCTCCGTCCGCAGGAGGACATTGATACGAAGATCTTACGGGGTCTCTCCGCAGGGATGGATGATGCGGTCACCAAGGCACAGGCCAGGAAGGGTATGATTATGGCAGTCACGGATCCGGAATCGGACACGACCGTCTCAAAGACGCCCGGCAGTCTCGGCGCTGCGGGTCTTACCGGGGTCACAACCACCCGGAGACCGATGAAGATCATCTCTCTGAACGGTGTCACGCCAAGCACGGCGGCTGTGGCATCAGGCCGCTACCCGCTGGTGAAAGAGATCGCCTTTGTCACGACCGACAGGCTCCCTGACGCTGCCAGAAAATTTCTCGAGTTCGTTTATTCCGATGCCGGGCGAGCCCTTGCCTCAAAAACAGGAGTCCTTGTCGCGGAGGGCGCGGCATTCGGCAGATGACCGCTGCCTATCTGCGTAGGCCCCGCTCGACTGCTGAAGCGGGGTGTGCTGACTGCCGGTATGGAGGCAGGGTGTCCGGAGGCTTAATAGTACCGGAGAATCCTGTAGTGCGTGTTTCTCTGCGCCGGCGTGAAGCCGGCCGACCTTATCGCATGCACGATATCCTCTTTGGTTACCCGGTAGCTGACGCCTGTTGAGGCGACCACATTTTCTTCTATCATGGTCGAGCCGAAGTCGTTTGCCCCGAACCGGAGCGCCACCTGCGCCAATTTTAACCCCTGTGTCACCCAGGATGCCTGGATATTCGGAATGTTGTCGAGATAGAGCCGGGACAGTGCCAGCACCCTGAGATACTCAACTGCGGTTGCAGCCGATGCGACAGTCTTTTGTTTCGTGTTTCGCGTTGTGCCCCCTGCCTTTGCCGCGACCTTGCCGATCTCCGTGTTCCCCGGCTGGAACGACCACGGGATAAAGGCCGTAAAGCCTCCTGTCCTGTCCTGAAGGTCCCTGACCGATGTGAGGTGCGTGATGATATCCCCGGGGGTTTCTATGCTCCCGAACATCATGGTGGCGGTCGTCTTCATCCCCAGTCCATGGGCAGCCTCCATAACTTCAAGCCAGCGCGAGGACTTGATCTTTTTTGGGCTCAGGATTTCCCGTACCCTGTCGGACAATATCTCAGCCCCGCCGCCGGGGATTGAATCAAGGCCGGCAGCATGCAGTATCTGCAGCGCCTCCCTGATCGTGATATCAGCTGAATCTGCGATGAAACATATCTCGGGAGGCGAGAACCCGTGTATGTTGATGTCATATCTCTGCTTGATCGACTGCAGCAGACTGACGTAATAATCAAGGTCCAGGTCGGGGTGCAAGCCACCCTGCAGGAGTATCTGCGTCCCGCCGAGGTCCAGGGTTTCCTCTATCTTGGCGAAGAGAGTCGTCTCATCGAGGACGTATGCGTCCGGTGCATCCCCGCTCCGCCAGAAGGCGCAGAAGGTACATTTATTGATGCAGACATTGGTGTAGTTGATATTGCGGTCGATGACAAAGGACACGGTCCCTTCAGGGTGAAGGTCCTTTCTGATCACGTCGGCCGAACGTCCCAGTTCCAGGATATCCTCCTTCTTGAGCAGGGCCAGCGCCTGACCGGGGTCGAGGCGTTCTTTTTTCTTTGGGCGCGTCATGAATAGACCCTGATCTTCTTATAAAAGGAATCCCGTTCGACAGGCACCCTGCCGGCCTTTGTGATGAGATTCACCAGCTGGTCGACCGTCATCTGCTCACCGGTCAGGCCTCCGGCCGAGTGGGTGATCTTCTCTTCGATAATCGTCCCGTCGATGTCGTCTGCGCCGAACCTGAGTGCCAGCTGGGAGATCTTCTCTCCGAGCATGATCCAGTAGGCCTTGATGTGGTCGAAGTTGTCGAGCACGAGCCTGCTGACGGCGATCGTCCGGAGGTCATCAATCCCCGAGGTATACCCTCCCTGCATCTCGGTGTTGCGGGGGTGATAGGCGAGGGGGATAAAGGCCTGAAATCCTCCGGTCCGGTCCTGAAGCCTGCGGAGTCTCATAAGGTGGTCGATCCGGTGGCGGTAGTCTTCGACATGGCCATAGAGCATGGTTGCGTTTGTCTTTATGCCGGCGCGGTGGGCAATTTCCATTACCTCGAGCCAGCGCTCACCGCTTATTTTTTCAGGACAGAGCTGTTCCCGGATCTCCGGGGAGAAAATTTCAGCTCCGCCGCCAGGCATCGAGTCGAGGCCTTCAGCCTTCAGGGCAACCAGGGTGCTGTATAAATCCAGTCCGCTGATCTTCGACAGATAGTCTATCTCGACCGCGGTGAAGGCCTTGATATGAAGTCCGGGGAACTCCTTTCTTATCGCAGCAATCATCTCAAGGTAGTAGTCAAAGGGCCAGTCGGGATGCAGTCCACCGACGATATGCACCTCGGAGATACCGTGGAGTGCCATGCGCCTCTTCCCCTTCTGTTTTCCCCCGAGTTTTTCGATAATCTCCCTGATCGTCAGCTCGAAGGCGCCTTCCTGTCCTTTTGATCTGCTGAAGGCACAGAACCGGCAGCGGTTGACGCAGATGTTCGTGGGGTTGACATGCCGGTTCCTGATGAAATAGGCCTTCCTGCCGTTCTTCTTCCGGGCGATGGTATCGGCGAGACTGCCGAGGGTGAAGAGGTCGTCGGACTCGAAAAGACGCTGCGCGTCACGGGCGTTCAGCCGGCTACCGGAGAGTACTTTCTTCTCTATTGTTTTGAGCATGCATAATTATAAATCAACCGGGTGACGAAAGACCAAAAACAGGGAAGGCGGGCCCTTCCCCGTACTCTTCGGCTTGCGGCCTTTATTGAGCCGTGGCTTCCCCCTGTCTCCCGCCCAGGCAGTGCCAGGCTCTTACCCCAAAGCACAATAACCCCGGAAAATTGACGCTTTACGGCTTTTTGTGGTATAACATATGGCTCCTTGCTCTTTCCCTCGGAAAGGGCTTTAGTCCCCGCAGGAGCGGGGAAAAATCCATAAGGAGGTGTTTTGAATGAACATCTACGAAAATTTCGTTATCCTGAACGCTTCCCTCTCTGACGAGGAGATTACCGCAGCAGTCGCGAAGATCAAAGACCTCGTCATCAATGCAGGGGGAGAAGTTATCAGGGCCGATCACTGGGGAAGAAGGAAGCTCTCCTACGAGATCAAGAAACAGACAAAGGGATTCTATGTCCTTTTTGTCTACAAGGCCCCCGCAGCCACGATCAAAAAACTCGAAGAGCTGTACAAGGTCTTTGATCCGGTCATCAAATTCATGGTCATCAAGCTCGGCGCCAAGCAGGTCAAGCATCTTGAGAAGGCCCTGGCAGCAGAGGCTGAACAGAAGGCTGCGGCTGAAAAGGCGGTGCCTGAGAAGGCGGCAACTGAGCAGGCGGTCAAGAGCGAGGCCTAGATGTATAACAAGTGTATCATCATCGGGAACCTTACCAAAGACCCGGAATTGCGGTATACACCGCAGGGCACCCCGGTCTGCACGATACGGATAGCCAGCACGAGGAAATACAAGGCCGGAGACGGCATGAAAGAAGAGACACTCTTTATCGACTGCATCGTCTGGGGCAAACAGGGCGAGACAACTGCCCAGTATCTTTCGAAGGGCAAGACAGCCCTGGTCGAAGGACGACTCCAGGAGAGGAAGTGGGAGACTGACGGTCAGCAGCGGTCAAAGTTCGAGATTGTTGCCGAGACGGTACGGTTTCTCTCGGTCGGGAAGAAAGAGTACGGCTCTGAAGGGTCCGGAGGCGGTGAAAGCGACTTCCACGCCCCTGAAGAGACGACAGACCTTGAACCATTTTAATATCTGACGTCAGCGCGTCGAGATTATAAAGAGAAAGGAATACTATTATGGGAATGCCACAGAAGAGATTTCAGAGAAGAAAATTCTGCAGGTTCTGCTCTGAGAAGACGGAGTTCATAGATTACAAGGACATCAAGCTCCTGAGGAGTTACCTTACCGAGCGCGGCAAGATCCTTTCGCGGAGAATGACCGGGACCTGCGCCAAGCATCAGCGCGATCTCAATGAGTCTATCATGAGGGCCCGCAACATAGCGATCCTCTCGTTTGTCGAGAAATAACAATGCGCATCCCCAAGTCCTGGGTGCCGATCCTGGCAAAGAGGATCACCGAGAACCTGATCGCAAAAGAGATGGTGGTCCTTTCGGTGCCTGAAGACAAACTGCTCGCCAAGGTAGAGGAGCTCATTACCGAGGAGCTGATGGTCGAGGACCGCCTGAACGATGAGGTGCGGCTGCTGCTCAACAAGCATACGTCAGACATCGAACGCGGCAGGATGGACTACCGGAAGCTGTTTGACCTTACCAAGCAGAAGCTGGTGCGGGAGAGGAACATCGTCCTATGATGCTCTCGGAAGACAAGATCTCGCATCTTACCCATGTGCTGCTGAAGGGACTCATGGACCAGGACCTTATCGATCTGGTCAACGATGAGGGAGAGGTCAGGCGTGAGATGAAACGCACGATTGTTGCCGAACTCCAGATCGGCGAGGAGATAGACCAGATTGTCAGAAAAAAACTCCAGACGTATTCCAGAAAGCTGATCGAGGGCAGTCCTGAATGGGAAGTTATGTACAAGAAACTCTTCAGAGAGGAAGAGGTCAAAAAGGGAAGGGCGTCTGGCTAGATATACTGAAGAGGGGCGTTCCGCTCCTCTTCACTGTTTTTGCCTGGCTCGGCCTTCTGAGAGGACTACCTGAAGCCGGGCCTTTTTTTTGGTTTCCGGCCTGCCTCTTTAGTGCTGCACTCTGCCTCTTTCTCTATCTCCGGGAAAAAAGAGAGGAAGTGGCTGTCGCCTTTCTTCTGACAGGCCTCCTGCTTCCCTCGGGGATAATCCAGTCCCTCCATCTTATCCGGCTCACCCCGGTTTTCTTCCCCCTGGTCGTCGTCATGACCTTTTTCTTCCGCCTGCCGGTCGTGCTGATCGCTCTGGCCCTGTTTTCGCTCCAGATAGTACTCGCCTCCGTATGGCCGACAGCGGGACTCAGGGCGTTTCTCGATATTCCCGACCCTGTTGAGGCGGGGCTTGTTTGCGCCTTTCTCATGATGACGGCAGGCATCTCATCGTTTATGGTCCGGAGACTGCAGACAGCCCGGGACAAGGCAGAGCATGCGCTCGCGACCATCCGAAGGAATGCCAGGTCCATCACGCACGAAACAGAACCTGAGTCCCTGGGCAGCGAAGAGACGCTTTCCCATTATTTTGCGTCAATGCTGAAGACGGACGAGGAGATCAGGGAACTGCTGGTGACGATACGGCATTCAGTCTTTGCCGACGCAGCCCTGCTCTTTGTGCCTGAAGGCGACAGGTTCTCCCTTCGCACCTCGACACAGGGGCAGGGGGAGATCGAGATTGTTGGCGGCGGGATTGTCGGGGCCTGCATCCGGGACAGGAAAACGGCAGTATTCGGGGAGATTGACGCCAGGAAGATGACGCCGGGCTACCGGAAGGAGCTCAAGGTGGTTTCAATGATTGCGGTCCCGATCCTGGACGGTTCCACACTGGTCGGCGTTCTCACTGTCGACAGTTCACGTCAGTATGCATTCAATCTGCCTGAAAAAGAGCATGCCGAACGGGTTGCGGCTCAGTTAGTCAGGATTCTCGGTCGTGAGAGGGTATATATTCCTCTTAAGCGGGAAAGGGCTGGGCTCAGGATCCTGAAAGAGGAAAGTTTTAACCTGGTCACCTCAGAGCTTGACAGGGGCAGGATAGCCAGGAGGCTTTGTGAAGGTGTCGAGAGGATTTCCGCTGCACAGGTATTTTTCTTCTCCCTGCGAGGGAAGCTTTTTGATCTTGTCCATCACAATACGGGGCGCAGTGTTGAGAGCCGGAGGGTATCGTTTGATGCAACTATAATCAATTTTGCACTGGAAAATCGCTCCAAGTTTTATGTGAGTGACGTGAAAGGCTATAAGATCCCTATCATGCCCTTTCATGCAGGAGATGTGCGCTCTGTTCTTGCGATCCCTATGCTGTCCGAAAATCAGCTCCTGGGCGTCCTCTGTATGCTGTCGGAGGAGGCCGATTTTCTCGGAAACCAGGAGATCGAACTGATTGAGGTGCTTTGCAATCAGGCCTCGACCCTGCTGGCAAATGCAAAACTGCATGCCCAGATCGAGAGGCTCGCGACAACAGACGGGTTGACCGGTCTCTTCAACCACCGGATATTCCAGGAGAAGCTCACGGGTGAGCTGAAGCGGCAGGACAGGATCTCCGGCCCGCTTTCTCTTATGCTGACTGACATAGATTTTTTCAAGAAGGTGAACGATACGTATGGTCACCCGGTCGGCGATATTGTCCTGAAGGGCGTTGCAAAGGTCATCCGGGAGTCTCTCAGGGATATTGACGTTCCGGCGCGGTATGGCGGGGAGGAGTTTGCGATCATCCTGCCGGGCACGGACGGGGACGGGGCAAGGATTATTGCAGAGCGGCTGCGGGAGGCTGTCCATGAGAAGACCTTCAGCGCCGACGAGAAGCCTTTCACGGTCTCTATCAGCATCGGGATCGCGGTCTCCCCTGCGGATGCAAAGAGAAAAGAGGAATTGATCGAGAAGGCTGACCAGGCACTCTACCATGCAAAACATAACGGCAGGAACCAGAGCGTGCTCTGGAGCAGTATCGGCTGAGATGGACTATTTTATATCTGACATTACCGACGAAGAGATAAAGAGGGAGCGGGCGAAGGCGCGTGAACTCAGAAATTCGCAATGGTGGAAGAGGAAAAGGGGGGAAGGGGTCTGCTACTTCTGCCGGGGGAAATTTCCCCCTCAGGAACTGACCATGGATCATATCGTCCCGGTAATCCGGGGCGGCAGGTCGGCAAAAGGCAATGTCGTCCCTGCCTGCAAGGAGTGCAACAATAAGAAGAAACATATGCTCCCGATCGAGTGGGAGGAATATCTCTCGAACATAAAGGATGAGGACGATGATTAAGAAAAGTCTTTTTGTGATTCCCGGCATGCTCCTGACGGCGCTTCTGGCCATGGCCGGTAAGGTCTCTGCCTTTGAAGGTCCGCTGCAGGTCAGAAACCAGTTCCCGCTGGTTATGCATACCGATGCCCCGGGGCTTGAGTCTGCCCGGACAGGCGATCTTTTTACGGCGGGGTTCTCATACTCCAGCGTGTATGTATCAAAGCAGTCTGCTGCATGGAATGTCCTGCTCGACTTCGAGATGGCGATGTTCGATCTCCAGTACCGGAGGGTTGTGGCCCCTGGTCTTGAATTGGGCGTCAGGGTCCCGGTCATCAACTTTAACAGCGGATTTATGGACGGTATGCTCAATGATTTTCACCGGACCTTCAATCTCCCTGACTATAACCGGGGTGAGAGGCCACAGAACGCGTTTGCCTACGAGATCAGAACGAACGGACAAACCGTGGTCAGAGGGTCCTCAGGAGGCGCTGGCCTGGGAGATATCCGTCTTTCGGTCAGGAAGATGGTCCTCAGCGGAGACCCGGCAGTCACGGTAGCCCTGGGACTGGAACTGCCGACGGGTGATGCCCGTAAGGGTTATGGAAACGGGTCTCTGGATGCGGATCTTGCCGTCATGATTGACAAGCAGTGGGGCCGCCGTCTGGCGACCTGCGTTAACAGCGGGATCGTATTCCCCGGTGATCTCAGGGCAGAGCAGAGGATAAGACTGAAGCAGTATTTCTATGCAGGGGGCGGGCTTGAGTATCTGGTCACGCCGGACCTCGGACTGCTGGGGCAGGTCATGTTCCAGACCTCTCCGTACCCGAAGACAGGCATCGGCACTATCGACCGCGCGGGGGTCCTTGGCGTTTTTGGCGTCAGGTACACCAAGGCCAAGGACAGTCTTGAACTTTCATTGACCGAGGACCTCAACACGGCCGGCGCCAATGATTTTACCCTGAATGTTGCCTATAAAAGGCGATTCTGAAAGCAGGTTTGTGGATGTTCGTGTTTAATTTGCACTGACCTTGATGCTCTTGTCTATCACCCGGGCTCCGTTGAGGTAGATCTCGAACTTCCAGGGGCCGGGCTTGTCCAGGGTCTTCCGGATCTGGTACGATGAAAACGTATAGTGCGATTCGTCGCTTGGCGTAAAATCCATGGTTGCCAGCCTCACCAGATCTCCGGCCCCGTCGTATATCTTGCACAGGTACTGATACGGCTCCTTCGGCAGGGAGTACCACGTTACATAGATGAAGACGCTCTTCTCATCCAGGGACAGCTCGCTTATATTATTGATCGGCTCATTGTTTTCATCGAGCCCCGTGGTAAAGATGACACGGTAGTTAGGCTCCCTGAGGCTGTTCATTTTCCTGGCGGAAGGAACGGGGTTCTTTGCTGTCTGCTCTGTGCGCTGCTCTCCGAACGTGAACGCGATATTCGGAAAGTCGGCCTTCAGCTGTGCCTGCTCCTGAGGGGTGAGCGACTTGTTCCCCATGGCTATCTTCAGCCCCTTTGTTGCCAGGAACTCACGGGGAAGCGCTGCAACCAGGGAGGACGTTATCGAAAGTTCCTTCAGCCTTTTCAGCTTTGCGACGAAGGGCGGGATTTCGGTTATGGGGTTTTCGTCGAGCAGCAATTTCTCCAGCTTTTCGAGTTCGGCTATCGGGGCCGGGACCTCGGCAAGTCCGTTATGCCCCAGGTCGAGCTCTACCAGGTTGTCCAGCTGGGCAAAACTCTTCGGCAGGGGGCCCTCGGACCGGTTCTTTGCTGCCTTGCCGTTGTCGCTGCGCGGCACGTCGAGGGCTCCCTGAAGTCTCAGCACTTTGAGGTTCCTGAGTTTCCCGATCGAGTCCGGAAGTGAGAGCCCCATCTGGCAGCGGCCGTTATTGTCGATAACCAGCCGCTCAAGCCTGGTCAGACTGCCGATTTCGGCCGGCAGGCTCGCCAGCTGCGCGGGACAGCCTATCTGGAGGCTGCGGAGGTTCGTCAGTTTTCTGATGTCTGGCGGAAGTTTTTTTATCCTGGCGTCCCGGTCGCGTATGGTCAGGCTGGTAGCCTTCCGGGGAGCTGCCAGCGCCGCCTTCAGGCTGTCGTATGACTGGGCGTGCAGTTCAGCGGGGGCGGCTCCGAAGAGAACGATTGAGAAAACAGCATATGTCAGTATGGTCTTTATCATGCAGCATCCCATGAGTGATTTCTATGTCCTGCTGCCAGCGGCAGCGTAACAGTATACCACAGCTGCAGTATGCAGGGAACAGTCCCCGGCCCTGTTTACCTGAGTTTTTTCTGTACGCTGATGCTGACGACCAGTTCCGGCATCTCGATCTCCCGGTCGTTCTGGCTGTAGGTGATCATGACCTTTACCGCTGACGGCAGGTAGTCCTTTTCTTCTTCGTCCCAGTCTGAGACCCACTCCCCTGTCTTGCTGTTTTCAGGGAGGTCAAAATATTCAAAGGCCAGCTTCTTTATTCCGGGTTCAAGGTTATACGTCTTTCCCTCCCCCTCCTCAAAGATATCCTCAAGGAAAAAGACCTTCTCGGTGATCTTCAGCCCTTCCTTATCGGCAAAGATAGAAACCCACTTCAGCCCGGCCCTGTCTTCAGGTCCCTTGCCCCGGGCATCGACGCTGGTCGTGACGAAACCGACGCTATCGGATCTGCCGCGGAAATAGAGCACCTGCTTGCCGCTCTTCGCAGCGGTGAACGGATATGCCCCCCGCAGGAGCCACTGAATGCGGTCAGCGATGATGCGGACCTTTTGTGTCTCCTCGGCCCTCCGGTCCCCTTTCTCCTGAGCCTTATACCCGAGCCGCAGGGCGGCAAAGAGGATCACCATGATCACGACCGTGAATGACATGGCAAGGATGATCTCGACGATCGTAATACCGCGGTTATTGTTCAGGGTCATAGACCGTGCGGAGCGTCCTGATTCTGAGATTGCCTGAGGGCTGCCAGGAGACGGATGCCGTAATCTCGTACATCTTGATCGACCCGTCCTCGGAAGCTGCCTTGAGCAGGACCTCGCGGCTGCCCTGGTATCCCCTGCCGAAACGGACCGTGACCGGGTCGTCCATCGGTTTGCCGGAGCTGTATGCCTCATCGAGGAGCGATTGGGCGTACAGCAGCGCCACGGTGTAATCTTCAGCCTTCTTTGTCGACCGCAGGGTGATCGAGAAGAGTTGAAAAACCGAGACAACGGACACCCCCAGGATGGCAAGGGAGATCAGGACCTCCAGGAGGCTAAAGCCGCCTGATCGCCGGTCTGCCGAGTACCTGGTTGACTTCAATGGCATATCCCTGTCCCTTTGCGTTGCGCAGCGTGATGGTCCCCCCGCTACTGTTTCCCTTCGGATAGAAGACGATATCCTGTCCCGAAAGCTCAGTCCCCTGCCGAAGGACCCGTCGACCTGCAGACGATCTGCTGTCAGCCCCGATGCCGTAGCTCTGTGTTTTCTCATCGACTGCAACGACGACATCCGTTTTCCCGAGAATCGCCATCTCCCTGGCCCGGCTGAGGGTCTGGTAGACCCTGCGTGCCTCCTGGTTGAAGAGGGTTGTTTCGTGAAGCCTGCCTATGGAGAAGAGGACGACCGCTGCCGCCAGTCCGATAATGACAAGGACAACGATAAGCTCGAGCAGCGTAAAGCCGTCATTCCCAGCTGTTGATGTCCTTGTTTTCGCCATCGCCGCCGGGTGCTCCGTCACCACCGTACGAGGTCAGATCATAATCGCCGTGAGACCCGGGTGCCTGGTATTGGTACGGCTTCCCCCATGGATCGTTCGGAACGCCTTTCTTGAGGTACGGGCCATCCCACCCCTGGGTGCCCGGACTGGTGTTCAGGGCGGCAAGCCCTTCCGAGGTTGTCGGATATTTTCCGGTGTCCAGCCTGAAGCTGTCGAGTGCCTGCCCGATCATCTCGATCTGGGTCTTGGCGGCGGCCTGTTTGCCCTTGCCGACTTTGCCGAAGAGGTTCGGGCCGACGATGGCAGCCAGCAGCCCGAGGATGACCATGACAACGAGCAGTTCGATCAGCGTAAAGCCCTGCTCGCCGCTCCGGCGCCTTTCTTGTTGAGCTTGATTCATAATTCCTCCTGTAGTCTGTCCGTATTTATTATATGGGTATCTCATTGATGCTGAAGATCCCGACCAGCATTGCGATGACGATAAAGCCGACGACCAGGCCGAGAATCAGGATCAGGGCCGGTTCGAAGAGACTGATGAAGCGCTTGATCAGGCTCTTCGTCTCTGCCTCGAACCTCTCGGCTATAAGCATGAAAGTTTCTTCCAGCCTCCCTGCCTCTTCCCCGACCGTCACCATCTGCCCGACGATCCCCGGGAAGATACCGCTTTCCCTGAGTGGGAGGGCAAGGCCCCGCCCCTTGCTCACGCCTTCTTCGAGCAGGGCGAGCTGCTTTGATACAGGATCGTTGTCAACAACGTCCCGGGATATCCTGATCGCCTCGATGATCGGGACGCCGCTCTGCAGGAGAGTGCCGAAGGTCCTTGAAAACCGGGCGATGATCAGCTTCATGCTCAGGGTCCTGATGCCCGGTATCTTCAGCTTGATACTGTCGAGGTATGCCCTGCCTTCGGAAGTCTTTAAGTACCCGCGCACCAGGAAGACCGCGAGGATAATCCCCCCGAGAAACAGCCACCAATATGAGGAAAAGGCGTCGCTCGCCCTGATCAGGAGCATCGTCGAAAGCGGCAGTGCCTGTCCCATGTCCGTGAAAATTTTCGCGAAATTGGGTATGACAAAGAGCATCAGGACGGCGATCGCGATACCGCCGACCGAGGTCAGCAGGATCGGATAGATGAGGGCGGAGACGATTTCTTCCCTGAAGGCAACACTTGTCTCAAGAAAGACGACCAGTCTTTTGATGACCGTCTCAAGGACACCCCCTGACTCCCCCGCCTTGATCATATTGATATAGACCCGCGGAAAAACCTTGTGCTTCGACAGCGCGAAAGACAGGGTGGCGCCCTTCTGGATGTCGGCAGAGACCTCGCTGACGATCGACCGCAGGATCTTTTTTTCGGCGTGCTCGGAAAGCACGTAGAGCGCACGGTCTATGGGCAGTCCTGCATCCAGGAGGTTGCCGAGTTCCTGGGTGAAGGTGAGGAGGTCTTTCATGGTGACCCGCTCAAGGAAGGCCCCGCTGCGTGGTTCGGTAAGCTTTATGCTCAGGGGCATCAGCCCCTTTTCCTTCAGATATGCCTTGAGACTCGTCTCATCGTTGTGCGAGGAACTCTCCCTGACCTTTCTGCCAGACTGGTCAACGGCTTCATACACGTATAACGGCATGTTGTATCTTATCACACGGCTTAAAGACCGTTCAAATAGGGGGCATATCATTAATGAGAATAAATAAGGGGCATACATTCAGAAAATCTCCCCTCACCCCTGCCTGCCTACCGGACAGGGAGACCTCTTTTCCCCCGCACACAGGCGGGTTCGCCGAGGAGAAAAAGAGGGGGATGATTCCTCCCCTTGGAAAAGGGAGGTTAGGAGGGATTCTGTGGCACTCTCCAATTTCCGATGAACCTATTAATGCGGACGGAGGCGGATTACTAAGGTTTTTTTGTATAATGAAGGGCCGGTCATGATGATGCAGAGGTGATACGATCGCGGAGGAGACATGAGACATGGGTAATATTTTTTCAGACAGAATTTCGGATGTGCCGCGTTCGTTCATACGTGAAATCCTGAAGGTGGCGGTGGATGAGTCCGTGATCTCCTTTGCCGGCGGGCTTCCGAACCGCGACCTCTTCCCGCTGGAGGAGATCAAGGCGGCGACAGCCAAACTGCTGGATGAGTCGGGCAAGGATGTGCTGCAGTACAGCTCCTCGGAGGGATACGGGGAATTGCGTGAATGGATCTCTGCGCGCTACCGCGCTAAGGGCATGACCGTTGACCCGGACAACATCCTTATTACCGCCGGCTCTCAGCAGGGGCTCGATCTCCTGGGCAAGACGATCCTCAACGAGGGCGACGGGGTGGTGATCGAAGAGCCCGGGTACCTCGGCGCCATCCAGGCCTTCTCGGTTTATCGTTCCCGCTTCCATCCGGTCCCGATCCATGATGACGGGATAGACATTGAGCTGCTCGGCCGGACGTTGGAGCAGCATCCGGCGAAACTGATGTACTGTGTCCCGAACTTTCAGAACCCCGCAGGCATCAGTTATTCCGCTGAAAACAGGGCGCAGGTTGCGGACATTCTGCGGGACAGGCATATCCTCCTTGTTGAAGACGACCCGTACGGAGAACTCAGATTCCTGGGGGAGGACAAGCCTTCATTCCATACCCTGATCCCGCACAACACGGTGCTGCTCGGTTCGTTTTCGAAGATCGTCATCCCGTCCTTCAGGATCGGCTGGATCGCGGCGCGGCATGACGTGATGGAGAAACTGATCATCGCGAAACAGGCGTCTGACCTGCATACCAATTATTTCGGGCAGCGGGTCATCCTGCAGTACCTGAAGGACAACAATATCGATGACCATATCGCGAAGATCCGGGAGGCATACGGCAGGCAGCGGGACGCGATGGTCAGCGCAATCCGGGAATGCTTCCCTTCGTCTGTCCATTATACCGAACCCGAGGGCGGCATGTTCCTCTGGATTACCCTGCCCGAAGGCCTGTCCGCCATGGAGGTCTTCAAAAAGGCGATTGAGGTGAAGGTTGCCTTTGTGCCTGGTGATCCCTTTTATGTAAACAGGGCCAACGTCAATGCCCTCCGCCTGAACTATTCAAGCGTCGATGCCGCGACGATACAGACCGGCATCCGGAGGCTGGGTGAGGTCCTGAAATCGATGGTGGGGGGATGACGGGGTCAATTCCTGTGAAGGTGTGTGGTATCCTATAAGTCATGGATATCAAACTGAAACTTTTTTGTGCTGTAGCCGAGACCCGGAGTTTTTCGAAGACGTCCAAGATTGTCCACCTCAGCCAGCCGGCGGTCAGCCTGCAGATCCAGGCGCTTGAGGAATTCTTCGAGACCAAGCTCTTCGACCGGTCGGGCGGCGAGATCACGCTGACCGCTGCCGGCGAACTTCTCTACCACCAGGCACGCCATATCCTCGACCACTATACTGATGTCGAAAAAGAGATGCGGAAGATATCAGGCGCCATAAAAGGCGGGTTTACCCTTGGTGCGAGCACCTCTATCGGCAACCATGTCCTCCCCCGCGTGATTATCGCCTTCAAGAAGGCACATCCGAAAGTGAAGATCAGCATGAGGGTGGGGAACACCCGAAGGATTGAAGAACTGCTGAAGTCCGGGTTTATCGATTTTGGACTGGTGGCCGGGGAGTGCATGGGAGGCAAGCTCAAAAGGGAAACGATCATGACGGACGACCTTGTGCTTATTGTTTCCCGGGAACATCCCTGGGCAAAAAAGAAGATGATCTCGATCCTTGATATTTTGCGGGAGCCCTTTATCCTCAGGGAGGAAGGCTCCGGCACGCGGCAGAAGATTGAGGAGTATTTCGCTTCGCATGGGATCAATATCGATGATATGCATATTGCCCTGGTACTGGGAAGCACGGCCTCGATCAAGGAGGCTGTCGAGGGCGGGGTGGGGGTTTCGATTGTTTCAAAGTGGGCCGTTCAGAGAGAGGCCGCCGACGGCCGGCTGAAGCTGGTCACGTTCCGTGAAGGCAATATCCAGCGTGACCTGTCGTTGATCATCCCGTCCCGCAGGCATCTTTCTCACGTGATCGATGAGTTCCTGATACATGTGAAGAAATATCCCTACGAAACCCTTTACCATAAACCCTGATACCCGTTGGCGGGTGGCCATGCGGAAAGGGCCATACATCAGACCCCTGTGCAGTCATCCTCGCGGACCTGCCCGGGCTGGCCTCCCCAGCGAATCCTCCAATGTGCGGACCGGGGCCGGAATCCGGTGTTTTCATGGTTTCTCCGGTTTGCCCGATCAGGTCGGGCAATGAAAAAGGATGTGCCTTTACCGGAGGACGACATTTTTTTCCCTTTGTAGACACAGACACCCAATCGTTCCTCCGGTACTGCGGAGGCTTCCCTGCCGTGACATTAACCCCGCGGACATGGTAAAATATCCGACTTTCATGTGGTTCAATTCGGGAACAAAAATAATCTCCATTTTATCGAGGTAAGGCATATGCAGAATGTATTGAGGATCATTGAGAAACTCGCACTGGAACACGACAAAATCCCCCCGGAACTTGTCAGGGAAAAGAATATTAAGCTCGGGCTGCGGAATGAAGACGGCACCGGGGTCTTTGTCGGGATCACCAGCAAGGGACAGGTCATCGGCTACCGGCGGGAAATTCATGCCGACGGGACCGAGAAAAAAGTGGACCTTGATGGTGAATTGTACTATTGCGGGTATAATGTGATCGACCTCGTCAGGCATCAGCAGGAAGAGGGGAGGTTCGGTTTTGAAGAGACGGCCTACCTTCTGCTCACCAGTGAACTGCCGGGCAGGAAACACCTTGAGGGCTTTACCGAGGAACTCGCCAAGAGAAGGGGCCTGCCTGCAGAGGCTAAGGCGATGATACTAAACCGGCCGCCGCATTCTGACCAGATGGGCGCGCTGCATACGATGGTATCTGCCATGCACCTCTTTGATGACAAGTCCAATTCTACCGACATAAAGGACCTCTCACGGCAGTGCATTGATCTTGTGGCGAAGCTGCCGACGATGGTCGCCTACAACTACCATGCATCAATCGGCAGCAAGAAGAAAATGCGAGAACTGATCGAACCGCGGGAGGAGTACAGCCATGCAGAGAATTTCCTGTATATGCTCCACGGGAAGAGGCCTGACCGGCTGACCGCAAACCTCTTTGATATGATGCTGGTGCTGCACGCCGAACACGGCGGCGGGAACAATTCCACCTTTACGGTGCGGACCGTTTCCTCGTCAGGTGCGAACAGCTATATGGCGATCTGTTCAGGCATTGCTTCCCTCTCAGGCCATCTCCATGGAGGGGCCAATGAGGCGGTTGAGGGCATGATGGACAATATAAAGACCAACGTGAAAAGATGGGATGACGATGAAGAGTTGTCTCACTACCTGGGGAAGATGCTCGATAAGAAGGCGAATGACAAGTCAGGCAAGATATATGGCATAGGGCATGCGGTTTATACCAAGTCCGATCCCCGCGCGGTGGTCCTTGAGCACAAGGCGCTCGAGATCGCCCAGAAGAACGGCATGGAAAAAGAGTTTGAACTGTACCGGAGTATCGCGAGGCTTGCTCCCGGGATTATCGAGAAGAAGAAGGGCAAGGTGGCCGCAGCGAACGTCGATTTCTATTCAGGGTTCGTCTACCGGTCGATGGGCATCCCGAAGGAGCTGTTTACCCCGATATTTGCGATGTCCAGGGTGGCCGGGTGGTCGGCGCACAGGATTGAGGAGATCATCCAGGGGAAGCTGATCAGGCCGTCGTATTTCTCTTCTCTGCCGGGACTCAGGAAAGACTACGTACCCCTCAAGGCACGGTAACTCTCCCGCCTCCCCCCCCTCTTGCGTTAAGAGGGGGGGAGGATCGTTATCGCTTCCCCTGTTTTATCAAAAACTTAGCCGGGATTGCCGACGAGGATAAAGGCACCCCAATAGAAAGGGTTCGGCCTTTTCTTCATCATCTCGAGCTTGGCCTGTCTCAACGCCGCTGCCTTGGTTCTGCCGTCGGCCATCAGGCTGTAAAATCTGGTCATCAGTTCCATGGTTTCCCTGCTTGGCACGCTCCAGAGGCTGAGGATCACTGCCCTGGCCCCTGAAAGAATAAAGGCCCGCTTCAGGCCGAAGACGCCCTCTCCGCTCTGTACCTCTCCCACGCCGGTCTCGCAGGCAGACAGTACGACAAGGTCCGTCCCAATCAGCCTCAGCCCCATCAGCTTTTCGGCACTCATGACGCCTTCATCTTTGCCCTCCCGCAGGGACAGGTTGATGCCGGCAAGGGCAATTCCCGACCTGAGCATCGGGTTGTCCCTGAGCAACTGCTGCCCGCCGTCCTTTGCCGCAGCAGTCTGCCATGACTCGTCCTTCCCTATAAAGTAGCCATGGGTGGCAAGGTGGATGATCTTCGGTGATTCGGCCGCGAGCAGGACCGCGTCGACCGCTTTCTCCTCCTGGTAGTTCTTTACCCTGATACTCATGCGCTGGCTCAGTATCTCCTGTATGGTGTTTGCCTCATGTTTCGTATCCGGGAGTCTCGAGAAGAACGTCAGGTCGTAGGCCTTGGCTGAGGGATCTGTTGCCGCTGTTCTCCCGGGCCCGGTTCCCCCGGACTTCTCCTGTGCAGACAGTCCGAGATCGTAATCAGGGTCAGCAAGAATCAGGGCCTCTACGTTCTGTTCGGGGTGCGGGCCCCTGTCCTCAAATCTTACAATGTCCCTGCCTGCGGAGATATAGCTGATCTGGGATGCCTCGATCTGGTATGTTCCCTGTCTGTTTATGAGTATCTCAAAAGGGATCAGGTTGAGACTGCCGTCCGGACTTATGTACAGCTGCTGCTTGCCCGTGAGATACGGTTCCAGGGGATGCAGCAGGAGTGCATACAGTTCTCCGGCCTCCCGGTCGAGCGCCCTCCGGTTGGGGACAAAGGCGTTCCGTGCGGCGCTCATGGTCTTCAGGTATGCGTCGATATGCTGGTCCACCTTCTCCGCCGGGCCGAGGTCGAGCAATGCCAGGGGTGTTTTTTCTCCCGGCCTCAGGACAAAGACAAGATAGCGGGGGTCACCCCAGGACTTCTTTTCAAAATCGAAGCGGGCGATCCTGGCGAAATCGAGGTAGACAGAGTCTTCGGGAAAGATCGCGGCTATCTTTGCTGTATCAGCCCTGCCGGCCTTTTTTTCGACAGCGAAATCTCTGCTCAGCGCCGAAAGCCTTGCCTCAAGGGAGTCCCTGACCTTTTCCCTTGACAGGAGCGTTGTCCTTACTTCTTCGAAGGTCAGGCCAGTCCAGCGCGACGTCTGGAGCTTTGCGATCTCCCGTCTTGTCTTTGTCAGTTCTTCAAACAGCGTCCTGACGTTCTGGTCTCCCGACGCGGCTACGGCCTCAAGGTGTTTGCCCTGGGCCTCCATGACCGCGCCCTTCCACTGAAGCCAGGCATTGAGCGTTTCCTCTAGGGCCCCGGCCTCTGAGGTCAGATATGCGGCCGAATGGCTCAGGTACGTATGTATGGAGCGTTCGGTCTCCTTCATGTAGGTCAGCTTTTCCCGCTCCGACAGCAGGAGAAATACATTGTCCCTTTTTCTTCCCTCGTACTGCATGAATTCTCTGAAGAAATTATGGCTTTCACGATGGTTCCCCTGATAGGCCTGCAGCAGGGCAAGCTCTCTTGCCGTTTCAGCCACCTTGGGGTGTCCTGATCCAAGGGTCTGCATGCGGGCGGCATATGCCTTCTGCAGAAAGTGGCCGGACGAATCATACCGCCCCGATGCGCGATACAGGGCCCCGAGATTGTGCAGGCTGTCTGCAACAAAGGGTGAGTCCCGCTCAAAGACTTTTTCCCGTATCTCGAACGACGTTTTAAAGCGCTGCTCAGCCTCCTGGAATTTTCCGGCAGTCATGAAAAGCGCACCCAGCGTATCATGGCTTTCTGCAATATCAGGATGATACTTGCCGAAGGCCTTCTCGCGTATGTCGAGCGCCCTCTGATAGTAAGCCTCAGCCTCCTTCATAGACCCTCTTTCCTGATACAGGCTCCCGAGCAGATTCAAACTTTCAGCCACCTCCAGGTGGTCCCTGCCCAGGGCCTTCTCCCGGATTTCGAGAACGCGTGCGTATTCCTGGGCTGCCTCCAGGGGCCTGCCGCTGGTGCGGTAGAGCATGGCCAGGGTCATCCTGCTGGATGCAACCGAGGGGTGGTCTTTCCCGAGGAGCCTTTCCCGTATCCCGAGGGCCTTTTTGCAGAGCGGCTCAGCCTCGGCGAACAGACCTTTCGCTACATAGATCTCTGCCAGTACCTCCATGCATTTCGCGGTCTGGAGATGCTCCTTTCCCAGTTTCTCTTCGCTGATCCTGAGCGCCCTTCCCACGAGTTTCTCGGCTTCTTCATACCTGCCGGTGTTCAGATGGAGGCCGGCAAGCGAGGTCATCAGGCGGGCCGTGCCAGGATGTCCGGCCCCCCGGGCCTTCTCCATGATTTCGAGGGCCCTGGCATAGAGGACCTCAGCATCCCGGTATTTTCCGATCTCTGAGTAGAGCTCTGCAAAGGCGCTGAGATTGGAGGCATAGCGCGGGTGAGTCCCCCCCAGCAGTTTTTCGCGGATCTTCATCGCCCGGGAGAGCAGCAGCTCGGCCTCGGCGTATCTCCCGAGTGTCACATACAGGCGGGCGAGGGCGCTCAGGCTTGCCGCTGTGTCCTGATGGTCAGGCGCCAGCAGCTTCTGGCGGATATCGAGTCCCTTTTTCAGATGTGTTTCAGCCTCAGCATATCTCCCTGTTGCACGATAGTGCAGTCCGAGAGACGTCAGGCTTTGAGCGACCAGGGGGTGGTCATTGCCGAAGGCCGTCTGCCGGATGCGGAGAGAGTCCCTGAGCAGGGATGCGGCCTCGCCTATCCTTCCGGTTGAGCGGTAAATGCCGGCGAGCAGCTGCAGACTCTCGGCAACCGCAGGGTGGTCCTTCCCTGTTTTCGTCTCCCGTATCCCGAGCGCCTGCTTGCAGGACTCTTCGGCCTTTTCATAATCTCCGAGGGAGACCTGGATGTCGGCGAGGGCATGGAGGGCAGCAGCGATTTCAGGGTGTCCGGGTTCGTACCTTTTGCGGAAAATCGAGAGAGCCTCGGTAATCGTTCGATGGGCATCTGCATACCGCGCCATGTTCTTATAGAGCAGGGCAAGAGACCTGAGCGAACGCGCGACGTCAGGATGGTCTGCCCCGAGCTGTGCACGTCTGAGTTCAAGGGCTTTTTGCATGAGCTGTTCTGCCTCGGCATGGTTTCCGATGGTCTCCTGAAACTCGGCCATGGCGCTCAGGCTCCAGGCGTATTCCGGATGTCCCGTCCCGAGGGCTGCTTCACGCATCTGGAGCGATTTTTTCAGCAATGGTTCTGCCTCGGCATATTTTCCCGTAGTGAGGTAGACGGCGGCTAGCATACTTGTGGCTGCCGCAATCTCCCGGTGGTCCGGACCCAGATGCTTTTCCATGATGGCGAGGGCACTCTTGCATGCAGCCTCCGCATCCAGGTATTTCGCCCGGGCGAAATGCACGGACCCGAGGGCAGACAGGCTCTGGGCAACGTCGGGGTGCTCGCTGCCGTAAGTCCTCTGCCGCATCTCGAGGGCCTGGGTATAGAGTTTTTCGGCCTCGTCGGCCTTCCCCTTTGCAAGGGCTATGCGGCCGAGGAGCATCAGGTTTTCGGCAACAGCCGGCTGATTTGCACCCGACTTCCTCTGCCTGATGGCCATCGCCTTTTTGCCCAGCTGTTCTGCCTTATCGTAGTCTCCGCGTTCGAGTGCAACCTCGGCCCTGATCTGCGTGCTCCTCGCCGCTGCCGGGAGCTCGACGTCTCTCCTTTTCTGGATAATTACCTCTGCGCGGTTCAGATAGAGCTCGGCCTTGTCATACTTCGCCATACTGCTGTAGAGCTCCGCGAGTGCATTGAGCGACCGGACGTTACGCGGATGGTCATTGCCCATCTTCTTTTCCCGTATCTGGAGCGCCTGAAGATGGAGGGCTTCGGCGTCAGCGTATCTGCCCATGTTCTCATAAAACTCGGCCATGGCAGACAGGCTCCCTGCAAACGAGGTGTGGTCCTTGCCGAGGGTCTTCTCGCGCATGGCGAGCGCCCTGCGGTACAGGGACTCTGCCTCTGCATATTTTCCTGTGCGGCGGTACAGGGATGCGAGACTGCTGAGGCTCCCGGCTATCTCGGGGTGATCGATGTCAAGGGTTTTTTCCCTGATTTCAAGGGCTGTCCTGAGGTGCTCCTCTGCCGAGGCAAAGTCACTGCGCAGCGCAGCGATCATGCCGAGGCACGAGAGGGCTGATGCCCTGGAGGGGTGGTCGACCCCGCCTTTCGATACAATATCGAGGGCGCTCCGGCAGTATCGTTCGGCGTCGGCATGCCGGGAGGTGGAGAGGGCGATCCGTCCTAGCAGTGTCAGACTTTCAGCGACCTCAGGGTGATCCCTGCCGAAGACCTTCTCCCTGATCCCCCAGGACCTCTTGCCATACGATTCGGCCGATGCGTAGTCTCCTGCGGCGTATCGTATCCTGGAGAACAGATGGAGGCTTTCTGCCATGTCAGGATGGTCCCTCTCCAGAAGACGGGTCCTGATCTCAAGGGCCTTTGCCGTTTTTGCCGAGGCCTCTTCGTATCGTTCGTCGCTCAGGAGCCGGCCAGCGTCCTGCATCAGTATATTCGCTGCCGTGAGGTCATCGCTGGAGGACACCGCTGCCACAGACAATACAGGCAGCAGCGCGGTCAGAACTGCGAACAGGAAGGGAAGCTTCTTAACCATGAAGGGGGCGATAATCGTTCATATATATGAGCAGGGCCGGACCCCTCCCTGCTTCAGCAGCAGGGAGGGGTCCGCAGCACGGCAATTCTGCTTGTCTGCTGACTGCGTATGCGCATCGCGCGGGAATTAGCGGCAAACCCAGTCCCCAAAACGGTTGAAGCGCCAGGTGCAGTCCCAGTACCGGTCATGATGGCGCCGCTCGTAATAATGGTGGCCGCCGTGATAATCACGACCATGGCCAAACCGGTCGCGATGCCCGCGGTGGTGCCTGACATCGGCTGTTTCGGGAGCATCCTGGATCTTTGCGATCACGGCAAGCATCTCAGTGTCTCCTGCCGCAAATTCCTTCGCCTGATTCAGGATTGCATCACGATTGTACACTGCTCCGGACTTGTCTCCCGGTTTTTCAATGCCCTTGAACGGCAGTTCATCCAGCATCTTCACGGCACTGACCATGATGACAGGGTCCTTCTGTTCCTCGCCGTACGTAACGACCTGGACAAAAAGGTCGGCCTTTTTTGAAAGCGCTGCCTTCTGCTTGGCGTCGGGGGCTTTCGCATCGGCCTTTTTCTCCCCTGCCCAGACGAGAGAGAAAGAAAGGGTGGTCATAAATACCAGCAGACAAACAATAGATAAGTTCTTCTTCATAGGGTATCTCCTTATAAGCGATATGTCTGATCCGGATGATGATATTTTGTGCTCCTCGAAGCGTTACAGCAGACTATATCTTTCGGCTGATCACCCCCTTCTCATTCATTTTTGAAGCAGTTTGATTATACTCCCGAGCGGTCTCTTCCAGTTCTAGAATATATCACAAAAAAAGGGATAAAGCCAATCCGCAGAACCGTGGACCCGTTCCCCGGCCAGACAAGAAATCCTTTCCGGCAATATAGGGACTCGTGCTCTTTATTGTGATATCCCTGTCCCCCTGCCCGGTGTTCCCTGGACTGCAGAAAATTCAGCAGAGCGGTAGTTGCATTCCGGCAGCCTCTGAACATCTGAAAAAGTTACGATACATATTCGACATTGAAGTTTGATGGATCATTACAGCC
>CAZCKU010000016.1:0-104549 GCA_964499365.1 uncultured Thermodesulfovibrio sp.
TAAATAGGACATTTCTATTTTGCTCAGTTAGGACATTATCATTTTGCTGTTACAGGTAATAATGTCTGTTTCCGGTCGAACTCCAATGAATACGTATGGTTCAGGGAAACGAGGACTTCAGGAGGCAGGAGATAACAACGGGATTGTTTGTGGCTGATACAAATGCATCATGACGCTACCCATGGTGCCGCCTGCCGGATGAACGCGGCAAATGCATGATCCCGCTGCTGGTCCCCGACTGATACTGCTCCTGTTGCCCGATAATTCTGATACAATACCATCACGATGGATGCAAAGATCGCCCTTATCACCGGGGCCTCAAGGGGGCTCGGCAGGACAATAGCACTGACCCTTGCCCGGCAGGGGTTCACCATTATCGTCAACTATCATTCTTCGGTCGAGAAGGCTGAAGACATGGTCCGAATGGCGGGCGGCAGGTCCTGCTCCTTCAGGGCCGATGTCGGAAACAGCGCCGAGGTCATGGCCCTGGTATCGGAAATCGACAGCCGGTTCGGCCGGCTGGATGTCATCATCAACAACGCAGGCATAACGCGCGACAGTATCCTCATGAGGCAGACTGAAGAGGATTGGGACGAGGTCATCAGGACCAATCTCACCGGTTGTTTTCTGGTCACAAGGGCCCTGAGCCCTCTTATCATGAAGGCAGGCGGCGGGCATATCGTCAATATAGCCTCCCACTCCGGCGCCAGGGGCAAGGGAGGTCAGCCGGCCTATAGCGCGGCGAAGGCAGGGGTCACGGGTCTGACGCTTTCTGCTGCAGCGGAACTGGCAGAACACGGGATCCGGGTCAATGCCGTCATGCCGGGATATCTCCCGACAGAAATGGGCAGGCTTTCGGAACGTGCAATGGATGAGGCCAGAAGGAAAAGTCTCCTCCATGTCCTTTCAAGCGACCAGGAGGCGGCTGACTTCATTGCCTACCTGGTAAACACAACTCATATCACCGGCCAGGTCTTCAGTCTGGACAGCAGGATATTCTGATATAATGTATTTATCGGCCCGGCAAATAAATACATGAAACTTTCTGCTTCGTCATTCCACGACTTGATCGGGGAATCCAGGTATTTCAATAGGTTCTGGATTGTCCGGTCAAGCCGGACAATGACGACAATGCAATCTTTGATTGCCGGGCTAATAATTGACAGTCTCGAAGCAGGCTTTATATTTATATAATCTTCCCCCACCCCTGCCGGTAGGCAGGCTGGCAGGCCTCTTTGCCCCCGGCACACAGGCGGGGTCGCCGAGGAGAAAAAAAGGGGCACCTGATTCCTCCCTTTGGCAAAGGGAGGCTGGGAGGGATTTTACGGATAGATGCAGTTTCACTGTTGAAACCCTTAATAACTAACACTCGGGGGTACTATGGCAAAAGGTTTTTTTGTTACCGGGACTGACACCGGCGTGGGCAAGACGATCATGTCGATGGCGCTCATCAGGGCGATCGAGATGGTCGGCCTCAGGGCCGGTGCGATGAAGCCTATCGAGAGCGGATGCGGATGCGAGGGAGGGGTACTCATCCCCTTTGACGGCATGGCGCTGAAGCAGGCCGCGCATATGGAGGAGCCCACAACCCTCGTTACCCCATGCTGCTTTGAGTCGCCGCTCGCCCCCCTCCCCGCCTCTGAAATCGAGATGAGGAAGGTGAACATCCCCGCCATAAAGAATGCCTATTCGAAATTGTCCCATCGGTATGATGCGATGGTTGTCGAGGGGGTCGGGGGCCTGCTCGTGCCGATCAGGAAGAATTATGCGGTCATTGACCTTGCCGCCGACATCGGCCTTCCCCTGCTCGTTGTGGCAAAACCGGGCCTCGGGACGATAAACCACACGCTGCTGACAGTCAGGTACGCCCTGCATGAGGGACTCACGGTGGCAGGGGTCATCATCAACTATACCATGCCCCCTGAAAACAGCCTGGCGGAAGAGACGAATGTCCGGGTCCTCGATAAGATCTGCCCGGTACCGGTCATCGGCATATCTCCCTATCTGAAAAATATCACCGAAGAGGCCCTCGAAAGAACCGTGCGGAAGAACTTCGACCTGCAGGTTCTGAGGAAATATTTGTAAGGGATTCTCAACCATCCGGGTTTAGTTTCCAAACCATTTCCAAATCTCTTGCCGTGTTGCGCATTCCAGATGCTTTTTCCTTGCCAGTCGATTCTTCCAGAAAACCAAAACTCCAGCAACCGTACCAAGGGAATGAAACACCACGGGTGGTAACTAAAGCCACAAGTCCGCAACGTTCCATCTCAGTATGCGCACGAACCAAGCATGGGCATACATTATCAGTTCACCAGTATGAATGTCTTGCCCTGCTGATAATCTTTCCTGAGTTCCGCAAGTTTTTCATGGCTCGTGTGATGCTCACTCTATGAGCGCCCACGAGAAAGCCAGGCTCCTCATGGGTTAACCGGAATTGGATTGCCGTTCCCTTCTTGTTTTTCATCCCATGCTCACCCGCAACTGTGGCCAGCACTCGATAAAGTCGCTCCTCGAGATTGGAGGCAGACATTGTCTCAGCCCTGCTGGTTAGCAATAAGAAACATTTCCGTGCCTGGAAGCCCTTGCATAAAAATGTCTGTCCCTTCTTGAACTGTCTCCTCTCGGCAGAAGAGACAAGGGCCTCCAGCTCAGATGGCTGCAGGTTCTCAAACATCCACAGATGGCCAACGCAGGTCGCGGCGAGCGTTATATCTGTAGCCGCAATCTCATTGCAGATGCAGCCCATCAAAGCTCATCCCCTCTTCCATCATGCTGAACATAATCGCATTCTTGCCCATATCAAAAGCAGGAGGTAATCCTTCATCATTATCCGGAACTGCACAGGCTACTATGGCACCGCCGGGTTTTCCTCTCATGAAACCATTGATATGGCGAAGGGGTACAAGCGCTCAATAAAAGACTTAGCTCTGGCATCAATACTCGAATAGCTCGTATAACAGCCGATGATCAGTGCATCAGCCTCCTTCGCATTTTCGGTCAGCATAATGCCGTCGTCCTTGATAACACAACGGTTTGTCTTGAGACATCCGAGAAAAGCTTTGCACGGGGCAATGGAATATTCGCTCAGTTTAATGAACTCTGTCTGCAGACCCGTCGCTTCGAGCGCGAACTTCACGACCCTGTCAGTATTGCTGTTTGGAATTGGAGCCGGAACCTCCCAATACTTTCATTAGTCGACCTCCCTTACGCGCTTTCTGATTCACTAGAGCAAATTAGGCCCGGTTTGTCGGTAGCGTATGCTGCAAATCTGCCATGAATGGTCATTTAATTGCTGGAGTCAGCACGGACAAAAAACGGTCTGAGCGCTAAAACCTGAAATCTTTCAACTCTTAATCCGCCGGTTTCATGGAATTGGTGAATCCATCTCCTGCGGTGTCGGCTCTTCAAGAGCCTCGACAACCAGATCAACCCTTCTCGATATGCCCTTGTGCCTGAATTCCGCAAATGCAGCGTGTTTTCCATCCCGCATGAAGACTATGCTAACCGCCACTTCAGGCCCCCCAAGGTTCTGTTTTGGTGTCGCATAGACAAATTCTTTCAGGTCTTCGTCCCATGTGGCCACCTGCATGTCAAAGCCGTCAACCTTCTCTATGCCTTTTAACGGCTCGCCCTTGTATTTAATGTCAAAGAGCAGTGTAAAAACATGTTTTGTATATATCTTCCTGGGGATAACCTTAACGGCAACGTGATAATCTTCATCACCGGGGTTAGTATCAGAAATCGATCCCGACTTTCCTCCCTTTACCCTGATATCCTTGCCAATACTAACCCATCCCTTACTGGATTCAAAAACCGTCTCCACCCTGTATTTGCCGGTTAAGCGGGGGTTAAATCTGAAAGTATATTTCCCTGTCACATCCTTGTCAGGCCGGATATGGGCATAGTCATGGAGATCAGCATCGACGATAAAAACATGCATGTTGTTTACCTTTTCACCGGACGGCGGACTGACAATAAGTTCAACAGGATTATCTTTACCAGCAACTAAATTGTCATAACCCAAAACAAGCTCATAATCCTTGGGATTTCTGTTGACTTTCCAGATGTAGGGCTTCTCATTATGTGTGTCTGGCACAATGAGGACCTCCTGCTCAAGATCGAGTTCGGCAAATGCAGTGCCAGAGATGACCAAGAACACAGCGATCACAAATGGAAGCACAGTTGTTTTCATATGACTCCTCAATGCGTATGTCGCATTGCCATAGGCTGGCCGAGAATAAAGGTATTTATAAGCATGAAAAGAACAGCCAACACCGCCATCGGAATAAAGGCACGGAGAGCCTTGTCTCCATAGTACCTGACCGCTATCCGATACCCTGCGTACAGGGAAAAGATGTTGAGAACCGCTACAATGAACATCTGAAGCCAGAATATGGCCTCGTTCCCCATCAGAGGAGTTACATTCCAATCCGGCGTCCCGAGATTCAGTCCTGTATATTCATTGGCTAGTCTTTGAAAGGCAGGGATGATACCCGGACCTTCCTTGAACATATGGGAGATGTTATGGGCGAGGTGCATCGATAATCCCACAGGGATAAACATATATGCGAATTGGATAACCGTATCCTTCAGGCCAAGGGGAGAATCAGGTCCTGTTGCCTTCCTGACAATCAGTGAGAATAGGCCAAGCAGTAAGAGAGGGATAAAGAGGGAACCGGCAGTCATCACCACAAGAAACGTAGCCTTTTCTCTTGTCACATGAGAGACTATTCCAAACGTGTCAAAAGGCATCATTTTGCCGACAACATCCATCCAGTGGTGCCAGGGATCTATCATTTCTCCTGTCACCATAATGGTCATTCCCACAAGCACCATCGCAAGAAATGCCTCGTCAATGTATCCCTTGGACGAAACCCAGAGGTCCTTTGCAAAGCTCCTGAATCGGATGACGATATTATCCTGTGAACACGACTTGACGCATTCGCTGCAGAAATTGCAGTAGTTGTTCCTGTCGAGCGTCATTGGTGTCACAAACATGGGACATGGTTTCGTCTTATCAGTTCCCTTTATACATTCCTTGACCTTGTGCTCCCTGCAGACGTCCATACAGCGGTTCCTGAGTTCCACCGGGCTGAACATCGAATATAGTCCAATCAAACCGCCGATAGGACATACATATCTGCAGAAAGAACGACCCTTGAAGACAACAGACATGGCCATGGCAACACCAAAAAACCCCAGAAGAAGAAGGGCAGTAAGCGATGGCTTGTTCACAATGCCGCTGTAGCTGTCCCACCAGGTGAGACCAAAGAAGATGAAGCTCGACAGCCATATATTCCTTACCGGCTTCGGAAAGTCCCGATTAAGGCTGAACAGACGCCCCAGCCAGTCCTGGATCGCACCAAAGGGGCACATCATGCACCATACCCTACCGACAAAGACAAAGGTAAAGATGATTGCTGCCCACCAGATCGTCCACATAAGAATCGTGGCAATGTTCCTGTCGCCCTGTTGGATATCGAAAAGACCAGCCGCTATTATAACCAGGAAGAAAACGAGGGTCGGGATCTGGAATGCCGGCTGAAACCAGGCGGATTTAAAAAATTTCTTGATCCATGGAATATCGAGGATATTAAGCTTCTGGCCTGTGCCGATTTTTGCGGCCCTCCGCTGTGCTATGATCCACATCGCTGCAATGCCGCAAAAAAAGAGCAAAAACATTACCGCAACCATTCTGTAAAAAGCTGCCTTCGAAGCCTCATGATAAGCCAGTGTCCCGCCATAGATAAGCGGTTCTTTAAACGTCTTCCCGTTAAGGGTTGTTATTGCTATTGTGTAGGTATAATCACCCTTATCCTGTATGGGATACGCGGCAGCATAAACGCCTGCCTTCTGCTGTGGTTCGGCTTTCACAAACATGGAAAGATCAGTAGCCATGTCTGACGGCGCGGATTCTCCAAAATCCAGACCTTCGCCCGACGAGGCGCTGTTTCCCGCCATTGCGTTCATATCATGTCCGGCGGGAGGCGGCTGACTGGGTGCGGGGCTGTCTCCTGACATGTCACTCATGTTATGCCCAGCGTGGGAAGGCTGGCCGGATGCCTTTTCAAGAAGCAGGTAAATCCCGGCATCGAGAACCGGCGTTCCGCGCATGACATCCGTCAATTCGATAACTACCTGGGGGGTCTTTCCCTGCACAAAGGTTTCAGGTGCAATCGACAGTATTACCTTCGCCCCGTCCAGACGGAATTTCTGCTGACCGGAAGGGGTCCCATGGCCTTCGCTGCCAAGGGCATTACTTCCCACGGCAAATAAGCAGAAGATGATTACTGCAATGAATTTTTTCATCTCTTTTTGAACATCTCGTTAATGATAATCATGCCCCTCCTGGCGCCTGATGCTATAGCCTGAGCAGACTTACCCGTTCCTGCAGGAGCCGTTATTTCGCTGCCGACCATAAACTGGTCAGTTGCCTTCTTTCCCTCGAACTGCCTGAGAAAGGCCTGCTGAGTAATCTTCGGGGATTCCTTGTTCTCAAAGATGAGTACCTTCATGAGATCACCCTTACCACTTACGACAACACCAAGCTCTATTTTCCCGCCATCGCCATGGGCGTCGATAAACATTATGGCCCCTGCCTTGCGCGGGGGAGCGTCAGGCGTATTCCTCACAACCGCGAAATATATGGAGGGTTTTAGGTCCTCTTCAGGAAGCCTTACTCCCAATGCCTTCTCAATATTCAGCCGTTGCGCATCAGAGACATACAGGTTCTTCTGCTCAAATGATTCAGCCTGCGGAAATAGCGCTTTCAGTTTTTCACCCGGCCAGGTGAGATCATGAGCAAAAGCAGGTAAACCTATACCCGCAAAACCGAAAATAAGCAGCACTACTGCAACAAGCTTATTCATAATCAATCTCCTGCACACAATGCGCGGCTTGCCTCGCATTGTGTCGTTTTTCACACATCCCTATTTCGCATCCACGGTAAATTTCATTGATGATGTCTTCCCGCCTCTTGTTATCTTCACGGCAATGTTCCATGGGCCGGACATCGAAAGGTTTATTTTTGCCTTATACTCATTACCCTTCAGTTCCGTATCTGCTTTATAGTTCATCGCCGGCATTCCGGGCATGGCAGGCATTGAATAATCAACCAGCACCTTTGCATCAGTCACATACTTGCCGGATGCGTCTTTTATCTCAATCGCTACATTATTATCTCCAACAATCGGCGGGTTCTTGTCAATTGTCACCGCAACTTGAAATTCACCGGCCTTTTTCTTCACCTCGTAGTCCTTCGCATAGGCTATCCCTGCAACAAAAACAAAGATCAAAGTAAATAGTGCAAGTCTCTTCATGTCTAGTCTCCTTATCTTTTATATTCTTTTTCTACAGCATCCCGTATCTGCTTTACGGAATATCCCTTTTTGTATAGCTCGAAGGCCCGCAGGGCCTCCCCAAGGCAGATGTCTCAGACTGACGCATGGTTGTCAACATAGCAACTCAACAGGCTTTTGTGCTTGAACGCGGGTGACTCTTCACACTGGCAATAACAGTAGATGCTGTCTAATACCCAGGGGATTTCTTTTGCTACCTTATACGCCTCTTTCACACGTGCATCGTTAAATTGTCCGGGGGAAAGAGTTACTCTTGTCTCCCCCTTGCGCATGGATTCGTCCTTAGGAGCAACATTTTGTTTCTGCGCTGCCTCAGCTCCAACAGAAAAAAACACGAGAAGCAGCGGCAAAACAAAAAGTCTCGGTACGGTTATCTTCATATTTCCTCACCTCCTTAATCTATACATTCATAATAAAACCTAATATTGAATAAATGATGAACATTAGGTAATAGTCACCGTTTCGTCCTTCTCAGCCGCAAGGCATTGCCGACAACCGATAGAGAGCTGCAGCTCATTGCAGCGACCGCAAATATCGGGCTCAGGAGCATGCCGGTAAAAGGATAAAGCACGCCGGCGCTCTTCATGGCAACATCCGTCCCGGTCCCCATGGCTCAGCTACTTCTCTGAGCCGCTAACTGTCAACGCAATTCACGACTACTGCAATTTAATCTTCCATACCCTCGCCTGTGATGCGGGGAGGTTGAATTCTAAAGTCTGGTTTCCTGCTTGTGCTTCACAGCTAACTGAAACCACCCTGTTGCTACGGGAACCATAAGGCTGATAGTAATGATAGTCAATATCCTGTTCATGCCAATGGGAAAGATTGCCGCCTGTTATTTTCGCGCCGGATAACGTTGTTGTTTGCGGATCAATGTCCAAATCGAAATTGCCGATAAGATGAAAGGATGAGTCCTCGAATCTATTGATAGAGGACGTTCCCGGAAGCCGGTCCTTAATGGCTCGATAGTCCCGTAGGATCGGAACATACTTTTTTCGCCTTTCAGGGTGAAAGACGGCCTGAATAGGCCGTCTCTGAGTTTCTTACCTGTGAATTATTACTTCTTGTGACACTTGGAGCAGTTTGCTGCCTCACTGGCTTTAAATGCCTTTGTACCATTATGACATTCGCCGCAAAACTTTCCGGAGTTGATATCCGCCATCGTCATTTTTGCAGTCCCTTTCTTCATCTTAAAAACTTTAGTGTGGCAAGCGTCACATTTGTTTCCTCTGTCCGCATGAATCTTGCCGTCAAAAATGACCTTCCCGCCTTCTTTGGCTTCAAATTCTAATGTCTTTCCGGATGGCACAGCCATGGCACTGCCGACGCACATAATGAAGATCATGACTCCGACTACCGATGCTATCATCTTCATACGATCACCTCCTCCCGTCATTTAATCCGGTTCGTTATTCGGGAGGTCACGCTAAGCCCCACCCGGGCACAATGTACTCTCAATGAATGTTAATGATGGCGCGGCTGTTTAACCAGAGCATCGATTCGGTCCAGCATGGACGTATTAAAGATAGTATTAAGCTCTATGTGCTGCATTTTCAATTTTGCCCGGTCTATCACCACTCCGGTTGGTAAGAGTGGGATTTGTTTGTTCATGCTGCTCAGCATATGGTCTGCCAGGTTCAATCCATCATCAGTTTGAACCCGATCATCGCAAAGAATAAGTTCCACTCTTCTGCTCGTGGCAGTCACAATTCCTTTCGCAACGTCTGTGGCATACATTACTTTGTATTTACCGGTGTTCTCAAGAAAAACTTTTATGATCTTGCAGACCAGTTTGTCGTGATCTATGACCAGTATCTTTTTTGTTTTATTCACTTCTTATGCCGTGCAGCGGGAGCACCTAAAATAACAAGATGAGCCCGTCTATTCTTTGCCCAGCACTCCTCAATACTTTCTTTACACAGTGGCCGTTCTTCTCCGTAACTTATCGTATCAATCTTTTTTGAGGCTACTGCCATGGATGAGAGATATTCTTTAACAGCTTTCGCCCTTCTCTCACCCAGAGCCAAGTTGTATTCATTAGTCCCTCGCTCGTCGCAATGTCCTTCTATTGATACTCTGGTTTCAGGTTCTTTTAGCATGTAATCGGCCACTTTGCGCAGCGTTGCTTTATATGCATCCTTGATATCATATCTGTTAAAATCAAACAAAATATCAGCGAACATATTGTCCTTAACCGTGGCATTTGCCGAAGCATCATTCGGGGAATCGATAGATTCAACAGGCATGGCAGGCATCTTTTCTGTCTTTTTTTGCCCATCAGCATCAGGTTTCTGTACCTGCTTGCTCGCTAAATTCTCCTGTGTATCGGGTTTGGTTGTTGCTTTTTGACTACATCCAGCAAGCATGATAAGCACAGCAACGCTTAAGGCCAAAATTTTATTCATGCAATCCTCCACGTTAAATTAGTATTCAGAACTCTCCGTGTATTGATCACCCACCAAGAAGATAAGGCTAAGGAGGGTTGGCCAAATGACCCTTCATCTATAGACCCCAGAAATGTAGTCTGAGCATCTCATGCAGTTAATATGGCGGTTCATGGCTATTATGATACCACACTAATATTGCAATAAAGCAATAATTATTTTATAATGTAGCTACATTACATCTAGAGAGAGGGTCCAATGAAACATGTGGGAATACGCGAACTAAAAAATAAGCTTAGCAGCTATATCAGCACGGTGCGGGATGGCGAAAGCATAATTGTGACAGAGCATGGGGTAGAAGTGGCTGTAATTTCCTCCATATCTCTTGAGAGACGAGCGATCGTATCCCTCGTGAAAGATGGTCGGGCGCAGTGGTCTGGGGGAAAACCCAAAGGATGTGAAGGTATCAGGATTAAGGGCAAATCATTATCTGGAACTATATTGGAGGAAAGGCAATGATCCTCTATTTGGGGACAACCAGCCTCATAAAGTTATACGTTGAAGACGAACAGACTACTATTGTGCGACAGTGGGCGGCTAACGCCGAAATAATTGCAACCTGCAGGGTTGCCTACAGCGAGGTTATCGCCGCACTTGATCTGCGTCACAAAAACGGCGATTTATCCTCTACTGCATATAGCCGAATCTTCGAGACTTTCACGACTGATTGGCCTGACATTGCCGTAGTGGACTTTAATGATCTCGACTCAGGACGGCTTATAAAGAAACATGGATTAAACCGGTTAGCGGCAATGCACTTATCCGCAGTTAAGATTATTCAATCTTGCGGTGCAGGTATTAAGGTTGCTTTCTCCTCTACCGATGAGGATCTCTGCCGTGCAGCTGCAACTGAGGGTGTAACGGTTCTTTCCTATCATCAAGCCCCTTAGTGACGGATATAGGCTCAGATGTCAATAATAAATACTGTTACGAAGTAATGTGAGGTGCTCACTATGAAAAGACGTGTTCTAGAGGAGTCAGTTCTTTTTATCAGCATTCTAAAGTGGCTCCTTCTCGCTACATCTGTCGGGGTTATGGTAGGAATATCCACGGCCGTTTTTCTCAGTGTGCTCCATAAAGGTATTGCACTGGCAAACGGAATACCTCATTACTACCTGCTGATACCAATTGGGCTCCTTGTTAGTACTCTTCTCGTAAAGCACTTTGCTCCGGATGCCCGTGGCCATGGGACGGAGAAAATCATTGAAGCCGTGCACCAGAATTCCGGAAAGATCAAACTTTCTGTTGTGCCGGTCAAACTCCTCGCGACCGTAGTCACCATATCCTGTGGCGGCTCAGCAGGGAAAGAAGGCCCTGCTGCACAAATCGGAGCTGCCCTTTGCTCGGGGTTTGCCGATCTTTTCAGATTTGGCAAAAGAGACCGCAGGAAGCTTGTTATTTGCGGTATCAGCGCCGGATTTGCAACCATCTTTGGCACCCCTATTGCGGGCGCCATATTCGGGGTTGAGGTCCTGTTTGTCGGAGGGCTTCTTTACGATGTCCTTCTGCCGTCTTTTGTTGCCGGTATAGTCGGCTATCAAGTATCGACGGCGCTCGGTGTCGCATACTTTCACCAACCCTTGAATTTCATTCCGCTCTTCAGCAGTCTGTTTTTCCTGAAGGTCTGTGTGGGAGGCATATTTTTCGGCACGGTTTCACTAATCTTTATAGAAATGCTGAAAGTGTTCGGGAAACTGAACAGTAGACTGCCCATCAGGGAGGAATGGAAGGCTTTGCTTGGGGGTCTATCACTTGTAGTCCTGACTTTTTTTATGTCAACAGATTATCTCGGCCTTGGACTTGAAACAATCAGGAATGCCGTGGAGGGCAATTCAGTCCCCTGGTACGCATCTGTCCTTAAAATGCTTTATACCTCAGTAACACTGGGCTTTGGAGGGAGCGGCGGGATTATCACACCGATCTTTTTTGTCGGCTCCACAGCCGGAAATCTGCTTGGGCAGCTACCCGGCTTTAGTGTGTCAGTATTTTCTGCAATAGGGATGGCAAGCCTGCTTGCCGGAGCAGCGAATACACCCATATCCGCAAGTATCATGGCAATGGAGCTTTTTGGCCCTGAACTTGCGCCCTATGCCGCGGTGTCGTGTGTCATAAGTTTTTTGATGACTGGCCACAGGAGTGTCTATCCAAGTCAGATACTCTCCATGTCCAAGTCATCGTCGTTATCCGTGAAACATGGACAGGAGATGGGTAATATTGAGGGTGTTGATTATGAACCGAGAGAGAAAAGTCTCTCAGGGGCTATATCGAGAAGAATCAATAAAAAAACGGGCAAAAGCTGAGACATCACATCGCTTCTACAGAAAATGAAAGGCAATGAGTTGCTGAACAGGACAATTCTCAATAGCACACGAGGACAACCATGAAAAAGATAGTTATATATACAGACCTGGACGGCACCCTGCTTCACCCGAAGACATACTCCTTCGAAGCAGCGCAACAGGCCTTGAACCTGATAAGCAAAAAGAATATTCCTCTTGTCCTCTGCTCCAGCAAGACGCGGGTGGAGATCGAAGTTTACAGAGAGAGACTCTGCAACATCCACCCTTTTATATCTGAAAACGGAGGAGGAATATTTATACCGGCAGAGTATTTTATGCATAATCCGCTAGCTAAGGCAGATGGATTGTACCATGTTGTTCTTCTCGGCAAGCCTTATGGAGAGATCAGAAAGACCTTTGCAAACTTAAGAGACCGACTTCGCAGTAAGGTGAAAGGGTTTGGAGATATGACGGCAGAAGATATTTCAGAGATGACCGGTCTGAACTTAGAAGAGGCATCGCATGCCCGAATGCGAGATTTCAGCGAGCCGTTTGTATTTGAGGAAGATACTGATGAGTTTTTTCTGAAGGCACTGGAAGCCGCAGGCCTCCACTGGACCCAGGGGCAATTCTATCATGTCATGGGGGATAACGACAAAGGAAAGGCCGTAAATATTTTGAAAAAGCTCTTTGAAAAAAAGGATCAAGTATTGTGTACCATTGGCCTCGGCGACGGGTTCAATGATCTTCCAATGCTTAAGGAAGTAGACCTGCCTGTCCTTATTCCCAAGGAAGATGGGAGTTATGATCCCAGGGTAGAACTGCCGGGTATGATCAAGGCCGACAGAATGGGGCCAGAGGGCTGGAATATGGTAGTTATGGAACTATTGCAAAGGTTGATGTGATGGAAAAAGATTCTGCGCTCAACATCTACTATGCAGCATTGAAAGCAGCCGACCCATATATTGCCATTATAAAAGCTGTTTACCTTAAAGGAAACAAGCTGTTTGTCAACGGAACAGATTATGACCTCAGCAGTTTCAACAAGGTCATGGTGATCGGCGCCGGCAAAGGCACTGCACGTATGGCTCAGGCGCTTGAGGATATCCTTGGAGAGAGGATTGACGAAGGGCTCATCATCGTAAAATATGGCCACACTGCACGACTCAATAAAATCAGGCAGGTAGAAGCCTCACATCCTCTGCCGGATTTGGCTGGAGTGAGAGGAACTGGAGAGATTCTGGTTATGCTGGAGAAGGTTGATGCTGAGACGCTGATAATATGTCTCCTTTCCGGCGGCGGTTCTGCCCTGCTGGTTTCGCCGGCCGAAGGACTGACGCTTGAAGATAAACAAATAACGACCGACCTCCTTCTTAAATCAGGCGCAACAATTGATGAGTTGAATATTGTAAGAAAGCACCTCTCAAAAGCAAAAGGGGGCCAGCTTGCCCGAATGGCCTGGCCGGCCACTGTGGTTACCTTGATTCTTTCCGACGTGATTGGTGACAGGCTGGATGTTATAGCTTCCGGCCCGACAGTCCCGGACCACTCTACTTTTACAGAAGCGCTGAAGATCGTAACAAATCTTATTGAAAAGCAGGGACTAAAGGACACGTTTCCAGAAAGGGTGCTTGACTATCTACGGGCCGGGGTGAGCGGAAGGGCTGCTGAAACACCTAAAGAAGGGGAACCATGTTTTCAAAATACATGTGCCTTCATCGTGGGAAGCTTGAGTCAGGCCATTTCAGCGGCACGAGATAGGGCTGAGGAAATGGAGTTTCAAACGGAGATAGTAACTGATATACTTCAGGGAGAGGCGAGGGTCGCGGCTATTTATCTGGCTGATATTGCGAGGGAGGCAAGGAAATCCAGGAAAGTGGGAAAGCCTATCTGTTTTATTTCCGGAGGAGAGACTACCGTAACTGTTCAGGGCATGGGAAAAGGCGGAAGAAATCAGGAGATGGCCCTGGCTTTTGCAATTGCGATTAAAGGGGTCGAAGGCATTACCATGCTCTCAGCAGGGACAGACGGAACAGACGGCCCAACTGACGCTACAGGCGCCGTTGTCGATAGCAATACAGTGTATCTGGCGGAGAGGGCTGGACTTGATCCTCAGGTGTACCTCGCAAATAGCGATTCGTACACTTTTTTTGAAAAACTAGATGCTTTAACCGGCAGTTGGCATCATATCAAGACAGGCCCAACCGGGACAAATGTGATGGATATTCAGTTGATTCTTGTTTCGGACTCCACTGCATGCGGAAGCGATGCTGTTTCAGACAATGTCTTGGTGAGAAATGAATAACAGCGGCGTGGACATAGTAGTCGGCATCCCGAGCTATAACAATGCCAGGACAATAGGTCATGTTGTTAAAGCCGCTGATGCCGGGCTGGCGAAATACTTTCCCGACAAAAAGGCCGTCATCGTTAATTCGGATGGGGGGTCAAAAGACGGAACGTCCGATATAGTAAAGAATATTACCCTTGACCGGAACGCTTTATTGATGCAGCACCCTTTATCCATGTCACACAGGATAACCACTCCATATCACGGCATACCAGGGAAGGGGAGCGCAATAAGGACAATATTTGCAAAGGCTGTCGATATGGGGGCAAATGCGTGCGCTATAGTGGACTCGGACCTGAGAAGCATAACACCCGAATGGATTGAGCTCCTGCTTAAGCCGGTGATGAGCGGAGGTTTTGACTTCGTTGCTCCCCTGTACGCCAGGCACAAGTTCGACGGGACGATAACCAATTCTATCGTGTACCCGATGACAAGGGCGCTTTATGGTAAAAAGATCAGACAGCCCATAGGTGGAGAATTCGGGTTTTCGAGAAGACTGATGGAGCATTACCTCAGTCAGGATGTATGGGGAACGGATGTGGCCAGATTTGGTATAGACATATGGATGACAACAGAGGCCATTGCCAATGGCTTCAATATCTGCCAGGCATTTCTCGGGGCAAAGATACATGACCCTAAGGACCCGGGTTCTGATCTCAGCGATATGCTTGTGCAGGTGGTGGGTTCCCTGCTCGAACTCACAGAAAAGCATTCTGACGTCTGGAAAACCATTAATAGAGTTGAAGAGGTAGAAACATTCGGATTCAATTACTATGTCGCATTGGACCACATCAAGGTAGATGTAGGACGAATGCTACTGACATATAGGGAAGGACTGAAAAATCTGGGGGAGATATGGATGGAGATCATTGGAAACGGGGATTTAAGCGAGCTCCGCTCGCAAAGCGTCGTCACCGATGATGAATTCAGGTTTTCGCCCGATCTATGGGCGCGAATAGTATATGATTTTGCCCTAGCTTACAAAAAACATACGTTGCCGCCGCAGCAATTGATAAAATCGCTTATGCCTTTGTATCTGGGCAAGACTGCTTCCTTTGTTATGGATATGGACAATAAAAGCCAGGAGGAGGCAGAGGATGAGATAGAAAAACTTTGCTTGAAGTTTGAGGAAACGAAGTCCCATCTAATAAATGGATGGAAATAACGGAGGTGTGATATGGAAGGATTTATCAATCTGGTCATGGAACCAATAACGGAGGTGTTCTTAAAATTCAGATCATTTCTGCCGAACTTCCTCGCCATGGCTACAATCGTTATCATGGGCCTGTTTCTCGCGTGGATAACAAAAAAGATATTGATCAAAGTTCTTAACGTCCTTAAGTTCGACAGTTGGTGCGACAGGACAGGAATAACTGCAATGATGAGAAAGGGGGACATCTGGGCAAAGCCGTCAGATACCTCGGTTGCCGTTGTCTTTTGGCTTTTCATCGTCGTCTCTATAATGTTCGGATTCAGCGCCCTGAACATCCATGCCATAAATAATCTTGTAAACCAGTTTTTCCTTTATCTGCCAAGTGCCTTCTCTGCATTGCTGATCCTGTTGATCGGCTATATGGTATCCGGCTTTCTAAGCAGGGCAGCCCTTATCGCGGCGGTCAACGGCGGACTGAGTTATGCAAAGTTTCTTGCGAATGCAGTCAGACTTCTTCTTTCAGTCCTCTTCTTTGCAATGGCATTGGAACAGCTTAATGTGGCTCCGAATATCGTAGTTTCCGCATTCACTATAATCTTTGGCGGGATAGTCATAGCCCTTGCCATTTCTTTCGGCGTAGCGGGAATTGAGACTGCAAAGAAAATAATCGAAGGGAGAAAAGCGGAACCAGGGAATGACAAAAAGGGCGATGTTGAACATATATAGTTTTTTTAAATTCACTGAATAAGACAGGAGACCAACATGGCAGACTTTTATCAGACAGGCATTGTTACGACCCTGCACAGGCTTGGCAAACCTTCATTGGAAAGAATAGAGGCGGAACTTACCGGGTATTCAAAGGCAAGACCTGTTGCCCTTGTCCTTCCAGCGTTATATTCGGAGTTTGAAGGAGTGGCGATGCCTAAGATCATTGAAGAGCTTGCAAAGGTAAAATATGTAAACAAAATTATACTGGTCCTTGCAAAGGCGTCAGAGAAGGACTTCTTGAAGGTCAGGGAACTCATGTCTCCCATTCCCTATGATGTCAGGATAATCCACAATGACGGAAAAAGGATAAAGGAAATATATGACACATTCAGCAGGAATGAACTTAACCCCGGACAGGACGGGAAGGGACGGTCTGCTTGGCTGGCCTACGGTTATGTCATTGCCGATGGTGTTTGTGATGTTATAGCACTGCATGATTGCGACATACTTACATACAGCAGGGAAATGCTGGCAAGGCTATGCTACCCGGTAGTAAACCCTAATCTCGATTATGTGTTCTGCAAGGGGTTTTATAGCAGGGTTACCGACAAGATGCACGGAAGGGTAACGAGACTGCTCATAACCCCTTTGGTGAGGTGCCTACGGACTCTGACTGAAGATCACCCCTTTTTGGTATTTCTTGACAGCTTCAGGTACCCTCTCGCCGGAGAGTTCTGCATGACAACTGACATGGCAAGGGTCAACAGGATACCATGGGACTGGGGGCTTGAGGTGGGAGCCCTTGCAGAGGTTTACAGGAATTACTCACCCAGAAGAATTTGCCAGGCGGATATTATGGATACTTACGAGCACAAGCATCAGATACTATCGGCCGACGACCCGGCGAAAGGGCTGATGAAGATGACTGTTGATATATGCAAGTCGATATTCAGGACCCTGGCCTCGGAAGGGGTCGTTTTCTCAGATGGTTTCTTCAAAACACTTCAGGTGGCATATCTCAGAATGGCGGAAGACACAATAATGAAATTTGAAGCGGATGCTGCCATAAACGGCTTGACCTTCGACAGGCATGAAGAGGCAAAGGCAGTAGAGGCATTTACAAAAGGAATAGATATGGCAGCCCAGGTATTTTTTGAAAACCCCATGGGCTCAGCCCTTATTCCAAACTGGAACAGGGTGACGTCAGCAATCCCAGGGATATTGGATATGTTAAAGAAGGCCGTTGATGAGGACAACAGGTGAAGATTACTATCCCTATTTATGGGGCTCACGCGACGCAGGCTGTAAACACACAGCCTTGTTGCCGAGAGAGGACATCATGGAAATAGGAACGAAGAATAAATGAGTATAATCATTATTATTTGGAGAGAGGCAAATGTTAATGACCGCCGCTTTCAGTAGACTGGTTGTAATCCTGCTTTTGCAAATATTACTTTCAGGTTGCGAAAAACCTCCGACCGATGCTGTAATTAAGGCTGAGAGACTGACTCAGGAAGCAAAAAAGGCCGAAGCTGAAGTCTATGCTAAAGGTATCTTTGCAAAGACAGAAAAGACATTAAAGAAGACAAAAGAACACATTGCCGTAAAAGAGTATAAGAAAGCCAAGGAATCTGCCATGGAAGCATCCCAGTTAGCACAGGAATCTATAATGATTGCGAAAGCTGAAAAGGTAAGATTGAAAGAAGACGCCGAACTCATGGAGCAGGAAATTGAAGGCTTGCTGGGTGAACTGCAGACTTACAATGAAAAGCGAAGCGGCAAACCATCAAAAGGCAAAACCAGAGGACTTCAATCAATGCTAAGTCAGTTTCAATCCGACCTGTCTTCAGCTAGAGGCAAACTTCAGACACAAGAGATCATGCAGGCACACAGCCAGTTGAAACTTCTCAGAGATAATATTGTTCTATTCAAGGAATCAATGTCTCATAAAAGGGGTAAAACGAAAAGGTAATACATGGAAATTGCTCTCGTCTTTCTTATTGCCGGCTCAATAATTCTTATCGGATTCACGGGCGTTATTGTATTTGAAAGGAGCCGGGTGCCTGATGTACTCATGCTTTTAGGTGTGGGTATACTTCTTGGGCCGGGACTGAAGCTAGTTGAGCCATCGACGCTTGCTCATTTCGCTGAATATTTCGGCCTGTTTGCGCTAATGATTATCCTCTTTGAGGGGGGTATGGATATTGATATCGACAGGCTGCTAAAGGAGTTTGGAGCAGCCTCTCTACTGGTCCTTATATCATTTATTCTTTCGAGTCTTTCAATTGCGGCTTATATGCATTTTATTCAGGGCTGGGAAATAATGAAAAGTCTCCTGTTGGGAACAATCCTGGGCTGCACCAGCGCGGCTATCGTTATACCGATAATTGGCAAAATGTCTTTGCAATCGGGAGTCAAGACTCTCCTTTCAATAGAATCTGCGCTTAGCGATGTTCTGGCCGTGGTTTTTACCATCTCACTGATAGAATTTATAAAACTCGAAAACATCGGGATGCAGGCCCCCTTCAGGGCCGTTGCAAGCTCCTTTTCTATTGCCCTCGTTTCCGGAATTTCGGCTGGCCTTCTTTGGCTGAAGGTGCTGGACTATTTTAGCGGGCGCAAATATTCATACATGACCACTCTTGCCGCCATGTTGATTGTTTTTGCAGTAGTTGACTTTCTGGGGGGGAGCGGGCCGATAGCCATATTGCTCTTCGGCATAATACTGGGCAATAAACATGACCTGACAAAGATCCTTAAGCTGAAAGTAAATTCTCTCGTTGATGAAACCATTAAGTTTTTTCATTGTGAGATGACATTTTTTATAAGGACATTCTTTTTTGTCTATATGGGAATGATGATCACCTTTAATTCTGTAAGCTTACAGTTCGTCACTATTTCTGTCGCATTGGTGCTTATAATTATTTTAATGAGGGTAATAAGTTCAGTCGTCATCGGCTCGCTATTTCAGGAAAAAAAAGACCACATGTTAATTATGATGACAATGCTTCCCCGAGGTCTCGCTTCGGCTGTCCTCGCTACTATGCCTGTCGCTGCAAATATCAAAGGAACCGAAACATTTTTGGAATATACATTCGCCATAATTGTTCTGACAAATATAATTATGTCCATAGGTGTATTTATATTTGAAAAAAAACAGGGCGTAAGCTAGGAGCTGTATTCATGAAAACATGTCAGTCCGATTAAAACAGCGGCACGGGACACAGCCGCACTTAATTATTCTTCACCTCTATGCCGCCTGGGTTTGGAGGGAGCAGGGATATTGTTGTCGCATCTTTTTGCGGGCGAGACACCCCTAATTTAAAGGACTGCAGGAAGTCAAACAAAGATTAACGCTTTGGAGGAATTTGTGGATATACTGATGATGAGACTAATTATTCCAATAGGCGCAGCTCTATTAGTGGCAGCTGTATTGCTTGTGTTGCGCGCCATTTCGTTCAGGCTTCTGCAAAAATGGGCTAAAAAAACAACCTCAAGAATCGACGATATCATAGTATCGGCTCTAAGAGCTCCTTCCGTCTACTGGTGTCTCGCTATCGGACTCTACATAGGAGCAGAGGTTTCGAATATTCCAAGACAATACGTCTTTTATTTCAGCAAGTCGATTCACATTATTATTATACTCTCGATAACCATTGCAACAGCAAACCTAATCGGCAATATTTTCAGAAATTATGTCCAGAGCTCTGCCCTCCCTTTGCCTACGACCGGTCTAGCCTATGGAACTATAAAGAGTACTATCTTCATAATGGGGTTTCTGATAATCCTGAGCACTCTTGGCATATCAATAACGCCACTTATCACGGCTCTAGGGGTGGGAGGTCTTGCGGTTGCACTTGCACTAAAAGACACATTGTCAAACTTTTTTTCCGGAATGCATATTCTTATGGAAAAGTCGATCAGGGTCGGAGATTTTATAAAACTTCAAACAGGAGAGGAAGGCTACGTTGACGATATTACCTGGAGGACGACAAGAGTAAGAAGGCTGCCCAATAACATGGTTGTGGTTCCCAACAGCATATTGGCACAGAGCGTTGTAACGAATTATTACCTGCCCGAAAAGAGCATGTCTTTATTGATACCCATAGGGGTAAGTTATTCTTCCGATCCGGAACAGATAGAGAAGCTCCTGGTCGAGGAAGCAAAAAAAGCAGTTGGAGAGATTCCGGGACTGCTTGGAAAACCAGAGCCATTTGTGAGATTCATCCCGGGATTTGGGGAGAGTTCACTTGATTTTACCCTGGTATGCCAGATCAGGGAGTTTGTCGACCAGTACCTTGCACAGCATGAACTGAGGAAAAGGATTTTCAGGAGATTTAGGGAAGACGGTATAGAGATACCGTTCCCCCACAGGACAGTCTATCTCAGGGAGGAAAAGCAATGGAAGAAATAGCAAGGCCCTTTGAGTTCAGGCAGTGCATCAGTATCCTGAAGGCAACAGGCAGAAAGGCGAAAAGCCTTCGGGAACTCAGGGATATCATATCTGAAGTGAATGAGGCGTCCATTTTTCATCATACCTACCAGTACTTTTTGAAAGGGCATGTCCATGAATACACCAATGACTTTGCCCACTGGGCAGGCGAAAGCCTGGAAGAGCGCGCACTGTCAGAGCATCTTTCGAACATAGACCCCTATGATTTCATAAGTATCGGCGACATGAGGGATGAGCTTCTCCGTGTAATCGACGGCTATCTGGACCTTTTCCCCGAGCCGAGGGAGGCGATGCCCGGAGACGAATTCTACTTCAACCAGACTATCACCTTTGTTTTCCCTACAGGCATCCGGGCACAAAATCTCGCAGAGTTCCTTATGGCCATCAAGTTTGTTGATGCTATCTCCATTTACTATCACTTTTATGATGCGAGAACGCGGCTCGGCAATGGCGCCGATGACTTTTCTGCGTGGATAACTAATGTCTTTGGGAAGCAGGATCTTGCTGAACAGATCAAGTCTATTGACCCGTTCATGCACACGATCGAGGGCATACGGACACACCTCATCGAAGCCGTGGAGGCGGAGGTGCGGAAGGATATGGAGGTGATGGCATGATTGCGCGATACGTCGGCATTGTTCCCCCTGGCGACCTGCTGGTTCTGCAGAAGCTGGGAGAGAAACTGAGGGACAAAACCTTTCTGCATATAAACTCAACCCGTGCCGGAGGCGGAGTGGCGGAGATACTGCAAAGAATGATACCGATCATGCAGGAACTCGGAATCGGCGCGCGTTGGGAAGTGATTGAGGGAGACGATGGTTTTTATGACATGACCAAGAAGGTCCATAATGCGCTGCAGGGAAATATGGAGCATATTACACCAAAAATGTGGGACCATCATTATGAGATCAACAGAATAAATGCGGGAAAACTGGACCTTGAGGCTGATGCGGTCCTTATCCACGATCCCCAGCCCGCCCCTCTCATTGAGTTCAGGAAATCGGGCGTATGGATCTGGCGCTGCCATATCGACGTATCCAATCCGGTCCTCGAGGTATGCAATTATCTCAGCCGCTATTGCAGGAAGTATGACGCTGCCATTTTTTCTGTAGCCAAATTTACACGGGCAATGGGCATTGATGAATTCATTATTCCGCCTTCCATTGATCCACTTGGCGACAAGAACAGGGAATTGACGGATGAGAATATCAAAGAAACGCTGGATAAGTACCATATACCTTCAGACAGACCGCTCCTCCTCCAGGTGTCCCGGTTCGACAGGTTTAAGGACCCGCTCGGTGTTATCAGTGCCTACAGAATGGTAAAAAAATATAATGATTGCATCCTTGTCCTTGCCGGAAGTCCGGCAGCAGATGACCCTGAAGGAGAGATCGTCCTTAAAGAAGTTCAGGATTATGCCTCTGATGACCCGGATATACATATCCTGCTGCTTCCTCCTTTCAGCGACATCGACATCAATGCCCTGCAAAGGGCTGCGACTGTTGTCCTTCAGAAGTCTCTCAAGGAGGGATTCGGCCTTACCGTATCCGAGGCCATGTGGAAGGGACGGCCGGTTATAGGGGGCGCTACTGGCGGCATACCGCTTCAGATCATTGATGGAATCACCGGATTTCTTGTCCACTCCTCAGATGGTGCGGCCTTCCGGATACGCCAGTTACTGAACAACCCCGAAATGGCAGAGAGGATGGGCGAAAAGGGAAAGGAGCATGTGAGGAATAACTTTTTAATAACGAGGCAGATAAGGGACTATCTGTCTGTATGGTATGCCATGGAGAACAGGGGTAAAAGCGTGCTGGAGCTATAAATATGAAAATAACCATCAGGCTTATAGTTGCTCTATGCATAGTTATTGGTTTAGTTGCGATCGGCTTTTCATTTTTTCAGGTCCGAACCGAGAAGGGCAGGCTTGAGAAAGACATGGAACGGAGAGCTGCAGTTCTGGCCGAGAGTCTGCAGGAATCGGTGAAACCACTGGTGCTGTCCAAGTCACTTACCAAACTTGGCCGCCTGGTGGAGCGCTTCGGAAACCGTGAACGACTCAAGGGCGTGGCTATCTACGACGTGCAGGGGAATGTCCTCGCATTAACCCCCGGCCTTGCTCCCAGGATTCCTCAACCATTACCTCTTGCGATAAATTCCGCTGCGGACAGTGCGCCCGCTGACAGTCTTCTTACGATTGACGGCAAAAAAATGTATCTCTACTCTCTTCCATTTCTTGAAGACGACACCATTGTTGGCACATTGGTGCTCATTAATGATGCTTCATTCATTAGTATAAGGCTCAATGAGATATGGAGGTATAATCTTCTCCGCTCTCTGACATTGTCGGTACTGATTGCCGTGATTACACTGCTGGTAATCAGGTGGAGCATCACAGGCCCTATAGCACAAATAGCAATGTGGATGAGGGAGTTGCGGACGGAGAAGGGATGTATAGATCAGCCGGTAGTTATTTCGAGAGGCGATGTGCTTGCACCACTTATTTCCGAGGCCACACATCTGGCAAAAAGTCTTGCGATGGCGCGTGCGCGGGCTGACGAGGCGGGCAGATTACGCCTCAAGGGCGAAGCTCTCTGGACAGAACAGATGCTTAAAGAACACATGCGTGCTGAGCTTGGCGGCAAGAGGCTATTCCTGGTGTCAAATCGAGAGCCCTATATGCACATTAAAGAGGGAACTGAAATTAAGTGTATTGTCCCTGCCGGCGGCCTTGTTACTGCATTAGACCCTGTAATGCGTGCCTGCGATGGGATTTGGGTGGCGCATGGTAGTGGAGAGTCGGACAGGGAAATCGTTGATGCCAATGATAAATTGCGTGTGCCTCCTGACCAGCCGGCTTATACGCTGAAAAGGGTATGGCTTTCCAAAGAAGAAGAGGATGGTTACTATTATGGGTTTTCGAACGAAGGAATGTGGCCGCTCTGCCATATTACCCATACACGGCCTGTATTTCGCCTTGATGATTGGCTTCATTACCAACGGGTGAATGATAAGTTTGCCGAGGCGGTGCTGAAAGAAATCGCCGAGGAGGAATCACCCCTCGTTCTGATCCAGGACTACCACCTTGCTCTTCTTCCGCTACTGATCAAAAAAAGACGGCCGGATGCTCGAGTAGCGCTCTTCTGGCACATCCCATGGCCTAACCCGGAGGCCTACGGCATTTGTCCGTGGCAGCAGGAAATTCTTATGGGGATGCTGGGAGCAGACATAATTGGTTTCCATATTCAATTTCACTGTAATAATTTTCTTGACACTGTAGACCGTTTTCTTGAATCAAAGATTGACTGGGAACAGTTTTCTGTCGAACGCGGAGGACAGATAACTTTTGTCAAACCATTTCCTATCAGTGTTGACTTTGAAAGTCCGGTATTACATGGTGCTAAAGGGTCTCAGGGTAAGGAACCGACAAAAGAACAGCTGCTTAAAGAGATTGGAGTCCAGACGCAATATCTGGGGGTTGGAGTAGACCGCATTGACTATACGAAAGGCATCATCGAACGCTTCAGGGCAATAGAGCGGTTTCTCGAGAAATATCCGGAATTTATTGGTAAGTTTACCTTCGTAGAACTCGGAGCGCCAAGCCGCACGCACATTAAAAGATATCACGACCTCGTTTCGGAAGTTGTGGAGACTGCGGACAGGATAAACTGGCGTTTTCAGATCAAAGGCTGGAAACCGATAGTATTTCTCAAGGCGCATCACAGCCATGAGAAGATCGTCCCATTTTATAAAGCAGCCGATATCTGCTTGGTCACCTCACTTCATGACGGCATGAACCTTGTCGCTAAAGAATTCGTGGCGAGCCGGGATGATGAGAATGGCGTATTGATACTCAGTCAGTTCGCAGGCGCGTCACGAGAGCTTACAGATGCAATTATAATCAACCCATATGATATAGAAGGCATGGCCGATGCTATCAGGCTTTCCCTTGCTATGGATTCACATGAAAAAACCGAAAGAATGAGTCGTATGCGAGATGAGGTAAGAGAACATAATATTTATCGCTGGGCCGGGAACCTGATCACCGCGCTCGCCCGGCTGAGGTAGCGATGGATAGACCGGGGCCTGATTATTTATTTAAGAACAGTGTAATGAATGACCTGAAAAAGTCCGGAAGGATTGCTCTTTTTCTCGACTTCGACGGCACTCTCGTTCCGATTCAGGAAGACCCGGCACAGTGCATTATTTCATCACGCAATAAAAGTCAACTTGAAGAAATTGCAGCCTCCGGCAGGTGCTATGTCTTCATCCTCAGCGGCAGGTCATTATCCGATATTAAGAAAAAAGTAGGAATTCGCGGTATTTACTATGGCGGCAATCATGGATTAGTGATTTCCGGGCCTGACATTGAATATATTCATCCCGGCGTAGTTTTTGCCAAACCGACGATTGACAGTATTCGAAGAAAAATTGAAAATGAAGTCAGAGATATTGAAGGCGCATGGATAGAAAGAAAAAAATTTACCTTTACCCTGCATTACCGCGCAGCAGGAAAGGGAGATATAAAGGCTGTGAAGAAAATGTTCTATGATGCAGTGTCGGGATTCTCAGGAAGACTTCCCTTGCTGGTCATAAAAGGGAAAAAAGTCCTTGAACTGTCTCCGGATTTATCATGGAACAAAGGCTCGGCTGCCCAATGGCTTTTAAAACAATTCGTGCATAAATGTACGCCGATTTATGTGGGGGACGATATCACAGATGAGAGTGTATTCAGAACCTTTAACAGTAAGGGTATTACAGTAAAAGTCGGAAGGTCAAAAAATAGCGCTGCCCAATATTATCTCAAGGAACAAAGAGAAGTCACGATGTTTCTGCAGCATGTTCTAGATGCTGTGAAGCCCGAGCTTACAGGAGGCGGCTCCTACTGCAAAAAAAAGTCTTAGAAGAATCCTTACTTTTTGTTGGTATCCTCAAATGTCTTTTCCTTTCGACATGCATGCTTATGTGGAAATAAGAAGGCTCACAGGTCGGCCTGGCCTCCATCATCTAGGCTCCTGACGATTTCTGCGCCTATGAGAAAAATGCATGCCGAGTAAAACACCCACATCAGGAAGACAACAAACGTCGAGAGAGATCCGTATATCGTTCCGAACTGAGCCTTGGCAGTGAGAATATACAGAGTGAAGAGATGCCTTGCTACTTCCAGAAGGACAGTGGTAAAAACAGCCCCGCGAAAGGCGTGACGCGGCAATATTTTTTTAGCGGGCAAAAGCTTGTAAAGGAAGGAAGTCACAACGAGGACCATTAGAATCGGTATGACGAACCTGACGAGAAAACCGGTGATATTGCCGATTATCAGTGCAGGGAAGACCTCCAGGAGAGACTGAATCATCTGCACTGCCGATGTTGCTACGAATGAAACTACCACGAGAGCGGCGATCAGGGTGACGATAAAGAAAGAGATGGCGACTGAGGTCAGAAAAGAGGGCGTTTTCTTCTGCCTGAAAATGGTGCGGACTCCTACTGCCAGTGCCATATATAGCTGATATGAAAAGTAGGCGTATACAACGGCAGTGAAAATACCGATCTTTCCGTGTACCACCAGAGCGGTAAGTTGTCTGGATATATCGGAGGTAGCGGCAGGAAAAAACCTGATCAGTCTTGCTGAAAAGAATTCGTACAATGCCCTGTTTTCTCCGAGAAAATATCCGAGAAGGGAGATAAGCAGAAGACTGAAAGGAACAAAGGACATGAGGAAAAAATAGGCGATAGACCCGGCGAGGAGCGGTCCTCCGTCTCTGAAGAACGCGATAAAACTTCTGAAAACCACTTTCATTGAGTCAAAGGCCGGTCACTGAGGGCTGCTGGCTATCGCCCTGATGGAGGAGAGCTTGTTTTGATGTCCTCTTCGAGCTGTTTCACCTTTCTTTTTTGCTCCCTGAGGGCCGCCCCTTTCCTCATGAGAGAGGGTAAAGACATGAGAATTCCTGATAGAAAACCGGAGGCAAAGACTATGATGAGAATAAAAGCCAATGATCCCTCAAAATTAAAACCAAGAAAACTCAAGGTCACAACCGTCGAATTCTGGACTGCAAAAAGCACCAGGGCAACTGAGATCAAAAGGGCGAGAATCAGAAAAAACTGCATACAGCCTCCCTAAGTGTATTGGATTTATTATATCACAACCTACCTTGTTTAAATGGCCTGCTGCACAGATAGGTGCTGCTCCTTGCTCAGGGTTCGCTGATCTATTCAGATTTGGTATTAGAGATTCCAGGAAGCCTGCTATCTGTGGTATTAGTGCCGGCTCTGCGACAGTCTTCGGTACGCCGATAGATTCTTCGGAAGACTAAGGCGCGCTACTGCTCTCTTTTATGACAAATCCATTGCCTCTTTTGGAACGTAAGTTATCCTTCTTTGCAGAAGACTCTGCACGTTGACTATAGGGAGTACTTAACCTTTGCTCCGGACTTCCGAATGCGTTGAGTATGAACGGAAAGGAACAGGGTTTATAACCTCGGTACAGATCGTTTCCCTCACACGAGCTGATGCGTTCTAGCCTATACTTCTCACAACAATAATCACCCCGCCAACTGCCAGGGCCAGGGCAAAGGGTATCAGCAGGCATCCCGGTGTCGGCTTATCCACATAACCTCCGCGGCCGGTGTAGTAGCCGGTGAAATTGCCGATTTCGTTCCTGTACAGGAACAGGATAATCCCCGCCGCCAGCATCAGCAGTCCGCAGAAGATATCAGGATACGATGTATGCATGACTGTCAGCCGTCCCTCAAGCACCCTTCTTGAGTTTTATCCCCTTGAGTGCATCCTTTTTACCTCCGCAACCGGGGCATTTTTCGACCATAAAACCGGCTGCAGCAAGGCCGCGCCTCACGTCACCGGCCACCGTATAGGTGGCACAGGTCCCCCGTGGCCGCGTTTTTTCTCCGATCGCCATGAGCAGTTCGGGACGCCACAGGGCAGGGTTCTTCTTCGGCCCGTGACCGTCGAGGAACCAGGCGTCACAGGGCTCGGAAAGCGCGTCGACCATTTCGAGCGCCTCGCCGATCCAGAGGTTCAGGGTCAGGACACCAAAAGGCCGGTTGAACTGCAGGCGGTGCCACCCCTGCCGGGCAATATCCACACGGCTATAGGCCTCCACGAGCAGGTCAATAAAAGATCCGACGTCTGCCCTGAAACCCTCCAGGATCGCCGCCATCCGGCCGGCAGTCATGGGATGCAGTTCCACGGAATAGTACTCGATCGCAAGGCCGCTGACGTCCGATTTCCCGAGATAGTCGAGCAGCGCAACCAGCACGCGTCCTGCGCCAAAGCCGGTCTCGCCTATTCTGAATATCCCGGCAGCAGGGCCCATGGCAGTAAAGGCCTCCCTGAGTCCGCAGCCCTGAAAGAAGACCTGCTTCGCCTCCTCAACGGCATTGACCACGTCGAAATAGCGGTCGTCATAATGTTCATTCACCAGATAGGGAGGAATCTGCATAGTTATGAAGCCTGCGGCTTCGAAAAAAATTCGCACGCTGCGGTGAACGGGAACTCTTTACAAACCGGTATCAATAATATCCTCATTTCGAATGTACCCCCCCATAAAAAAGGGCCGGCCGTATAGCAGGCCGGCCCTTGATACCAGAAAAAAACTATTTTCTCTTCTTGGGCCCACTGCTGCCCATGCCCTCAGGCATCGACGGCATCGTCATTTTCTTGTACCCGGCAGGCACTTCAAAGACGGAATCAGAAACACCGCCGGTCTTGATATTCTTCCAGACGGTCGACATCTTGCGGTCCTCGGATTCGTATTTCACCGGGAAGTTGCTGAGGTCGGTGGCCTCCCAGATATAGCCGGACTTTTCCTTCCTGCCCTCGGTCGTTATCGTCATATGGTATTTCTTCGCAGGGTGCTTGTCGACCACATCGTTGGCAATAAACTCCTTGTCCACCTTGATATTCGGATCATGCAGTTTTGACTGAATATCCTGCCTGCTCATATCCAGCGACATCTCCATGTACGACTTCTGCTCGGGCATCACCATCCACATGACCTTCTTGTCAGGCCGCATGATGTTTATGCCACCCCTTCCCTTGCCGGTGCTCTCCATCCTCATCTTCGTATCTTTATAAAATATCCTGGAGGTGAACGTCCCCTGGGCTGTCGTGGTCTCCATGTCCGCAGAGTAATTCTTCAGCGCAGACATATCCGCGGAAAAAGCTGTTCCGGCAAACAGGACTGCCGCATACAGAGAAACAACCATCACCATAATCTTCTTCATGCCGTAATCTCCTTTTTTTGATTGCCTACAACTTTTTAATGTGCCTGTCATTCCCGGGGACCGTCATCGCGCCTCCTCTGCGACTAGCCGGGGCGAGAAGTCACTGTTTTCAAGAAACTGCAAGCCACCGGATTCCCGCCTTCGCGGGAATGACGGCCTTTATGAGTGCCCACTATTTGCCAATCGCTTGCCAGCAAGCCGCTTGTGTGCGCCTGCCTGCTATTTTTCTTCAGGGTTCAGGGTCTCCTTCAGAGCCTTGCCGACCTTGAAATAGAGGACCTTCTTGCCCTTCACTTCAACGCTCTCCCCGGTCTTCGGGTTGCGCGCCTTCCTCGGACCGCGCGTCTTGAGCCTGAAGTTTCCGAACCCGCGTATCTCGATCTTATCGCCGTGGAGCAGGGCATGCTTGATGCTGTCAAAAACCGTGTCGACAATAATCTCTGTCTGGTTTCTCGTCAGCCCCTCAGCCTTCTCGGAAACCTTTTCGATAAGAACAGACTTTGTCATAGTACCTCCTTAGGGCGCATACTGATATTTAATTTTTACCGCAGGGATAATGTCAGAAAATTCCTTGGGAAACCTGCCCCTCAGCATATCCAGAAATGACAGCTTGTCCTTCTTCGAGACCACATCGGGGTCCTCACCCAGACCGGCCATCTTTGCAGCTGCCCGGGTGGCGTCATCAAGAGTGCCGAGTTCATCGACAAGCCTGAGGGCATGGGCCTGTTCTCCGGAGAAGATCCTGCCGTCGGCAAGAGACCTGACATCCTCGATCTTCAGTTTTCTGCCGTCAGCCACGGCCTTGATGAACTGCGCGTGTACATTATCGAGAACGTCCTGCAGGATCTGGCGCCCCTCGGGCTGCATCGGCCTGAATGCGGAGGCGATGTCCTTGTTCTTCCCGCTCTTGACCACCTCTGACTTCACGCCGATCTTCTTCATCAGCTCCTCGACGTTCGGGATCTCCATAATAACACCTATGGAGCCGGTCAACGTACCCGGGTTGGCAAAGATGCGGGTTGCAGGGGCCGCGATATAATAACCGCCTGAGGCAGCGATCGACCCCATCGACACGACCACCTTCTTTGCCGCCGCCGCCTTCTTCACCTCTGCGTGGATTTCCTGGGACGGGGCCACCGCTCCGCCGGGGCTGTCGATCCTCAGGACGATCGCCTTGACCGCATTGTCTTTGGCATACTCACGGATCTCTTCGACGATGTCCTTGGAGTCCATGATCGGCCCCTCGATCCGCACCAGCGCAAGCTTATGCCTGAGCGGCACATTCTGCTGCATAAGCGTCAGGACCAGGCTCAGGACGATCAGGACGGCCAGCAGCCCTGACATGACAAGACAGATCTTTTTCATTCCCCTGTTCTTTTAATGTTTCGCATGCTCAGACCGATCTTCCGTTCAGAAGCATCGACCTTGATGACCCGCGTTACGACCTCATCGCCTTCTTTGATGATCTCTCCGCCGGTCAACGGGACTATCTCGGAAGAATAGATAAGCCCTTCAACCCCGCCCTCCAGCTCGATAAATATCCCAAAGTCCGTTACGCGGAGCACCTTCCCCTTCACCTCGTCCCCGAGCCTGAACCGCGACGGAATCGCCTCTATCCAGGGGTCCGGCTCCAGCTGTTTCAGTCCAAGGGCCATCTTTTCGTTCGCCGGGTCCATTGAAAGGATGACGACATCAACCTTCTGGCCTTTCTTCAGGACCTCCGAGGGATGCTTGATATGCTTTGTCCACGAGAGGTCCGATATATGCAGCAGTCCGTCGACCCCCTCCGGAAGACCGACGAAGGCGCCGAAATCCGTGAGGCTCTTGACCTTGCCGCTGATCTGCTGACCCACGGCGTACTGCCTGCCGATGATCTCCCAGGGACTGGGCTTCGTCTGCTTTATGCTGAGCGAAAGCTTCCGTTCATCCTTATCTACCTTCAGGACGACCGCCTCAACAGTCTCGCCGACCGCAAGGACCTTTGACGGGTGCTTCATCTTGGGAGCCCAGTCGATCTCGGAGATATGTACCAGACCTTCCAGACCCTCCTCGAGCTTGACGAAGACACCATAATCAGTGATGCTCGCGACAACACCCTTCACCGTCTGCCCGACCGGATACCGTTCCTCGACCTTTGCCCAGGGATCAGAGGTCTTCTGTTTGAACCCAAGCGTGATCCTCTCCTGGCCCTCGTCATATTTCTGGACGATAACCTCGATCTTTTGACCGACGGTAAAGAATTCAGACGGGTGGGTTATCCGGCCCCACGAGATATCGGAGATATGCAGAAGCCCGTCGATGCCGCCGAGGTCGACAAAAACACCATAGTCGGTAATATTCTTGACAAGCCCCTCAAGCAGGGCTCCTTCCCTTATCTTGCCGATCGTCTCGCCCTTCAGCTGCGCCCTCGCCTCCTCGACGACAGCCCTCCTGGAGACGATGATGTTCGACCGCTTGTTATTGATCTTCAGGATCCTGAAATCCATGCGCGTGCCGATCAGGCTGTTGAGGTCTTTCACCATTTTGATATCAATCTGGGAACCCGGCAGAAAGGCCCGTACCCCGCCGATATCGACCATCAGGCCTCCCTTGGTCTTTTCCGTAATAACGCCGCTGACCAGCTCCCCGTTCTGGACGACCTTCTCGAGCACGTCCCAGACCTTGATCTTGGAGGCACGCTCCTTCGAAAGCTTTACCACCCCTTCGGAATCCCTGATACTCACGACATAGACATCGATGCTGTCACCGGGGTTGAGCGACTTCCTCTCCTCATCGGTGAATTCATCACTCGGGATAAACCCCTCGGATTTGTAGCCGATATCGACGATAATGCCGTCCTGCTTGACGCTGACGATCTTACCGCTCAGAATCGTGCCCTCTTCAATGCTCTGGAATGTCTCGGCATACAGCCGTTCCATGTCGTTGTTAGTATGCTCCATCAGGGAAAATCCCTCCTATATCTTTTATTCTTTTTTCGACCTCGAATATAATCCAGTCAGGCGTTGAGGCCCCGGCGGTAATGCCCACCCTGCGGGCCATCTGAAACCATGACGCATCGATCTCGCCGGCTGTCTCGATATGATAGGTGCTGACGCCAAGAGATCTGCAGAGGTTGGCAAGCTGTGTCGTATTGGCGCTGTTCTTCCCGCCGACAACAACCATCACATCAACCCTGCCGGCCATTTCCTCCGTCTCTTTCAGCCGAAGAGCGGTCGAATTGCATATGGTATTATAAACCTTCACCTCGCGCGCGTGCTCGACGATCTCCGAGAGCAGCCTTTTCAAAGCCTCGACCGGCTGTGTCGTCTGGACGATCACCCCGACCTTCGACTTCAGACCCTGCAGAGGAACGGCCGCGTCGACAACCACGGCGTCGCTTCCGGCAAAGCTGACAAGCCCCTTTACCTCAGGGTGGTCCCTGTCCCCCAAAATAACAACCTGATAGCCGTCTTCAGCCAGCGCCCGGGCATAGTCCTGTGCCTTTTTTACAAAAGGGCAGGTGGCGTCAATAACCTTATAGCCGCGCTTCGTTATATTATCATAGAGCTGACAGGGTATGCCATGCGTACGGATGATCAGCGTCTTCACCCCGGCGTCATCAAGACCCTCCACCTCGACCGGTGAGATGCCCTCGTCCTTCAGTCTCTGGATCACCTGCGGATTGTGAATGATCGGTCCGAGGGTATATACCCCCTCCCGGTCGTCCCGGGCGATATCAAAGGTGATATCGATCGCGCGTTTTACGCCAAAGCAGAATCCGGCCCGACGCGCGGTGATGATCTCAAACGGGCTCATCAGCGGGCCGTCGTCTCCCCGGTGTGCCGGAGCGTCTCGAGCATGCAGCTGAAGACCTCCGTGATATCGAGGCCCGTCGAATCGACGAAACAGGCGTCATCCGCCCTCTTCAGGGGTGCGAGATCGCGGCCGGCATCGCGCGCGTCACGCTCGATGATCTCGGTGCGAATCCTCTCCTCATGCACCTCATATCCCTTCGAGAGGAGTTCAGTGGTCCGCCTCCGTGTCCTCTCGTCTACGGACGCGTCAAGATAGAACTTCCGGTATGCCCGGGGGAACACCACGGTGGTCATATCACGGCCTTCGGCAACCAGGTCTGCGTGGCGCGCCGCATCCCGCTGGATCTCCAGGAGATATTCCCGCACCGGCCTTCGGGCAGAAAAAACAGAGGCGAAATGGCTGGCCTCGGGTGAGCGGATCTCATCGGAAACGTCATGAGCATTGACCATGACCCTCCCCTGTCTGAAGGCCACGGCCACCTTCTTCAGGGCAGCAGCAACTGCATCGTCCGAGGCATCTTCCTGAAGTCCCTGACGCACCAGGTGCAGGGCGACCGCGCGGTAGAGGGCCCCGGTATCGAGATAGTCGAAGCCGAGCTCCCTGGCGAGCATCTTTGCGATCGTGCTCTTGCCCGCACCCGAGGGCCCGTCTATCGCCACCACCTTTTTCACGAGGAGCATTTCGCAATCATCTCGAAGAATCCGGGAAAGGAGATAGCAACCGCAGAGGCATTCTGTATCGTCGTCGTGCCTTCGGCCGCGAGACCTGCCACTGCCATTGACATCGCGATCCGGTGATCTCCGTGGCTTTCGACCTCTGCGGCCCTCAACTGCTCCGAACCCGTGATACGCAGACCGTCAGGGAATTCCTCGACCGCAACCCCCATCTTGCGGAGCTCCGCTGCCATTGCCGCTATGCGGTCAGATTCCTTGACCCGAAGCTCCTCGGCCCCCCTGATCGTGGTCACCCCTTCTGCACGGGCAGCAGCGACGCAGAGGATCGGGAATTCATCGATAAGCGAGGGCACGATATCACCGGCCACCTCAACCGCACGGAGGCCTGAGGTCCCCTTGCAGTACAGATCAGCCACGGGTTCACCCGAGACCTCGCGGATATTCTCTTTGCGGATCTCGGCGCCCATGCGTTCAAGGACTGTTATGATACCGGTCCTGGTCGGATTGATCCCGACATTCCTGATCATCACCTCGGCGCCGGGGACAACCAGGGCCGCCACCATAAAAAAGGCGGCCGAGGAGATATCTCCCGGGACAACGATATCCAGGGGACTCAGATCCCTTCCTCCGGTGATGGTCACCGTGAGCCCGTCGACCTTCAGGTCGGCCCCGAAGGCGGGCAGCATGCGTTCCGTATGGTCCCGCGAGCGGGCCGGCTCAGAGACGACCGTCTCGCCGCCGGTGTATAACCCCGCGAGGAGCACCGATGATTTCACCTGCGCACTCGCCATCGGCATGGCATACGAGATCGGCTTCAGGCCGCCTCCCTTTATCGCGAGCGGCGGATATTTGTCTCCCGCCCGCGCCGTTATCAGGGCCCCCATCCGGGACAGCGGCTTTATCACCCGCGCCATAGGCCTGCCCCGCAGCGAGTCATCGCCGGTCAGGACCGAAAAAAACGGATTGCCCGCCAGTACGCCCGAAAGCAGCCTGATCGTCGTACCTGAATTGCCGCAGTCGATTACATCTCCCGGCTCAATCAGGCCGTGAATGCCCCTGCCGTGGATGATCAGTTCGCTCCCCCGATCTTCGATCTGCACGCCAAGGGACCTGAAGGCCCGCATCGTACTTTCCGTATCCTGGGCCCTCAGAAAATTGCTGACCTTGCCCGTCCCGTTCGCCAGGGACGAGAAAAAAACAGCACGGTGGGACAAGGACTTGTCCGCAGGCGGCGTCAGTTCCCCCCTGAAGAGCCTGGTCCCTTTTACCTCGACACTATCCAAGACTCTCCCTGAGATCACGGGCCCTGCGGAGTTCACGCTCAAGGCCGCCCGCGTCTTCTGCCGCAAGATAGCCGCTCAACTGATCGAGGTTCTTCCTGAACACCGAAATCATACTGACAAGATTCTCCCGGTTCATAAGGCAGATGTCTCTCCAGAGTTCCGGGGAACTCCCGGCAATCCTGGTCATGTCCCTGAAACCCTGACCGGCCATCGGAAGAAAGGATCTGTCGATATCTGCCACCGTGTTGACCATGGTATAGGCCACGAGATGAGGCAGATGGCTGACCGCAGCGTAGGCGCGGTCGTGGCTCTCAGGGTCCATCTCGACAACGACTGCCCCAAGCTTCAGCCAAAAGTCTTTTATGCTGTTCAGGGCTTCGGGATCTGATTTCTTTGTCGGGGTGACGATGCACCGGGCGCCGCTGAACAGCGAGTCATACGCAGCAGCAGCCCCGGAAAGTTCGCTCCCCGCAATGGGATGCGCCCCGATATAACGGACACCTTCAGGCATCATCGCTTCGAGGGTATGGACCAGATCCCCCTTCACGCTTCCTGCATCGGTCACGATCGAGCCTTTTTTCAGGGAGCCGGATATTTGAGAGACGAGCGTACGAAAGCTTCCGACCGGTGTTGCCAGCAGGACAAGGTCGGCATCCCTGCAGACGACCGCCGGATCGTCCGAAAAGTAATCGATCGCGCCTTTCTGTTTCGCCTGCTCCAGGTTCTCCGCAGAGCGGCCGTAACCCGCAATCTCCAGGCAGAGACCCTTTTTTCTGGCGGCCAGGCCGCATGAAGCGCCGATGAGGCCGACGCCGAGAATCGCGATCTTTTGAAACATCAACGCTAGATTTCTCTCCCGACTGCCTCGGCCACGGGCTTCAGTTCACGCATCAGCTTCTCGAACTGGTCCGGCTTCAGCGACTGGTCCCCGTCGGACATCGCCTCCTCGGGGTTCGTATGCACCTCGATCATCAGTGCGTCGGCACCGGCTGCAACAGCCGCCTTTGCCATCGGCGCGACGAGGTCGCGCTTGCCGACGCCGTGGCTCGGGTCGACCACAACCGGGAGGTGCGTCAACTGCTTCAGCACCGGGACAGCGCTGAGGTCGAGGGTGTTTCTGGTTGCGGTCTCAAAGGTCCTGATGCCGCGCTCACAGAGCATCACATTGTGATTGCCCCGGGACATGATATATTCGGCAGACATGAGCCATTCCTTGATCGTTGACGAAAGCCCGCGCTTCAACAGGACAGGTTTCGGTGAACTGCCGACCTCGAGCAGCAGACGGAAATTCTGCATATTCCGTGCCCCGATCTGGATTATGTCCGAGTATTCGACAATAACGTCAAGGTCGCGCGGGTCCATGATCTCGGTAACGATCGGAAGCCCCGTCTTTTCACGGGCATCCGCGAGGTGCTTCAGACCCTCTTCGCCGAGGCCCTGGAAGGCATACGGAGAGGTCCTCGGCTTATAGGCGCCGCCGCGGAGAAACAGCGCACCCGCAGCCTTCACCTTTTCGGCTATACCGGTGAGCACCGCACCACTTTCAACGGCACACGGGCCGGCCATGACCGGCACCCTTTTCCCGCCGATCAGCACTCCCCGGACGTCGATCACCGTATTCTCTTTCCTGAACTCGCGGCTGGCGAGCTTGAACGGCTTCAGTATCCTGACCACATTCTCCACGCCGGATGCAGCCCGGATCGAATCCTCTTCCTCTTCCGTGACCTTTGAGGTGTCCCCGATAACGCCGATGATCGTCCTCTCGGTGCCCTGGGAGAGGTTGATCTTCAGCCCCCAGCCCTCAAGTCTTTTTATGATATGCTGAACGTCCTCTTCTGTTGCTTCGTGGCTCAATACAATTATGTCCATCTATTTCCTCTCCGGTTTCCCGCACCCGCGGGAGTGACGATGATATAATTTGCTGCCTGCGTTTAAACCCTGCTTTTGGTCTGCTTTCCCGCAGGCCTGAGCAGCAGTTCCTGCATTACTCTTTACTCTTCACTCCCCTGAGGGCATCGATGAATCTGAAGTTCTCCTCAGGCAGGCCGATCGTCACCCTGACCGCCCTGGGCCCCATCGGTCTGATGATGACGCCCTTCCTCAGAAGTGCATCATAGAGGGTCATCGAATCATCAACCGGCATGTATATGAAGTTGGCATGTGTCGGCACGTACGACATCCCGAGCGCCGCGAGTTCTTTGTAGAGATATTTCTTGCCTTCCTCATTCACCTCCCGGGAACGCTTCACATGGGCGTCATCTCCGAGGGCTGCAAGCGCGGCCTTCTGCGCCAGCGAGTTCGTGTTGAACGGCTCGCGTATCCGGTTCATGTTGTTCAGGATCTCCTTCTTCCCTATCCCGTAGCCGATGCGCAGACCGGCCAGACCGTAGATCTTCGAAAACGTGCGCAGGATCAGAATGTTTTTGTCCGACTGAAGATATTGCATGCTGTCCGCGTAATCAGCGTCGGTCACGTACTCAAAATAGGCCTCGTCCAGGACCACCAGCATATCAGGGGTGACCCGGTCCATCAGCGCCCTGAATTCGGCCTTCCGGTTGATCGTGCCGGTCGGGTTGTTCGGGTTCGCGATAAAGAGCATTTTCGTCTCCGGCGTGATCGCATCTGCCATGGCTGCAAGATCGTGGGTAAAATCCTTCAGAGGGACCTGCACCGCCCTGCCGCCGACCGACTGGACCGCCATCGCATAGACGACAAAGGAAGGCACTGCCATTACTGCCGCATCGCCTGCCTTCATGAATGTCCTGACAGCTATGTCCAGAAGTTCATTCGAGCCGTTGCCGAGGATCAGTTCGTCCTCAGAGACACCGAGACCCGAGGCCAGCACCTGTTTCAGGTAATACCCTGCCCCGTCGGGATACCGGTTGAGGTCGGCAAACGTCCCCTGCAGCGCCCTGACAGCGGCAGGCGACGGGCCGACCGGATTTTCGTTCGATGCCAGTTTTATTGAATTCGAGATCCCGAGTTCCCGTTCGAGTTCCTCGAGCGGCTTCCCGGGCACATACGGCTGGATGCCGAGCACATAGTCCGGCGGCTGTATCATTGTATCCTCCCCTGAGGGTATGAGCCGAGTATCTTCAGGTACAGGCAATTCTCCTTCAGCTGCTCGATCGCCCTGCTGATCTTCTTGTCCTCGACATGCCCTTCCATATCAACAAAAAATATATACTCCCAGGCCTTTCTCTTCGAAGGCCGTGATTCGATCTTGGTGAGGTTGATCTTCGCCCGCTTGAACGGCAGCAGGACGTCATAAAGCGTCCCGGGCCGGTGCTTGATCGAAAACATGACCGAGGTCTTGTCATTGCCGGTGCGGTGCGGAAACTCCTTCGAAATCACGAGGAAGCGCGTTATGTTCCGCCTGCTGTCCTGGATATTGCGCTCCACGATATTCAGGTCGTACATGCGGGCTGCGATCTCGCTGGCGATGGCCGCGGTAAAGGGTTCTTTCGAGGCAAGCTCTGCCGCCCGTGCGGTGCTCGTCGACTCGGCAACCGGAACACCCGGCATATTCGCCTCAAGCCAGGCCCGGCACTGGGCAAGCCCCTGCGGATGGGAGTAGACCTTCTTTATCCTGCGCCGGTCTGTCTGCCGCGAAAGCAGGTTGTGGGAGATCTCAAGAATGATCTCGGCAACGACCTGGAGGTCAGAGTCGACAAACATGTCGAGGGTGTGGCTCACCACGCCTTCGTTTGAGTTCTCGATCGGCACGACACCATACTCGGCCTTGTTCGTCTCGACATTCTCGAAGACCTTGCGGATGCTGTCGACCGGGACAAAGGAGGCAGACGAGCCGAAAAACCTCAGTGCGGCAAGATGGGTATAGGTAGCAAGAGGTCCGAGACAGGAGACCTTCAGCGGTTCTTCGAGCGAAAGTGACGCAGACAGAATTTCACGATAAATGGCCCTGAGGGCATCACTCGGAAAGGGCCCCTTGTTGTTCTTCGTGAGACGTTCGAGTATCCGGCGTTCGCGGTCCGGCCGGTAGAACTTCACCTTCTGGGCGCGCTTGATATTGCCGACCTCAAGGACATAGCCGGCGCGCTTGTTCAGCAGCGAGAGGATCTCGTCGTCTGTTTTATCGATGTTCTTTCTGAGATTATCGAGTTCTTTCATATGCAATCACTGCCAGGACAGCAGAAACGCCCTAGGTATTTCCGGGCGGCTCAATCCCGACAGAGCGCTATTATCGCCGATTTTTCCTTATTTTATCAAGGGTAACAGGCAAAAAAGCAGAAACAGGAATAACCAGTGCGGATATGACTGGTTCTACACTTCCGCTCTATTTCACTTCAATATTCGAGAGCGTGACGCTCCCTGCCGCGCTGATGGTAAGCGGACCTGTAATCGTCGTCAAAACCCCTGAATACCCGCTGAAGTCCTCAAGATACCCACCGTCAAGCACCACCGCAGCAGTGCCCGACAGGTTAAGATTGCTGTCCGTAAGCGCCACCCCGTGGGCCTTTATCGTATAAGGGGTTGTTCCCGTACCATACGCCCCACCGATTGTCATGAAATAGTCGGCTGTTCCGTCACGCCACACCGGGTAGCGGGAATATGTCACCGTTACCGTACAGTCAACGGTCATGGGGGCGATGGAATAAGACCTGTTAGAATCGTAGAGGGTCCCGATGGCGCTGCCGCCCGCTCCGCAGTTGTCTGTGGCTGACACAAAATAATATGCCTCGTTGGGTTCTATGTTGATACCGATATTACCGCCCTCTCCGATTACCCAGGACGATGGATTGAAGGTCTTAGCCGCAGGAGGCACGGCCACCGCTTCCAGGATATGTGAAGCCATCGTTGTCACGGTAAAGTCGCCGCTGCCCTCTCCTATGGTCAGGGTCGCTGTTGTCGGGGTCGAGTAGTTTGGTGAAGATGTCTGTCTTACGCAAACCGTATCGCCATTGACGACCGTGCTCCCTGTGCTGATGAATGTGGCAGTGCATCCGACAGAATATTCCCCTCCGGCAATGGTGACCTCAACCGGGACATTGATGCCCGTCACCCGTATCGTATTGGAGGTGTATTGGGTAGACCTGTCTGCTTCTGTGACGGCATTGAAGGCGAAGGCATCAGATATCCTGTCCGGACGGCAGGAGTATTTCGCCGTTATTTCATCGGGGATCAGGGCTCGGTTATAAATCGAGACCTCGTCTATCAAACCGGCGAAATAGTGAATACCGTCGGTGGGCGCAGCCCCTATACGCAGACCGGACGAGTTGAAGACGGTATTGAAGCCGGGATATGATCCGCCGTTGTCATACGTACCGTCGACGTAGGTTTTCAAGGTGGTGCCGTCATACGTGACCGTAACAAAATGCCACCCACCGACAGGAATTCCCGCAGACCCCGCCATGTCGTAATTGTAACCCTGAAGGTAAATCGTTCTGGGAGTAGGCTCGGTCATGATAGGTGCAGGCCTGTTAAGCTGAAAATTGAATGTCGCGTAGCTGGAGCCGGGAGAGCCATATCCCAAGACCGTCTGATAATCCCCGTCGAGATTGTTCATCCATGCCACCCATGCGCTTATGCTCCGGGCAGCATTGCCGAGCGGTATACTTGCAGGTGCTGGCACCCCAACGTAATCCCCGCCGCCATCGAGACTGAAGGCCTGACCCAGGATACCGGCGGTAAACGACAGATCTCCATAAATGTTCCCGCTGTTAATCCCTTTGGCGTCCTTCGCATCTCCCTCGCCCCTCCAGAGAGAAACCAGACCGCTATGCGGCATAAAACAGGACTTGCAGATGCCGGCGGCGCCTGCATTGTAGATACTTCTTATGTCGTTGTCCGAAAGGGCGTAGTTGAAGATATGAGCTTCGTCGAGAAGGCCGTTGAACCTCCAGACGCTCTCCGCCCAGGACGGGTACATTTCGCCTATGGCTAAGGGCAGGCCATTATTAAGACTCCCGGCTGAAGTAAACGATCCCGAGGGCATGCCGTTAATGTAATACGTCAGTAAACTGCCTGACCTTGTAACGGCAATATGCGTCCAGGTGCTCGTCGGTACAGTGCCGTCTGATTGCCCCACCCAATCATTATTTTGGAAGAAATTGAGCTTGCCGGCAGTTCCATAATGGCTTCCCTGAATGGAAATCCCCCACCCGGAACTATTGTTCGATGGTAGCGTTCCGGCTATGCCCTCTCCGTACGTGTCGATGACCGTCGGACTGACCCAGGCGTCAATACTGAAATCCCCGCCGATAAAATCAAGCGAAGCGGCATATGGGATTGTCAGAAACTCATCTGAGCCATCAAAGTTAAAGGCCTGTCCAGCCTTCCCTGCTCCATACCCGGCGCCGCCCTGCAGCGTGCCGTTATTCGAACCCGCAATATCCACTGCATCGCCGTCAGCCATCCACCAGGAAATCAAACCGAGAGGGGGCAGAATACAGGGCATATCAATTTCGTACGCTCCGATATCGCAACGGGTCCCCTGCGGCCGCACAATCCCGCGTTGATCCGTGCCCTGAAGGCACGCTCCGGAATCCTGAGCCGGTGAACCGGACAGAAGGGCCATGGTCTGTGTTGGACCGCCGTTATCAGCCAAAGCGTCGAGGAGCGGGTTGGTATTCTGAAGGTCTCCGGTCCCCGTGAACCCGCAGGAGGTTCCGCTTTCGATATTATGGCCGCTGGATACAAACGCCCCTTCGAAATTGAAGCAATCATTCCCTGCGGCATGGTTGGCTACAATGCTGTTGGAAACAGTTACCGTTCCGTAGCTATTGCCAATACCGCCGCTGCCGGGACCAGTAACCGTATTGCCGCTGATGGTGGTACTGGTTACGGTGAGAGTTCCGCTATCATTGCGAATGCCTCCACCCCAGTAACCGTCGTTGCCAGTGATGGTGGTGTTGGTGATCGTAACAGTACCGTATTGGTTGGTGATTCCGCCTCCTTCGCCTTCGTTGCCGGTCAATGTGGAGTCGGTGACGGTAAGGGTGCCCCCGTTATTATAAATGCCGCTTCCTCCGCTGCGGTTGCCACTGACGGTCGTACCTCTAACAATGAGAGCACCGCCACCCTCATTGAAGATACCCGAACCAAATCCACTGTTGTCGAGAATGGCAGAGTCGGCCACCGTAACGGTTGTGCCTGCAGCCCCGTTCACAAAAATACCTCCGCCGTATCCGGATAAGTCGCTGGCAAAGCCGTGCTGAATCGTTACGCCGGTGATGTGGATGGTAATTGCGCCGATGATATGGAACGGCCGGTGGAGCCCCCCGCCGTCGATAATGGTTGTTCCGGCTCCGGCACCGGTGAGGGTAACGCTTTGGGTGATATCGAAATCTCCGGTGGCGTTAGCGTCCTCAGAACCTCCGCCTATGGCGATGACATATGACCCGGCTGGAATTATAATCGTATCGCCTCCAACTCCTCCGTTTGCCATGCCTATCGCCTCCCGGAGCGAGCAATCGGAATCACAGGTGCCGTCGTTCGTGTCCGCCGTCTTTGTCACCGTGTATATCGCGGCCGCGGCAATCTGAGCAAATAAAACTGTTACAAGGACTGTGAGCGCAATACAGAGTGTTTTTGATGCCCTACGAAGCGCACCCATGAGTTACCTCCCTATATGACCTGTTTATCATTTTGCTTTCCCACGCAGCATGAGCAATTTCTTAACCGCAAGATCCGCAGCTGTGCACGACGCTATTGTCCACGGTTATCTCTACAGTGGAGCTCGTCTTCTATTTCAAAGCAACATTCGAGATGACCACGCTGCCGGTCCCGCCGATCGTGAGCGGACCAGTAACAACTGTTGGAGAGTCTGAATACCCAAGCGTGAAGTCTGACTGATACCCTCCGTCAAGCACCACCGCAGCAGTGCCCGACAGGTTAAGATTGCTGTCCGTAAGCTCCACCCCGTGGGCCTTTATCGTATAAGGGGTTGACCCGTCGCCATACGCCTCACCGATTGTCAAAAAATAGTCAGACGTTCCGTCATTCCAAACAGGGTACCGGACAAAAGATGCCGTACAACTTGACGGCTGGCCCCCCAGCATCACCTGGCCGTCTGTATTACAATCCCCACCCCAGCCGTTGAAATAAGAAGCAGCATCTGCTGGTGTAGCTGTAAGCGTGACCGTATCCCCCTGCCCGAAGGTGCAGGTCCAGCTTCCGCTGCAGTTCAGTCCGGTCAGATCACTCGTCACGGTCCCGCTGCCGTTGCCTGTGTTTGAGACCGTAAGTGTCTGCGGGGCCCTGGTATCTACGCTGAAGGTCGCTGTTTCCGTCCCTATCGTGAGATCAGCCGAGGCATTTCCGCCGTAACTTGACGATGCCGTCACCTGCACGCAGATAACATCACCATTCTTGACCGTCCCGGATGCATCCGTGAATGTGCCTCCGCACCCTCCTATTGCATACTGCCCGCCTGTGATCGAAATTGCAGCAGCGACATTGATGCCCGTAACCGTATATGTCGTCGTCTGACCACTTCCGGGGGAAGCTCCACTGACAGAGCCCAGACTGAAATTTAAAGGCGTTGTGTCAGGAGTAAAACACTTGCCGGCACATCCTGCATTGTAGATGGCTACAATCTCCCCTGGTGAAAGGGCGCGGGTAAAGATTTCAATCTCGTCGATGAGACCCTGAAACCTTAACGAGTCGGAATAATCCGTACCGATGCGGAGCGACGTAGCCGACGTCTCAAGGGCTCCGGCACGAGTCGTCGATCCGACCGCAATTCCGTTCTTGTATAGAGTATATATATCACCGCTTTTCGTAACTGAAACATGCGCCCAGTTTCCCTGGGTGATCGTGCCTGCCGCAGAGGTAACTTGCCAGCCCCCTACACCGCCAAACCCAAGCCTGCCGTCGTTATATACATAGAAGGCCCATCCGCTATAGGGACCCTGTGTCGCCTTGGCAACGATCCCCGAAGCAGCTTCCGGAAAGGATACGGGATTTATCCATGCGTCAATCGTGAAATCGCCTGTGCCGTTGTCGAAATTGAACACTTCGTCGGTTCCCGCATCTATGAAGTCAGCTCCCCCGTCGAAACTGAATGCCTGACCAACCTTGCCCGCGTCATAAGTGGCTCCTCCCTGAGGCGTCCCATGGTTTGTCCCCACAGCATCAAGGCCATCGCCATCCCCCTTCCACCAGGCGACCATTCCGGAGGGTGGAGCAGTACAGGCTTTACAGATGCCGCCAGAACCGGCGTCAAAAATGGATGCAATCTCAGCAGCCGAGAGACCGCGGTTAAAGATCTGTATCTCGTCCATACGTCCGGAGAAACTTCCTGCAAGGTCGTTACCGTTCATAACGTCCCTGCCTATTTGAAGATCGTTAATTTCAGCAAAATCAGTTGTATTTCCCACAGTACCGGAGAGAACCCCATTTATGTACATGCTTAATGTCCCCCCATTCCTTGTGACCGCCACATGGTTCCAGCTTGAGCTGATTAACGGATTTGTTGCTATGAGATAAATAGTCAACCCTGAATGGAACTCTACGATGTTCGAGCCGGTATAATAGGTTTCTATGGCCCACATACTATTGCTGGCAGGTGTCTTCCGGTTGTTAATAAGCGGCCTCTGGGTACCAAAATTCGTTCCATAAACCCAGAACATGATAGCAAAATCGCCAGAGCCGAAGGCCCAGTTGCTGCTGGCAGGAACAGAGACATTCTCCCCATTGCCGTTAAAACTAAAGGCCCGGCCAACCATGCCGCTATCAAAGGTAACGCCGTTCAGCATACCGGGGTTGCTGCCCGCCATGTCCTGGGCATTGTCATCTCCTGCCCACCAGGAGACCAGGCCATCGGGAGAGGCCATGCAGGGCTTGCACTTGCCGGCTGCACCGGCGCTGTAGATGGCTTGAATCTCCTGCCCGGACAGCAAACGGTTATAAAGACCCACTTCATCAATAGAGCCACTAAAATCTGAATTCGGAAATAAACCCGAGCCGAGTACCACAACCCCTGGAGTAAAGGCCGCCATATCAACGACACTGTCACTTCCGACAAGAACCCCATCAAGATAGAAACGGGTGTCAGCAGCCGACCATACACCGGCCACATGATGCCATGAGGTTATGTCTGAAAAAGAAGTGGACAGGGCAAACTCGTAGGAGGTTCCATTGTGTCCAAGAAAGTTCAGAGTGCTGCCATAGAGATAGATACGCAGGTCGGCTGGGGTAGCGATGGAATCGTCCTCCAGATAGAGATACGCATAGTTGCCTGCTGATGGTATAGCATCAGCCTTGAACCAGAACTCCACCGTGCCTGGTCCATTCCCCCCGATTCCCGCCGCAGCCGGAATGGATACATAAGAATCGGTACCGTCAAAACTGAAGGCCTTTTCAACCTGGGCGGCAGCAAAGGTCACCCCGTTCATCAGCGTTCCGTTATAACCGCCGATAATGTCGTTGGCATTGGCATCGCCAGTCCACCAGGCCACAAGTCCGGAGGGCGGGGTTACGCAGACCGGAAGGTAGAATTTCTGAACACGGTGGTTATACATATCGGCTACATAAACCCCGCCGTATGTATTCACCGCTACCCCGGTAGGAAAATTCAGCTGACCATCGCCACCACCGCCAGTGCCGAACTTGGTAATAAAGTTACCCTCCGGATCAAACTTCTGTACCCGTCCGTTCCAATGGTCCACCACAAAAACACTGCCTGATGCATCCGCCGCCAGGCCATATGGCATACTAAACTGGCCATCAGCGGCGCCTCCTGTGCCCCACTGTTTTATATAGTCTCCGTCAACAGTGAACTTCTGCACCCGGTTGTTGGTGTACTCTGACACATAGACGTTGCCATATATATCTGCGGCAATACCCCTGGGAGCACTGAACTGGCCATTTCCTGTACCTGACGATCCCCATTTTCTGATAAAGTTGCCGTCAAGGTCGAACTTCTGCACGCGATTGCCATCTTCCGCGACATATATATGCCCTGATGCACTGGCAGATACGGCAAAGGGCATATTAAACTGACCGTCTGCCACACCCGGGCCGCCCCACTGACGGATAAAACCTCCATCAGCGTTAAACTTCTGAATACGATTGTTTGACGTATCAGCGACATAGACATTGCCAAAGGTATCCACTGCTATTCCCATGGGGCTGTTGAATTGACCTTCCCCGGGACCAGCTGAGCCCCACTGACCTATGTATCCCCCGTTCATGTCAAACTTCTGGATCCGGTGGTTGCTGTGGTCAGTCACATAAACATGACCGGAAGGAGCAACGGCAACGCTGGAGGCATAGTTAAACTCTCCGTTTCCTGTACCTGGGGTGCCCCACTTCAACTGATACTGGTAGGTTTCGGCAAAGGCAAGTCCGGCAAGGCTGAACATAGCAAAAAAAACAGCAACGATTTTCTTGAAGTATTTCATGGCACGCCTCCCGCATCCATGGATTTCAGATGATCAATTATACTGCAAGCGCGGGATTATTCGAAAGAGTCCTATCCAGGATACCAGGCAAAATAAGGCAAGAAAATCTTCGAAATCCAGAGCCTGCAAAGGGACACCGACAGGCAGAAAAGGACAGGGAGGCTGCCCCGTGATATTTCGCCCTTCCGGGAGAAATTATTTCCAATGGCTGCGCCGACACCGATGATCAGAATCGAAGCTGAGGTTGCACTGCCGAAGCGTTAATATTCCCGCAGCGCTCAGGACGGGCAGAGGCGTCCTGAGCGCTGCAGGCTGACGGAGACTAATCTCTTTTTTGCTTGTCCTGTTCCCGGTACATCGGGTTTTGGCTGCGCTGCTGCTCCACGCGCTCCATCGGGGTTACCTTCCGGTGCCCCTCGCCGCCGCGCCCATGGTCACCACCTGACCTGCCGCCTTTATCCCCGAGATTGGTGTCTTTTCCACGATCACCCTTGGATCCGGAATGGCCACCCTTGCTCCCACCATCACGGCGGTCATCGCGGCGGTCATCACGAAGTTTATCCCGTCTGTCATCGCGGCGGTCGTCCCGTCTGTCCTCGCGACGGTCCCGTCTTTCATCTCTAAGATGATCGCGTCTGTCGTCACGGCGGTCCTCACGCCTGTCACGCAGATGGTCGCGACGGTCGTCGCGTCTGTCAAGCAGGTGATCGCGGCGGTCCCATCTCCTGTGGTCGCGCCATTCGTTCCTGTACCAGTCGCGGCTGTTCCAATGCTTTCTGTGCTCCCAGGTCTTCCAGTTCCGGTGAAAATCACGATAGGGGATCCGGTAATAACCGGGGGGCGAATAGCGATAGTAGTCTATCGGGATATCGATAATAAAGCTCGGAACAAGGCCTACCCTGATATAATGCCACGGCCCGCGGAAATGGCGGGACCGGTACCACCTGTCGTTGTATGTCCGGTACCAATAGCCGTTGTGAAAGTAGGTACCCTCCAGATCAGGGACCATGTATACATACCCCGATGTGCCCGGAACAACGATAAGTTCGGACGGTTCGTCATACCCGAACGGGGGAGGGACATCGATATTCAAATCGATGTTGATATCAGCGGCGGTACCTGTCAGCGGCAGCGCGACGACAAACAGCAGAAAAACAAACAGCAACCAAGGCTTCTTCATACTCTATCTCTCCTTTCCTTTATAGGGAAGACCAAGCGGTGATCCCGTATCCGATATTGCCTCATTCTCAATATCATTATAGAGAAATACCGGCCTCTTGTCCACCGCAGTCATGGCAGACTTCCCGGAACCACCCTGCCCCGCTGCAGGCCCCGGGATTTGCCTGTCATCTGTCCTGTACTGCATCACCCTGTCCATCAGGAGGCAGCAACGCAATAAAGTGTTCCACGATAGCGGCATCAAACTGCGTCCCTGCATTTTTCATCAGTTCTTCCTTTGCCGCCAGGATCGGAAGCGGGTCCCGGTATGGTCTCTTTGACATCATCGCATCCCAGGCATCGGCGATGCAGATGATCCTCGCCTTGAACGGGATCTCCCTCCCCTTCAGCCGTCCCGGGTAGCCCGTACCGTCATATTTTTCGTGGTGATGCCGTATGGCCGGCAGGACAGGTCTCAGAAAATGTATCGGCTCAAGTATCTGGACGCCGCGTTCAGGGTGAGAGCGTATCTCCCGCTCCTCTTCTCCGTCAAGCCTGCCGTTCTTTCTGAGCAGCTCCCTGCCGATACCTATCTTGCCGACATCGTGCAGGACCGCCGCAAAACGGAGGTGCTCCTTTTCCTGCGCACTCAGCCCCATGGCGTCTGCCAGCTTCATGCTCAGGGCAGCAACCCGCTCGCTGTGCCCGCCTGTATAGGGGTCTTTCGCCTCAATGGCATTCGCAAGCGCCGTGACCGTCTGGAGATAGGAGGTCTCGATGTCGTCGAACAGCCTGCTGTTGACGATCCCCGACGAGATGATATCCGAAAGAAACTGGAAGAACTCGATCTCGTCGTCACGGTAGTGGTGTGCCTTGTCGGATGCCAGATAGAGTATGCCGGTTATCTGGTCCTTGGCCTTCAACGGTATCGCGATCTCGGTCGCCGTCTCGATTGGGACATCGAAGGGATTTTCCCTCGAATAATTGACGAGCGTTCGTCCCAGGAGAAGGGCCTTATGGAGATTGCTGCCGTCGATCGTGAGCCGCTCTCCCAGGTGGCCTCTTTTGAAGCCTTGAACCATCTTCGGTATCAGCACCACGCTCGAAAAAAACGCGCAGCTGCTGCAGGCGTCGAACTTCTCCGACTCGCTGAGCGGACGCAGGTGCGTGTGGCAGTGATTGCGGTCATGGCAGGCCGTTGCAGACAGGCTGCCCGGGCAGGTCGATGAGCCACCGTGGCACATGGTCCCGGAGAGGGACCAACAGTTCAGCCCGGACCCGTAGGCCGGGCAGTTATGCGCGCTGCAATCGAAATATTTGTAGCAGCGCATCTCGGTATCGTCTTCGAGCAGCAGGACGACCCCGACCTTGAGATTCGTACTGTCAAGGATGATGCTGAGACTCAGGGAAAGAGTCTGCTCGAGCTGCAGGGTGGAAGTGGTCAACCGGGAGGCATCCAGGAGCGTGCTGAGCTTCGTATTGCTCCTGACGAGCTCTTGATTCAGTTCATCAGTCTCAAGAATATGCCGTGCCGTATCCTCCTCGTGCCTCCTGAGCGCAGCGCTCATCCGGTTGAATGCGTCGGTCAGCTGCACCAGTTCATCCCCCCGATGTTCCCGATAGACCCTGCATTTCCGACAATTGCCGTGCTTCAGGGCATACTGGCCGGATGGACTGCTCTGGCAGAGGGTCCCGGTAGTAAGCCAGCACGGTATCGCTGAAGACTCATACGACGGACAGTCCTTCTGCATACAGTCATGCACCTCCCGGCACGCGACTCGTCTCGGCCGGTGAAAGGTAAACTCCCCGCTCGAAATACGGTCGGCCGCAGAGGTAAGGCCCCGGATGGGTGAAATCAGCATCGTCCTGCTCAGGGTGACAAGTACTCCTGACAGGGCCAGCGCAGAGACAAGACCGAACCACATCATCCTCCTGGCAAGGTCGGCAATATTCTGCGTAATGTCGCCTTCAGAGACGGCGACCAGGACAACGCCCCGCACCGCGGCTTCGTCCTGGTGACACTTGCGACAGGTGTTCTCGTTCATCAGGGGAGTGAGAAAATAGCGTGAACCTTCCGACGTATAGGTGAATTCCGATCCCTGGGCCAGACGAGCAAGAACATCCTCCTGTATGGAAAACCCCCGGCCCGGTATTCCGAAGGCGCTGCTTCCGTCCGACTTGAGCACCGTCAACTCCCTGACCGACTCGACGTCCTTCAATAAGCCGATCAGCCGCAGAGTCTCCTCGGGACGGCCCATAAGCATGTTATCCCGTATCGTCCGGTGGATAACGGCCGTCACGATCTTTGCATTCCGGTGATGGTCCTCTCTGATGAGAGCAGTCTCGCGTCTCATCACAAGCAGACCGAGCACCGAGATGACGATGGCCACCGCCGCAATAACCACAGAGATGAACTTGGCTTCGATGCCGAGTCTACGAATCATATGTTCCGGGGACTGATAGCTTCAGTCCGTCCCTGACGTGACAGAATGCCGGAGCGGCCAGAAGCTCAAGGTCTTCAATCAGAAGAAACAGCGGGGAATCTATAGCTCGCGCCAAATGAGTTATTGTCAAAACTCCGAAAATAAATACCAACCTGTATGGGATATGCTCGTGCAGTCTCAGCTGCCACGGTCTTCGCCCTCGAACGATAATCAGGACTCAACTTCTACAGGACTATTCTAGTCCTGTTTAGTTTTTTTGTCAACAACGCCTGCCCACTTCTCTTAATCGCTGCATGGCCCTAAGACATCTTTTCCTGCAATATAGGCACTATTCCCAATTACATACTTTTGGTGGTTCTGGTACCATGAAATCAGAAGCAGAGAAAAAATGAAGAAGGAGGACACGAACATGTTAACGATCAGACATACGGGAGGAGAGAAGGTCTCCAAAGGGAATTACTGGAATCTGACGAACGGTCAGAGGGTCATAGTCCGCAGCGAGGAAACACTGCCGGGTGACGCCACGGCAACGTATTACAAGGCCAATCCGCTTATCATCCTGGCGGCCGGCCCGGTCCTGGGGCTTCTGTATGCAGCGTTCCTGCCCTTTATCGGGATAGCGATGGTGATGCAGCTGGTCCTGACGAAGATCTTTGCCGTGACGGTCGGTGAAGTGGCGAAGGTCTCGACCTTCAACTGGAGCCCTGCGGCGTCCTTCCTGGCAGGCAGAAAGCACCGGAATAAAAAGGCACGGGAAGAGAAGGCAGCGGAGAAGAAAGAAGATAAGACCTGATCGGACCGGATTCAGAACAGAGGGGCATCCTGCCACGCGGCGGGATGCCTTTTTTTATGAGAGCAGTCAATCAAAAGCAGAATGACGATGCAGGTCTATGAAATATCATTGCCAGGATTCTCCAAGACCGCCCTGGCGGCCATGATCCCGCGGTACTGGGCCTCTTCGAAGATCGAGATGCCGCTCATGTCTGAGTGTGCGAAGTGGATCTTTCCAAAGGGCTTCAGCGCCTCCTGTCTGGCCCTGCCCCAGATCAATCCCGGTACCGGACGTATCATGGCATGACCCCAGACCCAGACATGCACCTCCTCGATGCTCTTTTCGATCCCGGGATGCATCCGGGACAGGTCATGCACAACCGTGGCTGTCCATTCTTCATGTGTGCGCTTCAGGGCCTTCTGCCGTTCCGCAGACGGACTGCCTGAGGTAAGCGGGAAGTAGCAGGTCAGTACAGTCTTTTCACGGTGACGGACGAGGGCCTGATGGTTTGCCACGATATAACCGAGTGAATCGCTGCTGTAGCTCACATTGTCCCACGCAACATCAGCCCCTCTGCCCTCAGGCTCCCCCCTCATCGTCACGTTGGCGACCATCCAGGGCGCGTATCCGAAGCTTCCCGCGTAGCCGGGCGGTGTTTCCCTGAAAGACCTTATAACCCTGAATGCAGTAAATCTCGGTGCGGCATAGATGACCTCCTTCGCCAGTACCCGCACGACCGTCCCGCGTGCCGCATCAAGATAATCCACCGCCGCGTCAGCCCCGACCGTTTCTATGTTCAGGACACAGGCATTGCTGCGGATATTTCCGCCGATCTTCTCTGCCATTTTGGAGACTATCCACCCAATACCCTCAGGCCAGGTCAGCACCGCAGGAGATTCAGCATTGGCACCCCTGCCGAGGCGTGAGGCAAAATAGTGGATACCTGCCCAGGCAGATGTATCGTCGATCCGGCAGCCGTAGTCGTCGCGGCAGCAATAGTTGACATACCACAGCAGAGGCTCCGAATCCCAGCCGTTGTCAGACATGAACCTGCCCATGCTTATGGAATCGTACCTCCGGAAACTGACATCCCGCGAACTAAGCTCGACGGGAATCGAAAACGCGCGCCTTCCGTCCCTGCCCCTCGCGGTTTTGAATTTCTCCATCGCCCCGAAGAATTCGGTTAACTGCCGCCGGTCCTTATCGGATATTCCAAGATGCGGTATCAGCCCCTCCTGCCACCTGCCATGGATAAAGAGCCTCTCGTGCGGGTCTGCGCAGAGATAGAACTCATTGTAGACCGGAAGTCCGCTGCTGTCATACCCTTCAATTATGCCAAGTTCCTCGAACAGTTCCCTCACAAAAACCGACTCTTCAGACGGAACGGGAATGTAATGCGCACCCCACGGATAGGGTGATACGGCATTGGCCCCGCAGGCAGCATTCCCACCCACCTTTTCTTCGAGTTCCAGGAGCAGGAAATCGGTGAAGCGCTTTTTCGAAAGTTCCCGTGCCGCTGAAAGCCCGGAAATGCCTCCGCCCACGATGACGATGCCGGTCCTGACGGTCTCTGCTGCGGAAGGCGTGTTCTGCTGAACAAGCATATGCCCGGCCTTCCAGTTCGAGCCTGCTATACCGCCGTTATAGATCCTTATGTTGCCGCCATTACCGATACGGCCCCCCCTGCAGGCTGTCAGGCCGGCTGCAGAGCCGGTCAAAAGCGCAGTCCCCAAAAGCCCGGTCTGCAGAAAAGTCCGACGGCTCAGCCGGCGCCCTCTCCGTTCAGTGGACAACCCGGGACCACTCCTCTTCGAAGTACCGCACGAGCACCTGATTGTTCAGCCTGTTGACCTCGGCCTCGACCTGCCCCATATCAGGCGGAAACGTCGTCATGCCCCGGGCCGTATCGGGTGTGATGAACTTCAGACCGGACATGAAATTTTCCGGCATCCTGAACTCCCTCTTCGAGGCGATAACGTATCCCCAATCCCCAAAGGACGGCAGATAGACGTGGTACGGCGTCGTCGACAGTCCGACCGAGTTCAGGGTGCTCACCACGCACCAGAAGGAACGCCGTGCAACAAACGGGGACGTGCTCTGAATGACGATCACCCCGTCGTCGTCCAGCGCCCTGTCCAGCAGACGGTAAAAGGTATTGGTATACAGCTTCCCGAGAGAGAAATTCGAGGGGTCGGGAAAATCGACGACGATGAAATCATACCTCCTGCTGTTCTCCTTCAACCAGATAAAGGCATCGGCATTAACCACACTCACCTTCGGGGAATTCAGGGCGCCCTGGTTCAGGGCGACGAGCAAATCGTGTCTCTGAAAGAGTCTCGTGATGTCCGCGTCGAGGTCGACGAGTGTGACCGAGTCTACTGAAGGGTATTTCAGTATCTCCCTGACCGCCAGACCGTCTCCGCCGCCGAGCACCAGGACCTCCTTCGGCTTCCGGAGAGACTGAAGCCCGGGGTGGACCAGCGCCTCGTGATAGCGGTATTCGTCGCGGGAGTTGAACTGGAGGTTCCCGTTCAGATAAAGCTGCAGGCTCTCGTCCTCCCGTGTAATAACCACGCGCTGATACTTCGTCGTTTTGGCAAAGATGATGCTCCCCCGGTAGGCCAGGGTCTCGGTAAATTGCAGTATGGAGCCCGAATAAACAACCCCCGCGACCAGGAGTCCCAGGAGTCCCGCACCGGCAGCCGCAAGGATCCTGGGCCGGGGGACCTCCCCTTTGAACAGGTACAGCGCCCACAGGGCGACCAGGACATTGATGATGCCGAACAGGAACGACGACCTGATCAGGCCGAGATGGGGGACAAGAACAATCGGGAAGAGCAGGGACGCGAACAGCGCCCCGATATAATCGAAGGTGAAGATCTTCGAGACAAGGTCCCTGAATTCGAACTTGTTCTTAAGCACCCGCATGATCAGCGGAATCTCGAGGCCGACCAGAACGCCGGTCACGCCAATCAGGGAATAGAGCAGCGGCCTGAAATAGACCGTCACCTCGAACAGGGAAAAGAGTATCGCCGCTGAACAGCCGCCCACCAGCCCGATGATCAGTTCAATCTCGATGAAGACCGCAATAACGTTTCTGACAATATATTTTGAAAGGTAGGAACCCAGTCCCATGGCAGAAAGGTAGACGCCGATGATGATCGAGAACTGGGTGATCGAATCGCCGAGCAGATAGCTCGCCAGAGCGCCCGCCGTCAGCTCATAGACAAGACCGCAGGTCGAAATGATAAAGACCGAAAAGAGCAGGGCATATGCCACCGGTATCTGCTTTTCGGTCAGTGGATCGCCAGCCCGATGATAATCGACATCCCGATGACGAGGGCACCCACGACGATCGCTGCCGCCGTGTTCTGCTTTTCGAGGATCTCGCACCCGAGGTCGCCGGGAGTAAGTTTATCGAATATATAAAAGGCCAACCCGAACATGGCGATGCCAAAGAAAGAAAAAACCACCGACGACACCAGGTCCTTTACGTTGAGAAACTGTTCCATATCTCCTCCTTAATGTTTCCTGAAATTATTTAGAGTCAATCCATAAGCCCTTTGCTTCGTGAACAAGGCTGTCATTCCCGCAAGAGAAGCGCGTCGGGAATCCTTCTTCAAAGCCGCCTGAAAGATTCCGGGCAAGCCGAAATGACAGACAGCAAGAAATTATTTATGCTGGGGTCCGGAACCTGAAAAAAAAGTCCGTCCCGCCGAATGCATAAGGCCTGATATCGTATACCCCTGGGTGCCTGCCAGGACAAACAGGGTACAGATGATAATTCCGTATACAACATAGATCTTCATCGTCACTCTCCTTCGTCGTCTTCAGTCTCATCGGTCCCGCCGGGCGAAAGATCGCTCTCCATCCAGCGGGAGGCCTCAAACTTGTTTTTCCTGCACCAGGTGCAGAGCGGATAGATAAGAAGCAGCCCCAGTCCCAGGAAGAAATCGGACCAGGTGACCACCCCCCTGCGCAGCGCGAGCGTGAAGGTCTTTTCCCCGGGTTTCAGGGGGTCGGCAGCGGGCTGGACAAGAAGGTGGTACAGCCCCCCCGGGACTGCGTTGAGGAGATAGCGGGAATCCTGGCTGCCTTCGGTCCAGGACTCTCCTCCGTCCACCCCGGAGTAGCGCTCCGCACCCTGAGAAAACGCGATGGTCTTGTTCGTCTTTTCATCGACAAGGTCGATGGAGGCCTCCATCCAGTCGTTCTGGACATCTGCATGGAGTTCCACCGACAGGTTCCCCTGCCCGCCCGTCAGTTCGAACGGCCGCGTCACAAAGGCCTTTGTCCTTTCATCGTGCCTGAAGGTAAAACTCTCGCGGAAGACCTCCTTGTCAGGAGCCGTGATGACAAAATAGCACTGCAGCACCGTCAGGAATATGGCAAAGGCCAGAAAAGCGAATTTCATGATGGTGGACTGCTGCAGGTAGGGGTTCGGCTGGTTTGGCGCAACACCAACCGTCGGGGGCACCTCGTCCCCCAGAACAAAGGCTGATGCAACCTCCCCGGGTTCGAGATACTTCCCGAGCGACCAGGTGACCTCGGTCTCATAGCCCTCGGATGAGAGTATTTCAGGAGGCGCTATGTAATCGACAAGATCGACCGTCTCGCCGACCTTCACCCGCCAGTAAAACTCTCCGAGGACGTAGCTGACCCTCCCCTTGCCCACCAGAAACTTCCTGTACTCACGGTCATTCCATTTCAGAGTGGGACCGGCCGCGGCTGCAGAAGGCCGGGTGCGGAGCATCTCGACAAAGTTCCAATGACCGTTGTAGGTGGTCAGCCACCGGAAGCCGCCGTAGGGGTTGAAGAGCAGGTACTCGTCCCAGCTGTACTGCCCCGAGTCATCCGTGCGCCGCATGAACCCTATATTCTCCCACTCCGTATCTCCAAAGCGTCCTTTCTTGCCGACCGGGATGAGCGGTTTGATCCTGGTCTTCTCCTCCGCCTTCTGGAGAAGGGCGAATTGCTGGTTTGTCGTGTCGATCACTGATGAGCAGTAGGAGCAGACGACCGAGGCTGTCAGACCCGGGGTCCGCAGAGAACCGGGGCCTCCGCAGTCAGGGCACTTGAAGACAGCTGCAGAGCGGACCTTTTTTACATCAGCAGCAAGGTCCCTGAGGTTCGACCAGTCAAGGGAGGAAAAGTCGACATACCTGCCAAGATAGACCGTCACTCCATCCTGTTCGGAATATTCGATATTTGCATATCTGCCGTCAACTGAACTGAGGTCGATGCTGGTGGTCTTCCTGCCGAGCAGGCCGGGAAAGGGCAGCTCGCCTTCGCTGCCGATGCAGGCCGCCTCCTTGATGTCATCCACGACGAACCGGCCGGCCTTGCCGAACGAAATTGTCTCGCCGGGTTTCATCGCAGACCGGTCCGGCAGGACCTTCAAGCCCTTGGCTTCAAAACTGAGCATGAAAAAGCCCATCGCCTCGCCGAGCCAGCCCTGTCTGCCGTCCTCAAAATTCAGAAACCACTCATTCCAGCAGCCCTCGCTCCAGGCCACCTTCAGACGACCCACAACTTCGAACCCGGTATTGCTGTATTTTCCGCGGCTGCCGCGCTGAAGCGGAGACAGGTCCTCAGGCAACTGGGCCATGACCCCAAGGGCCTCCAGGTCCATGTCATGCCTGACGATCGTCGATTTGCAGTGATCGCAGACTGCAAAGACCGATACGCTCGACCTGAAAGGAACCTCAGCCCCGCAGGAGGGACAGTTTGCCTTTAACAAAATATTATTTCCCGGGAACCGGGGGAGGCACGTCGGCGAAAAGGACTGCCAGGTCCGGGACCTGGCCGGCAGCTGTCCACTGCTCCATCCCTGAACGCCATACAAGGGTCTCTCTGCTTATCTCGCCTGCCATCACCTTCTGCCTGAGCACATCCATTGCGAACGGCCCTGTCTGCTGGCCGCCGACAGCCACATGAAAGACCCCCGGCAGGGGAGGAGGCACCTGAGACTGTCCGGACTGCTGGCCCCCCTGTTGTCCTGCCATCGCCTGGCCCATCTGGTTTGCCATGGCAAAGCCCATTCCCATGCCGACGCCGGCAGCAGCCATGCCGCCGGGATTCGCAGCCGCTGTCGGGATAGCCTCGGCAGTTTCATACTGTGTCAGGTTGCGGAGATCGCCAACCGCCTTTATTGCACCCGCCTTGTCGATGGCCCTCTCAACCTCTTCAGGCAGGCCGATATCCTGGACCTGCACCTCGGTCAGGTCCAGACCGAACCCTTCAAAGGCAGGGGCGATGCGCTCCTTCAGTGTCTGGCCCAGGGTAACCACCTTGGCCTCAAGGTCAATGACCGGAATGCCTGTCTCCGGGAGGACCTCCTTGATGCGCATACCGATCTTGCCGCGCAGGTTGTCTTCAATCGACTCTGTCGTAAAGTTGCCGTCGGTACCGACGATCTCCCTGATAAAGACAGCCGGGTCCTTGACCTTGATCGAATAGAGCCCGAAGGAGGTCACCCGCACGGGGCCGAACTCCTTGTCGCGCATGGTGACCGGCCCGGGGGTCCCCCATTTCAGACTGGTGAACTGTCTGGTGCTGCAGAAATAGACCTCTGCCTTGAACGGACTGTGGAAACCGTATTTCCAGCCCTTGAGCGTCGTGAGGATCGGAAGGTTCTGCGTCGTCAGCGTATACGTCCCGGGCCTGAACACATCCGCAATCTGCCCTTCATTGATGAAGACGGCCTGCTGACCCTCCCTGACGATGAGCTTTGCCTCATACTTGATCTCGTTGTCATAGCGTTCAAAACGGTGGACCAGCGTATTATCCGAGTCATCGAGCCACTCGATGATATCGATAAACTCCGCGCGAACCTTGTCAAAAAATCCCATAACAGCCTCCTCTACGTTCGATAAGTCATAACCGGATCCCGGGTCAATCCTGGCGGCCTGCAGTCCTTTGAATCACAACCCGTCGCCGTTCAAAGACAACGGACAGAAACGTCAACCCCTCAGACATTCTTGTTCATCGAGTTCAGCAGCGCGATAAAGTCATGCAGCTTCTTCCGGTGATGCACAGCCATCTCGATAAATTCTATGCCGATATCAAAATGCTCGACCCCTTTAATATTCACCGCAAGGCAGGACGCCACCCTGCCGGTGAAGCCGATCGGTTCTTCCTCAGGTATGGACAATTCCATCGGGAACCGCTCCTCCCTGGTCAACTCCTGGTCGCTCTCGATCAGCATGCCGCCGGCGCTGATCTTTTTAACCAGGTAATGGGAGGGAAACTGCAGGACAGCCCGGTTGGGGTTCGTGATCGTGAACCTCAGGCCGCTCAGGCGGTGCCCGGGGCCCTGATCATGCCCCCGCCTCTCATGGCTCTCGATGAACCCGATGATCTCGTTGATGCGTTCGTTCAGGACATTCGTGAACTTCATGCCCGCGGAATAGACAGGGATCGAATCCCCGTCATGACCCTGCTTCGTCCCGACCAGGCTCGACCAGACGACAACCCCCTTGACCGCAATGGTCCGGTCGTGGTCCTGGAGCCGTATCGTGTATTCCTTGCCGATGTCCAGACGCCGGTCTGCCTTGAACGACATGCCGCTGATGCTGACATTCAGGACGAATACCTCGGTGGCAAAGAGCATCTTGCCATTGATCTCCATCCCCTCGACAATAAACCGCTTATGATGCCGCTGATCGCTCATTCCAATGGTCCCACATCAGATTCTATCAAAACCCCGCCTGTTCTTCAAATAAAAACCGGAGCTGGGCGTTATTTCCAGAACAGCAGGAACCCGTTCGCAAAATACACGAGTCCCACGATACCCGTAGCCAGACCGGTCATCCAGACAAGTTTCTTCTTCAGCAGGGCTGCAATCGATGAGAGCAGGATCGCTATCTGGAGAAAGATGACCGCCATGCCGAAGGCCTTCGAGTGGACCTGCGCATCATCCCTGATCCTTTCCTGGGCCCTGGCATCCTGCTCTATCGTGGCCTTCTCTGTATCGTATTTCCTGATCTTTGCAGCGTATCCGTCTATCTTCTTCTGATAATCGTCCCCGATCAGTTTTTTCACCCGCGGGTCGGCAGCCTTCAGTTCGAGTTCGAGCTTCTCCTGCTGAAGCTCGTAAAGATACCCCTTGATGCTCTTTGCCTGATAATACGCCCACTGGTTCGAGGCCTGCGACTGCGAGAGAACCGACTTCGTCGAATGCCCTCCGCCCTTAAACGTCGAGAGTGTTGCGCAGACAGCAAAGATAACCGTTGTCAGCGCAAGATAGTTCAGCCATTTTTCCTTTTTCTCCTCAGCCATGTTTCCTCCTCTCCTCATGTAAACTTACTGCGTCAGTCTACAGCAGTGTATAAAAAAGCCCCCGCTGAAAGGCGGGGGCTTTTTTCAAAAAACAAATAAAAGAAACGTCAGGTGCCCCTCTCCCGGCTCTGAAGATACTTTTTCCGGGCCGGGATAAGCAGATCAATGCTGATAACCGTCCGCTCAGTAGCGGTAGAGTGCCGACTTGTACGGACCTTCCTTGGGCACGCCGATATAGGCTGCCTGCTGATCGGTCAGTGTGGTCAGCTGCACGTTGAGCTTTTTCAGTTGCAGACGTGCAACCTTTTCGTCCAGGTGCTTCGGCAGGGTGTATACGCCAACCGGGTACTTGTCGGTCTGCGTGTACAGTTCGATCTGGGCGATGGTCTGGTTGGCGAAAGAGGACGACATCACGTAGGACGGGTGGCCGGTGGCACAGCCGAGGTTCACCAAACGGCCCTTGGCCAGCAGGATGATGCGCTTCCTGTCCGGGAAGATGATGTGATCGACCTGCGGCTTGATCTCTTCCCACTGGTATTTCTCGAGCGACGCCACGTTGATCTCGGAGTCGAAATGCCCGATATTGCAAACGATGGCCTGGTCCTTCATCTTCACCAGGTGCTGGTGGTCGATGACGTGATAGTTCCCTGTCGCGGTGACGAAGATGTCGGCCTTGTCGCAGGCGTAGTCCATGGTCACAACGCGGTAGCCTTCCATCGCGGCCTGCAGCGCGCAGATCGGATCGATCTCGGTGACCCAGACCTGGGCGGACAGCGCCCGCAGCGCCTGGGCGGAGCCCTTGCCCACGTCGCCGTAGCCGCAGACCACGGCGATTTTGCCCGCGACCATCACGTCGGTGGCACGCTTGATGCCGTCAACCAGCGATTCGCGGCAGCCATAGAGGTTGTCGAACTTGGACTTGGTGACCGAATCGTTGACGTTGATCGCAGGGAACTTGAGTTCGCCCTTCTCGTGCATCTGATAGAGGCGGTGGACGCCTGTCGTGGTCTCCTCGGTAACTCCCCTGATCTTCGCTATGCGCGTTGAATACCACGTCGGATCCTGCTTGAGCCTGTCCTTGATACTGGCGAACAGCACGGTCGCTTCTTCGCTGTCAGGCTTGGCGAGCACGGAGAGGTCCTTCTCGGCCCTGGCACCCAGATGCATGAGCAGCGTGGCGTCGCCGCCGTCGTCGAGGATCATGTTGGAATAGCCCCCGTCAGGCCATTCGAAGATGCGGTGCGTATAGTCCCAGTAGTCCTTGAGCGATTCGCCCTTTACGGCGAAGACCGGGGTGCCGCCTGCAGCGATAGCTGCGGCAGCGTGGTCCTGGGTGGAGAAGATGTTGCACGATGCCCAGCGGACCTCCGCACCAAGCGCCCGCAAGGTCTCGATCAGCACGGCGGTCTGGATGGTCATGTGCAGCGAGCCCGTGATGCGAGCGCCCTTGAGCGGCTGGCTCCCGGCGAATTCTTCCCGGATCGCCATCAGACCGGGCATTTCCGTTTCAGCGATGGCGATCTCCCTGCGGCCCCAATCAGCGAGTTTGATGTCAGCGACAACGTAGTCTTTCGTAGCCATTGCAGTAGTCATAAAATTCCTCCCATTCAGATTTGAATGGGCGCCGTTGCTGCATTTGAACCACCCCATCGAGCCTGACAGACACACCTTGCGGCGACTGCTGCAGCGCCCCTCGACGGGGTGGGATTGAATTTCCTAAAGCCCTGCTTCCTTTTTGAGCATCGCAGCCTTGTCGGTCAGCTCCCAGGTGAAGTCAGGATCGCTCTTGCCGAAGTGACCATAGGCCGCGGTCTTTCTGAAGATCGGCCTCCTGAGTTTCAGGTGGTCGATAATGCCCTTGGGCGTCAGGTCGAAATTATCCCTGACCAGCTTCGCAATCCTCTCCTCATCGATCTTCCCTGTCTCATGGGTATCGACGAGGATAGAGACCGGTTCAGGGACGCCGATCGCATAGGCCAGCTGAACCTCTACCCGGTCGGCGATGCCGGCTGCAACAATATTCTTGGCGATATACCGCGCGATATAGGCCCCGGACCGGTCGACCTTTGTGGGGTCCTTGCCCGAAAAAGCGCCGCCGCCGTGGCTTCCGACCCCGCCGTAGCTGTCGACGATGATCTTCCTTCCGGTCAACCCGGTGTCTCCCATCGGCCCGCCGACAACAAAGCGTCCGGTCGGATTGATATAGTATTTTACGGTCTCCTCGTCCAGAAGCTCCTTCGGGACAACCGGCTTGATCACCTTTTCGATGATATCTTCCTTCATATCCTTCAGGTGCACATCAGGGCTGTGCTGCGAGGAAACCACGATGGTATCTATTTTAAAGGGCTTGCCGTTCCGGTATTCGATGGTCACCTGGGACTTGCCGTCCGGCCTCAGGTAGGGGAGTATGTCCTGCTTGCGGGTCTCTGATAGGCGATAGGCGATCTTGTGGGCAAGCATGATCGGCAGCGGCATCAGTTCCTCGGTCTCGTTGCAGGCAAAACCGAACATCAGCCCCTGGTCCCCGGCACCGCCGGTATCAACACCCAGCGCAATGTCGGCCGACTGCTGATCGATGGCTGTTATGACGGAACAGGTCTCGTAGTCAAACCCGTACTTCGCCCGCGTATAGCCGATATTCTTGATCGTCTCCCTGACGATATCCGGAATATGCACATAGCAGCTTGTCGAGATCTCGCCCGAGACAAAGGCAAGCCCGGTCGTAACCAGTGTCTCACAGGCCACTCGTGCAACAGGGTCCTGAGCCAGAATCGCATCCAGTATGGAGTCCGATATCTGATCTGCTATTTTATCGGGGTGCCCCTCGGTAACAGACTCTGAGGTGAAAACATAGTCTTTTTTTGCCATAGCCCTCTCCTTCGTGAAGAAATTGCGCCCATCTTTCGAAACGTCAAGTCCATATTTTAACGGTTTGAGAGAAAAAATAAAAGACAACGGGAAAAACACAAGACAAAGGCCCTTGTATCTGCTACTATTTTTCAAGGAGGAGCGTATGAAAAAAATACTCGTAGCGCATGACGGTTCCCGGCCTTCGTCCAAGGCTGTCAGGAAGGCCTTCGAGATCGCGGAGAAGTTCCAGGCGTCAATCACGGTTGTCTCGGTCATCCCCGAACTCTTTCTTACCGAACTGATGGAGATCGACCGGGCCCGCATTTCCGAGACCCTGACCGGCGAGACCGCCAGGATGATGGAAAAGATCGCCGCCTCTGCCAAGGGACTGATTCAGGTCAGGACCGTCATACGGCAGGGCAACCCGGCGGAAGAGATCCTCGCGGAGGCCTCGAAGATGAGGGCGGACCTGATCGTCACCGGTTCGCACGGAAGGCACGGGGCAGAGAAGTTCCTGCTCGGGAGCGTCTCATCAAAGATCGTAGACCATGCGGCCTGTGCCGTGCTCGTGGTGAAATAGCAAGCAGCACTATTATTGAAATCCGTCATCCTCGGGCTTGACCCGGGGATCCAGGACATATTCAAAACACCGGATTCCGGCTTAAAGTCTGCCGGCATGACAGACTGAAATGCCGACTTTACACACAGACACTAAGTACAGACCTTATCCGTGCATAAACTCGCTCAGGGCCTCCTTCAGAGGCATCGGGCTGAAACCGAAGCTCTTTTCGATCGCATCGATCGCGGTTATATTGTCCTGCTCAAGCATCAGCAACTGGTCCACCGTCACGGGAGGCGACGGGAGTATGGAGGCAAGAGACGCCGCTATCTTCATCAGACCCATCGGTATATTCACGCTGATCCTGGTGCGTCCGAGTGCCCCGACCATCGCCTGGACGATCTCACTGTAGGTCAGCTGCTGGGGTCCCCCCAGTTCGTACGTACCGGCGTAGGCAGCCGGATCTTCGAGCACCTTCCGCATGCAGATCAGCCAGTCCCTGATATAAAGGGGCTGCAATTTCGACCTCCCGTCTCCCGGGATCGGGGTCACGGGAGAGAGCTTTATCATCTCGAGGATCTTCTTCGTAAAACCGTCCCAGGGCCCGATAATGAGAGACGGCCTGAATATCGTATAGGGCATACCGCCGGCCTTCACGATCTCCTCTGCCTCTGCCTTGGTCCTGAGATACGGGGTTATGCCGTCCCTGTCAGCGCCAAGGGCCGATTGATAAAAGAAATGCCTGACGCCGGCCTGCCTGGCCTCAGAGAGCAGGTTCCGGGTCCCTTCGACATGCACCTTCTGAAATGTCGCTTCACCCTTCTCAACGATAATGCCAACGAGATGGATGACGATATCCTCAGGGGACAGGATCCCCTTGAGGGTTTCAGGGCTGGAGATATCACCGATAACTGCAGTACAGCCGGCCCCGGTCAGCTTCCGCGCAGCCTCGGCCGAGCGGGCCAGTGCCTTCACGGCAAAACCATTTTTTCTGAGGTCGCCGACAAGATGCCCGCCAACAAACCCCGATGCCCCGGCAATAAAGATCATCGTTCAGACTCCTTATCATTCATGGATTACCAGCTGTGGACGCTTTTCTAAGCCTAATGCTGCTGCAGACCTTGTCAAGTTTTTTGTTGAAACTATTTGAGTTGCCTCCCCCAAGTTTCTCATTCGGCGATCTTCTGCAGTACAATATCATTTGACTCGCCTGCCCCGCTCTGCAGTTGATAACTGCCGGCATCGATGCGCACCCTTTGGCCTTATCGTCAAGGGTCAAAGTCCTTTGACCCTCTCAAACACATTGTTAGGTGCCTTCATGAACTGGATATTTATCTGCATACCCCGTTTCTAATACTGCATGAATAGTGTGGTTGCCGTTTCTAAGGAAATGCTTTCCTGTTATTATATATTGATCGAACTCCACTTTCTCTGGTTCTCTAAATAGAGCAATTTCAAAATCATCCGTACTCGTGTCAACAATAACAAATCTATCAATTAAGGAGCGGATTACAGTTGCCGCAATAGTCTATCGTAATCAGAATGAATGCCAATCCAGAACCAGATTATTTCTGCTCCCTGAATGATTCCGATGGCTCTGTAGTCTTTTGAAATTCTTACTGAAAATATGGGGCGTGCAGAGTGGACTTGTTTGAAGTGCAAACTTGGATAATACGGGTCTTCATGAAATTGTTGATAAGCCTCTTTTGCCTGTTTTCTCACTGACTCCGGCAATGCCGCATGGCACTTCCAAAAAGCCTCTGTCTTTCTTGAGATCACAGGCTATCAATGTGCAACGGTTTTGTTTTGCCTTTCTTGTGCTCTGCCAAAGCCTCGTTTGCAAGTCTATCAAGAACAGTCTCCGATTCAGCAAACAGCATCTCCCACTTCTTCTCCGCCTTTAATTCTTCAAGCAGCCATTTTGCAATTACATTCTGATCCACAACCGGCAATCTGGATACTTCTTTAAAGGCTTTTTCAAGCAATTTTGTCATTATTCACCTCCTGCTCCTGATTTTATTCTATCACGCCTTTCCCGTTCAAAAACAATGCTCACCCCCAGTATCAAAGGGTGAGCGGTGTCAAGGCCGAGCACCCTGTTACCAGACCTTACGTGGCCGCCGCGATCTTTACAACGACCTTGTGGATCTGCCCTGTCGAGATCAGGGGCATATGCGCATCGTCCGGATAGAAGATGGCAAACGCCCCGCTTTCAGCTGAGAGCCAGGCGTCCGGGTAGTCCGCAAAAAACTGGATATCGGCTTTTTCATCGTATGCGCCGGCCGGCTGTATGCAGAGTGACCGGGGCTTCCAGCCCATCGTATCAGTCCCCGCCAGCACCAGCTGGATATCAATATATTTTTCATGCGCTTCGAGCCGGGCATCTTCTTTCCTGCGGCCGGACTCCCTGGCCACGACCGCAAAGACCCGGTCGCCGTCTATCTCATATCTTCCCACAGGGAGTTCCTTCAGTTTCCCTTGCCTGAGAAACGCGAACGCCTGTGCAAATCCCCTGTTCAGAGCAGCATAACGGTCTGCATTCTCAAGTATATCCAGAATCATGCCTCTTCCTTTATGAATGCCGCGTGTGCAGATTCCATGAAATCAGGGAGCAAGGGGAACCGAGGCTCGTATGATGGACTGATGGGAGATCATGTCAGTCATAGCGGGCGATCTCATACGAAGGCAGGAAAGAACGATCAGGCCTTTCCTGCCCCTATCAGCTCCCTGAGCCTTCCCATCGACAACTCCTCTATATCCCGATGCAGGTCGTTGCCGTGGGCATCCATCGACACAACGGCGGGGAAATCCTTCACCTCAAGATGCCACATCGCCTCTGCTGCTCCGAACTCCCCGAGCTTCCAGACGCCGAGCACCCTTGTTATCCTGTCCGCAAGATAGACAGCAGCCCCGCCCATGGTATTCAGATACACGCAGCCATGGTCCTTCAGGGCCTGGCGAGTCTTATCTCCCATGCCGCCCTTGCCCATGACGCCCCTGATCCCGCAGGCAGCGATAACCCCGGGTTCATACATCTCGACACGCATGCTCGTGGTGGGGCCCGCCGCAACAACGGAATACGTGTCGTCAGCCTTCTTCATGATCGGCCCGCAGTGGTACAGCACCGTGCCCGCAAGCTGAAACGGCAGTGACTCAGGAGGCGGCTTCTGCTCGACAAGGAACTTGTGGATCCTGTCGCGGCCGGTTACAATACTCCCGCTCAGCAGCACGATATCTCCGGCATGCAGGCCGAGCGCGTCCTCCCGAGTCATCGGGACAGAGAGGTTGACCGTCTTTACCATATCAGCCTCCCGCGCCGGTCGGCCCAGCAGCTGAGAGACACATCGACAAAATACGATGCAGGGTGCCGGTGGTTTGCGCCGATCTTCACCCCGAGCGCGGTTGTCCTTCCTCCCATGCCGTGAGGTCCGATACCGAGCTGGTTGATTTCGTCGAGGAGCCTGCCCTCCAGTGCGGCGAGTTCAGGGACCTTATTGCTGTCGTTCAGCCTGCGCATCAACTGTTCCTTCGCAAGCCGCGTCACCTGGTCTTTTGCAGCACCAACGCCGACGCCGACGATGTACGGCGGACAGCCCTTGCCCTGGGCCTTCTGCACGGCATCAATCACGCACCGCCTGACTCCCTCGAGGTCGCGCTGGGCATTCAGCTCAGAAACCGGGAGCCGGTAGGTCTGGCCGGCGTTCTCGCATCCCCCGCCCTTGAGCATCAGGTCGATCGTCAGCGTCCCCGAGGCGGTCTCCTCGAAATAGATTATCGGGAACCCGGGGCCGGTATTGTCTCCCGAGTTCCTCTCGGTGATCACATCGACCGCGTTCGGCCGGAGCGGGACTTTTTCTGTTGCCATGCGCGTCGCCTCGATAATCGTCTCGCGCAGCTCAATCTGGCTGAGGCCGACAGGCACCTTCAGGTAGAAGACCGGCACCCCTGTATCCTGGCAGATGGGGCGGGCCGTCTCGCGGGCCAGACGGGTGTTCTCGAGGATGATCGAGAGCGACGAACGGGCGGCAGAACCCTCTTCCTCACGGGCCACGGCGGCCTTCAGCGCCTCCTCGATATCCGGGGGGAGCGAGGTAGCTACTTTGCGGTAGAGCTCGACGATCCCGTCTCTGAGCTTAAGCAAACTTTCCCCTCGTCTTTTTCAGATAGTCGATATGCTTCTGCTCCTGTTCCATCATCTCGCTGAATACAGCGCGGGCGTTCCCGTCGGCAGCCCCTTCCGAAAGCCTCCGGTAGAGGTTATACGCCTTGGATTCTATGTCAAGGGCTATGGTATAGGCCCCGGCATCGTCGGCGAAGCTGAACGTCTCGATCTTCGCCTCCAGGTCCCTGACCGGGATTCCGGCCTCGGTCATCGGAGCGTCAGCCTTTGCCTGGAACGCTTCAAAACCTTCAACATCAAGGTCGCCCTGTATCGACTGATAGAGAAACTGGATGAACGCCATATGCTTTTCTTCCCAGACCGTGAGGTCCTGGAACATCTTCCGGGCCTCAGGGCTTGCGGCCTTAGCCGCTGCCTGGGTGTAAAAGATGTTCGTCCCCTTCTCCATTAAAAAGGCCTCGATAAGCGCTTGCAGCAGGTCTTCCTTGCCTGTCATCATAAATGAACACTCCTTTATTGTCGGTCTCGTAAAAAGTCCGTATGCGGTGTTGCGCGTCGAAACTCCCATTGCCACGAACGGGGCGACGTACCAGGACATACGCCTCATCCCTCATTTCCTGCGCGCCCTGCCTCCGGGGCTTTTTACAAACCCGTCTGGTTTATACTCCATTATTCGCCCTCGCTCGAGATCGTTCTTTTTGGGCTGCTTCGGTACGGTCTGTCAAAAGGGCACCCGGGCCTATGTTATGATTTTACCATAATGCCGCCGGAATGTTGTCTGCTATTGCCGGACGGCTGCTGCCAAAATTAACCTAATAAACAAATTAATATATATATTTACAAAAAAAGTTATTTATGGTATCTTGTTTCCATGGATTTCACGATAGACGACAACTCGACCCGCAAGAATATCATCCAGCGCCTGAAGAAGACCGGAGGCATGACGATCGAGGAACTGAGCCGCCAGATCAATATCACGCCGATGGGTGTGCGGCAGCACCTGCTCTCACTCGAAAAAAAAGGGGTGGTCAGCTATATCGCCAGGAGGCAGGGAATCGGGAGGCCCGGTTTTATATACATGCTGACCGAGGCTGCAGACGATTTTTTCCCGAACACCTATGACGACTTTTCGCTTGAAGTGCTGCGGGACATCAAAAAACATGACGGCCCCCGGAAGGTCGAACAGATTTTCGGCTGGAGAAAAGACCGGATGCTGAGCATGTACCGCAATGCCCTCTCCGGCCGGGAGGGTATCGACGATACGCTGAACGGGCTGAAGCAGGTTCTCGAGAGCCAAGGCCATTTCATCGAACTCAGCAGGAATAACGGGGAGTACATCCTCAAGAATTTTCACTGCCCGATCGGAAAGATCGCCTCGGAGTTCAGTGAAGCGTGCAAGGTCGAACTGCAGATGTACAAGGAACTTCTCGGGAAGAACGTGACCCGGGAGCATACACTCTCGGACGGCAGCATCTGCTGTCTCTATATCATCCCCGCAGCACGGAATTAGTCTCTTTTCCTCGTTTCACTTCTTTGCGTAAGCCTCCAGTGCCTCCAGCAGTTTCTCGATCTGCGCACCGGTGTGTGCGGCCGTAACCGTAAGCCTGATCCTGGGCTCGGGAACCGTCGGGGGGCGTATTGCCGGGGCATAAATTCCCCTGCCGAAAAGGTATGCCGACAGAGCCAGCGTCTTCCTGAGCGTGCCAATCCGGACCGGGACGATCGGCGTCTCACTGCCCATACTGTCAAGGCCCAAAGCCTCAAGACCGGTGGCCAGGTGCAGCCTGTTCTCCATAAGTCCGTATACCAGCGTACGGTCCCTGCTGACGAGCCGGAGGGCTGCGAGTGACGCCGCAACAACCGGGGCCGGCAGCGCCGTCGAGAAGATGAAGCTCCTCGAGGTGTTCAGCAGCCAGGCCATCATCCCGCTGCTGCCTGCGGCAAAGCCGCCGAAGGTACCGAGGGCCTTCGAAAAGGTACCCATCTGGATGATCCATGGCTCCGGCTTTATTCTGAAATGCTCCAGGCTCCCCCTGCCCCTGCCGAGCACCCCTGTCCCGTGGGCATCGTCTATATAGAGGATAGCCCCATATGTTTTCGCAACAGAGGCAAGGTCTGCCAGCGGCGCTATGTCTCCGTCCATGCTGAAGACCGAATCGGTAATAATGATCCTGCGGCGGGCTCCGGCCTTTTCCCTGAGCAGGGATTCGAGATGCGCGACGTCCCGGTGGCGGAAGATATGCTTTTCAGCCCGGCTCAGCCTGCAGCCGTCGACGATGCTCGCATGGTTGAGGGCATCGCTGAATACGGCGTCTCCCCCGGCCGCGATCGCCGGGATGATGCCGGTGTTGGCTGCGTAGCCTGAATTGAAGACGAGCGCTGCCTCGGCACCTTTGAACGCAGCCACTGCTTTTTCCAATCGCTCATGGATTACCGTTCCCCCGGCAAGAAGCCGGGACGCGCCCGCGCCGAACCCGAAACGGTCCGCAGCCTCCCGGGCCGCCCTGACAACATCAGGGTGCGCCGCAAGGCCGAGATAGTCGTTCGAGCCAAAATTGATATATCTCCTGCCCCGGATCGAAATGACCGGCCCCTGGCCCGATGACCGTGACAGGAGATGCCGCAGGAGGTCCTGCTTTTTCAGGGCTGCGAGTTCTCTTTCGAACATGTGATTATCTTACCGTTTTTTGGGCAATAAAAAGGACGGGCAGGCCCATCCTTTTTATGAAATTCAATTGCGAATGCTTACTTCTTGGTCGTCTTCTTGGCAGCAGGCTTTGCAGCAGTCTTCTTCGCCGTGCCGCACGGACCCTTTGATTTGCAGGCCATGTCATTCCTCCTTGTCCAGGATTTACACGATTTATGGTTTCACAATATCAGAATTGCCCCTGACTGTCAAATACAAAGTGCATACAGAATCGGGTACAATAGCTCAGTATTTCAGCATACGCGATCAAATGCAATATCCGGGAGGCGGCACCGATGAAGACATGCGGACTATGCAGAAAAGAGATAGAGACCGACAAGTATTTTTCGAGGAAGGCGGTCTGTCCCACATGCGGGGGAGACCTGCATATCTGCCTGAACTGCAGGTTCTATTCAGACAAGGCCCATAACAAATGCCTTGAGCCAAAGGCCGAGTTCCAGCGGTCCCGCGACAGGGCCAACTTCTGCGACTTCTTCGCGTTCAGGGAGGGAGCAGCGCCGGCCTCCCCAGGGGGCCCAGGGTCGGACAGGGACGCTGCCCGCAAGGCCCTGGACGACCTCTTCAGGAAATAGGGTTCATCAGCGGAATATCAGTACCGCGGCATAGACCAGATACAGTCCGCCTCCGAGGAGCATCGCGCCGGGGTGAATGCGCTTCAGGAGCAGGATCGAACCCATCATAATCAGCGCCGACACCATCGCCAGGGTGGTTGAGAAAAGCGCCATGCCGGTCAGGTTCCAGTCCGTAGAGAGGAGTCCGACCGAAACCGGGAAGGTCGCCTGAAAGACCATCGCCCCGGTTATATTCCCCATCGCCAGGGTGTCCCTCCCCTTCCAGGTCCAGCTGACGCTGTTGAACTTCTCCGGAAGCTCGGTCGCAACCGGCGCCAGCAGCAGGGAAAAAAGCAGCGGGTTCATGCCGAACTGCCTCGAGATATGCTCCAGGCTCTGGACAAAGGTATGGGCGCCCTTCACCATCACCGCCAGAGACACCAGCACCTGTATCAGGATTATCATCAGCGAGGGGTGGTCTCCGCTGCCGGGACCCTTGAAGCGCCTGACTATTCTCCAGAGATACATATGTTCGTGCTCTTCAGCCATACCGGCGCTCTCTCCCCTGAAGGTCATCCAGGCGTAGACGATATACCCGAGGACCAGCAGGACGGCTATCGGAACAAGCGATCCCTTTCCCGCAAGCAGGGGGACGATGACGGCGGCCGAATACATCGCGAGAAAAAATATGATGTCCCGCTTGACCGAATGGACCTCGACGTTCAGGACAAAGGCCCGCCTCTTCAGCAGCGCAGAGACCGACACCGTGAGTCCGACAAGAAAGAAAGCCAGGGTCGAGAGCATGAACGGCGCCCCGAGAATAGCGCCGACACCGATCTCCTTTGCCGATTCACCGCCATAGAGGAATATCGCGACAATCGGGAGGATCGTCTCGGGAAGGGCAGTACCGACGGCGGCAAAGATACTGCCGACGACTGCCTGGGAAAAGGAAAAATGCCGGCCGAAGGCCTCGATCCCGTTCGTGAAGAACTCTGCCGCACATAGAATCAGGACAAGTCCGGCCAGGAGCAGGAGTCCCTGCATCAGCACCGCATCAGCCTCAGTGTATGACCAGTACCGGACAGGGTGACGACTTCAGGACCTGTTCGGTGGTGCTGCCAATGAGCATACCCTGGAGGTAGGAGAGGCCGCGCGCGCCAAGCACTACCAGGTCCGTCCCCCGCCCGGCTGCAAGGGAAGAAATCACCTCGCCGGGGTTGCCATGGAAGATCTCCCCCGCCTTTTCAAGGCCAAGGCCGTCGCAGAAGGTCTTCATGGTGGACGCAGCCTCGGCGCGCATCAGTTCATCAAACCGTTCACGGTCTTCGTCGTCCATATTGCTCCAGACCATCCACTTCTTCTTTATCAGGTGAGACGGTATGACATTGATGACGTCGAGCTCCGCAGAAAAGGCCCTGGCATACTGCAGGGCAAGGGTGGCAGCCTTTCTGGAATTCTCGGAGAAATCGACCGGGCAGAGAATTCTCCTGATCTGCACCGACCCGACGGAGGGCTGCTCCGCGGCATTCGTCCTGATGACGAGCATCGGGGCCCGCAGGGACATGACCAGCCGTTCGGAACTGCTCGGCCGGAGAAGGTGGGACTTGTAGCCGATCACCAGCAGCTCAACAGGCTCGTCCTCAAGGACCGCGGTAAAGGACTCATGAAGCCGCCCCAGCACGATCCGGGTGTCCGCCTCGATCCCCGCACCCGTCAGCATCCCCTTCCAGCGCAGCATCGCGGCTTCTTCCTTCTTCTTTTCCTCTTCGATATACGAAGACAGATAGGTCGGCGGGGTAAGGAGATAATCGATGACATACAGAAGCCGCACCGGCACCCTGAAGGCACCGGCAAAGAATGCAGCATAGGCAACAACCTGCTCTGTTGCAGGGCCAAGGTCAATGCCGCAGACGATCATCTTACGGGAGGTCATTTACTGAGGGCTTTCCCCAACTTCTTCTCGACAGAGCGCACCTTTGCGGTAATCATATCCGACCGGCCCTTGCGGTCATCGATCAGAATCCGGGTCAGCACCCTCTCCTCGTGCCGTCTCATGGCACCATGACATTTCTTGATCAGGCCGAACACCTGGTTCCAGCTGCCTTCGACAACCGTACCCATCGGGTTCACTTTATAGGGAAGACCGCTTGCGGCCACAATGCTCAGAATCTCTGCCACCTCGCTGCTTATACTGCTCCCCGCACCTATCGGGACAATACTGAACTCAACCAGCATAAGCACCTCCCTTTCGTTTGCATTGCACGGACGCATCCTGAAACTTCAGACAAAGGATAGCAGACGCGGGACACAAAATAAAGGGGCAGCCAGAATGGCTGTCCCTTTATTATTTTATACTCCCCTTAACGGCGTTGTCCGGGATTTTACGGACAGTGTCAGTCTATTTCTTTACCGCGTCTTTTAAGGTCTTGCCGGCAGTAAATTTCGGAGTCTTGGCAGCCGGGATACTGATAACCTGCCCGGTTCTCGGGTTGCGTCCTTTTCTGGCCTTTCTCTTCGTTACCGCAAAGGTCCCGAAGCCGACGATCGTCACCTTCTGCCCCTTCTTCAGGGCAGCCTTGATCGAATCCAGGGTTGCATCGAACGCCCTTCCGGCATCTGCCTTGCTGAGACCGGCCCCTGCCGCGATCTTGTCAATAAGTTCTGTCTTTGTCATATTTTCCCCCCTTTCCTGATTTAGTAGATATGATGCGACTGGATTAACAGTATCAAGAACCTCCGATTTTGTCAAGCCCAAAAAGGCCATTAATCAGGTGTCTACAGAGGAATCAGGCTCCCCCAGGACAGGAAACGGCACGGCAGCATGAAAGTCTCGGGGCCGGCCGCATCTGGTATAATGGTGCCATGCACGAAATTGAGGTGAAGATACTCGAGGTAGACGCGGCAGCTGTTGCCGGAAAACTGATAGCCCTCGGCGCGCGGAAGACCTTTGACGACGAAATCCACGCCCTGTACTACGACACGGCAGACCGTGCGCTGCGAGGACGCAGAACAACCCTCCGGCTCAGAAAAGAAGGCAGCAGCGCGGTCCTCGCCGTCAAAAAGGACATCAGCGACACGGGGGCAAAGGTCCGGGAAGAACAGGAGGTCAGGGTCTCCGACTTTGCGGCCATGCGGTCGCTGCTTGAAGCCCTGGGGATGGGGGTCTGGCTCGAGATGAAAAAACACCGGGTATCCTATGAACTCTCCGGCCTCCATTTTGAATTTGACCGGTATGAAGGTGCATACGCGTATATCCCGGAATTCCTGGAGATCGAGGGGCCCTCGCTCGACGTTATCCACGATTATGCCGGCCTCCTGGGGTTTACGGCCGGGGACTGCCTGCCGTGGGACGCTGTCGAGCTTGCACGCCACTACGCCGGACGCAGCAGCAGTGCCGGATAACACACCCGTATCCACCGTGGCCATGACGGGGATGATTGACACCGGGACACCGCCCCGGCTTTATATTCTTCCGTCTCCTGCATTATAATGTTTCTTTGGTTCCCCAGACACAGGCGCACGCAGAGGACAATATAATAAGGGAGGCCGTTTTTTGGAAGAATTTCGCAGAATCTTTGAGCTCGTACGTCCCTACTGGAAGCGGGTAGCGATCGCCGGAGGTGCGAGCATTGTCGTCTCGGCGCTGAGCGGATCGCTCGCATGGCTGGTGAAGCCGATCATGGACGATATCTTCGTCAAGAAAGATTCCTTCCTTCTGCTGATCATCCCCTTTCTGGTCTTCTTCATCTTTCTGGTAAAGGGCATTTTCCTGATGATCAACGGCTACCTGATCGGCTCGGTGAACCAGAAGATGGTCATGAACCTCAGGAACCGCCTTTTTTCACACATCCTGAACCTTCCCGTGGGATATTTCGGAAAGAGTTCGAGCGGAGAGCTTATCTCAAAGGTGGTCAACGACATCACCCTCCTCAACGGGCTGGTCAGCCTGACGGTGAAAGACCTGCTGATCGAAAGCACCACTGCCGTTGCGCTGATATGCGTCGCATTATGGCGCCGGTGGGACATAACCGTCATATCGATCGTTGCACTGCCTGCAGCCTTCTATACCGTCGGCAGGCTCGGCAAGAGGATCCGCCAGATCAGCAGAAGGTCCCAGGAAAAGATATCCCATATCACCGAATTTCTGAACGAGAGCTTTACCGGCATCAGGATACTCAAGGCCTTCAGCAGGCAGCAGGACGAAAACGAACGGTTCGGGAAGATCACCAGGGACTACTACCGTGAGAACATGCGGGCCACGCGCGTCGGCGAGAGCGCCACGCTGCTCATGGAGACGGTCGGCGGCATCGGCATCGCCTTTGTCATGTGGTACGGCGGAAGGCTGGTCATCACCAACGCCATGACTGTCGGCGATTTTTTCTCGTTCCTGGCTGCCATATTCCTGATGTACAGCCCGATCCGGCGGCTGGCAAAGGTCAATATCAACCTCCAGCAGGCCCGGGCACCGTTCGAGAGGATCTCCCAGCTCCTGGCCGAACCACAGGAGACGGCAGGCACGCAGACGCTCGGCAGCGACGTGGGCGAGATCGAGTTCAGGGACGTCTCCTTCACCTATCCCGCCTCGGAGCATAAGGCGCTCGACAGGCTGAACCTGACCGTCCGCAGGGGCGAAATCATCGCCATTGTCGGCAGGAGCGGAGGGGGCAAAACCACCCTCGTGAATCTTCTGCCGCGGTTCTACCAGCCCCAGGAAGGGAAGATCCTGATCAACGGCATTGACATCGCAACCGTCACCTTCAAATCCCTGCGCAGCAACTTCGGCATCGTCAGCCAGGAGGTGATCCTGTTTAACGACACTGTCTTCGCAAACATCGCCTACGGCAGGCCGGGGGCCGGCAAGGACGACGTGGTGCGGGCGGCAGAGGCTGCCTACGCCCATGACTTTATCATGGAACTGCCCCAGGGCTACGATACGATTATCGGGGAAAAAGGTGCCCGGCTCTCCGGAGGCCAGAGGCAGCGGCTCTCGATTGCGCGCGCGGTCCTGACCAATCCGCCGGTCCTCATCCTGGATGAGGCAACCTCGTCTCTCGATACAGCCTCTGAGGTGATGCTGCAGAAGGCACTGGAAAACCTGATGGCGAACAGAACGACCTTTGTGATCGCCCATCGCCTCTCGACAATCAAGAAGGCAGACAGGATCATCGTGCTCGACAAGGGCCGGATAACCGAGACCGGAACGCACCAGGAACTCCTCGAGCACGGCGGCATTTATCAGAAGCTCTACGCCCTCCAGTTCAGCGGCCAGGAATCGTGAACTGAAGCATGGGCTTTTTACCGGCGTTTCAGTTACCATAAAATTATGACGTTATCGCTTCAAGCAATGCTCCTGCAGGGACACAGGTCCTTTTTCAGGCCGGCCGTCCTCATCCTCACGGGCCTCCTCCTGCTTACCCCCTGTACCGCCTCTGCCTTCGGGATACCCGAGACCCTCAGGTATGACATATCCTGGGCCGGCATCAAGGCCGGAGAGTCGGTCATCGAAATCAGGCAGGACGACAACGCAGCGCTCATTACGGTCACCACGCGGTCGGCCAAGTGGGTGTCGGTCTTCTACCCGGTCAACGACAGGGTGGAGAGCCGTGTTGCGGCCGGCCCGGCGCCGGGGACCCTCGGACCTCCTCTGACATACCGGCTCATGCTGAGAGAAGGCAGGCACCGGAAGGACAAGGAGGTTATCTTCGACAACAGCAAGGCCAAGGCCTTCTACATCGACCACCTTGAGGACGAACGGAAGGAGTTCGACCTGCCGGGAACGGTCTTTGATCCCTTGTCGAGCTTCTACCAGATCCGGGGCATGCACCTTGAAGTCGGCAAGCCGGCCTATATCAAGATCTTCGACAGCAAGAAGGTCTACGACGCCGAAGTCCAGGTGCTCAGGAAAGAACGTATCCAGGGCCCCGCAGGAGAAGTCGACACCCTGGTCATCAAACCCCAGATGAAGTCCGAAGGCATCTTCTACCGGAAGGGAGAGATCCTGATCTGGATCACGGACGACGACAAAAAGATCCCTCTCAAGATGCAGTCAAAGGTAAAGATAGGTTCGGTGACTGCGACGCTGACCGGCGGCCAGTATTGAAAGTGAACACATCTTTCATACCCCTCTCCGGGGCCGGACTGGCCGGTATTTACGGCACCGTACTCTCCGGCATAACTGTCTTGTATGCCCTGACCGTCCTGCTGTCGCACAGTGCCGCCTACTTTGCGGTCGCGGCACTCGGCCTTTTTTCGATCATGGTCTGGTATCAAAAAGGCGGCGTCGCCACTGCGTTCAGCGGGCTGCGTGTACCCCTGATCAGCCTCGCCGCATTCCTCGTCTGGGAGGTCGTCTCGAGGCTGCTGAACAACAAGCCTCCGACCACTGCCCCGCTTGACGATGTCCCGGTCCTCTTCGCCTCCCTGCTGCTCTTCCGGCTTGCCTTCGACCCGCAACTGAAGAAAAAAGCGGCGGTCAATGCCGTTTTCGTCCTTGCTGCCGCATCGGCCCTGGTCGTACTGCTCGGTATCTTCCAGCAGTACACGGGCCTGACGTATCCGCTGCCGAAACAGCCGATCCGGGAGGGCAAGCTGTACGGATTCTTCCGCTACTATATACAGGCGGGGTGCACCTTCAGCACCCTTGCGGTCTTCTTTTCGTCTCTCGCCCTCTTCTGGGAAACCTCCCGGACACGGCGGATCCTGCTCGGGCTCACCGCGGCGCTGATGATGGCCGGAACCCTGATGACCTTTGCACGCACCTATTTCCTGTCGCTGCTGGCCTCTCTGATGATAATCTTCGCGCGAAAGAGTCTGCGTACGGCGTTCGTGGGGGCGGGGGTACTCGCCGTCGTGATCACCCTCGTCTTTGTCTTTTTCCCGCCGGTGCGCGAGCGGGCCTTCAGCATCGCCGACATCCACAAGCATCCGAGCAACGTCGAGAGATTATATCTTTTCCGCATCGCCCGGGATATTATCGCCGACCACCCGGTCGCAGGAGTTGGCCAGCGTGAATGGGAACATACAGCCGGGGCGTACAGCGCCCCCTACGCAAAGGACTGGAACTTCAGCCCCGCGCTCCTGGCGCACGCGCACAATGTCTACCTCACGGTGGCGGCGGAGACAGGGCTGGTCGGACTGGCGCTCTTTCTGACCTTCTGGGTATCGGTTGCCGTGCTGCTGCTGAGAAGGCCTCCGGGTAACAAAGGCGGGACCTCGTGGGCCCTCAGCCTCGGGACGGGGCATGCCCTGATAAACCTTTTTCTCGGCGGTGTCTTTGATGAAAGCCTCCGGAGGCCCCTGAGCTTCCTGCTGATCGCGTTTCTCCTGGCGGTCTCGCTGCTGGCGCGGCAGGGACAGGAGACCCTGTGAAGATACTGATCATCAGCAGCTACTTCGACCGGCCCGGCGCGCTGATCGGCGGCAGCGAGGCGCATTCCGAGATTCTCTCCCGCCTGCTTGCAGACCACGGGCATGAGACCTTTCTGGGTTGCTGGCAGGAGGGCACCATCAGCCTTACCCATGCCAAGGGAACCCTGCCGACCCGCCGCATCAGGATGAGCAACGCCCTGGACATCAGGGCTATCGCAAGCCTTATACGGGTCGTAAAACTGGACAGCATCGGGGTGATTATCGCAAACAGCCCGAAGGAGTACTGGCCCGCGGTCATCGCCGCGAAGCTCACCGGGACAAAGGTAATCCTGATACGGCACCTCACCCGGAAGATATCGCCTGTCACGCGCATCATGATAAACGCCGCTGCAGACTGCGTCATCGCGGTATCGAACTCAGTAAGCCGTGCGCTGGTGCGCAGCGGGATCAGAAAGGACATTATCCGCGTGGTTATCAACGGTGTGCCTGCCGACGAAATCGCCGCTTCGCTGCCTGAGAGGGACAGGGCGCGGGCCGAACTGGGCTTCACCCCTGACGAGGTGGTTATCGGCTTCGCCGGAAGGCTCAGTCCTGAAAAGGGACTCGACTGTCTGATTGATGCCTTCGGCCGTCTGGCAGCGAAGAACCCCCGGATCCGCCTCCTTGTTGTGGGGGATGGCCCCGACCGCGTTGCGATGCACCAGAAAGTCCTGGGGATGGGACTTGCGGACCGCGTCGTCTTTACAGGCCGGATCGTTCCGGTCTACCGGATGTATGCTGCCATGGATATCTTTGTCATGCCCTCTGTCTGCGAAGAGGCCTTCGGCTTTGCCGCAGCCGAGGCGATGGCGATGGGCAAGCCCGTGGTGGCCTCTGCCTCAGGCGGGCTTGCCGAACTGATAACCGACCGGGTGGACGGACTCCTCGTCCCGCCCGGGGATGAAGAGGCGCTCGCGGGTGCAATTGCCCGGCTGGTGGCTGCACCAGAACAGGCTGCACCACTGGGGACCTCTGCCCGCGAAAAGGTCCACCGGGCATTCTCCGACCGCGTCCAGGGGAGCCTGATGCACGACCTTGTCCTCGATATTACCGGCCGCAGTACCATGAAGATATCTGTGATCGTCACAACCTATAACAGTCCTGATTTTCTGAGAAAGGTGCTCGACAGTCTCCTGGTGCAGTCCCGGATGCCGGACGAGGTGATCATAGCTGACGACGGCTCAGGAGAAGAAACAGCAGCTGTTGTCCGGACCTTCACTGAAAAGGCCCCGTTTGCGGTGCACCATGTGTGGCAGCAGAACAAAGGGTTCAGGGCCGCGCGGATACGGAACAAGGCGATCCTGAAGTCCTCGGGAGACTATATCGTCCTCCTTGACGGAGACTGCGTCGTCAACCGGCACTTTGTCGAGGACCATCACCGGCTCGCCAGACACGGCTATTTCATCCAGGGCAAACGGGTCCTCGTCGGCAGGGATGCAACGGCATCCTTTGACCGCGAAACCGCCAATTCCACCGGGGAACTCCTGAAAAAAGGCCTTTCCCGCCGCATATCCCAGGTACATCACCTGATACGCTTTCCGCACGACCTGTCGATCGCCAACAGGAACCTCAGGGGGACGAAGTCATGCAACATGAGCTTCTTCAGACGGGACATACTGGCGGTCAACGGCTTCAATGAAGACTACATCGGCTGGGGGCAGGAGGACTCGGACCTCGCCTGCAGGTTCTTCAATATGGGCCTCGCAAAGAGGGTACACCCCTTCATGGCGATATGCTTCCATCTCTGGCATCCGTCGAACAAGGGGCTTACCGGCAATATGCACCTGCTGCGGGCGGCGATGTCTTCCGACGCCTTCTTCTGCAGCAACGGAATCAGAAAGGGCCTTGCCGCCATGCCGGCTGAAGTGCAGGAGCGGGACCTCTCGAAGATGCGGGGGGAACTGGCCTCTTTCAAAGAAACGGGGGAAACGACATGCCGCTGACCGACTTTTTTGACGCACTATACCGCAGACTGTATCTCCTCAGAAAGATCTATGTCACGCGGTTCTTCAGGATCTACTACTCACAGTTTGGGGAAGATACGGTCCTGAGGGACTGGATCCCGAAGAAGGTCAGGACCGGCTTTTACGTGGATGTGGGCTGCTATCACCCGAAAAAGTTCTCGAATACATATCTGCTGTACAAGCGGGGCTGGCGCGGCATCAATATCGATATGGACGATATAAAGATCGACGCCTTCCGGATCGCCCGGCCAGGGGACGTCAACGTCTGCGCAGCCGTCTCGGACAGGCAGGAGGAGGTGACGGTCGTCAACTGGACAAAGTACAACCCCGAGTCCGCCATCATGACCGGCCCCGTAGACCGTGAAGCGCTCAATGCATACTCGGTAAAGGAACTCCGCACCGTGACCCTTGCCGAACTCATCAGGGACACGCCGTACCATCAAAAGCAGATCGACCTGCTCTCGATCGATACCGAGGGCCATGACCTCAATGTCCTGAAATCACTGGACATCGATCTCTACCGGCCGAAGATCATCATCATCGAACTCCTCAACGCCCCGGATGTCCGCGATGTCCTCCGGTCGGACCTCTACCAGTTCCTGGCAGCCAGGGACTATATCCTCTTCAACTGGGTCGGCTATTCCCTCTTCTTCAGGCCTGCCGAGGCAGACAGGCAGTACTGGCTGAACCGGTCGGCCGGCTGAGCACAGCAGCAGCCTGACGCAGGGTTCGCCCCCCGAAAGGCCGAAAATCGCGACAACCCGCCGCCGGCCCGAAACCGGCCCCGGTTCCGGCCCTGATTCCGGCTCTGGTTCCGGTTTGACACATAACCTTTTTTTATGCTTTAATAACCCGTCTTTTAAACTAACCCCGAGAGGTTAATAAAGGCAAAGGAGCAAGCGTGAGCTGCCATATCGACTACATCCCTTCAGCATATTCTTCACGGACAGCACCGGGATACTCTTTTCTTTTTTCCCGCAACGTTTTTTGCCCGGTTCGTCTTCAGCATCACCGGGGGCCTGATGCCTAAGGTACTCCTCGACAAGAAAGACATCGACCGTTCGATAACGCGCATGTCCCATGAAATCATAGAGAAAAACAGGGGCATCGGCTCTATCTGCCTCGTCGGCATCCAGCGCGGCGGGGTCCATATCGCCCGAAGACTTGCCCGCAAGCTGTTCGAGATCGAAGGCACCGACATCCCGGTCGGGACGCTCGATATCGCCCTCTACCGCGACGACATCAACGTCAGGAAAGACCAGCCGGTCATACGCAGGACCGAGGTGCCCTGCGAGATCAATAACCGGAGGGTCGTGCTCGTCGACGACGTCCTCTTTACCGGCCGGTCGATACGGGCGGCGATGGACGCGGTGATGGACCTGGGCAGGCCTGCAGTCATTCAGCTGGCAGTGCTCGTCGACCGCGGCCACCGCGAACTGCCGATCAAGGCTGACTTTGTCGGGAAGAACATCCCGACCTCCCGCGAAGAGACCGTCAACGTCCAGCTTGCCGAAGACCAGCTCGAGGACAGTGTGGTGCTGGCATGAGCCTCCAGACCAAGGACCTGATCAGCATCAGGGAGCTGTCGACCGAAGACATCGGCCTCATCCTCGAGACCGCGTCGGGGTTCAGGGACATCCTCGGACGGGACATCAAGAAGGTCCCTGCCCTCAGGGGCAAGACGACCGTCAACATGTTTTATGAACCGTCCACCAGGACCCGGACGTCGTTCGAACTGGCCGCCAAGAGACTCAGCACCGACGTTATCAGCATATCGGTCTCAACCAGCAGCGTGGTGAAGGGCGAAACCCTTGAGGATACTGCCCGGAACGTCGAGGCGCTCGGGGCTGACTTCATCGTCATCCGCCACTCCTGTTCCGGCACGGCCCATTTTCTGGCCCGGCATATGCGCGCCTCGGTGATCAACGCCGGGGACGGCACGAACGAACATCCGACCCAGGCGCTGCTCGACCTCTTCACGATACAGGAAAAGAAAGGGCAGATCAGGGGGCTGACGGTGGCGATCGTCGGCGATATCCTCCACAGCCGGGTCGCGAAATCGAATATATACGGCCTTCTGAAGCTCGGGGCGACGGTGAGGCTTATCGGACCGCCGACACTCGTGCCGGCCTGTCTGAAGTCCCTCGGCGCCGAGGTCTATACAGGCATGGAAGAAGGGCTGAGGGACGCGGATATCATCATGATGCTCAGGATCCAGACCGAACGGCAGGGCAAGGGGTTTTTCCCCTCGACCGTGGAATACTTCAGGAACTGGGGCCTGACGGCTGCACGCCTGGAGGCTGCACGAAAAGATGTCCTGGTGATGCATCCCGGGCCGATGAACCGCGGGGTCGAGATCTCCTCTGACATAGCCGACGGTCCGCAGTCTGTTATACTTGAACAGGTGACAAACGGCCTCGCCGTGCGCATGGCAGTACTCTATCTTCTTTCAGGGACAAAACAATGACCATTCTGATAAAAAACGGACAGGTAAACGACCCCTCCCAGGGCATCGACGGCATCTGCGACATCGTCGTGCGGGACGGGAAGATAGAAAAAATATCGCCGCAGGCCCCGGGAAGCAGGCAGCAGGCGTCACGCACCAGGGGGCAGGACGCAAAGAACCGCGAAGAGACGGTCATCGATGCAACCGGACACCTGGTGCTGCCCGGCCTCATCGATATGCATGTGCATCTGCGGGAGCCCGGCTTCGAATATAAGGAAACGATCAGGACCGGCACGGCTGCCGCGGTCCGGGGCGGGGTGACAGCCGTCTGCTGCATGCCGAATACCCGGCCGGCAAACGACAACGCGAGCATCACCGGCTTCATCCTCGGCAAGGCGCGCGAAGAGGCCTCCTGCGCGGTCTATCCGGTCGGCGCGATAACCAAGGGACAGAAGGGGGAAGAACTGGCAGAATTCGGTCTCATGCATGAGGCCGGCTGCATCGCCTTCTCCGACGACGGCAGGCCGGTCATGGACAGCCTCCTGATGCGGCGGGCGCTGGAGTATTCGAAGATCCTCGACCTCCCGGTTATTGCCCACTGCGAAGACCTGGCCCTCGTAGCCGGAGGGGTGATGAACGAGGGGCTGCTCTCGGTGACCCTCGGGCTCAGGGGCATACCCGCACAGGCAGAAGATATAATGGTCTGCCGGGATATCGCCCTTGCCGAACTGACCGGCGGCAGGCTGCATATAGCCCACGTCTCGACAAAGGGTTCGATCGACCTGATACGGTCCGCGAAAAAAAGGGGCGTCGCCCGCATCACCGCCGAGACCTGTCCGCATTATTTTCATATAACCGAGGAGGAGGTCAGGGGCTATAACACCAATGCCAAGGTAAACCCTCCGCTCAGGACGCAGAAGGATGTTGAGGCGGTCAGGGAGGGGCTGCAGGACGGCACCATCGATGTCATCGTGACAGACCATGCACCGCACCACGCCGATGAGAAACGCAGCGAGTTCGACAATGCTCCGTTCGGCATATCGGGCATCGAGACCTCGCTCGGTCTGAGTATGAAACTGGTCGAGGATAAAGTCCTCACGCTGGCCGAACTGGTGCGGAAGACGGCGATCGTCCCGGCCGAGATCCTCGGACTGAAGCACAAGGGGAGCCTGAGACCCGGTGCCGACGCTGACATCGTGATACTCGATACAACAAAGGAATATACCATTGACCCGGCCGGATTCCTCTCGAAAGGTAAAAACACGCCATTTCAGGGATGGGTGCTCAGGGCGGCACCGGTCGTGACTCTTGCTCAAGGAAGGATATACCGATGGGATTAAAGGCTTTGCTCGTGCTTGCTGACGGGACCGTATTTGAAGGCACCGGTTTTGGTGCCGGCGGAGAGACGATCGGCGAGGTGGTCTTCAACACCTCGATGACCGGATACCAGGAGATTTTGACCGACCCGTCATACAAGGGACAGATCGTCACCATGACCTATACACAGATGGGAAACTACGGCATCAATGACGAGGACATGGAATCTGCCGGAGGCATCAAGGCCGAGGGCTTCATCGTCAGGGAGGCCTGCGACTTCCCGAGCAACTGGCGTTCCTCGACAGGACTCGGCGAATATATGCGGCAGCAGAACATAACCGGCATCCAGGGAATCGACACCCGCGCCCTGACCAGGCATCTGAGGACCCACGGCGCACAGAGGGGGATCATCTCCTGCCGCGACCTCAATCCGGAGAGCCTTCTGGCCAGGGTAAACGCCTATCCGGACATCTCGACGTTCGATTTTGTCCGGGAGGTCACCACAAAAACCCCTTACGAATGGACGCAGGGGGCGTGGAAATGGGACAACAAACAGGGCCATGCGGCACGGGAGACGGGGCAGGAAGAAGGTGAGGCAGATTCTTCCCTTGCAGCTGGCGGCTTGCAGCCTGACCCTGCCTTTACGGTCGTTGTCTATGACTTCGGCGTCAAACTGAATATCCTCAGGCATCTGTATGATGCAGGGTTCCGGGTAACGGTTGTTCCTGCGCAGACTCCGGCAGAGGCCGTACTGGAGATGGACCCTGACGGCATCCTCCTGAGCAACGGCCCGGGGGACCCCCAGACCGTCTCGTACGGGATCGAAAACGCCCGCAGGCTGCTCGGGAAGAAACCGGTCTTCGGCATCTGCCTCGGCCACCAGATCCTCGGCCTGGCCATGGGCGGCAGGACCTACAAGCTGAAGTTCGGCCATCACGGAGGCAATCACCCGGTCAAGGACCTCGCAACCAACAGGGTCGAGATAACGTCCCAGAACCATAACTACTGCGTGGATGTAAACAGCCTCGGGGGCCAGGTCAGGCTCACGCACACGAACCTCTACGATGGGACTGAAGAGGGCATGATGCATGTCGAACTGCCGGTCTTCTCGGTCCAGCACCATCCCGAGGCAGGCCCGGGACCGAATGATTCGACGCATCTCTTCGCACGATTCAGGCAGATGATCGCCGGCGGAGCAGCGGTGTGAGGCAGACGTCATAGAACCGGATAAATTCACCATAGAGGAAAAAGGGACTTCATTGATCTTCAGGACTGCATCTTTTGACGCCAGCGCAGGCAGCGTGCTGCACAGCGGCATCTACAACCGCGAGTTTTCCTCGATGCTCGGCTCTCTGGGCCTGGCTGGTCTTGCCTATGCGGTCGTCCGCATGGGCGGAGGCCCTGCAGCGGTTTCTTTTGCCGTGCTGATCGGCCTCGCCCTCGTCTCCTTTCCCCTGTTCAGACGGTTTATATTCAGAGAGCAGTTCCTGGTGAGCACCTTTGACAGCAGCACCGGGCAGGTGTCTATCAGGCTGGAGGGCCTCTTTCCCCGAACGGTCGACGGCTTTCCGCTCAGGGCTCTCCGGACCGTGCTGGTCAGGCAAAAGAAAGAGACCATAGAAAATACCGACGGCGTTGAATTCGTCAAGAAGATCTCCCTGCAGCACAATACGGCGATCCCAGGCTTCGGGGATGAGACGACCCTGTTCCTGCTGACGCTGATACTGGCCGACGGAAGCGAGAGGGTCATTTTTGCAGAGACCTGCATGCAGGATGTCATCGAGGCGCATGGCAGGATACAGCATTTTCTCGAAATACAAACTACTTCGTGAGAGGTTAACGTGCCAAAGAGAGACGACATAAAGAGCATTCTCATCATCGGGTCAGGCCCGATCATCATAGGCCAGGCGTGCGAATTCGACTATTCGGGGACGCAGTCCTGCAAGTCGCTGCGAGACGAGGGCTATCGGGTCATCCTGGTCAATTCGAACCCGGCCACGATCATGACCGACCCCGAGACGGCCGATGTCACCTATATCGAGCCGCTCACCGTCGACGTTCTGGAGATGATCATCGAAAAAGAGAGGCCGGACGCCATCCTGCCCACCATGGGCGGACAGACCGCGCTGAATCTTGCCGTCGGGCTTTCTGAAAAAGGAATCCTTGAAAAATATAACGTTGAACTGATCGGCGCGAATATCGAGGCGATCAACAAGGCAGAGGACCGTGAACTCTTCAAGCGGGCGATGGCGAAGATCGGCCTGGATGTCCCGAAGAGCGCCGCGGTCAACAGCATGCAGGAGGGACTCGAGGCGATCAAGACCCTCGGGTTCCCGGCCATACTCAGGCCTGCCTTCACCCTCGGCGGGACCGGCGGCGGCATCGCCTATAACCAGGAGGAGTTTGTCGAACTGCTCGAAAAGGGGATCAAGCTCAGTCCGGTCAGCCAGGTCCTGATCGAGGAGTCTGCCCTCGGGTGGAAGGAATATGAGCTTGAGGTGATGCGGGACCGGAAAGACAATGTTGTCATCGTCTGTTCCATAGAAAATTTCGACCCGATGGGTGTCCATACCGGCGATTCGATCACGGTCGCACCGGCCCAGACGCTCACCGACAGGGAATACCAGCGGATGCGCGACGCCTCAATCGCGATTATCCGGGAGATCGGCGTCGATACCGGCGGCTCGAATATCCAGTTCGCCCTCGACCCGAGCAACGGCAGGATGATCGTCATCGAGATGAACCCGAGGGTCTCGCGGAGTTCGGCGCTGGCCTCCAAGGCGACCGGCTTTCCAATCGCGAAGATCGCGGCGAAACTGGCGGTAGGCCTGACGCTCGACGAGATCAGAAACGATATCACCCGGGAGACCCCTGCGTCGTTCGAGCCGACCATAGACTATGTTGTCACCAAATTCCCCCGGTTTGCCTTTGAGAAGTTCCCTGAGGCCGACCCGGTCCTGACGACCCAGATGAAGTCTGTCGGCGAAGTGATGTCGATCGGCAGGACCTTCAGGGAGTCCCTGCAGAAGTCTCTGCGCAGCCTGGAATCAGGCACCTACGGTCTTGAGGAGGTCGAGTCAAACCCCGAGAAGATCAAGATCAAACTGAAGATACCCGGGTCCGAGAGGATCTGGTACATAGCCCAGGCATTCCGTACCGGCATGACTGTCGCCGATGTCCGCGGCCATACCATGATCGACACCTGGTTTCTGAACCATGTAAAGCAGATTGTCGATTTTGAAGAGAACATAAAACTGCAGGCCGGAAATGCGCTCCCGGACCCTGCCTTTCTTCGTGAAGCAAAAGAGCAGGGCTTTTCCGACCGGAGACTTTCTCAACTCCTGAACAAGGGCGAAAAGGAGATCCGGGACTATAGAAAATCCCAGGGTATCGTGCCGGTCTATAAGATGGTCGACACCTGCGCCGCCGAGTTTGCGGCGTATACACCGTACCTCTACTCCACCTACGAAAGACCTTACTACAAAATTCAGCTGAAGGAAGAAGCCGGGGGGCACGCCTGCGGCCTGCAGCCTGTCCCTGTTTTTGAGTCCGAGACCAACCCGACGGACAGAAGGAAGATTATCATCCTCGGTTCCGGACCGAACAGGATCGGCCAGGGGATAGAATTCGACTACTGCTGCGTCCACGCTGTGTTTGCCCTCCGCGAACTCGGCTTCGAGACGATCATGATAAACTGCAACCCCGAGACGGTCAGCACAGACTACGACACGGCCGACCGGCTCTATTTTGAACCGCTCACGATCGAAGACGTGCTGCATATCATCGAGGCAGAAAAACCGGTCGGCGTCATCGTCCAGTTCGGCGGTCAGACACCGCTGAAGCTGGCGGTACCGCTCGAAAAGGAAGGGATACGGATACTCGGCACCTCTCCTGATTCTATCGACCGCGCTGAGGACCGCAGACGCTTCAAGGAACTCCTGCACAAGCTTGATCTCCGCCAGCCCGAAAGCGACACCGCCATGTCGGTCGACGAGGCGATCAGCGCGGCAACCAGGATCGGGTATCCGGTCATGGTCAGGCCGTCGTACGTGCTCGGCGGCAGGGCGATGGAGATCGTCTACGACGAGGACTCACTCAGGACCTATATGGAGCGTGCGGTGAAGACCGCCCCGGAGCACCCCATCCTGGTCGACAAATACCTCAACGACGCGATCGAGGTCGATGTGGACGCCGTCTCCGACGGAGCGGATGTTATCGTCGGCGGCGTCATGGAGCATATCGAAGAGGCGGGCATCCATTCGGGTGACTCTGCCTGCTCGCTGCCGCCCTATTCTCTCAGTTCGGACATAATCGAGGACATCAAGCGTCAGACCAGGGCGCTCGCAAAGGAACTGGGTGTTATCGGGCTGATGAACATCCAGTTTGCGGTCAAGAAGGACGAGATATATATCCTCGAGGTAAATCCCCGCGCCTCCAGGACGATCCCGTTTGTGAGCAAGGCAACCGGGGTGCCCCTTGCGAAGATCGCCGCCAAGATCATGGCAGGCAAAACGCTCGCTGAGCTCGGGCTGACAACGGAAAAGGTAATCAGGCACGTTGCGGTCAAAGAGGCGGTCTTCCCGTTCGACAAATTCCCGGGCGTTGATACCATCCTGGGACCTGAGATGAAATCGACCGGCGAGGTGATGGGCATCGATCAGGACTTCGGCCGCGCCTTCGCAAAGTCCCAGGCCTCGGTAAAAAATGTTCTCCCGCTCTCCGGCAAGATCGTGATCAGCATCCGGGACGCCGACAAAAAAGGCATCTGCTCAATCGTGGAGAGGCTCTTCGGAGCCGGCTTCTCGGTGATCGCCACGAGGGGGACCGCGGAATTCCTGAGCAGGAAAGGTCTTGAGGTCGAGGTGATCAACAAAGTGGTCGAGGGCAGGCCCCATATCGTCGACCTGATCAAGAACAAGGAGATCGTCTTTGTGATCAACACCGTCAGCGGCGCGCAGGCCCAGAAAGACTCCTTCTCGATCAGGAGAAGCGCCCTGCAGTACGGCATACCGTACACCACCACCGTCTCGGGTGCACGCGCCGTGGTCAACGCGATCGAGATGCTGCAGAAGAACAAGGTCACGATCAAATCGATCCAGGAATATCACCGCCAGGGCTGAAGGCCCGGTCTCTTCTGACAGCTGTTCGCTGAAGGCCCGGCCCGCAGCGGCCTGCTTCCCTGCCAACAGATATGTTGCTCACCGCGCTGCGGATGCTCATGGCAGCGGGGTGAGGTCTTTCGATCTGCAGCAGTACAGCACCTGATGCTATTCGATCTTTCTGCTTTTGCTTTTGATGCCCATATGATATATTATTCCTTGATAAGCTTTATTAATAATCTGATCAGGAGGATACGATGGCAGCAATAAAAAGAATCGGGGTGATCACCAGCGGCGGTGATTGCGGGGGACTCAATGCGGTTATCAAGGGGATCGCCCGGGAGGCGTACTCCCTGGGCATAGAATCCGTGGTCATCCCGAACGGGTATGCAGGTCTGTACAACCTCGTCGATCTCGACGACGTTGTCCTGCTCAACGCAGAGAGGGTAAGCCGCATTGAGGCCTCTCTTGCCGGCTCGGAGGCGGGCCACTCGAGGGTAAAGATCAGCAAGATAGCAGACCCGAAGAAATATGAACGGATCAAGGACGGGCTGAAGAAGTTCTCGATCGATGCGCTGATCATCAGCGGCGGGGATGACACCGGCAGTGTTGTCGTCGACCTTTCGTCCCAGGGCATCCCCTGCATCCACGTGCCGAAGACCATGGACCTTGACCTGCAGCCCTACAGCGTCGGCGGTGATTCCTCCGTCAACCGCATCTCGGTGTTTGCCAGGGACCTCAAGACGACAGGCCTGAGCCATAACCGCATCATGATTGTTGAGGTCTTCGGCAGGTACGTCGGCCATACAGCCTTCCGCGGCGGCGTCGGCGCAGAGGCTGACTGCATCCTGATACCCGAGGTGCCGGTCGATTTCGATATCGTCTACGACCACATGAAGACCACGTACTTCAACCGTATTCTCAGAAGCGACGTCAAGGCCGGGACCTATATGATCATCGTTGCTGAGGGTCTGAAGATAGCCGGCGGCGACATGCTCTATGACGAATCAGCTGGCGTGGATGCGTTCGGACACAAGAAACTGGCCGGGGCCGGAAAATACGTCAGGCAGCAGTTGGAGAAGCGGCTGAAGGCAGATCCTGAGGTGATCGATTTCATGAAGAAGACCGGCATGCATGTCCCCGGCATATATATAATTCCCGAGGTGCGGGAGGTGACACCCGGTCACCTGGTACGGTCAGGCGGTTCGTCAGCCTATGATGTCAACTTCGGGTATAAGTCCGGGGCAGCAGCCGTGCTCCTCCTGCTTGAAGGGAAAACCGGCAGCACCGTGGTGAACGTCGAAGGACAGAGGATTTCGTTCCTGCCGACAGAGGAGGCCATAAAGAGAAGAGAGGTCGATATCAAGGAGATAGCCCTCTTTGAGAGCCTCGGCACCTGCTTTGGCAGGAAGCCGGAGAAGTACCTTTATGAGTTTGTCGACGAGAACCGCCAGCCGCAACGACACCTGTAAACACGGTATTGTATAAGCTTGCCAGCCTGGAGGCTGACAGACCACAGGGGGGGATGCCATAGGGTATCCCCCCCCTGTTTATTTCTTACCGAAGAATTTGAACCCGGCAGCCATGCTGTTGAGCGACTGGGAGTGCCTGTTCAGCCTCTCGAAGATATCGAGGAGCCTCCCGGTCGCAGCCTCCGTGCTGCGGGCGTTGACTGAGATATCTCCTATGTTGCGGGTTATTTCGTCCGAGGTGGTCGACTGCTCCTCTACTGCAGCCGCTATCTGGGAGACCTCATCCGAGGATGAGCGGATGGACGCGACGATTTCATCCAGCGCTGACTGGGCCTTCTTCATAAACAGGACGCTGTCGCTGACATTGACGAGAGAGTTCTCCATGGATGCCGCGGTCTGACTGGACCCCTCCTGGACCATCGAGATACGCTGGGATATCTCCACAGTCGCCTTGGTTGTGCGTTCGGCAAGTTTTCTGACTTCATCCGCAACCACCGCAAAGCCGCGACCCTGCTCCCCTGCCCGGGCAGCCTCGATTGCAGCGTTCAGCGCCAGAAGATTCGTCTGGTCGGCGATATCCTTTATGACCGTTATGATGTTGCCGATCTCTGTCACGCTCGCGTCCAGTTTTTCGATCATGGAGGCGAGCTCCCGGGTCGACTGTCCGGCGGATTCTATCTTGACCACCGATTCCTCCAGGACACTCTTCCCCCTGCCGGCCACCTCCAGGGCAGCGGCAGACAGATCAGCTGCCTTGGCCCCGCTCCGGGCTATCCCGGCAACGGTCTGGGACATCTCCTCGGAGGCGGTTGCAATTAAGGATGCCTGCTCAGCCTGCTGCCGTGTCCCTTCAACCGACTGCTCGATGGAGTCCTTCAGGGTGTCGGCATTCGAAGAGAGCTCCCCGGAGATAGAGGCAACCTCCTTCATCGACAGGGCAAGGGCCCCTGACATCGCATTGACCGACGCGGAGAGGCTGCCGATCTCATCCCGGTAGCGCACCTTGAGGATCTTGCTGAAGTCCTTCGCCGCAGCCTTCTCGACAACCTCGACCGCGGCATTCAGCGGCTTCAGCAGAAAGGTCCGCACGATAAAGAATATGACCAGAACCGTCAGCAGGGTCAGACCGACTGCGACCCCGGCTATGATCAGCCTCGATCTTGTCAGCGCCGCTGTCATGCCGGTCAGCGGGATGGCGATGCTCAGCCCGCCGATGACGTCCCCGTCCTTCGCCCCCTGCATATGGCAGCCCGTGCAGTTGATGCCCATGTAGTCGGTGACATTCCTGTACGGAAAGATACCCCTCAGGTGCGGTTTGCCGTTGAGCTCCTGAAAGATAAATACTGTTTTCCCCGAGGCGAGGACCTCCTTCTCCGCTGCAGTGCGGGCATAGTCCTCCGGAGCCTTTTTGCCGAACTGTTCATCCAGCTTTTCGCTGCGGAACATCGATACCGGGAGCATTTTATTCATATGAGCAAGAAAGTTGTCCCGTCTCTCCTCATATTTGTCCGCAAGCATGTACTCGGTTATTGAGGCAAAAATCACCTCAGAGAGATGCTCCATACTGACCTTGTTTTCGCCGACCGCGACGTTTCTTATAATATTGGCACTCAGGAGGGTGTAGAAAATTCCGACAAAAATAAGGATCACGACAACAGGCAGGAGGATCTTCCACTTGATCGGCAGATTACCAAAATTCATAGCGACAACACCTCGTCTCTCCCGGGATAGCTGCTTGCGACTACAGCTCTAACAATCGGTCGTCCGTACGCAATTCTTTAGCCGCGGCCGACAAAACAGGCGCACAGGCGCTGCAGGGCCTGCTACTCTTCGAGGCAGACCTCGACAAAGAAACTGCCTGCCACGGTCTCGAACGGTATGCAGACGATGCGCCCGCTCGTCTGATGGCTTATCGTATGGTTCTTGCCGACGATCATCGTGGGGATCGCCATCGAAAAGGTATACCCCTTCTCCGAGAGAATCTTCTTTGCGCCGCCGGTCACCATGTTGGTGATCTCGCCGACGCCATCGGCGACAGAACTGTCCACCTGCTGTATCTCCTCGCCGAGCATCCGGGAAATGATATGCAGGACCGCCGGCTCGGTAAAGGTGATGGCCAGGCTGCCCCGCGCCTTGTCTCCGGCAAGACCGATCACGCCGGTCACATCGCCTTTTGCGCACCGGTCGCTCTTCAGAAACGGTTTGCCGGGTATCGCCTCGGTGTTAGCCATCGTGGCAAGTACCTTTATGATGCTCTCAAGGAAGGGATTGATAAACTCGACGTTCATGCTCAGCTCCGGATGTTCTGTTAGACTTACGTTTCATACACCAGCAGGCCCTGCGGCTGCAGGTCAGGCCCCGCGCAGGGCGCCGCCGGTCCTCGCAAGGATATGTTCGACCAGCCTCTTGTGGACCTCTTCGACCTCGGCATCGGTCAGCGTCCTGTCGGCCGAACGGTAGATCACCCTGAAGGCAAGACTCTTTTTGTCCGCTGCCATGGTCTTCCCTTTAAAATAATCAAAGAGCTCGACACTCTCGATCACAGCCGACTCGAATTCGCCGAAATATCCGGCAACCTCGGCGGCGGTGACGGCCTCATCAAGGATAACCGCCATGTCACGCTCAATCGCCGGGAATTTCGGGATCTGGCTGTAGGTCTTCTTCCGCGGGAGCATACCCAGGATGCTTTCAAGGTCCAGCTCGAAGACGATCACCTCGGGCTTGCTGATCTTGAGGTCCAGCCGCTCGATCACCGGGGGACTCAGCTCACCGAGACAGCCGATCTTCACGCCGTGCAGCGAAATATCTGCTGCCTTGCCCTTGTGCAGGAAGCCCTCTGCGGACATCGCATACGTAAGGCCGCTGAGCCGCAGCTCGTCGAATAGCGCCTCAAGCGCGCCCTTCACGGTGAAGAACCCCGGGAGATCCTGTTTCCAGATAGAGGGCGATTTGTCGCGGTAGCAGATGCCCGACAGCCTCAGCTTTTCGACCGGCAGCTGGCCGCCTTCATCAATGAAGACCTTCGAGAGTTCATAGAACCTGATGTCCCTGACCCCGCGGGAGATATTGTGCAGGAAGTTCTGGATAAGGGCCGGAACGAGCGTCGTCCGCATATGCCCGTCTTCCTGCCTGAGCGGATTCATCACCGCGATATGTTTTCTGCGCTCGTCGTCAGCAGGGATGGCCAGCAGGTCAAGGTCGCTGCTGTTCATGAAGCTGTAATTGATCGCCTCGGTAAAACCGGCCTTCCGGACAGCATCCCGGACCCTCTGCAGGTCCGATTCCCTCTGGTTGGCGCTGCCGTCCGATAGTATTGTCCTGGGCAGCCGCGCCGGAATATTGCCAAAACCGTATATGCGCGCTATCTCTTCAACCACATCAACCGTATGGCGGATATCCCGCAGGTATGCCGGGGGGGTCACCACAAAGGTCTCTCCCTTGTCTTCGGTTGCAATACCGATCCTCCCGAGGATATCGAGTATCTCCTGCTTCGGTATCTGCGTACCGAGCAGCTGGTTGATCCTCCGGTACGAGACCTCGGTCCTGACCGGTATATATTTCTCGGGATAGTCATCGACGAGTTGATGGATCGTGCCGCCCCCGGTCTCCTGCATCAGCAGGGCCGCGCGGTCCAGGGCCTTTTCGAGGAATTCGATATCGGTCCCCCGCTCGAACCGGTAGGACGCCTCGCTCCTCAGACCAAGCTGTTTCGAGGTCCGCCTGATCGAGGTAGGCTCAAAGTACGCGCTCTCGAGGAAGATGTTCTTCGTGGTCCCGGTCACGCCCGAATCTTCTCCGCCCATCACGCCGGCGACAGCGACAGGGCTGCTTCCGTCCCAAATGAGCAGAGAGTCTTCATGCACATCCCTGTCCAGACCGTCAAGGGTCCTGATCTTCGCGTCCTTCCCTGCCCGCGCCACCCGTATCTTCCGTCCGGCAAGCCTGTCTGCATCAAAGGCATGCAGGGGGTGACCGAATTCAAGCAGTACATAGTTCGTCACATCGACGATATTATTGATAGCCCTTATGCCGCATTTTTCGAGCCGGTCCTTCAGCCATTGCGGTGACTCGCCGACCGTCACCCCGCTGATCTGCCGGCCTGCATAGCGGTGGCACAGATCGCGGTCAAGGATCTCGACGCTGATCCCGGATGCCGGAAGGCCGGTCCCCACATCTGACGGGGGCATCTGAAGCGGGAGCCGAAACGCCGCTGCGACCTCGCGGGCAATCCCGAGGATGCTGAGACAGTCAGGTCTGTTCGGAGTGACATTGACCTCGAAAATCATGTCATGCTCTGTCTTCCCCATACCCTCGACCTCGATTACCGTGTCGCCGGCAACCCTCTCGATCCCCTCGATCTCGAGGCCGGCCATGGTCAGCCTGTCGGCGATCTCCTGCGGAGCGGCCGGCAGGTCAACAAATTGTTTTATCCAGTTGAGTGATACGCGCATAGACTGTTCCTAAAATTGCCTTAAAAACCTGAGGTCGTTTTCGAAGAAGAGCCTCAGGTCATCGATACCGTATTTGAGCATCGTTATCCGCTCCACGCCCATGCCGAAGGCAAAGCCGGAGTATTCGTCGGGGTCGTAGCCGGCCATCTCAAAGACGCGGGGATTGACCATACCGGAGCCAAGGATCTCGATCCAGCCGGTTGTCTTGCAGATCCTGCAGCCCTTCCCCGCACAGAAGATGCAGCCGATATCAACCTCGGCGCTCGGTTCGGTGAACGGGAAGTAGCTCGGCCTGAACCGCACCGGCGTGCCCTTGCCGAAGAGGCTCTGGAGAAAGAGTTCGAGGACACCCTTCAGGTCACTGAACGAGACGTCCGTATCGACCATAAGCCCCTCGACCTGGTGGAACATCGGGGTGTGCGTTACGTCAGAATCACACCGGTAGACCTTGCCGGGGACGATAATGCGGAGCGGCGGCTTTCTCTTTTCCATCACCCTGACCTGCACCGGGGACGTATGGGTCCTCAGAACGACATCGTTCGAGACATAGAACGTGTCCTGCATGTCGCGGGCGGGGTGGTCCTTCGGGATATTCAGGGCCTCGAAATTGTAGTGGTCCAGTTCGATCTCGGGCCCCTCGGCGATGCCAAAACCCATCGAGACGAAGATACCCTTGATCTCCTCAAGAATCTGGCTGATCGGGTGGGCCCTGCCGAACTGCCCGGGCCTGCCCGGAAGCGTTATGTCGATCCTCTCGGCCAGGAGCCTTTTTTCCTGCTCGCCATCCCTGAAAGAGGTCTCGCGGGTCTTCAGCGCCGACTCGACATACTCCTTGATCTCGTTGAGGGTCTTGCCGAAGGCCGGCCTGTTTTCGGGGGAGACGGACGAAAGGGATTTTAACTGTGCAGTTAAAACCCCTTTCTTGCCTGTATATTTATTGCGGAGCTGCTGTAGTTCTGCTAAGTTCAGTACCGAAGCGAGTTCGGACTGAAAGGCCTCTCTGAGTGCAACGAGTTCATCCACGTGAATCTTGGACCCGAATCTTAGGAATCAGCCTCAGGAAGCGAGCTTCGCCTTTACCGTTTCGGCGATTGAGCTGAATGCAGACGGATCGCTGTACGCAAGATCTGCGAGGGCCTTTCTGTCGAGCTCAATCTGGGCCATCTTCAGGCCGTGCATGAACTGGCTGTAGTTCAGCCCCATGCTCCGCACCGCTGCGCTGATCCTGGTGATCCAGAGCGCCCGGAACTCCCGTTTCTTTACCTTGCGGTCGCGGTATGCGTACTGCAGCCCCTTGTCAACAGTCTCGGAAGCGACCTTGAAGAGACGGCTTTTTGCGCCGTAATAACCCTTGGCCCTCTCGAGGATCTTCTTGTGTCTCTGTCTTGTCTTGATTCCACCTTTTACTCTTGGCATTGTTTCCTCCTGAAAAAGAACTGCACTAAGCCCGGCCTGCCCAGGGGAGGCCCGGCTTAAAAGTCCCTGATTTTAATGTATTATCCGTATGGTAACAGTTTCTTTATATTGTCGCGGTCAACGTCTGCAACCAGCGTTGCCTGACGGAGATTCCTGCCCCGCTTTGGAGACTTGCTGGTAAGCAGGTGGCTCGTAAAGCCCTTATGCCTCTTAACCTCACCTGTACCGGTCACCTTGAACCGTTTTGCTGCTCCCTTGTGTGTCTTCATCTTCGGCATATATTCCTCCAGAACATAAACATAAAATAAATTGTTGTATGCAATAAGACTTAATATTATACATAAATGAACAATTAATGTCACTGAAAACAGGAGGGTGTTTGCATTTATCGAAATAAATGCCACAGTGCTATAATAAAGCATACCGGATGACTATGCATCCTCAGGGATGCTGCCATGACAACAGCAGCGTCAGGATGAAGTCCGGGGTTGACAATTGCAGCTGTTTGATATGATGTGTCATTCCCCGACCTTCAGACCGGCAGGCAGGCGTGCCCAGGGAATCCAGGGTATCTTCACCATACAGGTGAAAGGCACAAAATTCAGTATAATTATAATCAGGGGGACCCATGAGAAAACAGAGACAGATACTGCTTATCCTTTTCATTCTTCTCTATGCAGGTTTATCAACAGCAGCTGCCTCCGGCGGGATAACCTGGAACACCCTGCAGGATGGACAGACCCGGGCAAAGGCAGAAAAAAAAGCTATGATTGTGGATTTTTTCTACACGCTGGACTGTCCCCGCTGTGCAAAACTGCAGAACGAGGTCTATGAGAACCCTACCATCGCAAAAAAAATTATGGACGAATTCATTCCGATCAGGATAGATCTCACGAAAAAGCTGACAAGGGAAGAAGAGGCACTGGGCGAAAAATACGATTATAAAAACGATTGCCTGCTCATCTTCATTGATTATGACAACAGGCTCATCAAGGACCAGACCGGCAAGAAACTCTGTTTCATCGACAAGGTAGATCCGGACGAGTTCATCCAGTATCTGGACCAGATCAGAAAGACCTACGCCCCGTCCCCGAAACAGTAACGGGAAGCACTCGCTCTCAGTGGTGGATTTTTTTCATCACGGAAGGCTTAAGCGGCCGTGAATGAGGCATCTTGTGATTGACCGCGGAGGGGACGCCTGCCGCAGCATCCTTCTTCACGTGACGGGGTTCCTCTTCGAATCTCAGCAGGCTGAGCAGATTCTCCACACTGTTGCCGAGGTCCTCTGTCTCATGGGCGATTATTTCAAAAAACTCCTCGCGCTTTGCCCTGGCAACGTGTTTCTTCCGTCCCAGGTAATAGATTGCCCCCTTGATCGAATTCAGCGGTGTGCGCAGTTCATGCGATATCTGGGAGAAAAGCTCGGGTTCAGACATCCCTGAATCAAGCGGTTTTTTGCTCGCTGCTTCCAGTTCGGCAGCCTTGGACTGCAGACGGGACTTCAGAAACGCGTTCTCCAGAATGATGGCAGCCTGGTTCGCGATAATCTTGAGAAGGGCGAATTCATCTTCACTGAAGGGGCCACCCGTCTTCTTGTCGTTAATGTTGATGACCCCGAGCAACCTCTTCCTGCAGATGACCGGACACGATATGAAGGACTTAGTCTTATAGTGATGCCGTCCCTTCAGCCTGAACCTGCGGTCGCTGTCTATGTCCTGGACGAGCAGCGGGGTCCTGTTCCTGGCAACAAGACCTGCGATGCCGTCACCGATCTTTTCGCTGTAGGCCAGCATCGACTGACTGTCGGTGCCGCGTGCGACAAGGACGAAGAGTTCCCCGTCTTCATTGATCAGCATCAGGGACCCTGTTTCGGCATTCGTGTATTCGAGGGCCAGATCGAGCATCAGATTTGCGACGGTCTCGACACTGTCGGACACGACTATGGCGCTGGAGATTTCCTCGAGAATTGCGAACTTGCGTTTGGTAAGTTCCATAGTCTTCTATCCTATAATAATTATGCCGGCCCTGTTATTCAACCATTATTTTCGGGTCCGGCGAAATTGATCTGCGGACCTGCCGTCAGCCTTCCGGCGGCGCTCCGTCTCCATCCGGCCTCTTTTACCTGCTTCCCGGAACAGACGGCATGCAGGATGGTGCAGTCCTTACCCTGGAGTTTGGCCCTGCGCAGCGCAATATCAGCCCGCTCGATGACGTCCTCGATCGGTTTCCTGCCGTTATTGTGTACCGCAATGCCGATGCTCACGGTAATCTTCCTGCCGGGGAACCTGTCTGATCCCGCGTGTCTGATATTTCTGATTTCACTCCTGATCCTCTCCGCCACCTTGAAGGCGGTCGCCTCGGACGTCTGCGGCATGATGATCGCAAATTCCTCTCCGCCATACCGTGCCAGGATATCATTTCCCCGTATCGAGCGGGACATCACCGCAGCGATCTCCTTTAAAATGCGGTCGCCGGCCAGGTGTCCCTCGGTGTCATTGAACAGCTTGAAATCATCGATATCGAGCATCGCCAGGGAGAACATGCCTCCGGAGCGCTCCGTCCGCTGATGTTCCTCGGTGAGCCGGATATTGAAGTAGCGGCGGTTGAAGAGTCCCGTCAGAAAGTCGGTGGTCGAAAGTTCCCGGAGGTGGTCCAGGTCCCGGTAGCAGCCGGCGATCTTCAGTATCAGGAAGACCTGGGTTGAAAAGGCCGAGAGCACGGACAGGTCATCTTCCGTAAAGGGATCACCGGACCGCTTGTCCGAAAGGTTCAGGACGCCGATCGTCTCATCGCCCATCCCAAGAGGGAGAATGACCGACGAGGGGGTCTTGAAACGGGGTCTCGGCCTCGGCACATATCTTCTGATACTCTCGGCACAGTCAGTTACGATAGGGATCCCCTCTGCGTAGACCCTCCCCGCAATACCCTCCCCCGGCCGGATGCTGACGTTTTCGATCAGCCACCGGTCGCACCCCGTTACAGCGCTCACGCGAAGCGCATGGGTGTCCCTGTCCGCCAGCATGAGCGAGCACTTCTCGGCATGGACGAGGTTGGCGGCCGCCTTCGTAATGCTGAAATAAAGTTTTTGCGGGCTCCTGCATTTTGCATAAAGCTTATGTACCTTATGGTACACAGGAATCAGTTCAGCCGCCATACCTGTCACGGGCCTTTCCTCCTCATCGTCCGCATCCCCGCGGTCTGCTGCTGCTGCGCATCACCAGTATCCTGAGAGCGGCTCTGTTCATAATGCTTATGTATTTGCAATTCCCGTACCCGGTCAGTATCGCCTGTTCAGCCTGCTTTTTTAACCTCACCGGCAGGACAGCGCTGCAAATTTCTCCCCGAATGTCCGTAAGCCCGGGCTGCCAGCACCGACCCCGCCCGAGGATGTATCTGATTGCACCACAAATAAAACGATTGCCAGCAGGTCTGTATCTAATGGATACAGACCCGGCAGAACGGGCCGGACAGACCGATACACTGCAAACGGGAGAGACTTTTCTGCCGCATAACCCACGGTAAAAACATGCTTTTTCAAAACATGGATCCTGATGCCTCGGGTTCAGGCAGACGCACACGGGATGGCACGTGTTTTGCTCGATATAAGATGTAGTAATTCCTTACGGCAGAGGGAGCCTCTATGATCGACCACGGACTTCAAACACAACGGCAAAGGATTTCGGCCATGAAACCAAAGATTGCGATCGTGCTGCACAATGAATTGTTCGGGGGGTTTATCATCGTCCTGATATTCTTCCTGCTCCTGCTGAGTTCCTGCGCCAGCAATGAAACCCTGACGCAATCCGTTCTTCTGCAGCATGCCACCCCGGCTGCGGCAGACAAGACAGAACTGCTGAACGCAAAGCTCATCAATAATAATGCCGTCCCGCGGCAGGCCGCCTCATCCGCCGATTACCGGATCGGACCAGAGGACCTTCTCGAGATCGACGTCTTTCAGGTTGCCGAGCTGAAGACATCGGCCAGAGTCAGTGCAAAAGGGTATATAAAGCTCCATCTTATTGACAAGATCGAGGCAGCAGGGCTTACGGTCGCTGAGCTCGAGTCTCTCATCGCAAAAAGGCTCGAACAGTATATGACAGAACCGGTTGTCAGCGTCTTTGTCAAGGAGTTCAGGAGTCAGAAGATCTCGGTCCTGGGCTCGGTGAAGAATCCGCTCGTCTACTATGTCACCGGGCAGAAATACCTGCTCGATATGATCTCGCTGGCCGGAGGACTGAACCCGGAAGCCGGGAGCGTCTGTATTGTGCAGACCGTGACCGGTGGTACGGCCGATAAGGACTCAAGGGAAAGGATCGTGATAGATCTGAATGAATTACTGATCAAGGGCAGGACCGAGCTGAATATCCCGGTGCACTCGGGCGATGTCATACAGGTGCCGCGGAGCGGGATTTTTTTCGTAACCGGCTCGGTAAAGGAGTCGGGGGAATTTCAGCTGCGGGGCAAAACCACGCTGACGCAGGCCCTCAGCATGGCAAAAGGGCTCAGCTATGAGGCCTCGAGTTCGGACATTAAAATATACCGGGACACCGGGAACCCCCAGCGTGACGTCATAACCGTCGACTACAACTCAATCCTGGAAGGAAAGAACCTCGACACTGAACTGATGGACAGAGATATCATCATTGTCGGCAACAGCCCGGTCAAGACCTTTCTCAAAGGTATCGGCGGTGCCATCAACCTCGGAGCCATCAGCCTGGGAAAAGGTTTTTGAGGGGGTCGTGATGGATGAGAACACGAAAAGGGAAATACCCGCGCACTACGCAGTAAAACCCTATGAACCGGCCGACATGCCGCCCTCGCCGTTCGTCAGATACAGCAGTTATGAGCAGCAGGATGATTATCACCTGAGAGATTACCTTTCCGTCATCCTTAAAAGGAAATGGATCGTCCTGTCTTTCTTCATCGCGGTCGTTATCACGACTGCGATCGTGACCTACTCGATGGTTCCTCTCTATAAGTCCACTGTGGTTATCAAGATCGACAAACAGGGCCCGAATGTCCTCTCGTTCAAGGGGATGACCAACCTCGATGCCGATACCTATGAGACGCAGCGCGAAATACTGAAAAGCCGTACCCTTGCCGAACGGGTGATCAGGAAACTTGAGCTCGACAGGAACAGGGATTTCCTGCCTGTTGAAAACAGATTGTCTGCAATGCTCAGCGCGGTCACCGATCCCGTGGTGAAGGGCTTTGCGTATCTGATGCCTGCCGGCCCGTCACCGGATGCCGGGACAGGCGGAAAAAACGGGGGGAACTCCGCCGGAGACGCGCAGAAGCCCCCCCACAAGGAAGAGATTCCGGTTTACCTGAGCAATTCCCTCACCGGCCGGCTCGAGGTCGTCCCTGTCAAAAACTCTCAGCTCATGAAGATAAGCTTCATGTCCCACAAGCCGGAGATTTCGCTCAGTGTGGCCAATGCGGTCGCGGACGAGTATATCGGCTATGACCTCGACAGCCGGGTCGATGCGGGCAGGGAGGCAAAGGAATTTCTAGAAAAACAGATCGAAAGTGCAAAAACAAAGGTCGAGTCCTCAGAGAAGCTGCTCAATGAATATGCGTCAAAAAATGAAATCATCTATATTGACAGCGACAAGCAGAGCGTGCTCATGAGAAAACTGTCCGAAATATCCTCGTCCCTGAACGGTGAGACTGCCGAGAGGATGCGGAAAGAGGCCTTATACCGGCAGATAATGGAATCCGGCTCGAATAATCCAGCCATCATCAACAACGGCCTGCTGCAGGGACTGAAGAGTCAGTATGCCACGCTCGAAGCGGAGTACCTCAACCTCACCAAGACCTTTACCCCGGACTATCCGAAGATGCAAAATATGAAACGCCAGCTGGACGCCATCCGTCATAATATTGAAAAAGAGGAGGCCGTCCTGACCAGATCGATCGAATCCGACTACAAGGCCTCGCTCAAGAAAGAGGCCTACCTCCAGGCCGCCCTCGAAGGACAGAAGAAGAAGGTCCTTGATTTTCAGGAACGGGCGGTCCAGTATCAGTCACTGAAGAGGGAGGTCGAGGTCAACAAAGAGTTGCACAACAACCTGCTGCAGAGACTGAATGAGGTGGGCGTGGCTGCACTGAGCAAATCCACCAACATCCAGATCGTCGACCGGGCGCTTTTCCCGAAGAGGCCCGATAAGCCGAACAAGACACAGAACTTTCTCCTGTCGGTCATATTCGGCCTGTTCGGCGGCGTCGGACTTGCCTTTCTCGTCGACTACTTTGACAACAGCGTGAAAGACACCGAGGAGATAGAGCGGAGGATGCACCTGACCTCCCTCGGCATGATACCGTATCAGCCGCAGCTCAACGCGGAGCGGAGACCGCAGGTGATCAGCTCGGAATTCACAAACCCTGTTGCAGAGGCGTTTCGCTCCATAGGCACCTTTATCATGCTGTCGTCATCCACAACCCCCCCGCGGAAGATTCTCGTCACCAGTCCCGGGGCAGGGGAAGGCAAAACCACTATCTGCCTCAACATCGCCTCAGCCCTCTCCGAGACCCTGGGCAAGGGAATTATTATCGATGCCGACATGAGAAGACCGAAGCTGCACCATTCGTTCAACGTCGATAACAAGGCAGGACTTTCGACCTGTCTTTCCGGCAACACCGCCTTCGAGGATATGCACAACGGCCTGATAAAACCGACCTCCCTAAAGGAACTGAGCATCCTGACATCCGGCCCGGTGCCGCCAAACCCCTCAAAGCTGCTTCACTCGACAAGGATGAAAGACCTCCTGGATGCGCTGTCTGAGATTTACAACTTTGTTATTATTGATGCCCCCCCCATCATGGGCATGCCCGACAGCATTCTTCTGAGCAGTTTTGTGGACGGTACGATCCTGGTGGTCAAGGCAGGGCAGACGCAGCGGAACGCGATCACCACGGCAAAGCAGATCTTCGACAATGTGAACGGCAACCTGCTGGGAGTCGTATTAAACGGCGTAAAGAAGGACGACCTCAAATATGGCTCCTATTCGAACTATTATTCTTCCTATTTCAAGGAATAAGACCCGTTGAGACAGGGCTGCGGATCCAGCGCTACAGACCAACAGGCAGGCATGGCTCAATGAAGCACAGCGCTCACAGGACGCGGGACAGAGAATTCAAGCTGCTGCTCGCAGCGGGACTGCTCTGCAGCTATGAGCGAAGCTCCCCGGAGGAACTCTACCAGAAGGCGTCAAAATGCTATGAGCTCCTCATCGATATTCTCGAAGACGCTGATACGGCCCGGGACGTTGCGCTCCTTATAGGCAGGCCGGTCCCCCCCGTACAAAACGCAGCCAGATCAATCATAGACCTGCTGCTGTTCAACAAGGAGGCCGACCCCTTTGTGGCCCTGGGCCTGCAGGACGATGCAGACAGGATGGAGGCGAACAGGAGATGGAAGCGCCTCATGATCCTGTATCACCCTGACAGATATCCCGATGACCAGGCGTATGAAGAAAGGGCAAAAAAGCTCAACGAGTCCTATGAGAAACTCCAGCGGGGTCAGGGGAGGCATGTCTTCGCTGCCGCAGACAACCAGGCAAATCAGAGTGGGCTGTTCACGGTCGATCAGGTCCCCGGGGTCAAGACCGCAAGAAAAGTGCCTGTCTTCGTGCTGGCCCTGATGATCTTCGTCTGCATCATCTCCCTGTGGCTCTTTATCAGCGTATGACCAAAAGCGGCAGAAGCGCCCGGAGGATGCGGGTCGCAGCGGAAGGAGCAAAGGACTGACATGAGCAGCACATTCACCGACATACACTGTCATATTCTGCAGGGACTTGACGACGGCTCGTCCACAGCCGAAGAATCGGTGAAAATGCTCGAACTCGCCCTGACGGACGGAATCTCAGGGATAGTCGCCACCCCTCATATTGTCTGCGGTGTCTACAGGAATACGAAAGATATCATAGAGACGGCGCTGCAGGCACTGAAGACGCGGACGAGCGGGGTCCACCTCTATCCAGGGGCCGAGATACGGATCGACAGGGACCTTGCAGCCCGTGTCTGCAGCAGGGAACTGCCGCTGATTAACAATAAGCATTATATGCTGCTGGAACTGCCTGCATATGTAATCCCGCCCCTGACACAGCTCGAAGCCATTGTCAGGGGTCTGGCACAGTCGGATATAATCCCCATCATTGCGCACCCCGAACGTAATATGCCGATACGGAGGGACTTCTCGATTATGGAACGCCTTATCCGCTGCGGCGCCCTCTTTCAGATGACCGCAATGAGCATCACCAGCCGTGACCTGTGCAGCTCCTCCCTCATGTTAATAAAAAAGGGGTATATCCACGTGGTAGCCTCCGACGCCCATGACACCAGGCACCGGCCACCGGTCCTGTCCCACGCCTACGAGACGGTATCGGGAAAATGCGGCAGGGAGCTTGCAGAAAGCCTGTTCATGGTTAACCCCGCCAAGATAGTACAGGGAGAGGATATCAGGGCGAACCCCTTACAATAGAAAAGCGTCCTGCCCCGGTCTGATCCCGGGGCAGGACGCCTGGCTGAGAGTATTGCTACGGACCAGCTTATTAAGGAACTGAGACGAACTTCACCGCGTCAGCGCTGTAACTCGTCGGTGACGGGTTCGGGGCAGAAAGCATTACCGACCCACCCTTTGCGGCATCGAAGCTGTACGTGCCGATCAGGTTCCACATGCCGCCGTTCTGCTGCTGGTTCACCGTAACGGTCTTTGAACCGCCGTTATAGGCAACGGTGACCGGTGCTGCGGTAGACCGCGACGAATAGGCCGACCACCACATATAGACATTGTAGGTACCACTCTGCGGAAGGGTTGCCTTCCAGGTATACGTTGCACCGTTCCGGCTCCAGAGTGAATTTCCACCGTAGGAACCTGTACCGCTTGATATACTCCAGGTCCCGGTTGAGGAGGTCCCAGCTGCACCATTGTCGATGATGATCTCGGCAGCAGGCGCTGCCGTCGGCGTGTAGACGAACTTCACCGCATCTGCGCAATAGCTTGTCGGTGACGGGTTCGGTGCTGAGAGCGTTACCGTCCCGCCCTTTGCAGCATCGAAGGTGTATGTCCCGACCAGGTTCCACGTGCCGCCGTTCTGCTGCTGGTTCACCGTAACGGTCTTTGACCCGCCGTTATACGCAACAGTGACCGGTGCTGCGGTGGACCGGGAAGAATAGGCAGACCACTGCATATACACCTTGTACGTGCCGCTCTGCGGAAGGGTCGCCTTCCAGGTATATGTTGCACCGTTCCGGCTCCAGACTGAACTGCCCCCGTACGAACCCGTACCGCTTGATGTCGACCATGTTCCGGTATACGATGTCCCGGCAGCGCCGTTGTCGATGATGATCTCGACCGGTGCTGCTGCGACAGGATTTGCCTGTGTGGTTGCCGAGACCTGGGCTGATGCTGCAGAGTTATTGCCGGCCGCAT
>CAZCKU010000017.1:0-71158 GCA_964499365.1 uncultured Thermodesulfovibrio sp.
ATCCAAGCCTTGGTCGAAAATGGTGCAATGTCGAATATGTTTGTAACTCATACATTGGCTTGACCTAGCCCGTATGGCGAGGTAAAATGAAATTAGGAAAGAGAAGTCTTACGGGCTCTGGTTCCGGGAAAGAAAGAGGAACAACCTGTTGGCCAGGGGGCGGGAGTTGGTTGCGGTGTGCATGCCTCTTGCGGGAGGAAGCCTTAAGCAGCCGCCAAAGCACCCATATTTAAAAAATGCTCTTCCTCTTCCCGGAGCTGGATATCTCTCCTGAAAGTCTGGAGCCATAGGTTCGGATGGCGTAGCCCTTTCCTCGGGGCACTGCCTGAACCGGCCGGAAGCAGCAAGGTTCCGGCGTATGGCTCTTTTTCTTTGCCCAGCCACCAGATTAAAATCACCGTTTCACCTGTCCGGCAACTCGGAAGATTACCGACCTGTGCAGCAATTCCGGCGGCAGGACATGCCGGGAAGCAGTCGGAAGAAGGCAAAAGTAAGGGGCAGGCCTGGGGATCGGGGAAAGGCCTGCCCCTTGGGGACGTAGGCGGATGTTCAAAAATGGGGATCTTTGGAGGGTATCCGCCTACGAAATTATGATAACATGTCTGGACTGCTTTTGCTATCTTTTTTCGGAATATTTTTCATGCAGCTGTTTCGCACGCTCTATGTCCTGCCGTATCTGCGAAACAAGGTCACCGATACAGCCGAACTTCTTCTCATCCCTGATTTTTTCAAAAAAATAAACGGATATCTCTTCTCCGTAGATGTCCTCGTCAAAACCAAAAAGATATGCCTCGATCGAGAGCGTCTCCTTGCTGAACGTCGGCCGGATCCCGATATTTGCGATGCCGTCATACAAGCGGTCCCGGACAAAGAGCTTCACGGCATAGACGCCGTGCGCAGGGATGATCGCGTGCTTCGGCGCGATATTGGCCGTGGGGAACCCCAGCGTCCTGCCCCTGCCGTCTCCTCTGACAACGATCCCGGTAATCGCATAAGGCCTGCCGAGAAGGCGTGCTGCCTGCCCTACTTCGCCGTCTTTCAGGAGATGCCTGATCTGCGTACTGCTGATCACTTCACCGTCCAGCGATATCTGACCGACCTCCCTCACCGCAAACCCGCATTCCCTGCCGAGGTCGCGCAGCGTCTGGACCGTACCCTTCCTTTCCCTGCCGAACCGGTAGTTCGCACCGACAAATATCTCCTTTGCACCGAGCATCCCGCAGAGGACCTCTTTCACAAAGGCCTCCGGGGTCATGCCGGCGAACTCAAGGCTGAAGGGTATTTTCACCAGGACATCAATCCCCAGATCTTCGATCAACCTGATCTTCTCCTCATAAATGCTGATCAGCGGCGGGCATTTTTCCGGACAAAGGATCTTCAAGGGATGTGGCCTGAAGGTGACGACCATGCTGAGGGCACCCGTCTCCTTCGCACGGCTGATCACCATCCTGATCAGTTCCTGATGCCCGAGATGGAGGCCGTCAAAATTCCCCAGCGTGATAATGCTGTTCGTAAAGCGCTGCTGCAGACCCTTCAGCTCCGTAATAAGTAGCATGTTATGATGACTCCATCATGGAACACATTTCCCGGTAGATTTCACTTCCGATCTTTAAGCCGAGCGAGATAAACTCCGGCCCGTATTTCCTGCCCGTATCTGTCCTGAACGTCTCACTGATCCTGCCGATGCCCTCCAGCTTTTCCTCAAAATCCTGATACAGTCTCCTGAGCGGTATATTGAAGGACTCGGTAAGCAGCCAGAGCGTCTTCGTAAAATTATCAGGACCCCATCTGAACTTGTCAGCATCATAGAGACAATCACTCACCAGCCGGGCAGGTTCATCCGCCGAGCCGAGCACCTTTTTAAACGCCTCATGATTTCTGATCGCGGCGACGATATACTGCTTATACCGCTCCGCCATGTCGAAGTCCCTGAGTATGCGCTCCGCCTCGCGGCTGCCCGCTACCGGGTGATCCGCCTCACTCCGCCGGATATCATGGAAAAGGCCCGCGATCTGGACAGTCAACAGCAAAGCGTCCCGGTCCGTGTCATCGAGCCCCCGCTCCCGCCGCTCGATGAGAAGAATTGCCCCTGCCTCACGTGCGACCTTTTCACAATGCAGGATCCCGTGTGCAGGGTGCAGCCTCGCTTCATCAAGATGCTGCAGGCACCGGGATATGACACTGCTCGACTCAAAAAAAGCCGACGACAGGAGTAGCTCTTTCTCATGCCGCTCATAGAACAGGGGATTGCCGATCCTGCATGCGGTCTGCAGGGCGGTCTCCTTTAATTGTGCGTAACGGTGAAAATCCATGGCCGATAACCTTTATTAAGCGCTCGCCATTCATTATAATAGGTTTGCGTGTAATTTATTCAATATTTCATACGGGGAACCCGATGTTCGACAAAAAATCAAAACGATATCTCCAGATGCTCAACAGCAATCCTGACGGAATGTACGTCATCAACACCGACCGCCGGATCGAGTTCTGGAGCAAAGGCGCCGAAACAATAACCGGTTTCACGTCCGATGAGATGACGGGTAAGAGCTGTACCGGCAATCTCCTGAAGCATGAGGGCGAAGGCGGTCACGCCATCTGCGACTCGGACTGCCCGCTCACCGCCATCGCCGGGGCTGCTGCCCCCCTGCGGAGAAACCTTTTTCTGAACGCAAAAGACGGCAGAAAGCTCCTGGTCGAGGAGCATATCGCACCGTTCTATGCCGACGGAAAGCTGGAGGGCATCGTCATTGCCTTCAGAAATGTATCCGACTTTAAGGCGCTGAGACTCTTCCAGATCCGTCATGAAAAGATCGATCGGCTGATCCCCATCTGCGGGTGGTGCAAGAAAATACGCAACGACAGTGACGAATGGGACCAGCTTGAGTCTTTCCTCACCGGGGAGGGCTTCGGCGACTTCACCCACTCGATGTGCCCTGCGTGTGCTGAAAAGATATTCTCGAAAAAGATATACCTCGAAAGTTACCAGGGGATCTGCAAGGCAATCAGCACCAGCCTCTCTCTTGATGAGGTCCTGAAGCTTATTGTGACCAATGTGGTCAAGGTGATGAATGTGAAGGCCAGCCTTCTGAGGCTCCTCAACAAGGAGACCAACCAGCTTGAACTTGCGGCCTACCACGGTCTCAGCCGGGGATATGCTGATAAGGGGCCCGTTGACTATGACGCGAGTATTGACGACGCGCTCGCCGGCAAGCCGGTATCCATATACGACATCACTGCCGACAAAAATGCCCGCTACCGCAAGGAGGCCGAAAAAGAGGGTATCCGCAGCATTCTTTCGATTCCGCTGCGCTTCAGAGAGGAGGTCATCGGCGTGCTCAGGATGTATACCGCAGAACCTGTCTCGTATACTGACGAGGACCTGAAATTTGTCGCCGCCATTGCGGAGCAGGCAGCCATTGCCATCATGAACGCCCGCATATTCGAGAAATCGGTGACGCGCGAAAAGGAATACCTGAACGTCTTTCAGGCAGTGACCGATGCCGTCAGCTCGACGCTGAATGTGAAAGAGGTCCTCGACCTGATCGTAAAAAAAATCCCCGAGGTCCTGAATCTCAAGGGAACGACCATACGGCTGCTGGACGATTCCGGCAGGGAATTGAAGCTCGTTGCCGCCTATGGCCTGAGCGCCCGATATCTCAACAAAGGTCCGGTCGATACCGAAGAAAATATCAGGGAAGCCCTGAGAGAAAGCCCGGTAGCCATCGGCGATGCGGCAACCGACCCGAGAATCAGGTATAAAAAAGAGGCCGTGGAGGAGGGCATCAAAAGCATGCTGACCCTTCCGATCATAGCGCGCGGCAAGGTAATCGGGGTCCTCCGGCTGCTGACCGGCCATCCGAGGGAGTTCACGCAGGAGGAGATTGGCTTCGCAGCGTCACTGGCAAAACAGTGCGGCACGGCAATCGAAAACGCCCGCATGTACGAAAAACAGTACCGGCAGGTCCGGTACCTCCAGGCGATCCAGGAGGTCTCGAAGGTCATCAGCTCAACCCTCGACAGCAGGGAGGTGCTCGACACGATCATCAGAAAGATCCCGGAGATTATGTCTACCAGGGCCGCCACCATACGCCTGCTGGATGAGTCCGGCAAAAAACTTGTGCTCGCCGCATCATGCGGGCTGAGCGAAAAGTATCTCAACCGGGGCCCGATTGAAGCGGACGACAGCATCTCACTCGCCCTTGACGGAAAACCGGTGGCCATATTTGACGCAACGACAGACCCGCGGGTTGCGTACCAGGACGAAGCGAGGGAGGAAGGGATCAGAAGCATGCTCGTCATCCCGATCGTCGTCAGACAAAGGATCATCGGAATCATGCGGCTGCTGACAGACACCTATCGCAATTTCAGTCAGGACGAAATCGACGTTGCCGTCGCAATGGCCGAGCAGGGAGGCATAGCCATCGAGAACGCCAGAATGTACGAGCAGCTGAGAAGATGACTTCAGCCCATGGGGTTTCCGGAAGCTGACGTATGGCGTCATGCTGGCATAACGCCATACGTCCGGTATTTCAGGCGGCCTTTGGCATTGCCCTGCACAGGTCTTCCAGATACTCCTGCAGTTCTGCCGGAGAAGGTACTGTCTCCGGGACCTCGAAACCCAGCCGGGTGCAGGACACCACCCTTTGCAGCAGATCCCGCACACCAAAACTGATAATTTCTTCCGGGGACAAGTTGCCGGCATTTTCAATCTGAAGCGGCTCGGCATACCATGCCTCTTTAGTCGGCGCAATACCATCACAATGATACCCCCAGATGTCCCGGGGAACAGCACCCTTTGAGAGTGCAAGAGAGCATACATCGTACTTGACCAGCTGCAGTCCGCTCAGGATCGGATTGCCGCCAATGCCGTACCTGTTCCGCGTTATGGGAGAAAAACGGGTCAGATTCACCCCCGAGCACATGATCAGGACCTCTTTCCCCTCCCTGCTCTCCGGACGTACGACAAAATAGAGAAAATCATTAATGTATTCATACTTGCTCACCGCTTCCGACATAGTGCACCTCCTGTTATGGGTAACTCAATAATACCGGGATGCCGTATCGAGGCACCCCAACCAAACACCTTTATTGATAAAAAAGCCTTCGCAAAAGCTTAAAGACTGTCGTGATAAATATCTTAATCAGGACCTTTATAGTCTTGTTTTATCATAAACATCAGGATTTGTCAATAACGAAATTTGGAATTGAGGGTTACATTGCAGCCTGAGCGGCGGGGCTTCAAAACAGGCAATAAAAAAGGGTCACAATGACCCTTTTTTATTGCCTGTATATCCGAAAAAAATTATATTTTGAACGGATTCACAAAAAGCAGGATAAGTGCAACGACAAGTGCGTAGATCGCCAGAGACTCGATCATGGCAAGACCGATGATCAGGGTCGTCGTGATCTTGCCGGATGCTCCGGGGTTCCGGGCTATGCCCTCGGTTGCTCCTTTCAGGCCCAGGCCCTGACCAATGCCGGTGCCCAGTGCAGCGATGCCGATAGCCAGTCCGCATGCAAGGGCTGCAACCCCGTAATACTTCAGCTTTGCGTCTGCGGGCGATGCAACGGCTGCAGCAGCAGTCTCCTCAGCAAAAACAGCAGGAGCCATCAGGACAACAAGCGACAGTACCAATAATACAGATGCGATAATTCTTTTCATACCACTTCCTCCTTTCTCAAGGAATTTGAATTAATGTGCCTCTTCAACGGCACCACCAAGATAAAGCGCTGTCAGCAGCGTAAAGACAAATGCCTGGATAACACTAACCAGCACACCGAGCACCAGAATCGAAACCGGCAGGAACATCGGTGCCAACATCAGCAGCACGCCGAGGAGATAATGCTTCGCAACCATATTGCCAAAAAGCCTGACCGTGAGGGTAACCGGCCTGACTAGGTGACCGATGAACTCGATCACAAACATCAGCAGCATCAGCGGAAGCGCATAGATGTTACGAATGGGGCCGAGGAAATGGTTCAGGTACGAAAATCCGTGAACCCTGATGCCGAAAATGTGTGTCGCCAGAAAGATCGGGATCGCCATGGCCGCGTTCGTGTTGATATTGCTCGTCGAGGCTGTAAAGCCCGGGATAAGCCCCATAAAATTGCAGACAGCAATAAAAAGAGCAACGGTGGCGACCAGGGGGAAAAAAGCCTTTGCCCAGTGGTGGCCGATATTCTCCTCGCACAGTGCCAGGAGTGTCTCGATGATCGTTTCCATGAAATTCTGTATGCCGTGCGGGATAAGGGAAAGCGAACGTCTCACCAGCAGGGCAACGATGATCAGGATTGCGGATGCAAGCAGGGCGTATGAAACGAAATGCGGGACAACTTCGGCACTGACAAATATATCCATTAAGAGTTTCTCTTCATGCATAACAGGACGTCCTCCTCAGGTTAAATCGTTACAGATATTACCTAACCATATTGAACATTGTCAAATTAAAAAATAAAATACTTGCATTTTTTAATTTGATAATGTATTAATAATTACAATTATTAAGCATTACAGCAGCGTTATCAGAACATATCATGGCCCATACGAAAACAAAAAAAGACATCAGTGATGCTGAAAAACAGGACATGCCGCTCTACCCGATCGGCATTGTTGCTGAACTGATCGGGACGACCGACCAGACCCTTCGGCTCTATGAAAAGCATGGCCTCATTAAGCCCGCCCGGCGGAATAAGAACCGCTTTTACTCGGAGAATGACATCAAATGGCTTCGCTGTCTGCGGGATCTCATCCACCACCAGAAGATCAGTATCGAGGGCATCAAAAAGCTGCTCGATTATGCACCCTGCTGGGACATTACCAATTGTCCAGACGAGCGGAAGAGCAAGTGCTCGGCCTTCATAGACAAGACAAAGCCCTGCTGGGAGCTGAACCGGATGATCTGCAATACAGCCTCGGGCAGGATCTGTGAGGACTGTATCGTGTATATCTCCAAACAGGCCAAGAAGTAGAACTACCGCACCCGGCAGCCCTGATACTGATCCTAATCGAAATTGAACTGAGACGGGTCTTTTATTTCCCAGACGGATCTCGACGGCGAAATCTGTTTCGGCTGGGTACCTTCCTTGAAAAATTCCCTCAGGCCTGCATCGTCCCGGGACAGCAGACCTGATTTCGGATCGACAGCATGCGTGACAATCCCCTCAGGCTGGGTAAACGGTTCGGCCTGACCACGAACCGCGCTCGACATAAACGAGGCCCAGATCGGTGAGGCTGCACGTGCTCCCGTCTCGAGCGAACCCAGGGGCCGGGAGTTGTCAAAACCTACCCAGACACTCGTCACAAGGTTTGAGGTATACCCGACAAACCAGGCATCCTTATAGTCATTTGTTGTCCCTGTCTTTCCCGCCACAGGTACGCCGAGGGACTTTGCCCTCCAGCCCGTCCCGTATTTCACGACATCTTCCATCATCGAGGTTATCAGAAAGGCGGTCTGCGGGCTGATCGCCTGTTCAGACTCAGGCTCGTTCGTCTCAAGGACCCTGCCCTTCCGGTCGGTGATATACTTGATCGAGACCGGCTTTACCTTCATCCCGCTGCTTGCGAATACGTTATAGACCATTGCAATTTCAAACGGGGTAACATTAAATGACCCCAGGGCAACGCTGAGGTTGCGCGGGATCTCCCCCTGAATGCCGACCGTCCTCGCAAAATTCATCAGGTTATCAATCCCGATCGCATCCACCAGCTTCACCGTGACCACATTTCTTGAATAGGTAAGGGCCTCACGCAGGCGGGTCGGCCCATAAAATTTATGATCATAGTTCTCGGGGCTCCAGGAACCCTTCGGCCCCCCCATATAGGTTACCGGTTCGTCATTGATAATGCTCGCCGGAGTAAAGCCATTGTCCATGGCAGCAGCATATATGACCGGCTTAAAGGACGAGCCGGGCTGCCGTTTCGCATACACGGCCCGGTTAAAATCGCTCTTTGTCACATCGTAACCGCCGACGAGGGCCCTGAGAAATCCTGTATGAGGCTCGACCGAGACAAGCGCCCCCTCGACCTCGGGGTCCTGTTCCAGCGCCAGCAGGACATTCCTGTTCTGAATACTCTTGATGCTTACCCTGACCATATCCCCGGGCTTCAGAATCCTTGTCAGGGTAAAGTTCTGGATCATCTTCGACGTCCCATCCTTTGTGTTCAGGACCTTCGCCGCCCACTGGGCATCTCTGACAGAGAGTTTCCCGAGCACGCCCCGGGTCTTGATGACCGCCTCCTTGTCCGCAACGCTCAGGACGAGCCCGGAGTAAATATCACCGGGATTGATCACAACGGTTGTCGATAACTCCTTGCTCTTCAGCTCCTTTTCGAAGTCCACGCCTTTTTTGTGGTCAAGCGGGCCCCGCCAGCCCCTCCGTTTATCAACCTCGCGCAGCCCCGACTGCATCGCATTGACCGCGGCGCTCTGCATGCCCCGGTCGAGGGTGGTATACACCTTCATGCCGCCCTTATATACCATCTCCTCGCCGTATTTATCCTCCAGGTATTTTTTGATATAGTCCACGAAATACGTATTCGCCTCAACCCCTTTTTTCAGGCTCGAAAGATACAGCGGCTGCGCATAGGCATAGTCCCGTTCAGAGTTTTTTATGTATCCTTCCTCCTCCATCCGCATCAAAACGACCGACTGACGTTCCTTCGCCTTCGATAGATCGTTGAACGGGGAGTAAATCGTCGGGGCCTTTACCAGACCGGCGATCATGGCCGCCTCGCCGAGGGTCAGGTTCCTGACCGACTTTCCGAAATAAACCTTTGAGGCCATCTCAACCCCGTAGGCCCCATGGCCAAAGTAGACCCGGTTGAGATACAGTTCGAGGATTTCGTTCTTGCTGAGGGTCTTTTCTATCTTGAAGGCAAGGGCCGCCTCCATCAGTTTCCTCTTCAGGGTCTTCTCAGGGCCGAGAAAGACCACCTTTGCAAGCTGCTGAGTCAGGGTGGACCCGCCCTGCTTCAGGCTGACATGGATCACGTCCTGAACAACCGCCCTCGCTATCGCTATATAATCGACCCCTTTATGTTTCCAGAACCGGGAATCCTCAACCGCCACAATCGCATTGATCATGTTTTTGGGGATGCGCTCAATCGGGATAAAAATACCCTTTTCAACCTTCAGCTCGCCGATCAGGGTATCGTCGTCCGCATAAATCTTTGTCCCCGCAATCTGGTTGAAGGTCTTCAGCTCCTCGATCGACGGCATGCCCCGCGCTATGGCGAAATAGCCGCCGGCAAGAACTCCGGCCAGGACCGCAAAAAAGGTGAAAATAATAATTAATTTGAGCCGCATCGCAGTTTTGATTATACCCGTGCCGCACCCGGAGAGTCAAAGCAACGGCTGTTTTTGGTGCGGGTTCGCTACAGTGACTGTCAATAAGCTGATATACTATCAACAGTATCTGTCCACCATGTATCACACGACGATATGTACTGAAAGGGGAGACGACTCCACATGGAACCAAAGATCAGGGTAGGGATCAGCGCCTGTCTCCTGGGCGAAAAGGTCCGCTTTGACGGCGGGCACAAACTGGACCACTACCTGAAAGACACGCTGGGACAGTTTGTCGAATGGGTAGCGGTCTGTCCCGAGGTGGAGTGCGGCCTGCCCGTTCCCCGTGAGGCCATGCGGCTCACCGGCAATCCGGACGCTCCCCGTCTCGTGACGGTCAGGACCGGCATTGATCAGACGGAGCGCCTGAAGCTCTGGGCCGGGCGCCGGGTGCAAAAGCTCGCAGGAGAAGATCTCTGCGGCTTTATTTTCAAGAGCAAATCTCCGAGTTCGGGAATGCGGGGCGTCAAGGTGTATGGGGTATCCGCTGGCTCGTCGGGCAGTCCCTCAAGAACGGGCGTCGGCATCTTTGCCCGGGCCTTCATGGAACGTTTTCCCCTGATGCCTGTTGAAGATGAGGGGCGGCTCAACGATCCCGGCCTGAGAGAGAATTTTATTGAAAGGCTCTTTGTCTACAGACGCTGGAAGCAATATGTCGAGGAAGACGGCAGCCTGAGGGGCCTGGTCGAGTTCCATTCAGACCATAAACTCATCCTGCTAGCGCACAGCACCCGCCACTACACCGAGATGGGCAGACTGGTGGCACATGCAAGGGACTATAAGCCGGATACCCTCCGCGACAGCTATCTCGGACTGATGATGGAGGCTCTGAAGCTCCTGGCAACAGCCAGAAAGAATACGAATGTGCTGCAGCATATGATGGGTTATTTCAAAAAGCAGCTGACCCCTGAGGAGAAAAAGGAACTCCTCGACGTTATCGGAGATTACCACCGGGGCCTCCTGCCCCTCATCGTCCCGATCGTCCTGCTCAGGCATTACGTCCGGAAATATGACGAACCGTATCTGAAGAGGCAATATTATCTTCACCCCCATCCTGCGGAACTCAGCCTGCGGAACCACGTATAACTGCAGGCTGATAACCGGCCCTGCAGCCAACGTGTTATAGTAACATCAGGGAGCAGTCCGGCCAGGGTGTCTCCCTGAATCTCGACGGGGAGGTGCATCATGGCAAGGGTCAGATCCATCAAGGCAATCCTGAAGGCGGTCCCGACAATCGAAGGGGCAGGCGTTCACCTGAAAAGGGTATTCGGCTATCACCACGTCCCGGATTTTGATCCTTTTCTTCTCCTCGATGACTTCCATTCCAATGAACCGGAAAAATACCTCGCCGGCTTTCCCTGGCATCCTCACCGCGGTATTGAGACGATCACCTACATACTGCAGGGTGACGTGGCTCATGGCGACAGCATGGGGAACCGCGGGACAATATCATCCGGCGATGTCCAGTGGATGACCGCAGGAAGCGGCATTATCCACCAGGAGATGCCTGAAGGCGATGCTGACAACAGATTGTGGGGGTTCCAGCTCTGGGCCAATCTTCCGTCGTCTCACAAGATGATGCCCCCCCGCTATCGCGACGTCAAGAATACCGATATTCCCGAGATCGCACTGGATTCCGGGGCCAGGGTCCGCATCATCAGCGGTTCGGTCAACGGCGTCAGCGGACCCGTCAGGGACATTGTCATCGATCCCGGGTACCTGGATATCTCGGTCCCCGCGAAAAGCAGCTTCAGGCATAGCGTACTCCCGAATCATACTGTGTTTGCCTATATCATAGAGGGACAGGCGCTCTTCGGACGGCAGAATTCTGCCGCGGAGAAGATGCTGACCGGGGCAGAACACCTGGTGCTGTATGAAAGCCGCGGCGACGCCGTGGATATTGAGACCGGAGATTCTGCAGTCCGTTTTCTGCTGATCTCGGGGAACCCTGTCAGGGAACCGGTAGCCTGGGGTGGGCCTATTGTCATGAATACGCGGGAGGAGCTAGAAACCGCTTTCGATGAGTACGAAAGGGGGACGTTTCTCAAGCACCCCAGGGCCTAGACGTGCCGCACCGCAAAGCGTTCAGTCACCACCCGGTCTGCAATCCTGGTTGGTGCTGAATATCTCATCAAACTGCGGGGCGATCGAAACAAAGACTTCCAGCACCTCGGGATCAAAATGAAGCGGGGACGTCCTGCCGTCTCCCTCGGTTATGATCCGGTAGGCTTCTTCATGGCAGAGGGAGGATTTATAGGAGCGGACGTTTCTCAGCGCGTCGTACTCGTCGGCAAGCTTCACAATGCGCGCCTCAATCGGAATGTCCCTGCCTTTCAGCCCGCGGGGGTAGCCCTCTCCGTTCCAGGTCTCATGGTGATGCAGGGCTATGGAGCTGGCCATATGGAGTGTCGGATGGGGAGACCCTGAGAGTATTTTATGCCCCATGACCGTATGCTCCTTCATCACTTCACGCTCCTCCTCCGTCAGGGCCGTTTTCTTCAGGAGGACATTGTCAGGAATTCCGATTTTGCCGATGTCATGCAGGGAGCTTGCAACCGTAACCGCCTCGACAAAATCCTTGTACATATTCATCGTCTCGGCAATCCTGCGCGAATAAGAACCGATCCGGGAGATATGGGCAGCTGTATAGCTGTCCCTGAACTCCGCGACCGCGGAAAGCCGCTGGACAATTTCGATGCTCAGATTGTTCGCCATTATGGCAGCGTCCTCAAGCTCGCGTGTCTTGCGCATCACCGTATTTTCGAGCGTGACCGTATAGTTCTTTTCGGCCTGGACCATGCCGTATCGTTCAAGTCCCCGTTTGACCAGGGTCATGAGATATTCCTGATGAAAGGGTTTGGTGAGAAAACTGAAGGCGCCTTTGTTGACCGCTTCGATCGCGATTTCGAGATCCCCGTAGCCGGTCATCAGGATCACCGGAATTTCAGCGTTGAAACGCTGAATCTGCTCGAGGAGTTCGATCCCCGAAACCTCCGGCATTTTTATATCCGACAATACCAAAGCAACCGGGTTTTCCTGCAACATCCCGAGCGCCGCAGCAGCCCCGTCACAGACGATGGCCGGAAGGCCGCGCTTGCGGAACAACGACGAGAGGTAGAAACGGATAGACTCATCGTCGTCGACAACAAGGATAGCCCCCTCGGCTATACTCATGCCGCAGGACCGTTCGGTGACTGCTTTCTCTGCATTGCATATTATATCATCATGCACCGCAACGGGGTAAAGCTGTCCAGCCCGCGTCGCACCGTACCGCGGCGATTCAGGAGGCCCGGGCCAAAATCATGGACACCTGCCGGTCGCCTGACAGCGGGCCAGGACCTCCGCGTCACTCAGCGCGCTCCCGTAAATCCTGACCTCGTCCACCAGTCCGGCAAATGCACCATAGGAAGAGTCATCCCGACAGACGGACGTCGAGACATAGACGTTTGTTCTCGTTGAGACAAGTCCGGTCCTCACCAGGCTCCCGTTGAGATATATACGCGGCTGTCTGGCGCTATACGTAACGACAATATGGTTCCAGCCGGAAAGCGGCGACAGGGTTGCATCATAAACCGCGAGCGGCGGCATGTAGCTTCCGCTGTGTTCATAAACAGAAATGCCGTTCGTCCCGACAGAGACCCCCATGCCGGCATCGGGAGCCCCGTAATAATTTGCACCAAAGAGATACTTCTGTCCGGCAATCCCCAATGCCCCTGCCGTGCTTTCAGCTTCGACTTCGTGAGTTGAGGTTGCCTGCACCATCGCCTCAAGCGTAAAGTTGTTTGCCGGTCTCCCCTCTGCATATGCCCATGAAAGTTTGTCGTCACCGGTACAGGAAAGTCCGCTGCCCGAATATCCTGCCGACCAGAATCCCGTGCCGGTCATCGCACCGGGGTTGCTGCCGGCGGAATCAGCAGCCGCTGTTCCGGTTCCCTCGTCAAGATGCCACTGACTGAGCAGCTTCATCGTCATAAAGGTGGTTTCATCCGAATACGCGGACCAGACTCCCTTGCTGTCCTGATACCGCACCTTCCAGTAGCAGAGGGTATTGACCGGCAGGTTTGTGCTTACCGCATGGTTCGCAGCTGCTGTGGTCGCGCCGCTGTCGTATATCATGTTGGCATCAAAAGCCGCCCCTGTGCCCCTGCTGATGCGCCACTGGCTTGCAAGATGGGTATCTCCGGCGTCGCCGTCAGCAAATGCCGTGGCCTCCAGTGCCGGTTTCCGGACAACATCCAGGGCACCTGTTGCCGGAGCAACGTTCATCGGCTTGTCCGGGGCAACGTTAAAGATGGTCGTAAAGGCGGTCTCCCCTGAGTACGCAGACCAGTCCCCGTTGCTGTCCTGATAGCGCACCCTCCAGTAATAGGTAGTACCAAAGGCGCCGGGAGTAGCCACCGCATGCACTGTACCCGCTGCCACAACCCCGCTGTCATAGACGACAGCTGCGTCAAAGAAAGCTCCCCCGGCGGTGCTGATTCTCCATTGACTTGCCAGATGCGTATCTCCCGCATCGGCGTCAGAAAAGTCGGCAGCGGCCAGGGTCGGGCTGAGCGAAACACCCGCAGCCCCGGAGGCCGGCGACACGTTCACCGGAGTTGCCGGGAGGTTATTGCCGAGCCCGCTTACCGAGACAGTAACAGGGTTGGCCTCGGGATCGTTGTTCGGGATCGCAAAACTCTCGGCAAAGGCGCCCGCCGCTGCAGGAGAAAAGCGGACGTCAAACGTGCAGGAAGAACCGGACGCAATGGTGCGGTTCGAGCAGGTGTCGTTCGCCACAAAGAAGGGAGCTGCCAGGGGATTCATCGCCCCTAGAGTGCCGATGACAAGATTTGCATTCACCGGACCGGTGTTTGTGATTGTTATTGTCTGCTGCGCACTGTTGCCGGGGACCACATGTCCGAAAGAAACACTCTGGGAACTGACCTGTATATTCGGAGTATGCATCGGAATGAGGAATTTGCCGAAGCCTCTGGCCCCCTTATCAGTATTCACCGTTGCCACGACCGTATTGTCCGAAGTCCGGATCGCAGTCACCCACCCCGGAAGAGAGAGGGAATCCGAGGTCCCTGCATTGTTTACAACGTAGATGTATCTGCCGTCAGAGGTTGCGGCGACACCGGTCGGATATGATGCGATCGCACCGGCTATGTCTATTGTCGTGGTGACAGTTCCTCCTGCTGTTTCAATAACTGCAACCGACGGTCCGAGGGTATTTGCCACATAGGCAAAGCTGCCGTCGGGCGTAAAGGCTATCCCGCTGGGACTGGGTCCCACGGGTATTGTCCGGCCCACGGTATTTGTGGCGGTCTCAATAACGGAAACCGTGTTTGAACTGTAATTGGTTACATACACCTGCTGGCCGTTTGGAGCTACGGCAACCCCGTACGGGGCGGTGCCTACTGTCACCGGATCAAGAACCGAATTGTCCGTCGTCCGGATTATGGTAACCGTATTACTGCTGGCGTTTGCCACGTATACATAAAGACTGTCGGGCGTCACGTCAAGTCCCCGCGGATTGGATCCGACCCCGATCGTTGCCGTGACCGTATGGGTCGCCCGGTCGATGACGCTGACGGTATTGTCGACGGCGTTTGCAACATAAAGCCGCTTGCCATCAGCCGACGCTGCAATTCCGTTCGGCGCCCTTCCAACATTTATCTTGCCGGCTGCAGCAAACGTCCAGGTATTCTTCGCCGGGATATGCCACACCTGGTTATATCCCGACGCCGTGATATAGATCCGGGAGTCCGTCGCCGCCACCCCGAAGGGCATGGAGTTACTGTTGAGCACACCATCCCAGACTGCCGCGTTCCCGAAGTTCGTGTTGGTCAGGCTGCCTGTTGTCGCATTAACCCCGATATAGATCGGAGAAACAGTATTACTGGAGGTACAGGTTGTAAACCGGCAGATCCCTGAGTGGGTGTAGCTGTTTGGGATATAGGCCAGGGACGTCTCAAACCCTTGGCCAGTCATGGTGAGCGTTGCGGGGTTTTCATCCGCGTCATTGCTGGCGATGCTGAGGGATACCTCATAGGCAATACCGGCAGCAGGAGCGAATTTCAGGGTAATCGCGCATATGCCCGCGGGATTCAGTGCGGTGCAGGTATTGCCCTCAACGGTAAACGGCCCGGCAGGGAGGGAGAGCGGCCCGATATTAAGAACGGCGGAGCCGTCATTGCGGATATACAGGATCTTTGTCGCAGAACCGGCGTGGTAGTCCAGATAGCCAAAATCCATCGACGTCACCGCTGGCGAACTCCCTGAATTCTGGTCGGTCAGCGTTATGTCCGGAGCAGGGGCCGTCGCCGTGCCGGTGGCCGCTATGACAACGGGACTCTTGTTCGGATCATTCGAAGCGATTGAGACCGAGCCTGTGTACCCGGTTTGAGCAATCGGGGTAAACTGGACATAGACCGTGCAGGTACTGCCGGTCGTCATTCCCGTCGCCCCGAAATTGTCGCAGGTGCTTGAGGCAAGGTCGATCGAGAAAGGCGCGCTGGCGGTAATACTGCCGAAGACAAGGTTCCCGACCCCGTTATTTTTGACAGTGAGAATTCTGCTGCCGGTGGTATTCACCACCTGGTTCCCGAACGGCAGCAGACTGTCGTCAGCCGGCACAACAGGGTCAGTTACAACAATATCAGGGTATGTGCCCGTGCCTTTCAGCGTGACCCTCACGATTTGTTCATTGGGGTCGTTGCTCGGGATGTCGAAGGTCTCATAAACAGTGCCTTCGGCGGTCGGGGAATACCTGACCCCTATCGTGCAGGTGGCTGAAGGCGCAAGGGTCTGTCCACCACAGGTATTGGACGTAATCGAAAAGGGTGCTGTTACCGGGTCCTGTACAGCGATGCTGCCGATGACCAGGTTGGCTGCACCGCCATTCCTGACAGTGATGGTCTGGCCCGCGGAGACCTGATTAACCGTAACATTCCCGAAATTCACCCCGTGATCCCCGGCAGGGGCCACGGTATCAGTCAGGGCAATCTCAGGCTGAATCAGGTTCGGATCCTCCGACTGAATAAATCTTCCATAACTGTAGGGGGAACTGGCAACAGGTATGGAGCCGGCCTGCATATTGTAGTCAGTCCGTACAACCATGACCTGATCTGCCGCGGGGACCGTCACATAGAGCAATTTTCCGTCAGGGGTAATGGAAATACTGCCAAGGGTCCCGCTTGAAGGCGTGACCACGATAACCGTCGCCACCGTCTCCGTAGCCGTTTCAATAACACTGATCGTGTTGTCCGCTTCATTGACAACATACAGTTTCGCACCATCGGGAGATGCGGCAATATTTTTTGGTCCGGGACCGACGTCAATCGTACCGGTCACCGTAAAGTCCGAGGTTCGGACGACCGAGACCCTGTTTTCGGTGCTATTGACGATATACGCCTTTGAACTGTCAGGAGAAAAAGCGATGCCGTACGGTGATGCCATATCCAGGGTCGCGGCAACAGACCGATCCAGTGTGCGCAGCACTGAGACATAATGCCGTCCTCCCGATATGTTTATCGGAATATAGAGATATGCCCCGTCGGGAGTGGCGACAAGACCGGACATATTCAGATAATACACGGTATCGAGCGGAGTCTGGGAAATCACGGTATTGCTTGCCGTATCGATGACAGCAAGGTAATTGGTGTAGACGCTGGAATCCGCATTGATGAGAGCGTACAGATACGCCCCGCTTTGCGCTGCGGCCTCATGCTGTGAGCTGGTTGACGCGGTCAGCGTCACATTCTGCGCAGCCAGCCCCGGGCTATAGGAGCGGAGGATATCGCTGCCTGAATAGTTTGTATATATTTTTGATCCGTCCGGCGTAACCGCTACATAGGTATGCCGGTAGCTGGTGTTCGTCGGCAGCGTTTGCACTACCTGGTTGTCAAAGGTGCGTATCTTTGTAACAGCCCCGGTATAGTTGTTTGCGGAAGTGCCCTGGCTCATGATATACGCATAGACAGGGCTGACGCCGGTACCGCTGACGATAACGATGGCAGGATTTTCATCCGGATCATCGCTCGGAATGTCAAAGTGGTCATTAAAGGTGCCGCCGGAGGACGGTGCAAACCGCACCGTCAGGGTGCAGGTGGCGCCGGGGATGAGCACGAGACCGGTTGTACAGGTATTATTGAGTATGGAAAAAGGCGCTGCCAGCGGATCTGCTGACGCAAGGGCCCCCAGGGTCAGATTGCCCACACCGTTATTGGTAACCGTCAAAGTCTGATCTTTTGACGAGGTGATCAACTGCTCTCCGAAGGGTATCGTCAGGTCATCACCGGGCTCCGCTGAATCAGCAATGGCAATATCAGGCCCCACATCCGTAGCAGTACCGCTGAGGCTGACGACCGCAGGGCTGTCAGGATCATTGCTGGGCATATCAAAACTGTCAGAAAACACGCCCGCACCTGCGGGTCCAAACCTCACCGTAAGCGCACAGGAAGCTGCCGGGGGCAGGGACTGCCCGGAACACGTATCACTGACGATAGAAAACGGCGCTGCAAGCGGGTTGCCGGAGGATAGAGCACCGAGGCTAAGATCGGCATGCCCAGCGTTTCTGACCGTTATAGTCAGGTCTTTCTGTGTCGTTGCGACAATGCTCCCGAAGTCAAGATTCTTGTCCGTGGCATTTCCGACCGTATCGATAATCCGGGCATGCGGGCCGGTAATGCCGAAGCTGTACTTGTGGTTATGGCAATTCATGCAGGATTTGCCCGTCTCACCCTGGTGGTGGTTGTTCGGATGCAGGGTATCCGGATGGGCAGGTCCTGACGGGGTATGGCAGGAGCCGCATACGCCTGAACCCGGTGCTGCATCAGGGGCAAGACCGGTCAAATCCGGGTCAGTCGACTCAAAACCTGCAACCGCTACCGGATTCCCGCCTCCGCCGATCCTCCCGTTTATCGTTGGCCTGATCATCGCCAGCTTGGTAGTGCCGTGGCCATCGTGGCAATCTTTGCATTGATAACCGGGGCTCACGCCGTAATTGCCCTTATCGCCATAGGCGGGAAAGGCTGCGGCCGATGTTGTGTTGTAGGCATCTGCTATCGCACCGGAGTGGACAGAGGCCTCACTGAGGGCATCCTTGCCAAGGGCTCCGTTGAGCGTCTGTCCGGGCTTGTGACAGTCAAGACATACCTCTGTTGCCGGTGATGTGTAAGCAAGCCCGTCGTCCGGGACAGCCTTATATCGCAGCCCTGCCCCCGGGACATGATCGATATGCCTGCTGTCCTGATCATGGCAGATGGTGCAGGCATAGGCAGGCCCGTTATTATTGGTAGCATTGAAAATGCCTGCTTTCCCGTGCCCGGTGCTGTAATAGGAGTCCTTGGCCGGCGCATGAATGCCGGTGCCATCCACCTTACTGTTAGCGGGAGCAGCGCTGTTGTGGCAGTACTGACAGTCGGTGATACGATGCCGGTCGGTCGCAACATTAAGATGCCAATTGGTCTTGGCTTCGGCAATGCCTGCCGCAGCGCCGTGGCAGGTGTCGCAGGCAGTGGTATTTGCCAGGGCACCGTCCGCAGCGCCTTTCAGGTCCACCCGTCCGTCGGCATGCAAGGGCCCGCTGCCGGATGTGGCATGGCAGGTATCGCAACTGTATTCATTCAGCTGGGGACCGTTTTTGTACGTGGTGCCTGCGCGGTCAAGATGGGCAAAATGGGATTTATTGGAGGCGTATTGCACGTCAGTCCCATACTTATGGCAATAGAAGCAATTACCACTTCCGTCGACATTGGTGACACCCCAGGTAAGCGTGCGATTCCACCCGATACTGGTTCCGGACCCAAGTCCGCCGTGGCAATACACATTAGAACAGATACTGCCGGAGGTCGTGCCGGGAGCACCGTCGGTATAGGTCGCCGTGATACCTGTCCGGTTTGGAAGACTGGCATTGACCTGCACCGGGTAATTGCCGGACTGATCGATATGGAGCACCTTGTCAGCATGACGGGCATCTGTTCCCGCTGTCTCCGGGTCGATCACGTTGACAGCAGCATGACATCCGGTGCAGTCAACCCTCGAGCTATAGCTCGAATTCTCATGCCGGCCGTGGCTGTTGCGCGCACCATCAGCTGCGCCGGTTGTTGCATGACAGGCGGTACACACAGCAATGGTCCCGCCCCAGGCAGGGATGTTATTCGTGCTGGAAGCTACCCCCTTGCCGGTGAATTTCGTATCGGGGTTGTGGCAGGTAAGATTGGCGCAGGTGGCAAGGCCTGAAGTTCCGTTGCGTGTAAAGGCAGGCAGCCCGAGGGCGGTCCCGTTGTTTGTGTCTGAATTGAATCCGTTGGGATCAAATCCAATGTCAACGTTGAAACGGTTGTAGACAGCCAAAAACTGACCGGGCGTTGTTGAGATGCCGGCCGGATTATGATTATTCCCAAAATGGCATTCATCACAGGAGTAATGCAGGGTCGTCACATGGAGTTTATGCGCATTGGTCTGCGGAGGGTATTGGTGGCAGCTGTCACAGGCTGCCTTGAACCCTTCGTCGTGAGCATGACAGGTTGTGCAGGGGCCCGAGTTCTGGTGGTCTGATACCGAGGCCGGAGGACTCGCCAGCGTGTGGCAGACAAAGCATACGCTCTCCCCCGGCGTCGTGGCATCTCCCGGCCCCCGTGTGCCGCTCTGCCTGAACATTTTGACAGTCGCTGAGCCCACGACAACATTCCCGGGGTTTGGAATACTGATGATATCCTTGATATTCCGCGCATAGACGATAGCAAAGGGAGTCCCTGGACCTGCCTTCGGAAATGCCGCCCCGGTCCCCACTTTCCCCTTTACCGTCACCTGGGACTGGCCGTCTGTCAGCGTCTTGATCTTATAGAGAAACCCGCGGTATGCGGTATTCGGGATCAGGTAGTATCCCTGGTATTCGGCTGCCAGCGGTGCCGCCAGGGTGATTACCGTATCGTTCGTCAGCGCCTGCCATGCTCCAACAGACACCACAGTACCGGCAGCGACATAGCTGACAACCCCCCAGCGTTTGGACTGCATCTGATAGTGCGGGTTGTGGCAGCTGATGCACTCGACCATCCAGCCGCCCTTCTCCTGCCACAGGCTGCTGCCGGTGGAGAGGGCGGAATGGGTCCGGTAGAGGGTATGACACTGGGTACACCTGCGGTTATTAACCGTGTCATCGTCACTTCCGGGGGACATCCAGGAAGGCGGGGCGCCGGCACCGCTCGTATAATGGCAGTTGCCGCAATCCACCGCATTCTCAAGGTTATGCGGCTGGTCATACGCCCCCCACGTCAGGACCTGGCCGAAAAGCATCACGATGCAGCCAGCCAGCAACACGTATAGGGTCCTTGCAGCGATTCTCACCATCTCACCCCCTGCAGTCCTGATCCGTTATAAAAAACTATGCCTCGGATAGACGCTGGACTTATCAGAACCTGTTCTTCGACAGCCATGCCGGTCCTGCATGCCTGCTATTTAATGACTGAGGAAGTATATCAGAGACAACGGGCAAATTATTGGAGGAAATATGTCGATAAAAGAAACTTATACGTTTCAGGCATTAACACATACGATCATCTCGGGAGCTGTGGTGCCGATGGAGAGAATCGAACTCTCACGGGGTTGCCCCCACCGGATTTTGAGTCCGGCGCGTCTGCCAGTTCCACCACATCGGCACTGATCGGGAAGAAGGTTTATAGTATACTAAATTATCCCGGCTGAAGGTAACCTATCCCGTCCTGCTCATGCTGAGGGCCTGGCCGAGGGCCGGGATAAAATCCTTTTTCCGAGACATCACCCGCGGCAGAATGCACGTACCGTCTTCCACCTTCACATCAAAAGCCTTCTCGACCATCCAGACCTCTCCCTTCACCAGCACACGTTCATGGGACGAGCTTATCGGGTTCGTCACCAGAAGGACGGTCAGGTCATAGCCGGAGGTAACACGCAGACGTTCCAGTTCCCCGAGGAGATCCTCCTCGCGCAGGTCGATGTCCCTGCAGTCAAGGACCATCATCTGACTCACCCCCAGTTTCTTGCCGCTGATCTGGAACTCCTTGAAATCAGCCGCAATCAACTCTCCTGCGGTCTTGCCCTGGATATTGATGCTCGCCTGGAGCAGTTCCTTCCCATACTCCTTGATCGAGACCCCGGCGATCGCCGCCAGTTTATCTGCTGCCTCACGGTCCCGCTCGGTCGTTGTCGAGAGCGTGAGTATCAGCGTATCCGACAGGATCCCGGACAGGAGCAGCCCCGCAATCTCAGCAGGGATGTTGACCTGGTAAAGGAACATGACGCTGGCAACCACCGTGCAGGTGCTTCCGACCGGATCGTTATAGACAAAGATCGGGGCCACGGTCGATATGTCGCCTACGCGGTGATGGTCGATGATCTCGATAATCTCGGCCTCTTCGATACTGTCCACCGCCTGCGAGACTTCATTGTGATCGACAAGGATCGCCCGTTTTCTGACCGGGGTCAGCAGGTCCGTCCTGGTGATAAAGCCAATCAGGCGGTTATCGCTGTCAACCACGACCGCAGAACGGTATTCCGACTCGACGACCTTTTTTCTGAGGCTGTTGATAGGTGTATAGATACCAACCGTCGGGTTCTTGCGCTGCATGATCGACTCCACGGGCACCGAGAGGGTCATGAGCTGCACGGTCGAGAACGTATGGTGAGGGGATGATATCAGCAGGGCCCCGTGTTTTTCGGCCTCGGTTATCACGTCAGCGGTTATCTGGGTGTTGTTCACCACGATGAGCGCAGAGCACCCGGCCCTGATCAGCTCAAGCTGGATATCATGCTGGTCGCCGAGGATCACGACGTCTCCCTGCCTGACCCTGTTCAGGATCGTACCCTTCTGCATCGAGGCGATATGGATCCTGCCGCTGAGGAATTCGAGACGCCGGGGGTTGCTCACCACACGGCCCTCAAGCGTCCGCACCAGGATATTCAGGTCGATCGGAGCCCGGGAAAGGTCGGTAAACCCAACGCTGTCCATATAGTGCATCGCCACGTCCTTCAACCCGACCATCCCCGCAAGCCGGTCGTTTTCATCGACTACCGGCAGCGAGCGCACGTTTTTCTCCTTCATGAGGTTCATGAGAACCTGGACAGAATCCCGAGCCCTGGCGGATATCGGCCGCCTCAGGTCAAGGTCGCTGACGGTCGGGGCCAGACTTTCGATCTCCTGCGGGACCGGGACATGAAACCGTTTCAGGACAAAACCGGTCTCCTCGTTGATCTTGCCGGCCCGGGCCGGGGTGAAGAGGAAACGCCGGTCGGTAACATTCTTGAAGTGGGCATAGCCGATCGCAGAGCATACGGAATCCGTATCAGGGTTCTTGTGTCCGATAACATAAACGATTCTGGTCTTTTCGGTATTCATCAGCTATATCCCCCGCATCTTCAGAAAATTGCCGACGGACCGGTCATAGGTCTTTTCATAGTCGGGCGTAAAGAAGCAGGCCGGAAGTTCATCCTTCCCGCGGTGATAGTGCAGGCATTCGCAGCAGTGGTATTTGCGGACGCAGGGCTCGTATGTACAGGTACAGCGGGTTTTATTGACTTCCTCTATGCATTTCATCGGATCCTCCTTATTTGCCTATACAGAATTCACTGAATATTTTATCCAGAATCGCCTCAGGGGTGACAACCCCGGTTATGGAACCTATCTGATCAAGGGCATCGCGGAGTTCAAGGGCAACAATCTCCAGAGGCTGATTCCGCCGCAGGTTTTCGGCAGCGCGCCGCAGTGCGGACACCGCGTGATCAATCGCCTGTTTCTGCCTGAGGTTCGTGATCACAACGCCTTCCCGCTCCTCTTTCCAATCGCGGAGATTGGTCGTCATGACAAGAGATTTCAGGTCCTCAAGGCCCTGGCCGGTGAGAGTCGATATCCTTACCACGGGGGTGTTGAGCGGCAGCTCATCGCCAAATGAGATCTTTTCTTCAAGGTCAGTCTTGTTGATCACGACAATCGCATTCCGGCCCCTGATCTTCCCGAGCAGGTCGCGGTCCCCGGGGTCCAGGGCCATGCTTCCGTCAAAAACCGCCAGGATGCAGTCGGCACCCTCAAGCGCCCTGAGACTCCGGCGTATTCCCTCCTGCTCGACCATTTCATCAGAGTGCCGCAGCCCGGCCGTATCGATAATTCTGACCGGCAGCCCGCCGATATTCAGGCACTCTTCGATCAAATCCCTGGTGGTCCCCGGCGTATCGGTCACGATCGCCCGGTCCTGATCAAGCAGAGCATTGAGGAGCGAGGACTTCCCGACATTCGGTCTTCCGACGATCGCCGTCGCAAGCCCCTCCCTGAAGAACCGGCCCTCATCATATGTCTTCGAGAGGCATTCAAGGTCGTACTGCACGGTCCCGAGCGCCTTTTCCATCTGCCCGGACGTCACGGTCCCGATATCATCCTCCGGGAAATCGATGCAGGCCTCGGTAAGGGTGCACAGGTCGATCACCGCCTGACGGGCCGTCTCCAGCCTTTCTGTCAGCCTCCCACGGAGCTGGTCGAGGGCAATGCGCCGGCTTTCCTCGGTCTTTGCCGCAATCAAATCCATCACCGCCTCGGCCTGTGTCAGGCTGATTCTGCCGTTCAAAAAGGCACGGCGGGTAAATTCCCCCGGCTCTGCCAGCCGTGCCCCCTGCGACAGCACAATATCGAGAATTCGCCTGACGACCATCAGGCCGCCGTGGCCGTTGATCTCAAGGATATCGTCCCGCGTATAGGAGTAGGGACCGCGCATAACCGAAACGAGCACCTCATCCACACGGGAGCCGTCAGCAGGATCAAGAATATCGCCGTAGATGATCGAATAGGTTGCTGCCGACGAAACCGTGCGTCCTGCCTTGCGGGGGCTGAATATGCGGTCGCCAATCCCCAGGGCATCCGGCCCGCTGACACGCACAATGCCGATGCCCCCCTGTCCGGCAGGGGTTGCGATAGCAGCTATGGTATCGTCAGGAAAACTCATGGGATTCGGTAATTATTGTAACAGGCCAGAGGAGATAAGGGGAAAAAGAGAGCAGCTCAGGCCTGCTGCCGGGCCATCTTTCTGTTCACGGCAAACTGCTGGGCTATACCAAAAATGTTGTTCACCAGCCAGTAGAGGACGAGGCCGGAGGCGAAATTCAGAAACATAAACGTAAATATTACCGGCATAAACATCATCATTTTCGCCTGCTTCGGGTCCATGGTCGACGGGGTCATCTTCTGCTGTATGACCATCGTTATCCCCATAACAATCGGCAGAGGACCGAGGGCAAAGCCGCCGATAAGGGGGATCATGGCCGGGATATGACCGAAAAGGGTGTCCGGAGCAGAGAGATCGCTTATCCAGAGCATGAAGGGTGCGCGTCGCAGTTCGATGGAGACCAGAAGGACCTTGTAGAGCGCAAAAAAGACCGGGATCTGAAGGAGCATCGGCAGACAGCCTCCCACGGGATTCACCTTGTGTTTCCTGTAGAGTTCTGTCATCTCCAGCTGCATCCTCTTCGGGTCGTTCTTGTATTTCTCCCGGATTTCATTCATCTTCGGCTGTATATCCTGCATCTTCTTCATTGAGGTCTGCCCTTTATTAATGAGCGGGATGAACGGCACCCTCACGACGATCGTCAGAAGAATTATGGCCCAGCCGTAGTTTCCGACAAAGCGGTAGAATAACTTCAGGACCCAAAAAAGCGGACGGGCGATGATCGAAAAGAACCCGAAGTCGATGACGTGCTCCAAACCAAGGTTCAGGGCCGCCAGGCTGTCGTGGTCCTTCGGTCCTGCGTACAGGTGAAAGGTATTCTGTCCGGGTTTTCCCTTGAAGGCGATCACCGGACTGTTGTTGTGAAGCCATACGCGGGCCTCCTCCATCGGAGTCACCGGAGCCAGGGCCGCGAAGAAATACTTGTCCTCCTGCGCAATCCACCTGAGGTTCTCCTTAAAGACCTTCGGCTCCTTCAGGTCGCCCGACGAGATCTCCTTCAGGTCGGTCCCGGTCAGCAGGGCCGGCCCCACGTGGACCGTATCATCCTTCTCCACCATACCGAAATCAGAACCAATCGTGATCCAGTATTCCGGTATACCTGACACCTCGTCGGTCAGTTCGACATCATATGACCCGTAGTGAAATGAATAGATCCGGCGCACGGCGACCGAGTCCTTTGCATATTCAAAGACAAGCTTGCCGGTCTTATTGTCCGGCCCGAGCTTCAGATCCTTTGACGAGGACGAGAAGACCGCGCCGGAGAGGTCAAAGCCCGTATTGGCGCCGATGCCGGCGGCAGCAATGACCCCCGGCTTATTGAGAAGCACGACATCTCTGTTGTTCTTGTCCTGATATTTCTTCAACTCCCAGTGTTTGATCGTGCCACCTTTTGTCGAAAGGACTGCAGTAAAGAGATCATTTTCCACCCTGATCTCCTTTTCTTCAGCAGAAGGGGTTGCCGCAACAGCAACCGCCGGAACAGAAGCAGGCTTCGCTTCAGGGGCAGGCGTTTTTTCAGCAGCCTTTTCTGCCGCCGGAGGCGGCGTCTGCCCCGGCTGGGGTGCAAAAAAGAACTGATATCCGATAAGGACCAGTGCAGAAAGAAGAATCGCGATGAGTGCCTGTCTGTCCATAATTTACCGTACCGGATCAAACCCGCCGGGATGCCAGGGGTGGCAGCGCAGGATGCGTCTGGCAGCAAGATAAAGACCTTTTATGGCTCCGTAGTGAGTGATTGCCTCCATGGCATATTGAGAACAGGAAGGGACGAACCTGCAGCTTCCGGGCAGGATCGGTGAGATGAAATACTTATATAGTTTTATGATCGATACCAGAATTATTTTCATGTGCAAGTTTGGATAAGGACCTTAGGACAGCGCTATCGAGGTCTGAAAATGGCGCATCCGCAGCCGCTGCTCTCGCCACGACCACCAGGTCCTGGCAAAGGGCAACACCCGACAGCCGCTTTTTCAGAGCCTCCCGTAAACGCCGTTTTATCCTGTTGCGGATAACAGCGTTTCCGACTTTTCTGCCCACAGCCAGCCCGAGCCTGCAGGAAGAGAGTCCGTTCGGTTTTGCGTATATAACAAGGCACTTCGAAGGAAATTTGAGTCCAGAGTCAAAGACGTTTTTAAAATCCCCCTTCTTCCTAAGGGGATGGTAGACCTTTGGCTGCGTTATACGCCCAGTCTTTTCCGTCCTTTTTTCCTTCTCCGCCTGATTACATTACGCCCACCGGGAGTGCTCATCCTCTCAAGGAAGCCGTGAGTCCTCTTTTTCTTAATCGTATGTGGATGAAATGTTGTATATGTTCCCATAACTTTATCCGAAGGAAAAGTATATACATTCCTACGGGGAAATGTCAAGCGAACACCTTAAAACATAAAAAAACCCGGGGCGGGGCCCTGGTCTCCCCAAAAGATGAGCACCATATCTTTGACTCTCCCTGCCAAAATAGTAATAATAGGTATCAAGAAAACAAGTCGGGGGGACAGGCATCTATGCACCGGAGAGAGATAGCACTGCTGCTGGACAGCGAGAAATTTCTTCCTTTTTTCGAAAAATTCTTCAAGGCCAGAAAGAACTACGTCCCGTCCTATTTCAGCGATCCGAAATTTTTTCTCAACCATGTCAGGGAGAGCAACCCTGCGGCGGTCATCGTCTCCGGAACGGCCATGAAGTCTGCGGGGGATTCGGTCAGGACTTATCCGTCCGTTGCTCTTGTCGGTGACGACACCCGCAGGGGAATTCAGGAAGCAATAAAATACCAGGCCAAATGCTATATCCTCGCCCCCTATATTGATATTGATCTTGCCCACAAACTCGAGGCGGTCATCAAGGAACATGAGATGCTCGAGAAGATCGAGTTCAGGAGGAAGGAACTCGAGGCTGTCGTAGAACTCACCCAGCTGATTTCCGACACCCTTGACTCAAAGGAACTGCTTTTCCGGATCGTCAGAAAGATCGCCGAGATAATTCCCGTCACCCGCTGCTCAATCATCAAGATAGACTGGCGTCACAAGGTAGCGCTCGTCGTCGCCAGCTTTGAGGATCCGATGTTCCGGGGGGTAAAGCTCAGTCTCAGGAAATATCCGGAAATACTTGAAGCGCTGACCTCGAAGAAACATGTTGTTGTCCGGGATGTCTCTACTGACCCTATCATGGAAAAGGTGCGCGAGCTGATCACCCCCATCGGCATACGCTCCATCCTTGTTGTCCCGATCTTTTACCGCAGCAAGGTTATCGGGACGCTCTTCCTGCGCACATCACGGGCGCAGCATACCTTTTCCGAACATGAGATCAACCTTCTGAACAACATGGCCCACGCCTCGGCAAACTCCCTGTACAATGCCTTTCTGTTCGAGCAGGTGGAAGACGAAAAAACACGTCTGGAAAAACTGGCAATCACCGACTACCTGACCGGCATATACAACATACGATATTTTTATCACCGGATTGTTCAGGAGTTCAGCCGCAGCCAGCGGTATGCAACAACGATCAGCTGCCTCATGCTCGACATCGACCACTTCAAGAAGATCAATGACATCTACGGGCATAAGGTCGGCGACCAGGTGCTCAGAGAGTTCGCCTCGGTGCTGAAGCGACATTCGCGGAAGAGTGATGTCCTGGCCAGGTACGGCGGCGAGGAGTTCATCCTGCTCCTCCCGGAAACCGGGCCTGAGGGAGCGGCCGCCGAGGCTGAGAGGATCCGGGCATGCATTAAAGACCACCGGTTCAAGAGCCTCAAGGGAAGCAGGACCATCACGGTGAGCGTCGGGATCGCGACCTATCCCGATCCCAGGATCAAGACCTATGATGACCTGATCTCGTATGCCGATACCGCGCTGTTTACCGCAAAAAACAGCGGCAGGAACCAGGTGTCGGTCTATTCCGGATAGGCAGACAGCCCGTGTCCTCCTGGTCTCCGGCCTGCCCGTGGAAATAATCACTTCCCATCTCAACGCTGACTTCGATGCCTTCGCGTCAATGGTCGCTGCGCTCAAGCTCTATCCGCACGCTTCACTCGTCTTCCCGGGGTCACAGGAGAAAAACCTCAGAGACTTCATCGAGGTGTTTCAACCAGCAGCCATCAGGCGGATCCGCGATATCAAGCCGGCAGAGGTAAGGCGCATGATCGTCGTTGACACCAAGCAGCCTGCCCGGATCGGCGCCCTTGCGGAATGCCTGGGCAACCCGCAGGTGAAGGTCCATATCTACGACCATCACCCGATAGAGCCCGGCGATATCCGCGGCGACGTCGAAAGGGTCGACGAGGTCGGCGCAACAACAACAATTTTTGTAGAACTCCTGCAGGCAAACGATCAAATCTCCCTGTCCCCGATCGAGGCAACCCTGCTCGCTCTCGGCATATACGAGGAAACAGGTTCGATGCTCTACCCGTCGACCACTGAGCGGGACCTCGCGGCTGCAGCCTATCTTCTGAAGAAAGGTGCAAACCTGAACATCGTCTCGAACTACCTGAAGGCAGATCTGAATATCGAGGAACTCGAGCTCCTCAATGAACTGGTCAAGACCTCTGCAGACATTGTCGTTGGCGGCATCCGCGTTGCAATTACAGGGGCTTCGCGGGATTCCTATGTCGGCGATGCAGCACACCTGGCCCATAAGATCATGGATATGGAGGACGTCGACGCCGTAGCCCTTCTGCTCGATATGGGGGGGAAAATCCTGATGATCTTCAGAAGCAGGGTGCCGGAGCTGAACGTTTCAGAACTTGCCAGGGAGTTCGGGGGCGGAGGCCACCCCTCGGCCGCCTCGGCCACCGTACGGGAGGCATCGTTGGCAATTGTCACCGAGAGGGTCAGGGACCTCCTTCCCCGGCATGTACGGCCGGGAAAGATCGCCGCAGACATCATGACAACACCGGTCATCACCATTCAGTCCCACAACACGATCAAGGAAGCCGGAGATATGCTGACCCGCTACGGGGTAAATGTTCTGCCGGTACTAAAGGACGGGGCCTACGCAGGACTGATATCCCGGGAGGTCGTCGAAAAGGCGATCTTCCATGGCTTCAGGAAAAACAGCTGCATCGACTTTGCAACACCTGATGCCTTAACGGTGGAGACAAAGACCCCGACGCGGGAGATCGAGACAAGCATGATAGAGCACAACCAGCGTTTCATGCCGGTGATGGAGAACGGAATCCTGGTCGGGGCAATAACCAGGACCGACCTGCTCAGGGTGCTGTATGAGGATTATCTGAGAAAGCGGCATCTCGACGTTGCAGACACGACCGAAAGGACCACCCCGGGCCGCAACCTTGCATCCTGGATCAGGGAACGTTTCCCCAAAGATGTCTCCACCATGCTGCAGGTCGCAGGGAAGACCGCGGAGGAGATGGGATATAATGCCTACCTCGTCGGCGGCTCTGTCAGGGACCTGCTGCTGCGCGAGGAAAACCTTGATATCGATATTGTGGTCGAAGGGGATGGGATCCTCTTTGCACGGGCACTGGGCGACAAGCTTCAGGGCTCCCTGCGGACACATGAAAAATTCGGGACCGCAACCATCAGCCTCGGCCAGAGAAAGATCGATGTCGCGACGGCGCGCACGGAATATTATGAGTCTCCGGCAGCCCTGCCGACTGTCGTAACATCCTCGATCAAGAAAGACCTGTACCGGAGGGATTTTACCATCAATACCCTTGCAATACGGCTGAACCGGAAGGACTTCGGGCAGTTGATCGATTTCTTCGGAGGACAGAGGGACCTGAGGGAGAAGACGATCAGAGTACTGCACAACCTCAGCTTTGTCGAAGACCCCACGAGGGCCTTCCGGGCGATCCGGTTTTCCGAGCGCTTCGGGTTCAAGCTGAGCAAGCATACCGAAAATCTGATAAAATCGGCAATCCAGATGGACCTCTTTGAAAAACTCTCCGGGTTCAGGCTCTACGAAGAGCTTATTCTCGCCTTCAGAGAGACAAATCCTGTCAGGACACTCAAACGGCTTTCCGAGTTCAATCTTCTGAAGGTCATTCATGCAGACCTTTCTTTCAGTGAGCATCTTGAGCAGGTCTTCACATCAGTCAGCGAGACGAGGGCATGGTACAACCTCCTCTACCTTGATGAAAAGGCGGATATTACCCTGCTGTACCTGCTGACTCTTCTGTCAGACCTCAGCCCTGAACAGCGCCATGAAGCGCTGAAGAGACTTTCACCGCCGCCCCGGATAACTGAGATGATACTCAGGAGCACCATGACTTCCGACGAGATATTGAGAAGGCTGCCCGTGAAAGATCCTGCCGAACTCTACCACCTTCTGGAGCACCTGCCTCTGGAGACAATTCTCTTTGCCATATCCGCAACAGGCGATCCCCAGAAGAAGAAAGATATTTCGAACTTCCTGGTTACCCTGAAAAAGGTGCGGCCGGCGCTGAAGGGCAGAGACCTCAAAAAGCTGGGCATTCCGGAGGGCCCGCTCTATTCAATAATTTTCGGACAGCTGCTTGATGAAAGACTCAGGGGGAAACTGAAGACCGAGCAGGAAGAACGGGAGTTTGTGCTGAATACGTTGAAAACAAAGAAATAGCCGGTGGGCTGACGGCCCACCGGCTGAACAAATCAGGGTGCGGAAATGATCCGGCTCATCCCGGTTTCCGCCATATCAAAGCCACAAGGAATGACAGGCCCATTTTACCGGTGTCCGCCATGTCCACCACGATCATGGCCTCTGTCATGGCCTCTGTCATGGCCCCGGTCGCGTCCTCTGTCTCGTCCTCTGTCATGCCCCCGATCATGACCTCTGTCATGATCCCTGCGTCCGTGATCTCTTCCCTCACGCCATCTGTCGTCTCTGTCCCAATGTCTCCTCCGCTCCCACAATCTCCAGTTCTTATGCAGGTCGCCATAATGAAGGCGGTGGTGGGGCTCGTAGCGCATGCTGCGATATCCGGACGGCAGTCTTAACAATCCGCCCGGGACCCGTCCGTGAGCAAGGTGGTGCCAGGGTCCGTTATGGTGCCTGGCCCGGTACCAGCGTCCTTCAAAAGGCCGGTACCAGAACCCCTGGTAAAAAAAGATATCGAGGTCTATATCAGGTATACGATACACATATGTTCCCGGTATCACCACCAGATCAGGAGAACTCTCGACAAAGAAATCCGGGGGTGAGACATACACGGTTGCCGCGGAAGCCCGCATCGAAAATCCGAGGGTGCCAATCATAACTGCAGCAAGTACGAACAAAATTGCGGAACTCTTTCTCATCTGCTTTCTCCTCCATACCGGGTATTTTTTCTGTGTTGTACTTAGGCAAATCGTATCAGACAACGGATTGAGTGTCAACAATTTGGGGGGACACCCAATCAGCACCCTTCGGGTCAGGAACCCGCCACCCTGCGTTTCGGCAACAGAGACTCCTGCTCGGCTATAATACCGTATGCATAATATGATCATGCCTGCGAGGAGGTCCTGTTTCTGCCGCCGGTTGGCTGCCGTCAACCATCTCGCTTTCAGAGAATGGATCTTCACTCCCGGCATGCTCTTCGGATCGTCAGACACATGGTGGGGTTCGAGGACTGCTAGAAACACCCCTCATGAAGGGCTTGACCTCTATGCATACCGTTCGTCATCCGGCTCGTCGCTGACGCTTGAACCCGGCACGCTGGTTCCCCTGTTGTATGATGGTCAGATTGTTCGTATCGTGGATGATTTCCTCGGCAGTACTGTCTTTGTCAGGCACCCCGGGCATGAGGAGAACAGCAGGGAATTCTACTCGATGTATGGACATGTGAGGCAGGAGAAGGTACTTTCCCAGGGGATGCACATATCGGAGGGGGAGGTCATTTGCAGTATCGCATCCTCCCGAAAAAAGACATCCACCGTCCCGCCGCATCTGCATCTGTCGGTCGCCCTGGTATCAAAAACCGTTTCCCCGGAGAGGCTCGACTGGAACAATACGGGCACAGCGGAAATTGTTTTTTTTGATCCAATGCCCCATCTCGATTGCGGGCAGGACAGCCCGGGCGTCTCCCCGGATTGACTCTGCGGGGCTTCTGTGCTGTAATTATTTCATGACCGACCAGAACCCGACCCATAAGACCCCGTGCTACCGGATACTCCTGGCTGATGATACCCCTTCCAATCAGGTGCGTGTCAGGCAGATGCTTGAGTCAGAAGGGTACGAGGTTGACATCGCTGAAAACGGAAGGGACGCGGTTATCCTTTCGCAGGAAAGACATTACGATTTGCTGCTCATGGATCTGCAGATGCCGGTCATGGACGGCCTTGAGGCAACAAAGAAGATACGAGAGTTAGAATCAGCCGGACGCGTCCCGATCATTGCCTTCTCGGCGCTCCCCCCGGGACTCTACCGCGAGAAATGCCGCGAGGCAGGCATGGATGATTATATTCACAAACCCTTCGATGAGAAGAGTCTGCTCCGGGCAGTCAACCGGCGGCTGGACCGGAGACCCGCAATTCTCATCGTTGATGACAGTGACGAGAGCCGGAGACTGGTCGAAGGACATATCAGCAGGATGAAATGCTACAGGACCATCCCGGCAGCAAACGGCATACAGGCGATCAAGGCGGTGAAGAGTCAGCAGATAGCGGTTGTCCTGATGGATATGGAGATGCCGGTCATGGACGGGTATACCGCGTCACGCACCATCAGAACACTCGGGCTGTCTCCGGAGGTACCGATTATCGCCATGACCGCCCACGAAGGAGAGAACGAAATACAAAAATGCCTTAAGGCAGGCTGCAGCGGCTATCTGCACAAACCGGTTGAAAAAGCCTGCCTGACCGCGATCCTTGATAAGTACCTGCCTCCCCCCGAGGCGACGGCCACAAGCCGCAGGGAGGAGTATGTGCCGGTGAGCCCTGATCTCCGGGAGCTCATCCCCGGCTATCTCGAGAACAGAAGAAGGGACTCCGCCACGATCACCGGGCTCCTTGCAGAAGGGAATATTGAGGAGATAAGGAGACTCGGCCACAGCATGGCCGGGTCCGGCGGCGGGTACGGGTTTCAGAAGATCAGCAGCCTCGGCAAGGCGATTGAAAAAGCCTCGCTCGCCGGTGACATCCAGGGGATTGAACGGGCAAACACCCGATTAAACGAATATCTTCAGAACGTTATCCCTGTCTTTGAACAGGAGGCCTGAGAAACGCAGATTTCACCACTTCCGGTCAGGATCTGGGGTTCAGCAAGGCATCAACCTTGGCAAGAAGCACAGACTTCTCAAACGGCTTCGGAAGAAAATCATCGGCCTTATATTCCATCACCTCGAATTTGTACTGTTTGCTCTTGTAGACACTCGACATGATAATGATCTTCGGCTTATACGACAGCCTCGGTTCTTCCTTGATTTTTTTGCAGAGTTCAAAGCCGTGAATCCCGGGGATAAGACCATCGATAATCGCAAGGTCGGGCGCGTGCTCCATGGTCAGCAGGAAGCCCTCCTCACCATTTTTGCTGGTGATGATTTCATACCCGGTATCCTTCAGATAATGCTTTATCAAAACCAGGGTATCATCATCATCTTCAACAATAAGAATTGTCTTTTTCAACCACCCCTCCTTACCATACCGACACTCCCCTGTCTGGCCCTGTGCAGCCTGTCTCTTCCCTCAGCACGCGGTTTCAAAGAGTCTTGCACGCGGCAGAGGGAAGATATGGCATCAGTCCCCCCGCCGCAACGGACAGGGGGCTATTTATTTGTGCCGGAGGCCTTCTCAATCGCATCTCCGCCGCTTTTAATGTCCTTGCCTATACCGCCGAAGGTATTGCATCCGGCCAGACCCGCGATACATACAGCAGCAACAACCGCCAAGAAAACTTTTTTCATCGTCAGAATACCCCTTTCGCTTTTTGTTGCGTAGCAATATTATAACCCAACATTGATAATATATAATAAGTTGCCGGCAAAAATAAATGAAACGGGAGCGGGGTCCTCATGCTGAAATACGTACGATATTTCGTGGTCATACTGGGTATATACTGCCTCTCCTCCTGCGCGCCCCGTGGGGCTGTCCAGCCCCAGAAGGGACCTGCAAAGGTTGCGGTGGTGCTGGGGGCCGGGGCATCGCGGGGCTTTGCCCATATAGGTGTGCTCAAAGTCCTTGAGACGAACAGGATTCCGGTCCATATGATTGTCGGCACAAGCGCGGGAAGCTTTGTCGGAAGCCTGTATGCATACGGTTTTACGGCATTCCAGCTGCAGAAGATGGCCCTGGATATTCAGAAGAACGATATCGTCGACTATGTCATCCCGGACAACGGCTTCATCAAAGGTGAAAAGCTGGAAGAATATATCAACACAACGGTAAGGAATACCCCGCTCGAGAGGCTCAGGATACCCTTCTTCGCCGTGACTACCGGCATCCCCGGCGGACAGGAATTGATCTTCAGCAAGGGGAATACCGGAACGGCCGTCAGGGCTAGCTGCTCCATACCTGGTATCTTCAGACCGGTCAGGATAAGCGACAGAATGTATGTGGACGGGGGAGTGGTGAGCCCGGTGGCCGTGGACACTGCCAGGACCTACGGGGCCGACGTAGTCATCGCGGTGGATATATCAGCTGATCTCGATACACGGCCGCCTGAGGGAACAATCGATACAATCCTCCAGTCAATTAACATCATGTATTCAAAGCTGGCGGCCACCCAGCTTGGGCGGGCAGATATCGTCATCAAGCCGCGGGTTGGCCATATCGGTTCGGCAGAGTTTGAAAAGCGCCACGAGGCAATCCTTGAAGGAGAAAAGGCTGCGCTGGAAGCCCTGCCGAAGATAAAGGAAAAAATCGCGGGGCTTATCCTCGAAGGCAGACTGCAGGCGCCCTAAAAGATGAAATACTCTCCCGTGCCGATCGTGCTATACTTTTTTAATAATCATGGCATGCATCCGCAGAGTATATAAAATTATCATGCTCGTCGTGCTGAACATCTTCTTTCTCGCACCAGGACTGTTGATCAGCGCATTTTTTTTCATAGGGAAGAAACGGCAGATGCAGCTCAGAACGCACGGCATGACATGCTGGGCAAAGTGCCTGACGGCTGTCCTGGGACTGCATATCCGGACCTCCGGGCAGCGGCCCTCGCAGACAGGCCTGTTCATTGCAAGCAACCATGCCAGTTATACCGATATCCCGGTCATCGGCAGCATACTTCCCTCGGTCTTTATTGCAAAGGCTGAGGTCAGGGGATGGCCTGTCTTCGGCCTCCTGGCGCAGATCGGCGGTACCATATTCGTCAAACGCGAACTGCAGCGGTCAACCCTGAGCGCGGTGAGAGAAGCAGAAAAGAAGCTGGGCAACCGGTTGAATGTCGTCGTCTTTCCGGAGGGGACCACCGACAACGGGATGGAGGTTGAAAGATTCCGGAGTTCCTTTTTCAAGGCTCCGGCAGAAGCCCGCCTGCCGATACTTCCCCTCAGCATCTACTATGCTGCTGTCAACGGCACCCCGACGGCGCATGCGGCTGCAAATGAAATGGCGTGGCACAATGCACCCCTCCTGCCCCACTTCTGGAATCTCCTGTCAAAAAGGAATATCGAGGTCAGAGTGCATTTCAACAGAATAATTGACACAAGTGAGGTTCCCCGCACGAGAAAAGAACTTGCGGACCTGGCGTTTGAGCGCACCGCGGAAGGCTTCAGGCAGCTGCAGGATAAGACTAGCGGCTGAGGTCGACCGCCTGCCTGATAACCTCGGGCATAACGCCCTTTTCGATCCGGACCGCGCCGATCTTCTCCGGAAGGATAAATGTCAATGCACCCGAAACCGTTTTCTTGTCCCGCTGCATGCAGGAGAGAAGATCATCAAAGCCGACAGAATCGGGTATAACATCCGGAAGGCCGTACCCCCTGATAAGCGCCCCGATCCTGTCTGCCTGCGCCCGGTCAATCAGCCCGAGACGCTGGGCGAGCAGCGCGGCACTCATCATCCCGATGGCAACGGCCTCTCCATGAAGGTAGCGGATATATCCTGTGGCAGTTTCAACTGCATGGCCTATGGTGTGGCCATAATTCAGGATCGCCCGCAACCCCGATTCCCGTTCATCCTTGGATACGACCTCAGCCTTTATCTCGCACGACCTGCTGATAAGCCGGACAAGGACAGCACTGTCAAGGGCCAGGACCTTTTCCCGCTCCGTCCCGAGAAAAGAGAAGAAAGCTTCGTCCCAGATCACTCCGTATTTTATCACCTCGGCCAGCCCTGAAAGGTACTCACGTTTCGGAAGTGTCCTGAGGGTCTCGATATCGATCCAGACGAGTCTCGGCTGCCAGAACGTTCCGATCATATTCTTTCCAAGCGGATGATTTACTCCGGTCTTGCCGCCGACAGAACTGTCGACCTGTGCCAGCAGCGTTGTCGGCACCTGAACGAAATCTATCCCCCGCATAAAGGTAGAGGCCACAAACCCCGTGAGGTCGCCAATCACCCCGCCGCCCAGCGCAACGAGGGCAGACTTACGGTCCAGCCCCGCCTTGAGGAGTTCCGTGTATATCATCTCGGCCGAGGAAAGACTCTTGTGCTCCTCCCCGTCGGGGACGAGTATCTCGCAGAGATCAAAACCCGCACCCCTGAGAGATGCGGCGACACTGTGTCCATAGAGGCCGTACACCGTGGGGTTGCTGATCAGCGCCAGTCTCCCGCGATACCCGGAGCCAGCAAGGGCCTGCCCGATACCCGGCAGCGTTCCGGACGCTATAACAATCGGATAGCTTCTGTCGCCCAGTTCAACAGTGAGCGTCTGCACGGTATCTCTCTGCTATCTCTTCAGCCACCTGAAGCGGGGTCTTGTTGTCTGTGTCTATCATAATGCCTGCCTTTTCATAATATGGTCTGCGGTACTGCATCAGTTCAACGATCTTCCGGAGGGGGTCATCTGATTTCAGAAGAGGCCGGTCGTCATTCCCTTCAGTCCTCCTCAGAATCGTATCAGGAGCGGCAGTGAGACAAAAGATCATGCCGTTCTCCCTGAGTGCCTCGATATTCTCTTCCCGCAGCACAGCACCACCTCCTGTCGAAATGATCACATGCTCCAGTCCTGCATATTCCCTGATCATCGCTGTTTCCATCTCCCGGAACCGGCCTTCTCCGTTCCGGCTGAAGATATCCGGGATCCTCATCCCTGCGGCCGATTCAATGCCGGCATCGGTATCCAGCAGTCTCATATGCAGCATGCGGGCAAGCTCTCTGCCGACCGCAGTCTTTCCGGTTCCCATAAATCCGGTCAGAATAATATTTTTCACAGAAAACGCTAGAACTTCCCCAGGTATTTCATGTATGAATCGTAGTTTCTCCTGGTCTCCCTGACGCTGTCCCCGCCAAATTTTTCGAGGAAGGCGTCAGCCGTAATCAGCGCGGCCATGGCTTCTGCAACAACCGCTGCTGCCGGCACAGCACAGGTATCAGACCGCTCGTAGGCCGCAGCAAAAGGCTTTTTTGTAGCGAGATCAACCGATTGAAGCGCCTTTCTCAGGGTCGGAATCGGTTTCATCGCCGCCCTGATCAACACCGGCATCCCGTTCGTCATACCCCCCTCAATCCCCCCTGCGTTATTGGAGCCACGGTAAAATCCGGACGCAGCACCCGGGGATCTCCCATAGAAGATCTCATCCATAACCTCGGAGCCAAACCTGCGGCCCATCTCAAACCCAAGCCCTATCTCGACACCTTTGATCGCCTGGATGCTCATCACCGCCTGGCAGAGGCGACCGTCGAATTTGCGGTCCCACTGGATATGGCTTCCCAGTCCAACGGGCACCCCAAGGATAAAAACCTCAAATATGCCGCCGAGTGAATTCCCCTGTTTTAACGCCCTGTCGATCAAGGCAACCATCTTTTTCGAGGCTGCAGGGTCAGGACACCTGACAGGCGACTTCTCTGCCGCCTGATACAACGCCAGCAGTCGTTCCGCGTTCACTGTCTGTTTCCTGCCCCTGGCCCCCTGCCCCGTGCGGCTTCCTGGTTCATTCCCGATCTGCACCACATAACTTCCCACCCTGACGCCGAATACGGCAAGAAACTTTTTTGCGATAGCCCCGAGACCGACACGCATGGCTGTCTCCCGTGCACTCGAACGCTCCAGGATATTTCTGACGTCAGCATGGTCATATTTTAGCGCTCCGGGAAGATCGGCATGCCCGGGTCTCGGCCTGGTGACCGGTCCGATTGACCCCGCATGCTCTGCGGAAGCGGACATGCCTTCCGACCAGTTCTTCCAATCCCTGTTTTCGATCATGATGCAGACCGGGGAGCCGATCGTCCTGCCCCAGCGCACCCCCGAGATAATTTCGGCATGATCGGTCTCGATCTTCATCCTGCCGCCCCGGCCATGGCCGCCCTGCCGGCGGCGAAGGTCCGCATCGATATCTTCTCCTGAAAGTTCGAGCCCGGACGGTATCCCTTCAATAATTCCCGTCAATCCCCTGCCGTGAGATTCACCTGATGTGATAAATCGAAGAAAGCTCATTTCTTTTCACCTTGTCTTTTATTGTCCTGAAAGACTTCATTCTGCTGCCTGTTTTCCTCAACATGCCTTTTATCGATCCTGCCTTTTATGTTATAGACTTTCTCGCTCAGAGAACCATAGACCCCCGACATTTCATCGGTATAGGCATAGAAAAAATAGGAAAGAAGGCCGAGGACAACAAGAACGCGGAGGACCGTCCAGACCCCCTTATGGCCCAGCGCTCCGCCCGCCTTTCCCATAAGGAAGAAAACGACGATTAACACAAGTATTATCCCAACGGGCTTCCAATACCCCTTGTCTCTGAAATCCCGGACTTTCTCCTCAATCCTCTGCCTCGCCGGAGTCTGCTCCTGCTGCGGCATCGCCTGCCGGGATCCATGCTTTGGCGACAGGGTTGTCGCGTCCGCAGGTGCCTTGTCAGCAGGTCTCTCGTCCTGTTCCCTCAGACCTTTTACTGCAGTTGCCTTGCTGCGGTATTTCTCCGGTACCGCCTGGAGACTGTCCGTATACGAAACCACGCCGTCTTTATTGACGTACTTATAGACTTCAGCAGGGGAGGGTGAAGGAAGCAGCAACCCGCCAAGCAACAGAAAAAGAAACCACCTCCAGCTGCATCCCCGCCCCCTGAAAGAGCGGAGAGCGGAAGGAGTAAGTTCCGAACAGATGCCCCACCATGTCGTGAGGCTCATTGCACCGTGATCGTCGCTGTCTTTGGATTGCCGAGGGAATCCTGCACCGTGACTGTCACTGGTCCAACAGCCGCACCGGCAGGAACCGTTGCCGTAAAGGACAGGGGAGCGTTTGTTATGGTTATGACTCCAGTCCCCGCAAGGGTTCCCAGATAGGCATTCGCCGGACTGGAGGACGTCACCGTATAAGGGGCAACACCGCCTGAAATCGTAAACGGGATGGTATCATCGGGAGCAGCGGACAGAACGGCAACCGCGTTCGGAACAATCTGTATCTGCGGCACGGCTAGGATGGTTATGGTTGCGGTCCGCTGGGCATTGACGCTGTCGGTCACCCTGAGCGTCACGGTTCCGGCTGAGGCGCCGGCACGGACTGTTGCCGTGACTGAGGCGCCGGTCGTTGTCCCGACACCGGCAGTACCGAAATATACATCGGTCGGGTTGGAAGAATTTATAACGTACGGTGCCGTTCCTCCCGATATGGTAAAATTCAGATTCTGCTGTGTTGACGGGACAACCGTGATCGCAGTCGGAGTTATGGCGAGTTGCGGGGACAAAGCCGTGATACTGACCGAAGCCGCCGTCGTTTGCCCGATGGCATCGATCACTGTCAGGGTAATTCCCGCCGTTGTCGGCATCGATGACGACGTAAATACCAGAAAGGTATCGCCGCTGTCGGCCACGCGGGACGGGATAGGAGACACGGCTGAATGACTGGATACAACGGTATAGCCCGGAACACCGCCGGATATGGCAAAGGTAGCCGTATTGCCGGCCGTCATGGTCAGGGAAGAAGGCACAATGGCCGGTTTCGTCGGGGCCTGAATGGTAAGAGTAACGTCCTTGCTCCCGCCGACTGAGTCACGGACATTCATGGTGACCGTTGTCGCGGTCGTGTTTGCGGGCACTGTCACTGTAAACGTACCGCCGTTCGCCGTCACCGTCTCGGGATTTGGAGCAATGGACGCAACGCTTGACGTCACCGTGTAGTTCGGTACTCCCCCGACAATCATAAACTTAACCGTACCGCCGGCAATAACCGTTGCGGCAGAAGGCAGGACCGTCGGAGCAGCCGGAACCCCAACGGTAACCGTAGCCCGAGCAGTCTTTCCTGCAGAATCCCTGACGGTAAAGAATATCGGGGACTCGGTTGTACCCAGTGGTACCGTAACCATAAAGGCGCCCCCGCTTGCTGTGACAACGGCCGGCACCGGCAAAATTGAGAGGCTGCTCGATGTTATCGTGTATTCCGGAGAGCCTCCGGTTATGGTAAACTGCCCTCTGCTTCCTGGCGGTATCGTCAGATCGGGAGAAAGTGCAAGATCAGCAGGGGTCGACGTAATCTCAATCGTGGTTGACGCATTCGCAGCGCCGCTGAGTACCCGCAGGTTCCCGGTGTAGTTGAGACCGCCACCGACTTTGAAAACCACGCAGAGATTATAGATCCCCTGATCGTCGGTCTGCCTTTCAGCAGTCGTATTGATAAGGGGGGCCCCGTCACAGAGCGTCACCAGCGAGGCAAGATCGGCAGTCGCCGTTCCCGGGATATTACTCAGTTCAAAGGTCACATCAAAAATTGTATCCCGCACCCCTTTTGCTCCCGCGAGGGACGAATCTTTCACCGCAAGCTGATAGAGCTGGACAACCGATTTCTGGATCGTACTGGTGCTTGTAATCTTTATGGGAGCATCCTTGGATGCAGGTGTCAGTGTCATCACCGCGCCGGAAGGGGCCTCCAGACTGCCGCCTCCGCCGCAGCCAGCGACGAGAATCGGCAGCAAAAGCAAAAGGATCAGTCTCCTCATAATACCTCCATAACAATACCCTTCAATGTATTTGTTGTCCTCCCGGCTTATCCGCTCCCCTCTTAGCCGCCTGCGCGACAAAAGGGCCTGAGAGGTTGAAGAACAACTCCAGCCTCGCGGGCTGAAAAATAAAATCCTCCGCCGACAGCGTCGGTTAATTATATCACAAAGCCCCGGAAGACCACATTCGCGAGGGAGTGAAACACGGCGGGGGGGAGGATGCTCGAGGTCCGCATGTAGAGAAATCCCATCACCAGCGACGGGAAGAATGTCAGCAGTGCATAGGTGTCCTGGTAAAAGATATACGCCGGGATATGGGCCCCCGCAAACAGAAGACTCACGATCAGGATCCCCCGGAGATTGTTTCCCGCAATCTCCTGCAGAAACCCCCTGAAAAAGATCTCCTCGGGAAGGGCGATCCGGACAAGCTGGGCCACTATCACCGAAGCCGCAGGCAGGTGATAGGACCCGTTGATCGAGAGAATGGCAAATGCCGGTACAAGAATAATGAGTGAAGTATAGAGCGTGTACTGCAGCTGCCGGAGGGATACAGAAAACTTCAGACGTCTGCCGAGGGAGAGTGGCACCGCGATCATATACAGCGGCAGCAGATAGTCCATAGCACGGGAAGGGAAGAGATGTACCATGAAAACCACCAGCAGCAGGACAGCATACGCTGCAACAGCCTTTGTCCTCATGCGCATATCCGGTCGCCGGCTGCCCCTGACGCAGAAGGCAGAACCACTTTCCCTCCTACCACTCCCATCTGATATCTTCTTTTACCACTCGTGCCGGATTCCCGGCAATGACATGGCCCGCCCCCTGAACCTTGCTGTTGAGCAGGGTGGAAGCGCCGACAATCGCGTTATCCCCGACAACCGTGCCTTTGAGAACAAGACAGCGGCAGCCCATCCAGACATGATCGCCGATCCGTATTTCGTCATCCGGATTCAGGACCACTCCCTGCATGTCGACGATCCGGTGATAATCCGTATCCATGAACAGACACTCCCACGATACCAGGCAGTCGCGGCCAAAGGTTATCTTTTGGTTGCAGATGATCGTCGACTCTGCCATGATCTCAAACCGCTCGCCCAGGGAGAGTTCGCCCTTCACCGAAATTTTTGTCCCCTGCCCCAACGTCGCCCTTCCCCCAAATGCAATGCTGCCACTCACCTGCCAGACAGCGCGGGACCTTGCACTGTCAAATACTCCGATATCCCCAAAACCGATCTTGATCATGCCGGTCTTCATAGGCCCCTGGATCATCACGCTGCCGCGCATCTCCATGAGCCGGACCCGATGGGAAACAAATACCGGAAACCGCAGGGCAATCGCAAGCGGAAAATAGTAAAAATTAAAGAACACCGTCTTGGGAACCGCTCTGATAGTCAGAACCAGTCTTCTGATTCTTCTGACTACTTTGTAACAGTCCATGAAACGACGGGTGCTGACGGGGTTATGCGCGTATGGTTAGAATCCGGCTGCGGCGATTCTGGCTATATTCACAAAAAATGACGGGATAACGCCAATCGCCAATACCCCGACAACAGCCACGGCCAGGGCAAGACCGATTGCCGGAGAGGAGGATATTTCGAATGTCTCCTGCGGCTCTTTAAAATACATCAACATCACAATTCTCAGATAGAAATAGGCTGAAATTGCACTGAAGACAACCGCAATGATGACAACCCATGTATACCCGGCCTGAATGGCGCTCATAAATACATAGAACTTGCCCATAAAGCCGGCAGTCGGGGGGATGCCGGTCAGAGAAAACATAAAGACAAGCATCAGGGCTGCAGCAAGGGGATGGGTCTTTGCAAGGCCTTCATAGTCGGAGATATTGTCACCCCTGACCTCGCCGGACCTGAGCATGATGATGACCGCAAAGGCGCCGATATTCATAAAGGCATACACAAGCATATAGACCATAACGCTTGCCATGCCGTCGGCGGTTCCGGCGACGATACCAAGCAGGGCATACCCCGCATGGGCTATTGACGAGTAAGCGAGCATCCTCTTGATGTTTGTCTGCGACAGGGCAACAATATTTCCGACACCCATGGTAAGGATGGCAACCGGGATAAGTATGGCCGACCACTCGACCTTGACGCCCGCAAACGCAACAAGGAATACCCGCCCGATAACAGCAAAGCCCGCGGCCTTCGGACCGACAGACATATACGCCGTGATGGATGTCGGGGCTCCCTCATAGGTGTCAGGGGCCCACATATGAAATGGCACGGCAGCAATCTTGAATGAGAATGCAGCCGCGATAAAGATCATCGCAAGCAAAAGCAGAGGATTACTGGCCAACCCGTGTCTCCCGATATAGTCGGCGATTCCCCGGATATCGGTCGTACCGGTCATTCCGTAAACCAGGGCAGTTCCGTAAAGCAGAAAGGCAGAGGCAAAGGCACCGAGGAGAAAATATTTCAGGGCGGCCTCGTTGGATTTCACATCATACCTGATAAAACCGGCAAGGATATAGGTGCTGAGGGCCATCAACTCGAGACCGAGGTAAAGCACCATAAGGTCACCGGCAGAGGCCATAATCATCATGCCCAGGGTTGAAAAGAGTATGAGACTGTAGTATTCACCGAAATTGACCCTCATGATTTTAATGTACTTGACCGAGATCAGCACGGTCAGAATAAGGTTCAGGATGAAGATCAGCTTGAAGAACATGCTGTACCCGTCGGATATGAACATACCGTTGAAGGCAACCCCCTGGGCGCCCTGCATGGCATAAACCACCGCTGCAGCGGCGACAATGCTCATCAGCCCGATCGTCTCTGTCCTCCTGATAAGCAGATCTGCCACCAGCACCACAAGTGCCAGGACGGTCATTATGATCTCCGGCATTACCGGTCCAAGGTTCGACATCAGAAGCGGCATCAGTTTCCTCCGGTCATTTCAGGATCTCAAAGACATTTTGTGCAACTGCGGCGCCGCGCACGCTGCCGTCGTTCACCCGCTCAAGCAGATGACGGACCGACTCATGCATGAATCCGAGAAAGGCGCCCGGGTATATGCCGATCCAGAAGATCAGCACCACCATCGGCAACAGTGCGGCGAGTTCCCGGCCGTTGATATCTTTAAGACCGGCAACCTTCTGCCCCGTCTCCATAAAAAAGACCCGCTGATAAAGCCAGAGCATATAGCCGGCCCCGATGATGATACCCGACGCGGAGAGCACGCCGGCCCACTGGCTGGCCTTGAAGCCGCCGAGAAGTATCAGGAATTCACCGACAAAGCCGTTCGTTGCCGGGAGCCCCACCGACGCGAAAGTAAAGACGATAAACACAGCTGAATATATGGGCATCACTGATGCGACGCCGCCGTAGTCCGAAATCTGCCGGGTATGCGTACGGTCGTAGATAGCGCCAACCCCAAGGAAGAGACCGCCGGTCACAATTCCGTGATTCAACATCTGGAGTATGCCGCCCTCCATTCCCTGCACATTCAGCGCAAAGATGCCGAGGGTGACAAACCCCATATGGCTGACGGAGCTGTAGGCGATCAGCCGTTTCAGATCTGTCTGGGCAAGGCAGATGATTCCGCCGTAAATTATGGCAATAACAGAGAGGGCAATCATCACCGGCGTCATGGCCCGCGACGCCTCAGGAAGCATGGGAAGGGAGAACCTCAGAAACCCGTAGGCCCCCATTTTAATCAGGACAGCGGCAAGGATAACGCTGCCGGCAGTCGGGGCCTCGGTATGGGCGTCCGGCAGCCAGGTGTGAACCGGGAACATCGGGACCTTGACCGCAAAGGCCGCAAAAAAGGCCCAGAAGAGCCAGAACTGCATATCGTAGGGCAGAATCAGAGTCGAAAGCGCCAGGATATCAAAGTTCCTGCCGGCATACAGATAGAGGGTGATAATCCCGACGAGCATCAGGACGCTGCCCACGAGGGTATAAAGGAAAAATTTCACTGCAGCGTAAATGCGGTTCGGACCACCCCAAACGCCGATCAGGAGGTACATCGGAATCAGCATTGCCTCCCAGAAAATATAGAAGAGGAAGAAATCAAGCGAGCAGAACACGCCGATCATCGCAGACTCGACAATCAGGATCGATATAAAGAATTCTTTTGATTTCATCTTGACTGAATTCCAGGATATCAGGACACAGAGGATCGTCACCAGGGTCGACAAAAGAACAAAGAGAATGCTTATGCCGTCCAGCCCAAGGTAGTAATTGATGTTCCAGTCCGGTATCCAGGAATGCTTCTCCATGAACTGCATGCGGTGCGTTGTCTTGTCGAAATTCGTAAACAGCGGAATAGAGACCAGAAATGTGGTAATGCTGAAAAACAGGGCGACCCACCGGGCAAGACTCTCCTTCGCCCGGCTCATAAGGAGTATCAGCACCGCCCCGACAACCGGCAGGAATATCAGGGTGCTCAGAATCGGGAATCCGAGGGTATTGGTAATTGTCTGAGACATGGCCTGTTCCATCTACCACACCCTCAGCAACATGAGTGCAGCGATAATGAGTACACCCATGGCCATAAACACTGCATAGTGATGCATGAGACCCGTCTGGGCCTTGCGAAGTTGCTGACTGAACCCGCCGATTGCAGCGGGAACCCCGTTGACGATCGCTTCGATGATCCTCGCATCGGTAATCCCGATCAGGATATTCTTTGCTATCCAGATAGTCGGTCTGATGATCACAGCACTGTAGAGCTCATCCACATAGTACTTGTTAAAAAGTATCCGGTGTACCGCACTGAACTGCAGCGACAGTTTCCCCGGGAGGTCCGGCCTCAGCATGTACATAAAATAGGCAAACCCGATACCCGTGAACCCGACCACGACGGAGATGGCCATGACCATCCATTCTTCACTGTGGGTCCCATGACCTTCTGCATGCCCAAGGACCGGCTTCATGAACTCGGTAAAGTGGGCTCCGCCGCCGAGGAGGTGCGGGATCCCGACCCAGCCCGACGCAACGGCTCCGACACAGAGCAGCATAAGAGGAACGATCATGGACTTGGGTGATTCATGCAGGTGGTGCTCCTGCTCATGGGTACCCCTGAAGCTTCCATGAAACGTCAGAAATATGAGTCTGAATGAGTAGAAGGCGGTAAGAAATGCAACCAGGGTTCCCATACCCCAGACGATTTTGCCGACGGGGCTTGTCCCGGAGTATGCAAGCCAGAGGATCTCGTCCTTGCTGAAAAAACCGGCCAGCCCGGGGACTCCGGCAATGCTCAGCGAGGCAATCAGCATTGTCCAGTAGGTGACCGGCATAAATTTCCGTAGGTTGCCCATCTTCTGGATGTCCAGCTCCCCTCCCATGGCGTGCATGACGCTTCCAGCGCAGAGGAACAGGAGAGCCTTAAAAAAAGCATGCGTATAGAGATGAAAGACACCGGCGGTATAGGCGCCCACGCCGCAGGCCAGAAACATGTAGCCGAGCTGACTGACAGTCGAATAGGCGATGATCCGCTTGAGGTCGTTCTGGACGAGACCGATGGTTGCAGCAAAGAGAGACGTTATGGCGCCGGTAAGCGCAACAACAATCATCGCGGTCTCTGAAAGGCTGAAGATCGGGTTGCAGCGGGCAACCAGAAATACACCTGCGGTGACCATGGTAGCTGCATGGATCAGGGCGCTGACCGGAGTCGGTCCCTCCATGGCATCGGGAAGCCATACATGAAGCGGCATCTGTGCGGATTTGCCTATCGAACCGCAGAAGAGCAGCAGAGCTATCAGCGTCATGAGATGGACATCGAAGCCGAGGAAGCTGTAGCTTTTCGCGGCAAGGGCTCCGGCTTGGGCAAACACCTGATCATAATAGGTCGTGCCGAAGGTCAGAAAGATCACGAAGATGCCGATTCCGAACCCGAAATCGCCGAACCGGTTCACGATAAACGCCTTTTTACCCGCATCAGAGGCAGATTTCTTGTCAAAATAATAACCGATCAGGAAGTATGAACAGAGTCCGACCCCTTCCCATCCGAAGTAGAGCTGCATGAAATTATTCGCCATAACCAGCATCAGCATACAGAAGGTGAAGAGGCTCAGGTAGGAGAAGAAGCGGTAGTAGCCGTTGTCCCCGTGCATGTAGCCGACCGAATAGATATGGATCAGCGTGCTGCACGTTGTCACAACGATCAGCATGATCGCTGTCAGCGGATCGATCAGAAAGCCGACGGAAACCCTGAAGTCTCCGGAGAGGATCCAGGTATAGAGATTTTCATTCAGGGTCTTCCCCCCGATCACCTCCATCAGCGTCATCACGGCAACGACCCACGAAACAGCAACCGCAGGGATAGCGACCCAGTGGGCTTTATCCTTCAGGAAGGCCCTGCCAAAAAGGATATTTATGAGAAATGCCGCCAGCGGCAGAAACGGTATTAAAAGGTAATACTCCATATCGTCCTTATCCTTTCATCTCGTGCATCTCGTCAACATGGATCGTGTTCTTGTTCCGGATGAGAGCTATGATAATGGCAAGACCGATCGCGGCCTCTGCCGCAGCGACGGTGATAATGAAAAAAACCAATATGTGCCCCCTCAGGTCCTGCAGATAATGGCTGAACGCGACGAGGCTGATGTTGACGGCATTCAGCATCAGTTCTATAGACATAAACATGATGATGATATTTCTCCGTGTCAGGAAGCCGAAGACACCGATCGAAAAGACGGCCGCACTCAGCAGTAAATACCAGGATATCGGTACCATTTAGTGACTCCTCATCCTCTTTTTTGCAAGAACAATAGCCCCGATGACCGCAATCAGCAGGATAAGCGAGGCTACCTCGAACGGGAAAAGATACTCGGTGTAGAGGATCTGCCCCAGTGCCTTGGTATGCGTTATCTTCTGTATCAGCGCCACGCTGAAATTGCCGCTCTGTCCGAGGACAAGGCTTTTCAGGGCTGAAGCCAGACTGACGAATATCGCCGCAGCAACCAGCAGGCCCGCGGGCCATGAACCGATAAACCGGTCGGTCTCCAGCTCGTCCTTCAAATTCAAAAGGAGCACGACAAACAGGAAGAGCACCAGAATCGCCCCGGCATAGACGATCACCTGTATCGCAGCGATAAACTCGGCATTCAGGAACAGATACATGCTGGCGACATGGAAGAAGAGCAGAAGCATCCACATGACGCTGTGTACCGGATTCTTCCGCGTGATAACCAGCAGTGACAGCACAACGATCGCTGCAGCAAAATAGCCGAAGAAGAGTTGTGGCAGCATGGTCATTCCTTCCCTCCTGCGTTGCGCGGGCCGGGGGTGCTGCCTTTTATCTTTCCGAACATCGCCTGCCCTTCGTGGCCACCGAAGTCCTGGGACATCGGCCTCCAGAACTCCCTGTAATAGCGCGCTCCTTTTTCACCGGGGAAGTATTTGTCCCAGTTGTCGAGCAGCTTTTCCTTGGTCATGTAGAATGACTCCCTCGAATAATTTGAATATTCATAATGTTCACTCAGCGATATCGCGCCAAAGGGACAGGCCTCGACGCAGAAGCCACAGAAGATGCACCTGAGGACATCAACCTCATAGCGTTCCACGATTTTCTTGTTATCCTCGCCCTCTTCGGTGTAAATATGGATGCACTGCGAAGGACAGTAGGCGCCGCAGAGGCCGCAACCGACGCACTTCATCCTGCCATTGTCGTCCTTTGCCAGGGCATGCAGCCCTCTGAATCCCGGAGCAACCACCGGCTTCACCTTCGGATACCGCCGCGTCACCGGACGGACAAAGAGCGTCTTGAACGTCAGTGCCAGGCCCTTCAGTATCTCCGAAAAAAATACGGTTGTAAGCAATGAATTTTTCATTAGAGCCATCCCATGATTTTCAGTGTCCCGGTAATGACGATATTTGCCAGGGCAATGGGGATGAGGAGCTTCCATCCGATCGCCATCAACTGGTCATACCGGTATCTTGGCAGGGTAGCCCGTATCCAGTAGTAAAAGAACATGAAAAAATAAACCTTCATGAGGAACCAGACAATACCCGGCACATAGTTGAGAAAGGGCAGGGCATTCGTCACGAACGCCGGCAGAGTCCAGCCGCCGAGGAAGCAGATCGTTGCCGTCGAAGACATGATCAGCATGCCGGTATATTCACCAAGGAAGAACATGGCAAACCGGAATCCGCTATACTCGGTAAAGTATCCGGCTACGAGTTCGCTCTCTGCCTCAGGCAGGTCAAAGGGAAGACGGTTCGTCTCGGCAAACATCGCCACCATAAAAACAAAAAATCCGAGTATCTGGGGGACAACAAATGCCCCGGTCGGATACGCATGCTGACTGCGCACGATTTCGGTCAGATTCAGGGACCCGGACATAATCATCACCCCGACAAGGCTTAGCCCCATTGCAATCTCATAGCTGATAACCTGTGAGGCGGAACGCAGACCTCCGAGGAACGAGTACTTCGATCCTGATGACCACCCCGACATAACAATGCCATAGGCACCCAGGGACGACATGGCCAGGAGGAACAACAGTCCAATATTGATATCAGCAACCACAAAGCCGTCGAAGAAGGGCAGCACCGCAAGAGAGGTCAGGGCAGAGACAAAAAAGATGACCGGCGCGAGATAAAAGATCGGCTTGTCCGAGGTAGACGGGATTATATCTTCTTTGAAGAAAAGCTTGATGCCGTCAGCAAACGGCTGAAAAAGACCGAAGGGCCCGACCTCGCGGGGTCCGAGACGGAGCTGCATGTGAGCAATTACCTTGCGTTCCCAGTATGTGGCATAGGCCACGTGCAGAAGCGTCACGGCAAAAACCACGGCTATCTTGGCCAGGATGAGGATGAGCTGGCCGATAAAACCGAGCGACTGGAGATACGACAGGGGCAGCGCCATGAGGTCGTTCATGCATTCACCTTTCCGACACGTTCAAGAGTCACCGGAGTATTGTCCAGAACCGGAGCCTTCAGAACCGGGTCAAGGGAAATCGCAATCAGACTCAGAACCCCTGTGCCCTCAAAGATATTGGGGACCAGGACAACGCCATTTTCAACGTGTTTGTCGATAACCACCGGAACCTCAAGTGATCCGGATGTGGATGTCACCCTCACGATATCACCATCTGCGATGGCAAGCGGACCGGCAGTTGCCTGATTGATGCGGGCGACCGCCTCGGGATATATCTTGAGAAGTGCAGGAGATTTTCGGCTCAATGTTCCTGAGTGGAAAAGGGGCCGGGCAATCCCCAGGAGCAGGCCGCCATCAGGATAACTGCTCCCCCGCTCACCTCTGATCTCATCGGTAGCGCCGCGCAACGGCTCTCCTTTGTAGGGATAAAGGGTATGCCCCCCGGCAATCTCGTCATAGGTAAGATCGCGGTGGAGAGGGGAGACTCTGGTTATCTCTTCAAAGACCGCCCCGGCATCAGCATACTGCATCCTCACCGACATATGCTTCGAGACCTCGGCAATAATGCGCCAGTCCTCCATCCCTTCCCTGCCGACCGTCTTTCTGACACGCTGTATCCTGCGCTCCATATTCGTATAGGTCCCATATTTCTCTCCCCAGCTGAGGGCCGGAAGCACGACATCTGCAAGCTGTGCAGTCTCGGTCATAAAGATGTCCTGGACAACCAGAAACTCAAGCTTTTTAAGTGCGGCCGCAACACCCCCGGCATCGGGCAGGTTGAAGACCGGATTTTCACCCATCACGTACAGTGCCTTCAATACCCCGTTCCCTGCCGCCTGGATCATCTCAAAGATATTCAATCCCGCCTTGTCCGACAGCGTCGTCTTCCATGCAGCCTCGTATCGTTTCCGGAACTCGGCATATGATAACGGCCGGTACCCGGGAAGAAGGTCAGGGGCACATCCCATATCCAGAACTCCCTGTTCGTTGGCATGGTCGGACAGAAGATAAATGCGGCCGTTCACAAGATAGGTTATGGCGCAGACCAGGAAGAGTTTATAGGCACCCCCGCTGCTCTGGATCACTTCCCTGCCGATAACGACTGCAGGGGTTGCCGCCTCCGCAAGCTTCTCAATAAAACCGGCAAGATCTTTTGCCGGCATCCCCTGTTCTTTCATCGACTCTGCAGAGGCCGCAGGCACTGCCTTGATCTTTGCCTCCAGGAGCTGGTTTGAACCGGGGAGGCCCTTTCTCGTTACCAGTTCACCAACAATATGCTCAAGAAGCTGTGTCTCACGAACAAGACCGGGATTCAGTTCAAGAGGATTGAAGTGCTGAAACCCCGCGATATGCCCCACCGTCAGGATATTACCCCCCCGTCGGGAACAGGCCCGTATCTGGAGTCCGAGTATCGGGTTTACGGTGGTCGGGTCGCCGCCTGCCACAAGCACGGTGTCTGAGTTCGATAGTCCCGCAATAATATTGCCGGTAGCACCCTGACCAAAGATATTTTCGATAAAGCCCTGGGCACCCGCATATCCCATCCGTGCCGTGCTGTCAATGTTGTTCGTCCCAAGGGTCACCCGCATGAACTTCTGGAAAACATAGTTGTCTTCGTTGGTGCACCGCGGGGAGGCGATACCGGCGAGGGCACTACTGCCCTGTGTCTCCCTGATCTCGCCCAAACGCCGGGCTACAAGGCTAATCGCCTCTTCCCAGGTAGCCTCTTCGAACACCCCGTTTTTCTTTATCAGCGGTGCCGTCAATCTGTCATGATGCCCGACAAATTCATATCCGAACCTGCCCCGTGAGCAGAGCATGCCATTATTGACCGGAGAACCGATTTTCGGAATAACCCTCTTGACAAGGTCATCCCTGACCTGGGCAACAACCGTACAACCGACACCGCAATAGGGACAGACGGTTTCGATATTCTCTTTTACCTGCCACGGCCGGTAGCTATGGCGGTGCAGACGTGACATAATCGCTCCAACCGGGCAGACCGAAACGCAGTTGCCGCAGTATTCGCAATCGTATCGGTTACCGGAGAAAGGCTCGACATGAGAATGCCCTCCACGGCTTATGACGCCGATGGCCGAAGCCCCCTGGACCCCTTCGCACATCCTGGTGCAGCGGGTGCACATAACGCATCGCTCCATATTCCGCACAATGACCGGGTCCTGAAGATTCTCGGTCACCTTGCGCTTCTTCTCCTTGAATCTCCCTGTCGTCGGACCGTATTTTTCGACAAGGTCCTGCAGTTCGCACTCCCCGGCCTTATCGCAGTATGGACAGTCGAGAGGATGGTTAATCAGCAGGAACTCGAGAATACCCCGGCGAACATCAGCAATGGCATCTGTCTCTGTCCTGACGACCATGCCGTCGGTAACCATAAGGGTGCATGCTGTCTGGAGCCGGGGCATTTTTTCGACCTCAACGAGACAGAGTCTGCAACCTCCGTATCTCTCGAGCTGTTCATGATAACAGAGCGTCGGAATTTTGATCCCGGCAGACCTCGCTGCCTCAAGGACCGTCACCGCCTTTTCGAGCTTCACCTCTTTATTGTTGATCGTTATCGTTATCATCTTGTTATTTTTCCTGATCTCGACATCGCCGTCGTCGCCCCGTTACCGGGTTGGGCAGGCCTTTCCCGATATGTGCGCCTCGAACTCCGGCCTGAAATGTTTGATAAAGTTCTGCACGACCGAGGCAGCGCCGTCGCCAAGGGGGCAAAAAGTCTTTCCGACCATGTTCGCGGCAACAGAGAGCAGCAGGTCAATATCACCGCTGGTGCCTTCACCCCCCTCAATCCTTCCAAGGATACTTCTGAGCCATCCGGTGCCCTCACGGCAGGGGGTACATTTCCCGCAGGACTCATGCTCAAAAAACTTCAACGCCCGGTGACAGACCTTCACCAGGCAGACAGTCTCATCCATCACGATTACGGCACCGGACCCGAGCATGCTCCCGTGCTTCGGCATATTCACAAAGTCCATCGGGCAGTCGATCTTGTCCGGAGGAAGCACCGGGGTCGATATACCGCCGGGGATTACCGCCTTCAGCTGTTTTCCTCCCTTAATCCCGCCACAATGCGTATAGATTATATCCCTTAGCGTCGTGCCCATCGGAAGTTCATACACGCCGGGCCGCTCAACATGGCCGCTCACACAATAGATTTTCGGTCCCGGGCAGTCGGGACTTCCGATCTTCGCATATTCCTCGCCCCCAATCTCGATAATATACGGAAGATTCGAAAGGGTCTCGACATTGTTGACGATTGTCGGTTTTCCAAAGACACCAACGTTGACCGGGAACGGCGGCTTGATCCTCGGCTGGCCCTTGTCTCCTTCAAGAGATTCGATCAGAGCGGTCTCCTCCCCGCAAATGTAAGCCCCTGCCCCCTGATGCACCGCAAGATGAAACTTGACGCCCTTGCCAAGGATGTTATCCCCGAGCAGATTGTCATCATAGGCCTGTTTGATCGCCCTATTCAGTATATCCTTCGCAGCGGGATACTCTCCCCTGAGGTAGATAAAGCCGTATTCGGATCCCAGTGCATATCCCGAGATAGTCATGCCCTCTATAAGGACGTGCGGATTTTTTTCGAGTATCGGTCTGTCCTTGAAAGTCCCCGGCTCGCCCTCATCCGCATTGCAAAGGAGATATTTCGGAAACTTGGGGTCGGCCGATGCAAACGTCCATTTCATCGCAACAGGGAAACCCGCTCCTCCGCGACCCCGAAGGCCGGCCTTCTTCACTTCATCGATGATGGCCTTGGGGTCCTTGCCGAGTACTTTCTGAAGACTGGCATATCCGCCGATCTTTTTATACTCGCCGATATCAGCAGAGTTCGGATTCTCAATGTTCTTTAAGAGGATGTTTCCCATTTATTCGTATTTTCCGAGGATCTCTTCAATGTATTTTTCTGTCAGGTTTTCGTAGAAGTCATCATTGACCAGCATCGCCGGCGCCGTGCCGCAGGCACCGATGCATTCCATGATCACCAGGGAGAACCGGTCGTCAGCGGTTGTGCCGCCAGGCTCAAGACCATATCTGTTCTTCAGGAAATCGACCAGCTTTTCTGCACCCAATATCATGCAGGATACATTTGTGCAGAGCTGAACAATATGCCTGCCCATCGGCCTGTTCTTATACATGGCATAGAAAGTCCCAACGCCCCGGGCAATGGCTGGCGGTACCCCCAGCAACTCCGAAACAGCAGCATAGGCCTCGGGAGAAAGCCATCCGAACTCCCGCTGTGCAACATAAAGCGCAGGCAGGAGCGCGGCCCGTGCAGTCGGGTAGTTCTTCCTGATCTCCTCAATCTCCTGTATCGCTGTCTGGCTGAATAATGTCATGGATATATTTTCTAATTCCTGTCTTCTGTCTGTATCGTTACCGGTCGCATTCGCCGAGCACGATATCGATGGTGCCGATATTTGCAATAACATCCGCTACCAGTCCGCCTTCGCAGAGCCTCGGCATGACCGATGCATGCACAAACGACGGGGCACGGACCCGCATCCGGTAAGGTCTGCCGGTGCCGTCGCTGATGAAATAGAATCCGAGTTCTCCCTTGGGGACCTCGGTCGCGACGTACACCTCACCCTCGGGGACGGTAGGCCCCTTGGTTATGAGGATAAACTGATGTATCAGGTGCTCCATATCCTTCAGGACCAGGTCTTTCGGCGGAAGGGTAAATTTCGGAGCCTCTGCCATGACAGGCCCGGCGGGCAGATTTTCTATGCACTGCTTGATGATCTTGGTTGCCTCCCGCATCTCGCCTACCCTGACCAGATAGCGGTCATAGCAGTCACCTTTTGTGCCGACAGGGACCTTGAAATCGACTTTGTCATAGGCATCATACGGTGCATATTTGCGGACATCATAATCAACCCCTGATCCCCGCAGGGTACCACCGGTCAAGCCCCAGTTTATCGCCTCTTCTGCAGAGATGATACCGACGTCGACCGTCCGCTCTTTCCAGATCCTGTTTTCGGTCACCAGCGTCTCATAGTCGTCCATCCGGGACGGAAAATCCTGGATAAACGCATACAGCTCGTCGAGGAACTGCTGCGTTATATCGTTACGCACACCGCCCACCCGCGGATAACTGACTGTCAGCCGCGCACCGCAGAGGATCTCGAAGAGATCCAGGATCTTTTCCCTCGCCGTCATGGCCAGCAAGAATGGCGTGGTAGCACCGATATCGAGCACATGCGTCCCGAGCCAGACGATATGGCTCGACAGCCTGCCCATCTCCGCTACCATCGTCCTGATATACTTCGCACGCTCAGGCGCCTCGACACCAAAAAGCTTCTCGACCGCATTGACATATCCCACATTATTATTCATGGAGGATATGTAATCCAGCCGGTCGCTCAGGGGAAGCGCGGCAAAATAGGTCTTGCTCTCACCCAATTTCTCGATCCCGCGGTGGAGATAGCCGACATAGGGCGTGCATTTAACAACTGTTTCGCCATTCAGATCAAGATCAAGCCTGAGAACACCATGGGTGGCAGGATGCTGCGGCCCCAGACTGATGGTCAGCTGCTTCGTCTCAAACGTATTCTCTGTCTCGTCGAATAATTTATCCATTATCCCTGTTTAACTGCTCTGACCGTTCAGCCCTGGGCTGAGGTCGCATCGAGGTTGAAATGTCTTAGTCATGCCATTCAAATTTTTTGTATCGCTCCGCACGGTCAAGCACGTCGACAAATCCTTTCCACTCCTGGTCGGGACCAGGCCCTTTCAGGGGGTAGTCTTTTCTGAGCGGATGCCCCTCCCAACCCTCCGGCAGGAGTATCCGGCGCAGATCGGGATGTCCGGCGAAGGTGATGCCGAAAAGGTCATAACATTCCCGCTCATGCCAGTTCACACCAGCCCAAACCGGCAAAACCGAATCAATAACCGGCGATGATTCCGCAACTTCGGCCTTCAGCAGAATCCGGTGCCGATGCCTGACAGAATAGAGGTTGTAGGCAACGACAAACCGGTTCTCTTTTTTCCCCAGATAGTCAATCCCAAAAAGATCCGCGGGAAAATCAAAAAACAAGGAAGGCTCATCGTGCAGATACCGGCAGAGTTCGACGATACGGCCCTTCTTCACCGTAACCGCAACCTGACCCCGGAACTCCCTGATATCAAGGACCTCGTCCGGAAACTGCTCTTTTATCATGTCAGCTATCTGTAATGGTTCCATTTTTTATATTTTACCGATACTGCTTTCTTCCTGTCGTGTAGCCGGTTCTTCACCGCTCAACGCCTGCGTCTCTATCTCCAGCGGCTCCAGTGGAACTGTTCACGCATCATCTTCTCCTGGAGCTTGATAATGCCGTCTATAAAGGCCTCGGGCCGCGGCGGACAACCGGGGATATAGACATCGACGGGGAGGAAGGTGTCGCACCCCTGAACGGTACTGTATGAATTGAATATGCCTCCGCTGTTGGCACAGCTTCCGACAGAGATGACATACCGGGGCTCGGGCATCTGGTCGTACACCCTTCTGACAACCTCGGACATCTTTTTTGTCACCGTCCCGGCGACAAACATGAAGTCCGACTGCCGCGGAGAACCACGGGGGATGATCCCCATCCGGTCAAGATCATTGTGGCTGGCATACACCGCCATCATCTCGATGGCGCAACAGGCCAGACCAAACGTCATCGGCCAAAGAGACGAAACGCGAGCCCAGTTGATGACCTTGTCAAAAGATGTAATAACAATATTCGGGGAAAGAATCTTTGTCCCTTCATCAGCCTCGACGAGGGACAGCGCTGCCGGAGGGGTTATCAGTCCCATATAAATGCCTCTTTTCTCCAGGCATAAATATAGCCTATGAGCAGGATGACGATAAAAATTATCATCTCGATAAATGCATAGAGCCCTATGGCATCAAAGACCAGGGCCCACGGATATAGAAAAACCGCTTCAACATCAAACACCACGAAAAGCATGGCAATAATATAGAACTTGACCGAAAACCGTACGTGCGCAGCGCCTACCGGTTTATTTCCTGACTCATACGGCATGAGCTTCTCGGCGTAAGGCCTTTTAAGCCTGAATAACTCCCCGAGCAGCAGTGAGCCGATGCCAAAAGCCGTAGCGGCCATAAGGAATAGAAGCACCGGCAGGTACTGTGACGGCATAAAACTTCCGGGTACGATATTATAATTTATGTTCATGACCTTATAATTTATATTAAAAAGCGACCGATAAGTCAAGCAAAAAAAATAAATAAAAATTAAAACGAACAAATTAAGGTTTTGTCTTGCATAAATCAAAGAAATGGTATAAATTTCATGGATATGCTTGTAAAGAAATCATTGCACTCGCTGACCGGTAAACTCCTCCTCACCATCGGGACGCTGATGATTGTCGGGAGTACAATATTCTGGTACTTTCTCTTCCGCCATCAGGAAAAAGAACTTCTCGAGAATTCAGTCAAATATGCTTATTCGTTTGTTGACTATATCAAAAAGAGTACTCATTATGGAATGATTACGGCCCAGAGCGTGCTGATCCAGCAGACGATCGAGGCTATCGGCTCGTCTGAGGGAGTCCTGAGCGTCAGGATCTTTGATTGCAGGGGGAAGATAGCCTATTCGTCAAAAAGCGACGAGGCGGGGATAATGATGAAGAAAGACAACCCCTCCTGCGGCCGCTGCCATGGCAGCGGCCTTACGCCATCGGACAAGCCACTCGTTTCCTTCGTCAGGGACAGCCAGAATCAACGCATCCTGAATATAATGCATCCGATATATAATGAGCGGTCGTGCTATACCGCGTCCTGTCATTTCCACACGAGGGACCAGAAAATGCTCGGACTTATCGAGGCAAATGTATCGCTGGCCCACCTCGACAAAAGCATCAAACAACAGGGCATCGCCATCACCATGTATATTTTGATATTTCTGTTCGTCATATCCATCGCACTCTGCACCATACTCTGGAACCTGGTGTCAACCCCCGTGAGCCTCCTGAAGCAGGGCATGGAACGGGTTGCCGGAGGCGATCTTGATTACACCCTGGATATCAGGACCAGAGATGAGATGGGAGATCTTGCCCGGGCCTTCAATGCCATGACTGCTGACCTTAAAAAGACCAAGTTCGAACTGGTTGAATGGGGGAATACGCTTGAGAAGAAGGTGCAGGAAAAGACCCAGGCGATCCATATGGCACAGGCACAGCTTATTCATTCGGAAAAACTGGCCTCGCTCGGGAGGATGGCGGCAGGAGTAGCGCACGAGATCAACAGCCCTCTCACCGGCATCGTCACCTTCGGACACCTGCTTCTGAAACGCTTTCCCCCGGGATCCCAGGAGCGGGAGGACGTTGAGGTTATCATTGAGCAGGCGAACCGTTGTTCCAATATCATCAAGGGCCTGCTCGGATTTGCCCGGGCTTCGGCAGCCGAAAAAGCGCCGACGAATATCAATGACGTACTGAACCGTTCTCTGAACATCGTCAGAAACAAGGCCGACTTTTTTAATATCCAGCTCATCACGGAATTTGACGAGTCTCTTCATCGCGTCAAGGCCGATGCGTCGCAACTACAACAGGTATTTACAAACATGATCATCAATGCGGCCGATGCGGTCGAAGGGAAAGGGACCATCACCATCATCACCAAGAATATTATCGACGAGGGACAGGACGTTGCCGAGATAGAGTTCCGGGACACCGGGACCGGCATCAGCCCTGAAAACATAGAAAAAATCTTCGAACCGTTCTTTACCACAAAACCGGTCGGCAAAGGCACCGGGCTGGGGCTTGCAGTCAGCCATGGCATTATTCAGGACCACGGCGGCAAGCTTCTGGTCCACAGTAAAATCGGGGTGGGGACAAGCTTTTTTGTCCAGCTCCCCGCATACAGGGAAGATTGATGAGCAGAGGCAGAATACTGGTGATCGACGATGAGGATATCGTCAGAACGAGCTGCAGCCGGACCCTCGTCCCGGAGGGGTATGAAGTCGAACTCGTCAAAAACGGCTTTGACGGACTGGCACTTCTTGAGGAGGGGCAGGTCGACCTTGTCCTGACCGACCTGAAGATGCCGGAGATCGACGGTATCGAGATCCTGCGCCGGATCAAGGAAAAGTGGCCTCAGATTGAAGTAATCATTATCACCGGGTATCAGACCGTGGATACCGCAGTCAAGGCTATAAAACTCGGGGCCTTTGACTATCTCGAAAAACCGTTCACCCCCGATGGTCTTATCGCATCAGTATCAAAAGCATTCGATCACAAAAAAACGGCATAGGGTATTAATATTATTTAGGGAGGACTCATTATGGAAAAGAAGGGGAAGATTTTAGTACTCGATGACGACCCTGTCGTAACGCTCAGCTGCAAGAGGATCCTTGGCGCCGAGGGATACAACATCGTCACGACCAACAAAGGCGAAGATGCCATCAAAAAAATCTCGAATGAAGAATTCGACCTTCTGATCTCTGACGTCAGGCTCCCTGATATAAACGGCATAACCGTCCTGCGGGAAACAAAGCTGGTCCAGCCCAAACTTGATGTCGTCATTATCACCGGATACCCGACCCTGGAAGACGCCAAAGAATCCGTCACTCTCGGCGCCTTCGAATTCATCGAAAAACCGTTCACGCCTGAATTCATGCTGAACGTCGCAGGAAAGGTCTTCGACAATAAGGGGTGGATCCTCAGGAAGGCCTTCATCGATGAATTCAGAAATGATATCGTTTCATTGAGAGACACCGCAAATCCCGTTCTGTTCTATAAAGAAGGGACCTGGGCCAGGCCCCTCAGCAACGGGATATGGGAAATTGGCTGCGATGTCCGCTACTGGCTGCTCAGCGGCCAGTTGACCTATGTCGATATGCGCACTGACCTGAAGGCAGTCATGGCGGGTGAAACGTTCGGGAAAATTATTTCAGGAGGAGGCCGGGAGGAAGACCTGGTATCCCCTATGTCGGGAAGGATCGTCGAGTTAAACAAGGAAGCGAATGCAGCCATGAGTGCACTGGTGCGCGACAACCTCAGCGAGGGATGGCTGCTCTGGCTGGCCCGCGTTGAACCGATAAAAACAAGCCAGGTGTAGCAAAAGGGACAAGAGAACTTTCAGGAGGAAAGATATGGCGGGACCCAGGATATTGATAGTTGACGATGAACCGGTTGTTATAAAAAGTGCCGAACGGGTGCTGAAGGCCGAAGGGTACGATGTCGAAGGCGCGGCCGGTGGCCGTGAGGCGATCCTGAAGCTTGAAAAGGGAGGGTACGATCTCGTCTTTACCGACCTCAAGATGCCCGAAGTCGACGGACTGACCCTCATCAAGTGGATCAGGAAATCCTCTTCGACAATCGGCATTGTCATCATCACCGGGTATCCGTCGCAGGACACCATAAAGGACGCCCTTGAACTGGGTATCATCGATTACGTACCCAAGCCGTTCACCCCGTCGGTCCTGCTTGATGTTACAGCCCGGGCAGTCGAATGGACCGAGGGCAGGAAGCCGAAGGAAGAACAGGCCGGTGAGGAATTTCCTCCGGCCATGGCTGCTGAACTCGACCGTGTGATCCAACTCTATAAGAACAAGCCCGGAAGCCTTATCCCGGTTCTCCAGCGTGCCCAGGAAATCGTGGGATATCTTCCCCCTGTCGTGCAGAGGAGGATCTCGCGGGGATTAAACATCCCTGTTGCCGAGGTGCACGGCGTTGTATCCTTTTATTCGTTTTTCACCATGAAACCAAGGGGTGACCACAACATCAGGGTCTGCCTTGGAACTGCCTGCTACGTCAAGGGGATTGAAGCAGTGACGAGTAAAATAAAGGACGTCCTGAAAATAGATATCGGGGACACAACAGAAGACAGAAAATTCTCCCTTGAGGGAGTTCGCTGCCTCGGAGCATGCGGACTTGCCCCGGTCATGGTGATCGACCAGGAGACCTTCGGGGCCATGTCGGCAAAAAAAGCCCTGGAGATTATCGGTCGCTACGACCAGGCTGCCATCGCAGCGGCCGCCGGAGAGCCGGAAGCAGATCTGACGGAAAAGGAGATGTAACATGGCAAGACTGACCATAGAGGACTTAAAGAAAATAAAGGAACAGCACCGGGCCGATTTCACCCTGAGAGCCGGCGGATACCGGGCAAAGGTTACAGTGCATATGGGTACCTGCGGCATAGCCGCTGGCGCGCGAAGTGTGATGACAGCGCTGATGGATGAGATCACCAGGGCAAACCTGACTGATGTCATCGTCACCACATCAGGGTGCGCGGGGCTCTGCGCCCGTGAACCGCTTGCCACCGTTGAAATTATGGATCAGCCCCCGGTGAAATACTGCGATCTGAATGATGACAAGATGCGGGTCATATTCAAGGAGCATATCATGGGGGGAACCCCTGTAGAAAAATATGCATTGGTTATCGGCAGTGAAACGACGTATTAGCACAATGGGTCATCATGCCCACGGCAGGGATTACGTCACCGGGAGATTAACAAAGGAATCTATATGGGGTCGTGATGTAATGGATGTGTGGCAGGGTTCAGGCCTGGCAGCGCAACCCCGGTTATCAGGAGGAAATTGAATGGAAAAGTTTCGTGCAAATCTAATGCTCTGCGCGGGGACCGGTTGTGTTGCCAGTGGCAGCGCGAAGGTTCATGCCGCGCTCCGTGATGAAATAATAAAGAGGGGGCTTGAAGAGGAGCTCAAGATAGTTCTGACGGGATGCAACGGATATTGTGCCGAGGGGCCTGTCATGGCAGTCTACCCTGATGAGGTCTTCTACCAGAAACTGACTGTTGAGGACGTACCCATGCTGGTCGAAGAACATTTTCTCAAAGGCAGACCGTATCAGAAGTTGATGTTCAAGGAGCCGGAGAAAAAAACCGCCATCCCCTTGATGAAAGATATCCCCTTCTTCAAGCATCAGGTCTTGCGGGTCCTGAGAAATAAGGGACTGATTGATCCTGAAAAAATCGAGGAATATATTGCCAGAGACGGATATCAGGCTGCTGCCAAGGCCTTGACCGAAATGACCCCCGAAGATATTATAAAGGTCGTCAAGGACTCAGGGGTCCGCGGCAGGGGAGGCGCAGGGTTCCCCACCGGCATGAAATGGGAATTCGCCTCAAAGGTCAAATCTGATATCAAGTTCATGCTCTGCAACGGAGATGAAGGCGACCCGGGGGCATTCATGGACCGCTCGGTCATGGAGGCCGACCCCCACTCGGTAATCGAAGGCATGATCATCGGCGCCAGGGCGATTGGCGCCCATCATGGGTTCATCTATGTCAGGGCGGAGTATCCGCTTGCTGTACAGCGGCTCCAGCTGGCGATAGACCAGGCGACCGAGGCCGGGCTTCTCGGCAAGAACATTCTTGATACCGGCTTTGATTTTCAGCTCGAGATATATCTTGGCGCCGGGGCCTTTGTCTGCGGAGAGGAAACAGCCCTGATGCGTTCGATTGAAGGAAAACGGGGAATGCCCAGACCCCGGCCGCCCTTCCCTGCCCACAAAGGGTTATGGGACAAGCCATCAGTACTGAACAATGTCGAAACCCTGGCTCAGATAGCCCCGATCATCCTCAATGGTTCTGCATGGTACAGAAGCCTTGGAACCGAAAAGAGCGCCGGGACAAAGGTCTTTGCCCTGACAGGCGCGATCAGCAATGTTGGCCTGGTCGAGGTCCCTATGGGTATTCCCCTTCGGACGATCATCTATGACATCGGCGGCGGGCCGAAGAAGGGCAGGAAATTCAAGGCGGTCCAGCTCGGAGGACCTTCGGGAGGGTGTATCCCTGAAAGTCTCCTTGATATTCCGGTTACCTATGAAGACATTATGGCAACCGGGGCAATTGTCGGGTCGGGCGGCATGGTCGTCATGGACGATAATACCTGCATGGTTGGAACGGCAAAATTTTTCCTTGAATTTACCGCTGATGAGTCCTGTGGCAAATGTGTTCCCTGCCGGGTGGGGACGAAGATCCTTCTGGATATTCTCACGGATATTACCGAAGGCAAAGGCAAGGAAAGCGACGTAGAAACCCTGGAGGATCTGGCCAGGGATATCCTGGCATCGTCACTCTGCGGTCTCGGGCAGACGGCCCCCAACCCCATCCTTACGACGATTAAGTACTTCCGTGACGAATATGAATCCCATATCAAGCACAAGTGGTGCAAAGCCGGGGTTTGCCGTGATTTGACAACCTTCTGGATCGATGAGAAGCTCTGCAAGGCGTGCGGTGCCTGTCTGAGGGCCTGCCCGTCAAAGGCAATCGTCGGAGAGAAGAAAGTCCCTCACAAGGTCATCCAGGAGCTTTGTGTCCACTGCAGAACCTGTTTTGACACCTGCAAGTTCAACTCGATAAAGATTCTCCCTGCCGGCTTTGAAGGCGACCCATACGAACTTCTGGGTGTCGGGACCACACAGGCTGCGACAGATGAGAAGAAGGGAGACGCATAAATGATCGTTGAACTGACCATTAACGAAAAGAAGATATCCGTTGAAGAGGGAACGACCATCCTGAAGGCCGCACAGCAGAATGGCATAAAAATACCGAACCTCTGTTTTGACAAAAGACTCCGGCCCTATGGAGGCTGCAGACTCTGCGTCGTTGAGCTTGAGGGACAACCGCGTCTTTTTGCATCCTGCTCGACACCGGTTGCGCCCAATATGGTCGTAAAGACAGAAACCCCCAAACTGAAGAAGGCCAGGCAGACGGTTCTCGAGCTCCTGCTGGTCCACCATCCCCTTGACTGCCCGATCTGCGACAAGGCAGGAGAGTGTGATCTTCAGGATCTGGCATTTGAGTTCGGAAAGCCCGAAGGAAGGTTCATCCGCCACCGCAAGGCAATGCCGCCCGATGTCCGGGGCCCTCTCGTGGAACTGACGGCAAACCGCTGCATCCTCTGCGGAAAGTGTGTAAGAATATGCTCTGAACACCAGGGCAGAGGGGCCCTCGGCCTTATCAACCGGGGATTTTCTACTGTTGTTCAACCTGCCTTTGGCGAGATCCTTGAATGTGACTATTGCGGCCAGTGCATTGACATCTGTCCGACAGGGGCACTGCTGAGCAAACCGTTCAAGTTCCAGGCCCGGGCCTGGTATCTTGAAGAAAAAGATACGACCTGTCCCTTCTGCGGCTGTGGGTGCACCCTGACCCTGGGACTGCGGGAAGGCAAGATTCTCAGATCGAGAGGCAAGGAGGACACCGGCAGGAACGATGGAAACCTCTGCGGCCGGGGCCGCTTCGGATTTGATTATATCTACAGTGAAACCCGCCTGAAAAGCCCCATGATCCGGAAGGACGACACATTGACCCCGGTATCGTGGGATGAAGCCCTCTCGTATATCAGCGACAAACTGAAGGCAGTTATTGAGGCCAGGGGCAAGAACGCAGTCGGCGCGATTGGATCACACCGCTGCACGAATGAAGACAACCACATGCTGAGGAAGTTCATGCAGAACGTCGTCGGCACCAACAATATGGATTCATCGGCAGCTTTCGGATATGCAAAGGTGCAGAAGGCCCTCAAGAAAGCCTTTGGCACAACACAGCATCCCATCCAGATGAATGCCCCTCTGGGGAAAGAACTCATCTTCATTGTCGAATCGGACCTGAGCATCACCCATCCGGTCTTCGGCCTGAACATCCTGCGGGCAAAGAGGGAGGGGGCCCGGCTGATCGTTGCCGATTCGAGAGGAACAAAACTGACCCGCCACAGCTCCGACTATCTCCGTATGCAGCCGGGAACATCTGTCGCGCTGCTGAACGGAATCTGCAGGATTATCGTCGACAAAGGACTTTTCAACCGGGAAATCGTCTCGAAGATGGCCGGATTTGCCAATTTCGAGAAGAGCCTTGCCAACTATACACCGGACCACGTGACCCGCATAACCGGCATCGCCGAGCAGGAACTCATCGACACGGCGGTCGCGCTCGCTGGAGCAAAAAGCAGGCTGCTCTCGTTCACGATCAGCTTTACCGAAAACAGCAAGGGTGCCGACCTGGTCCTGGCTGCGGCAAATCTGCTGATCCTTCTGGGGGAGGATGTTGAAGCACTCCAGATACCTGCGGAATACGCAAACACCTACGGACTCTATTCGGTCGGACTGAGGCCGGATGCCGATGCGCCTGACGGAAAGTCCATCGCTGAAATGCTCTACGATACTGACGCCGTCAGGGCACTCTATATCATGGGCGAAGATCCGGTTTCGTCATTCCCGTATAATGCCAAAATCAGCAGCAATCTGAAGAATCTTGACCTTCTCGTTGTCCAGGATATCGCAATGACCGAAACAGCAAAACTTGCCCATGTCGTATTGCCTGCCGCCGCCTGGGCTGAAAAGGATGGAACCTTCACCAACGCCGAAGGGGTACCCCAGATTGCCCGGAAGATCATTGATGCGCCAGGGCAGGCCCTTCCAGACTGGCAGATTCTCCGGAACCTCTCCCTTGCCATGGGAAGGGAGATTGCGGTCAGAAATGTTGGTGACGTTACTGCTGAAATCAATGCGGGTATCCGGGATGGAAATGTTCCGGACACACGTGTATTCCAACCTGTTGCCTTCACGCCTGGCGAAGAACCAGATGCTGAATACCCGCTTGCGCTCATGACGAGAGATGTTCTGCAGCACTCGGGGAGCATGACGACACGCTCAAAGTGTCTTGATCTGGTAGTTTCGGAGACGTTCCTAGAAATCGGCGAACATGAGGCAAAGGAACGGGGGATAACGGACAACAGCTATGTCGTGGTATCATCACGGAGGGGCAACGTTTTCCTCAAGGCGAAGATTTCAGACTCGATCCCGGACGGCAGGGTTTTTGTCCCGCTGCATTTCCCTCACGGCAAGGTTAATGCGCTGACCTATCCGTCTTCAAACGGCACTGCGGGCACAGATGCGGTAAAAATAGAACCGGCAAAGGGATAATCAGGCCCCTGGCCCCCACCCGGCTGCCCGATGCCGGATTGTGCCGGCGATCATTATGACACTGAACGATATTCAGAATATACTTGAGGCAGAAATGCTCTCAAAGAACTGCGATGGCGATATGCCCGTTGAGCGGGCATACTGCGCCGACCTGATGAGTGACGTGCTTTCCTTTTCTATTACCAATTCGCTCCTGATCACGCACCTGACCAATTCCCAGGTGATTCGCACCGCCGATGTTGCGGACATCAAGGCCATCGTCTTCTGCCAGGGGAAAAAGCCGGCTACCGAGACCATCGCCCTCGCGGCGCGAAAAAGAATTCCGATGCTCGTGACTGGCTTCTCGATGTTCGACTCCTGCGGCAGGCTCTACGAGAAGGGCCTCCGAAGCAGGTCGGATTCAGACGGGCAATGAGCAAGACCACCGAAGGCACGTTCTTTCTAAACGGCAAGGATTTTGTCAAAGCCGGAACGGCATCCGGAAGCCTGAAGAGAGTCCTGGAAGACATGGGGGTTCCCGCTCCCATAATACGGCGGGCCTCCATCGCGGCCTTTGAAGCGGAAATGAATGTCATCATCTATGCTGTGGCCGGCATCATGCACTATTATGTAACGGAGGAGATGATCAAGGTTGTGATGCAGGATATGGGACCGGGCATTGCTAACATTGAACTTGCCATGACTGAAGGCTATTCAACGGCACCTGATTATATACGGGATATGGGATTTGGCTCCGGTATGGGGCTTCCGAACATCAAGAAAAATACAGACTCGCTGACGGTCAATTCAACCGTTGGAGAGGGCACCACGCTCGAATTTGTCATCTATCTAAATAAGCCTGCCTGAGGGAGAACGCTATGAAACTGCAGGAACTTGCTGACAGTCTTTCTCTTGAAGTCATAACCGGGGCAGCAGACCTGAACAGGGAGGTTACCGGCGGGTACGTAAGCGATCTTATCTCCGATGTAATCGGCAATGCAAAAGAGGGTTTTGTCTGGATTACGTTCCAGGTACACCTGAATATCGTTGCCGCGGCGTCCCTGAAAGGGCTTTCCGGTATCATACTCGTCAACAGCCGAAGACCTCAGCCCGAAACCCTGCAAAGGGCCTCCGAAGAACATGTCGTAATCATGACAAGCCCGCTTCCTGCCTTTGAGATTGTCGGTCGGCTCTATGACCTTGGCCTCAGATGCCGGTAGAGTTTATTGCCGACCTTCACCTGCACACCTGCCTTTCACCCTGCGCCGAACTTTCAATGACCCCAAGGGGGATTGTGGAGAGGGCATCATCTCTTGGAATCAATATTCTGGCCGTATGCGACCATAATTCCGTTGAAAATGTTTCCGTGACCAAGGATGTTGCCAGGGCAAAGGGAATAACCGTCATTCCGGGCATGGAGATCTGTTCTGCTGAGGAGGTACATGTGCTCGGCCTTTTCGGCGGAATGGAGAACGCGCTCAGGATGCAGACAATCGTGTACGAGAACCTTCAGGGCGGCGAAAACGATGAAGAGGCTTTTGGCATGCAGGTTGTCGTGAATTCGGAGGATGAGGTCCTTGGCTTTAACAAACGTCTCCTGATCGGAGCAACGAATCTCTCGGTTGACAGGATCGTCGAGTTGATACACAGCCTGGGAGGCATCGCCGTGGCGAGCCACATAGACAGAGAGGCTTTCGGCATACTCGGGCAACTCGGATTAATCAATCCCGAGATATCCTTTGATGCCCTTGAAATTTCCTGCCGCACCTCTTTTGACCGGGCACTGACACTATATGCCGAATACCGGAATATTCCGTGGATTTCATCCTCGGACGCTCACCGGATTAATGAAATCGGCCAAAGAACTTCGCGGTGCAGCATGAATCACGCATCCTTTCGTGAATTGTGTCTTGCGCTGCAGGGAATAGATGGGCGGAGCGTCTATTTCTGACTATTGATGGAAGACATTTCTCTTCATATTCTTGACGTAGCCGAAAATGCCGTTACAGCCGGGGCAACGCTCATCACTATTACTCTTTCTGAAGACAGCGGGAAGGATCTGCTCACCCTCGCTATAGAAGATAACGGCAGAGGGATACCGGAATCAGTGATAGGACAGGTTCTGGATCCTTTCTATACGACGAGAACCACGAGGAAAATAGGATTGGGACTATCGTTGCTTTCCCAGTCTGCCCGCGAGGCGGAGGGAGACATGACGATAACTTCCACCGAGGGTAAAGGGACCCGGATATCAGCATATTTCCGGAACAGTCATGTGGACCGGAAGCCGCTGGGCAATCTGGCTGACACGTTCTCAGTCCTGATTGCCGGCAACCCTTCGATCGATTTTATCTTTTCCTGCAACCTGAAAGACAGTGAATTCCTGTTTGATACCAGACTGATCAGGCGTGACCTCGAGGGAATACCCCTCAATGCCCCTGACGTGATTGCCGCCATACGAGGGCATATGCAGGCATCACTGACCGGCCTGGACTAGCCGGCACATTCATTGCTTTGGGCATTCCGTGCTACCGGACAACGGATGTCTTTATCGTTTTTCGAGTATAATTCTATGCCGCAGCAGCGAGATCTCACGTATCTCGCCTTCGAAGATCTTCTGTTCTCCAAAGAGATTCTTCAGATAGATCTTCCCGGGCTCAGGCTTCATAATATCCACATTTTCGAGATAGAGTTCCTCGATGCCGTCCTTCATTACATAGGCATTCGCCTCACACATGACCAACCTCCCGTATTCTGGCTATCATTATTTCGACAAGATGCGGCAAAGGCTCCTTGCTGACGCTGACGACTTCCACCCCCTCCTGGTTCAGGGGGAGGAGAATTTTTGTTGCGCCGGACGCTATAATCGCCGATGCCATCCTTGCGGTCACCTCACCGAGCATGGCATCAGGGAGAACGATACTGAGGGGGCCGACGATCAGATCGACCCGTGAAGAGTTCCAAATGATGGCATTTTCGCCGGTAGCGCCTTTATTGGCCCTCGATTTCATCATTGATGTTGTCGCCGCTGCGTTCGTCCCAAGGGCGATAATCTCCATAAGGTCAGGGAACTCCTCTCTGATCCTCCTGACGATAAGAGCCCCGATACCGCCGCCCTGCCCATCAATCACCGCAATTTTCATCGTATATGAAGTATAAGAGATCACTCGTGATGAGTCAAACAAATATCCGGACGGATGACGCCTGCAGGACTTTTTAGGTATAATGGTTGGGTTGTCTGCAGCAAATATCTATTTAAGGAGAGCATTATGCACAAAGCATTGAAGGGCGTATCAGCAAAAAGATTATCACTGCAGTTTCTGTCTCTCGTGGTTGTTCTTTTCTCTGCGCTGTTGTTTGTTCTATCGGCAACTCAGGTACAGGCGACCGAAATGGGCGGAGGTGCCTATCCCAACGGGGCTGAGGACTTCATGTCGGGAGCGGTCCCGCCCCCCGGCTTTTATTTTATCGATTATCTCACCCATTACCGTGCCGATACCTTCAGGGATGGGAGCGGTGACAGCGCTATCCCCGGCTTTGACCTGAAGGCTACCGCAAATGTCTTCAGATTCATATATGTCACCAAGCAGCAAGTGTTCGGCGGCTTCTGGGGAATGCATGCCTTTCTCCCTGTTGTAAATCTGGATGTTACCGTACCTGGCATGAGCCAGTCGAAATCCGGAATCGGAGATATTATCATAGACCCCTTTATCCTGTCGTGGCACTCAAAAAACTGGCATGCCGTAACCGGGCTCGACATCTATCTGCCTACTGGCCCCTATGACAAACATGACGTTGCCAACATCGGACGTAACTACTGGACCTTCGAACCCGTCGCAGCCTTCACCTACATGAGCGACAGCGGCTTTGATGTCTCTGCCAAGTTCATGTACGATTTTAACACGAAAAATGACGATACGGGCTATACCTCGGGGCAGGAATTCCATGTCGATTACAGCATTGGAAAGAAGTTCGATAATCTCAGTGTCGGGATCGGCGGGTATTACTACAAGCAGACAACCGATGACGAACAGCACGGCGTCAAGGTAGGCGACGGCAACAAGGGACAGGCCTTTGGAATCGGGCCGCAAATAAAATACGACCATAAGAACATGAGCTTTCTCCTGAAGTACCAGGCGGAGACCAGCGTAAAAAACAGACCTGACGGAGATAAGTTCTGGCTCAAGTTTGTCTACGCCTTTTAGAAAACAGACGGGCTTTTTCCACCACCTGAGGGGAAGGGATCGTGCACGGTCCCTTCCCCTCAAGCTTTCAAAATCATTTTTTGCTTCCGAGTGCCCCGCTCCTGAACAATCATGACTTCCGTGCCACAACCGACAATGCGGTACCTCTACCCCCAGTTTCTCGCGCCTGCTGCCGCTGAATAATGAAACAAACTTAACTGGACTAAGGCATGAGTGCCCGGCTAGAATAATTACAGAAAATACTTTATTTATTATTAATAATAGTTAATTTTTTTGTTCAGTTATGAGGGGCTCTGCATCCGCAGACACAAGGTTCTTAACCATATCAGGAGGAGGAAGTATGAAAAAAAGACTTCTTATTATGTTACTCACGGTGTTCTTCGTCGTGGGCACCATCGGCAGTTCTTATGCCGTGTCATCGTATCTCAGCAGTTTCAGCAGCACGTATCCGGCGTCGGCGAGTTCGTCCTTCAGCTGTTCCTTATGCCACACAAGCGTTCCGACCAGAAATGCGTATGGCGCGGCATATGGCAACGCGGGCCATAATTTCAAGTCAATAGAATCGCAGGATTCCGACGGGGACGCCTTCACCAACATCGCAGAGATCAATGCCGGAACCAACCCCGGCAGCTCAACAAGCAAGCCCGCAACTCCCCCACCGCCGGTTGCCTGCACCTCTTATACGTATTCAGCCTGGTCAGCCTGTCAGCCCAACAACACACAGACACGCACCGTCACCTCGAGCTCACCCGCCGGCTGCACGGGTAATCCGCCGGCATCCCAACTGACTCAGGCCTGTGTCTATGTGCCGCCGGTTACGGCATGCACCTCGTTTACCTATTCAGCCTGGTCAGCCTGCCAGCCCAACAACACACAGACACGCACCGTCACCTCAAGTTCACCCGCCGGCTGCACGGGTAATCCGCCGGCATCTCAGCTGACTCAGGCCTGTGTCTATGTGCCGCCGGTTACGGCATGCACCTCGTTTACCT
>CAZCKU010000017.1:71258-86976 GCA_964499365.1 uncultured Thermodesulfovibrio sp.
ATTCAGCCTGGACAGCTTGTCAGCCGAACAACACCCAGACACGGTCTGTACTCTCAAGCCTGCCGGCTGGCTGCACGGGGGGGACACCGCTCGTAACACAGATATGTAATTATGTTCCACCCATAACCGCCTGCACCTCGTTTACCTATTCAGCCTGGTCGGCCTGTCAGTCCAACAACACTCAAACGCGGTCGGTGCTCTCAAGCTTGCCTGCGGGATGCACCGGTGGAACGCCGCTCGTAACACAGATATGTAATTATGTTCCACCTGCTCCGGGAGACCCAAAGGTGATATCACCTGCTTCATCCGGATTATACTGGGACACGGTATATCAGACCCTGATCATAGGCGGAGCAGCGAACGATTAGCAGCACAGCAAAAAGGAAGGCGATCGTCGGCATCGCCTTCCTTTTTGCTTCATGTTGATGCCACGCAGTTATCGAAGCCGCATTTGACTGATACCCGATGAATCTGATAGTCTAAAGTCCATACTTTCAAACTCAGGGGATGCTTATGGACTCAGAACTTCACGCACTAATGGATCTCGCCACACGCAGAGGCAATAAATACCTCAAGGGAGATACACCTTTTTCGGATATCAATACCAAGATGGCAGAGCTGGGGGTAATGCTGCTCGAGGTAGCCCACCGGTTTCCCGGCCTCAATGATCAAAGGGGCAAGGAAGAGCTGATCGAGGTCCAGCAGAAACTCGATGACCTGAGAAAAGCTATCTTCACAAACAAAATAAAATCGAAATAACCGACTGTCGGGAGCGCCCGGACAGGTCCTACTTGTTTACCTCAGCCGCCGGCTTCCTCCCCTGCTCGGAAAGTTTTCCAGCCTCTTCATTGAATCTCCGAATTCTGGTATCGAGCTCTGTATTCCGTCGGCTCAGCTCATTATATTGATTTGCAGGCATCCAGTCAGGCGCATTCTTTATATCATCCCGGATCTTCTGTCTCTCCCTGAGCAGACTCTCCCTCTCTGCCTGCAATGAAAGCCTTTTCTGGGCAAGAGTGTCTGAGGATGTTGCAGGATCTGCAGAAGCGGGTCCCGTGCCTGCCGGCAGAGCCGCCCCATCCGTCCTGTCGGCAGCCTTTGCGTGGGAATCGGCCTCCGTTGTAATTTCCGCGGCGGATCTGTCTGCATCAGGGACAGGCGCTAATCGGCCTGATCTGTTTTGAACCGACAGCACGTCCCGCTTCTCGAGCTCAAAGGATCCCCCCATCTTAAAGCAGACCAGGCGGTCGTTCTCCTCCCGGCATTCATCAGCACGTATACTCGTCTCGTTCTTAAGATTGATCTGAACCTCGCCGAGGGAAATACAGGGGAAGGCTGTCACAGAAGCCAGCACAATAAGACGGGAGGCAGACAGCGCTCTGTGCTTCACCGACCCTTCCTCTGGTGGTTCATAATCAAATCACTGATCCCCTGCGCATTGCGCCCCCCAAATACAAGGAATCCATCCGGCATGATCAGCGTCGGAGTCCCCGTTATACCCAGTTCGGTCGCAAGCCTGATATTCTCTTCAATCACCGGCGACTGGCACAAAGGCCTGGGAATCGGCTTCCGGTCAAAGTTATCCTCAAGCATTTGCAGGGAGCGGTTGCACATGATACTCTCGGATTTCCACTGTGAGTCAGGATGGATCTTCAGGGGGAGGAGCTTTAAATAGAAAACAATATCGCTGCGTTCGGCAACAACCTTCTTCAGTTCAGCATGCAGTTTCGAGCAATACGGGCAATCCGGATCGGTAAAGACGATGACCTTCTGCACTGCATTTGTATCACCAAGCACGAGCGCGTCGCTAAGCGGGATCTTCCCGGTCTCTACTGACCTCCCACCTGACTGCGGTCTGGTTTCCGCTGGTCTGCTCTCCACGGCCGGCTTGAGGCCGCTGACCGGTTTGTCAAGATCGATGATCGTTCCCCGCATCACCTGTTTCTTCGAAAAGCCAACATAGAGGGTATCCCTCCTCCCCCTTCTATCGACCGAAACCTCCCAGAGGCCGCGCACCGGGCTCATCCTGATCCCCGCAACGGTTGTATCAGTTGCCTTCATCTTGGCGAGGATCTGTTCCGCCTCTTTCTGTTCGAGGGAATGGCACTTGGCGCAGTCTTCCTCGCAACCACCAAATCCGTCTGCACGGGAACCGGTCAAAACAATCAGTGCCAGTGCAACGGCAACAGCAAATATATTCTTCATGGGAAACAAGATCTCCTTCTCTCCATTACTGTATTATTATATCACGTCACCACTCCTGCGTGGCTAGCGGGTGATGCGCAGGACCCCTTCCATCTGCTTTATCTTCTGCATAAGACCCCGAAGCTGCTGCAGATCCCTGACGCCGATGAGAAACGTTATAATGCCATGTCGTTCGGGAGTGGATACCGCCTCAAGGTGGTTGATGTTGATATTGATTGATGAGACCAGTGAGCTGATGTTCGCCAGGATGCCGGGCTTGTCTATCGTCTCGACAACGAGCCGTGCGTTCGCCGTCATATCCGCTGCCGATTGCCAGTCCACATCAATGAGTCGGGCCTCTTCAACAACCATGCGCTCGATATTCTGGCAGTCCCTCCGGTGTATGGTCACACCCTTCCCAATCGTGACAAATCCGACGAGATTATCACCAGGCACCGGATAGCAGCATTTAGCGGTATGATAAAGGACATCGTCAATCCCTCTGATACTGACCCCTCTATGCTCCTTGAGGGGCTTATTGACTCTAGCCTGCTCGGGATGCTCCTCGGCCCCCTTACCCGGAATCAGTCTGTTGACGACCTGGTGCGGGGAGACCTCTCCAAAGCCTACCGCCACAAACAGCTCCTCGAGAGAGGCAATGCCGAGTTTCTTCGCAGCCGACAGAATCTCATCGGACTTCATCAGCGCGTTGCTCATGTTATGCTTACGCAGCTCAGCCTCAAGAAGCTTTATGCCAAGCTCAACACTCTGCGTTCTTTCTTCGGCCTTGATCCATTGCCTGATCCTGTTCTTCGCCCGCTGGGTTACGACAAACTTTAGCCAGTCCCTGCTTGGCCCATGAGTCTGGGAGGTTATGATTTCAATCGTATCCCCGTTTTTCAGGACATAGCGGAGCGGAACGATCTTGCCGTTGATCTTGGCACCCACACACTTATGGCCGATCTGGGTATGGATGCCATAGGCAAAATCAATCGGGGTCGATCCCATCGGCATCTCCTTGATCTCGCCCTTGGGGGTAAAGACATAGACAACTTCAGGGACAACCTCGCCCTTGACCGCCTCAAGGAAATCCATGGCGTTGGGCACCTCTTTCTGCACCTGGACAAGGTCTCTCAGCCAGGAGATGTATTTGCTGTTGCGTTCGTCAAGTTCTCCTTTTTCCTTGTACTTCCAGTGCGAGGCAATTCCCTCTTCCGCGACACGATTCATCTCCTCGGTTCGTATCTGGAACTCGACCCGCTCTCCTTTCGGACCGATAACGGTCGTGTGGAGTGACTGGTACATGTTAGATTTCGGGACCCCGATATAATCCTTGAACCTGCCGGGGATAGGCGTCCAGAGCGAATGGATCAGGCCGAGGATGGCATAGCAGTTTGACTTCGTATCGGTCAGAATCCTGACCCCGGTGACATCGTGCACTTCGTCAAAGGTGATACGCTGCTTCTGCATCTTCTGATAAATTCCGTAGAAGTGCTTGATCCGGCCTTTGACCTTCCCCGGAAACCCCTCTTCTTTCAGCTTCTGGTTAACCAGATCGATGACCTCACGGATGTATCCCTCCTGGTCTTCCCTGCGCTTGGCAACCTTCCTGACGAGCTCCTGGTAGAGTTCAGGCATCAGATATTTGAAGCTGAGATCCTCCAGTTCAATCCTGAGCCAGGCAATGCCGAGTCTGTTGGCAAGCGGCGCATATATCTCAAGGGTCTCTGCCGCTATCCTCTGCTGCTTGTTCGGCGGCAGGAATTCGAGCGTCCGCATGTTATGAAGACGGTCGGCAAATTTTATCAGTATGACTCTCACGTCTTCCGACATGGCCAGGAGCATCTTGCGGAAATTCTCTGCCTGTGCCTCCTTCTTCGTCTGAAACTCGACCTTCGACAGCTTTGTCAGTGATTTGACAATAAAGGCAATCTCCTTGCCAAAGATGCTCCGAAGGTCTTCAGTTGTCGTCCCGGTATCTTCGACCGTGTCGTGCAGGAGCCCTGCGGAAATGGAAGCGACATCCATTTTCATATCCGCAAGTATCGAGGCGACTTCAAGAGGATGTTTAATGTACGGAGAGCCCTCACTCCTTTTCTGGCTGCAGTGGGCCTCGCTCGAAAAATGATAGGCCTTTTTCAGGGTGTCGATATCAGCATCATTTTTGTAAGAAAGAACCTTGTCCAACAGGCCCTTCAGGGATAGCGTCTCGGCCATGCTCTTATTATACAACGAATAGGGCTCTGAGCTTCATCATAGCTGCCGGGAACTCAGCTAAAAAGAAGTACAAATTTATCAAACAACTCTTTATGAAAATGATTGATCATCTGGTCTTTCATGAGTTTCAGTGCCTCGAAGGGTTTCAGTCTCTGCTTGTACGGACGTTCGGCGGTCAAGGCATCATAGACATCCGCAATACAGCAAATGCGTCCGTAGATATGGATATCGTGCCCCTTGAGCCGGTTGGGATACCCGGTACCGTCGTCCCGTTCGTGATGCTGCATGGCGATGATCCTGCACTCTTCAGTGAGCTGTTTTGTTTCCTTCAGTATCTTATATCCCTGGTATGGATGCGCCTTCATTTTCATCATTTCTTCATCCGTGAGCCTGCCCGGCTTGTTGAGTATGGCAGGGTCGATGCGTACCTTGCCGATATCATGAAGGAAAAAGCCTGCACCGAGTTCATACATATCGTGGGCATGCGACTCGCGGAACAACATCTTCGACAACAGGACAGACAGGACCCCAACGTTGACTGAATGTGTATAGGTGTAAAAGTCGTAGGAGGTTATGGTCAGGAGATTCTTTGATGTCGCGTCATCGGAGATAATAAGATCAACAATCTGAGCAATCCCCTCCTTGGCCGCGCGGATATTCTCTGCGGCCGGTTCCTCGAGGAGCCGCTGCATAATGGTCAGTGATGATTTATAGACGATTGCCGCCTTCTTCTCCGGTGCCAGCCCATCATCGTTCACTGCCTCTCTCAATTCGTCGGGAACCAATTTGCCCGGTTCCCATTTAGGGGGCGGCGACAGTTGTCGATCGGCAATGACGGCCGACACTCCTGTGCCGGCCTCAGCAGCATCGATCTCAATGTCAACTTTTTCAAATCCAGCATCAACAATTTCACGAATCTGCTCCGGTGAAGCAATCTCAAACCGGTTTTTTAAAAATGGGTGGCTGAACCATGATGCCGGCAGAATGACATGCATGCCCGGTTTCAGCTCGCGCACTGAGATGGTCTTTCTCATCAGTTTATTCTATCACAACGCTGCGGACCTGTTATCCTGCAGATGCACATACCTGATCCCGGCATGCCCGACGACAATCAGGCACTCGGTCTCAGTGCCTTTATGACAAGCTGGAGATATCTGCTGCCCTTCCACTCATTAACCGAGGGAGTAAATACGGCATCAATCTTCTCCGGTGCATCCATCTGCTCGAATTCCGTCCCCATGTCAAAGGCAATGGCATCGATTGCAGCAAGGTTTCCCCTCAACCGCATTTTCAGGTGGTTGTTCCCGACGATCTTTGGATTAATCACCTCAAGTGACCTTGACCCGAGCAGCGGTTCGGGATTCCCCACTCCAAACGGTTCGAGCCTTTCAATCTCGGAAGCGAGGGAATGCGTCACCTCAGAGAGCGCAACATCAGCGTCAATCTCCAGGGACGTTGACAATCCATGCTCAGGAATCATTCTCCGAGCAACCTTGCCGAGAGCGGCTTCAAAGTCGGCCAGCCGGCTGGCCTCGAGTTTCACCCCAGCCGCCTGCCGGTGCCCCCCAAAGGTGAGAAGCAGGTCACTGCATTCGGCAAGTCCTTTGCAGATATCAAAAGCCGGTATGCTGCGTGCAGATCCCTTGGCAATGCCGTTATCAATAGAAAAAATAAATGTCGGCCTTCCAAATTCATCAGCAATCTTCGACGCCACGATGCCCAGCACCCCCGGGTGCCAACGTTCTCCTGCAAGGATAATGACCGAGTCCATTGCAGACTGGTCTATCCTTGAGCGTGCATCCTGATATATCTCGCTTTCTATCTTCTGCCGCTCCGAGTTCATTCTGTCGAGCCACGCACTAATCGGCGCCGCTTCGTCCTCTGTCTCCGCAAGGAGAAGCCTCACGACATCCTGAGCATCTGCGACCCGTCCAGCCGCATTAATTCTCGGCACCATCGTGAAGGCCAGCAACCCCGCCCTCACCTTTTTTGCGTCAAGCCCTGAAACTGACTTAAGCGTCCTGATACCCGGCCGGAGAGCTGTATCAATGTAGCGAAGTCCTTCCCGGATCAAAATTCTGTTCTCCGAAGTGAGTGGCACTACGTCGGCAACAGTACCAAGGGCAGCCAGATCAAGCAGCGGGAAGAGGTCATCAAGGGAAAAATGCAGTCCTTGGGTCAAAGCCAGGGCATGGCCCACCTTGAAGGCTATACCTGCACCAGAAAGGTGGGCAAGCCGCGCAATCTCCTCACGCTGCAGCTTTGGATTAATGACTGCAATAGCCTCCGGGACCAGGAACCCGTTCATTTCCGCAGCACCCTGAGGCATCTGCCTTGAGACAGGAACCGGTTCGTGATGATCGGTGATGATCACATCCATCCCTGCCGCGGCCGCTGCAGCAGTTGCGGAAAACGCGGAAATCCCGCAATCAACAGTCATGATGAGTTTTGCCCCGATTTCACGGGCCCGGTCAACACCAGGCTGATTGAAGCCATAGCCGTGGGTCACCCGGTGAGGGATAAAGTAATGCACATCGGCACCGGCAATCCTGAGCACCTGAACCAGGATCGCTGTCGCCGTAACCCCGTCTGCATCGTAGTCGCCGTGGACAAGTACCCGCTCACCCTGTTCAGCCGCATACCTGATTCTGTCGACGGCAGCCGCCATACCGTCAAGGAGAAACGGATCTTCGAGTCGGGAAGAAGAAGGATTCAGGAATTCTGAAACTGACGAAGGCGTCTTGATGCCGCGATTGATAAGAATCTGGGCACATATCGGAGATATCGAGGCGGCCCTGGAAAGATGCCCGACAAATTCAGGGTTTGTCCTGTTCACGAGCCAGCGTGCCATCACGCCCTCTTAACCGACGGCACAGAATAAGCCGGAACACGAGACCCGGGATGACGGTTTCCTCCGGGGTCTCTGTCCCGCAGGATCATTTTTTTGCCAAAGGTTTCTTCCCGCCCCAGAGAAGGACAACCGGACTTGCAACAAAAATTGACGAATAGGTCCCTATGGCAACGCCGATGAGCATGGCAAGAGAAAAGTCATGAAGCACCTCTCCACCAAAAAAGAAGAGTGCCAGAGAACTCAGAAGCACTGTCATCGAAGTCACAATAGTCCTTGAGAGAACTTCGTTGATGCTGACGTTCATAACGGTGGCAACAGAGTCCTTTAACCGCACCTTGAGGTTTTCTCGTATCCTGTCGAAGACAACAACCGTGTCCGTCAACGAGTAACCGGCAATGGTCAACAGCGCAGTAATGAGTATGAGATTAATCTCGCGGCCCATGAGATAAAATATGCCGAGCACCGCAAGCACATCATGAAGAGTCGCAACCGTCGCTCCGACCGCAAAATTCAGCTTAAACCTGAATGCAACGTAGATGAGGATGCCAAGTGTTGCGAGGGCTACCGCCTTGCCTGCATCAGCTCTCAGTCTGCCACCGACCTTGGGACCGATGACCATCGTTGAATCGACCACGTACTTATTGTCCGGGAACTTCTGGCTGACAACCGCAGTGATAGCATCCGACTCCTGCCCCAGTTTCTGCTCGGCCTTTTTCACCCGGATCAGGATTTTGTTCAGCGCCGGAATGTCCTGGAGATCAAAATCCTTAATGCCCCCGTCTTCAAGCGCCTTTCTCACGGCATGAATCTCGATCGGCTTCTCAAATTTGAGTTGTATTGCCGTACCGCCGGCAAAATCTATGCCGAGATTAGCCCGTCCATTGGCAACCTGAACAATCGCTATAATCCCAAGCAGCGAGAGGATACCGGATATTACGAGAGCATAAACCCTTTTGCCCATAAAATCTATATTTGTATTCTTGATAAGTTCTAACATGATGCCTCCTCTGCGAGTTGTAAACTATATGCTCAGCTTCTTCACGTCCCGCCTGGAATGCACCAGGTCAAAGACCGCCTTGGTCCCTATAAGGGCAGTGTACAAATTGATGATAACGCCAAGGCTCAGGGTCACGGCAAAACCCTTGATGGGACCGGTTCCGAACTGAAACAGGACCGCAGCCGTTATCAGCGTCGTCACGTGCGAGTCAAAAATCGTCCAGAACGCCTTGTGATAACCGGAATCAACCGCTGACCGCGGCGGCTTCCCCGATCGCAGCTCATCCCTGATGCGCTCGAACATCAGGACATTCGAGTCGACCGCCATACCGATCGCAAGAATAACACCGGCTATGCCCGGCAGCGTCAGCGTCGCATTCAGTGAGGCCATGGCACCGAAAAGAAGGATAATGTTCAGGAAAAGCGCAAAGTCAGCAATCACACCCGAAAGCCGGTAATACACGATCATGAAAATGACAACCAGAAGGGTTCCTATCATCCCTGCCATGGCCCCTGCCGCAATCGAGTCTTCGCCGAGCGACGGCCCGACCGTCACATTCTGAAGCATCTTGAGCGGCGCCGGCAGGGCGCCTGCCTTCAGAACAATGCTCAGGTCCTTCGCGTCCTCCATCGAAAAGCTGCCGGTAATCTGGGCGTTGCCTCCGGCGATCTTCTCCTGGATAACCGGCGCTGAGTATATGCTGTTGTCCAGGATAATGGCCATCCTTTTTTTGACATTTGCCCCGGTCACTTCCTCAAAGAGTCTGGCACCTTCCGCATTGAAGGAAATCGACACATATGGTTCACTGAACCGCGAGTCGAGACTCACCTTTGCCTCGCTCAAAAGGTTCCCGGTCAGCGCCGCCTGCTTCTTCAGAAGGATCGGGAACTTCGTTGCAACCCCTGTTTCCCTGTTCACCTTCTTCTCGAAGAGAATTTCATCGTCTGCCGGAATCTTGTCGGCAAACTGGGCCAGGATCTTCTCCTCGTCGCCCGGGGCTATTGACTGAGGCAGCTGGGATGCGACAGGGGATTCATCATCAACCATCTTGAACTCCAGCTGCGCAGTCTTGCCAACCAGATCTATCGCGCGCCGGGGATCCTTCACTCCCGGCAACTGCACCACGATTTCGTTTTCTCCCTGCCGGTGAATCGTCGGCTCGGAGACCCCGAACTGATCAATCCTGTTCCTGATCGTCTCCAGCGCCTGATCAACGGCATTGTCCTTTATCCTCGAAACCTCTTTCGAGGCTATCCGCAACGAAAGGGTTTGCCCCGACGATGTCGCATCAAGAAGAGGAAAGTTCTCCTTCACTGCCGAAGCAATCTCGGACGAAGAAGGTGATATGTCTATTGCAGCCCCGCTCTTCTTGACCTCGGCCTGGAGCTTCTTCTTGGTAAGCATTTCCTTGATCAGAAAGGCATAACGATCCGTTGAAGTCTCAACCGCCTTATCGCCTTCAACCTCAAAAACCAGATGCAGGCCTCCCTGCAGGTCAAGCCCGAGGATGATGCCCTTATTCGGCATGTTCTTCTGCCACCATTCCGGCATTGACTTGAAAAGCGGCGTATTCGGGAGAAAAAAGACCACGGATATCATTAGGGTGAATCCAATAAGAAGGAATCTCCACAATAAATTCTTTTTCATCAAACCTCCAGAAACAGACTTAATTTATCTCTTTGATCTTCAAAAAAATCACTCATTCCGGTACCAGGCTCAACACAGTCGGCTATTCGTCCTCAGCACCCTGAAGGCCGACTACATAGCCCCGGCCAAATTTCATCCTGACGTTTTCAGCAACTTTAAGCGTGACTGTATCAGGCCTGACCTCCTCGATGAGGCCGTAGATACCACCAGAGGTAATGACCCTGTCGCCTTTTTTCAGGTTATCGAGCATAGCCTTATGCTCCTTAGCCTTCTTCTGCTGAGGGCGTATCATCAGAAAGTAGAATATGACAAAAATAAGGACAAGGGGCAGGAATCCCATCAGGCCGCCGGCCTGTCCCTGACCACCTTGGGGAGCAGGTCCCATCGCATACGCCAATTCCGTAAACATTCATACACCTCCGGGAAAAATAGTCCAATAATATACCCTCTTTGCGATGTTTTTGGCAAGGTTTGAGGGAAAACAGGTCTGCTGTCAGCAATCAGCGGAAGGTGTTCCGGACCCTTCTTCTCTCCCGGAGAGACCCGCAGTCAGGACACTATTGCACCGCATCAGGCATCCTGCAGATATTAATGGCCACCATACTTCTGTCTTCGCAAGGAATAAAGCGCAGCGAGTCCTGCGCATACCGCGAAGAAAATCATACCCCATTCGTTCAGGGCAGGGACGGCCACGTCTGACCACCGCTGCTTGTCCTTGCTCCAGACAGCATCGTTGGTGCAGGCCATCTGCTGCCCCGGCAGTGCTGCAGGGAGATGCACAGTTCCGGCCACGGCAGCGGAAGCATACTCGTTATTGAGTAACCCGCTGATAGTCGCTACCCGGTTCCCATTTTCAGCCCAATGTGCGCAGCCCTGATTTACAACATAGCTGACCTTCGGGGCTACCCGGGTCAGGAATGTAATGACGACTTCATTTGCAGCCCCCCGCTCATCCCTGGCACCCGGATCAGGGGCAAGAGTCCCCTCCCAAAGCACAAGTTTGCGCGCTTGGTTGAAACTGCACCCAATTGTCGTCGATTTGCCCCGGGCCTCGCACTTCAGGCTTCGCGGCACATAGGTTGTGAACGCCGGAATCATATCCGTCACTCTCGTCATAAGGGCATCAGCATTACCATTGTTGATCCAAACCATCTTCCACTCGAGATCCGGGTACGCCGCATCATTGACCTTTTTCAGGCCATAGGGGGCTTTGAGACCGGCCGGGGCCAGGACACGGGTTGTATGTTCAGCCGCATTATTGTTCATCTCGGGGTCAGTCGTATCTGAACGCACAGACGCCGTATTGATAACCGTGCCAGCTTGCGTTGGAGCCGCTGCCACGATGGTAATATCGGGAGCAGCTCCCACCGGTAACGTGGGCCTGGTGCAGGTGACCACCCCGGAACTCTGCCCGCAGGTCCATCCCCTACTCCAGATCATATTGGTAAAGGTAACGCCCTGCGGCAGGGTATCGACCAACACAACGTTCACCGCAGTATCCGGGCCGTGATTCGTCACGCTCAGCGTGTAGGTTATGTTCCCGCCCAGATTGACAGGGGAGGGACTGCCCTTTTTCAATACTGACAAATCAGCATTGAGACCGGCAGGAGATATTACTGTCGTCTGCTGTGAAGCACTGTTGTTCCCGGCATCAGGATCACTCGTTCCGGCAGATACCACCGCGACATTATCTATTGCACCTCCGGCAGGCGGCGCTGTTACTACAAGGGTAATATCAGGGGCTGCTCCGACAGCCAGGGATGGTGTCGCACACGTGACGATTCCTGCCGCATAACCGCAGGTCCAGCCAGGGCCTGATGCGCTGATATAGGTCATCCCGGTTGGAAGCGTATCCTGCACAGCGATAGTCTCCGCCGTATCAGGCCCGTTGTTGGCGACCTGAATCGTATAGGTAATTGTCCCCGCTGCTGCTACAGGGTCGGGGCTATCGCTCTTGACAATTGACAGATCTGCGCTTGTCGTACTGACCGACGCAGTGCCAGTGTTATTTGCAGGATTCGGATCAAAGGTCGTCGCCGTACTTGCGGCTGCCATATTGGTCTGGACGCCGGCAGTGGTTACCTGTGTCACAATATCTAAGAGCGCATACGATCCTGCCGGGATACTTCCAACAGTCCAAATGCCTGCGATATTATCAAAGCTCCCCTGTGAGACCAAGGATGAAATATACACTAAACCTGCAGGCAAGAGATCGTTTACAACCACATCCGTTGCATCATCAGGCCCGTTATTTCTCACAAGAACGGTAAAGGCAGTCTGACTCCCGATATTGACAAGGTTTTGGCTCACGGTTTTCTGAACAGCCAGATCAGCAATTGCTGCATGGCCCGGAGCAGGATTCACGGTCGCACTGCTCTCGTTGTTCGTACGGTCCGGGTCAGGAAGACTGCTTGCGATAATACGCGCCGTGTTGCTGATCTCGCCTGGAACGTCGACCCGTGCGGTTATCTGCAGAACAGTACCACTGCCAACAGTCAGGGCACCCACGCTCCATATGCCGGTCAGAGGATTGTATGCCCCTCCGGAGGTGTCGCCTAAATACGTCAGCCCCACAGGCAACAGATCTCCAACCGCCACACCAATAACATTATCCGGACCGTTGTTCGAAACGGCAATCGTATAAGTAACCGTCTCCGTGACAGCAGGAGCAGTATTGTCAACGCTCTTGGCTATGCCCAGATCCGCCGCCGATGACCCATTATTCAGTGCAGCCCCCGAAGAATTATTCGAATCGTCCGGATCCGGCGCGTCAGAGGCAGTGATTGATGCCACGTTAATAATGCTTCCCGCCTGATTCACCACAGCCGTTATCGTCATGCTCGTCGTAGCACCCGCCACTAATGTGCCTACATTCCAGATTCCCGTCCCAGGCGCATAGTTTCCTCCAGCAGTATCACTCACGTAACCAAGTCCTGCCGTCAGAATATCGGTCACCGCAATCCCTGTTGCATCGCTCGGTCCATAGTTCGTCACAGACACGGTGTAGACAACATTGCTCCCGACAGAAGGAGCAGAAAGGTCCACGGTCTTTCTTACCCCCAGATCAGCGAGGGGGCTCACGTTCGTCACCTGGCTGACCGTATTGTTGCCGCCATTCGGGTCACTTGTCGCAGCGCTGACCGATGCCGTATTGCTTATCGCCCCTCCGCCGGCAGGAGCAACCACTGTAATGGTTATGTCCGGAGCCGTCCCAACAGCCAGGGCGGGACTGCTACAGGTAACGACGCCCCCCGCGTATCCGCAGGTCCATCCGGTGCCGGAGGCACTCATATACATGACCCCAAGTGGCAGCGTATCGGTCATCGTGACATTGCTTGCAAAGCCAGGTCCATTGTTCGTTATAACGACTGTATAGGTCAACAGACCCCCGGCAACAACCGGATCGGGACTGTCCGTCTTGACTATGGACAGATCGGCATCCGGAATTGGGGGCGGAGTTACCGCCGTTTGCGCAGTTGTTGAGTTGTTTCCATTGTCAGGATCGCTGGTCACTGATGTCACGGATGCTGTATTCGTAATCGGCCCCCCGATATTCGGTGCTGTCACGACTATAGTTATATCCTGTGTTGCTCCAGCGGCCAGTGCTGCCATCGTACAGGTCACCACACCTGCTGCCTGGCTGCAAGTCCATCCTGATCCGCCCGCACTGATGAATGTCACTCCCGGCGGGAGCATGTCGGTCACCACCGCGTTGCCTGCCGCATCAGGCCCATTGTTGCGAACGCTGAGTGTGTAGGTCAGTGCCTGCCCTGCTGCAACAGGATCCGGGCTGTCTGTTTTGTTTATCGCAAGATCAGCGCTGGTAGTGCTTATCGATGCACTACCCGAATTATTTCCTGCATTCGGATCAAACACGCTGATCGACCCCGCAGTTGCCACGTTCGTCTGCACACCCGCAATGTCAACCGTCGCCGTAATGTCCAGCAACGCATATGCATTAACACCGATCAGTCCGACATTCCATAAGCCCGCCCCTGGATTGTATACTCCCTGCGATGCTATGGAGGACACGTAAGACAGGCCGGCAGGCAGCAAATCACTGAGCTGGACATTACCGGCATTGTCGGGACCATTGTTCCTCACAATAACCGTAAACGTTATCTGATCACCAACATTAACAAGACTTTGATTGACCGTCTTCTGCACCGCCATATCCGCTATGGTTGCATGTCCGGGGCCAGGGTTCAGTGTTACGCTCGACTCATTGTTCGTCTGATCAGGGTCGAACTGGCTGCTTGCAGCTATACGTGATGAATTAATAATTTCGCCAGCACTATCGACCCTGGCCGCAATCTGAAGCATTGCACCGCCACTCACATTCAACAGGCCGACGTTCCATGCCCCCGTCACCGGATTATAGGACCCTCCTGATGTGTCACTGAGATAGGTTAACCCGGCAGGCAGCAGGTCTGATACCACCACACCATTTGCCGAATCCGGCCCATTATTCGTCACTGTAACAGTAAAGGTCACAACATCGGAGACGGAGGGCAGCGGGATATCCACGATCTTACCCACAGCAAGATCGGCCTCTGCTGCGCCACTGTTAAGCATGACTGCGGATGAATTATTTGAACTGTCAGGATCCGGAACATCTGACGCTGTTATCGAGGCCACATTCATTACCGCACCCGTCAGGCCCAGCATCGCCGTTATCGTTATGCTTGCCGACGATCCCGATGACAGTGCACCAATGTTCCATTTCCCGGTTGCGAACGAATAATTACCTCCTGAAGTATCACTGATATAGACAAGACCGGCAGGCAATATATCAGTCACCTCAACCCCTGATGCATCACTCGGGCCGTTGTTTCTGACATTGACCGTAAACAGGATGCTGTCGCCTGCCAGCGGCGTCATCGTGCTTGCCGTTTTCTGAACCATAAGGTCCGCAAGAGGACTGACGTTCGTGACCTGACTGGTCGTATTGTTCGCGTTGTTCGGATCTGGTGTAGCAGCACTGACCGAAGCCGCATTGGTCATAGCCCCGCCGTCAGCAGGAGCGACTACAGTAATGGCTATAGCTGGAGACGGGCCAACCGCCAGGATTGGACTGCTGCACGTGACCACCCCAGCCGCATATCCACAGGTCCATCCCGCACCCGATGCACTCATATACATGACTCCAAGGGGCAGCGTATCGGTCATCACGACATTGTTTGCAACCCCGGGTCCGTTGTTCGTTATGACTACCGTATAGGCCAACATGTGTCCCGCTATCACCGGGTCCGGGCTGTCGGTCTTTACGATCGACAGGTCTGCACTGGCATCCACAATCGTACCCTGTGTTGCGGTATTGTTACCATTGTCAGGGTCCCCGGTTGTTGATACCACGGTCGCCGTATTGGTGATCAGGCCTCCGGTGTTTGGAGCGCTCACCACGATCGTTATGTCAGGCGCTGCTCCCACCGCAAGCGCCGCCATGCTGCACGTCACTACCCCCGCTGCCTCATTGCATACCCAGCCTGTACCCGCGGCACTCACAAACGTCACTCCCGCAGGAAGCGTATCCGTTACCGTAAGGTTTGCTGCATCGCTCGGGCCGGCATTCGATACTGATAAGGTATAGGTTACGTTCTGTCCCGCCACAACCGGGTCCGGCGCATCGCTCTTTGTAATCGAGAGATCGGCCGATGCATTAACCGTCGTACCCTGGGTCGAACTGTTATTGCCATTGTCAGGATCACTCGTCGTCGATGTCACGGATGCCGTATTGGTCAGCAACCCGCCACTCACCGGTGCCGTTACCACGATCGTTATGTCAGGGGCTGCTCCCACCGCAAGCGCCGCCATGCTGCACG
>CAZCKU010000018.1:0-51241 GCA_964499365.1 uncultured Thermodesulfovibrio sp.
CGGAGATGTGTATAAGAGACAGGTATATCCCCCCCCCCGCGTGAAGTGGCGCTGTTGCCTGAAATAAGACTGTTCGCCAGCAAAAGGGTTCCGCCGTCAGCTACCCTGATCGCCCCTCCGTCACTACTGCTGTTTCCCTGCAGGGCACAGCTAATCACTGTCATGGAACTTGCATTGATGAGGGCGCTGTTTGCTGCATTGATCATAGTAAGGTTCTCAAGAACCAGAGATGCACCAGAATCCGCAAGAAAAAGGAAGCTGCTGTTGTTTCCGCTGATCGTTATACTTCGCCCGCTGCCGTCGATAGCGAGCGCCCCGCCCGCTGACGTAATATACGGAAGCGCAGACAAAAGCGTAATAGTCCCGCTGACGTTGAAGGTTATCGTATCAGCAGCAGGCGTCGCCATTGCATCCGTTATCGCCTGCCTGAGAGACCCCGGCCCGCTCTCGTTCAGGTTTGTGACTGAGATGGTTGCCGCAGAAGCCGGACAGCTCCCTGCCAGTAACAGCACCACCCCCAGCATGAATACCGGAAGAATGTGTGTCATGGCAGAACGCCTTGTCGAAACATCATTTACTCGCATATTCCCTCCCCATTGATTAACCCGGCAATAAATTCATAAAACTTTCTGCATTGTCATTCCACGACTTGATCGGGGAATCCATGTATTTCATTAGGGTTCTGGATTGTCCGGTCAGGCCGGACAATGACGATATTGCTCTATGTATTTGCCGGGTTAATAGTTCCTGCCCGGAACTTGTCTTTCGTCTGCTGACTACGTTACCAGAGGGGGGCTTACAGATTACTTACAGGTGAGGAAGGGTTCGGCGGCTTGTAGGAATATTGGATACGGGGCACCCGGCAGAATTCAGTAAGACGACTTGGACATGGATTTGCAACATCCCTCCTAACCTCCCTTTGCCAAAGGGAGGACTAATCTCCTGTGATGCCCCGGGCGGCCTTTCAGCGGCCGCGCCTGATGCGATCGAAAAGCTCCTGAGTCTTTCCCGAAGGCCCTATGCCGAGAATCGAGGACATCATAGAGCTGCACTGCTCATAAGCCCGGAGGGCATTTCCCTTCTGTCCGAGATTGTAATGGCAATCCATGAGGCGGCGATAAAACTCCTCCTCCACAGGATCGATCTCAAGCCCCCTCCTGTAGCATTCGATCGCATTATCGGGTCTTCCTGCCGCTTCCCAGTAGCTCCCCAGCGAGGAGACGTGCCGGAGAGCCCTGTTTCTCGACTTCTCTCTCATGGCAATCGTACATTCCATCTCAGTGTCGTTCGGCATGAGAGGCCCCTGATAGAGCTGAAGCGCCATTTCGGAAAGCCTGACTGCCCCGGCTGCTTCACCGTCACGCGGCCGGACTCCGATCTTCTTCCACTCCCTCAGTGCGCCGTCGGTGCAGTGCTCAAACGCCCGGACATCCACCCAGCACTGTCGGGGATTGAGGCTGACTGTGCCACCCCGAAGAAGCACTGCATCATCCATCCCTAACAGCCTTCTCAGCCGCAGAAGGGTCACCTCGAAAGACTTGTGTGCTGAATCTCCCTCGGCATCCGGCCACAGGATATCGGCCAGCCGTTTTGAGGAGATATCACTGCCGCCGAGGGCGATCAGCGCCTTGAGCATCTCCAGCGGCTTTTTCTGGGCCTTGACCGGAAAGTCCAGTATTTCGCCGTTCCTCATGACCTGGAATTGGCCCAACGCATGGATTTTGAGGGGATAGGGCCAGCTCTCGGGCCCTATCCCCTGAGGCGGAATAAGCCCCCGGGCACTCACCAGGCCACGCACATATCCGGTCTCGATATCGTTTTCGAGCGCTGTTGAGCAGAGCCGGGACATCATCTTCGGGTTCCACCACCAGAACATGCTGATGTAGCCCCTGCTTCGTCCCAGCTCCATGGCCCTGCGAAGATGCACCAGCCCCTCTTTCGCCTTCCCTGTTTCCAGGGCAAGCCAGGCTTCGGCCATCAGGTGCATGTATCTCAGGTTAGAACTTTCCGTTTTCGCTGCCATTTCCCCTGCAATCAACAGATGTCTGCGTACCTTTGGATAGTCTTTCATTTCATGAGCGATCTGCGCCAGTGCGTGATGTGCGCTGAAGTCCACCTCAGGCAGGAATGCCCCGGTCTTTGCGTAAAAGTCCAGAGCTTCTTCAGCATGGACCATCGCTGCAGCCGTATCACCCTTCAGCAGATGATACCATGCGGCAAGAATATGGTAATGAAACAGCCCGAAGCATTTCGGCCCTTCCAGTGCAGCCTTCATTTTTTCGAGATATTCACCACCGGCCCTCAAATCCCCTGCATTAAGTGAGGCCATGACTGCCACGGCAAACAGCAGATGGTCAAACATATGGATACCGATCTCTTCCGTTTCAGCCAGACATTCGGCGACAGATTTCAGCCGTCCGTCGGACTCGGTCGATATAGAATCTATAAAGGGCTCAATTGCACTGCACATGGCCTTCATCAAGGGCGAGACCCCTGCAGACTTCGCGGCTTCTGCCATATCTTCGGACACAATGCGGGCCTTAGCAAAGTCTCCGCTCAAAATGTAGAACTGCACGCCCCCTACGCAGGCCTGCAGACGCAGGTTGACGTCGCCTGCATGCAGCGTCAGATCCAGTGCCCGCTCATGCCATTCCCTGAATTCTGAAGGGGATCCGCGCCTCGACAGCACAGCAGTTGCCATGGCAACGCTCACAACCGCCTCGATTTCAGGAGACGGGAAGGATCTCTTGCGCGCCATTCGTTTTTTTAGCCATGCGATAAGGGGATCCATCTTCCGGTACTGGTCCCAACCATAAAACATTGAATTGATAGCCGCAGACCAGGAAAGCAACAGGCCGGCATCGTCCCGGCACTGTTCGAACTTCTGAAAGGCTTTTTCGAACAGGACGCGGCTTTCATCAGGGCTGAACGGCATCCTGCATATCCCGAGCCAGTACAGCAGCCAGGGGGTCTCATGGATAAGGGTTTCGGGCAGGCCTTTGATCCATGCCTCAAGCGTCTGACTTCTCCCCTGCCCGACCAGGGCATGGGCATGGGCCATGATCAGTCCGGTCAACGGCGCAGCTGCCTCCGCCTCAATAAGTAAAGCGGCTGCGTCTTCTATCCTTCCTTCAGCTTGAAGAATAGCAGCGGTCCGGAGACTAAGATCAGCAACTTCTCCGGGCCTGAAATAATGTTTCGCGCGCGTCATCAGGAATTCCCTGAACAATCGGTGGTATTGGAAGACAGGTTCCGGCAAGGGCCGAAGGTCCGTAAAAAAATGGGCCTGGTTCAAACCATGCAGTATCTGCTGAGACCGGGCATTGCCGGTCAGCTGTTCGGCCATCCGGGCGGTCATCGCCGGGAAAAAGGCGGTCATGAGCAGGAACCGCCGGATCTCTTCCTCAGTGCTGGAGAAGACCTCGCTCGAGAAGTAGTCGAAGACCGCCTCTGGTGTTCCCGAGGGCGTTACAGTCTTGAACCCGCGTCTTCGGACCGCCTCCAGGAGCAGCACGAGGCCTGCAGCCCAACCATCCGTCTTTTCAAAGAGACTCTCCTGCAGCTTTCGCGCTGGTTTTCCGCCCTGCGAGTCCAGGAGCCTGAAGGACTCCTGCCTTGTGAAACGGAGCTGTTCCCATCCGACCATGGACATACGGTTGTTTGCTCTCACCCTGGCCATTTGCCTTGGAGGGTCCTCACGGCTCAGGACGATAACCGTGATCCCCTCCGGAATCATCTCCACGGCACGACTGATGATTTCATGAAAGGCCGATGAAGAAGCATCCTGAAAATTATCCAGAACGATTACAGAGGGCGGCTTCAGCCTCCGGCAGAGGTCCTCGAAGAAACGCCGGGTAAAGGTCGATATGCCGATCAGGTACTCGGGGGTCAGGTGCGGCAAGGCTTTCTTATAGCGTGGTGAAACCTTCTTTGCCGCCAGTCCCATGTAGTGAAAGAAGGAGGCGATGTCCCCGTCCCCTTCATCCACCTGGTACCAAAGGCAGGGCAGTTTCCGCGCATCGAGATAACTGGCGACAAGTGTGGTCTTGCCCGACCCGGCAGGCCCGGAAATCCAGATCACCGGTCTCTTCCCGCAGGCGTCGAGCAGGCGGAAAAGTCTCTGTCTCGGAACGACGCCCGCGACGTTTGGCCTCGATATCTTGACTTGTGAGGTCTTCTCCATAGTAGTTTCCCTGCCGACCCGCACAGACTCCGGAACGATCCCCTGTACGGGCAGCAGGCCCATCCCCTGCGCCCGATCCGGTCGGGTCAGATCATACGACGCCGGGAACAGTCCTTTGGGCAGCGGTTACCATTATAGCAGCCGACAGTATGAAATTTCAGTCACCTGCAGATCATCCTTTTTCAGCGTCCGCACTAAAATCCGCCCGAGGCCCCGCCGCCGCCGAATGATCCGCCGCCGCCTTTTGTACCGCTGCCGGACGAAGAGGAGCGGTTGTCAGAGGAGGAGCCTCCCAATACGGCATCGACGGCTGCTATGGCGACCTCCTTGCCGAGATCTGCGGCAATATCCAGCGCAACCGCCTTGCCGGAACGTTTCATGACAATGCCCTTCAAGACCTTATCGATGATAAACAGATACACGATAGCCGGGACAAGAACGGCAAAAACAAAACCGAAGAAATACGGATCTGTGCTGTCCCCTGCAGCCAGGGGGTATTTCCCGCCAGACTTCGTGAAGATGACATAGAAGGTGAGTATTCCGAGCGGCAGCATCGCGAGCATGGACAGGATCCGCCATAACAGCGGCACCGTAACCTTCATCCGGGTTCTGCTTTCTTTCTTATTCACCACAACCTCCATCACCGAATAAGGAATTTCAACTTTCTACGATATAATAACCTTTGTCACAAAAAAAATGACTGTACCCGAACCCGCACATAATGCAGGGCCTCCTCTTATCGGACTGCACGTATGGCAGACGGCTGCCTAAAAACCGCATATCCGCAGGAAGAGATTAGCGCAAGGGGAAGGACAAGTCGATAAGAAGGAGGGGGGAAGATGTCAGGGCTAAGCAGCAAATGGTCTACTGAATTACAATCCCGTCCACCTCTGCAGAGCCGTTCTCTACGACGAACTGCCTGACGGTGGTTTCACCTTCCTGGACAGTATAATCGCAGTCAAACCCGCCTGCGATGATCAGTCCCGTCTTATCAACATGCAGCGTGTCATCGTAGTTTCCACTCTGCAGCTTGACCGTATCCCCGTCGGCAGCAGCCTGACAAGCCGCGCCGGGAGCAGGATAATCAACCCCGGTGGTCATGTTAACTGCCGGCAGATTAAGCCGGAAGGCCGCTGTAATGTTCCAGTCCCTATCCATAAATAAAGTAGCTGCCACAGCCTTGTCCTCATAATCGCCTCCCCAGCCGTCAAAGGTATGACACTCGTCTGCAGCTGCTGACAGCTCCACCGATGCACCTGCAGGGTATGTCCCGCTATAGGTCATCTCGGTCCATATCAATTCGGAAGTATCCGCCAGCACAGTCCCGTTCCCGGATTTTGTCACGGTCAGATAATACTCCGATACGACTGCGGTGAAGTCCTGCACCTGGCTGCTGACAATTCCTGAATACGTCCGGTTTGCCGGTGAAAAGGTGTAGGGAAGACCTGAGGGTGTCACGGTATATACGGCGCCACCGCCAATCTCAACAGAAAATGCATAGGCACCCGAGCCATTCGTGGTTATGGGGGTTGCATCTGCACCGGGACAGTCTACGCTTATGCCGCTCAATGGGGCTCCATTGTATCTAACCGTCCCGGTGAGGTTCACACTGGCGGTCCATGTCGTATAGTTTTGTACCTGGTCCGTCGTAATATTCGTAAAGGTCTTACTGGCCGGCGAAAAAAAATAGTTGGCCTTTATGGCGTAGACCTGGCAATCACCGCCGGCATTCACCGTGAATGAATACGTACCGGTCTCATCGGTCGTCACCGGGGACGAATAGTTACCTCCTGCGGTACAATTGCAGTATACGGCGACGCCGGCCAGCGGAGCTCCGGACGAGGTGATCAGCCCGGATATGGTGTTCGTGTTATTTACTGCAGAAAATATCTGGACCTGATCCCCGGTGACCGTATCGAACGTCTTCGAAGATGGCGTAAAGGTCAGATTGGCTTTTGCGGGTGTCACGGTATAGCTTCCACCGGTGTTCACCGTAAAAACGTACCTTCCCAGGCTGTCTGTCGTTGCCACATTCGCTGCGTCGCCCGACAGGGTAATCGTTGCTCCGCTGACCCGGTTTCCCCCATTATAGACATATCCGCTGATCGTATGGGTAACGATGGTTGCTGCAGGATCACCAAGGGAAAAGGAGATGGAGGGGCCGGTTGCCGCTCCGATGTCATAGATGCTGATGCCGCAGGGACTCCCGTCGGAGAGAAAACAGGCCGGGTTTGAATAGTCATTAAATTGTGTCTGCCCTGATGCCGCATCCAGACAGGTAAAGAGGTTGGCAGCAGTCCCATCGTCCAGAAGAGACCCGCTGGGGCGAAAGTAATAGAGGAAGAAGGGCGGACCATTCAAATTGCCCCAGATACCGGCAGCTTCATTGACCCTGGTTATGCATAAGCCTTTCCCCGGCAGATGGGATTCAAAGGTGCCGACTGCCGGCCTGTATTCCAATACCAGAAATTCCTTCGTATCGGGCAATGTAATTTTGTAGCTGTTATTTGTCGGCTGCGTGATATCATTGATCGTATACGTTCCATACGACGCGGAGGTTATCTCCGGAATTGCCGGTATCCAGTGGGTAAATTTATTCTTCATATAGGCTCCTGAATGGACCGTACTGAAGGAAACAGCCATGATATCCCAGTTGCCGACAGGGTCATAGCCGTTGAAGTTATTCCGAAGATCGGGATACCCCAAATTATGTCCCATCTCATGAATTTCGACCGAGGCAAAACTGTTTGCGGGATAAGAAGAATCCTGAACAGCCGTCACCCACGTGTAACTTCCGACCTTCAGCCCGTTCATTTCTATACTGTTCGTCGTATCGTACGTCGCCCGTGAATTGAACGATACCGGCTGCGGGTGCAGACTGGAGGAATAGACCTCAAACGTAATATGATCGATGTATCCGTCGTTATCAGCATCCAGGATCAATCCCGGCGGGATTTGATTCCAGATGGCAGTAAGCGCAGCAGTCACCAGGGCTTTCTCGCGGTCTGCCGCTCCGGCCCCCTGATAGTATGAAACAGGGTTAGCGTCCTGATAGGAAAGCACCGGATCACCGGGAATACCCGAGGGTAACGGGTAGAACGTTGAGTTGACGGTCAAGGCACCGTAAGAGTTTTCGAGATAGAAATTCTTCAGAGAGTTGCCTGCCGTATTAAATATGGCATCATAATACGACAACGGCTGGTTAAAGGGCGGTTGATCGCTGAACCTGATAAAGATTACCAGGTTATTGATAGTCACCGGACTGGCAATGGTGCCCGTTGGAGAATACAGCCTGGGGGTGGTGTTGTTCGATGGTCCGGACGGTCCGCTGCTACCGTCACTGTTTCTAGCGGTCACGGTGAAGGTATAGACCCTGCCGTTGGTCAGGCCTGTCACCGTGATCGGGCTTTCACCGGCTGTGGCCGTAAGACCGTCAGGGCTTGATGTTACGGTGTAATCCAGAACTGGGCTGCCGCCGTCAGATACGGGTGGAGTGAAATTGACCGTAACCTGTCCGCTTCCTGCTGAAGTGGGACCGATCGTCGGGGCACCGGGGACTGCTGCATCGGCCGGCAAGGTGAATGTCGATACCATAACAAGCGTGATCAGCAGGCAATATACGTATGAAATACTGCAGCCTGGCTGCCTGGTCCTGTGAAGACCGGTCGTCATGGCCCCGCCATCGTCAATGGGGCCTTGGGAAGATCGCCTATACCGGGTTTCGCACTATGCATCAAATCCCCCGCCTTTCAGATCATCCGCATGGCCAAAACACTTGAAGGGTAACAGGCTGGGCATATAGGTTGCGTGCGACGTTCAGAAACCTCAGCATGCGGTAACCCTGCCGTCTTTGCCCTTCAGGCATTCAGACCAGTTGGCTTTGCGTCACGTCATTTCTGACGTTTTGCCTTTATCACTGCGTCAAAACCAGGACTTGCTGGTTGTCTCTATTATCGGCAATCTTCCGAAAAACTTTAGATTACGGGATATTATACGTATCCAGCAGGCTGAAGAGGGTCGCGACCGCGGGAGAATCCTGCGGCAGCTCGCAGATCGCCCTGCCCTGCAGGTCGTAATCGAATATATTCTGGTCCTGGGGGATCATGGCAGCAACCGTGAGTCCCAGGCCTTCGGCGTATTTCTTCAGTTCCGCGCCATCCTTGTCCGAAACGCGGTTGATGATGACCGCATGGGCCGCAACATCAAGGTTCAGTTCCTTGACCAGATTCTGAATACGCTCGGCGGTCTTCACGCCGCGGACCGAGGGGTCGCTCACGATCAGCAGGAGGTCGACCTTATGCGTGGTCCTCCGGCTGAGGTGCTCCATGCCCGCCTCGTTATCGATGACCACATAGGGATAGGTCTCGGAGAGCTTGTCCGTATATTTGCGGATTATGTTATTGGCCGCGCAGTAGCAGCCCGGGCCCTCGGGCCTGCCCATCACCATGAGGTCAAACCCCTTTGCCTCGATGACCGACTGCTGGACCTGATAATCAAAGAGCTGCTCCATCGACATGCCGCCCGGCCTGTCGCCTCCGCCGCGGATCTTTTCGAGGGCATCCTCCCGGAGACCGCCGATCGTTGCGTGGATCGGCACCCCGAGGGCCTCGTTCAGACAGGAGTTGCTGTCGGCATCAACGGCCAGCACCGGCTTCTGTCTCTTCTCTATGATATATTTCACGGTGAGAGACGCGATGCTCGTCTTGCCGGTACCGCCCTTGCCTGCCAATGCGATTACATATGCCATGAGTGATTACCTCTCTTGTAAGTTCGTTGTATTATTATATCTTTTTTTATGACGGTTGTTATATCTGAGACGGCAGAGAGAAAAACTTCAAAAGCAGATTCGACAACAACAGCAGACCCTCCCGTGAATCAGTCTGCGCTCACCGGTGTATTTCCCGTCGAGCTGTGCCCTCGTCCAGCGCTCCAGGTCCTCCGGCTTCAGGAACAGACGGAGAAACGTATTGGCATCATCGGGCCACTGAAGCTTTTGCTCCGCAGACAGGGACTTCAATTCCCGCAGCAATGCAACTGAGGGCCTGAAGGAATAGGCCTTCGGGGTCATATACGCTCTCCCTCAGAAGAAAGTCTGCCCGGAATCTCGATAAAATGCCGCACATTCGGCGCTGAAAGGTCTAGAATCAGGTCCAGATCATCAGGAGGCCGCCTGCTTGTCCAAGCGCCTGATAAACGTATCAAAACGTGCCCTGTCCTGATCAGCCATATCCACAAACTCAACCCCGATATCGTAGCGCTCAGGCGAAACACCGGGAACTGGGCAACAGTTAGCAACCCGGCACTGAACTTTGACAGGTGTCCCGTCAGGCAAAATGATTTCCATCGGCTGCCCCCGTTCAATCTCAGCCCTATTTGATGCCTCGATGAGCATTCCCCCAAGATTGATAGTCTTTATTCTGTATACTTCTGGAAAATCAGCTGCAGCGGTCATTTCTTCTGCAACAGACACGCTCCACACTTCATCCCCTAGATTTTCTGCTTCTTTTCTTATGAGATCCTCGACTTTCAGCACTGCGTCTTCCGGTGAGTCAGTTACCTTTAATATAGCCTTATATTTCGGCATTACGTCACCTTCTGAACCCTGTATCGTTCCGATTATAGAGGACCATACAACGGTCCCTTTCAGAGACATGTTTCCGCCATTATTTGTCACTCTCAGAGAATACTCCCGCCCAATCTCAATCCGCATGTCGGCTATGAACGTCACTTCGTCAGACGCCATTTCCATAAGGACTATATTGTTTGTCCTGAGCCTTCTGCCGCCTATTTGTAAAAGATCTACCGTATAACGTTTAAAACGTCGCACGCTTTCCATATGAGAAGTATACGACGCCATTATGAATATATCATGAACAACATCAGGGTGAAACAAGGGTGATCAAACGGAAATGTAAATAGAACGGTTAGCCCGGCAAAGGCGGAGAAGCGGACACGATTTGGGATAGAGAGACTTCTCACAGAAAGCGCCGTAATGGGCATCCGAATCATGCTGAGATTTACGAACGGAAATCTTTAAGGCAGGGATATTTGCGGCCAAGGGACACCACTACCATACAATGAAGAATGAAGGTTTGACCCTAATGCCCTCAAGAATCAGTGGATGACTCTGGACAATCCCTCAGCCGATGAGAACAATTCCATACGGGGTAAGCACCCTCAAACAAACTATTAGTGAACATGCAAGGAGCCGAAAGAACCAGCCTGACCTCCTCGAACAGCCATGATAGGATAGCTGAATGCGCCACCACCTCCGTTAAAATAGTAGGAAGGCATATTCGCGATCCAGAGATATATCGGATTCGGCGTATACGGTGTTGATGACCAGTAGTAGTTGGACTGTACGTTGTCAAAGACATCGCCATTTGTCCACTGAGCCGTTCCAGCGCCATTTGTAAGTATCGGATTGGTATATCCCTGTTTGTGAGCCCGAGCCATCATGGCCATCCACTCCGCTTTTGTGGGCAACCGCCAGTCGCCGGCATACGACATATCAGTCAATCCACAAATTCCATTTTGAAGCCCCGCCACCCACAGCATCGCATTCTGCATCGAGAGTGCCCCCGTAGGGTTTGGAATATTATTTGACGTATCCGTGCAGTTTGCATTTTTGAGCCATATCAACCCCGTCAAGCAATCAGTTACCGTCCCGTCGCCGTTGTTTTCGTATCTGCCCCCTACATTGCAATCCATGGCCTGAGCGCCAACTGCAAACAATACCAGCACAACTGTTAAAACCGCTATTTTCTTTGCCATGTTCACCTCAAATAATATTTTGTCAGCTGTTCGTTAAGGACAGCTGCTGTTGGGTTAATTATTTAAAATACACGCTCCTGCTGTCAATGTCGAGATGTTGATATCTCTCCGCCTTCTTTGTGTTTGTTATTTTCAGAAATGATTGTCCCATCTCGGCAGCCGGCAGTGCGCGTTAGCAGGGTGTAGTCAGTATTGAAAGCGCACGGCCCTCTGCTCTCAATTACAGGAAGGTACGTTGGGCAGCTTGATCGCTCCCACTGAATGCATATTCTGTCCCGTAATATGGCCTGAAAAGATACGTCGGAACTGCCGAAATTTTTTCAGCTTCCTTCCTGTACCTGACACTGTGGCGTTTGTACAACAGGTGAGAGATTCTTTTAGTAACTAATGGTGTGTGTGGACGGGACGAGTCAAGAGTTCTTGTAGAAGTACTGGTTAACGACCAAGCTCACTTGCGCCGCCAAAATATTTTCCCGATAAGGCCCTATACGTCCTCGGTGTAAAGTGAAGCGCCTTGTTCGGAATTCCTATTATTTTTCTAGAGCATCGACGACAGACTTATATTTCTCATGTATCATTTTTTGATCGAAAGCCAGGAACTCGGCAAGCATTGTTTGATCTTCTGCTTCCGAGAAATATGCCCGAGAGGCAGGAAAGAAAATTTTATCTTCTTTTTCGATATGCTTTGGATAGAAATCCACTAAGATGCGTAGGCAAGTTGCAATGTCTCCTAGAGCAGAGGAATTTCCGTTCCGATAGCTTGTATTTGCCTCGACCAGAGCCTTTGTGGTCTTCCGCCCATAAATATGTTCTTCAATTAATTCATCCATGACTTTTCTATCAACATCTGACAGCCCTTTGTTGTTCAGTTTGCGAAACAAAATGTCTTCTTCTTTCCCGTGGTGAGTGCGGTCGGCATAGGTCCGAATAAAGTCAACAGCTATGTCAACAAACGAGGGATCAATTTTTGCGGTTTGCTCAACCTGAGCCAGCATATTCTGAATTTTAGCGAGCATACGTTCAATGAGCCGGTGCTCTATCATGAGAGGTCCGCGTGCTTGCATATGCTGTTCTCCTTTTTATGCTCCCGAACAATTAATATACGGATTCCGTGTTTGCGTCCCCATGGCCATGATAATAGCATACCCTGGGCCTTGTGACAAGACGTAACGTTGTGATAATAATGATGACCTTACCCCAATAACTGTGCAGGCCAAAAGTGGAAATTTCTGGCTGCCGGACAGCGCACTCTGCCGCGAAACACGGCAACATAACTAATTGCCTTACAATACTCGTAAATTCAGCGGTATGTCAACGAGCTGCCTATGCTGTTCAAGTAGGGCTGCCAATGGCAGGAATGGAATGTATCCCTCTTTATTTAACATGCAAACTATTATCCTAAAGTTATAGTTTGACAGTTAGTCGGATTTACGATAAAAGGTAATTGAAGTCATTGATTCAAATTGTGCTTCTATAGAATAGGACCTCCCGACAAGCTAAACCCTTCGCAAGAAGGAGACGGAAAGCGGCGGGTCTCATTAATGAGATGGCCGAGCTGCCGAAGGAGATATCTTCGGCAGCTCGGCCTTTTTTTTGGCAAAACAGTAGAAGGCTCAATAAAGAAAGGAGGCACACCCTATAATTGTTTATACCGGTACAGCAGCTTCGAGCTATCCCTGACAGGTAAAGCTGCCGCATTTTTCAGCTTGACTGATCCAGCAGAAAGGAGTGGACATGAAAACGTCTTTTATAGCACCGAAAGCGTTCTTTTCAACGGCAAATAGTCTCTCCATTCACAAGATCACCGCGTTGCTTATTTTGATCCTGTGCTTCGGAATCTCACCCGCCTGGGGTGCTAAACCCGGTGCAAGACTCTACGTGAATGCTTCCGCAGCAGACGGTAGCGACGGGACGAGTTGGGCAACCGCCTTCACCGACCTCCAGAGCGCCATGGATTCAGCTGTATCAGGTGATGAGATCTGGGTGGCCGCAGGCACCTACACTCCCAGCGAGAAGATTGACTCCTCCAACCCCCGCACAGCTGCCTTTATTCTCAAAAGCGGAGTAAAGATCTACGGCAGCTTCGCAGGCGACGAGAAGCAACTGGCGAAGCGCCAGCTTGATCCGAGCCTGACCGTCCTGAGCGGAGACATCGGAATTGTTGGCGACGACACGGACAATAGCTACCACGTGGTCTATGCCGCCGGGGTGACCGATGCGGTTCTTGACGGCTTCACCGTGACCGGCGGCCGGGGTGACGCACCAGGCAGGGACAGCAAGGGCGCCGGCATGTATAACTACAACAGCGCACCGGTCGTCAGCAACTGCATCTTCAGCGACAACCGGGTGGCGGTAAGAACAAGCTGGATCAACGGCGCCGGCGCCGGCATGTACAACTACAACAGCGCACCGGTCGTCAGCAACTGCATCTTCAGCGACAACCTGGCAGGCAACCCCTATAACAATGCCATGGGCCTTGGCGGCGGCATGTACAACGAGGGCTTCTTCGATGACGGAGTGGAATGGCGTTCGCCCCTCGTTACGGGCTGCACCTTCACTGGTAACGCGGCTCCCTCGAAGAACATGTATCAATATGGTGGCGGCGGCATGTACAACTACGGAAGCTCGCCGACCGTCGACAGCTGCACCTTCGCGGCTAACTCGGCCGGAAACGGCGGCGCCGTGTTCAACTTCGGAGGAGTGCCTATCATCCGCAACAGCATCTTCCATGACAACTTCACCACCGCTCCCGATGGCTTCGGCGGCGCTATTTTTAACTCTGCCAGCCCATCGGCCATCGTAAACTGCACCTTTTATAAGAACGGCTGGCGGCTTCTCCCCTACGGTCTCAGGCCGTATACGACCGGCGGCGGCGCAATCTTTGACTATTATCGTGGCGGGTCCAACATCACCAACTGCATCTTCAGCGAAAACGTCGTCCACAATTTCGGCGGTGCTGTTGGTTCCGATGTAATTCGCGGTAAGACAACGCTGACCAACTGTCTTTTCTACGAGAACAAAAGCTGGCAGGGGGAGCCAAACTCAAGTAATGAGGTTATCGACCACGTCTACGGGGACGTCGACGTCATCAACTCCCTGTATGATATCAATCCGCTTCTGGTGGACCCCGCGGGCGGCGACTTCCACCTGCGCTATGACTCACCCTGCATTGATGCCGGCTATGGCTTAACGTTCGGCTTTTTGCCATACCCGTACCCGGTCGGGTTACCGACCGTCGACTTTGAGGGGGACAACCGTAAAACGGACGGTGACGGCGACGGTGAGAGCGCCATCGACATAGGAGTGGATGAATTCGCCCCCAACCTCCCCGATCTTCGAGCCTTCCTTGAGGCGCTGGCCAATAGCGGAGGGCTGGACCAGGCAACCGCAGCCCGTCTAATTGCCTACGTCGATGCGGCCCTGCTCGAGAGCGACCGCAAGGCGGCGACTGCCATCCTCAACAAGCTGATCGCCGACGCCAAGGCGTCGCTGGGCAACACGGCGACAGCACAGCTGATTGTATGGAAGACCGAGGCCGTCATCGAGGGTCTTGACTAGCCAGGTCACGGCTTGCGGTGAGATGAACAAGGGCTGAGAGCTCCAGGATCGTTCCTCGGGCTCCCGGCCCAACAACATCACGGTGGCACCATTTGAATGACGGGTTATGGAAAGGAGTTGCACGATGCTGTAATGCTGGCGGTAATACTGGCGGATTTAAAGAAGGAGGATAGACACATGAAAAAGGCAGCTTTGTTGTCAGTAATCAGTTTCTTCGTCACGATTTTGGTTATTGCGGGATTTTCCCAACCAGCTGGTGCGCAAGAAACATATATTACGTTCACGATCGTCGATAGCGGTGGAAATCCGGCTATCCCGGACGTCATCGTCAGCGGAGCCGACAGCGGCAACGGCACATATCTCGATGTCGACACCATTGAAGGGCAAGCGGGACAGCAAAATACAGTTGTCGCGGCGATCGATGAGGCGACAACGTGGAACCTGACCGCGCCAAACGCCGGCACGGTCACCGTCCAGGGCTACAGCGGCATCACCTTCAGTGGGATCGATACCCTGGTCGGCGCTGCCGGCGATGATACCTTCATCTTCTCACCTGGTGTGGCGTTTGGGGGGACGATTGACGGAGGCGGCGGAGCCAATACCCTGGACTATTTCGCCTATACGACCGGCGTCACAGTCAACCTGGCCACACAGACGGCGACAGGTACGAGCGGCATCGCCCACATACAAAATGTAATCGGCGGCGCGGGATATGACACTCTCACCGGCGACCCACAGGACAATGTCTTCACCGGAGGGACGGGCAAAGACACTATCACCGGAGGGGGCGGGCGCGATACGATAGTTGAGACTCGCGACGCGAACTTTATCTTGACGGGCACGAGCCTGACCATTGGCACGGAGAAGGATACGCTCTCGGGCATTGAAGCCGCGCGTCTGACCGGTGGCCCGGGGAACAATACGCTCGATGCTACGAACTTTATGGGCTCCGTGGTCCTCGATGGCGCCGCAGGGAATGATATCCTTAAAGGCGGTACCGGGGATGATGTATTGATAGGTGGACCAGGCGACGATGATTTAAGCGGCGGTAGAGGGGATGATGTATATACGGGTGGACCGGGGAGAAACACCATCACCGAAGCGGTCGGGGGCGGAGTCGATACGGTAGTCGAAACCTGGGACGAGGACTTTTCCCGCACAGATACAGGCCTTACGTGGAGCGACGGCGAGGACATTTTCAACACCAATATCGAGAATGTCGTGCCCAATCACCCGCCGTTTGCCAATGCAGGGCCAGATCAGAGCGTTCGCGCAGGCGACACAGTCAGGCTTGATGGAGCGGGGTCGTATGATGACAACACAGGTTCAATGTCCCTCGGCTACGCCTGGAGCTTCTCTGAAAAACCAACCGGCAGCAATGCCATTCTTGCCAAGGCAGCCACGACGACCCCGAGCTTTGTCGTTGACGTGGCCGGAACCTATGTCGTCCGGCTTATCGTAACCGATGAACATGGACTTGCCGGCGAACCTGATTTTGTAACCATCAGCAGCGCCAACCTGGCGCCGACGGCGGCGGCGACGGTGGACTACAGCCTGGTCGTCGTCGGCGAAACCGTCCACTTCGACGGCTCGGGCAGTACTGACCCGGAGGGTGACGCGCTGAGTTACGCCTGGACCATCACTGCCGAGCCGGCTGGCAGCATGGCCGCTCTCGTCGGTGCCAATACGGCCACGCCGACCCTGACACTGGACCTGCCGGGAGCCTACGAGGTCACCCTGGAGGTGAGCGATTTTCTCGGGTCGGGCGATCCTGCGACGGCGACCGTAACCGCCATCACGGGAGAAGACTTTGCTGAGCTTCAGTGCTATGAGGTTGACAGGCTTGTCTCCGCCCTGACGCTCAGCCAGGTCACTACCAAGGGCAATCAGACTGCTCTGCTAAATTTCCTGAGACAGGCGGTCGCGGCCCTGCAGGCCGATGACCTCGTCACGGCGACAGCCAAACTGCAGGAGGCGATGGAGCGCACCGACGGTTGTATGCTTCGAGAAGCCCCGGATGGCAACGGCCCGGGTCGTGACTGGATCACAGACTGCGACGCCCAAACCCCTGCTTATTCACTTCTCCAGGCGGCACTGGAGGCATTGACTCCATAGCCTGCCGTTAATCTCTACCTCAAGGGGGACCGGCCTTCGGGCCGGCCCTTTTGCCAAGAGGATAAATCACCGTCAGGCCGCTAATCCCCAAAATGACAATAGAATTCTGACTTGTCCTGTGTTTGGATGAAATCGTTCGTTGCATGGAAGGGAAGGCCTTCCGACTCCTCTCGAGTCTGACCGCTCCGTTGATTCTCCCTTTATCAAGAAGGGAGAGAGTATAAAAGGATAACCATGTTCCTAAGTCGCAGCCCGACTTTTACCTGCAAGCTCCTCCAGCAGCTCATGAAGCGCGGTAAAGACCTGTTCGAAGCCGGCTGCCTTCAGGGTCAGTTCAAAACCGTCGGGGAGGAATTTCATCAGGCCCTTTCTGCCGGTCTGCAGGCCGAAGATATCTTCCGGCTGGACGGGTGTGTCGGGCGAAAAGACACATTTCACTTTCCCGTTGACCTCAGCCATCTTCAGGAGCGAGAGCTCACGCGCAAGGATCTTCATCTGCATGATCTTCAGCAGATTGGAGACCTCATCGGGCGGTTTCCCGAACCTGTCCTGCAATTCAGTGCTGCAGGCAGTTACTTCTTCCTTGGACAGGAGCGAGGCGATGCGGCGGTAGAAACTCAGACGGAGGCTGATGTCTTCGATATATTCCCCGGGGATGAGCGCCGATACCTTGAGGTCGATTACAGGTTCAACCGTCTGCTTTATCTCGATGCCCTTTGCCTCGGCAACCGCCTCTTCGAGCATCTCGATGTAGAGGTCGAAGCCGACTTCATGGATATGCCCCGACTGCTCGGCGCCGAAGATATCGCCTGAGCCCCTGATCTCAAGGTCCTTCATCGCCAGCCTGAAACCGGCCCCGAGATAGCTCATTTCCTGGACCGCCTGGAGCCTCTTGCGTGCCTCTTCGGTCAGCACGGACTCGGGGGGCGCCAGGAAACAGGCGTAGCCCTTGACACTGCTGCGGCCGACCCGGCCCCTCAACTGATAGAGGTCAGCAAGCCCCATCTTGTCGGCGCGGTTTATGATGATCGTATTGGCGCTCGGGATATCGAGTCCCGAGCCGACGATCGCGGTCGATACGAGGAGATTCACCCCGCCTGAAAAAAAACGGTGCATCACTTCTTCGAGCTCCTTTTCAGGCATCTGTCCGTGGGCGATGCCGATCCGCGCACCGGGGACGAGCTGCTGCAGCTGGTCTGCAATCCTGAAGATATCGCTGATACGGTTATGGACGAAGAACACCTGGCCGCTCCTGTTGAGTTCATGGGTGATGGCGTCCTTTATCAGTTTATCGTCGAAGACACTGACGACGCTGCGCACGGCGAGCCGCTCTTCGGGAGGCGTCTCGATGACGCTGATGTCCCTGATGCCCGAGAGCGCCATATGCAGGGTGCGGGGGATCGGGGTGGCGGTCAGGTTCAGCACGTCGATGCTCCTGCTCATCTCCTTGATCCTCTCCTTCTGACCAACTCCGAACTTGTGCTCTTCATCCACGACCAGCAGTCCCGGCCGGCTGAAGACGACGTTTTTCGAGAGCAGGCCGTGGGTGCCGATCACGATATCGACCTGCCCCTGGCTGAGCCTCTTCAGGACATCGTTGATCTCCTTGCGCGTCCTGAACCTGCTGATCGTATCGATCGAGACCGGGAAGCCCGAGAACCGTTCGCAGAAGGTCCGGTAATGCTGCTCTGCCAGGATCGTCGTCGGCACCAGCACGGCGACCTGCCGGTGGTCGAAGACAGCCTTGAAGACCGCACGCATCGCCACCTCGGTCTTGCCGTAGCCGACGTCGCCGCAGAGCAGCCGGTCCATCGGCTTGTCGGACTCCATGTCCCGCTTGATCTCCGAGATCGCCTTGAGCTGGTCAGGCGTTTCCTCATAGGCAAAGAAACTGTCGAACTCGCGGTGCAGCTCGGTGTCCGGGCTGAACGAAAATCCGCGGGCGGTCTGCCTGCCTGCGTAGAGCGCAACCAGCCTTTCGGCAATGTCGTGCGCCTTTTTGCGCGCGCGCTCTTTCTTGCGCTGCCAGGTCTTGCCGCTGAGCTTGTCCACCTTCGGGACAACTCCCTCCTCAGCCCGGAACTTCGAGATATTCTGGATGTTCTGGACCGGGATATAGATCCTGCCGCCGTCATAGTCGATCTGCATCAGCTCGATCTCGGTATCCTCAGTCACCTGGCGCGTGATGCCCGTAAATATGCCGACCCCGTATTCCCGGTGGACAATATGATCGCCGGGGGCTATATCGTCAATCGAGATGAGGAGGTTCGTGAGCTTCGACCTCTTCATCGGCCGGTGGACCGGCCTTTCTCCGAAGAGCTCCTTCTCGGTCAGGACGAGAAGACCCTGGAGAAAGAGGCCGGAGGAGAGTTCGCCCACAACGACCGCAAGGTTTCCGCCATAATCCGCGACCTCCTCCATGCCGACCACCGGGGCGATGAGGTCCGCCTCCCTCAGGATATCGACGATCCGTTCCGACTGGCCCTTTGACGAGGCGACGATCAGCACGCGGTGCTCCCGGCTTATCAGCCCGATAGCGGAGGCCAGTGCGGGGAGGTCGTGCCGCTCCTCCGGCAGGATGCCCGCGCCCTTGAGCGGGAGCAGGCCGGCATCCAGCTCCGGCAGGGCCTCAACCGCTGCAGATACTGTTTCTTTCTCAGGGTCATCCCAGGGTGCAGCGCCCGAGGCAGCTGCTGTCGCCTCCTCAGCAGCAGGGACAACGGGGCCGGCAGACCCCATGAAGGCGTAGCGGGAAAGCATGACCGACTTTGCGGGGAGCAGCCCGGGTTCGGCAAGGGGATCGAGACAGTAAAAAGGTCGGTCAGAAAAAAGGTCAGCCAGTCTCCGCTGCCGCTCGGGTTCGACCGCCGGAAAGATCACAAAGTCATCGATATCGCCCTTGGAGCGCTGGTTGTCGACATCAAACCTTCGGGCGTAGTCTATCTCGTCCCCGAAGAATTCGACCCGGACCGGGTCCTCTGCCGTTGAGGGAAAGATATCGAGAATCCACCCCCGCAGACTGTATTCTCCCCTGACCGTCACCATCGGGGCCTTGCGGTAGCCAAGGCCGATCAGCGACTCCTCAAACTGCTGACGGGAGCCGGACAGGCCCGACTTCACCTGCAGCGTTTTTTCTGAAAGGGACGGGGCATCCCAGAAGGTAGAGGAAAGGTTCGCTGAAGAGGTGACGATCGGATCGTCGTCCGTGAGCGTCGCAAAGAGTTCGGCGCGCAGGCCTGCAGCCTCCGGCCCGGACTCCTCCGGCAAAAAAAGGATTTTTCTCCGGCCGACAATTCCCTGATAAAACGCAATGTCCTTCCTGAGGGCCAGCGCCTTCTGTTCATCAGTCTCGATGGCGACGAAGGGACGACTCTGGACCGCAAGCAGCAGGGCAGCGGCTGAACCCGGCAGATTATAGATACGGCAGCGGTCGGGAAGCGGCCACGCAAAGTGGTCTCTGAGGAGGCGGTTGAGCGGCAGACTTTCCGGCACGTGCTACGAGGAGAGTTTCAGGATCTTCCCGATGATACCGGTCGTCGAGGCACCCCGGGTGAAGGGAAGACTGAAGGTCTGCCCCGCAATGTCGGAACCGACGATCTCCTCCTTTTTCCAGTCGCCGCCCTTGACCAGTATATCCGGCTTCAGCGCCTTAATCAGCCGGTAGGGTGTCGGTTCGCTGAAGACCGTCACAAAATCCACCGCGGCCAGGGCAGACAGCACCTCGGCCCTCGCCTTTTCGCCATTCACCGGTCTGCCGGGTTTCAGCCGCGAAACCGAACGGTCCGAATTCAGGCCGACGATCAGTATGTCACCGAGCCTCCTGGCCTTTGCCAGATAGCGGACATGCCCGATATGCAGGATATCAAAACAACCGTTCGTGAAGACGATCTTTTTCCCTCCGGCCCTGAGCCGTACAACGTGGCGCAGCAGATCTGCCTTGTCCAGAATTTTTTTCACGCGGCGGTCAGCCTGGTCTTTGCTGCCTCGAGGATCCTCCGGTCTCCCTTGAAGCTGATCTTGCGGAGCGCCTCTTCCAGGGGAAACCAATCGGCCCCGTCCACCTCAAGGTCGTGCAGGGAGGTGTCGCCGCTCTCGAATTCCATCAGGAAGAAGTGGACGGTCTTGCGGCACTTCGTGTTCTCGCCCCGGATATAATACCAGTAGGTGATATCGCCGAGTTTCTCGACGATCCTGCCGTTGAGGCCGGACTCCTCCCGGACCTCACGGACTGCGGTCATTTCGGGCGTCTCGCCCTTGTCCAGCAGCCCCTTCGGCAGACACCAGAATTTTCCTCCCTTTACCGAGATCAGGGCAACCGAGAATGCATCATCGGTCTTCCGGTAAATGACGCCTCCCGCGGAGGTCTGACGCTTCAGAGACGCGGGCTTCATGCTCCGGACTTCGCCATCTTCTTTACCGCACCGAGCTCCCCGGGCAGCCGCATCGGCTTGAGGTCCCTGCCGACGCAGCCAAGTTTCACCGTGGCCTGCACCAGCTCCTGGTTCGTCTCTTCACGCCTGATACGGTGGCTGAAGACGATAGAGGCCGGGCCCGCCCTCTCGACAAGCGTTTCGATCAGGAGTATGTCCCCGTATCTCCCCGGCGCAAGGTATTTGAGCGAGGCCTCTGCAACAACAAAGTAGACGCCTTCGTCCATCAGCTTTTTGAGGCTTGCGCCCTGCGATTCGAGCAGTTCAGTCCTCGCCCGTTCACAGTACCGGAGGTAGTTGGCATAGTAGACGACTCCACCGCAGTCGGTGTCTTCGTAATAGATCCTGAGCCTGAAGGTATGTTTCATTTACTGGAACATCTTGCCGCTGAGCAGCCGGCCGATATCGTTGTAGAGCGCAAAGGCCATCAGGGACAGCAGGAGCACCAGCCCGATACGCTGGGAAACGGCAACAACCTTCTCGTTCACCGGCTTGCGCCTGACCGCCTCGATGCCGAGGAAGAGGAGATGGCCTCCGTCCAGGACCGGTATCGGGAAGAGGTTAAGGACCCCGAGGTTGATGCTGATCACCGCCATAAACGTGAAGAAATTCATGGCGCCCTGGGACGCCTGCTGACCGGCCATCTGGAAGATCATGATCGGTCCGCCGATCGTGTCGGCCGGCAGGACGCGCTGGACCAGCTTCACCATGGACATGACCGTCAGGACCGATATGTCCCACGTACGCTTGACCGCTATCGTCAGGGAACCGAACAACCCTTCTTTCTTGACGCCGGATTTTCCCGACGGGGTGATCCCGATCAGCCCGGCCTCCTTGTCCTCACCGAAGATGTTCTTCACCATCTTCTTCTCGGGGATGATCGTCACCTCAAAGACCTCGGCCTCCCGCTTCACCTTCAGGACCACCTCTTTGCCGGGGCTGCTGTGGATCACCGAGGTCATGTCGTCCCATCTGCCGATTTCTTTTCCGTTGATGGCCACGATCGTGTCCCCCTTCAGCAGGCCGTGACGGAGGGCCGGGGAATCGGCATTGACTTCACCGACCTCGGGGAGAAGATACGGGACACCGCCCAGGAAGATAAAGAAGAAAACGAGCGCGGCAAAGACAAGGTTAAAGACAGGGCCGAAGAAGACGATCGAAAAACGTTTCCAGACCGGCTGGGAATTGTAGGCCCGGTGCTTTTCTTCTTCGGGAATCACTTCCGCTTCGTCCGGCATATCTTCCTGCCCGAGCATCTTCACATAGCCGCCCAGCGGCAGGGCAGAGATCAGATATTCGGTATCTCCGTACGTCTTGCCGATAAGCTTCGGACCGAAGCCGAGCGAAAATTTCAGGACCTTGACCCCGAGTGCCTTTGCCACGATAAAATGGCCGAGCTCGTGCACGAAGATCAGGATACCCAGGAGAACCATCGCATAGACAAAAAACATTACCGTAACCTCGTGATAGTTATTTCTGCTGTCTCCCGCGCCCACTGATCAGCTGCAAGTACGGCATCGAGGGAAGACGCCGGACGGACGTCATGCCGGTCAACCGTCTTTCTGATGACCGCCGGGATACGGGTAAAACCGATGCGGCCCTGCAGGAACGCATTGACCGCCACTTCATTCGCTGCATTCAGGACGCAGGGCATGGTGCCGCCCTCGCCGATCGCCTCGTAGGCATACGACAGGCAGGGAAAGGTCTTGTGATCCGGCTGGCTGAAGGTGAGCGTCCCGACCTGGTCCAGCCGCAGCCCGGCAATCGGGTCCTTTACCCGCTGCGGATATGAAAGGGCATAGGCGATCGGACCCCGCATGTCCGGCAGGGACATCTGGGCAAGACAGGTGCGGTCCCGGAATTCGACGAGTGAATGGACAATACTCTGCGGGTGGATCAGGACGTCGACGCTCCCGCTCGGCACGCCGAAGAGCCAGCAGGCCTCGATCACCTCAAGCCCCTTGTTCATCAGGGTGGCCGAATCGATCGAGATCTTCCTGCCCATGCTCCAGTTCGGATGCTGCAGCGCGTCCTCCGCCGTTATGTCTTTCAGGTCTTTCCGGGTCCGGTTGACAAAGGGACCGCCCGAGGCGGTGAGGATTATCCGGCTGATCTGATCGGGCCTGCTGTCCCCGATGCACTGGAAGACCGCAGAGTGTTCGCTGTCGACCGGGATGATCCTGACTCTCTTCCTTTTGGCAGCCTTCATAACGATCTCGCCGGCCATCACGAGGGCCTCTTTGTTCGCAAGGCCGACGGTCTTTCCGGCCTCGATAGCAGCAACCGTCGGCATCAGCCCGGCGGCACCCACAATCGACGAGATGACGATATCGGAGGCGGCATGGGCGGCAACCTTTTTGATTCCCTCGGGCCCCGCAAGAATATCGATACCCCTGACCTTTTTCGACAGGGCGTCCGCCGTCTTCTGGTCAGCGACCGCCACGACCTCCGGTTTGAATGCCCTGATCTGCTTTTCGAAGAGTTTGATATTTTTTCCGGCAGTGAGGGCAACGACCCTGAATAGATCCCTGTTGCGGTCAATAACATCAAGCGTGCTGCGTCCGATAGAACCGGTCGAGCCGAGAACCGTAATCTTCTTCATATCTTTGTATTATACAAAATGGGCGTTCGATTTATCTTCGACTGGTCAGGTGACTCTGTCCTTCAGCGTCCCATCAGTTCTCTGGCCAGCTCCAGGGCCCCGTCCCGGTCTGTTACCTCACCGCTGTCCTGCGCCTCGTGCACCTGTTCCAGGATCGGGCCCATCTGTGGCCCGGGTTCCATGCCGAGTTCGATAAGATCGTGACCGGAGATAAGCCGGGGCCGCGAGAGAATTTCTCTGGCCGAGGCATAATAGTCCCCGACGAGCTGCCCGCACCAGCTGGTGAAACGGTCCCGGTACTCCTGCCCGGACTCAGGCCCGCGGCTGCTCATGACATCGGCCATCGCGAGGATGACGGACGGGACAACATCATGTCCCATCTTCCGGAGCCACCGCATACGCGCCGAAGGTGTCACCCCGGCCCGTGAGAGAAACAGGGGCTGCAGGTGCTCCCTGACCAGCAGGACGAGGAAAGAACGCGCCTGGTTCGACAGCTTCATCCTCTCTGCAATCCGGTCTGCAACCTCAGCCCCGGCCCGGTCGTGGTCGGTAAAGGAGATCCGGCCGGTGGCCTGCTTCAGCCCTCTTGTCGCCGGTTTTCCGACATCATGAAGAAGGGCTGCACATTTCAGCAGCGCGATACGGTCTCCGGCAGCAAGGTTCTGCATGACAGCCGCAGCCGTCACGCCAAAATACGCAGCAGGATCGTCGAGAATGTGCTCTGTCTGCTCAAGGACCAGCAGGGTGTGGCCCCATACATCCTTATGATGGTACCCGTTCTGGGTGCAGAGCTTCATCGCGATTATCTCGGGAAAGATCGCCTCAAGCATGCCGTGGGTATCCATGGCAGCCGTTGCACCCGCACCCCGCGCCGTCCTGAAGATATGAAAAAGTTCTGCCGTGATACGTTCGGCCGACACCCTCCCGAGAAGCACTGATGACGAAGCCGCTGCAGCGAGGGTCTCAGGCTCGATCTCAAAACCCAGGGCAGCGGCAAAACGAAAGGCACGGATGCCCCGCAGCGGGTCGTCCCGGAAGGCCCCGGGACCGGTCATCCTGATGCACCGGTGCTGCAGGTCACGGGCTCCGCCGAGAGGATCGATGACCGTCCCGCAGGAGCCGTTTCCATCAATCTCGACTGCCATGGCATTGATCGTAAAATCCCGCTGCCCGAGGTCATCCGAAATGGTATCACCACGGAGTTCGGCGATATCGAGGTATGCGGTGCTGTCGCTGCGGTCGACAACACGGTAGCAGGGCTGATCCGGTTTCTTCTCCAGCGAAACGAGTGCGGCATGATGCAGTGCTGCAAGACGCTCTGCAAGCCCCTTCGCCCCTCTGCAGGCAAGGTCGATATCAGCGGGTACCTTGTCGAGCAGCAGGTCCCGGACCGTTCCGCCGACCAGGTACAGGGCAGGAACCGGACGTAGTCTGCCAAACCAGGAATTCAGCCGCTGACCGAGAACAGAAGTATGCATCATCTCTCATTATATCCCAACTGCCGTCCGAAACAGTCTGCTGCAGGGCATCATCCGCCTCAAGCTGCAGTTTGAGATTGACAGGATTATGACAGACGGGTATCTTATTCACAATCAAATTACTGCAGAACATCCTGCAAACTCAAAGGGAGGCATCAATGAGAACCAGTTTCAGCATTAAAATGTTTGTCCTTACGGCGGCAATGGTCCTTTCCTCGGCAGCACTCGTATCTGCCGCAGGCTTCGCGCTGATCGAGCAGAGTGTCGGCGGACTTGGCAACGCCTATGCCGGAGGCTCGGCAATCGCGGAAGATGCCTCGACCGTCTTCTTTAACCCTGCGGGTATGAGCAGGCTGAAGGGCAGCCAGTTCATTGCAGGCGGACATATCATCATGCCGTCCGCAACATTTCACAATGAAGGATCAACGCATATCCTCCAGCAGGTGACCAAGGCTCCCCTCAGCGGCGGCAACGGCGGCGAGGGCGGCGTTATCGGTTTTGCCCCGAACCTCTATGTGACCAAACAGGTCAACGACCGCTTCACCCTCGGCCTCGGCATCAATGCCCCCTTCGGTCTTGCCACTGATTACGACAGGACCTGGGTCGGCCGCTACCATGCCATCGAGTCGGACGTGCTGACGGTCAACGTAAACCCCTCCGTGTCCTACCGCGTCAATGACAAACTGAGCCTCGGCGCCGGATTAAGCGCACAGTATATCAAGGCAAAACTTTCGAACGCGATCGACTTCGGGACGCTCGATGCAGCCGGACTTCTTCCCGGAGTACCCAAAGGCGCACTGCACCTCGTCCCCCAGATGGCGGACGGCTTCGCGGAGATGGAAGGCGACAACTGGGGCTTCGGCTTCAACCTGGGCCTGCTTTTCGAAATGAACCAGAACACGCGCCTCGGCCTTGCCTACCGGTCCCGGGTGAAGCACACGCTTTCAGGCACCGTTGATTTTGCGAACGTACCGGCAGCGCTTGCCGGCGTATTTAAACATGATGCGATCACTGCCGATATCACCCTGCCCGATACCCTCTCTGCGAGCCTTGCGCACCAGGTTACCCCGGAATGGACCGTTATGGCAGACGTAACCTGGACAAACTGGAGCCTGTTCGATGAGCTGCGCGTCAACTTCGACAGTCCCGCCCTGGCCCCGCGGCCGTCGGTGACGACAACCAACTGGAAGGACAATTTCCGCTATTCGGTCGGCGTTACCTATGCCCCGAAAGCGAACTGGACATACCGCCTCGGTCTTGCCTATGACCAGACACCGATCAGAAACGCCCAGTATCGGACTCCGAGGATCCCCGACGGCAGCAGGACCTGGACCGCCCTCGGCATCGGCTACCGGGTGTCTGACAGGCTTACCCTCGACCTGGGCTACGCCCATCTCTTCGTGAACGACCCGCAGGTCGCAAAATCACTGACCAACCCCGAGGACGCAACCAGGGGCGGTCTTACCGGACGGTTCGACGCATACGTCAACATTGTCAGCGGGCAGCTCACCTACCGGTTCTAGGGATGCTCGGGGAATAGGGATATGCTCCTCCATCAGAGATTTATACAGACCGCGAAGCAGCAGGGGAGCAAATACGCCTTCATCGATACCTCTGCAGACAAAAAGGTCACCTATTCGAAGGCGCTGATCGCATCGCTCATCCTCGCGAAAAAATTCGATAGGTATGAAAAGGGCTTCATCGGCATCATGCTGCCGACCTCGGCAGGATGCGGCCTCGCGTTTATCGCCGGGCTTATGAGCGGGCGGACACCGGTCATGATCAACTATTCGACCGGCGCCGCCCGCAACGCCGAATACGCCCAAAGGAAATGCAGCTTCAGGACGATCGTCACCTCGCGCGTCTTCCTTGAGAAGATCGGCTGTTCTCCGGTGGAAGGCATGGTCTTTATCGAAGACCTCATGGCCGGGATCACGCTCGCCGAGAAGCTCAGGGCGGCGCTGCTCTCGAAGCTGCCGCTGCCTCTCATCATGATGGGCATCAGCACGGTCGAAGAAGACGATAATGCCGTGATCCTCTTCACCAGCGGCAGCGAAAAAGACCCGAAGGCTGTCCAGCTGACCCACCGGAATATCTCGGCAAATATCGTCAGCTTCAGCGGCATTGTCGATATTTCTTCAAAAGACCGTCTCCTGGCCAATCTCCCGTACTTCCATGTGTTCGGTCTGACGGTAAACCTCTGGACGCCGCTTTTTCACGGCATGACGATCATCTCGCACGCAAACCCCCTGGACTATAAAACGATATGCCAGATCATCAGGGAGCATCAGCCGACGCTGATGGTCGGTACGCCCAGTTTTCTCTGGGGATATCTCAGAAAGTCAGAGCCCGGTGATTTCGTGAGCCTGCGCCTGATCCTCTGCGGGGCGGACAAGTGCCCCGAACTGCTGCGGCAGGCCTTCATGGAAAAACACGGGCTGGTGCTGTACGAGGGCTACGGCACGACAGAGACCTCGCCGGTAATCGCTGTCAACCACCCCGGCCATAACAGGCCCGGCAGTGTCGGCCCCGTGCTGCCGGGAGTCGATGTCCGGATCGAGAATTACGACACCGGAGCCGACTGCGCACCGAACGAGACCGGCAGGATCCTGGTCAGGGGTGAGCTCGTGATGAAGGGCTATTACGGCGACCTGGAGGAGACCTCGATGCGCATCCGCCACGGGTGGTATGACACCGGGGACATGGGGTACCTGGACCATGACGGATATCTCTGGCACGCAGGGCGGCTGAAGCGCTTCGTCAAGATCGGCGGAGAGATGGTCTCCCTCGTGGGGATCGAGAACGTGCTCGAAAAGTTTCTGCCGGAGGGCGCAGGCTGCTGTGTAGTCGAATTGCCTGACCCGCTGAAAGGGGCAAAGATCATCGCCGTCGTGACGCAGCCGGTGGACGAGAAAGAGCTGCACCGTCAGATGGCGCAGGAACTGCCGAATATCGCCCTGCCCCGGCAGTTCGTCGTGATGGAGGACCTGCCGAAGATGGGCAGCGGCAAGATCGATTTCCGGGGCGTCACCGAACTGGTCAAACAGCGGCTTCAGCCCTAAGCCCTGCTGAGAAATAACTTCCATTCTTACAGGACTAACAGCCCGGCAAATAAATACATGAAACTTTCTGCTTCGTCATTCCACGGCTTGATCGGGGAATCCAGGTATCTCAATAGGTTCTGGATTGTCCGGTCAAGCCGGACAATGACGACATTATGATATCTGAGTGCCAGATTAATAATATCATGTTCGTGAGATACGAGGAGTTCTGAATTCTGTTGTTACTAAGGGGGCCATAAGTAAGACCCCCTGTGTTGTCATTCTCGCGAAGTCGGGAATCCAGTGTTTTCATGGTTTCCTGGATTGCCCGGGCAAGCCTGTCTACCGATAGGCAGGCCTGCCGGCCGGCAGGCATGTCGGGCAATGACAAGGTATGTGTCTTTACGAACGGTCTTATGAGTAAATTTTGAAAACCCGACCTATGTCTTCTTTACAAATTCCGACTTCAACATCATTGCTCCAAAACCATCGATCTTGCAGTCGATATTATGATCGCCTTCCACGAGACGAATATTTCTTATTTTGGTTCCAACCTTTAGCGGCACTGAAGCCCCTTTTACCTTCAGATCTTTGATCATGACCACAGAGTCACCATCCTGAAGGACATTTCCAAAGGCATCACGCACCACGAGTGCGTCATCGTCGCTCTCTGCAATCTCCTCGTGTGACCATTCGTGGCTGCATTCCGGGCATACGTACAAAGGCCCGTCTACGTATGTGAATTCCGAACTGCATTCGGGGCATTTTGGCAAACTTCCCATGCTGTATCTCCTGTTTATGATTTAGTGTGCGAAATATACGGAGAGCGCGGACACTGACGAAAGTGAAAATCTGACAGTACGTATCCGCGCGCCGGCCGATCCTGATAGTTTATCCCATGAGAAACATTTCCTGAGAAACGAACGCTCTGTTGCATGCTGCTCGCCGACAGCTGACAGCTATGGACTGAACAGGTGCACTTCACGACTATGACTGCTATCGATAAAGGCGCGATTATTACGGACAAATAATTGCATATCATCCGGTACGGGTGCATCGAATGCAAGCCGTTCGCCGGAGACAGGATGATGTATGATAAGCTGTGAGGCATGCAGCAAGTGCCTCGGGGTTTCCAGCCACGGCAGCAGGTCGTAACATCCGGCCCTTACATTTTTCACAAAGCGAAGAAACTCATCGTCGGTTCTCCCATATAATTTATCACCCACCAGGGGATAACCGGCATATGCCAGATGGGCCCTTATCTGGTTTGTTCTGCCGGTGAGGGGCCTGCACCTGACCATGGTGGACGAGGCGAAACGTTCCATGACCTCAAAGGCAGTGGCTGAGTATTTTGCGCCGGCGCCATCATGGGATACGACTTTCTTTCTTATCGAGATGCAGCTGTCCTGATCAGGCACTAAAAAACCCTTGACTTCAAAATAAGAGTCATTGATTACTCCACGGACTATCGCAATATACTCCTTGACCACGGTTCTGGCCTCAAACTGCCGCACGAGTGACTGGAGGGCGCTTTTTGTTTTTGCGGTGACGATTATACCGCTCGTTTCCCGGTCCAGGCGATGCGCAAGGTGAACGGCGCCGTGAAATCCCCTGTCGGCCAAACGCTGTCGCAGAAGAAAGATTAACGTATTCTTAATGTAATTTCCATCAGCATGCGAGGGCAGGTTGCCGGGTTTATTGGCAACAAGAAAGGATTCTTCTTCATGCATTATTTGTATATTCATATCAACAGGGGGTTCGGTATGAACAAAGGAATACTTCACAATATCGCTTATTCTCAGGAGATAGTCGGATGATGCTGTCTTGCCGTTGACCGTCACCTTCCCCCGTCCAATTTCCAGCCTCCATTTTTCGCGGGTCTGATATCTGAAACGCTGGGCGTGGAAATCCAACAGGCTCCTGCCGGCAAACTGCGACGAGATCCTTAACGAAAGTGTCGTTTCTTCTGTCATGAACAATACGTCTTCGGCATATGGTAGAGCACCTGCTGCAATCCTAATGATGATCCAAGAGAATTCTCTGGAATAATGCCCCCGGGATGTATTCTTGATGAAGCAGGCGATTATCAACAGAGGAGAATGGATTTCTTAAAGTTTACGTGACACTATGGTATCACACCCGGAATCCCCATGTCTTGTCCTGATTGTTTTTTTTTGTAGCCCTTCGTAATGAATTACCGTATCAGCAGACTTGAGAAGGCATTGGAGACGATCGAGGGCAGGCTTGCATCTCTGGAAAAGCCCGCTCAGACAATTGCGGCGAAGTAACATTTCTCAATGATCTGCAGGGCAGGGAGACGGCATACTCCCTGCCCGTGCATCCTTTGCCGTATCCGCGCCCTGCTCCGGCAGGCGGCGGTCTTGCGCTGAGAGGGAGGGCTCCTTTATTATAGGGGGCATACACGTTACGGTGCTTTTACTGTTTATACCCCAAGGAGGTTACGAGCCCTATGAGTTTCACCTATGTCCGTAAGATACCGCAGCCGAAGGAGATCATCGCAGCCATGCCGGTCCCGAAGGATATCGTCCAGATGAAGAAGAAGAGGGACGAGGAGATCAGGGCGGTTTTCACCGGTGAGTCCGGAAAGCTGATCCTTATCATCGGCCCCTGCTCCGCACATGACGAAGACCAGGTCTGTGATTATATCTCCCGGCTTGCCAAGGTCCAGAAGGCTGTCAGCGACAAGATCATCATCATCCCGCGCATCTATACCAACAAGCCCCGCACGACAGGCATCGGGTACAAGGGCATGGCGCATCAGCCGAACCTGCAGGAAGAACCCAACATCGTCGAGGGTATCAAGGCCATCAGGAAAATGCATATCAGGGCCCTGCAGGAGTCGCACCTCCCTGCAGCAGACGAAATGCTCTATCCCGGGAACTATCCCTACCTTGAGGACGTCCTGAGTTACGTCGCGGTCGGGGCGCGCTCGGTCGAAAACCAGGGGCACCGGCTCACCTGCAGCGGCCTCGATATCCCGGCCGGCATGAAGAACCCGACCTCGGGCGACAATGAGGTGACCCTCAACTCCATACAGGCGGCGCAGGCCCCGCACATCTTCAGCTATAACCGGTGGGAAGTAAAGACTCCGGGCAATCCGCTTGCCCATGCAGTCCTGCGGGGAGCGGTGGACCACCACGGGCTCGCGGTCCCGAACTACCACTATGAGGACCTTCTGAAATTCGCCGAGGCGTACAAAAAACGCGGCCTCGCCAACCCCTCGATCATTGTTGACACCAACCATTCAAACTCCAACAAGAAATATGCAGAACAGCCCCGGATCGCGAAGGAAGTAATGTGGAGCAGGAAGAACTCCTCCATGCTGAAAGGCATGATCAAGGGGTTCATGATCGAAAGCTTTATCGAGGAAGGGGCACAGAAGGTGGCGGAGAATGTCTACGGAAAGTCCATCACCGACCCTTGCCTGGGCTGGAAAGACTCCGAAAAACTGATCAGGGAACTCGCTGAGCAGATGTAAGACCCTTCAGCGAGGGGCAGCCTGCCCCCCCCGACGGCACAGTGAGGGGAACAGGCTGCCCCTCGCTGTGTGATACAATTCCCTATGCCCTGCTACGACATCGTCTTCCCCCTGGCCCTCGGACCCCTCACCTATCATTGTCCGGGGCACCTGGCAGACGGCCTGGAGCCGGGGATGGTCGTCTCTGCACCGCTGCGGAAGGGGATTTCGCAGGGCATTGTCCTGCGGAAAAATGACGCACCTCCCGCCGGCCAGCTGAAGGACCTGATCGGTCCGACCGGAACGGTCATCGGAAGGCCGCTCCTGCGGCTGATCCCCTGGATGGCAGAATACTATATCGCCTCTGAAGGCATGGTCCTGAAGCAGACCCTTCCCCCCGAACTCTTCGAAAAGACCGCGCTGCACCGCTCCAGAAAAACTGCGGAGCATGGCCTTCCGGAGCTCCCCGAGGTGCCCCGGTCGCTGCTCGAACCCCTGCTCAGCGCACTGCCCGAAAAAAAATTCAATGCGTTCCTCCTCCAGGCCCTCTCCGTTGCGCAGGAATATGCCGTGGCCCGGGAGGTCGTGAAAAAGACGGAGAACGTTATTATCCTGGTGCCGGAGATCTCGCAGGCAGACCTGCTCTATCAGGCCCTGAAGGCCGAAGTCCCGGGAAGGGTCTGCGTGCTGCATAGCGGACTTTCAAAGGGCAGGCGCTCCGCAACGGTCGAAGCGCTCCTCGCCGGAGGGCATGATATTGTGATCGGGACACGGCATGCCCTGTTTGCCCCGTTGAAAAAAGTTTCGTGCATCATGGTGCTCCAGGAGCACAGCAGCTTCTACAAGATGGAAGACGGCATCAGATACCATATGCGGGACGTCGCGGTAAAGCGAGGGTCCCTCGAAAAGGCAGCGGTCGTGCTCTCCTCCGTGACGCCCTCGATAGATTCCTTTTACAATGCGCTGGCAGGAAAATACGGATTCCTCGGTCCTGACAGTCCTATGCCCCGTCCGAGGATCCCGGTCGTCGACATGAGATACGGTAAAAAGATCACGCCGGCAATATCCAAAACAGCGGCAAACCTGGCCGCAAGCAGACTCGGAATCGGCAGGAACGTCATGTTCATCGTCAACAGGAAAGGGTATGCAACGCTGGTCTGCCGTGAGTGCGAAAATACGATCACCTGCCCGGACTGTACGGTTTCGATGGTCATGCATAAGGAAGACAAGGCCCTCCGGTGTCACTACTGCGGCAGGGTAACGCCGATACCGCTGCAATGCGGACGCTGCAGGAGCGTTCAGCTGGAACCGGTCGGCTCAGGGACCGAACGCGTGCAGGAAGAGATCGAAAAGGTCCTGAAGACCCCGGCAACCCGCTTCGACAGGGACGCCGTAAAAAAACGTTCCGACATCGCGAAGATTCTCGAAAGGATTGCGGACTCGCCGCCGAACCTGCTCATCGGGACAAAACTCATGACGACCCACCTGACGCTGCAGCACCGGTTCTCGCTCGCCGTCGTTCTGAACATGGACGCGGCAATGAACTTTCCTGACTTCCGGGCCTCCGAGAAGGCCTATGCCGAACTGGCATCGATCCTCGGGCATATAGATCCGGACGGAGACCTGCTGATACAGACCAGGACCCCGGGCAATCCGATGCTGCGGTATTTCAGGGATGGCAATTACCGCGGCTTTGTCAACGAGGAGCTTGAATTGCGCAGGGCGCTGTCCTTCCCCCCGTTTTCGCGGATGATCGAGATCACGGTCTCCGGCAACGCGGAACTGGCGGAGAGGATAGTCAAAGGCCTCTCAAAAACCCACCAGGCGATCGAGGTCCTCGGTCCGGTCGTGTCCTCGTCCAGGCACGGCCCCCGGCAGATGTCGGTATTCCTGAAGTCGGCGGACAGAAAGGCCCTGAACCGGGCGGCCAGGTCGGTCGTGGAGGCCTACGGGACCGGCAGAGAGCCCCGTGTCAGGATCGATGTTGATCCTGTCTGAACATTTATGCATTGAAAAGATTATCAATTAATTTTACAATACCATTAACTTACCTTATAGGAGGCACCAATGAAACGTTTGACGCTGGTTGTTCTTGCTGTCTGTCTGGCAGTCTTTTCAGGATCAAACCTTTTTGCAGCAGAGACCTTCGACCTGACCATCCCGCTGCCTCTGACCGGCAAGCAGGCGAAGTTCGGTGAGATGATGAAGCGGTCATACGAAATAGCCGCAGAGGAGATCAATGCAAAGGGCGGCATCAAGAAGAAGAAGCTGGTCCTCTCCTTCGAGGACTCAGGGGCAAAGCCCGAAACCGCCCGCGCGATTGTCGAAAAACTGATCGACACGAAGAAACAGCCCATAATCGTCGGTGAATATACGTCCGCCTGCGCCAAGGCTGTTGCGGCTGTTGCTGAAGAGAGAAAGACCCCCTACCTCGTCGTGGCCAGCGCTGACGACGACATAACCCAGAAGAACTATAAATTTGTCTTCCGCCAGAACCCGGTGAACGCCCATTACAGCGATGCGGTCATTGACTTTATCCAGAAGGTCGTCAAGCCGAAGACCATGGTGATACTCTATGAGAGTTCGGCCTTCGGCACCTCAGGTGCAGAGGCCATGGCCAAAGACGCTGCCAAGGCCGGCATCAAGGTCCTGTTGAAGGAAAAATATGAGGCAGGCTCCGTTGACTTCAAGCCCCTGCTCTCGAAGGTGAAGGCTACACAGGCGGACGTCATCTACATGGTCTCCTATGTCATGGACGCCTCGCTGCTGATGAAACAGATCAAGGAGCTCAGGATCGACGCAAAGCTCTTTGCCGGGGGCGCGGCAGGCTTTGCCATTCCTGAATTTATCGACAATGCCAAGGATGCCGCCGAGTATGTCATCACGGCGACGCTCTGGACTCCCCAGCTCTCGTACCCCGGCGCGAAGCAGTACGCTGATAAATACAAGGCCAAGTACAAGGACTATCCTTCTTACCACGGGGCCTCTGCCTACTCGGCGATCTATGTCGTAAAGGACGCCCTCGAGAGGGCAAAAACCTGGACACAGGATGGCATACGGGCGGCGCTCAAGGCCTCCAATACCATGACTGCCTTCGGCCCGGTCAAGTTCGAGGACAAGGAGGGGTACCAGAACCAGAACTTCACGGACACCTTTGTGCTCCAGGTTATCAAGGGCGAGCATGAGACGATCTGGCCCGAAAAGTATGCCAGCAGGAAGTATATCTACCCGGTCCCGACATGGAGAGAAAGAAGATAGCCGGGTGAGAAGATGACGGCCCCCCAGGTCGAAGTCCTTCTCCAGACGATCCTGTCAGGCCTCCTCCTGGGAGGCCTGTACGCCCTTATCGGCATCGGCATGACCCTTATTATGGGCGTCATGAAGATCATCAACCTCGCACACGGAGAATTGATGATGGTCGGCATGTATATCGCCTATGTCCTTTTTTCGGTCTTTCATATCGACCCGTATCTCTCGATTTTCATCGCTGCTCCGGCGCTGTTTATTCTCGGAATATTGCTTCAGAAATTCCTGATCAACCCGGTGCTGAAGGTCGACGCGATCATCCCTGAAAACCAGGTCATCCTGACCGTCGGCATCGGTATGGTGCTCTCGAATATCGCGACGATCATCTTCTCTTCGGACTACAAGACGACGCCGGTCGATTACGCAACAAAGGCCTGGTACCTGTCTGATTTCTGGAAGACATCACCCATTGAGCTGTCGCTCTCCCTGCCGTGGTCGGTCTCGTTCTGTTTCGCACTGATGATCACCGGGGCACTCTGGTTCTTCCTCACCAAGACCGATACGGGCAAATCGATCAGGGCCACGGCACAGGACAAGGACGCCGCGTTGCTCATGGGAGTCAATGTGGAGAGAATGCGGGTCGTCACGTTCGGCCTCGGCTCCGCCCTGGTCGGCTCGGCCGGCTGCCTCTTCATACCGATCTATTACCTCTACCCCGACCTCGGCGGACAGTTCACCCTGACCGCGTTTGTCATCACCATCCTCGGCGGACTCGGGTCTACGGTCGGCGCCATTGTGGGCGGCCTGATCCTCGGCGTCTTCGAGTCTCTGACCTCGACCTATGCCGGCATGGGCTGGGCACCGGTCGGCAGGTTCGTCATCTTTGTCGCGGCGCTCATCTTTGTGCCCGGAGGCATCATGTCTCTCTTCAGCCGCAAGAGGTTCGGCAAATGAAAAAAGAAGGAATTCTGCCCCTGGTCGTTGCGGGCCTCCTGGCCCTCCTCCCCCTGATTGGTCTCAGTTCCTACTGGATGCATATATTGATCCTGGTGCTCATGTGGTCTGTCATCGGCATGGCGTGGAACCTCCTGGGCGGTTACTGCGGCCAGGTCTCCTTCGGCCATGCTGCCTTCTTCGGTGTCGGTGCCTATACAGCCGGCATCCTCTATAACAAGGCCGGTGTTTCTGGCTGGTGGGGCATGCCGGTCAGCATTGTCGTCGTTGCCCTCTTTGCCCTGCTGATCGGCTACATCTGCCTGCGGCTGAAGGGCCCCTTCTTTGCCCTCGGCACGCTCGCCATGGGGGTCATCCTCAGGGTCACCGCAGAAAATCTCACCACCATTACCGAAGGCGATCTCGGTATCATGATCAGGGAGCGTACCTGGATTGACAAAATCTGGTACTTCTATATCATCCTGATCCTTGCCGTTGCCTCCTTCTACATTGTCAGAAAGGTGATCGAATCAAAGCTCGGCTACTATTTTGTGGCGATCCGTGAAGACCAGGACGCTGCAGAGTCCCTGGGCATCAATACGACCTTTTATAAAACCGTGGCCCTCAGCCTGAGCGCCATCCTTACCGGGCTTGCCGGTGCGTTCTATACCAATTACATGGGCTATATCGATCCCAAGATCGTCTTCGCGCTCCATGACATCTCGATCGTCACGATCATGGTCGTCATGGTCGGCGGGGTCGCGACCTACTGGGGTCCGTTTGTCGGCGCGATCATCATGGTCTTCCTGGCCGAACTTATCCGGTCGATCCCCAAGCTCGGGGCAGCGCATCATACGTTTTTCGGCATCCTGCTGATCGTGATCATCATTTATCTTCCGAACGGCATTACCGGGGACCTTCCGAAACTGAAGAGACTCTTCGGAAAGGGAAAGGCTGCATAATGTCCATGCTCGAGATAAAGAATGTCTCGCGGTTCTTCGGCGGGCTTGCCGCCCTCACCGATATCTCGTTCTCGGTCAACAAGGGGGAGATCCTCGGCCTGATCGGGCCGAACGGCGCAGGGAAGACGACCCTCTTCAATGTCGTCAACGGCTTCTACGGCCCGTCACAGGGAGAGGTCCTGTTCAAGCAGGAGCGCATCTCGGGGCTCAAGCCGCACAAGATCTGCATCCGCGGCATTGCCAGGACCTTCCAGGTCGTCAAGCCGCTCCAGCGCATGTCTGTCCTGGACAATGTCATCGCCTCGGCGTATCTGCGCACGCACTCGCGTGCCGTGGCAGAGGAGAAGGCGATCGAAACCCTGAAATTCACCGGGCTGCTTGACGACCGCGCAGTCATCTCAAAAGGGCTTCCGCTCGGGAAGAGGAAAAAGCTCGAAATTGCGCGTGCGCTTGCGACGGAGCCTGAAATGATCCTCCTCGATGAGTCCTTCGCCGGGCTGAATCCGACTGAACTGAACGAATCGATCGAGATCATCCGGAATATCAAGGCGGCAGGGATAACCATCATGATCATAGAACACCACATGAAGGTGATCATGTCGATATCCGACAGGATCGTGGTGCTCAACTACGGACAGAAGATCGCCGAGGGCTCTCCTGGGGAGATCAGTGCAAACCCCCTGGTAATCGAGGCATATCTCGGAGAGGCGCAGAATGCTTGATATACGGCATCTGAACGTTTTTTACGGCGACGTCCAGGTTATCTGGGACGTATCTTTTTCTGTCGGCAGAGGAGAGGTTGTGGCCCTGATCGGCGCGAACGGCGCCGGGAAGTCGACGATACTCAAGACGATATCGGGGCTCATACGGCCGGCCGCCGGGGAGATACTCTTTGAGGGTCAGCCGCTCCATACGCGCAAGGCTTACACCATGGTGGATGCAGGCCTGGCGCACGTGCCCGAGGCACGAAGGCTGTTCGTCGAAATGACGGTCGAGGAAAACCTGGACATGGGCTCACTGAAAGGCACAGCACGGGAAAACAGGGGCAGGACCAGGGAGATGGTCTTCGACCTCTTCCCGAGGCTGCGGGAGCGGAGGAAGCAGCTTGCCGGGACGCTCAGCGGCGGCGAGCAGCAGATGGTGGCGATCGGCAGGGGCCTGATGTCGCTGCCGTCGCTGATCATGTTTGACGAGCCGTCCCTCGGCCTGGCGCCGATCCTGGTGAGAGAGATCTTCAATGTCATCCGGAAGATACGCAGCGAAGGGGTGACGGTCATGATCGTCGAGCAGAACGTCAAACAGACTCTTTCGGTCGCCGACCGGGCCTACGTGCTTGAGACGGGAAAGATCGTGATGGAAGGCACCGGAGAATCCCTGCTGAATGACGAGCATGTCAGAAAGGCATACCTGGGAGTATAACGATGGAGGTGACACAATGTTCGTAGCGGACTGGATGACGAGAAAAGTTTTTACGCTTGCACCCGACAGCAGTGTATCCGAGGCGATGAACCTGATACGCGCGAAGAAGATCAAACACGTTCCCGTCGTCAAGGGCGACAGGCTGAAGGGCATCGTCTCTGACCGCGACATCAGGGACTATTCTCCGTCAAAGGCAACCACGCTCGACGTCTACGAGCTGCATTATCTCCTGGCCATGGCCAAAGTCAAAGAGATCATGAAAACCGGGGTTGTCACCGTAGCCGCCGATACCCCTATTGAAGAAGCAGCCATGCTCCTGTACGACAGAAATATCGGCTGCCTCCCTGTCCTCGAAGGCGGGAAGCTCTCGGGAATCATATCGGATCGCGATATCTTTCGTGCGCTGATCGATATCACCGGCGTGCGCCACGGTGGGCACCGCATCAGCCTGACGGTCGAAGATCGCCCCGGCTCGATCAGAGAGGTTGCCGACATTATCCGGAAGCACGGTTTCAGCCTCCAGGGTATCATGACGTCCTACGAAAAAGTCCCGTCCGGCCACCGCAGTGTCGTCATCCGCGCCAATGGCGCCGGAGGCTTTGCACCGCTCAAGGCGGAACTGACCGGATGCTATCAGGGAGTCCGGATCCGGAAAGGCTGACCCGCAGCTTCAGGACTGACCGGTGCTCCGAAGTCTTACCGCGGAATGTCCTCTGCTATTTGTTGTCATGACACCCGCTGCATATCTCCCTCGGCGGTATGCGGAGCTTGTCATGCTCATCCTCCCCCGCCCGTGCCGGACCAAACTCGATCACGCCCTTCTGATGGGGATTGTGGCAGGTCGAACAGGTTATCCTGCCGCGGTTCAGCAGGGGAAGGCTGATGCCCTTTTCGTTCTCGGTGCGCCTCATCACCTCCAGCGTAGCCAGCGAAGGCCTCACCAGGAAATGGTCCTTGAAGAAGCCCTCAGGCATCGGCGGATGACAGCGCCAGCAGAGGAAGGCTATCTCTGCCCTGAAATTGACCTTGTTTGCTATGCCGTCCTGTTCCGGCACCGCCGTATGACACAGGAGGCAGACAGGTGCTCCATTCACCTCTTTTACCTGATAACTGCTGTCGAGCATCACATGTGGATCAATATTCGCATACTGCTCCTCATAATGGCATTTCATGCATATCTCGCGTCGGTCGGCATAAGGGCCACCGCGGAGAAGTCTGCGTGATTTTGTTTCGGGATGAATCTGGTGGCAGGTCAGACACCGGATCTCGCTGTCATACAACGGCAGGGGATTGTTATCGTCCTCCCTGAAAAGCGGCCTGTCAGGAACAAACCCTGTCGGATGATGGCTGTTGGTATAGTTGTGGCAGTCGAGGCAGATGAACGACGGCTCGGTGCCTTCGGGAAAAAGCAACACATCAACCTCAGGCGTATTCGATATGTGACAGATAACACATTCCTTGTGTGCCCTTTTCCGGTTCCTGCTCTTGCCCGCAGCATCGGCAGGTGTTTCATAGAGCAGCAGACCGATACCTGCAACTGCCATGGCACACAGCAGAAGGACCTTCACCCATTGCGTTCCCGTTTTCCTCATTCCCTGCCTCCCCGTCCGGATTGTATTTATTTCGCTTTATGATTACACATGGGAGGGAAAAGGTCTAATTAAGTTTGGTTCAGAGAATGAGTTATGTTTAATGCGCCTCTTTAGTCCAGATCCCAAATCCGGTGACGGTGTCTATACCTGTATTTGCTGCGGGGATTTCCGACTGACAACCGCTTGCTTGATGTTTGGCTTGCCGGCTTGTATTCGCTTGCCGGCGTGCTAGCTTGCCGGCTTATCAGACGGAAACAGCTTGCCAAGGAGTGTCTTCAGCTGTTCTATCCGGTACGGTTTTGCGATCGCATCCACAAATCCGTATTCACTGAAGTGCTTCAGAACAGGACTGTCTGCATAGCCGCTCGAGATGATGGCCTTGACGCCCGGGTCTATCTCGAGGAGTCTCTTTACCGCCTCGTCTCCCCCCATCCCGCCCTGTATCGTCAGGTCAAGGATCACGGCATCAAACGAGCTGCCCGCGGCCCTGTTTCTGCTGTAGATTTCGATCGCCTCCGCACCGCTGTCTGCAAAGACGACCTCGCAGCCGAGAAATTCCATCATGTTCTCGACAAGGTTTCTGATCCTTTCGTCGTCGTCCATAAAGAGGATCTTCCGTGTCACGGGCTTTATTTTTGCGGGTACGGCTTCCCGGGGCTCGCATACCGCTGAAGCCGCCGGAAGCCAGATATGGAAGGTCGCTCCCGCCCCTTCGCGCGACTCAACACTGATATGCCCCTCGTGCTTTTTTACGACCGACATGCAGATCGAGAGCCCGAGTCCGGTCCCCTTCCTGCTGCCGAGCCCCTTTGTCGAGAAGTAGGGGTCAAAGATCCTCTCGAGATGCATCCGGGCTATGCCGCGGCCTGTGTCCTTTATCGATATCTTCGCATATGAACCCGCCTTCAGAGGATCAGTATCGCCAGCGGTTATGGAACAATTCTCCCCGGTAATCGTTACCGTCCCGCCCTGGGGCATTGCCTCCTTCGCATTGATCAGAATATTGTTGAAGACCTGGAGCATCTGTCCTTCGTCCACCTCGATGGGGCAAAGGTCGGGAGAGAGGGCAAAGACGGCAGCGACGTTTGAACCGCTCAGGGCCAGGGCCGCGGACCTTCTCAACAGACCCTCGATCGATGAAACCTTCCTTACCGGGTCTCCGCCTTTTGAAAAGGTCAGCAGTCTGAAGCTCAGTTCCTTGGCAGCTTCCGAGGCCTCCTCGGCATTGTTCAGCAGCGGGGCTACCCTCTCGGGTTTTCCCTCGGCCAGGAATATCTTCCCCAGGGAGATATTGCCCATGATACCGGTCAGCAGGTTGTTGAAATCATGGGCAATGCCGCCGGCAAGGATACCGACCGATTCAAGTTTCTGGGCCTTGCGGACTTCCTCCTCCATCCTCTTGTCTTCGGTAATATCCCTGAAGGCCGTGACCGAACCCTGGACCGCTCCATCCTTCATCAGGGGAGTGCTGATCACCGAAATCGGGAACACGGTCCCGTCGCGCCGCACAAAGACCTCATCCGAGGAAACATACGCGGCCTTGTGCGTAATGACGCCATGCATTCTGCATTCCTCAAGCGGCAGGGGACTGCCGTCGGGCCGGAGGTAGTGGACGAGGGCATGAGCACCCTTCTCGTTCAGCTCTTCCTTTGTCCAACCCCAGAGATATTCCGCCATCGGATTCATAAAGGTGATCTTCCCCCCTGCATCGAAGACATACACGCCGACACCCAGGTTCGAGGTCACATCCTTCAGCAGCTGCTCGCTCCGCCGCAGCTGCTCCTCTGCCCTTTTACGTTCCGTGATATCACGATACGTCCAGAGGCTTCCCTTCTGCTCACCCCTGACCATAATCGGTGCATAGTCCCTCTCGAGGACGCGGCCATCAGCCAGCTGGCACTCCTCGCCCGCTACAACCTCACGCCGCTCCAGCAAGTCCTCGACGCGGGAGAGAAAGCAGTCCGGACTGGCAAACAGGCTGCAGCTGTCCTGTGCAGCCTTCCTGCAGTCTGCCCCAATCAGCGCCTCCGGAGGAGCCGGGATACTGAACAGGTCGCAGAACTGCTGATTGGTATACAGGATCTTCCGGTTTTCGTCCTCAAAGAGGACGGCATCGCGGATATTGCTGATCAGCGTGCTGAGACGGGTGGAACTCGTGGTCAGCACCTCCTCAGCCTTCTTGCGTCCGGTGATGTCGGTATGGATGCCGATCATTCTTAATGGTTTCCGCCCGGCATCGAACTCAACGATTTTCCCGACAGAGCTGATCCACTTCCAGTCTCCGCTCTTCGTCCTGCGACGGTACTCCATCGTCCGGGGGCCCCCGGTTGCAAGGCATTCATGGTACTCTCTGACGACAGCATCCCGGTCTTCGGGGTGAATATTATTAATCCATTCATTCAGACTCGTCGAAAATTCTTCCGGATCATACCCTATCAGCGAAACATACTCAGGGCTGACCGTGACCTTTCCTGTCTGCACTTCCAGATCAAACCACCCCTGCCCTGCGGAACTGAGGGCAAGACGGAGACGCTCCTCGCTTTCGCGCACTGCATTTGCCGCCTTCTTGCGTTCGGTGATATCTTCTGTATGGACCATGACCATGTCCGGCGGTACGAAGACATAATCAACCGAAAAATCTTTTGTCACTCCGGTGGTCCTGAGCGTATACGTCATCTCCCGCCCGAAGTGCCCCTGCTGCTGAAGACACGCCCGAATATCCTCCACGATATCCGGGCGGTCCTGGTAGAGCAGGCCCGCCCTGCTGCCGAAATACCCGCTGATCTTTCCGGCAGATATCGTCTCGGCCGCCGCATTGCAGTCGATGAGGATGAAGTCGTCACCTTCTTGTTGCCAGGTATAGGTCGGTACCGGAAGCCAGCGGTACTGGGCCCGGAAACGCTTTTCACTCTCCTGGAGTTCCCTGGTCCTGTCATGGACGCGTTCCTCCAGCTGCCGGTTCATATTCCTGATCTCCTTGAACTGGTGGGCCAGTGCGAGTGTCATCTCCATGAAATTATCAACCAGATGCTGCGTCTCGCTAATGCTGCTTCTTGGCCAGGTAATCTCCCCGCCGGTCAGCAGTTTGGATGGTATGTCCGCTGAAACGGTCCCGAGCTCCTGCAGAGAAGATACCAGTTTTCGGCTCAGGAGGCGGGCAAGCAGAAGGGCCGCAAGGATAAGGACAAAGACTTCACCGAAATAGGTCGTATATTTTTCGAAGAGCCTCTGCTGCAGAGGGGCAATCGGCATATCAAGGATCAGCTTCCATTCGGAAAGATTTCCGATCGTGCTTTCTGCTACGTAGTAAGAGTTATTCCACCGGTCCGAAACTGATCTGTTCCTGCTTCCCGGCGGGAGCCATTGAAAAATGCCGGCCTCGAGCTTATTCAATTCTCCGGGCCCGCGGGAAAAGGTGTGCATCATCTTCATATCCGCGCGGTTGGTGACAATAACCCTGTCACGGCTGTCGACGAGTGTAAAGAAGAGTCCCTGAACCATCTGGCCTTTCGCATTGAGTGCAATAAGCTTCTGCAATCCCTCCAGATTAAGGATGCCGCCGACATAGCCGGCATATTCCCCCTGCAATACTCTCGGGACCAGCAGGGCAACAACAGGGCTGGGAACGCCCACCCTTCCTGTCATGATCTCAGAGAGCATCGGCTTAAGCGTCTGCTTCAGGGCAGGAAGGTACTCGCGGTCTGCAAAGTTTTTTCCTATGTTCGAATGGCCCAGTTCGTCAATCCGGGGGGCGTAGGCAATACTGACAGCACTCCTGTCCATAATGCCCATCCTGATCAGGTCATGGTGGGTATCGACTGAAAGTTCGACGATCTGCTGCAGCCGGGTGACAGGCTGTTTTTCAGACTCCTTCGCCACATACTCGATCATATACAGGTTCGCATTCAGCCACTTTTCGATATTACCGGAGGCACGCTCCCGTGCAAAACCCAGCGACCCCCGGATCGAGCGGTCGGTCTCGGCCAATTCCTTCCTGCCCTGGACAGTAAGCAGCAGGAGGGAGGCAATCAGCACAAAAAAGACCATGATATTGAATATGAGTTCCTGAAGGGAATACGTGCTCTCCTTGAAACGGGAGGGCACGGTCATGAAGATAAGCCGCGCTGTCAGGACATTCACAATGCCGTTTACCGCCTGCTTCAACATCGTGATGGTGGCATGGCTCGTGGGTATCTGCATGACGACATGATAGAACAAGTAAACCAGCGGCATGCCGAGGCAGAGCCAGAAGAGTGCATCGGCCTCAACGAAACCGGTCTTCTTCTTCCGGACGAGGAGGCCCACAAACAGGACTTCGGCAGTCATGACCATGAGCCCATAGGGATGGTTCCAGCGCTGCCAGGTCATGCTGCTGATCAGCGCGGCGGCAAGGACGCCGGTGCGGAGACCGAACAGCTGCAGGGCGAGCATCGCAAAGACGCTGCCGAAGACAAACTCGATGTCAAAGAAGATTTCGAAACTGAAGTAATTGCCGGCAAGACCTGCAGCCGTCAGCATGATAAAGACCGGCAAGGTCTTACCCAAGTCCTGCATCGCAGTATTCTTCATGGTCATGGACTGTACACTCTATCCAATTCTATCCGATTGGCAGATTATTTCAACGGATATCTGCACCAGGATCGGGGTCACTGTCTGTCCGGGGAATGAAAAGATCATGAAATCTCCCCTCACCCCTCTTTGCCAAAGAGGGGCATGATACCTCCCTTTGGCAAAGGGAGGATAGGAGGGATTTCCCGGTCAATGTCTTCATACGTATGAACGCCCCAGTAACTGCATTGACTGACAGGTTACGAAGCTGCTGCTCCCGGGTACCCCTGAGTAAAAAAAAGCCCGGCTTTCGACCGGGCTTTTTTGTTGGTGTGATCAGGAAAACGTATCAGGCTGCGACGACGCTGCAGTTCTCCTTCAGCCACAGGAGTCTCGACCCCTGTACCGTCGCCTTCTGGGTTGCTTCGAGCAGGCTGCCTGCGGTCTCATCGAGACCTGCGTCACGTTTGAAGGGACTGAAGGTCACCTTCGCCTTGACCTTGAGCGCCTTTTTGATGTCCGCATCCTTCGGCATCTTGAGAGCCGCACCCATGGCCTCGGCAACACCGATGATGATTGCGGCATCCGTCCTTATATCGCCGCACGGTTCTGAAACTCTGTGCACCTCCCGGACCCTGCCGAGATAATCGATGACCGTGCCTTCGGATTCCAGGGCATGGGCGGACGGCAGCACCAGGTCGGCCTGCCGGGCCAGATCACTCATCAGCGGAGACTGAACGATCAGGAAGTCTGTTTCAGGTCTTGCGGAGAGCGGCAGATCGCCGACTGCATACAGGACCTTCGAACCATTGGCAACGATGTCTTTGAACTTCCTTCCTTCCGTAGAAAATCCCATAAGGGCTATACCCTTTGCGTTCGCCTCAAAGGGAATTGCAAGGGCCTCCCCCTTGATCAGTGAAAGATTCGCAGCAGCCCTGAAGAGCGCGGGGGACGACAGGATGACCGGAGACTTTGCCGCCATAAAGATATCGGCTGCCTCCATCGCCTTGTCGGACGGATCGACCGGGGACAGGGCAGAGACCATCTCCTTGGGTGCCTTGACGCCCTTCGAGATAATGGCCTGCGCCAGCTCGGCGATCAGCTTCACTTCATCACCTGCAAGAGCCACGGTGGCAGACGAGGCGAGTGACGAATCAGCCGCGCTGATGACGATGAGTTTCGCACCGTCGTTATTCATCTTTCTTCTTATGATGGCATGGAGCGCCGGCAGCACCCGCTCCCACTGGTCGGTCGCGACACCTGCAAGCACAAACAGGTCGGCCTGCTCCATGTCAGACGCATCGACCGAGCCGGACTTCAGCACCTCCGTATCCGCATACAGACTGACAGACGAGTCATAGTCCTTTGTCTTTATCACCTCGGCGGCAAGTTTTTTCAGCAGTGCCGCATCCTCGTTCAGGATACTGCCGCTGCCGAGCACCGCGGCCCCGTCTCCGGCTGCCTTCAGCTTTTCAGCGGCGATCCTGATCGCATCCTCCCAGGTCGTCTCCTGCAGCACACCATCGACGCGCTTCAGGGGGGTGCTGACCCGTGTGTCCGCATAGACGCTGTCGAAGCCGAAACGTCCGACGGCGCAGATATACCGTTCCAGGCTGCCCTCCGGGGCGCCGGCATTCACCTTGACGACCTCTCCCTCTTTTGTGCTCGCCGTGATGCTGCAGGCGCTGCCGCACGAAAGGCAGATAGAATCCGAATGGGCATATTCCCACTCCCTGCCCCTTCTCCAGCGGTTCGCCTCAAGAAGCGCGTTGACCGGGCAGACATCGACGCAGCTGCCGCAGAAGGTGCAGGACGATTCCTGCAGCGGCTTGTCATTGGCCGTGATCACGCGGGAGCCCACGCCCCTGCCGCTGAAATCGAGCACGTTTGTGCCCTGTGCCTTGCAGACCCTTACGCAGCGGCCGCAGAGCACACAGTAGTCAGGGTCCCTCTTGATAAACGGGTTCGCCTCGTCGGTCGAATAGCCGAATTTCTTCCGGGTAAAGGTCGACTCCTTCAGCTCGAAGTCATAGGCGTACTGCTGCAGGTTGCAGACGCCGGCCTTGGTGCAGGTCATGCAGTCCAGCGGATGCATCGAGAGGATCAGGTCTATGACAAACTTCCGGACCTCCTGGACCTTCTCGGTCTTCGTATTGACCGACATGCCTTCACGGACCTTTGTCGTGCAGGCGATCAGCGGGGCCTTCATGCCCTCGATCTCGACCAGGCAGAGCCGGCATGCGCCGATACCCTTCATTCCCTTGAGGTAGCAGAGGTTCGGAATATGGACGCCCGCTGCCTTGGCAGCCTCTATCAGGTTCGTACCTTCAGCAACCTGAACCTCCCTGTTATCTATCTTCAGATTAACCATTTTTGCCTTTGCATCAGACGCCGAATTAGCCATTAAGTCCTCCGTTGTATGAATAAACTATGAATTCACTGAACATTTTTCAATCCGTCGGGTTCAATTCCGCAGGCTCAGCCCATCGGGAAGCGCCGGTATTAAACGCCAACCGTCTCGGGCGCCCTGGCACCCACCAGGACGATCGCCCCTTCCGGGCAGACCTTGATGCACTCGCCGCACCGGGTACACCGCCGCTGCCGTATCTCAAAGGGAAAATACCCGCTCCTGTATGCCTTACGCACCTCGCCATGGATCGCCAGGAACTTGCAGGCGGCCTTGCATTCGCCGCACATGGTGCATTTTTCAGGGATGATCCTGTATTCGATGAGCGCGGCGCACTTCAGCTCGGGACAGTTGCCCTCAACATGCTCCTGGTAGACACCGGTGCCGATCCAGTCCAGGATGAACTTCCCGGTGTCCTTGCCCTTCTTGCAAAAGGAAGCCTCGACCATGTCGCCGGCTATCCGGGTAAGGGCCGCGACATCAGCCTCACTCCCCCTGCCTTCGACGAGGTTCTGCAGACGTATCCGGGCCTCATAGCTCCCCATGGCACACGGGAAACACCGTCCGCACATCGGTCCTGCGAGGAACTCGGTCACAAAGTACAGGGCCTTCTGCACCGGGCAGCCCTTTTCCTCTGCCGCGGTCTTTATATCGTCTACTTTCAGTTCTTTTATCGGTTCTGTCATGTCTGCTCCTAGTACATGTCCTCTGCCATATAGATGACCTCGGGGAGGAGATACGAGACAAGGTCCCGGTAGGAGATCATACCGATGACCTTTTCATCCTCAGTCACCGGCAGGTGCCGGATCTTCTTCTCGGACATCAGCTGGACCGCAATAGCGATATCAACGGATGAGTCGAGCGTCAGGGGCTTCTGGGTCATAACGCTGCCCATCACCTCTTCGTTCATCGCCACCCGCTTCGCAAAGCAGTGCATGATGTCTCTTTCGGTAAAGATGCCTATCAGTTTCTCCTCGTTGTCGACTATCAGTATGGACCCCACGTTGTTGCCGTCCATGATCGTCACGGCATCGGCAAGCTTGCAGTCTTTCTTGCAGGTAAGAACCTTCATCGGTTTTGATGCTATCACATCCTTGAGTGTCATCTTAGCCCTCCTTTCAAGGACCTCTAATTTATCGGAAGGAATCCCGAACTGCTCCTCGAGTTTCACTACGCTCTGTTTTCTTATCTTTACCGCGCCGACAGGGCATACGTTATAGCAGGCCTTGCACTTGGTACAGTACTGGCGGTCGATCGCAAAGATGTCACGCGTCTCGGTCACCGCGCCGAAGGCACAGGCCGCCTTGCAGAGGCCGCAGCGCACGCACTCCGGCTGGTTGATCAGGAAGACACCGGTGCCGCTGCAGACGTTCGACCTGCAGAAGTTGTCGTAGATATGCTCCTCATATTCGTGTCTGAAGTACTTGATCGTGCTCAGGACAGGGTTGGGCGCGCTCTGGCCCAGGCCGCAGAGGGAACCGGCCTGGATCATCTTCCCCAGGTCTATCAGGCGGTCGATATCCCCCGGCTGCCCCTTGCCCTGCGTGATCCTCTCGAGGATCTGGAGCATCTGGGATGTGCCGATCCTGCAGGGAGGACACTTGCCGCACGATTCAGACTGGGTGAACGACAGGAAGTATTTTGCGACATCGACCATGCAGGTCTCTTCGTCGAGCACGACCATACCACCCGAGCCCATCATGGAGCCGACGCGGTAGAGAGAGTCGAAATCCACCGGCAAATCGAGCTGACTGGCCGGAAGACAGCCGCCCGACGGTCCGCCGGTCTGGACCGCCTTGAACGCCTTGTCCCCGAGTATGCCGCCGCCGATATCATAGATGATCTCGCGCAGCGTCGTGCCCATCGGGACCTCGACAAGGCCGGTATTCTTCACCTTTCCGGTCAGGGCAAACACCTTGGTACCCGGAGAGGTCTGGGTGCCGATGCCCAGGAACCAGTCCGCGCCCTTCTCGATGATCGGGGGCATGCAGGCGTATGTCTCGATATTGTTAAGGTTGCTCGGATAGCCCCAGAGACCGCCTCCGACCTCTGAAAGCCTCGGCGGCCGCGGCCGCGGAAATCCCCTGTCTCCTTCGATAGAGGCGACGAGGGCGGTCGACTCGCCGCAGACAAAGGCGCCGGCGCCCTCGCGGACATCGACGATGAAATCAAACCCGGAGCCGAGGATATTTTCGCCCAGCAGGCCCATATCTTCAGCCTGCCTGATCGCTGTCTTGAGGTTCTGCACCGCCAGAGGGTACTCGTGCCTGACATAGATGAAGCCGTAATGGGCCTTCAGCGCATAGGCGCAGATGAGCATGCCTTCCAGGAGGCTGTGCGGATCGCCTTCCATGATCGCCCGGTCCATAAACGCACCGGGGTCGCCCTCGTCACCGTTGGCTATGACAAACCGGATCTTCTCGGGTGATTTGTTCGTATGGGCCCACTTCTTGCCGGCCGGAAAGCCGGCCCCTCCCCTGCCCCTGAGGTTCGCACGGTCGATCTCGTGCATGACGTCGTCGGCGTTCATCGTACCGAACATCTTTTCAGCGGCGCTGTATCCGCCGACCGCAATATAATGCAGGATGTTGTTCGGATCGACCAGGCCATTGTTCCGGAGTGCGATCCTGAGCTGTTTTTTATAGAAGGGTACGTTCTCGACCTCTTCGATCGGATCGCTCATGTACGAATCCCGGTAGAGCAGCGACCGCAGGGACTTGCCGACCGCAAAGGTATGGGCGATCAGGTCCTTCGCATCGTCCCCCCTGACCTTCTGATAGAAGAAGCCGTGGGGTTCGACCTTCATCACCGGCCCCTTCTGGCAGAGCCCCTGGCACCCGGTCTTGACGATCTCAAGGTCGACCCCCCGCCGTGAGGACTCCTCCTCAAGGTCAGCCACCAGTTTCTTCGAACCGGAGGCCATGCAGGCAGTCCCGCAGCAGACGCGGACCCTGTTTTTTTCAGCAGTGAAGGTATCCTCCTTCAACTGCGCCCTCAGACTTTTCAGGTCGTTTATGTTGTTTAATCTCGTCATACGTTATTCCTCTTTCACCGACTTGATCAGGTCATTCAGTTTCTTCTTGTTGATGTCGCCGATCACGTCTTCATTCACTGTGGCTACCGGCGCCAGACCGCAGCATCCAACACATCCGACCGTCTCAAGGGTCATGGCAAGGTCAGGCGTGGTCTCGCCATCCCTGACGCCGAACTCGTTCTGCAGGGCATCCAGCACGGTCTTGGCACCCCTGACGTGACAGGCGGTCCCCATGCAGACCCGGACGACCTTTTTACCGCGGGGGGAAAAGTGAAACTGCTTATAGAAGCTGGCTACGCTGTATACTTCTGCAAGGGGGAGCGAGAGTTTCTTTGCAAGCAGACCCAGGACATCTTCGGGCAGGTAGCCGTAGTCTTCCTGTATCTTCTGAAAGGAGTGCATGAGGACACCCTTCTTCCTGTCCTGCTCGCTCAGGATCTTCCCGACTTTTCCGATCACCTGATCAACGTTCAGTTCTTCAACCTTCATTGGTTCACCTCAAGGAATCTGTATTCCGGGCGCTGCATCCGGCCTCTTGTGGCGGCCCTGCAGTACGCTCACTGCCTGAAAACCTGGCCAAACCGGAGCCCTGTTTTAAGGAAATATACGGTAACACACTTTTTTCAGCTTTTGTTATTTTATTATCTTATTAGTTTATAAATACCGTACTTATTAGAGTATAAACGCCGACAGTCTGCCTGCAGGACGGTATATATGCCCGGGTGTGCGACAAACTTATTGATCGGGCTGTTTATCAAGCCCCTCTTTAGCAAAGAGGCCTGCCTGCCGGCAGGCAGGGGATAGGGGAGATTGTACGGATCTCAAACAACTCCTGATTTAATTATAAAATCCCTCCCCGCCTCCCGTTGCCAAAGGGAGGATACGTCCCTGAGGAAAGGCAATACCAATACTTTTTAGCCGCACACCCGACATGCCCGAAGACAGAGGACGGAGACGTCGATTGCCGGACAGGTACCGGGTTGATTCCGCTGACACTATGCTATGGATAATAAACGGCGGGTATGATATCATTAATTTATTTAATGAGTGCATATCAGCAGGTTATAGCTAAATACGGCCCCCGGAGGTAACGCGATGTACAGGATACTCAGAAAAGAAGTCCTCAGCGACGTGGTAAAACTCATGGATATCGAGGCGCCGCACGTGGCCCGCAGGGCGGCGGCAGGACAGTTCGTTATTGTGCGCATCGACGAGTTCGGGGAGCGGATCCCGCTTACGATTGCCGACTTCGACCGCAACCGCGGCACCATCACCATCATCTTCCAGGAGCTGGGCAAGTCGACCATCCAGCTGGGGAAATTGGACGTCGGAGACAGCATCGCGTCGTTTGCCGGCCCCCTGGGCCACCCGACGGAGGTCGAAAATTTCGGAACGGTCATCTGCCTGGGCGGGGGGGGCCGGCAAACGACGCGATGCTGTC
>CAZCKU010000019.1:0-48199 GCA_964499365.1 uncultured Thermodesulfovibrio sp.
TTTATCCGGAACACCCCTGCATCAATGCAAATGTATTTGCAGAAATGCGAAAAAAATAGATTCTGTCTGCTGCGAGTCCGGTCTTTTGCCACGGCGGATCGCATGAGGAGATTGGCCACCCCTGCCTACCGGCAGGCGGGCCTCCCAAGACAGGTGGGGGACTATCGGGATCTGTGGGAATTATTAACCCGGCAATAAAATGCCTCAATTTCGTCATTCCGGCTTGACATGAATCTTTCTTTGGTTTCGATGTGTTAGGCCGTCCGATTCCCGACAAGCGAGGATGACGGCTTGCACTATTGCTTGCCGGGTTAATAGATACGTTTTCCTCTTTTTATAAGGAGTGGCAGGGGTGGTCGTCTTAGTTCCGGTTATATTGGAGCCTGGCTCTGGATCCTCAAAACTTTTATCACCACTTTTTTCTTTGTTTGCTGTAAAATAAGAGGGCTGGCATATGCATGATCTTCCTTTTCGAACCATTGCAGACCAAAAACCATCGAATGTTCCACGTGGAACATTGCTATAGACGAATAACCGGATAACCCAAAGAGATATAATGATGACAGGCAAGATAATAGCGATAGTCAACCAGAAGGGTGGCGTTGGCAAGACCACGACTGCGATTAATCTTGCAGCATCCCTGGCGCTCTCTGGCGAGAAGATTCTGCTGCTTGATATGGACCCGCAGGGGAACTCGACTTCAGGGCTCGGAATAGCCAGAGATGAACTTGCCAGGTCTTTATATAATGTAATGTCCGGCGACTGCAGCATGAAAGACGCCCTTGTCGAAACCGCGATCGAAAACCTGTTTATTGCCCCTTCAAGCATCGATCTGCTGGGAGCAGAGGTTGAACTGGCCGGAAAAGAGGGCAGGGAAAACATCCTGCGCGATGCCATGCTGAACGCGCGGAGCGAATTCAGGTATATTTTTATCGACTGCCCCCCCTCGCTCGGCGTCCTTACCCTGAACGCCCTTGTTGCTGCCGAATCTGTCCTTGTCCCGGTTCAGTGCGAGTATTATGCTCTTGAAGGTCTTGGGCTGTTGACGAGGACGCTGAGCCTGATTCGCGGATCATTTAACCCCGGGATCGACATCGAGGGTATTCTCCTGACCATGTTCGATACCCGAAACAGTCTGGCGCACCAGGTGGTGACCGAGATTAAGAAGCATTTTGGAGAGAAAGTCTACGAAACCATCATACCGCGCAATGTCGCCCTCTGCGAGGCGCCGAGCCACGGCAAGCCGGTCCTTCTCTATGATATCAAGTCCCGCGGCGCACAGAGCTATTTATCACTGGCAAAGGAGATGTTGCATGAAAACAGCCTTAGGCAAGGGGCTTAATGCCCTGATCCCTGAAAAGGGCGATGAGATACTTCATCTTGATATCAACCGGGTACATCCCGGTGCCTATCAACCAAGAAAGACCTTCAGCGAGAACTCTTTGAAGGAGCTTGCTGCATCAATAAAGGAGAAGGGCGTACTTCAGCCCATACTCGTGTCCAGAACCGGTGACGGGTCTTTCAACCTGATAGCCGGGGAACGCCGTTGGCGGGCTGCTACCCTTGCCGGACTGAAAAAAATACCTGCAATGGTCAAGAATGTAGCCTCCAGGGATGCGTTCGAGATGGCACTGATAGAGAATATACAGCGCGAGGATCTGAACCCTGTAGAAACAGCAGAGGCCTTTAACCGGCTTATGCAGGATTTCGGACTTACCCAGGAAGAGCTTTCCGACAAAGTTGGCAAAGAACGGGCCACCGTAGCAAACTACCTGCGGCTCCTGAAACTTCCGGACGAGATAAAGGCCCTCCTCTACGATGGGTCTCTCAGCATGGGCCACGCAAGGGCCCTGCTCGGGATCGAGGGAAGGGCGGCCCAGATTGAGGCTGCAAAGAAGATTCTCAGGGCTGGGCTGAGCGTCAGGGAGGCTGAGTCCTTGGCGAAGAAGGCGTCGGTACCTTCAAAGGTAAGGCAGGTCAAGGATGCCCAGATAGCCTCCCTTGAGGAAAAGCTGATTAAACACCTCGGAACAAAGGCACGGCTTGTCCACAAAGGGAAGAAGGGTGGCAGGATCGAGATAGATTATTACTCGCTCGATGAACTCGACAGAATTCTGGAGATATTAATGGCATGAAAAACATATTGATAACAGGACAGCCAGGCTCGGGCAAGACCACCGTGATAAGAAAGCTTTCGGAGATATTTAAGGAATTTAATGCGACCGGTTTTTATACATCGGAAATCGTCGAGGGCGGCGTAAGAACAGGTTTTTCTGTTGCCAGTCTCTTCGGAGACAGCAAGGTGTTTGCCCATCTGAACCTGAACAGCAAGCATGTCGTCGGAAAATATCATATTGACATCAAGGGATTCGACGCCCTTCTGGATACTGTCTTTGCACCGGAAAAGAAGACCGGCATCTATTTTATTGACGAGATAGGCAAGATGGAATGTCAGTCGAAAAAATTCTCAAAACTTGTCCTGGATCTTCTGAATTCAAAAAAGCCGGTGATAGCATCTATTTCGGATAAAGGTATCGGGCTGATATCAGACATAAAAAAGCGCAAAGACGTCAAGGTGGTTGAAGTCAGGCATGATAATGCTGATATCCTCATCAAGGTTCTCACGATGGAGATCAGGGACATCCTGATGGACTGAAGGCATTTCCCGACCTCTACTATATATCTATAATCTATGCCGACAATAGTCAAGACAGGACTCGACAGGGTGTCAGCCTGTTGGCCCAGGGCATTCAGTCGAACGAATGCAGGTCTTGTCATCCACCCCGCCTCGGTAAACAGCAGGCTCGTCAATGCTGCTGATCTTCTGCTGAAAACGAATAAATTCAGGCTGAAGGCATTTTTTGGACCTCAGCACGGCATCAGGGGCGAAACCCAGGACAACATGATCGAATGGTCCGGTTTCAGGGACAAAAAGACCGGTCTTCCGGTCCATAGTCTCTATGGACGAACGAGAAAGCCCGGGGCTGACATGCTGAGGGATGTCGATGTGATGGTAATAGACCTTCAGGACGTAGGATCCCGCTATTATACCTTTATCTGGACACTCGCCCTGGTGATGGAGGCCTGCCTTGAGACAGGGAAGCCGGTCGTTATCCTCGACAGGCCGAATCCCATCAATGGGTTGCAAATAGAAGGCCCTGTTTTAAAAGAATATTTCAGGTCGTTTGTCGGACTCCACCCCCTTCCGGTGCGCCATGGCATGACTATAGGAGAGATCGGGCTCTATCTCCAGTCGAATTTCTATCCCCGGCTGGACCTTCGGGTCATCCGGATGTCAGGCTGGAAACGCAGCCAATGGTTTGAGGAGACAGGACTTCCCTGGGTCATGCCGTCACCAAATATGCCCACAACAGACACAGCGGTCGTTTATCCGGGCATGTGTCTGCTTGAAGGCACCAACCTCAGCGAAGGAAGGGGAACAACCCGGCCCTTCGAGATATTCGGGGCCCCGTTCATCGATCCGTTTAAACTGACCAGCAGAATTTCAGACTTCAGATTACCGGGTGTTCGTCTTCGCCCTCTTTTCTTTCTGCCGACATTTCAGAAGCATGCTGGAAGGCTTTGCGGGGGTGCTCAGCTGCATGTAACCAACAGGGCAGAATTCAAGCCCTTTCTTACCGCTGCCGCTATATTAAAGGCTGTCTATGAGCTTTATCCCCGCCATTTTGGCTGGAAGAAACCGCCCTATGAATATGAGGAAAGGCTTTTGCCGATAGATATCCTGGCCGGAAATGCAAGGTTCAGGACTGATATCGAATCAGGCCAGGCTCTTGGCCGGATGCAGGCCTGGTGGAATTCAGAGCTGACGGCGTTTGACCGGGACAGACGCAGGGACCACCTGATATATCCGTGACGGTTTACAATGCATTTGTGGTTGCTGCAGGTCTCGGTGAAAGATTGAGACCTATCACCGACCATATTCCAAAGCCCCTCCTGCCCCTTGCTGGAAAACCGGTTATCGAGTCGGTTATCGAAAGGTTCGCAGATCTTCCGATAGAGAGGATCGGCGTCAATATGCACTACAAATGGGAGATGCTGAGAGACTGGGCCTCCCGCAGCGGTTATGCAGACAGGATAACGCTTTTCAGGGAGGAGCAGCTCCTCGGGACAGGCGGGGCACTGAAGCATGCAGCTCCAATGCTTGCAGGAAGACCATGTATCGTTCATAACGCAGACATTATCTCGGATATTGACCTGAGGCTTCTCCTGGAGGCTCATGCCTCATCTCAGAACCTTGCGACTCTGGCTGTCCATGACGTTGCTGCATATAATAATGTCTGGATCGATTCGGCGAACAGGCTGCATACTGTCGGCCGCAAAACTCCGGAGGGAAGTCTGGGGCTTCGTGCGGTCGCATTTACCGGTATCGCGATCTATTCTCCTGATATTCTTGCATATCTGCCTGAAGGGGCCTCGAGCGTTGTCGATGCCTGGCTGAAGGCCATATCATGCGGTCAATCCATTGCTGCTGTGGATGTATCCGGCTGTTCCTGGACTGATATAGGCTCTCCGTACTCTTACGCAGCGGCGGTGAAGGCTGCGCTCGTCCGTTCAGGCGAGCAGTTTCATATAGCCCCTTCTGTTGAATGCCCCTGCGATATGAGCCTCGAGGGATGGGCCTCGCTCGAGGCAGGCTGTACCATCAGCGGCAAGACCTCTATAAAACGATCGATTGTTCTCCCCGGCGCGGTTGTCGATGCCGGAGCAGACCTTGAGGATGTTATCACCGGGCCGGGATACGTTGTGCCGGCAAGGGCCGCCCATAGCAGGGCCACGACAGAATTAATTGCTAACACCTTGTTTTTGAAGCATTTTTCAGGCATGGACCAGGAAGTGTCCTTGATAGGATACGGCGGTTCTGACCGGTCATATTATAGAATACGGACAGCTGATAACTCGGGTATTGTTCTGAAAACAGCGGCAGCTGACCCTGATTTCAAACGCCAGATAACCTATACAGATTTTTTTCGGAGACATTCTGTAGCTGTGCCTGAGCTTCTTGCACAGGACGATACCGCTGGCGAGGCTGTGTTCGAAGACCTTGGTGACATCTCTCTCTATGTCTGGCTGAAGTGCCGAAGAGATACCGCAGAGGTCGAGGCGGTGTATCAACGGGTTCTGGATATACTGATCACGATCCATACAAAGGCCACAGAGCATCGTGATGAATGCAGGCTTCTTCAGGAGCGGCTGTTCGATTACGGGCACCTGAGATGGGAGACGGACTATTTTCTCGAGCGCTTTGTCCTCGGACTGAGGGAGATGGACATAAAGACCACGCACCGGCTTTATGAAGGGGTTCTGCAGGAGTTTGACCGCCTCGCAGCCACGGTTGATGCATACCGCAAGACCATTGTCCACAGGGATTTCCAGTCCCAGAATATCATGGTCCAGCACAGGGACATGCCCCGGGTTATAGACTATCAGGGCGCGAGGATCGGACCTCCGGCGTATGATCTGGCCTCGATACTCTGGGACCCCTATTACCGGCTTGAAGACGGTATGCGGGGCCGACTGGCGGACTATTACCTGCGTGGAATGCGTGAGCGTTCAGGCGGGAGCTGGCCGGAAGAAGAGCTTGCACAGACGCTGCTGCCCTGCCGTCTGCAGCGCCATATGCAGGCCCTGGGGGCATATGGTTTCCTGGCGCGGGTAAAGGGCAAGACCTATTTTCTGAAGCACGTCCCGGCGGCCCTGCAGTACCTCTCGGAAGAGACCGGGGCTGCGGCGGATGAATACCCGCATCTGGCAGAACTGGTGAGGCTCCTCCATGACTGACCGCAAGATCGATTTTGATGAAATTCAGAAGGCGATGGAAGATATCGGCCGGGAGGCCTTCGATTACTTCCTTGATACTGAAACAGGCGATGTGGTCATACTCTCGGAGGACATACTTCAAAGGGCCCAGGCCATTCTGTCAGAGAGTTATGACGAGGATATGGCCGGCTATGAAGAAATCGAGTTCGATGAAGAGGTGGAGCTGCCCGACTGGGCCGAGGATGAAGTCGAGCTTGCCCTGGAGGTATTCCTGAACCACGAGGCCCGCTACGTGAGGATTCCGGAGAGGCGGTCGGATGCTGTTTTTCAGGCAATGAGGGGCTTTACTGCTTCTCTCGAAAACCAGGAGCTTCGCCTGATGCTCGATGCAATAGCCGACGGCAAGGGGGCCTTCAGAAAATTCAAGGATATACTCGACGATTACCCGAAAGAAAAAAAGCAGTGGTACGGCTACAGCGCCAAAATGGCGAGGCAGGAAATTTTGACGTGGCTCAGGTCCGTTGGTCTCAAGACCGGTTGACACCGGCTCAGGTTAAGCATTAATGTTAGGAGTTGTCCTCCCCGACGGACCTGCTGGGGAGGACCGGCAGCGTTTATCCGGTCTTCCCGGCTGCTTCGCATATGAGGCATTACGGTAAATAACAGGTAACAACAACCCGAACAGAAAGGACCATCACCATGCAGCATCAACCCAGTCCGAGTTACAGCATAACCGTACGGGCAGAGATCGAGAATAAGATAGGTATGTTTGCGGGAATTGCCACTGCCATAGGAAAGGCCGGAGGCGACCTTGGGTCTGTCGACATTGTTCAGGCGGAGAAGGGAAAGATCGTGCGGGATATTACGGTGAATGCCCGCGACGAGAGACATGAAAAGGAGATCGTCAGGGCGATCCGCTCGATTGAAGGGGTCAGGGTCCTCAGGGTCATGGACAAGACCTTCACCGCTCACCTGGGCGGCAAGATCGAGATCCATAACAAGATCACTGTGCGGGACAGGAATGACCTCTCAAAGGTATACACTCCCGGGGTCGCCAGGGTCTGTATGGATATCCATGCGGACTGGGAGCACGCCTATAAGTATACGATCAAGGGGAATGCCGTTGCGGTCATTACCGATGGGACGGCGGTGCTCGGGCTGGGCAACATCGGCCCCTATGCAGCCATGCCGGTGATGGAAGGCAAGGCGATGATCTTCAAGGAATTTGCTGATATTGACGCATTCCCCATCGCACTCGCCACGACCGACACCGAAGAGATCATCCGGACGATAAGGAACATAGCGCCTGCCTTCGGGGGGATCAACCTCGAGGACTTTGCAGCGCCGCACTGTTTTGAGGTAGAAACCAGGCTGAGGAAGGAGCTGGACATCCCGGTAATCCACGATGACCAGCACGGGACAGCGGTGGTCGTCCTTGCGGCCTTGATAAATGTCTCACGGCTGCTGCGGAAGAATATCCGGAACTTCAGGGTCGTGATAGCAGGCGCAGGTGCTGCGGGTGCTGCCAATGCCCGGATGCTCGCCTCTTATGGCGTCAGGGATATCATTGTCTGCGACCGCTCAGGCCCTCTCTACCGCGGCAGGAGACAGGGAATGAACCCTTACAAGAAGATGCTGGCTGCCATGACAAACCCCCGGGGGATCAAAGGCGCTATTTCGGATGCCCTGAAGGGGGCCGATGTCTTCATCGGATTATCGGGCCCGAATGTGGTGACGGCCGAAGACGTCAGGAAGATGTCCAGGGACAGGATCGTTTTTGCCCTGGCAAACCCCGAGCCCGAGATATCTCCCGAGGAGGCGCTCCCGCTCGTACGGATACTCGCCACCGGCAGATCAGACTATCCGAACCAGATCAATAACATGCTCGGATTTCCGGGGATATTCAGGGGGCTGCTCGACGTCAGGGCGACCGGGGTGAATGAGGAGGTCAAGTTCGCGGCTGCAAAGGCGATCGCCCATACGATCAAGGACGATGAGCTTCACGAAGACTATGTCATTCCGAGCATATTCGACCGACGGGTCGTCTCAGCAGTCGCACATGCGGTGGCAGACGTGGCGCGGAAGACAGGGCTCGCCCGGCACTGAGACCCCCTGTCAGATGCCGGCAGGGGTTAAGACATTGTCATCCTTTACTGGGGTGTAAACAGCCCGGTGCTGAGGTACCGGTCTCCCCTGTCGGGGAATATGACCACAACCTTTTTCCCCCTGCCGAGTTTTGCGGCTACCTTCAGGGCAGCCCACATCGCTGCACCGGAGGAGATGCCGGCAAGGATGCCTTCCTTAGTTGCGAGCATCCTGGCAGTTTCCGCACCATCCTGGTCGCTTACCGGTATGATTTCGTCATAGATCTTCGTATTCAATATTCCGGGAACAAAACCAGCCCCGAGTCCGGCCAGTTTGTGTGGTCCGGGGCTTCCTCCCGAGAGCACGGGCGAGGCTGCCGGTTCAACTCCGGCAATCCATACGTCAGGCCTCCTGCTTCTGAGTACCTGGCCGACTCCGGTGATGGTTCCACCTGTCCCGATCCCCGCGACAAAGCCGTCAGGCGCTGAGCCAAGGTCATGCAGGATCTCGGGGGCGGTCGTCCGTATATGCGCATCGGGATTGTAGCAGTTCTCGAACTGCTGAGGCATGAAGTAGCCGGGGTTCTCCTGCTGCAGCTCGGCAGCCTTTTCGACCGCACCCTTCATGCCCTTCTTCCCCTCGGTAAGTACGATCTCTGCACCGTAGGCCTGCAGCATCTGCCGCCGCTCCATCGACATGGTATCGGGCATGGTGAGGATCATGCGATAGCCCCTGATCGCTGCAACCATCGCAAGGCCGATCCCCGTGTTGCCGCTGGTCGGCTCAATAATCGTTCCGCCGGCTGCAAGCTTGCCGTCCCGTTCGGCTGCCTCGACCATCGACAGGGCAATTCTGTCCTTCACCGAGCCGCCCGGATTGTTCCCCTCGAGCTTTGCCCAGATTTCCGCAGAATCACTGCAGCCCATATTTCTGATTTTTACCAGCGGGGTGTTGCCGATCAATGACAGGACATCTTCATGAAGTTTCATAAAACCTCCGGGTGCGAGTCTTGAAAATTATACCATACCTGATCAGGTTCCATATTCATTTTTCAGCAGCAAGTATGCTATCGTAACCTGAATATACTGCGCCTGGGGACAGAACGCTTTGAGCGTCTCCCGAGAAGCCGAGATCAAGCACAAAATCCCGTGGGAGGAAGAAGATGCGAGAAACAAAAGTGGTCCTGCCTGATAGAGAAATCCCGAAGCAGTGGTATAACATTATGGCCGACATGCCGAACCTGCCGAAGCCGCCGCTGCATCCGGGTACGAAGCAGCCGATCGGCCCTGATGACCTGAGCGCCATATTCCCGATGTCTCTGATCGAACAGGAGGTCACGACACAGCGGTGGATCGATATCCCCCAGGAGGTGCTGGACATATACAGCCTCTGGAGGCCGTCGCCCCTTTACCGTGCCCATCGGCTTGAGGCGGCCCTCGGAACGCCGGCCAAAATATATTATAAATACGAAGGCGTCAGCCCTGCCGGAAGCCATAAGCCGAACACCGCGATTCCGCAGGCCTTTTATAACAAGGCCGCAGGCATAAGAAGGATCGCGACCGAGACCGGTGCCGGTCAGTGGGGCTCGTCAATGGCCCTTGCCGGAAGCCTCTTCGGTCTTGAGGTGACAGTCTACATGGTTCGCGTAAGCTACAATCAGAAGCCCTATCGCAGAATAGCGATGGAGACCTGGAATGCGACGGTGCATGCGAGTCCGTCAAACGCCACCAATTACGGGAGAAAGGTGCTTGAGACCGATCCCGACAACCAGGGCAGTCTCGGGATGGCGATCTCGGAGGCTGTCGAGGACGCGGCAACGCACAGCGATACAAACTATGCACTCGGTTCGGTGCTGAACCATGTGCTTCTGCATCAGACGATCATCGGCCTTGAGGCCAAGAAGCAGTTTGAGCTGGTGGGTGACTATCCTGACGTTATTGTCGGCTGCTGCGGCGGCGGCAGCAATCTCGGCGGCGTTGCCTTTCCGTTTCTGCAGGACAAGATTAACGGCAGGGAGCTGAGGGTGATCGCGGTCGAACCCATATCCTGCCCGACACTCACCAAGGGCGAGTTCAGGTACGACTTCGGCGACACTGCCGGCATGACCCCCCTCATGATGATGTATACCCTCGGTCACAATTTCATGCCTCCCGGCATCCACGCAGGGGGACTCAGGTACCATGCCGACTCGCCTCTTGTCTGCCAGCTCTACCACGACAAGCTGATCGAGGCTGTGGCCTTGGGCCAGACGGGTGTATTCGAGGCTGCGATAAAGTTTGCCAACACCGAGGGCATTATCCCGGCCCCAGAGAGTTCGCATGCGATAAAGGGCGCGATCGACGAGGCGATGAAGGCAAAAGAGGAAGGCAAGCAGAAGACGATCTTCTTCAACCTCAGCGGCCACGGCTATCTCGACATGACCGCCTACCAGGACTACCTGGCCGGCAAGCTTGAAGATTACGAATACCCGGACGAGAAGATCAAAGAGGCCCTGAAAGAGCTGCCGGTTATTTAGAGTCTGTGTATAAAGTCTCATTATGTTCTGGATCCCCGGGTCAAGCCCGAGGATGACCATTGATTGTTTTGTTGATGGGCAGAAGCTGTTGAGGAAATTCTGCCGGGTAAAAGCGGGCGAACCTTTTCGGTTCGCCCGTTCCCTTTTATGGTTAAGGTAAAGATCTGCGGCATAACGAATTATGACGATGCAGCCGCTGCGGTTGATGCGGGTGCGGATGCCCTCGGGTTCGTCTTCTTCAGGGAAAGCCCCCGGTACCTGTCTTTGGAAGAGGCCGGCAGTATCATAAGGCACCTTCCGCCGTTCGTGGCGACCGTCGGCGTGTTTGTGAATGAAGACCCCGCCAGGGTTGAAGAGATTGCTTCCGGTGCAGGGCTCTCGGTTGTCCAGCTCCACGGCGAGGAGTCTGCCGGGGCTTGCCGGGCCATCGCCGGGTCCCGCCGGGTTGTCAAGGCCTTCAGGGTGAGGTCGCCTGAGAGTCTCGATGAGCTCGTGGAGTATAAGGACCATGTATCCGCCTTCCTGCTTGATACCTACAGTGCCGCGGCCTATGGCGGTACCGGGGAGGTCTTCAACTGGGACATAGCCCTTGAGGCGAAGCAGCACGGCAGGATAATCCTTGCCGGCGGCCTTACGCCGGAGAATGTCGGGGATGCTGTCAGGCATGTCAGGCCCTATGCCGTGGATGTCAGCAGCGGCGTTGAAGCGGGCAAGGGCAGGAAGGACCACCTCCGCCTGCAACGCTTCATTCAGCAGGCCAAGGCAGCAGGGCAATAAGAAGGCCCGGCAGCACGGCAGGATGAAAGGTCTCGGAAAGACCCTCGACAGATTTTACCGCGACTATGATTTTCAGGCTCGCCTGCTGCATGACCCCATAGAATTCCCCCACCGCTACAGGGACCCGCGCGATATTGAGCTGACAGCGTTTATCTCGACCTGCCTGGCCTACGGGAAGGTGGAGCTGTTTAAGTCTGTGCTTGAGCAGCTGTTTTCGAAGATGGGAGCAAGTCCGCATGACTTCATCCGCTCAACAGGGATTGCGAAGCAGAAGAAGCTCTTTGCCGGTATCAAATACCGCTTCAACGAACATGAAGATATCCTCTGCCTCTTCTTCATCCTCCGGAATATCCTCCAGAGTCATGAATCCCTCCACACCGTCTTCAGGAAGTATTATCACGACGGGGACCGGACCATCGGGAGCGGACTTGCGGGTCTCATGGAAACAGCGCGCGCCGTCAATACCGCTGCTGTCTACGGAAAGAATATTCAGCCCCCCGGACTGCTGCATTTCTTTTCTTCCCCTGCGCAGGGCAGCGCCTGCAAACGGGCAAACCTCTTTCTCCGCTGGATGATACGCGACCGCGATATAGACTTCGGGATCTGGAAGGAGATCCCGAAAAACCGGCTGGTCATTCCCCTGGACACGCATATCGCCAGGATTTCCCGATGCCTGGGTCTTACCTCCAGGAAGACCCAGGACTGGACAATGGCGGTCGAGATCACCGGGGCGCTGAAACGCTTCGATCCCGAAGACCCGCTGAAATACGACTTCGCCCTCTGCCACCATGGCATTTCAGGCGTCTGCAAAGGGACGAGAGACCCCGAGGCCTGCAGGAGTTGTGTGTTTTCGTCATAGTGACTGCATGGGCTGCTTAGGAAAAGTCTGTGTGCAAACTGCTATTGTTGTTTTGGGCTGTCATTCTCGCGAAGGCGGGAATCCAGTGTCTTCAGTATGTTCTGGATCCCCGGGTCAAGCCCGAGGATGACAAATTCTTACTTTATGCACAGGCACTATAAAGGGGCCCTATCCGTCGAGCGGACTTTTCACTCCGAGGACATTTAGCCTGGCGACATGGGTATATACCATCGTGGTTTTAAGATCGTCATGGCCGAGGAGTTCCTGAATTGTTCTGATGTCATATCCTTTTTCAAGGAGATGCGTGGCAAAACTGTGCCTGAGAGTGTGCACCGAAGCCTGCTTGGTGATGCCCGCCGAATAGACCGCTTCCTTGAACGCCTTCTGAAGCGAAGAAGGATGCACGTGATGCCGTCGTATAATCCGGGTAAGGGGGTCGGATGAGAGCGTCTGTGCCGGAAACAGCCAGAACCACGGCCATTCCTTTCCGGCGTTCGGATATTTTCTCTCAAGCGCGTTCGGCAGCTGTACCCCGTTGAGATCATTCTTGCGGTCGTATTCATATAAAGCCTTTGCTGTGTCCATCTGGCTTGCCAGGGCCTCTTTAAGGGATGTGGGCAGCACTGTTCTGCGGTCCTTGTCGCCTTTTCCCCTGACGGTAACGACCGCCCGTTCAAGGTCGAGATCTTTAATGCGAAGACTCAGGCATTCCTTGATGCGCAAGCCGCACCCGTAGATCATCATCGCCATAATTCGGTGGGTGCCTGAAAGAAGTTCAAAAAGGGACTGAATTTCCCGGGTAGTCAGGACAACCGGCAGGCTTCGCTTTGGTAATGCCCGTACCGCGCGGATCTCGTCCGGGCCCGGGTCTATCTCCAGGGCGTAGCGGTAGAAGAATATAAGCGCGTTCAATGCCTGGTTTTGCGTGGATTGCGAGACCCGCCTGTCAACGGCGAGTGAGCTCAGGAAATTCTGCATGTCGCTGACGGCCAGTTCTGACGGCCTGATTTCACCGGAAAATCCCCGGAAAGAGCGAATCCAGTTTATGTAAGTCTTTTCCGTGCTGTATGAACGGTGCCGAAGCCGTAGTGCATCGCGGATCCTCTTCTCCAGAGTGAGCCAGGAAGAATCGTCCCCGGCAGCGCCAGACTCAACATTGTCGGCGCTGTTGCCTGCCGAGGAAAGATAATGCCCGTAGAATCTCAGTGCTGTTTCAGCCTGTTTCACCTGCCAGTCCTCACGGGTCCGGGAGATATGGTTCAGGTAATTCTGCAACTGGTCTGATGTCAGAGGGGCGTTGTCAGGCTGGTTGAGGAAGTCATAACAGTAGGAGACCCAATTTATATAGTAAGGAATATATTTTTCATTCAATCTGGCCTTACGAGCGAGATAATCCCCGAATTCCCCGAGCATAAAAACCCCCCGAATAATATTATGCCGAATTATACCGCGGCAGTATAACACCCCTGTACACGGAATTATATCGCACGCCAGGGCCAGAATCAATCGATTTCAGGCCAGAATTGAGTGAAAAGGCGTTGACAGCCGGACTTTCTTATGAATATACTGTCGCAAATGCAGAAGCGGCATAAAAAAAGATGTTCTGTGTAAATAATTAATGAAAATCATAAAACTGATATTTGCGGTGATCTTATGGCCATTCAAATTCATAGCGATGAATCTTTGGATGTGGAGCTATTATATATTTTCACTCAGACCACATCAGGAAATTCTTAAAGGCAGTAAATTTATTACAATTACAGACATTAAAACGACAGGCTTAACGCATTGGCTGGCGCCAATGACCGACGGCTTTCAATGCATTATCCCCAAAGGCACTGTATTAGTCGCTACCTTCGATTCCGAAAGAATGTCTCGCGGCTTTTCGCTGATCCCGGAAAAGTACAAGGAACTTGAACCGCAATTCGTCCCACTAGAACAACGTGCCAGTGCAAAATACAATGGTTATTCCTTCGTCCTAAAATATTCAGACATCGGGAAAAGGATAAAACCAATTGAAAACTAATATTGAAAACCCACAGAACACGGCAATCAAGGCGACTGGCGATAATGCTGGTTTGATTTTGGCAAAAGCTTGTTGCGCCTGCGCCTTATCGCTATCGTTATGTGTGGAGGAATAAATGAATAAAATCATTTCACTATGTATCGTCTGTTTAGTGCTATTCATTGGATGTGAGAAAAAGGCTGATTTGAAAAACAATTTAAAGAAGGGGGATACCGCAATGACCGAGGAAAAGGATTCCGTTATCGTTGAACTGCGTTCTGATACATTGATAGTTTTTGACCTTCCGAGCGAAGGCGTAAAATATAAAATTCCCAATTTCGAAAGTGGGCTATATAAGATTCCTTTAAAGGCCATAAGAAATGCACCGAAAGACCAAGGCACGGAAAATGTTATATCTGTAGATACTGGCACAATATTTTTTGTTGACGCTGATTACTATGACAAGCTACGCGAAATAGAGAATAGGATATGGGAAGAAACGAAAGACACATATCAATTTATTGAGCGTTATGATGCTGTTGTTAAGGAGTTGGGCATAAAATATAACTTCGCAATTTCTCCGGGTGTTGGCTCCGGCTTCGATTTTGTCGGTGATGGTTCATACGTTTTGGACATATCCCTCATCCAAAAACAATAGAAAAATGAAACACATAACACCAGCATCCAGCCGACCAGCGTGGAAGCGTGTTTTGGTTTCAGCTTTGGCCTTCTCGCTGGCCGGCTGATGCATCTCGTTGTGCACAATAATAAATAAGTGATAACAAAAAAAGGAATAATAATATGCTGGCTGGCATTCATTGGTTCTATTATTCTTGCTCGCTGGCATCCAGGGAATTCAAAGCCCGAAATATCCGAATATATAACTATTGGCTTAACGTTCTTTGCGGCCGTTCTAGTTACATTCGCACCGTATCTACTTGCAAAAAACATGAAAATATCACCTTCTCTTGAGCGTGATCTCGGTTCTTTGACTCGTGAAGAACAACTTAAATTTTTACAAGACAAAGGAATAAATATCAAAGACGCAGAATCAATGCTCCATCTTATTAATGAACACAAACGAATAAAAATGCACAACAAGGCCATCGAGCCAGACCGGGAATAATGCCGGCTTCATTTTGTGCAAAGGGCTGTGGCCCGTCGGCTCATGGCAGTCGTTGGCTGATTAATAATTAATAACAGAACATGGGACAAATTAAATCATAATGATAGTTAAATTACCGAAAAAGGCTTCGGGAGTCGAAGAGCTAATCGTAAGCATACTTGCGTTTGGACCGGTCCTTTATCTGATCTATTTATGGAAGGTTGGCGACAAACTCTATTTTGAGCACGCATTGGTAAACGTACTTGCCCAATCGTTGATAATCGGCTTTCCTCTGATTTGGGCATATATATTCTTTTCTCCGAAGATTGACCAAGTCCTTTCAGATGAGGAAAGCGTTGTAGGCAAATCGAGCTATTTAAGCTCCTTTAGAGGAGATTGGTGGCATACCCTGATGTTATTGCCAGCCTTTGTCACTGGAATACTATTTTTAATTCAAAGAGGCATTTTACTCATAATGGAGAGCCAGACTTTCTCCACACGCCCCGGAGAGGCGTTAATTACTATGTTTATTGTTTTCGGCTACTGCATATTTTATGGAACCATGTTTCGAAGCTCGTCTGTTACAGTATCAGGAAATGGGCTCATGTGTGGCCACAGATTTCACTATTGGTCTGCCATAGACCACGCCCCGAAGCGAGGCGGGAACTTTCATGTATACCTGAAAATAAACAGCAAATTACCTTTTATGACTATTATTCCCCAGAATTCAAAAGACAGGTCTCTTGTTGAACAATATCTTGTTACTAATGGCGTTGATATCGCCACAACAGTACACCCGATAGAGGTTGTTGTAAAAGCTGCGGTCATTATCGTCAGTATTCTTTTGTTTGTAATAGGCAGCGCGACTCACTCGAAGAATTTACTTGATGATAGGTGGATAGTCATTTTTCTATTCGTCGTAGGCTTGCTGAGCACTATGGGTCTAGAAAAGATACGTCGAGTTTCTAATGACAATTTGGTGCCTCCAACATTTGTGGAGAATGCCAGCTCAGATAATCGACAGACTGAACCCAGCCAACAAGGCAATCGAGCCGACAGTGAATAGCCTCTGTGGTTTTATTCAGCTGCTGGTTGCCACTGCGGCTCATTGTGGTCGTTCTGCTTCTAATAAATTAACTACATAATTGATCCCTATACACTAAAATAGCTATAATATAGCCAGAATGAAATACCAGATTATCTTGGCACCGGAAGCCATTCAGGATTTGAAATCCTTAGATGCCCATGACAGGGTAAAGGTGAAGGACTCAATTGAGGAACATTTAAGACATACTCCGGCAAAAATCAGCAAAAGCAGAATAAAGAAGCTCAGAGGATTGAGACATCCTCAATACAGACTGCGAATTGATGAAATGCGAGTATTTTACGACATCGAAGAGAGTACAGTTCAAATTCTGGCAATAATTCCGAAATCACAGGCAGCACAATGGCTGCAAGAAGTAGGAGAATAAAATGAAAAAAGCAGCATTATCGGAAGTCAAAGACGACCTTTCAAAATTCCTGCGGATAGCTGAAAAAGAAGAGGTTGTAATAACTCGCCACGGCAAACCTGCTGGTGTGCTTATCGGGTTCGAAGACGAAGAAGATTGGTTAGATTATCGTCTCGAAAATGATCCTCGATTTCTAAAGAGGATAGAGCAAGCCCGCCACAGTATTAAATCTGGCATGGGGACGAGACTAGAAGAAATCTGAGCAGAACAATAAAATCCAGTCGACCTGGAATAGCCGTTATTTTTTATCACTGATATGAGGCCGGGCAACTGATTTTGGACGTTAAACCCAAATATACTATGACGATATTAATACAAAAAGTGAGATCGGCTCCTTGCGCGCATGCCATATCGCGTCCGGTGAACTGCGGGCAGAATAGAATTAGAAGAATTTACTGACAAAGAGATTTCAAGAATCTTTATTGCCGATTTGATAAGAACTGCTGAAAGAGCAGAGGACATCGTAACTAAGAATAATGTAATTTATGCCGTCTCATTAGAACCTTTCATTGAAATGTCAGCCATCGCAGAGTGCAATGGCATCGCCTTCTATGTTTTATCAGGGCCGGCAGACTATTGCAGAAAACTCCTCGCCTCAGAAGGGCTGTCCTCAGGTCTTACAATTGAAGAAACATTATGAAACACAACTAACTATTTCTCTGGCTGAAATATAGCAAATACGCTATAATAGCATTGTGAACCGGACAATCACCTATTTCAGTGAATCTGTGCAACAGGAAATCCTCAGCATGCCTGCTGGCTTCCTTGCCCGTTATCTGCGTTATACAGATAGAATGGAAGTGTTTGGCCCAGACTTGGGTATGCCGCACACGCGTGCAATGGGTGAGGGTCTGTTTGAGTTACGGTTAAAAGCAGGAGAAGAAATTGCTCGTGTCTTCTATTGCACGATGGTTGGCAAAAAAATCATGGTACTTCACCAATTCATTAAGAAAACAGTCAAGACACCGCCCCGGGAGCTCGAAACAGCCCGGAGGCGTATGAAGGAGGCAAAGAATGTTAACACATAAAGAACTTAAGGCGCGTGCACTCGCGCGCACAGATGTTAAAGCCGAATATGATCATCTCCATGAGGAGTTTGCGCTCTTCGACGAATTCCTGAAAGCGCGCACTTCAGCCGGTATCACTCAGGCGGAGGTCGCTAAACGCATCGGCACAACGCAGTCCGCAGTGGCACGGCTGGAATCAGGGAAAGGAAAGCACTCACCGTCCTTGGCCACATTGCAGAAATATGCTCACGCCCTCGGTTACCGGCTTGAATTGAGATTGATCAATGAGGCTATAAAGGCAGGTGGTTTATCAAAGCCCTCAACCGGACAGGCGAGAAAACTGCGCGCCGGTTAGTTCCAGCAGTGAAAATTAATAATGACAGCCGATAAATATTGGACCATCTTAGGCTTAAGTGTATTCGTCCCTATCATTATCGGCGGTATTGTCTTAGCTGGATACTTAATGCGGCAATTCATTAATAAAAGAGCAATACGATACTATGAAAATTCCAAGACCGAAAAAAACATTTTTCTGGGCTTTAGCCTTTTTGGTGCCCTTGTTACTGTTGCGCCTGCTGCCTTATTTAGCCTGGCGGCCGGCGGAATGCTCGGCGGTGGCTGGGGCGCACAATTAGGCGATGCTATTGGCGTCGGCCCATTAGGATTAATCCTTGGCCTAGTCGCTGGCCCCACTATCTTTATCGTGTTAGTTGTTTCAACGGGCGTATACTTGTCTAGCTTACTCGGAGAAATAATAATTTTAATAGGACGAAAAATAACGGCAACATAACACTTCAATCAAGGCGACTGGCATTAACGCTGGTTTGACTTTCAATCTTGACCCCTGCGCCCGCGGGTTGGCATGGTCGTTACCCCATGAATCAATATGAATACAATTAATTGCAATACGCTATGCCAATGGATATAATATAAAAAATATTCGGAGGTATTGAAATGGCTACGGCTGTAAGAATATCTGACAAATTACTTAAAGAAGCAAAAAAACATAGTCAAGTTGACCATCGTTCTTTAACAGGTCAAATAGAGCATTGGGCCAAAATCGGCAAATGCGCAGAAGACAATCCTGATTTGACATACAGTCTTATCAAGGAAATACTGGTCGGGCTGCAAGAATTGGAACAGGGCGAGCGGTCGGAATATAAGTTTGGATAAGTAATGCGAATCTATCAATCGAGAACTTTTGAAAACAAAGTCAAAAAGTTATCAAAACAAGAGAAAGAATTACTGGATGACGAAATCAAGAAACTAGCCGAAAATCCTTTGATCGGGGAAGAAAAAAAGGGAGACCTCAAGTCCGTCCATATTCATAAGTTCAAAATAAGATCTCTTCAATATCTTCTTTCATACCGAATGATAAAATCCGACATAGAACTAATCATGATTGGTCCGCATGAAAATTATTACAAAGAACTTAAGAGCTATTTACAACGAAGATAGATTATGGGTAACAAATCAATCGTGCCGACCCCGTTTCACTCCGCCGCATATTTCAGTCGTTCTGCTGCAAAATCAAATTAACAGCCATATATAAATATTGCTATTTCAGCCATATGGTGGTAAATTAAATCTGTGAAGAGCGCTCGTTTTGAGTGGGATGCAGAAAAGGATAAGGAAAATCAGGAGAAACATAATGTATCTTTTTCAATCGCTCAATATGCCTTTCTCGATCCCAATCGCATTATTGTCGAAGACATTAATCACAGCAGTGAGGAAAATCGTTTTTAATGTATTGGGCGTGTTGGTGTAGGAATAATAACGGTGAAATTCAGATATAGAGGCCATAGTATCCGAATATTCGGAGCCGGATACTGGAGAAAAGGGAGGAAGATATATGAAGACAAAAATTAAATATACTGATGAGCCATTGGGTGAATTAAGCGTAATTAAAGACTTTCTGCCTTCGCCGGCTCAATTGATCCTGAAGGAAGAAAACGTCAAAATTACAATAGCTTTAAAGAAATCGAGTGTTGAATTTTTCAAGAAAGAAGCAAAGAGACATCATACCTCGTATCAGAAAATGATAAGACAACTCATAGACTGGTACGCAATTAACAACAAAAAAAGCGCATAACACCGCCTTCAACCAGACGCGGAATCAGCTTTGGCGTGTTTTCAGTCGTGGTTGCCCGACGGCTGAAAGCCCTCGTTATCTGCAAAATACTACTTGATAAATACATATCATTTAGACATACTGATACATATATATTGTATTGACAGGAGAGTTCATGAAAACTACACTTAACATAGAAGACAAATTACTTGACAGAGCATCACAGTTGACAGGAATAAAGGAAAAAACATCACTCGTCAGACTGGGGCTTGAAGCCCTTATCGCAATGGAAAGCAGCAAGAGACTTGCAAATCTCGGAGGAACTGAAAAGAAATTAGGCGTGATACCCCGCAGAAGGTCTGCAGGCGCGTAAGATGGTACTTGTTGATACTTCGGTATGGGTCGACCATTTCCGAACCGGCAACATCGGACTTGCAAATCTATTGCATGAAAGCGATGTTGCCGGTCATCTGTTCATTGCTGGGGAACTCGCATGCGGCAATCTTTCAAACAGAACTGAAATCCTGTCTCTGTTCCGGGCGCTGCCTCTGGTCCCCCATGCCGAACACGGGGAGGTAATGCAATGTATCGAAAACTACAAACTAATGGGAAAAGGGTTGGGCTACGTTGATATGCATTTGATCGCTTCGGCTGTTCTGTCAAAAGTCCCAATCTGGACACTCGACAAGAAACTGCAAGATGTTTCATCAAAACTGGGTTTAGACTACCAGCAGTTGTGTTTTTGAGAACACCCTGCACGACATTCAGAAAAGAATACTGCATGCTGAATCTGTGGAAGCACTTATTCTGCAAGGCATGCCGACCGGCAGGTCCTGAATGAGCCGTGAAATGTGCTACCGCTGTTTCTGGCCGAAGACCCTCTGCTGGTGCCCCTCCATATCTCCGATCGAGACCCGCACGAAAATCATCATCCTGATGCATCCGAAGGAATATAAACGGGAAAGAGCGGCCACCGGCCGCTTCACGCATCTTTGCCTCCAAAACAGCGAAATACATATGGGCAGTGATTTCGACAACCACCAGGCCGTGCAGGATCTGATTCATGATGCACGCTACTTCCCGATGCTGCTCTACCCGGGCAGGGACGCCATCGACCTTTCGGACCGCGGCGCGCTCAGCGGGTTTCTGGACGGCCGCCAATTGCTTGTCATCCTGCTTGATGCAACGTGGCGCAGCGCCAGAAGGATGTTCAACCGAAGCCCTTCGCTGCAAAGGCTGCCACGGCTGGGGATCATGTCCGGGGAAAAAAGCCGTTATCTCATCAAGAAACAGCCTCACGACTGGTGCCTCTCCACCATTGAGGCAGCGCATGAATTGATGAAGGCGCTGGACAGGGCCGGTCTTGACAGCTACGCCCGGCCGGACCAGATGCTCGATCTATTCGACCGGATGCAGCAGCACCAAATCAGTTGCATGCAGGACCCGGCACGACAGAATTATCGCCGCGGGAAGGCCGCGGGACCGGGCAGCGGACAATGAGCTGCAGGCAGGCTGCCGGTTGTCCGAGGCTGCCGGTGCGCAGCATGGACAGGATGCAGTGAGGGGGCAATGTCACTGACTATCGTCTGTCCTGAAGACGACTTTGAACATGTCCAGTTCGACGTCCAGAGCGATGACGGGCATATCAGGGACGGCAGGCTTTTCTTCAACGGCCTGTGGGGCATGTTCACGGTCTGCAGGGTCAGGATCATACGGGCGGGGGACAAAACAGTTGTGATCATAACAGAGCTGAACGACAATCCCGGCGGGCCGATACGTGCGGTCATCGGAAATATCTCGACGTTCATACACAGCAGACTGCTGGGCCGGCTTTCTCCGGCTGACATTACCTGGATAGAGCATTACCAGGATGCGTCATATATCCCCCTGCTGAAGGGCAGGCATGTATTTCTTGAGGTGACCTTCCGGTATAAGCGGAGCGGCCGTCTTCATGAATATGCAGCCCCTGAACGGAGGGCTGTCACGAAGGAGGAACTTGCTGCCCTGACCGGCGATATCTGACAGCGTCAGGCCTAGGCGGTAAAAAAAAAGCCCGGAGTCGCCTCCGGGCCTGTTATTGCTGCCTGCTCAAATTATTTATCGCAGGGCCCGAGATGCCTGCCCTTCATCGTCATCCTGGCGTTCATATCCTTGCCGCCCTCTTTCATCGTCATCTCCATGACGCCGTCAAAGGTATTGCCGGCATAGGTGATTCTGCCCTTGCCGCCTGAGTCCTTGCAGGCGACCTCCCAGCTGACCGTGCTGCCGTCGATCCTGACGCCCTTCATCTCGCAGTCCTTCTGGTCGGAACCCTTGGGGACATAGTCCTTCTGGCTGAGGCAGGAGGTGAAGGTCTGCGGCTTCATCATGCCGGCCGGCATGCCCTGCATCTCAAGGGAGCTGGTGATCTCCCACTTGCCTTCCTGCATATTGACGGCCGGTGCGGCCGCGGGCTTCTCTGCCGGGGCAGAGGCCTCCTGTTTTTTGCTGCACCCTGATGCCACCATACCCGAAAGCACCAGAGCCAGCACCATGCATAAACCTGCCATACGTTTCATCTGAAATCTCCTTTTCTGCCGGCTGAGTGCCGGCGGTAAATAACTGCGCCTTTATTATAATGGATCGGTCTTCACAGGGAAATAAAAAAGCAGGCGTTATCTGCCGGCGCCGGCATGATATACTTGGAACATGAAGGAGCTGCTTGATGCGCTGCCCTGGAGTGCGGCCATATTCCTCTGCCTGACCCTTGGCCTGGCCCCGTATTGGCCACCGCACCTGATCGAGAAACTTGTCATGCTCGCCCGCGGCAGGCTGGTCCGCCCCGTCGACTGGTTCGACCTCTTCCTGCACAGCGCCCCGTGGGTGGTCCTGGCGCTCAAGATTCTGCTCAGAACGGAGTAAGGCCGGCGGGCCTGCTGCGGGGGAGACAGATGCCGCAGCCGTCAGGTGATGTCCTTGTTGAGCAGGATATCCGTCTTGATATGGTTCATCGTATACACGTCTCCTGCATATCTCGCGCTGTCGACCGGCTGCTCCCCGACATACGGCTTCAGGCATTGCACGGCATGCTCGACCATCTTCGGGTAGACAGCGTTATTGAGAAAATACGAAGGGAAGTCGACCAGGCTGCTGTTGAGCAGTGCATATAGCGGGGGCTTCGTATAGTCCATAAAATCGAGGGTGCTGAATGTCACGATTATCTGTCCCTCGAAGCTGTTCCAGAGTTTGATAAACGTGCTGAGATGAAACTCCGGCAGTTTGTTGATATCCCTGAAGATCAGGAGCTCGAAATTCGTAAAGTCCCGCACGTACCACTGATCATCGGAGGCATTCGCGCAGGGCACCACACAGAATGTCTTCGTGTTGAGCATGAAGGTGTCTGCGTTCAGCAGCCTGCCGAGGATGAAGTGGGCGTAGGAGCTGTCCTCGAAACGCAAGGACAATCTCCTGACATTTCCGGCATCGAAGGCCCTGAAAGACTGCAGGAGATAGCCGAACCTGATATCTTTGCCGAGAAAGGTTTCGATCTTTACTGCGCCGGCCGGCAGGGGTGGTCGTGCAAAGACCGCCTTGACCCCGAAATCCTTTGCGATCGTCCTGGCCTCGTCGACCGATTTATCAAGCAGGTCCAGTATCCGGGCATCATCCATCCCCTTGCCTCTGAGCCGCCGGCTGAGTATGAACCCGCTTTCCTTGTCCCGGTCCATGATGAAGCAGACTGCGAGGAAGGTCAGATAGGCCATATAGGAAAAGACCAGACCGTTCTTGGTCAACGATATCTTGAGGTCATCGGACGGCGTATACTGAGGGTTGAGGGCCATATGGGCCAGGACGTATCCATTGTAGAGCTCCTCAAAGGTCCCGATTCCCTTTTCAAAATAATATTTGTTTATCCGGACCGGGTCCACCCCGAAGAAGGCCTTCTCGTACATCCGGGATATCTCGGCGTAGAGCCGGGAAGGAGACTTGTAATAGCCCTCGAGTATGCCGCTGCTCTCGCGGATCAATATCTCGGCGCCGGCCGTCTCGAAGGAGAGAAGGGCGTTGCCTTCAGGCTGTATCTCGGACAGCCCGAAGACGCGGCAGAGATTCTTGAAAACAGTCGATTTCAGGATGTTGAAGACCTCGACATCCTGAAACACCGGTACGGCATTCTCTGCCTTGAAGATCCTCCGGTGAACGTAGTTCCGCAATATCTCACGGACATTGTCGAGGCCGAGCGTCGAGATCGCAAAGTTGATGTCGATGACCCTGTCCTGGTTCCGGGAGTGCAGACTGGCGGCACGCGCGATCACCTCTTCCTTGAAGGTCTGCTCGCGGATCTCCTGAAGTTTCTCCTCCTTCTCCTCACCGTCACCCGCCTCTTCCTCCCCCTGTCTCTCCTCCTCCTCCAGGGTGCAGATATCATTGATGAAGGTCCCTATCTTCATCAGGTTCGGATCAGCACTTTCGACCTCCATGAGAAGGTTCACCATGGCCGTCAATATCTCGTCTTTCTTATATTGCAGGATCGCCTTGGCAGGCAGGCTCATCTGGGGCGGGACGACCGCTTCCTTCGGTCTTTTGATGCGCTTGATGATAAAGGAGGGGTCGTTAAAGGCTCCGGCAAACTGCAGGCCGATAAACGTATTGTCTTCCCAGCGGACAACGGTCTTTATCTCGACCGTGGAGAGCTTGAAGTTTAATACCTGCCCGGGGTTGCCGAAGCCGGCTGCCTTGCGGATCTTCAGGCCTTTTCTGCTGACCTCGACAATGCTGCCGATGCCCTGCACCGGAATCTCGTCAATGGCATATCTGTCATGCTTTCTCTGGTTCAGGGGTTTCCCTGTTTCCATTCTCTATCCCTCGCGTCAATGAATATGATGCCAGACACATGGCCCGGGCCTCCCGTCCCAGGGGGCCGGCCCCGGCCCGGCCTTTTCCTGCAGACAAGAGAAGAACGCTCTGCCGATACTCGTTTTGATTATGTAACAGCGGGAAAATAATATCAATGAAAAAGTCGTCTTCCGGCCCCGGTGCGGCGGCCGGAAATGGCGGCGGTACGGCCTGATCCGCTGTCCGGCCGGAACCGGAGATGTTCAAAATATGGTATTATTAATAACGAGGTGATGGCTTTGGAACAGCAATGTCCTGCATGTACAACGCACCGCACACATACGGAAACCTTCGACAGACTCCTTGCGACGATCCTGGCCGAGTTGAACGAGAGAAAGATTCCGGGGCTTGACGATCCGCAGGAGCTGGCAATGGCCCTGTCGGTGCTGGTTGCGGACGAGCTTGCGGTGGACATTTATCAGTAGCTGTCTGCTGCTGTTCAGGGCCGGACCCTGTAGAGACGCAGGTCTGTTCATTGTCCGGACAGAGTGGTGTTTTGCCTGTCTCTGTATACTGTCTTTATACGCATTCGTATACCATGCAGAAGAAGGATAGAAGCATTTCCGCAGCGAAAAAGAAGCAGAAACACCAGGCACTCCGCTGGATACTGGAGCCGCTGCTTGATGAGCCAAGCTACCTTGAGCGGCCGATGTTCGGCTGTCTTGCCTGCTATCTTCACGGCCGGCTGGTCCTGGTGCTTGCCTCGGGAGACGAGCCCTGGAAGGGGGTCCTGATCCCGACCGAACGGCAGTTTCATCAGGCGCTGCAGGGTGAATTCAGCACAGCGGCACAGCACCCTGTCCTGAAGAAATGGCTCTACCTTCCGGAGTCATCGGAAGATTTTGAATCAGTTGCTGCAGATATAGTCGAGGCCGTCCTGCGGAATGACCCGCGGTTCGGGGTCGAGCCCGGGGCGCGTTCCTCACGGAAGAAGAAAAGCTGAATAAGCAGGCTGGCGTATATGCAGGGATATTCCAGCTCCCCATTGTATAAACCACGATAACAAAGGAGCAGATCCAGTGTACAAGAAGTTTTATGAGTTTGGAATATCCGACGCAGTGCTGAAGTCTCTCAGCGACATGGGTTTTGAAGAGCCTACCCCCATCCAGAAGATCGCAATCCCCCCTGCACTCAAGGGCAGGGATGTCATAGGCCAGGCGCAGACCGGCACGGGCAAGACCGTTGCCTTTGGCGTGCCCCTGATCGAAAAAGCAGAAAAAGGAAAATTTCCGTATGCCATTGTTCTCGTCCCCACGCGTGAGCTCGCCGTCCAGGTTGCGTCCGAACTCAACAAGATCGCCCAGAGCAAGGGGGTGAGCTGTGTGGCGATCTATGGCGGTCAGTCGATGGAAGGGCAGATACGCAGCCTCAGGAGGGGCGTTGATATTGTTGTCGGTACGCCGGGACGGGTCATCGACCATATCCAGAGGAAGACCCTGATTCTCAAGGAGGTAAAGACCGTTGTCTTTGACGAGGCCGATGAAATGCTCGCCATGGGCTTTATCGACGATATGGAGACGATCTTAAAGGAGATACCCAAGAAGAGGCAGGTCCTGCTCTTCTCTGCAACCCTGCCGAAGCCGATCCGGACCCTGGCCCTGAAGTTCATGGACAATCCCGAGAGCGTTCAGGTCAGCGCGTCCGAGCTTGTGGTCACGAAGATCAAGCAGGTCTTCTATGAGGTGCGTGAAGAGGACAAGATAAAGGCGCTCACCCGCCTCCTCGATGTCGAAGACCCGTCCCTGACGCTCGTCTTCTGCCATACCAAGCGGGAGGTGGACGACGTATCGAGCAAGCTGCAGAAGATGGGCTATCATGCAGGTGCAATCCACGGTGATTTCACCCAGGACCATCGCGATGAAATGATACGCAAGTTCAAGAAGGGCGACATCGACATCCTTGTGGCTACTGATGTCGCTGCGAGAGGTCTCGATATCTCGGACGTCTCGCATGTCATCAACTTCAGCATTCCCCAGGACCCCGACAGTTACGTGCACCGGATCGGCAGGACCGGCCGTGCGGGAAAATCCGGCATAGCGATCACCTTTGTGACGCCCCGGGAGTACCGGCAGCTGAGGCTTATCGAACTGTCCGCCAAGACCAAGATCAAGAAGGGCGCGCTGCCCACGACGGCAGAGGTCAAGAAGGCCAGGGAGGACGGGATCGTTGCCGACTTTACCGAGGCGATCACGCAGGGGAAGCATACGGACTATCTCCGGCTGGCAGAGACGCTCCTTGCACAGCACCCGGCCCCGGTTGTCGCTGCCGCAGCCCTCAGCCTTATTGCCGGTGACCAGGCCGTCAGCGAAATAAAGGAGTTCAGCAGTTCAGAGGGAACGTCGTCCAAGGGGTATGTGAAGCTGTTTATGACGATCGGCAGGAAGGACAAGATCCAGGTTGTCGATATCGTCAAGTCGATCTCTGCCGAGGCGGGTATCCCGGCAAGAAGGATAGGCAATATAGCCCTCTATGACACCTTCAGTTTTGTCGAGGTCCCCGCAGACCTGGCAGACAGGGTCGTCAGCGCGATCAATGACGTTGTGCTGAAGGGCAGAAAGGTCCGCATCCAGCACGCCAAAAAAATGCAGCGGCGGTAAGCTGTCCATGCGCTCGGGTATGGAGACTGAAAAGCGCCTGACCCCGTATCGGGTCAGGCGCTTCAGGTCAGTTGTTTATTCCCACTATCAGCTGAACCGGCGCAGGCTCCCCTGGCGCCGGACGACTGATCCCTATTGTATCCTCGTTTCAGAGATCATGCTCCAGCAGACCCAGGTCGACCGCGTCATAGAAAAATACCAGCGCTTCATCTCGCTCTTTCCGGACGTCGGTGCTCTGGCTGCGGCCCCTCTCGCGGAAGTCCTGCAGGCCTGGCAGGGGCTCGGGTACAACCGGAGGGCGATCTCCCTGTCCAATGCTGCGAAACTCGTGCAGAAAGAACCGGGCGGCAGGATCCCCGATAATGCAGAGGCCCTGGCAAGGCTTCCCGGGGTCGGCAGATATACTGCGTCTGCTGTCATGGCCTTCGCCTATAACCAGCCGGTCGTCTTTATCGAGACGAATATCAGGACTGTCTTCATCCATTTCTTTTTTCATGATCAGGCTCAGGTTGCGGACAGTGAAATCCTGCCTCTGGTTGAGAGGACCCTTGACCGTCGCGAACCCCGCAACTGGTATAACGCCCTGATGGACTATGGGACCGTGCTGAAGAAGGAACACGGCAACCCGGGGAAAAGGAGCGCGCACTACCAGCGGCAGAGCCCCTTCAGCGGCTCCGACCGCCAGCTCCGGGGACAGATTCTGAAGATGGTCCTTGCCGAAGGAGGCATGACTGAACAGAAACTCCAGAAGCAGCTGAACACCGGACAGGCACGGGCTGCGGCGATTTTGAACAAACTGATTGAGGAAGGCTTTCTGTCCAGAAAGCAACGCAGGATCGCCCCGGCCTGAGCAGGATTCTGATAAACTAGTAGGATGAAAAAACCGACAAGCAGAAAGCAGAAGCTCTGCATCGAGTGCCAGAAATGCTGCAAAAACATTGCCGTCTACACGCATCCGGACTTTTACGAGTGTTCGGAGAAGGAAGTCCTCGCCTTCTATAAAATGCGGGGCTGCGACGTGCAAAAAGAGAACGGCGCTTTTCTGCTCTCGTTTCCCCTGTCCTGTCCACACCTCACCCTGGACGGATGCAGCATTTACGAAAAGAGGCCACAGACCTGCCGGGAGTACAATGGGATAGAAGATTTCGGCGACGGGTGTCTCTGGTCCAGGCTGAAAAAGAGTACATAGGGGCGCCGAGTCTGTTGCCTGGTGATTCTCTGTCGGGAAGGAATGTGGGAAATGCAGCGTCCACTTTCGGCGCTGATTTTTAGATTGATATTTTTATTCCGTCGTCGTATAGTTAAGTCCATAAATTATAGAAAAGAGCAAACTATCCGAAAGGGTAGGGCGCAAAGCCACCGGTCCTCGGCGCAGGGCAAGGACAGCGGGGTTGCCTGAGTAATTTTGGATATACAACGTTATGAAAGTCCGATCCTCAGGTGGATCGGGCTTTTTTTTGCGGAGGAAAATACAACCTGCAATGATTGCATTCAATGACAGACACTAGACTAAACTGCTGGGAAGTCTTCAACTGCGGCAGGGAACTGGGCGGCATCAGGGCGTATGAACTGGGAGTCTGCCCCGCCTCGACCGATGTCAGGTTCGACAGAATCAATAACGGGACCAATGCCGGCAGGGCGTGCTGGGTAATAACAGCCAGCATGTGCGACGGACAGGAGCAGGGTGATTTCCGGCGTAAATTCAGGACCTGTGCACGCTGCGAGTTTTATGCCAGGGTAAAAAAGGAAGAAGGCGTTAACTTCCGGCCAACAGTCTCTCTTCTGCATATCCTTAACAAGGAACATGAATAGTCCGGAACCATCTCAGCGTGTCCCGGGTTATGCATAATTCTCCCGCTGTCACCTGATGTGCTCCAGATGCCCGCGAAACTCTTCCAGGGTCCTGCTGCGTTTCATTGCCTTGATCGCAGGGGCAAAGTCAGGGTCGAGGACAAAACAGACAACCTCTTTGAGTTTGTACAGAATCTGGGTGTTCCCGTGAAAAATCTCGTGGTACCGGCTGACCAGCTCGCGCAGATAATACCCCAATTCCTGGGCACGTTCTTCCCTGTCAGGCTTTATACTGCATGCGCCACGCAGCCGCTGGAAAAGGAGAGGCGAACCGATGGCGCCCCTGCCCAGCATCAAGCCGGCAGCGTTCGTTTGCTTGAGGACCTCGTTCCCTTCAGCAGCAGCATTGATATCGCCGTTGACGATTACCGGCAAGGCAGTCTGTTTTACAACTTCTGCAGAAACAGCATGATCAGCCCGTCCGCCGTATTTCTCCTGTACGGTGCGGGCGTGCAGAATGAGGAAATCAAGCCCAATGTCCTCAAACATCGGCAGGAGCGTGAATATTTGTCCCGGCGTGTCGTAACCCGATCGTATCTTTACGGAAAGACTCCCGTGCACAACGCGCCTGACAGCATGCAGAAGATCCGGCAGGCACGATGGATATTTCAGGAGAGCACCACCACCCGCCCCTGGAGTCATCCGCCCCCGAGGGCATCCCAAGTTGATATTGATGTGCCTGGCGCCCTGGTCCTGAGCGGTCTGCGCCGCTGCGACAAGCGCCTCCTGGTCGCGGCCAACAAGCTGAACCACTAACGGGACATCCCGGTGTACTGAAGTCACTTCGCGCAGGTCAGCATCAGACATTGCCTGCTTCGAGCCGGGACGCACCCTGACAAATTCGGTAAATACTGCGTCAGGCCGCACCCACTCGACAAACAATGATCGCAGCGCACTATTCGTAATCCCCTGCATTGGGGCGAGCATCAGCGGCTTGTACGACTGGTCCCAGGGAAGCTTCATGGTACCTTCATGCGGTCGCATTGTTTCTGATGTCCGCATTAATTATGTCCCCTGCAGATAGCCAAGGGCCTGGCCGTATACCGAGGGACTCGCCTCTTCAGAGACATTTTGCATAACAAGCTCCAGTGCAGCGATGACCTTTTCCCGGAGTGCAGGTTTTAGATTCTTTACGTGCTGGAAGGTGTTCAGCAGCCGTCCTGCGGTCGTCGCATTTATCGGTGCGAGCCCTATCACGGTGTCCGCCACCCACCGGATGCCCTGATCGGTCCATACCATTTTGTTGTTGGTTGCCATGGGCAGGAAGAGCGCCCGTGACCAGGTGGGCTGCCTGATATCGAACCCCTGCCGATGTTTCTCTGCCTCGATCATATCGAAGACATCCGGACAGGTCCCGCCTGCGACAACCCGCAGATAATTTGCATAGCCGCTGAGATCGTTGTGCCATGACGAATACGCCTCTTCAAGGACGCTGCGCCGGCATGCAGCCGAACTCCTGTTCAGCGCTGTTAGTGCGGCTACCCGGTCGGTTGCGGTGGTCGCCGAATAAAAATGATCCAGGGCCAGCGTATGGCTTTCCTCGGAATCCTCGATGGCGATCAGCTCCAGGAGGGTGTTTTTCAGCATGCGGGCCTCTATACCGTCTTTCTGGGACTGCCCGTCAGGCAGAGAATACGTATCGAGTCTCTGAAACTGCTCTAACAGCCGGGCCCGCCAACGCCGGTTTATTGCGAGCATCAGGCGTTCCCGTGCTGCGACGAGCTCCTGGTACCATGTGCTGTACATGCGGTCCATCGGCTGCTCGTCGATGCGGAGGAAATATGATTTCAGTGAATATGAAAGAGTGTCATCGTCAAGGATCCGTCCGAAGAGGTCCAGCCATTCAGAACGTATCTGGGCTGCGGGGTCGTGGAGAAGCCTGATCCGTTCGGTATCGGCAAGCTGTCTTACGGCATCAACCCTGTTATAGAGGTTAGGGTCAAGACGCGCCTGAAGGGCCCGGACGCCGGCACCGGCACCGGTATCGATGAAGGTTCCGTAGAACGAGTAGTCACGATTCAGGGAGGCAAAGGCAGGGGCCTCGGCAATATCATCAAATACCAGTTCCGCCTCGGCCTCCCTGAGCTGGAAGACCTGCTGCGTCCCCTCGATATCTTTCCCGGTTCTGTCCACCAGGGCGAGTTCAACAGGCAGGTGAAAGGGCGGCTGCCCGGCAGAGACTTCCTGTCTCAGGTGGATGCGGAAGCGTTTTGCGTCCCTGTCATAACCGGTTGTTGCCGTGACCTTTGGGTAGCCGATCCTGTAGAGCCATTCTCTCCTGAACTGATCAAGGGAAAGCCCCGAGACCTCTTCAAAGCATGCAAAGAACTGGTCTGTATCAGCATTGCTGTTCCGGAAGCGTGAAAAGTAGAGGTCCCTGCCTGCATGGAATTTTTCGGACCCCAGGATGAGCCGCAGCATCCTGATCACTTCAGCTGCCTTGACATACGTAACACCGTCGATGAGTTCATCGGGGTCGTTAAAGCCCTCCCGCACGATCCGTCCGGCATGCCCGGCATCTTCAATGGCAAGCGGCCCAAGGAGCGGGTTGCGTATGCCGTCAACCTGGTTCAGGCGTATGAAGGAGGGGTCGAAGAGGCTTGCCATGAACTGCCTTTCCACATCTACCGTATATGCCTCGTTCAGCCAGACATCAAACGGCGTGGCCATGGTGGTCTCGCTGCCGCACTGGTTGTGTTCGAATTCGTGGACAATGACCGCATGGGAATAGAGAAGGGCCAGGTCCAGGGTATGCTGCGTTATCAATGCGGCATCGGTCACAATCGTCGTGTTGCCGACATTCTCCATCCCCCCGAAATTTGACTTGTTCATGCAGATCGTGCGGTAGGTATCTCCGGTGTATGCGTATCCCTGGGTCTTCTCTATCCAGAGCACAGATTCCTTGAGAATCTCCATGGGTATGCGGGCGTCATTCCTGCTCCCGGGAGGGACCAGATACTCAAGCCTTACGGTCCGTCCGGACGCAAGCGTTACCGTGTCCTCAAGGGTCTCCCACGTGCCGGCGCATACCAGGAAGAGATAGGGGGCCATCGGCGTGGGGTTTTCATACGTGACGACCTGCCGTGATGCGTTTCCAGGCTTTCGCACAGGCCTTCCGTCAGGGTTCAGTTTCCTGCTGATGTTGCCGTTGCTGATGAGATGGGTATAAGCGCTGTCAGCCTCGATGGTTGTGGTCATGGTGCATTTGGCCCGGCAGTCGTCAAAGATCGGCATGATCCGCTGAAAGCCCCATTGCTGGCACTGTGATATGTACTGCTGGGGGGCCCCGGCCGGTGTGGTGTCTTTATAGATACCCTCAAGGATGTGGTCGGAAGGAGAGCATGTCGTGACGGTTCTGAGAAATATCCTGTCCCCGGCCCGTATATCCCTGGCGAGGTCGACAATGAGCCTGTTTTTATCCCGGATATATTCATATCTCAGGGGCGATCCCTTGTCTTCCGGGCCTGTACACCAGGCAACGCTTATGATGCCGAGGCTGTTGGCATCAAGCCCGAGAGTCCTGAAGTTCTCCAGGGCGGTCATTTCGAGGCAATTCGTTGCCTCTACCTGATCCCCTGCGAAGTTGAGGTATATGGTGAGGTGATGGAGCTTTACCGGCAACTCCCCAAAATCCCCGCGTATATATTTATAGCGTCTGTCAGTCATGGTCTTCCCTCCCTGTCGGCCTGATGTGCAAAGCAGAATCTCTGAGGTGTCTCTGCCTGCCCCTTATACCACCGAGGCCTAAAACAGCATGCCCTGCTCCTCGCCCCTGAAATAAAAAGCGTCCTCGATCAGTTCGATCAGGTGAATGACCGGTCTGTCGTTTACGCTCCTGCCCAGCTGGAGTATACATCCGGGGCAGGAGGTGATGACCGTGTCAGCGCCTGAGGAGGAGATCGCCGCTGTCCTGCTCCGGAGAAGGTCCGCCGAAAGTTCCCTGTTCGACATGCAGAACAGGCCCCCGAACCCGCAGCAACCGGACTGTTCAGGCCCGACGAGTTCTACCCCGGCCCGCCTGATGATCTCCCGCGGCTCTTTGCTGACACCGAGTCCGAATTTGAGGTGGCAGGGGTCATGGAAGAAGGCCTTCTTCTGGATCATGTCGGTGTGATCGAGCTTGTCGAAGAAGAAGGTCGATATGTCCATCGCCCGGTCAAGCCCCTTGCCGATCATCTTCGGATATTCGTATTTCAGTGTCATGGTGCAGGTCGGGCAGAGGCTCAGGATCGCCTCGACCTTCAGCCGGCTGAAGACCCCGTGGTTGCGCTTTGCCTGTTCGACTGCCTCATCCTCGAGTCCGAGGCCCCTGAGGGGGCTGCCGCAGCAGGTCTCGCCCTTCGGGAGTATCACCTCGTAATCGAGCCGGTGAAGCACATGGATCAGGGACTCGCCGAAGTGCGGGTACAGGTAGTTAACACTGCAGCCGGTAAAGATTGCAACACGTCCCCGTTTCTTTTTCTGGGTCTTGAACACCTGGTCTTCAGCCCGCAGCGGTGCCTCGGGAAGTTCGGGCAGGGCCGGAACGACCCCCATCCTGGAGAGGGCAGGCAGCACCGAACGCTGGCCAAACCGTGCCACCCTGTACGCCATGTCCGGCCAGGCAACCGACAGCTTTGTCAGGGCCCTCAGGAGGCTGCGCCTGCGGTCGCTTTTTTTGAGAAGGGACCTTCCGTGGTAGAGCGCCTCCATCAGGTCGATCCCGAGCGGGCAGCTCCGGTTGCAGGCTCCGCAGAGGATGCAGCTGTTGATATGCTGGTTCAGCAGGCCTGATGGCGCAGCCTGTCCCCCGAAGAGCCTCTGGAGCAGGGCGAGCCTTCCCCGTGCCCCCCTCATCTCGACAGGGTCTTCTGCATAGGTGGGACACTGCGCCTTGCAGTTGCCGCACCGCACGCACTTGTGTATATCGCTGCTATATCCTTGTTTCATCGTTCATATCTCATAAGCCTGATACGGGGAATATTCCTGAAGGGGCCCGTCAGTGCTGCTGGGGCTCAAGGACGCGGTTCATGCTGCCTGTCTTATATCCGTCAAGATCAAGGGAGACGAAGGCATACCCGAGCAGCCTGAACCGCCCTGTCACCAGCTGTCTGAAGGACGGTTCGATCATGCGCTGCATGTCGTCGGCCTGCAGTTCGATCCGGGCCGTATCGCCATGGTCCCGCACCCTGACCGTCTGAAGGCCAAGGGATTTGAGGAACTGCTCGGCAGCCTCAACACGCTTCAGGGCCTCTGCTGTTATCCTCCGGCCATAGGGGATGCGCGAGGAAAGACAGGGAGATGCCGGCTGGTCCCAGGTCTGCAGCCCGAGCTTCTGCGATAACGTCCTGACGTCCTGCTTGGTCATGCCGCATTCGGCAAGAGGGCTTCTGACCCCGTGCAGGCCCGCAGCCCTTCTGCCGGGCCGGTAGTCGGACAGGTCGTCAGCATTCGTCCCGTCGAGTACGTTATGCAGTTCCTGTTTTGCGGCGATCTCCTTCAGCCTTCCGAAGAGTTCGTCCTTGCAGTGGAAGCATCTGTCCGGTGCATTGCGGACAAATGCTTCGTTCGTCAGTTCTTCGGTCCTGATGACCATATGCCTTATGCCTGCGGTCTCAACAAAGGAAAGGGCCCTCTGATAATCAGCCTCGGGCATGGTGGGGGAGACGGCGGTAACAGCGATGAAACGGATACCCGAGAGGTCCATGGCCTTCAGCAGGAAGGTGCTGTCGACGCCGCCGGAAAAGGCGAGGACAGCTGTTCCGGTCTTCTTCAGGAGGGCAAGGAGGTCGGCGAATTTCCGGTCAGCGTTCTGATGAGAGTCCTGCTCAGGCTTCTGATCAAGGCCCTGTCCATAGGCAGGGTCGCCATCAGGGTTCACAAGGAACTCACCTCATAGTTTTCCTGATGCATCTTGTTGTCGGCGCGCACGATCACCTTCACGCCGTACTGGCTTTCGACGTCCTCAATCCCGAGCATTTCCTCGTCGGAGAGCATCTCGGCAACCAGCGGGTGCGCAGTGATAATGATCTTTTCAGAGCCGTGCCGGGCAAGCTTCTTGATCGTCCGGAGTATCTCGTAGCAGAGGGTCTCGGGCGATTTCACAAAACCCTTCCCTTCGCAGTACGGGCAGGTGGTGCTGAGCGTACGGCCGAGGCTCTCCCGCACCCTCTTGCGCGTCATCTGGATCAGGCCGAGTTCGGATATGTGGAAGATCGTGTTCTTTGCCCGGTCCTTTTTCATCGCCTCGACAAAGGCGTTGAAGAGCTTGTCCCGGTTTTCGGGCTTGTCCATATCAATAAAGTCGATGATGATGATCCCGCCGAGGTTCCTCAGCCGTATCTGATAGGCGATCTCCTTCACCGCCTCGAGATTCGTCTTGAGTATCGTATCTTCGAGCCCTTCCTTGCCGACAAACTTGCCGGTATTGACATCAATGACCGTCATGGCTTCGGTGTGGTCGACCACAATATAGCCGCCGGACTTCAGCCAGACCTTTCTGCCGACCGCCCTCGATATGTCGAGTTCAATGCCGAAGGCATCAAAGATCGGTTCGGTCTCCTCATACAGTTCTATCTTGGTGAGAAGCTTCGGGAAGTAGGTCTTGACGAATTCGATGATCCTTTCGTACTCAGCTGCAGAATCGATCGTCAGCCGCTCCACGTCGTGGCTCATCAGGTCGCGGACGCTGCGGAAGACAAGATCGAGGTCGCTGTAGAGCAGGCCGCGGGCAGGCACTTTTTCACGCCTTTCCTGGATGTTCTTCCAGAGCAGGAGGAGGAATTCGAGATCCTTCCTGATGTCTTCCTCTGTCGAGTCCTCGCTCGCCGTCCTGATGATCAGGCCATACCCGGCGGGCTTGATCGTGCTGACAATCTGCCGGAGCCGGGCCCGCTCCTCTTCGTCCGAGATCCTCCGCGATATGCCGACATGCTCAACATCCGGCATAAGCACGAGGTATCTCCCCGGCAGTGTTATGTATGAGGTGGCGCGTGCCCCTTTGCTCCCGATGGGGTCTTTCGAGACCTGGACCAGCAGTTCCTGTCCTTCCTGGATAAGGTCTTCAATCGTTGCCTCACACCGCGCCCGGCGGGATACCAGCTCAATGGAACTGTCTTTCTCCTCATCCTCGAACAGCGGTGCGTACTCATCGGTGTCGGCCTTGATGTCGGCAACGTAGAGAAAGGCCGCTTTTTCGAGGCCTATATCGACAAAGGCGGACTGCATACCCGGGAGGATCTTTACCACCTTGCCCTTGAAGATATTGCCGACAAGGCTGGCGTCCCGTTTCCGTTCTACATAGAACTCGACCACCTGTCCGCCCTCGAGCAGTCCGACACGGGTCTCTTCCCTGGTAACATTGATCAGGATTTCGCTGCTCATATCACCCCCGGCGCCAGAGGCTCAATCCATCTGCCTGCACGGAGCTCAGGCCGCGGTGCCCTTGAAGGGCCCGGGCCATCCGGGATGAACCCGTACATCGCAACCCTGGTGATATCCAGATCAACGGCCGGACATCCGAATATCTCCCTGGTTATCTCGTCAAGCCGCACCTTGTCTTCGCCGCAGTCCCTGACAGTTATCCTGAAGGTCTCCGGATCAACCGGTTCCACCGTCTCGATCATATCTTTTATATTGACCATACCCTTCTTCCGTTCAACGATTATTTCGTCCCGGCTGAAAAAACCCTTTGCAGAGAGGGCTGCTCCCCGCAGGTCATAGACATATCTTATTATAAAACTATTGAGTGATTTTTCCCTTCCGGAGAGCCGGACGATCTGTTTCACCCGGATTCCCGGCGGCAGGTGCTGATTCAGGGCCTGCATTGCCTGGGTCTCCTCTGCATCAGGCGCACCAAGCATCTTATACGGCATCGTGAGCTCCAGGTCAAGGTATTCGCTCAGGCCGGCTATGCCGACGCCCAGCGCGGGGCCGAAGGAGAGCCGCGGTGCCGGGTGAAAACCGCTCGAGTATTTCAGCGGGAAATCGGCCCGCTTCAGGGCGCGGATGATCGCCGTCGTCAGTTCGAGATGTGATAGAAAACGGGCCTTGTCTGCCTTTGTAAACCTGACCCGGTAACGGATCGAAAGATCGGGTATGCTGCTTTTCCGGGGCGAGGCCGTCTCGGGTGAAGGCGACGGCCGGGACGGGGCCTCGACCGGCTTCTGGCTGCATGCCAGCCCGCAGTTGTGGCACTGCTTCCTGCAGTCCCTTGTGAAGGTCCCTGAGAGCGCGTGCTGGTATTCTCTCCAGAGGAACTCCTTTGAGACCCCGGTCCTGATGGTATCCCAGGGGAGGGCGTCTTCGAGCCGGTATTCCCTGGCGGCATAGCCGAATGCATCGACCCCGGAGAGTTCAGCCGCCTCCCTCCATTTCGAGAAATCAAAGCACTCGGTCCAGGCATCGAGCCTGCACCCAAGCGACCAGGCCTTCTCGATCAGCAGCGACAGGGATTCGTCCCCCCGGGCAAAGACGGCCTCCAGCAGCGACATCTCTTCGTTATGCCCCTTGAATTTGATGCCCTTTTTCAGGAAGGCCCGCCGCAGAAAATCGTTCTTTTCCCTCAACACCACCATATCATTCTGTCCGAACCACTGGAATGGGGTATGAGGTTTGGGGATAAAGGACGATACCCCGGCGCTGATCGTCGCGTGCCTTCCGGTGATCCTCTTTGAGGTCCTGATCGCCTGTAAAGCCATCTCAGGGATCGCTGCAATGTCCTCCTCCGTCTCTGTCGGAAGGCCGGTCATGAAGTAGAGCTTGAGGCTGGACCACCCGGCCCTGAAAAGTGTTTCGAGCGCATGGGCATAGGTCTCGGCAGTAAAATCCTTGTTGATGACAGACCTGAGGCGGTCTGTCCCGGCCTCGGGTGCTATGGTAAACCCGGTCTTTCTGACCGCACGCAGTTCGCGGAGCATGGGGGCGTTTACCGAGCCTACCCTGAGAGACGGCAGGGACATCGCGATCCTCTTGTTGCTGAGTCTGCGGTTGAACTCCTGCATCAGCTCAAGCAGGCAGGAATAGTCTCCCGAACTGAGAGAGGTGAACGAGATGTCGTCGTATCCTGTATTCCGGAGGGACTGCTCTGCAAGGTCAAGGATCCTGTCCACCGACCGTTCGCGCACCGGCCGATAGGCCATGCCTGCCTGGCAGAACCTGCAGCCCATGGAGCAGCCGCGGGAGATCTCGATATTCACCCTGTCATGAACAATGCTTGTATACGGCAGGACCGGTGCCGTCGGGTATGGGGCCTCTTCAAGGGACTGGATCACCCGGCGCTTTACGGTCCTGCCCCTGCCGAGCACGGGGACCAGAACCCCTTCAATATCTGCGAGGGCCTTCAGAAGTGCCAGCCTGTCCGTTCCGCTGTCCTGTTTCCACTGATTATGGCAATGAAGAATCTCCTTCACGGCGTCTTCGCCGTCTCCTATGAGAAAGGCATCGATAAACGGCGACATTGGATAGGGATTGAGCGTGGAAGGTCCGCCGGCTATCACCAGAGGCAGCTTCGGGTTGTTCAACCGGTCCGCGGTCCTCAGCGGGATGCCGCCGCGGTCGAGCATGCTCAGGACGGTCGTATAGGCGAGCTCGTACTGGAGGCTGAACCCGACGATATCAAAGTCCTTCAGCGGACGGCCGGACTCAAGGGAGGCAAGCAGTTCCCCCTTTGCCTTCATCGCCTCGTCAAGGTCACCCCAGGGCGCGAAGACGCGTTCAGCCGCGGCAAACGGGATCTCATTGATGATGCTGTAGAGGATTCTGAGGCCCAGATGGGACATCCCGACCTCATAGACATCCGGGAACGCCAGGGCCACCCGCAGATCAGCCGCTTTATGGATGGCGTTTATCTCGTTGTTTATATACCGGGACGGACGCTGGAACAATAATAGATTCACGGGTTACGATAACACCCTGTTCAGCCCTTTGGCAAGCAGGGACCGGCCCCAGGCAGGAATGAAATGGACCGGATGTGATATGGTATAGTGTAAAATAATACAGGGCCTCCTGCAGCCCTTGCGATAAAAATAAGGACCGGCTCCTGAAAGGGTTTTCTGAATGTCATTATGAAGATATCCCGAAAGTTTGACATCTATACGTTTGCTATTGCTGCAGTATTTATCGCCGCGTTTGCTATCTCCTACCGGACCATAACAACCATAAGCAGGGAAACCTCAAGGCTCTTTGATATTTCGAACGAATTTGATTATCTCACCCACCTGAAGCAGACGCTTGTCGATCTTGAGCACAGCACGGAGCATTACCTGGAGATCGCAGCCGGAAAGGGATACAGCGATGCGGTCATGAAGGACCTCGCTGCCTATGAACAGGCCCTGAGGTTGTCGGCAAGCGCAAAGCTCGACGATGAAGAAAAAGACCTGGTGCAGTATGCCCTCGACAGACTGCCTGAATTTTCCCGGCTGGTTGAGGAGCTGGTCAGGGATGAGGGCAGGATTACCGCGAAGCATAAAGCCGACTACCAGCGCCTGAGGGCGGAATACATCGAGAAGACACTTACCGAGATAAACGAACACTGGAAGAAGGACCTGGAGAAGGTGACCAGGCTTTCGGATACGGCGATGCAGGCGAAGTCCCGGGCGTTGACGGTCCTTATGGTTTTATCGGCCTGCCTGTGTGTCCTGCTCGTGGTGGCCCGGATGGTCGTTGCCCGGTCCCTGGTGAAGCCGTTGCGTGAAATCGAGGATATCAGCAATGCCATAGCAGGCGGCGATATCAGGCAGCGGATCGGCATAGCCTCTGATGACGAACTCGGGAGCCTATCCTCAAGTATCAACATGATGGCGTCCGCAATCCAGGACAAGCTCGAAAAACTCGGGGAGGCGGTCAACAAGGAACAGGCCCTTGTCAGGGAGCAGACTATCCTGAATGAGCTCATGGGGTTCATCGCCTCGGGGGCCGAGCTCGAGCTGGTTCTCAGGATATTTCTCGGAAGGACCCGCGACCTTATGAGGGCCGGCCACAGCGCCATATTTATCATGGAGCCGCGCGATCCCCTGGATCCGGAACTGAAGCGCTTCTTCAACACCTTTGAGGAAAATACCAGCATGGATTGCGGCAGGGCGATGCTCAAGGGGGTCTTCATCAATGTCATCAGGACGCTGACGCCGCTGCGGGTGAATACGCCGCTAACGGAAACCCCCATGGCCCATGTGGACATTCAGAACCTGATCGCGATGCCGCTCTCGTCTATCGACAAAGGGGTCCTCGGCCTGCTTGTCATTATCAATAAGGACGGCGGGTTTACGCAGAACGATGAGGATATGCTCTTTAACTTCTCCTTCCAGGCGTTCCAGGCCATTACGATGCAGCAGGAGATCATGCGCTATGCAACAACGGATGGACTGACCGGGCTGCATAACCACCGCGTCTTCAGGGAAAAACTGCATGAAGAGATTGAGCGGAGCAAGCGGTATGTCAGGGACATTTCCCTGCTGATGCTTGATATCGACCATTTCAAGAAGTTTAACGACACCTATGGACATCAGTCCGGCGACACGGTCCTGAAAACAGTGTCCGAACTCATACGGAACAACATTCGCAATACCGACTTCGGGGCCCGGTACGGCGGCGAGGAATTTGCCGTCATATTGCCTGAAACGTCCGGCCCCCAGGCCCGGATCGTTGCCGAAAGACTCAGGACGAGCATTTCCGGACACGTTTTTACCCTGGGCAGCGGAGAGCAGCAGCGCGTGACTGTCAGCCTTGGGTATGCCACCTTCCCCCGGGACGCGGACGCGGACGAAGTCCTGATAAAAAGGGCGGACGAAAGCCTCTATGCCTCCAAGCACCAGGGCAGGAACAGGGTTACCGGCTATGCTGACGGGACGACTCCGTCTGCCCCTCCGGATGCCGCCAAAACTTGACTTGGACCGGGAGTCCGCGGTTTAATATTGCTATGAAAAAATATCTCTTTCCCGTAATCGTCCTCCTGGTCTTTGTCATCTCCGCCTGTGCCTCCAAGCCCGTCATCAAACCGGCTGAGGAATTCGATGCGGAGAAATCATTTGCGCGCGCCAATAAACTGATCGACGATAAAGAATATACCGAGGCGCGGGCAGCACTGCTCGAGATCAAGAACAGGGACCTCACAAGGAAGTTTGCGCCGCTTGCCCAGCTCAGGATAGCCGATTCGCATGTCAGGGAGGAGGAGCCGGAGCTGGCGGTTGCCGAATACAGAAAATTCCTTGAGATGTACCCTGACCATCGTCATGCTGCCTATGCCCAGTATCAGATCGCCATGGTCTATTTCAACCAGATCGAGAGTCCGGAGCGCGGGTATGGCGGTGCTGCGAGGGCGCTGGCCGAATTCGAAAAACTCAAGAACGATTTCCCCCGCAACCCCTACCGGGACCTTATAGATCTCAGGATCGAGAAGTGCAGAAATACCATGGCTGATTATGAATTCATGGTCGGCACCTTTTATATGAAAAAAGGCACCTACGCTGCGGCGATCGACCGCTTCGAAGGTTTGCTCCGGTCATATCCCGACTACAAGAAGCCGGAGCGGGTCCTGTTCAATCTCGGTATGGCCTATAAAAATTCCGGGCAGAAGGACAAGGCTGCGGATACGCTCAGAAGGCTCGTTGAAAAATATCCGACACTCCCTGAGGCTGCAGATGCGAAGAAGGAGCTTGCCTCCCTGACGCCGGACAAAAAATAGGAACGGCCGGTCTGCTGCTGCGATGAAGTATTACCCCGTTTTTCTGAATGTGCAGGGCAAGAAGGCGGTTATTGTCGGCGGAGGCAGGGTTTCTGAACGCAAGGCCCTGGCCCTGATAAAGGCGGGTGCCTGTGTGACTGTTGTCAGTCCTGACCTTTCCGGACAGCTTGCCAGGCTGAGAGAGAAGAAACTCATACACCACATTCAGCGGCCCTACCAGAAGAAAGATATCCGCGGGGCCTTTGTCGTTATCGCTGCAACAGATTCTTCGGCAGTCAACACCAGGATATCGAACGACGCCGAGGGTCTCGTCAATGTCGTTGATGTCCCGCCCCTCTGCAATTTTATAGCCCCCTCTGTCATCGAGCGGGGTCCCCTTACCGTGGCGGTCTCGACGAGCGGCGCGAGCCCCGCACTGGCAAAGACAATCAGGAAGGAACTGGAAAAACTCTACGGGCCTGAGATCGGCGGCTTCCTGAAGTTCATGACCGAGGTGCGGAGGCAGGCACTCGACCGGATACCGGAGCAGAAGGCCAGGGAGAAATTTCTCAAGGGCCTGGCCTCTGCGCGTACCCTTGCTGCCCTGAGGGCCGACGGCCTTCCCGGGCTGAAGAAAAAGATACTCGCACAGTTTGCCGTCCTCGCCGGCTGATCCCCGGCCAAACCGGCAGGCTCTTCTACAATGATTGGGAAACCTTCCTTATTTCCTCAAGTTTCTTGACCGCTGCCCCTGAGTCGACCGCCTCGCGGGCCATCTCGAAGGCTGTCCTGAGGTCCTGCGTCCTGCCCGACACCATGATCGCCGCCCCTGCGTTCATCAGGACAACATCCCTTTTCGGCCCCGTGGCGCCCTGCAGGATCCCGATCGTGAGGCGGGCGTTCTCGTCCTTATCGCCCCCGACCATATCCTGTACCGTTCCCCTCTGCAGTCCAAAATCCTCGGGGGAAATATACATGCTCTCGACCTTGCCCCCTGAAAACCGCGAGGCCTTTGTCCCGGTCGAGATCGTAATCTCATCAAGCCCGTCTTCGCCATGGACGACGAGTGCATCGACAGCCCCGAGGTTGCCGAGTACCTGTGCAAGGGTCTCGGTCAGCCTGCTCGAAAAAACGCCGAGGACCTGGCGACGGGCTCCTGCCGGGTTTGTCAGGGGCCCCAGGATATTGAAGACCGTCCTGATGCCGAGTTCGCGTCGCGGCCCCACCGCATACTTCATGGCAGGGTGAAAGAGAGGGGCAAACATAAAACCGAAGCCGGTTTCGAAGAGGCATTTCTCGACTTTCGAAGGTTCCAGATCGATCTTTATCCCAAGGGCTTCCAGCACGTCGGCGCTCCCTGATCTGCTGGAAACCGCGCGGTTGCCGTGCTTTGCGACCGGAATCCCTGCTGCCGCGACCACGAGGGCCGTGGTTGTCGAAATATTGAACGTGTGTGACGTATCGCCTCCGGTACCGCAGGTGTCAAGCACACCTTCGGGCGCCTTGATCCTGGCGGCCTTGTCCCGCATGATCCGCGCGGCACCGGAGATCTCCCCGACCGTCTCGCCCTTCATGCGGAGTGCGGTCAGCAGCGCGCCGATCTGGGCCTCGGTGGCCCGGCCTTCCATGATCTCCTGCATACATTCGGCCATCTCGGCCTCTGCGAGGTCTATGCCGCTCACCACCAGATTGATCGCTTCCTTGATCATGCGTCCTCCATCTGTTTTTTTGTCCTGAATTTCAGAAATTCCTTGATGAATATGTCGATGCCGCCGTCAAGAACAGAATCCACGTCCCCGGCTTCAAGCCCGGTGCGGTGGTCTTTGACGAGCCGGTAAGGCTGCAGGACGTATGACCTGATCTGGCTGCCCCAGGCGATGCCTTTTTTGTCGCCGGCTATATCGTCGAGCCTCTTTTCCTTGGCCTTCACCTCAAGATCGTAGAGCCGCGCCTTGAGGATCTTCATTGCGACCGCCTTGTTCTTGTGCTGCGAACGTTCATTCTGGCAGGCGACGATGATGCCGCTGGGGAGATGTGTCAGCCTGACTGCGGAAGAGGTCTTGTTCACATGCTGCCCGCCGGCGCCGGATGCCCGGTAGGTATCGATCTTGAGGTCCTCTTCCCGTATCTCTATGTTGATGTCCTCTTCGATTTCGGGATAGACAATCACCGCGGCAAAGGAGGTATGTCTCCTCTTGTTTGCGTCATAGGGCGAAATCCGGACAAGCCGGTGCACCCCTGCCTCTGCGGCCAGGTACCCGTAGGCATACTCGCCGCTGAAGGTTATGGTTGCCCCCTTGATGCCTGCCTCGTCGCCGGGCTGCAGATCGACGATCTGCACCGTATATCCGCGGACCTCGGCCCAGCGGAGATACATGCGCATCAGCATCTGGGCCCAGTCCTGGCTCTCGGTGCCGCCCGCACCGGGGTGGATCGTGACGATCGCATTGTTCCGGTCGAGTTCGCCGGAGAGCAGGTTGAGGAGTTCCAGGTCTTCCAGGTCCTTCCTGAGGCCTGCGACATCGCTCTTCAGTTCACGGAAGAAAAGGTCGCCCCCTTCCTCGTCAAGGATCCCGACAGACTCTTCTATGTAGTTCAGCTTGTTATGCAGGGTGGCAAAGGACTGCACAGCACCTTCGAGCCGCGCCTTCTCCTTCAGCAGCACCTTCGACTTTTCGGGTGAGGACCAGACCTCTTCCTGTGTCAGATCCTGCTCGATCTTCGCCAGAGCCTCTTTCTTCCGGTCTACATCAAAGATAACCTCTGAGGGCTTCAGTCTTTGCCTTCAAAAGGCCTATTTCTTCCTTCAGCTCTTCCTGCATAACCATAATGACCTACCTCCATATTTTTACGTTCAGCACGATGATAATGCATGCGACGATGCACAGGTACGAAAAAATATCGCCATATTTTGTATAAAAAGTCATGGTATTGTCCATTTTTACCTGGCCGTGCAGTATCTGCCGGGTAAAAACCGGCGTTGCGGCTGTTATCCTGCCGCTGCTGTCGATGAGGCCTGATATGCCGGTGTTTGCCGCACGGACCACCGGCTTCCTGTTTTCGATCGCCCTGAAGACCGCCATGGTAAAATGCTGATAGGGCCCGGGTGTCTTTCCGAACCAGGCATCGTTCGTTATCGTCACCATGAAATCCCCGCCCCGCGTGAAGAACTTTCTTACGAGCCCGGGGAATATTATTTCATAGCAGATCATGGTGCCGAAGCCGCCGAACTCCGTCCCCGCCTTTACATACGATTCACCCGGGACATAATCCCCGATGCCTGCCACCATTTTTTCAACAAAAAACAGAATTCCCTTGAGCGGCACATATTCCCCGAACGGCACCAGATGTATCTTGTCGTACTTATATACCAGTTTTCCCGCCGGGTCCAGCAGGAGCGCAGAGTTCGTGAGCAGGGCCTTTTCCTTTGTCCGCTCCCTGAGCAGGACCGACCCGAAGAGCAGATACGAGCCGAGCGACTTCTGCATCGCAGCCAGGTGTTCGGTGCGTGCCGTATCGTAATCATACAGAAAGGGGATGGCGGTCTCAGGCCATACGACCAGCTGCGGTGACTGTTCCGCAGCCTGTTTCGAGAGCTCGAAGTACGTATCAAGGACCTCCTTCTGGAACGCCGGCTCCCACTTCTTGTCCTGTTCTATGTTCCCCTGGACGATACTGACCGAAAAACTGCCATGCTCCCGCGCCTGCCCGAGCCTCCATGCCCCGTACCCCAGCGACGCAGCCAGCGTTATACCCAGGGTCAGCATGCCGATCATCGCATATCCCACCGGGTAGAGCGGCATCTCCCTGAGTTTCCGTTTTATCAGCACGAGGTCCACGATCGCACCGTTGACGGCAAGGACCAGAAACGAGATGCCGTAGATCCCCGTGATGTCTGCTGCCTGGATGATATGCAGAAAGCGGTACTGGCTGTAGCCGATGCTTGCCCACGGGAAGCCGGTCAGGGCGTAGGACCTCAGGAACTCAAGGGTAACCCATACGACCGGTGCGGTTAAAAGAGCCGGCAGCTTCGTCTTCCTGATGATGGCGAGGAAAAGGAATGAGAATACCGCCGGGTAGAGTCCCAGGCCGAGACAGAGCAGAAAGACGATGGCAAGGCTTGCGGAAAACGGGATCCCACCGAAGACATGGACCGAATGATAGATCCAGTAGAGCGTACCGAAAAAGAAGGTGACTCCGAAGGCAAAGCCTGTCCTGAAGGCCTCTTTCTGCGTTCTGCCCCATAAAGAAAGCATGAGCGGGATGAATCCCGCCCAGGCGAGCAGATATAAATCATAGGGCGGAAACGCAAGGGTAAGGAGGCCCCCCGCGGCAACGGCCGGCGCATAAAATATAAATTTTTCTCTCAGTGTATCCAGCATTGGTTGACAATCAAAAAAGTTAACAGGTATCATTACTGTCTTGGGGGCAGTTAGCTCAGTCGGTAGAGCAGAGGCCTGAAAAGCCTCGTGTCCGCAGTTCGATTCTGCGACTGCCCACCATCTTTTTTCTGTATCTGCCTGCCTGCGTCAACAGCAGACGTTTTTTCAGGAAAATATTCTATCGGAATAACCAGAAGATGACCGGCCGGAAGAAAGGAGCTAAGGCTGCGGCCTGCCGCATGCCGGGCAATCCGGATCCCTGAATCCCCTGTAGGTCTTGAAACTCATGTCATTTCCCGACCAGACCAGAAGCCTGCCCTTCAGCACCTTGCCGATACCGGAGAGGTACTTGAGCGCCTCCATCGCCTGCAGAGTTCCAATAACACCGGGAGTCGCCCCGAGCACCGGAAAGACCTCCTTCGGCGGAGACTCAGGGAAATAGCACCGCAGGCAGGGGGTTTCAGGAGCCTTGATAAAGGTGATCCTGCCGTCGAGTCCCCAGATGCTTCCGTGGACCAGGGGGATGTTCTTTCTGATGGCGCATTCGTTCAGGAGATACCGCGTCGGGAAATTATCCATGCAGTCGAGTATCAGGTCCGCATTGCCCACAAGTTCATCGACATTCTCGGCAACAATCTTGTCAGTAAAGGCCTCGATGGCGATATGCGGGTTGAGTTCGGCAAGGGTCTGTTTTGCAGAAACCGCCTTGTTGGTGCCTATCCGGCTATGGTTGTGAAGTATCTGGCGGTTAAGGTTCGACCAGTCGGGAGAGTCAAAATCACAGATCCTGATCGTCCCCACCCCCGCTACGGCAAGATAGATCGAAACCGGCGAACCCAGGCCTCCGGCCCCGGCAATGAAGACCGTGGAGTTCTTAATCTTTTCCTGGGTCTCCTGCCCCCATCCGTCCATCATCATCTGGCGGTTGTAACGGTTCAGCTCTTCCTGCGTGAATTCCATTTGTCGTGCCTCGTTGAAAAATAACTGAATTATATCAGATGGCGAAAAAATGATTCAATCATGAAAAAAGACACGGGCCCGGCTGAATGCCCCGGTTTCTTTACTTTTTACTGGCGTTGGTGGTAATATTTCTATATGAAAAAATTACTTATAACAGCTCTGACAATAGGATTAGCAGTTTTCGCCGGGTACCAGGACGCCTCCGCCTATTCAAAAGGCGAGCAGGATTGTACGAAATGCCACACCCTGAACGCCGACCAGGCCAAGGATGTTCTGAAGGAGATCATCCCTGACGTCAAGGTTCTGGATGTCCAGAACGGGCCCGTCAACGGTCTCTGGGAAGTGAGCATGGAGTCGGGCAGCAAGAAGGGCATCCTGTATCTCGATTATTCAAAGAAGAATCTTTTTGCCGGCCGCATCATCGGTATCAAGTCGAAGACCGACTTTACGAACATCGCCATGGAGAAGATCAACAAGGTCGATGTATCGTCCATTCCCCTTGACAATGCACTGGTCATGGGTGACAGGAATGCCAAGAACAAGGTGATCGTCTTTTCGGACCCCGACTGTCCGTACTGCGGCAAGCTGCATAACGAGATGAAGAAGGTGCTTGAGAAGAGGAAAGACATCGCCTTCTATATCATGCTCTTCCCGCTGCCGATGCATCAGGACGCAGGAAGAAAGGCAAAGACGATTATCTGCGAGAAATCGATCGCACTGCTTGAGGATGCGTTTGCGAAGAAAAAGATAGCCGATCCGAAATGTGACACCAAGGCTATTGATGAAAATATCAAGCTTGCCGAGAAACTGGGCATCAACGGGACGCCGAACATCATCTTCCCCGACGGGAAACAGATTCCCGGTGCTGTTGACGCAGACAAGATAATCGAGGCTGTTGACAAGAAATAAGCTGTAGGATGGCTTTGCAGCAATAAATAAATCCTGTCATTGCAGGATTTTTTTATTGAGGTTGTTGTGAAGGCTTGCCGAAGTGGCGGAATTGGCAGACGCACTAGATTCAGGTTCTAGCGGTGGAAACGCTGTGGGGGTTCGAGTCCCCCCTTCGGCACCAATTCAAAAAAAGGCCCGGGAGATTCCCGGGCCTTTTTTTGTTCTCCCCCGAACCCTGTACGCCTGTGCTGCCTGTGTAACAGCAAAATGATAATGTCCTAACTGAGCAAAAT
>CAZCKU010000020.1:0-46075 GCA_964499365.1 uncultured Thermodesulfovibrio sp.
TAAATAGGACATTTCTATTTTGCTCAGTTAGGACATTATCATTTTGCTGTTACATGGAAAAGGACACGGAAACGCCTCCCATCAGTTACCGGATATTTCGGGGCGGCCCCGAGACTCTGGTGTTTAGTAAAGCAGCCCTTTGCCCAAATCTATTCTGCCGTGCACGGGAACTGAAAGAGGCTTGTTCCCCTAATTCCCTTATGGACAGTGTTGCCAGAATTTGCGCGCCGGCAACTGTCCGAGCAGCTGTATCATCACTTCCCAGTTAAGGCGTCACCACCGGTACCACCGTAAGCGGGACCCTCGTTTCACCGGCAACGTCCACAATAGCGCCAACAGGATCCGCCCCGGACATGTTCTGCGGAAGGACAAACCCGTCGAAGATCTCATACGTGAAATCTATTGCGATATTGTCGCAGTCCGTGTTCCTTGCAAGTCCGCTGACCCTGACGGAATAGAGCGGCGCATTCGCCAATGTGCCGATGCCGTAGGCGTACCACGTGTACTTGTATTCGTTCCGGGAGGTCATTTCCCATACTCCGCGCCCGTCAGTCAGCATCGTGGCGTCCGGGTACAGATCATAGACGATAACCAGGTAATCTCTGACCAGCACCCACTGCAGCACCATTTCCCCCTTGGTGTTCGTACTGCCCGCGGTATGGACTCCCAACCACTTCAGGGGCCCCGCACTGCCATACCAGGTCCCGATCATGCCGCATTCAGCCGGACCCGCCGCTGGCGAGGCGCCTGGCGATGCAGCGATCAGAACAAAGACCGCTACCAGGGCCATGGCCACAATGAAAAGCCTTCGACAAATTTTGTTTGGTTTCATTTCGGTTCTCCTTTCTGCTGGATGAGTTAATTGCCGGCGCGCACTTTTTTCAAGTATACCCGGAGGGTCTGTCCTTCGGCAGTTCGACGAGCAGTCATTTTACATCACCCTTCTTTCGTGAAGGGCATGCTGGGCCCGGAAGTGTTTCTCAACAAAAAAAGAGGCCGAACTGCCGGGATATTTTCTTCGGCAGCTCGGCCATCTTATAAAAAAAGATCCGCCGCTTTCTGTCCCCTTCTCACGAAGGGTTTGGCTTTTTCGGATGATTATGAGCTCTGATTACCTTATACCATATAGAAGTCCAATCGTCAAATTATAACTTTAGACATGCCAATCTCTGGCGGCTGCATAAAAGAAGCATGCTCTATTGACGGTATATTAGGGAATATCAGAGGTACAAATAATTGAATTCAAGCAAAAAAGTGGCGGGAGCGTGTGGGAATCGAACCATACTAACATCCCCCTAACATCTTGATTGATAATGAATTTTTGAGGTCCAAAATGCCACTGTTCACGGTTTGTTCACGGTTTTGAAAAGTAATAGAAGACCAAATCACACTATTTTATTCCCGATAAAAATTCACATATCTGTAACGGTCAATATTTAGGATTTATGGAAACAGAAGTGATAGCAGTTTAATACAGACTGTTGAAAAACCTTTATCAAGATCGCCTAACTTCACTCGATCACAAATCCGACCTTTAATTTTATCCATAACCTGTTTCAGATGCTGGTCAACAATATTTAGTTCAATCAACTTTTTTTGAATAAATTCTACTTTACCTTTTGTGACGGTCTCAGGAAGAATTATAGAACCGCTAATATCATTTTCAACAATGATTTCTTTGACAACCTTGTTAATGATCTTATTAGCAACAAAATCTTCTGTAGTAACGGCCTCTATATCCGAAACATCGCTATAGCACAGCCACTTTTCTTGATTTCCAAATTTCTTCTTGTTGTCCTTAGCGGCTTTATCCGAATCTGTCAGAATTATGAAGTCTCTAGAAAAGTTTTCACAAATATTAGCTACTCTAGCCACATCATTTGCCCCCATAGCATGAAGAAGGCCTAATCGCTTAGCTATATCTTTATTGACCTTCTTTTTTCCAATTGACGAGGAAAGAAATAGATTGAAAAACTTTTTATCCCTCCAGCCTTCAAAGATAATATTTTTAGCCTTTAAAAGATCAAACAATGAATAGCCTAATGCCTTAAAGATTACCTCTTCTTCTGTTATATTACTGGACTCCACGCGCCTAACATCTGTAATTTCTTTTTTCTTTTCGACTATCAAGTGGCGATCTATGATTTCTTTGTCAATCATAAATATCGAATGTGACGATACCAACACCAAATTATTGAAACCTATTTTTTCGAGCTCATGTCTAAGATATTGGATACCCGAGGGATGCAAAGCAATATCTGGCTCATCAATAATAATGACATTATCAACAATGTCTTCAGTTGCATTTTGTGCAGATAACATCAACAAAAAAGTGAAAAATCTCTTAAAGCCATCACTCCTTCTTGAAAGACTATAAATATTATATTCCTCGGAAATGCCGGCATCAATAAACTCTCCATTAAGTGCTAAAACAACACTCTGTTTTTCCCATTCAGGCCAAACTTTTTTCATGTGATCCGTTGTATTCTTACTAACTTTTCTCAGAACATTTGTAATTCCATTAGTTTTAGTAGAAACATCTAGCAATGTCTTGCCCGGGTCTCGATACCCTGCTAATAAAAACATATTTTTTAGCGGAATACAAATATTTGGATTAGTTATAAATTGCGGTAAAGATATTCGCTCAGGCAGAAGATTCTTTTCGGTATAATTCCAAACAATACACGGTGGTAATTTATCTTTAGTAAGCTCAATCATTTTAGCGCCGACCATCAAATTTAAAAAAGACATATCGAGATCTTCCAATACATTACTAGGTATCATTTTAAATTCAAGTGTGTTAACAATTTTAAAGTCAGCTATATTTAGATTTTCACCATTGTGTTCAAAGGCAAAAGAATGGCCACTCGAAACTTTTTTCCATTCTGGATGAACTCGGTACTGTGGGCCAGCTAGCCCCCAATGCGAAAATGTTCGACTCCCCTTTAAAACATCAACCACATATAAAACTTCGTTCTTATATTTGCAAAATTCTTCTAAGCTATAAGACTTGCCTCCTATATCAATTATAGGGATGGCTAATTTCTTCGATAAAATATATTCTGTAACCCCCTCAAAAACCCTCTCAAGAAAAGACTTACTCAATTTAAAAACAAATCTTACGTACGACTCCTCCACGACCTCTTCATCGTGCCTTGGATCACGAATATCATTTTTTGTTACTCCAAATTGCTTGTCTAACAATGATAAGGCATTAAGAATATTCGACTTGCCAGCTTCGTTCAGACCAACCAACACTTGAAAATTCCTTTCAAACGTCAATTCTAGCGACTTAATCGATCGATAATTCTTAATCTCAATTTTCTTTAATTGCATATATTCTCCATGAATGAGTAAAAAGCTATCGGCGCCTGAGAACAATTCCGAAAAATAATTATTTTAGCTTCCTTTTAACAAGTGATTTACAAGCTTCTTTTTCTTGAGCCGCGAAAACCTGTGACTGTGAAAGCACGTTAACATGAGAATACTTCTGAGTCGTCCTGATGTCGGTATGCCCCAGGACTTCCTTGATTATTGCTATCGACACACCACTAGATGCCGCCATAGAGGCTACAGAATGCCTTGTGGCCTGATAAAGTTCTATATCCGCATCCACAACCTTGCATGCCTCTTTCCAGAGCCTCTGGAGCGAATCTGTTAGATATGGCTTGCCTGAATTGGGGTTAATGAAAAGGTAGACGTTTGGCAGACCCCTTGGCATTGACATCAGAATATCTAGCACCTCAGGATGGATAAGGCGAGGACGGACCTTTTTTGTCTTGGTCCTCTCCACAATCTTCCGGTCAGACATGGTTCTCTGAACGGTCAATTGCCCTCTCCCAATGATTTTATAAGGGTCCGAATTTTGCTCTCCCCATGCTTTGATGATAAAAGATACTGCATCGGCCGCGGGTCTGTCAATGGGGATCTTTCTTGGGAAGATAAGATACAAAACACCGGCTTCGGTTCAAGCGCACAGGGTGTTCCGTACTACACAGTTTACAGATGCAGTCACAAAGGAGAGAAGACTGACCTGTCACAGGCATTCATGAATATGGCCCTGCGCTCGTTACTCTCCGAAATGTGGAAGTGTGACAAAAACGGTACTGATGCATTCTATCCTCAATAGGCTTGCTATGAAGCAGCTCGTTATTCCGGCAATATCAAACCACAACTACGATTGTCGAAAACTAACCCTAAGAGCTTCTGCTTCGACAAGCTCCATACTTACAGGAATATATTCTCCCTGCCCGTTTTGCTGAACTGCAACTTTGAAAAGTGCCTGAAAGTATGGTTCCCCGCAAGTTTGCTTCATCATCTTTCTAAGTTCTGCCATTGGGGGATTAGCCATGAGTAAGCCGCCTGCCAGAGTTCCGGGTCCATGAATACCAGCAAAAATGAATATGCGTTGTTGCCCTTTAGCAAACCTTGGCAGAACAGTCATAAGCATATAATCATCTTCCATCCATCCGACGCCTGCTCGAGGCTGAAATGGTTGTCCACGTCGATCGACAATCACGTGGTTCAACGTCTGCCAAAATTGGCCAAACTGGATTCGTTCAATCAAGGGGGCATTGCTCGGTGAATGCAGGTTCCAGCGGAGTTCTGTTGACCATTCGTGCGTGTTGACAGTCAAAATCGGTTCGCATTGCCAAGGCGCTCCCAAGAGGGCTCTTGTTAATAGATTTGCCACCTGGCTCCCATAGAGATAGAGGGAATCATCCGGTTTTATCTGAGGGTACTCTGTTACGGTGCGAAGTTTGTAATCTTTCAGAAAACGGCTTCGAAATATTTCGCAACATTTTTCCTCGGTGGGATACCACGACATTCCCTCAGGTGGCCGCTTCCAGGGATGATTTGCCGCCGGTACAAGTGCTGCGCTACCGCCGACGCCAACACCATATATTTGCCGTAACAGTTGCTCATCCGCACCTATGTCAAAAAACTCTTTAATAAAGCTTTTTGTGCCGCCAATATCTGACAGAATCGCCATTGTAGCTGTCGCTGACCCCCACATGGCATGTAGAAAGGCCCTTCTATGCATTCCATCTTTTCGGGCCAATAAATCATGCGTTGCAGTCAACCCAAGTATTTCTGAGGCAGGACATTCTGTTTGCTTGATAATATTCTGAGAGTCTTGAACAGAAGGTACGGTGTTTACCTTCTTCTTTTTATTCTTATGCACCCCTTACCCCACACTTACCAGTTGCTAAGCAATTTCTCATCTCTCATGTTCCGCGCAGCAGCAAACAAGAGAGGACAGGCTACTTATCGAGACGATCGTCAATTTGGGAACTCCATTCCCTCATACACTGAACGGATCAATAATGGTCAGCTTTCCGTCTATTATCTGCCCATCCTGCAAATCTTCTGTATACAGGAGAGAGCAGTCATTCTCCCTGGCTGATGCTATGATGAGGCTGTCCCAAAAGGAATAATGGGTCTTTTTCTTTATCTGGAGGGCTTTCTTTATCGTGGCTTCTTCGACCGGAGCAAAACTGAACGCCTCAAGAAAATGTTCTGTCAGTGATGTTATTTCCTCTGCCCTGAGGAGTTTTTTCGAAAAGCAAACACTGACAAATTCACTGATTACCTGTGAACTGACATAAACGTTATTATGTGAAAAAAGCACATCTTTCGCCTGCAGTTTTTTCTTTTTATCGTCGCTGATAAAATACAGAAGAAGGTTGGTATCAACAAATATCTTATCTGGCATGTATCGCTTCTCTGTCGAAAGAATAGTCCTTCGGAAGCTTCACATTGTATTTCTTGAAAATTGCTTCCAGGATCTTTTTCTTGTCCTTCCGGGTTCTGACCACCGTGATGGACTCCCCCCTGAAAGCCTTCCTCAGCTTCTCGATCTCTTCTTCTTTTTCTATTTCAATAATCACCTTCATACTGTAATATCCCCCTTGAAACACCAAATCCCAAAGGAAATTCTGGCGGGAGCGTGTGGGAATCGAACCCACCCTTCCCGCTTTTGGCAGGAAACACCGGCTTTGAAGGCCGGGAGGGACACCAGAACCCTATGCGCTCCCAATGGTGTTACTTGTTGATAATACAGAATTTTGGCGCTCACTGCAAGTTCGGACGGTCTGCCGGGGATAAATCCACGGCCGGACAGGCCCCGGCCCTTGCATAATTGCGTAGTTCGCTTTAGAATTAATGACATGCGCTTGTTAAAAACCAAAAAGGATGTCACGGCGTTTCTCGCCCTGCTCAGGCAGCGCGGCGCGGGTGTCAGTGACGCGATAGAAAAGACGGTCAAGGACATACTGACGGACGTTGCGAAAAACGGCGACCGGGCTGTCCTGAAATATACGAGGAAGTTCGACTTCAGGGGCGCAAAGAAACTGAAGCTCACCCCTGCGGAGATCAACAGGGCCGCGGACAAGGCCGCCGCCCCTGTGGTCAAGGCTCTCGAGGTCGCCGAGAAGCGGATCAGGCGCTTCCACGAGTTGCAGACCGAACAGACCTGGACGACCGGCGACAATGAGACCATACTCGGCCAGGCGGTCAGGCCGGTAAAGAGAGTCGGCGTGTACGTGCCCGGAGGGAAGGCCGCCTATCCCTCAACCGTTTTCATGAACGTCATCCCCGCACAGGTCGCCGGGGTCAAGGAGATCGCCCTCTGCGTACCGTCATCCGGCGGAGAGGTCAATCCGTATGTCATGGCCGCAGTCAGGATGCTGGGGGTCAAAGAGGTCTATGCAATAGGCGGGGCACAGGCTGTCGGGGCCCTGGCATATGGTACGGACACCATAAAACGGGTCGACAAGATCGTCGGGCCCGGGAACATCTTCGTGGCAACGGCAAAAAGGGCGGTCTTCGGCATGGTCGATATTGATATGATCGCGGGACCGAGCGAGATTCTGATCGTCGCGGACAGTTCGGCCAATGCAGGCTTTATCGCCGCGGATCTTCTCAGCCAGGCAGAGCATGACGAACTCGCCTCCTCAGTCCTGCTGACCGATTCGGCGTCCCTTGCCGGACGTGTTCAGGCTGAACTGAAGGTACAGCTGGCCAGACTCACGCGGAAAAAGATAGCTGAAAAATCCCTCGCTGCCTATGGCGCGATCATCGTTACCCGCAACCTGGGTGAGGCGATAGCGCTCTCAAACGAGATCGCCCCCGAGCATCTCGAGGTGATGACCGAAGACCCGATGGACCTGCTTCCGGCCATAGAAAATGCCGGGGCGATCTTTCTCGGACCGTGGACGCCCGAGGCCCTCGGCGACTACGCTGCCGGTCCGAACCATACGCTGCCGACGGGCGGCACCGCGCGGTTTTTCTCGCCGCTGGGGGTGTATGACTTCTACAAGCGGTCGAGTCTCGTCGGCTTCACGAAAAAAGGCTTCATGAAACTCTCCGATGTCGTCGAGACGATAGCGGATATCGAGGGGCTCGAGGCCCACGCCAATACGATACGGATCAGAAGGAACAGACTGGGCAGCAGAAAAACAACCATATAGCAGGAAGGAACCATACATGAAATCATCACAGAAATTGCTGAAACTCGGACTGCCGAAGGGCAGCCTGCAGGAATCGACGCTGAAACTCTTCAGAAAGGCCGGCTACCACATCTCGGTCTCGAGCCGCTCGTACTATCCGTCGTTTTCCGACACCGAGATATCCTCAATGCTGATCCGCGCCCAGGAGATGGCCCGCTATGTCGAAAGCGGCATCCTCGACTGCGGCCTCACGGGCTTTGACTGGATCATGGAGCAGGGGGCCGACATCAAGGAGGTCGCCGAGCTGAACTATGCCAAAGAAGGGCTCAGGCCGGTCAGGTGGGTCGTGGCAGTGCCGAACGATTCAAAGATCAGGACGCTGAAGGACCTGAAGGGCAAGCGGATCGCGACCGAACTGGTCGGGTTCACGAAGAGGTACCTGAAGGCCAGGAACATCAAGGCCGAGATAGACTTCTCCTGGGGGGCGACCGAGGTAAAGCCGCCGCACCTTGCGGACGCGATCGTCGAACTGACCGAGACCGGAAATTCCCTGCGGGCGAACAACCTCCGCATCGTCGAGACGATCCTCCAGTCAAGCACCCGGTTCATCGCAAACAAGAAGGCCTGGCAGGACAAGTGGAAGCGGCAGAAGATGGAGAATATCGTGATGCTGCTCCAGGGAGCGCTGGCGGCCGAGGAAAAGGTCGGCCTGAAGATGAACGTGGCGAAGAAAGACCTCAAGCGCGTGATGAGCCTGCTGCCCTCGATGCATTCCCCAACGATCTCAACACTGTCGGATGCCGAGTGGTATGACCTCGACGTTGTGGTTGACGAAGCCCTGATCTGCGACCTGATCCCGAAGCTGAAGAAGGCAGGGGCCTCGGGCATTGTCGAGTACCAGCTGAACAAGGTCATTCCCTGATTTTTTCGCAAAACCAGGGGGAGTTTTATTGACAGACCGGCCTCTATTGCGCTAACATAATAGGCTCAAGAGGGGCCAGTGGGCCCTGCATATTCCCATCAGGAAGGGGGGTAAAGGATTGCATGCTTTAGGTACCCATTTATTAGTGGAGTTACGGGACTGTAACCCGGAGATTATCAAGGACCTCAAGAAGGTCAAGAACATGATGGTCTCTGCGGCGAAGGAAGCACGGGCAACGATCGTTGACATATCCTTCCACGAGTTCAACCCATTCGGCATCAGCGGAATGGTCATTATCGCAGAATCTCATCTTTCAATTCATACCTGGCCGGAGTACGGGTACGCTGCTGTCGATATCTTCACGTGCGGAGACATCATCAGGCCTGAAGTGGCTGCCAGATTCCTGATAGCGCAATTCGAGAGCAAGAGCCCCTCGATCGTCGAGCTGAAGCGCGGCATCCTCTCACCCCTCAGCAATGAAAGACTGCCGCACAAAATCACCGACCCCCAGCTGGAATACGTTTAACCACTAACCGGCAGATACCAAAAAGCCCCCCTGACACATAATCCAGGGGGGCTTTTTATTGATGTGATAACTGTCATTCCGGCTTGCCTGCCGGTAGGCAGGTCCGGAATCTTTCCCTCACCAAAAACTACTTATCCGGCTTCCGGTCTGTCAGAGCGGCGATACCCGGCAGTTCCTTGCCTTCGAGCAGCTGCAGGGAGGCACCGCCGCCGGTCGAGATAAAGGACAGAGATGACGAAACACCCGCACGGTGCACCGCAAGGTCCGTGTCGCCGCCGCCGACGATCGTCAGGGCGTAGGCATCGGCAACCGCATGAGCTATCGCAAACGTCCCGCGGGAAAACGCGTCGATCTCGAAGATACCCATAGGCCCGTTCCAGAGGATCGTCTTGCAGTTGGCAAGCGCCTCGGTGAAGAGCTTGACCGTGGCAGGCCCGATATCCAGGGCGCGCCATCCCTTCGGGATCTCCATGGTCGGAACGATCTTCGTCTCGGCCCCCGGTTCAAGAGACTGGGCGATCACGCAGTCGACCGGGAGGTAAAATTTAATGCCCTCGCTCTTGAGTTTCTTCCTGATCCTCTGCGCGGTCTCGAGCATTTCGGCCTCGACGAGCGAATCACCCACTTCATACCCCATCGCCTTGATAAAGGTGAACGCCATACCGCCTCCGACCAGCACCTTGTCGACCTTGCCGTCGAGATGCTCAAGCACACCGATCTTGCCGGAGACCTTCGCACCGCCGAGGATCGCCGCAAAAGGACGGACGGCGTTGTCGACTGCCCCCTTGAGGTACTCGATCTCTTTCCGCATCAGGAAACCTGCCGCCGACGGCAGGAACTTCGTTATCCCGACTGTCGAGGCATGGGCGCGGTGCGCGGCACCGAAAGCATCGTTCACGTAAAAATCGGCCAGCTTCGCCAATCCCTTCGAAAACTCCTCGTCGTTCTTCTCCTCCTCCGCGTGGTACCGGAGGTTCTCAAGGAGGAGGACGTCGCCGTCTTTCATCTTCGCCACGAGGCCTTCGACCTGGGTGCCGGTGCAGTCCGGCGCAAAGACAACGTCCTTGTCCAGGAGCCGCTGGAGCCGCTTGGCCACCGGCGCAAGACTGAAGCGCGGGTCAGGCTTGCCCTTCGGTCTGCCGAGGTGGGAGGCAAGGATCACCTTTGCCCCCTCGTCGATCGCATAGTTGATCGTCGGGAGTGTCGAACGTATCCTCCCGTCGTCCGTTATATGCAGGTTGTCGTCAAGAGGGACATTGAAGTCAACGCGGATGAATACCCGCTTGCCCCTGATGTTCAACTGGTCGATCGCCAGTTTGCTCAGGACATCCTTGACCGCCATCGCCGCTACTGCACTCTTTTTCCTGGGCATGCGTTAGCCTCTTTTTTTAATGATATACGAAATAAGGTCTCTCAGCCTTGTGCTGTAGCCCCACTCATTGTCATACCAGGAAATGAGCTTCACCATATTGCCTTCCATCACCTTCGTCAGGGTCGCGTCGAAGATCGAGGAGTGCGGGTTCCCGTTGTAGTCGATAGACACCAGCGGCTCGGTCGCATACTGCAGGATGCCCTTCATCGGTCCCTCCGCCCATTTCTTCATGGCAGCGTTGACCTCCTCTGCAGTCACGTTCCTGCTGAGCTCTGCCACAAGGTCAACGACCGAGACGTTCGGGGTCGTCACCCGCATCGAGAAACCGTCAAGCTTCCCCTTCAGTTCAGGCAGGACGAGCCCGATCGCCTTTGCAGCGCCGGTGGTCGACGGTATCATCGACAGGGCCGCTGCCCTGGCCCGCCTGAGGTCCTTATGCGGCAGGTCGAGGATCCTCTGGTCGTTCGTATAGGAATGGATGGTCGTCATAAGCCCCTTGACCACACCGAATTCCTTGTGCAGCACCTTGGCTATAGGGGCAAGGCAGTTGGTGGTACAGGAGGCGTTGGAGATGATCCGGTGTTTTTCCGGGTCGAGCGTCTCTTCGTTGATCCCGAGACAGACCGTTGCATCGGGCTCTTTTGCGGGTGCGGAGATGATAACCCACTTTGCGCCTGCGTCGATATGCTTTGCAGCCTTCTCCCGGTCGGTAAAGAGACCGGTCGATTCAACGACCATATCAATACCGAGATCCTTCCACGGCAGGTTCTCCGGAGACCTCTCTGCAGTGATCCTGATCTCCCTGCCGTCAACGAACAGGCTGTTGTCTTTTGTCGACACCTCGGCGCCGAATATGCCGTGCACCGAGTCGTATTTCAGGAGATGCGCAAGTGTCGGCGCATCCGTCAGGTCGTTGATCGCCACGATCTCGAAGTCCTTGACCCCGTTGCTCGTCCTCAGGAAATTTCTGCCGATACGTCCGAAACCATTAATCGCTACGCGCACTGCCATAAGAACCTCCCATTAAAAAGAATATTTAAAAACGTTCAATACCAAACCAGTCATGAGCTTTGGATAAAAATAGGTCGATTTGGGCGGCATCCGCAGCGAGGCGAGCGCCACCTTTTCAACGTCCTCGACCTGTGTCGGGTTAAGGAAAAATACCGCCTCATACTCCCCGGACTTCACCAGCTGGAGACACCGTCCGACCTCCATCTCATAGGCAATATCGGTCACCTGAAGCAGTTTTTTGAATATCAGCTCGTGCAGGACGGTCACATCCAGGTACTTCAGCACCGGCTCTATCCCCGGGACACCTTCACCCCGATAGCTTAACTTATACCAGATATTACCGCCTTTGTAAAACCCGAAGACATCACGCTTCCCGGCGATGACCCCGGCGATGTCGCAGCACTCCTCGAGCTCCTCAACCTCAAAATCGGCCGTCAGCAGTCCAAGCGCATCTGCAGGGACCCCCCTGATCAGCCGGTGCGTCGGCAGGACCGTCAGTCCCTCGTCAGACATGTTCGCCAGGAACATCAAGACATAATCGTACGGCCTCAATTCGGCCGGGTTGCCCTCTTGAGCACGCATCTCCCTCTGATACTCGAGCGCGGTCTCGTACCGGTGATGCCCGTCAGCAATGAAAACCGCCTTGCCGCCGAGTTCCTCCACGATCGTTGCAACCGCCTCCCGGTCGGCTATCTTCCAGAGCCGGTGAACAGAACCGTCAGGGTCTTTCGCCTCGATATACGGCGCGCCCTGGTTCGTCCTGGCAAGGATCTCCGAGGACCTGCGGGCGGGGCTGTTGTACAGGGAAAAGATCGGGCTGACGTTCGCCTCGCAATACCGCATGATATCGAGGCGGTCTTTCTTCGGTTTTGAGTGCGTGCATTCATGGGGATGGATATTGCCCTTCCCCAGCTCCTCAAGCCGTACGAGGCCGAGGAAGCCCCTCAATTTCTTTCCGGATCCGTCGACGCTGTAGGCCACTTCACACGAATAAAAACAGGGCCCCTCGTCGGCGGTCAGGGCCTGCTCCGCAATCCAGGCGTCGAGGAAGGCACGCGCCCTGCTGTATTTGTTGGTCTTTTCATCATCGCCGGGCTGTTCCCGGCCGAAGTCTATGCGGATAATATTGTAAGGACTCTTTTCGTAAAGCTCGTCCTTATATTCAGGCGTGATTATGTCATAGGGAGGAGCAAGCAGGTCTTCCCCTGATGACCTGGATATCTTCGGTACATTAAACAGAACCCCTTTGAAGGGACGCACGTCAGCCATTGATTTCCTGTCCTGTGAATAGTGATCGGCTATTTTAGCACGCTGGTTCTGACGAATTCCAGTGCATGGCACAGCCTGATGATCCGCAGCCGGGGACTCCCCCGGCGGAATCCCTTTGCTGTCATATTTGTTGCTTTTTGGATATAATAGTGAGTCAAAAATCAGAGAACATGCAGGGGGAGTTATTAAAAGATTACCTGACAAGAGGGGTTATTTTGGCCTGTATGGCGGGAGGTTTGCACCCGAGACGCTGATGCCGGCCCTCAGCGAACTTGAGGCGGCCTACAAGGCGGCAGCCAAAGACAGCGGCTTTTCTGCTGAACTGGCACATCTGCAGGCCACCTATATCGGCAGACCGACCCCCTTATATTTTGCGAAACGCCTGACAGACTATCTTGGCGGGGCCAAGATCTATCTGAAACGGGAAGACCTGGCCCATACCGGCGCCCACAAGATCAACAACGCCATCGGACAGGCGCTCCTCGCAAAGCGGATGGGCAAGCAGCGCCTGATCGCCGAGACCGGGGCGGGCCAGCACGGCGTTGCCACGGCGACCGGAGCAGCGCTGACCGGTCTTTCCTGCGACATCTATATGGGTTCCGACGATATTGCCCGCCAGTCCCTGAACGTCTTCAGGATGAAACTCCTGGGAGCGCGGGTCATCGAGGTCTCGACCGGATCAAGGACGCTCAAGGACGCCATCAACGAAGGCCTGCGCGACTGGACAACAAACGTCAGGACGACCCACTACGTTATGGGAACGGTCTTCGGACCTCATCCCTTCCCGATGATGGTCCGTGACTTCCAGTCTGTCATCGGCAGAGAGGCGAAAAAACAGATTATGAAGGCCGAAGGCAGGCTCCCTGATTACCTCATCGCCTGCGTTGGGGGCGGAAGCAACTCGATCGGGCTCTTCTTCGACTTCCTGGCCGACGAAGGCGTCAGGATGATCGGGGTCGAGGCAGGGGGACGGGGCATCGAAACCGGAGAGCATGCCGCCCGTTTTGCCGGCGGCTCTATCGGCGTGCTGCAGGGCACAAAGAGTTATCTCCTCCAGGATGACGACGGCAATGTCCTCGGGACGCATTCGGTCTCTGCCGGGCTTGATTATGCCTCCGTCGGGCCTGAGCATGCATACCTCAAGGATTCCGGACGTGCAGAGTATACCTATGCCGATGACGCAGAAGCCCTCGCGGCCTTTGAACTGCTTTCACGGACCGAAGGGATTATCCCTGCCCTTGAGTCGGCCCATGCTCTAGCGGAGACGGTCAAACGGGCCCCGGCGCTTTCAAAAGAGTCGGTTATCGTCGCCAATCTCTCGGGCCGCGGGGACAAGGACGTGCAGCATGTGGCGCGGATAAAGGGGATCGAACTATGACCTCCAGGATCACGAAGAAATTCAGGGAGCTGCGAAAGACGGGGAGGAAGGCCTTCATCCCCTATATCATGACCGGTCATCCTACCCTGCAGCGCACCGGTGACCTGATGAAGATCCTCGAGGCCTCCGGGGCAGATATCGTCGAGCTCGGCGTCCCGTTTTCAGACCCTCTCGCCGACGGACCGACGATCCAGAAGGCTGCACAGACGGCGCTTGGGCAGGGGATCACGCTGACCAGGGTGATAGCGTTTGTGGCCGACCTCAGGAAGACGACGCAGATACCGGTTATCCTCATGACCTATTACAATCCCGTCTTCAAGTATGGAGAAGAGCGGTTCGCCCGGGATGCTGCTGCAGCCGGGGTCGACGGGATTATCGTCCCTGACCTTCCTCCTGATGAGGCCGGCAACCTGATCGCTGCATGCCGCAAGACAGGGATCGACACAATCTTCCTCCTCGCCCCGACCTCGACTGAAGAGCGGATCAGGAAGGTCGTACAGGCATCAAGGGGCTTTATCTATTACGTCTCGATTACCGGCATAACCGGCGCAAACCTCGCGATGGATGCATCCATAGGCTCACATATTGCACATATCCGGGAGCTCTGCGACACCCCGGTCGCGGTCGGCTTCGGCATTTCGAACCCCGCTGAAGCAGCCACCGTTGCGCAGCTCGCCGATGGCGTCATCGTCGGAAGCGCGATCGTCAGGCAGGCCGGCGACCCCGATGCCGATATCAGCAGGTATCTGCTGTCGCTCAGGAATGCCGTCTCATGAGTACATTCCATGAGCCGGTTCCATGAGCAGTGAGCTCCAGCGGAAGGTGCAGCAGCTCACCACCCTGATGGACCTCTCCTCTCTCGTCAACTCCACCCTGGACACGCGCGTGATACGCAGAAGGGCGATCGAGGCAGCCACGACCCTCGTCAATGCGGAAACCGGCAGTCTGCTCCTGATCGACCAGTCGAACGGGGATCTTTTCTTCGAGGTCGCCCTGGGCGACAAGGGCACGCTCCTCCATGAGATCAGACTTGCCAGGGGACAGGGCATCGCAGGCTGGGTTGCTGAAAACGGCCAGCCGGTTATCATCAACGACGCCCGTTCTGACCCGAGGTTCTTCCAGGAGGCTGACAGGAAAAGTTCCTTCGAGACGAAAAATATGGTCTGCGTCCCGGTCCAGACAAAGGAAAAGACGCTCGGTGTACTGCAGGCGATCAACAAGAAGGACGCTGCCTTTGACGAGGAAGATAAGGAAATCCTCTCGGCACTCGCAAACCAGGTCGCCGCGGCAATCGAAAATGCAACCCTCTACCATGAGTTGAAAGAGACCTTCTACGACACGGCGCAGGCCCTGGCCGAGACGATCGAAAAGCGGGACCCGTATACCGGCGGCCATACGCAGCGGGTGATGAACTACAGCCTTGAAATCGGCCGCCTGATGGGGCTGTCGGACAGCGATATGGAAGAGTTGCGGCTTGCGGCCATCCTCCATGATATCGGCAAGATCGGGGTCAGGGACAGCATACTCCTCAAGAATGACCGGCTGGACAGGGACGAGGCAGCGCTGATGAACCAGCATACCGAATTCGGTGCCGAGATCCTGGAGCACGTCCGAAAGCTGCGGCATATCATTCCCGGGGTCAGGAACCATCATGAAAAATTTGACGGCACCGGGTATCCCGACAGGCTGAGCGGAGAGGCGATACCTCTTGTGGCCAGGATCATAGCGGTGGCAGATACCTTCGACGCCATGACGACCGACAGGCCGTACCGGAAGGCCCTCAGCAGCCAGACCGCGGTCGCTGAACTGGTGCGGCATGCAGGGACACAGTTTGACGGCGATGTCGTCCGGCATTTCGTAAGGCATATCGATGCAGTAAGGGAAGCGTCGTGATACTGAAAGTCCTCGGCAGTTCAGGCGCTGAGTTCCCCGGGTTCAACCCCCCGGCATTCCTGATCGACGGGAAACTTCTGCTCGACGCCGGCACAATCGGGGCCAAGCTTTCGGTACGGGAGCAGTCAGCGATCAAGCAGATCCTGATCACCCATTCGCACCTGGACCATATCAAGGGCATCCCGTTCCTCGCTGACAATATCATCATCACCAGCGGAAGCCACAGCGTCACGATCTACGGCATCAGGGAGACGCTTGATTCCCTCAGCAGGAACCTGCTGAATGACAAGATATGGCCGGACTTCACCAAGATATCTGCATCGATAGAGCCGGTCCTGAAGCTGCGGCCGGTCACCCCGGCCAGGACCTTCCGGGTCGGAGACTATGCGATCAGGGCGTACCGCGTCAACCACACGGTCCCGGCCGTCGGATACATCGTCAGGGATGCCGGAGGGAAGACGCTGCTCTACACCGGGGATACCGGTCCGACCGATGAGATCTGGAAGCCCCGGGGCAGGCTCGACGCGGTCATCGTCGAGGTCTCCTTCCCGAACGCCATGGAAGCCCTTGCACTGAAGACGGGCCATCTGACGCCGGCCCTGTTCGTGGCCGACCTCGCAAAGATGAAGGAACTCCCCGGAAGGATATTCATTACGCACCCGAAGCCCCAGTACATTAAACAGATCAGAAAGGAAATAGCCCGGCTCGGCATCCGGCAGGTCGAAATACTGCAGGACGGAAGATCCTACCGGATCTAGCCGGCCGGCCTTATCATACAACGTTATGGCATGGTTTAAAAAAGGCAAAGAAACAAAGACTGACAAGAAGGTGAAGATCCCTGAAGGTCTGTGGGTGAAATGCGACAGCTGCAAGGAGATCATCTACCGCAAGGAAATAGACAAGAATCTGAAAATTTGTCCGAAGTGCAATTATCATTTCAGGATCAGCGCCCGCGAGAGGCTCGGCTTCATCGTCGATGAGGGTAGTTTTATCGAGATGCATGCAGACCTTGCCTCGGACGATCCCCTGAATTTCAGGGACAAGGTCCCTTACAAGGACAAACTCCAGGACAACAAAAAGAAGACCGGGCTTTCCGATGCTGCCCTGTCGGGTGAGGCAACAGTCAACGGCCTTCCGGTTATCATCGTGGTCATGGACTTCTCCTTCATCGGCGGCAGCATGGGCTCGGTGGTCGGCGAAAAGATCGTGAGGGCTGCCGAGGCCGCGATCGAGGCCAAGCGGCCGCTGATCACCTTCGCTTCCTCAGGCGGTGCACGCATGCAGGAGGGGATCTTCTCGCTGATGCAGATGGCCCGGGTCTCTGCCGCTATCGGCAGGCTGAGGGACAGCGGCAACCTCTATATCTCGGTCCTGGCCGATCCCACCTTCGGCGGGGTGACGGCAAGCTTTGCGATGCTGGGGGACCTGATCCTGGCCGAACCGAGAAGCCTTATCGGGTTTGCCGGCAAGAATGTCATCGAACAGACGATTAAGCAGCAGCTCCCCGAGGACTTTCAAAGGGCGGAGTTCCTGCTTGAACACGGTTTCATCGACAAGATCGTAGACCGGAAGGACATCAAACAGACACTCGCCAGGATTATCGACCTCCTCTCATGAACTATCAGGACGCGACCGGCTATCTCTACGGCCTCCAGAAGTACGGGATGAAGTTCGGCCTCGACAACATCAGGACATTGATGGCCGTGTTTGATCAACCCCAGCGGACCTTCCGTGCAGTGCATATTGCCGGGACGAACGGCAAGGGATCGACCGCAGCAATGATCGAATCGATCCTGCGTACCGCCGGCCTGAAGACCGGGCTCTTCACCTCCCCCCACCTCGTGAGCTTTACCGAGAGGATCAGGGTCAACGGGGAAGAGATCTCCGAACAGCAGGTGATAAACCTTGCCGCCGAGGTAAGAGAGGCAGCTGATGGCCTGGAGGGTTTCTGCCCGACCTTCTTCGAGGTGGTGACCACCATGGCCTTTCTCCACTTCAGGAGGATGGGGGTCGACTGGGCGGTTGTCGAAACCGGCCTGGGAGGCAGGCTTGACGCCACGAATATTATCGATCCCGAGGTCTCGGTCATCACGATGATCGACTATGACCACCGTGAATTTCTGGGCAACTCCCTTGCTGAAATAGCGGGAGAAAAGGCCGGCATCATCAAGCAGGGACGCCCGGTCGTTTCGGCTGGCCAGCCGGAGGAGGCCCAGCGGGTCCTGCGGGACCGCGCTGCTGCAGAGGGCTCGCAGCTTTTTGTCCACGGCAGGGATTTTTTTTCGGAGAGCACCACTGCTGATCCCGAGGCCCCTGCTTTTTCCTACCGGGGGACTCAACACTATGCTGCCGTATCAATCCCCCTGGCCGGACTGCACCAGATCGTCAATGCATCCCTTGCGGCAAAGACCGCAGAGGTCATACAGGAGCACCACCCGGGGCTGAAGCTCGATATCCCCGGGGGCATACGCCAGGTCCGCTGGCCCGGCAGGCTCGAAATGATCTCCGTCAATCCCCCCATCCTTATCGACGGGGCCCATAATCCTCATGCAGCGGGCATGCTCGCGTCCCATCTGAAGCAGCTGCTCGGCTCCAGGTTCAGAAGGGTCATCGCCGTACTCGGCGTCATGGGAGACAAGGACGTCAGGGGGATTGTCGGACCGCTCATGGCCCTGGCGACCGAAGTAATTGTGACCGCCCCGGCCTACGGACGGGCGGCCACCCCTGCTGCGCTGGCGGCAGTGGCCGTCTCCCTCGGGCAGACGGCAAGACAGGCCCCGACCGTTGCCGGGGCGATCGAGCTTGCCAGGAGTCTGCAGCAGGACGGAGACCTGATCGTCATTACCGGGTCGTTTTATACCATAGGAGAGGCTCGGGAGGCCCTCGGACAACCGGGCATCCTGACGAGGCTCAGGGAGTCATAAACGTGAAAACGGTCCTCTTCCTTCTATGCGTTCTCTGCGGATCACTCTTCGCAGGCCGTTGTTTTGGTGAAGAGGCGGCAACGGTCATCACCTCGGACGGCCTCGAGTACGATGCTGCCGCACGTCAGTATCACATGACCGGCTCGGTTACCGCAACGAGGAATGACGCGGTTATCAAAGCGGACGAGATGCACTATTCGGAGGCGACCTCGGCATTGACCATCACCGGGAATGTACGGTATGACGACCGCGAGACCTCGCTTACTGCCAGCAGGGCAGATATGAATCTCGATGCAAGGACAGGGAAGCTCTACGACGCTGTCTTCTTTCATAAGAAGAACAATTATCATCTCAGGGGCAGCGTCATCGAGAAAAAGGGTGAGGACTACTATTACAGCCCCGAGGCGACCTTCACGACCTGTGACACCCCGGTGCCTGACTGGTGCTTCCGGGGGAAGGAGATCAGCGCCGTCATGGGAGACACGATCAGGGCCCGGAACGTCTCCTTCAGGATACGGGACCTGCCGGTGCTGTATTCCCCCTATCTCTGGGCGTCGCTGAACACGGAGCGCCATACCGGACTCCTGATGCCGACGCCGGGCTATAGCAAAGAGCGCGGGGCAAGCCTCAATATCCCCTTCTACTGGGCGATCGCCGAAAACAGGGACGCCACCGTCATAATTGACGCCTATAGCCGGCGGGGCATCGGGACCGGCCTTGAATACCGCTTTGTTGATCACGGGGGGATCAGAAGCGCCTGGTGGGCATATCATATCCGCGACACCCGGCTCGACAGGGACTTTGTCGAACTCCGGGCCCTGCACGAAGACAGGGACCGGGGAAAGGTCACGGGCTTTCTGAACCTGAATTACACCAACCAGAAGGATTTCTACCAGGAGTACCACAGCTACCGGGAAATCAGGATACAGAGATTCCTCGAGTCGACCGCTGAGGTCAGCGCAGACCTTAACAATGCAAGGTTTTATCTGCTGTCTCACTATATGGTCGACCTCCAGCCCGCAACAGGTCCTGGTGCAGACTCTGTGCCCCAGAAACTTCCCGAGGCCGGGTACGTCATCAACTATACCAGGACCGGGGACGCATTTTTTTCTGCCGCGGCCACTGTTTCAGACCTCTACCGGCAGGACGGCGCCTCGGCAGCAAGGCTGGACATCTATCCCCGGCTCATGCACGGCTTCGGAAAAGATATTACCGTGTCTCAAAAAATCGGTGTCAGGGGGACCGGCTACGCCTTTTACAGCCAGCAGGACACCGATGCGCACAAAGACGACATGCGGGCAGCTCTCGAATATGATGTTACCGCCCATGCCCGTCTCTTCCGGGGCTTTCCGCTCTTCACGCATGTCATGGAGCCGTCAATCAGATATCATGCCATCTACGCACCAAAGAGTTCCCGCCCGGTTCCTGTCTATGACGCAGCGGAGCTCTTCGGGAAGACATCGCATATTGAATTCAGCGTCCTGAACAGGGGTATTATGAAGGGCAGCGAGGCCGCATCGGTCAGGCTGACCCAGGGCATTGATACCTACAGCGGCAGACCGTTCCTGCCGTTCCGGCTCGAAGCGGGGATCAAAACCCCGGTCGTCCTGGCGGTTGATACGACCTATGACCACTATGACCGGAGGATCGAGACGGCCCATGCCGACCTGAGCCTGAAGATACTCGGCAAGGTCAACCTGACGCTCGGTCAGCGCTACAACAGGAAAGAGGACATCAATGTCTATACAGCCGGGGCCGAGTTCAGCCCCCTGAAAAATATACACATAACCAGCGGCATCTGGTATGATGCGAAAGGGGCAGGCCTCCGGGATGTCATCGTCGCGCTGAAGTATTCAAGACAGTGCTGGAGCATGCGGCTCGAAACGATTAAACGGCCGGGGGATTTCTCGGTGCGCTTCATGTTCGAACTCGCGGGGGTCGGCTCGCCGATGGAGACAAAGCAGTAGCAGCAGCATTTCGATTGATAAATAAGGCCCGGATCTATTAAAATAGATATTATCGTTCAGGAGGACAGACGTGAAAGAAGGAATTCATCCAGATTATAAGGAAGTAAAGGTTGCCTGCGCATGCGGCGAAACCTTCACCACAAGATCCACGCGGAAAGATATCCATCTTGATATCTGCGCACGGTGCCATCCGTTTTACACCGGCAAGCAGAAGCTTATGGACACAGAAGGGCGTGTCGAGAAGTTCAAGAAAAAATACGCAATCAAGTAGCGGGCTGCATCCATTGATGAAACAGGAAACCTGTATGGGTTTCCTGTTTTTTTCTTTACAAATCCAGACAGAAGAAGGTTGCGCGTGAAAAACATCGGTGGCCAGGCGGTCATAGAAGGCGTCATGATGAAGGCTGCAGACAGTTGGACCGTCGCCGTGCGTGATCAGTCCGGCAGCATTCACCTCAAGAAAGAGCAGCTCACCCCCCTGCCCCGCTATCTGAAGATGCCGCTGATACGGGGGGTCATAGCCCTCTTCCAGGCGCTCAGCATCGGGATGCGTGCGATCGAGTTCTCGGCCAGCAAGGCCTACGAGGAGGGCGAGGAGGAGCCGCTCAGCAAGGCATCCATCTTTGTCACGATACTCATCTCGGTCCTGTTGAGCATAGGGCTTTTCATCCTGCTGCCTCTCTATGCCACAAAGCTCATGGGACTCCTCTTCGAGGGTGTGGCAACCAGTTCCCTCCTGTTTAACCTTGTCGACGGCCTGATCAGGGTCATGGTCTTTGTCCTGTATATCCTGATCATCGGCCTCTGGAAAGAGATGGCACGGATATTCATGTACCACGGGGCTGAACATAAGGTGATCCACGCCTATGAGGAAGGAAAAGAGCTGACCGTCGCCGGGGTCAAAGACTACAGTACGCGCCACCCCCGCTGCGGCACGAGTTTCCTGATGATCGTCATGGTCGTCAGCATCCTGGTCTTTTCCTTCATCCCGCAGCACTGGCCGTTCGTGTATAAATTTCTCTCCCGGATCATCCTGATCCCCCTGATAGCCGGGTCATCGTTTGAATTCCTGAAGCTTTCGGCAAAATGGCAGCACAATCCGGTCATGCGGATGATGATCATGCCGGGCCTCCTGCTGCAGCGCCTGACGACCCGCGAACCTGACGACGCACAGATCGAGGTCGCGCTGATGGCCCTGACCGAGGTGCTGAAGCTCGAGGAAGAGCATGCTCGATAAGCTCAAGCTGATCGAAGAAAAATACGAGAGCCTGACTGATTTTCTGATGGACCCGAAGGTGCTCGGGGTCCAGGCCGACTTCCAGAAATACTCCCGTGAGCATGCCGAACTCCAGCCGCTGGTCGAAAAGATCAGGGAATATAAAAAGGTGATGGAGGACCTCCAGGCGGCTGAGGAGATTCTCAACAGCAGCGACCCCGAACTCAAGGAGCTCGCCCAGGCCGAGTACGATGATCTGAAAAAAAAGAAGCCGGCCCTGGAGGAAGAGCTGCGGTTCATGCTCCTGCCGGTCGACCCGCGCGATTCCCGGAACGTCATACTCGAGATACGGGCAGGGACCGGCGGCGAAGAAGCGGCACTCTTCGCTGCAAACCTCTTCCGGATGTACTCGAAATATGCCGAGTCGCGGCGCTGGAAGGTCGACCTGATCAGCATGAGCGCAACAGGGCTTGGCGGGATAAAGGAAGTGGTCGCCTCGATCCTCGGGAAAGGGGCCTACAGCCGGCTTAAATATGAAAGCGGCGTCCACCGGGTCCAGCGCGTTCCGTCTACCGAGGCCTCAGGGAGGATCCATACCTCCGCTGCGACCGTTGCCGTGCTGCCCGAGGCGGAAGACGTTGATGTCAAAATTGAGCAGAAGGACCTGAGGATCGACACCTTCTGCTCCTCCGGCGCAGGCGGCCAGAGCGTCAACACGACCTACTCCGCCGTCAGGATCGTCCATATTCCGACCAACCTGGTTGTCCAGTGCCAGGACGAGCGGTCACAGACAAAAAACAGGGATAAGGCGATGAAGGTCCTCCGGTCCCGCCTCTATGAGATGCAGATGGAGGAAAAAGATAAAGAGCGGGCAGAAGAGCGCAAGTCGCAGGTCGGCTCGGGAGACCGGAGCGAGCGGATCAGGACCTATAATTATCCCCAGAACCGGATCAGCGACCACAGGACAGGCCTGACCCTCTACAAGCTCGAACAGGTTATGGAAGGCAACCTGGACGAAGTCCTCGACAACATGAGCACCTTCTTCAATGCCGAACGCCTGAAGGAAGTCAGTTAGGCCCTTCAGCACCCGCGAAGTCTTGCCGATGAGAATCCTCGACGCCCTGCGCACAGCCTCTGAAAAGCTCGAACAGGCTGGTATTGACGACTATCTGGCCGATGCAGAAATCCTCACCTGGCATGCCGCGGATATCGACCGGCTGGCCGCCTTTCTTGATAACCCCGAAATCAGCTCCCAGACGCTCGCAAAGATCCGGAGAGGAACGGCACGCAGGGCAATGGGGGAGCCGGTCCAGTATATCGTCGGCCATGTCGAGTTCTACGGGCTGAGGATAGCGGTAGGCAGAGGCGTGCTCATACCGCGACCGGAGACCGAACTGCTGGTGGAAGAAGCCGCAAAGACAGTTTTTGCCCGGCAAGCGCACCAGCCCGTCAGCTTGCAGCCTGCCCCTGCTATCCTCGATATCTGTACCGGAAGCGGCTGTATTGCTCTTGCACTGGCCAGGCAATTTCCCCAGGCCATAGTCATAGGAACCGACATATCTGCAAAGGCATTGCAGTACGCGAAAAAAAATGCCTCGTCAAACAAAATCACGAATGTCGTATTCAGGAATGGATCACTTTTCGGACCGGTCAAAAGAGGAGAGCTGTTCGATCTCATAACCGCCAATCCGCCCTATATCACCCGGGCAGAGATTCCGGACCTTCAGCGGGAGGTCAGGAACTGGGAGCCTTCGGGAGCCCTCGACGGCGGCGATGACGGCCTCGACTTTTACCGGAGGATACTGTCGGAAACCGTTCGGCATCTGAAACCAGGGGGAGCGGTCATCCTGGAACTCGGCTACGGTCAGGCCGCTGCCGTTACTGACATCTCAGCCCAAAACGGCCTTGAGGTTGTTTCGATTATCAAGGACCTGGCCGGCATCGAGCGCGTCCTCCACGCAACCCCCGCTGTGGTATCATAGGCTGTTCCTGCAGCCTCTACTCTTCGCACCTGCAGGGATAATACGTCAGCAGAGCCTGTTTTATCTTCTGGATCGCCTCGGCCTCGGTCCTGCCCTTGACCCTGAGGCCGGGGAGCTCGGGACATTCCGCAACCCAGGATCCATCGTCGTCCTGATAAACAGAAAACTCTCTCATGATTTTTCTATCTCCTGCATCAACGCGTCCAGAAGGTCCTTTTCATCCAGTTTCTTAATGATCTTCCCTTTTCTGAAGAGGAGCCCTATCCCTGCTCCGCCGGCGATACCGATGTCGGCCTCACGCGCCTCGCCGGGTCCGTTCACCACACAGCCCATCACTGCAACGGTGATCGGTTTTTTCAGGTCTTTCAGCCTGTCCTCGACCTCGGCCGCCATTCCCCGGATGTCGATCTGGCACCTGCCGCAGGTGGGGCACGAAATGATATTCGGGCCGCGGGTCCTCAGGCCAAGGGACTTGAGGATTTCATAGGCAACGCGCACCTCTTCATGTGGGTCTGAGGAGAGGGAGACCCGCATCGTATCGCCGAGGCCTTCGGCAAGGATGATACCGAGACCGACCGAGCTCTTGATTATCCCGGTGAACGAGGGCCCGGCCTCAGAAATGCCGATATGCAGCGGGTACCTAAATGACTTCGCAAAAAGCCGGTATGCCTCAACCGTTGTCACCACGTTCGAGGCCTTCAGCGACACCTTGATATCGCGGAAGCCGAGCGCCTCGAGAATCTCGATATGCCCGGCGGCGCTCTCAACGAGCGCCTCCGGTGTGGGATGATTATATTTCTGGAGCAGTTTTTTCGACAGCGACCCGGCGTTGACACCGATGCGCACAGGGATCCTCCGCTCCTGACACGCAGCGACGAGTTCAGCGACCTTCCACCGCGCCCCTATGTTCCCCGGATTGATGCGGAGACCGTCAATCCCCTGCCGGACCGCCTCAAGGGCGAGCCGCCAGTCGAAGTGGATATCGGCGATCACCGGTATGGGGGAGGACTTCCGTATCGGCCCCAGCGCCGTCGCAGCATCCATGTCCGGGACCGCTATCCTGATGATCTCGCATCCTGCCTCAGCCAGCGTCCGCACCTGGGCAGCCGTTGCGGCCGCATCGCGGGTGTCGGTCTTGGTCATCGACTGTACGGTGATCGGACTTCCGCCGCCGACAGGGACCTGCCCCACGTGTATGAGTCTCGTCCTGCGTCTCTTCTTCACTCGTCTTATCCTTCTTCCTTCATCTTCTTTTTATCGCGGTAGGCCCGCACCGCCTCGGCATGCTGTCCGAGGTTGTCTGAAAATACATGGGTGCCGTCGTTATTCGACACAAAATAGAGGTACGAGACCTTTGCCGGGTTGACCGCTGCAACAATCGACTTCAGACTCGGCGATGCAATCGGACCCGGGGGAAGGCCCTTATTGACATAGGTGTTGTACGGAGTCTTCCGCAGGAGGTCAGCCTTCATGATCTTTTCCTTTGAACTCTTCACCCCGTAGATGCTCGTCGGGTCTGCCTGGAGCAGCATATTCTTCTTCAGCCTGTTGTGATAAACAGCGGCAATCACCGGCCGCTCTGAATCGACAACCGCCTCTTTCTCGACGATGGATGCCAGGGAGAGGACCTCTGCCTCGCTCATGCCCAGGCTTTCTGCCCGGGCCCTGAGTTCATCGTCAAACTTCTCACGCATCCGGTCGATCATGAGTCCCATCGCATCCTCAAGGTTCACTCCCTTGGCGATCAGGTAGGTGTCGGGATACAGATAGCCCTCGGCACTCGGTGACGCGATGTCATGCAGCGACAGGAAGTCCTTGTCGTACGCCAGGCTCATCACCTCATCCTGCGTGGCAATCCCTGTCTTTGCAAATGCCTCCGAGATCTCCCGCAGCGAATCACCCTCGAGGATCTTTACTTCAAACTCGATGATCTTGCCTCGCTGGATGATCTTGAAGATCTCAAACGGGCTCATACTCGTCCATACCGAATAGAACCCCGCCCTGATCTTCCGGTCAGCCCCGGTGAGTCTTCCGAGCACCATGAAGATCTTCTTGTCCCTGATCAGCTTCTCCCTCACCAGGATGTCTGCAGCCTGGCGGAAGGTTGCCCCCTTCGGTATCTGGATCTCGGTATTCTTACCGACCGACTGGACCGGGACGAACAGCTCGAAGGCAGCATACGCAAGGAACAGGGCACAGGTCGACAGAATGATGAAAAGCATGCTTTTTTTCATGTGTTTAGAATGCCAGATGGCTCATAAAATGTCCAGAAACAGCTCAGGGAAAAGGCAAAGGCGGGGATACCCCCGCCTTTGCCGCTGCAGACTTATAGAGACTGCCTACTGCTTATTCTTAATACATGCCGCCCATGCCGCCGCCCGGAGGCATTGCAGGCATCTCGGGCTTCTCTTCAGGCAGATCCGCGATCATCACCGAGGTGGTCAGCATCAGCGATGCAACGGACGATGCGTTCTGAAGCGCACATCTCGTGACCTTTGTGGGGTCGACGATACCGGCCTTCAGCATGTCAACATACTCCTCGGTCCCTGCGTTGAAGCCGTAGTTGGCATCCTTTGAGCTCTTGACCTTCTCAACGATGACAGACGGCTCAAGGCCGGTGTTATTGATGATCTGGCGGATAGGCTCCTCAAGAGCCCTCTTGATGATGTCCACGCCGACCTGCTGGTCATGGTTCTCAAGCTTAAGGCCCTTGAGTACGCTGACGCAGCGGAGAAGTGCAACACCGCCGCCCGGAACAATCCCTTCCTCAACAGCAGCACGGGTGGCATGGAGGGCATCCTCAACCCTTGCCTTCTTTTCCTTCATCTCGGTCTCGGTGGCTGCCCCGACATTGATGACGGCAACGCCGCCGACAATCTTTGCGAGCCTCTCCTGGAGCTTCTCCCGGTCGTAGTCAGAGGTGGTCTCGTCGATCTGCGCCTTGATCAGCTTGACCCTGCCCTCGATCTTCTTGGGATCTCCGGCACCCTCGACAATGGTGGTGTTCTCCTTGTCAACGGTGATCTTCTTCGCCCTGCCAAGGTCCGTAAGCTTGATGCTCTCGAGCTTGATGCCGAGGTCCTCGGAAATAACCGTACCGCCCGTAAGGATTGCGATATCTTCAAGCATCGCCTTCCTCCGGTCGCCGAATCCCGGGGCCTTGACTGCGCAGACCTGGATCGTGCCGCGGAGCTTGTTGACAACGAGGGTTGCGAGTGCCTCTCCCTCTACTTCTTCGGCAATGATCATGAGCGGCCTGCCCATCTTTGCGGTCTGCTCAAGTATCGGAAGCAGGTCCTTCATGGCAGAGATCTTCTTCTCGTTGATGAGGATGAAGACATCATCGAGGTTGCATTCCATTCTCTCGGGGTCTGTAACAAAATACGGGGAAGAGTAGCCCCTGTCGAACTGCATACCCTCGACAACGTCAAGGGAGGTGGTCATGCTCTTTGCCTCTTCAACGGTGATGACGCCGTCCTTGCCGACCTTGTCCATGGCATCCGCAATCAGCTCACCGATCGTCAAATCGTTGTTTGCAGAGATGGTCCCGACCTGGGCAATCTCCTTTTTGTCCTGCACCGGCCTGCTGATTTTCTTGAGTTCACCGACAATAGCCTCGACCGCCTTCTCGATGCCCCTCTTGATATCCATGGGGTTCGAACCGGCAACGACATGCTTTATGCCGCCGCTATAGATGGCATACGCGAGTACGGTAGCCGTCGTGGTTCCGTCGCCGGCAACATCAGAGGTCTTGCTGGCGACCTCGCGAACAAGCTGTGCACCCATATTTTCATAGGCGTCCTTCAGTTCGACTTCCTTGGCGACCGTCACGCCGTCCTTGGTGATCGTCGGTGCACCGTATTTCTTGTCGATAACGACATTCTTGCCCTTGGGGCCAAGGGTTGCCTTTACTGCATCAGTCAGCAGCGTAATGCCCTTCAACATCGAGCTTCTTGCTGCTTCATCAAATAGAAGCTGCTTTGCCATATATTAGTTCCTCCTGAGAATTGTTATTTCGTTCGAATTATACGGGACGTATTTCTGGAGTGCTCCAGTAAATGATGCTCTGAATTACTGAACGATACCGAGAATATCTTCTTCCTTGACGATCAGATAGTCAGTTCCGTCCATATTGACCTTTGAGCCGGAATACTTGTCGAAAAGTACCGTGTCGCCGACCTTCACCTCTTTAACCTCAGAACCAACTGCCTCAATCTTTCCCTTCTGGGGCTTTTCCTTGGCCGAGTCCGGGATATAGATACCGCCGGCGGTCTTTTCTCCTTCTTCAGAGTAGGATACGAATACCCTGTCCTTCAGTGGCTTAAATTTCATGCGTTTCTCTCCTTTCCTGGAATAGTAGTTTGTGGGTTATTAGCACTCAACCTGCTTGAGTGCTAATATAACAGGAATCAAATCGGTTTGGCAAGAGTTTTCAGGGAAAAAATGAAAAAAAACAGTACAAAGGCCAAAAAATGAAATAAAATGAATATATTCAGGCACTTATCACTGAATATATTATGCCGAAGCCCCCTTCCGGGCAGCAATAAAGTTTTCAATAGCCTCCCGGTAGTAGTCGAAAACATCCCGGACCTCCTGGGGAATCCTGTTGTCATACAGTTTCTTCCCCTCCTTGATCTCGGAGGCAAAGGCCCCATAAAAATCACCGGCCTTGATCGCCGCCTCAACCTTGGCGACGTTGTAGAGATGTATATCATTGATAATCGTCCGTGCAAGACGCCTGGCCTTCTCGATCTTCTCATCGGGTGCGGGCTGTTGAACGGTCTGTGCCGGCTGCTCGGACTTCACACCCCTGTCAGCTGCCGGGGCAGTTGAGGCGGCAGCTGCACCAGCAGGCAGCGGCTCGGGACCCGGCCGGGGAACATCAGACGGCTGCCCCCCGCCCTTCAGGTTGTGGATTTTTTCAAGCAGGTGAGCAGCAATATCAAACTCCTCGATATAGTCATCTGCACCATACAGCGAGGTAGGCTCCCTGCGGTATTTCGTCTTGTCATGGATCGCGGGGATCAGAATGAACTTCATGTCCTTTGTTTCAGCCCTCGCCTTTACCCTGCGGCAGACTTCAAACCCGTATATCTTGGGGAGCGCCACCTCGATAATAGAGAGGAAAGGCAGCTCCTTCAGGGCCTTGACCATCAGATCAATCCCGTCGGAAGCGGTAATGACCTTATAGCCCCCGGACGTCAGTATCGAACTGATCTCCTGCAGCAGAGACGGGTTGGCATGGGCGACAAGGACGGTCGAACTGTTCAGCTCCTTCTTCTGCTGGGCTGCGGGCCTTTTGACGACAAGGACAGCCGCACACTTGGGACACTTGAATTTTGAACCCGCGGGAGAGAGTTTCGTCTCGTCGACTTTCAGCTTAATAGCACATTTCGGACAGATAACTATCACCTTCGAAACCTCCCTGGCATCCATAATTTTATCGTCAAGAGTCCGGCCAGAAACCCGCCCACGTGGGCAAACCAGGCGACACCGCCGTGGTGCAGCCCCCCCTGTGACAGTAAACCGCTCAAGATCTGTATAATAGCCCAAAATCCAATAACTATCAAGGCCGGAATTTTTATCACCTGAACAAAGAACCCGAGAAATACCAGCGTGTTAATGCGCGCAGAGGGAAAGAGCAGCAGATAGGCGCCGAGCAGACCCGAAATGGCGCCGCTTGCCCCTATCATGGGGACCGACGATCCCGGATCTGCAGCAGCATGCGCATAGGCAGAGATAACGCCGCAGAACAGATAAAATACAAGAAACCGGAGGTGACCCAGCCTGTCCTCGATATTATCACCGAAGATCCAGAAATAGAGCATATTACCCCCCAGATGCAGCAACCCGCCGTGCATGAACATCGAGGTAAAGAGCGTCATCAGCGCGGGTATCGGCTGGGTAGAATTGAGGTGCAGAATATTCTCGGGAATGGCCCCGTAGGCAAAAACAATCTCCTGTCCGCTCCGCGCGGAGAAGAGCTGCAGTCCGAATACGGCTATGTTTATGACGATGAGCAGCACCGTTACAAAGGGTACGGTCTGCGTCGGATTATCGTCTTTAAACGGGATCATGCTGTCGGCAACCTGTACCGATATTGTACTACATTATCCGGGGAAGCGCCCGGCCCTTCCGGTGTCCTGACAGGAGGGATGCGGGCCCTGTGCTCGTATGCTGCCGAGTATGGCTCCGCCATCATTGCCGTCGTCATTGACATAATCCCGCATCTACAGTAAAGTTTATTATGTCCGATGAGCAGCTCAAAGGCGAAGGCTCTGCTATCCATGAAGTAGACAGGAAGATCCGTTTATCGATAGCGACAACAACCGTTGTCATCGTGACGCTCTTCGGTGTCATTTTATACCTCCTCCATCCTGCCTTCCGCTCATTTTTTGATTTTATCCCCGAAGTCTCGATACATCTGATTATCGCGCTGTCTTTTTTCCTGTCGCTGATCGGCCTCTCTCTGTTCATCAGGATCTCCCGTCAGGTCATGAGGATCATCCGTGACTACAGTGGCAAACTGGAACAGCTGCTGGGCATTACCCGCGACCTGCGTGAGGAAATGTATGGCGATATCCTCCTCGAAAAGATCCTTGACAACGCGATGGCGATCACCAATGCTGACGCGGGTTCCATTCTGCTCTGCGAGGGCGAAAAGCTGGTGTTCAAGATCGTCAGGGGAGAGAAGGCTTCCCAGCTGGTCGGCACGGTCGTTGACGCGGGCAGGGGGATTACGGGGTGGGTTGCCGAGAACGGACAGACGGTCAGGCTTCAGGATGTCTCTGCAGACAGCCGGTTCAATGCCGACATCGATGCCCTGACGGGCTATGAAACAAAGTCTCTCCTCTGCATTCCCCTGACTGCCCGCTCGGGCGTGATTGGGGTCCTCGAACTCCTGAACAAAAGGAACGGGCATGCATTCAGGCAGCGCGATGAGGATATTATCACGTACCTCGCCGGGCAGGCCGCGATCTCGATCATCAGGACGCGGTTCTACGAGGATCAGAAGAACTACGAGATCCACCTGACCGAATTGCTTCTGGAGGCCATTGACGTGCATATTGCCGAGAAGCGGGGCCACTCACGGAGGGTTGCCCGCTACAGCAATATTATCGCCAAGGGCTTGAACATGACCGAGGAGCAGAGGCGGAGGATATACTTTGCCTCACTCCTCCATGATGTCGGCTTCATGAAAATAGATTCAGAGGAGGCCTTCAGAAAAGAAGAATATATGCGACACCCGGAAATCGGCTATGAGATGATCAACCCGATAACCTTTTACGCTGATATCGCGCCGCTTATCCTCCACCATCATGAACGATATGATGGTCAGGGGTACCCCTCCCAGCTCGCAGGAGAAGCAATCCCGCTCGGGGCCAGGATTATAGCCGTCGCTGAGGCGTTTGATGCCATGGTCAGCTCCACGTCCTACAAGGTTCCGGTCAGCATCGGGGAGGCAATCCTCGAACTGAGGCATAAGGCAGGCACGCAGTTTGACCGTGAACTGGTCGAGCTGTTCGCGGCGAATATCGATACGCAGCAGATCAAAGATTAGTTGCGCATAAAGAGAAAGGGGCCCTGGAGGCCCCTTTCTCTCTGCTATTTATTCTTGGTGTCGGTCTTGCACGAGACCTTCGGGTTTGTCCCTCAGGTCTGTATCCCCAGCCGGGGGAAGACGACCATCTGCAGCACAATCCAGATGGCAACGACGGCAATACCGACAAGCAAATCACTCATGGCTATTTCCCTTTTGTTTCCTCGGCACCCGCAGCTGCCTTTGCAGCCTTGCCCTTCGGCTTCTTGATGCTCTCGTAATCGATGAACTCAAGAATCGCCATGGGAGCAGAATCCTTCAGCCGGTTTCTGGTGTGCACGAGGCGCAGATATCCGCCGTTCCTGCCGGTAAAGCGGGGGGCTATTTCGTTGAAAAGCTTGGAGGCCACGGTCCTGTCGGTCACAACCGTCAAAACCTGTCTCTTCGAATGCAGATCACCCTTGATTCCAAAGGTGATCATCTTCTCTGCAATGCGTTTGGTCTCCTTGGCCTTGGCAACCGTTGTCTCTATGCGCTGGTTCTCAAAAAGAGCGGTAACCAGACACCGGAGCAGCGCCTTCCGCTGGTTCGCGGGCCTGCCAAACAATCTTCCATCTACTTTATGACGCATCGTCGTTGATACCTCCGGATTGTAATACAGCGTCTTTACTGAGGCTGTCAAGGTCTATCTTCATGCCCAGATGGAGTCCCATTCTGCCAAGGATTTCCTTGATCTCGTTGAGCGATTTCCTTCCGAAATTCTTCGTCTTGAGCATCTCGGGCTCGGTCTTCTGTACAAGCTCATGAATTGTCTTGATATTGGCATTCTTCAGGCAGTTATACGACCGCACCGACAGTTCCAGCTCGTCGACGTTTTTGAAGAGGTTGTCGTTCAGCGATGCTGCGCCTTCGTCGCCATGCTTCACCGCAGCTTCGTCAGCAGACACCACATCCGCATCATCTTCCTCAAAGATCAGGAGGTCGAAATGCTCGATCAGGATCGTGGCGGCCTGCGAAATCGCCTTCTCAGGGGTAATGCTCCCGTCCGTCCAGAGTTCAAGAACAAGCCGGTCATAATCGGTGTCTCTCCCGACACGAGCCTTCTCTACCCAGAAGTTCACCTTCTTCATCGGTGTAAACACTGCATCGACGGCTATCATCGATACCGGAAGGCTCTCCTTGTTTCTTTCAGCGGAAAGGTAGCCCTTGCCGTTTCTGATATAGACCTCGGCATCAAATGAAGCGCCCTTGTCAAGCGTTGCGATCACCTGTTCGGGGTTCAGGACCTCAATAGATGAATCAGCCTGAATGTCAGAGCCCTTGACCTGCCCGGGGCCTTTCACCTGGAACGTTGCAATCTTGCTGCCGGTCCCGTGATACCTGAACCGCACCGATTTCAGGTTAAGGATGATATTGATGACATCTTCCTTGATCCCGTTGATGGTCGAAAACTCATGCAGCGCACCCGATATCTTCACCGCGGTGATTGCCGCACCTTCAAGCGAGGAAAGCAGTATCCTTCTCAGCGCATTCCCCATGGTTGTGCCAAAACCCCGCTCCAGCGGCTCTACAATGAGCTTGCCGTAATCACTGGTAAGCGTCTCTTCATCAAACCTGATCTTCTCAGGTAGTTGAAAGCCTTTTTTCCTTAAATTCATAAGGCCTCCCTATATGCCTTAAATTTTATACGCATTCAGACGAAAAGGCATGGCAGAGGACTCCTCGCACCATTGCCTTCCGTTTTCTACTGTACTACTTTGAATACAGCTCGACGATGAGCTGTTCCTGAGCAGGAAGCTGTATCTCTTCTCTCTCCGGTATCTCTGCAACCTTACCTTTGAAGTTCGCGAAGTCGACTTCTACCCAGGCGGGAATCCCCCGCTGCTCGGCCTTGGCAATACTGTCTACGATAAGAGGAATCTTCCTGCTCGCCTCTTTCACCTCGACCGTAGCACCCTTTGCGAGTGCGCAAGAAGGTATATTGACCTCCCTGCCGTTGACCATAAAGTGACCATGGCAGACCAACTGCCGGGCGCTCGTCCTGTTCGGAGCAAAGCCCATACGATAGACAACGTTGTCCAGTCTCGTCTCCATTATCTGCAGGAGAACCTCACCCGTAACACCTTTCTTTCTCGTCGCCTGGTGGAAGCATTTTCTGAACTGCCTCTCCAGCACGCCATAGCTGTTACGGACCTTCTGTTTTTCCCTCAACTGCACGCCATAATCGGAGAGCTTGCCACGCCGCTGACCGTGCTGTCCCGGAGGGTATTGCCTCCGCTCAACAGCGCACTTTTCCGTAAAACAACGATCTCCCTTCAGGAACAGTTTTTCTGTTTCCCTGCGGCATATCCTGCACTGCGGTCCTGAATATCTTGCCACTTACACTCTCCTCCTCTTCGGCGGCCTGCAGCCATTATGCGGTACCGGTGTTACATCCTTAATCAGGTTTATGTCCAGACCCGCTGCCTGCAGCGCGCGAATCGCAGACTCCCTGCCGGCCCCCGGTCCTTTGACGTAGACATCAACCTGCTTCATACCAATGTCAATGGCCTTCTTGGCTGCTGCCTCGGCAGCAATCTGCGCTGCGTACGGGGTGCCTTTTCGTGAGCCCTTAAAACCAAGATTGCCTGCACTCGACCAGGTGATTACGCCTCCTGTCGGATCCGTAATCGTCACGATCGTATTGTTAAAGGTCGCCTGAATATAGGCAGAACCACTGGTTATATGCCGTTTATCCTTCTTGACCCCTTTTTTTCTCTGAGCCATGGGCTAAGCCTCCTTCTTCTTTCCGACAACAGCTTTTCTCGGACCTTTGCGTGTACGGGCGTTCGTCTTCGTCCTCTGCCCCCGTAACGGCAGGCCTGCCCTGTGGCGGGTTCCTCTATAGCATCCGATATCGGTCAATCTCTTGATACTCATCGAAATATCACGCCTGAGATCGCCCTCAACCCGGAGGTCCCTCTCGATGACGGCCCTGATCTTGACAGCGTCCTCATCCTTGAGGTCCTTGACTCTGACGTGAGAGTCGACTCCAACCTCTTCCAGGATCTTCTGGGAAAGAGACCTTCCTATGCCGAATATCCTCGTCAGGCCTATCTCAATGCGCTCATTCTTTGGCAAATCAACTCCAGCGATTCTCGCCAATGTATACCTCCTCTTTTATCCCTGTCTCTGTTTATGTTTGGGGTTATCGCATATAATGCGGATAACACCCTTTCTCTTGATAACCCTGCATTTCGAGCATATCGGCTTAACTGATGAACGAACCTTCATGGTGACTCCTCACATTTATCGTCTATTTGAATCGGTATGTTATCCTGCCCTTGGTAAGGTCATACGGCGACAATTCAATCGTGACCTTATCCCCCGGCAGTATCTTGATAAAATGCATCCGCATCTTGCCTGAGACATACGCCAGGATCACCTGGCCATTCTCCAGTTCAACCCTGAACATGGCATTCGGCAGTGTTTCCAAAATCGAACCCTGAACTTCTATACTGTCTTCTTTTGCCATAAACGTTTATTATAATCTTTCAGTTATATTTCGTCAATATTCTCGGCAGATCTTCCGTAATGCAGACTGTATGCTCAAAGTGAGCCGACTTTCTGCCATCGAGTGTCACTGCTGTCCATTTATCTGCGAGGACTTTCACCTCATACGTTCCGGCATTAACCATCGGCTCAATGGCGAGGGTCATCCCCTTTCTCAGCCTCGGCCCCTGGCCCGGGGTCCCGTAGTTCGGAATCTGAGGCTCTTCATGCATCTCCCTGCCGATTCCGTGCCCTACAAACATCCTCACAACTGAAAACCCTTGCTTTTCGACATGCTGCTGTATGGCATGGGATATATCAAAAAGCCTGTTCCCCTCTACAGCCTTCTCTATCCCTTTATAGAGCGCTTCCTCGGTCGCCTTCATCAGCGCCGCATCTTCTGCGGACACGGTCCCGACCGCAAGTGTTATAGCCGCGTCACCGTAGAATCCGTTCATGAAGACCCCGACATCTACACTGACAAGATCACCCTCAGCGATCCGCCTGCCCGATGGAATGCCGTGCACGACCTGTTCATTGACCGAAACACAGATACTGCCCGGATACCCCCGGTACCCTTTAAATGCCGATTTGCCCCCGAGGGCACGGATACGATCATCAGCAAAATCCTCGATCTCTTTTGTCGTCATTCCGGCTTTGACGATCCGGCTGAGCGATCCCAGGACGTCTGCAACAACCCCGCAGGGTTTTGCCATTGCCTCTATTTCATCTTGTGATTTGAGGAAGATCACGCTTCACCTTCAGAAAGGGGCAACCATCGCGGCCGCCACCGTTCAATCCCGATACTGTCGGCTCACCGGCCGTCAGCTGCGCCGGCCCCTGATTCTGCCCTTTTTCAGGAACCCGTCATAAGAACGCGTCACCAGATGCGACTCAATCTGCGATACTGTATCGAGCGCAACACCGACTGCTATCAGCAGTGATGTGCCGCCGAAATAGAACGGGACGCCAAATCGGTTGATCAGCACCTCCGGGATAACGCAGACGACGGCAAGATAAATTGCACCGACGAACGTCAGGCGCGACAACACCCGGTAGAGATATTCCGAGGTCTTCTGGCCGGGCCTGATGCCGGGAACATAACCGCCGTATTTCTTCAGATTGTCGGCAATATCAACGGGATTAAAGACGATAGCCGTATAAAAGTACGCGAAGAAGAAGATCATGCTGACATAGAGCATGGTATAAACCACGGTGCCGGGCGAAAGCTGTTTGGCGATCGACTGCACCCACGGGATTGCGATAAATCCGGCGATTGTCGCCGGGAACATGATGATCGATGATGCAAAGATAGGAGGAATAACCCCGGCAGTATTGATCTTGAGCGGCAGGTGCGTCGACTGCCCCCCATAGACTTTTTTCCCGACAACACGCTTGGCGTACTGGACCGGTATCTTCCGCTGACCGCGCTCCATCATGATAATGGCCCCGATGACCGCGACCATCATGACAACCAGGAACAGGACAAAGAATATGGAGAGTTCACCGGCCTGGATAAGCCGGATGGTGCTGACGATTGCATTCGGGAAGCGTGCCACAATACCCGCAAAGATGATCAGCGATATACCGTTGCCGATTCCCCGTTCGGTTATCTGCTCACCAAGCCACATGATAAACGCGGTCCCGGCGGTAAGGGTGATCATGGTAATCAGCCTGAACGACCAACCGGGATTCTGCACGAAGACGCCGTTGGACATGCTCTCAAGTCCCGCAGCAATACCAAATGACTGAATCGCGCTGATGACCACTGTGCCGTACCGCGTATAGCGGGTAATCTTCTTCTTTCCCGCCTCGCCCTCTTTGGCAAGCTTCCCAATTGCGGGAATAACGACGGTTAGCAGCTGCATGATGATGGAGGCACTGATATACGGCATGATACCAAGGGCGAAAATGGTGACCCGGGAGAGGGCTCCACCGGAAAACATATCGAAGAATCCCATGAAGGCCCCGCCCTTATCGGTAAGAAACTTGCTGAGCTCCTCGCCATTTATCCCGGGAGTCGGCACATGGCATCCGATGCGGTAAACGGTCAGGAGCGCAAGGGTATAAAAAATGCGTCTCTTCAGCTCCTCAATCTTGAATATATTCTGAAAACTTGACAGGAGTCCCAATTACAGAACCTCGGCCTTTCCGCCGGCAGCGGTAATCTTCTCAATTGCAGAGGCGCTGAAGGCGGCAGCCTGTACGGTAACCGCGCGTTCAATCTTGCCGTTGCCCAGTACTTTCAGTCCGTCTTTCATATCCTTGACAACCTTTTTCTCCATCAGAACGGCGGGAGTGATAAGATCTACCCCCTGCAGGCCGTTGAGGCTGTCGAGGTTGACAATGGCGTAGGTTTTTCCGAAGATATTGGTGAACCCGCGTTTCGGAACCCTTCTCTGCAGGGGCATCTGGCCGCCTTCAAATCCAAGGCCGACCGTTCCGCCGGAGCGTGCCTTCTGTCCCTTGTGCCCTTTACATGATGTCTTGCCGTGGCCTGAACCCACGCCTCTTCCGACACGTTTGCGTTTATGTGTACTGCCTTCAGCAGGCTTTATATCCTGTATATTCATCTCGTTTAACCTCCAGCTATTCCGATACTGTCTCGACGGCCACCAGGTGAGAGACCCTGTTGATCATTCCCTTAATTGCCTTGTTGTCTTCACGCTTCACTGAGGCGCCGATCCTTTTCAGACCGAGGGCCTCAAGGGTCCTGCGCTGCTTCACCGGAATTCCGATATATCCTTTTTTCAGCACTATCTTAAGCATTAGGTGTTCGCCTCCTGTGCCTCTTCCTCACCCTTGCCGCGCAACTTGATAATATACTCAGGGTCCTTCAACCCGGTAAGTCCGTCTATCGTAGCGTGCACGGTATTGAAAGGGTTGTGGTTCCCGAGCGATTTTGCAACAATGTCCTGAACTCCCGAAACCTCGAGGATGGCCCTGACCGCTCCACCCGCAATCAGTCCCGTTCCCTTGGGAGCCGGATTCATGATAACCTGACCGCCACTGTATTTTCCGATAATCCGGTGTGGGATCGTTCCGTCCTTCATCGGGAATTTCAAGAGGGATTTCTTGGCCTGTTCAACAGCCTTCCTGATCGCCTCAGGGACCTCGGCAGCCTTGCCCTTGCCGATGCCGACCGTGCCTTCGCCGTCACCGACGACAACGAGGGCGCTGAATGAAAATCTCCGTCCACCCTTGACGACCTTCGCCACTCTATTGATGAAGACCACCTTGTCTTTTAAATTCAATCCTTCCGGGTTGATCCTAGCCACCTTACCTCCTTGAACCTTTATCAGTCATTCTAAAATTCCAGTCCGGCTTCCCGTGCTGCCTCGGCAAGGGCCTTAATCCTTCCGTGATAGAGGTAACCGCTTCTGTCGAACACAACCTTGTTTATTCCCTTTTCCTTAGCCCTGCCGGCTATCAGCAATCCGACCTCACGCGCTGTTTTGCTATTGCCCTTATGCTGCGTAAGCGCACGAAGGGAACTGTCGAGGCTGGAGGCCGCGACCATCGTCGTGCCGGTCGTATCATCAATGACCTGCGCATATATATTATTGAGGCTCCTGAAAACGGAAAGCCGTGGCCTTTCCGTAGTCCCGCCTACCGTCTTCCTGATGCGTTCATGACGCCTCTGTCTGCCTATTACTCTTGTCCTGGCCAACGTATAACCTCCTACCGGTCATTCACCCGGAGACGATGATTCGCACCATCCCCGGCGATGTTATTTTTTACCTGTCTTACCCACTTTAAGCTTCAACCGCTCGCCGGCATAGCGCACGCCCTTGCCTTTATAGGCGTCCGGCTTCCTCAGAGACCTCAGGTTCGCAGCCACCTGTCCGATCTTCTGCTTGTCGATGCCGGAAAGGGTAATCTGCGTCTGTTTCTGATCCACCGCTGCAGTGATACCGTCAGGAAGCGGAAACTCCACCGGATGGGAGTAGCCCAGGGTCAAAACGATCTTGCTGCCCTGGACCTGCGCCCGGTAACCGACACCGACGATATCAAGTACCCGCTGATATCCCTTCGTCACCCCATCGACCATATTTGCGACAAGACTTCTGGTCAGACCATGGAGGGCCCGGGTCTTCTTCTCGTCATCCCGTCTGACAACAGCGATGGCGTTGTCCTTGACCGACAACTCGGTCCCCTCCGGGAAACTCCAGCCAAGCTCACCCTTCGGGCCTTTTACTTTGACAGTATTTCCGGCGAGGGTCACATTGACTCCGCTCGGGATCTCTATCGGTTTTTTGCCAATTCTCGACATGTATGATTCTCCTTTACCAGACGTAACAGAGGATTTCCCCGCCGACCTTCTCACGCTTGCATGTCTTGTCAACGAATATCCCTCTCGAGGTGGAGAGGATGGAAACACCAACCCCGCCCATCACGCTGGGAATTTCATCCTTGCCTGCGTAGACCCGTCTGCCGGGTTTACTGATCCTCTTGATGCCTGATATTATCGGTGCATTGTCAGCCGTATATTTCAGGGTGATCCTGAGAATGCCCTGTTTCTTGTCCTTCAGTATCTTGTATGCCCTGATAAAGCCTTCTTCCTTCAGTATCTTTGCAATCTCAAGCTTCAGGCGTGATGCAGGAACATCGACCTTTTCGGCCTTGATCATGGCAGCATTCCTGATTCTTGTGAGCATATCTGCGATTGGGTCAGTTAACATCAAAATCCTCCCTATAAATCATATACTACCAGCTTGACTTCGTTACCCCAGGTATCTGGCCGCGCAACGCCAGTGTCCTGAAGCATATACGACACATGCCAAACTGCCTGAGATAGCCTCTCGGCCTGCCGCAAACCTTGCAGCGGTTATGCGCCCGAACACCGAATTTGGGCGGCCGTTTTGACTTTTCTATCATACACGTCTTTGCCATTACAGTACCTCGCTAATTTCTAAAAGGGATGCCAAAGTAACGCAGCAGCGCCTTACTTTCCTTGTCTGTCGCTGCAGAGGTGCAGACGATGACGTCCAGTCCGTGAACCATTTCAACCTTATCGTAATCTATCTCGGGAAATATGAACTGTTCCCGGATGCCAAGGGCATAGTTGCCCCGGCCGTCGAACGATTTGCCCGATACGCCCCTGAAGTCGCGTATGCGCGGAAGAGCAATGGTGATCAGCCGGTCAAGGAACTCATACATGGTGTCACCGCGAAGCGTCACCTTGCACCCGATCGGCATACCCTCACGCAGCTTGAATGTCGCAATGGATTTCTTTGCCTTGGTCACGACCGGCTTCTGGCCGGTGATCATCCCAAGCTCTTTCTGGGCTGCATCGAGAAGCTTGATGTTCTGAATAGCCTCGCCCAGGCCGACGTTCAGTACGATCTTCTGTAATTTTGGAACCTGCATGATGTTCCGGTAGGTAAAATCCTTCATCATCGCAGGAATAATCTCTTTCTGGTACTTCTCTTTCATCCGTGGAGCCGCCATGCCTAATCTATAACCTCCTTGCATTTTTTACACGAGCGATGTTTTTTGCCGCCATCAATCACCGTCGCCGCAATTTTCGAAGGCTTATTGCATTTCGGACAGACCAGCATAACGTTCGACAACTGTATCGGGGCCTCTTTTTCGATAATACCGCCCTGAGAATATGTCTTGTTCGGCTTCATATGCTTTTTGATGATATTGATCTTCTCGATCAATACCCGTCCTGCAGTCTTATCGACACTCAGCACCCTGCCCTGCTTCCCCTTGTACTTCCCGGTGAGGACGTGGACTGTATCTTCTTTCTTTATACCCAAACTCATGTTTCCTCCTAAAGGACCTCTGGTGCGAGTGAGATAATCTTCATGTAATCCTTCCAGCGCAGCTCGCGCGCCACCGGACCGAAGATTCTCGTACCAACCGGTTCGCCCTGAGCATTGATCAGGACAACCGCATTCTGGTCAAACCGTATATACGAACCGTCAGGCCGCTTCGCCTCTCTCCGGGTACGGACAACAACCGCCTTCGTAACCGAACCCTTCTTGATATTGCTGTCCGGCAGGGCCTCTTTAACGCTGACGACGACAACATCGCCGAGCCGCGCATACCGGCGCTGAGACCCGCCAAGGACCTTTACACACTGGACCTTTTTCGCGCCCGAGTTGTCTGCTACTTCAAGCATAGTCCTTAGCTGGATCATTTTTCGCTGCTCCTTTGCGATTTACCCATGATTTCAAGGACCAGCCACCGCTTGTCTTTGCTGATCGGCCTGGTCTCAATGATCTTGACATCATCGCCGATCGTGCACGAATTGTCTGCATCATGAGCCTTAAACTTGGTCACCTTCTTAACGGTCTTCTTGTAGACAGGGTGCTGAAACTGCCTCGTGACCGCGATAACGACCGTCTTCTCCATCTTGGTGCTCACTACTTTGCCTGTATAAACCTTGTCTGCCATCTTTACCTTCCAGATCTAGTATGTTATACCGAGGTTATGCATCTTTATGCTGCTTTTCAGTCAGCACCGTCAGTACCCTTGCAATGTCCTTCCTCAGCGTTCTTATACGCATCGGATTTTCTATCTCGCCGGTCGCCTTCTGAAACCTGAGATTGAAAAGCTCCTTCCTCAGGTCCTGCTCTTTTTTGAGGAGCTCGTCCGCACTCTTGTCTCTCAGTTCCGCTATCTTCATATGACGTTCTCCTCCCTTCTGACAAATTTCATCGACAAAGGAAGCTTATGTGCTGCCAGGCGGAGCGCCTCTTTGGCTACTGCCTCGGTGACGCCGGACATCTCGTAGATGACCCTGCCGGGCTTGATGACCGCCACCCAATACTCAGGTGCGCCTTTTCCCTTACCCATTCTTGTTTCCGCCGGCTTCTTGGTTATGGGCTTGTCGGGGAATATGCGGATCCAGACCTTACAGCCCCGCTTGACGTGCCTGTTGATGGCGATTCGAGCCGCTTCGATCTGCCGGGACGTTATCCAGCCAGGCTCCATGGCCTTGAGTCCGAATTCCCCAAAAGAGACCTCCGAACCGGTATAGGCCTTGCCGTTCATGTTACCCTTCTGCATCTTCCTGAATTTGACTTTCTTTGGCATTAACATGGCAAAAACCTCTTATATCGCTGCGGCTTCAGTCGCGGGCCGCACAACCTCCGGCAGCACTTCACCGGTATAGACCCAGACCTTCACGCCGATTATTCCGTAGGTGGTCTTCGCCTGCGCGAAGCCATAGTTTATATCCGCCCTGAATGTATGAAGGGGAACTCTTCCTTCGCGGTACCATTCAGTTCTTGCTATTTCAGCCCCGGCAAGTCTGCCGGCACATGCGATCTTGATACCCTGAGCCCCAAAGCGCAATGCCGAGGCAACCGACTTCTTCATGGCACGCCTGAAGGCAACCCTCTTCTCAAGCTGGAGAGCGATGTTTTCGGCCACCAGCTGTGCATCGATTTCGGGCTTCCGGATTTCCTTGATATCGACGGCCGCCTGCTTGCCGCTCAGAAGCTCAATATCCTTGCGGAGTTTTTCGACCTCAGCACCCTTTTTCCCGATGATGATCCCCGGACGGGCGGTATGAATGATAACCCGTATTTTCTGACCGGCGCGCTCTATCTCGATTCTCGAGACCCCGGCGTGAAACAGCTTATCCTTGATCTCCCTGCGAATAATGATATCCTGCAGCAACTGATCAGCATATCCCTTTTTCAGGTACCATCTCGAGTCCCAAGTTCTTGTTATGCCTAATCTTATACCCGTCGGGTGCGTCTTCTGGCCCAAAGTATCCTCCTGATTATTTTTCTGTCAATATCAGAGTGATATGACAGGTCCTTTTCTTGATCATGTTTGCCCTGCCCATCGATCTCTGCTCGACACGCTTCATCGTCGAGCCCTGATCAACACTCGCCCTGCTGATGATCAGCGCCTCCGAGTCGACATTGGCGTTCTTCTGCTCGGCATTCGACATGGCCGACTTCAGAATTTTTTCGACGACGCGCGCCCCACCGTACGGCATAAACTTCAGTGACAGCAGCGCCTCTCCAGCCTTCTTCCCCCTGATCAGATCAACAACCCTCTGCGCCTTCCTCGGGGTGACTCTCACATATTTAACTTTAGCTTTTGCATCCATATGCATAACCCTTTACTTTACTGAAGTAGTCTTCCCTGAGCCTGCATGGCCCTTAAAGGTCCTTGTCGGAGAAAATTCTCCGAGTTTGTGACCCACCATATTCTCCGTGACATAGACCGGTATGAACTTTTTGCCGTTATGCACAGCGAACGTATATCCTATGAAATCAGGAAGTATCATCGACCGCCGAGACCAAGTCTTGATCAGCTTCTTCTCACCTGATGCGATGCTCTCCTGAACCTTCTTCATCAATTTCTCGTCGACAAACGGGCCCTTCTTTAAAGAACGCGGCAAGGTTACTTCCTCCTCTTCACGATATACATATCAGTTCTTTTGTTGTTCCTCGTCTTGATGCCTTCAGGCTTGCCCCACGGTGTGCATGGCGGCCGTCCTCCTGAACTCCTGCCCTCACCACCACCCAGCGGATGGTCAATCGGGTTCATCGCAACACCCCTGACATGCGGCCTCCTGCCGACCCACCTGCTCCTTCCGGCCTTGCCGAAAGAAACGTTCTCATGTTCAGGGTTGCCGACCTGGCCAATCGTTGCCATACATTTCGACGGAATACGCCGTACTTCTCCCGAGGCCACCTTCACCTGCACATAGGCCTCCTCTTTCGCTATCAACTGCGCGGAGGAGCCGGCGCTTCTGACCATCTTGGCACCCTGCCCCGGACGCAGCTCTATGTTATGGATAAAAGTACCGAGCGGGATATCGCTGAGGGGAAGGGCATTGCCGACCTTGATCTCGGCCCCCCTGCCTGAAACGACCTCCTGACCTACATTCAGGCCTGCAGGAACGATAATATATCTCTTGTCGCCATCGCGGTATTTCAGCAGCGCAATCCTCGCGGAGCGGTTCGGATCGTACTCGATCGTCGCTACCACTGCCGGCACGCCGGCCTTATCCCTCTTGAAATCGATCAACCGGTATTTTCTTCTGTTGCCGCCGCCTCTCTGCCACGCGGTGACACCCCCGGTGTTGTTTCTTCCACCCGTCTTCCTCAGCGGCTTCAGCAGCGCCTTGACCGGCTCTGTCGAGGTAATCTCCGCATAATCCATGACGGTGCGGAATCGTACGCCTGGTGATGTTGGTTTATATTTCTTAATTCCCATTATGCACCTTCAATAAAATCAAGTTTTTCACCCTGCTTCAGGGTAATGACGGCCTTTTTTCTGTCCGGCCGCTTGCCGACATATTTCCCATACCGCTTCCACTTTCCATAAATCTTGACTGTCGAAACCTTCTCGACCTTGACCTTGAAGATCTCTTCAACAGCCTTCTTTATTTCGAGCTTATTGGAATCCCGCTCAACCTCGACAAGGATCTTGTTCTCACTTTCCTTGAGGGCGTTTCCCTTCTCGGTAAACAATGGTTTTTTTATGATCGAATAAACGCTCTTCATTTCTTTGATGCCTCCGACAGCATTTCAGCGGCCTGCTTCGTCATCAGCAGCCGGTTATGGACTGCAATATCATACGAATTCAGGTCCGTCACGCAGCGGACAGTAACGCCCGGGATGTTTCTGGCCGAAAGCATTACGGTCTTGTTATATTCCGGTACAATGACCAGAACGCTCTTGCCCGCGAACTCAAGGCTCTGCAGAATGGTAACCATATCCTTCGTCCGGGGCTTCTCGAAGGAAAGGTTGTCGATCACCGAAACCTCTCCGTCTGCGAGTTTTCCGGACAGCACCGCCTTCAGCGCCAGTTTCTTGGCCTTTTTCGGCAAGTCGTAGGAATAATCCCTGGGCTGGGGGCCGAAGACGATACCGCCACCCCTCCACAGAGGAGAGCGGCTGCTTCCCGAACGAGCGCGTCCGGTGTGCTTCTGTTTCCACGGTTTCTTTCCGCCGCCGCTGACAAAACCCTTGGTCTTGGTTGAGTGCGTACCCTGCCGCTGGTTTGCGAGGAAGTTCACGACAGCGCCGTGTACCACACCCTGCTTTGCCGTAACGCCAAAAACATCGTCGGACAGCGCGATCTTTCCGACCGCTTTATTGTTTTTATCTTTTATTTCAAGTTCCGGCATCCTAGTCGTCCTTTCTAATCTCAAGGTAGGTGCCTTTTGAGCCGGGAACGGCACCATGGATCAGGATGAGGTTCTGCTCGGCCCTTACATCAACAACTGCAAGGTTTTTGACCGTAACCCGCTCCGATCCCATATGTCCCGGCATTCCCTTGTTCTTCCAGACACGCGAAGGGAATGAGCTTGCGCCTATCGAACCGGGCGCCCTGTTAAACATTGAGCCGTGTGAACCAGGACCGCCGGCATAGTTGTGCCTTTTCATGACACCCTGAAACCCCTTGCCTTTTGAAATCCCGGAGACGGCAACAATGTCACCTTTTTTGAACTTATCGACTGTCAGCATCTCGCCGACCTTAAGGTCTCCCATGGGGAACTCCCGGAGGAGTCTGTAGGGGGCTACCCCTGCCTTCTTGAAGACGCCCTTCATCGGCTTGGTCACCCGCTTCTCCTTTTTCACTTCGAAGAAGCCGAGCTTTACCGCCTCATAGCCATCCTTTTCGAGGGTCTTGACCTGGACAATACAGCAGGGACCGGCTTCGACAACGGTTACCGGCCACATCCTGCCGTTTTCATCAAACACCTGCGTCATGCCAATTTTTTTTCCGAGGATCCCTGTCATAGCTTTATCTCCACATCCACACCTGCAGCAAGTTCCAGCTTCATCAGCGCATCAACCGTCTGAGGGGTGGCATCATGTATGTCAAGCAGTCTCTTGTGGGTCCTGATCTCAAACTGCTCCCGCGATTTTTTGTCGACGTGGACAGACCTGAGGACCGTTATCTTGCTGATATGCGTCGGGAGAGGGACCGGCCCTGCAACCCGTGCTCCTGTCCTGCGTGCCGTATCGACTATCTCCCGCAGGGACTGATCGAGTACCCGGTGATCATATGCTTTTAGTTTAATTCTGATTTTTTGATTCACGTTTACTCCAGGACCTCAGTAACGACGCCGGCACCGACCGTCCTGCCGCCCTCTCTGATCGCAAACC
>CAZCKU010000021.1:0-39507 GCA_964499365.1 uncultured Thermodesulfovibrio sp.
GGCTGTAATGATCCATCAAACTTCAATGTCGAATATGTATCGTAACTTTTTCAGAGGGGCGTCAACAGGGCCACCGTGACTGCACCGTAACTGTAACTATTCCCGATGGCTAAAGTACCTGCCCTTTGTCAAATTGTAACTTTAGATTGCCGTCTTAGCGTCTTGACACGGCCTGGTAAAGCGGGTATAAGTGAGATAGGCAAATCATTCTGAAAGGAGAACCGTATGGCTACCTATGTAATTCTGAGCACTCTGACCGACGAGGGCAGGAAGACGATCAAGGAGAACCCAAAGAGGATTCTCGAGGTGAACAAGGAACTGGCAAAGATGGGGATTAAGGTGAAGGAACAGTATGCGGTCCTCGGGCCGTATGATTTTGTGAACATTGTCGAGGCAAAGGACAACGAGACGGTCATGAATATGTCGCTTGAGCTTGGCTCGCGCGGTTCCGTTCATATGCTAACCCTTGCCGCGATTCCGGTATCAGAAATGGTGAAGAAAATGAAGTAGCGCTGCAGTCTGCGGATCAGCTGCGGCGGAAAGCCTGCACATCCATCATCCGGGGGGCAGGGGGATGAACCCCTTACCCCCGGTTGAATTTGGTAAGTCCGTTGAGGAAATTTCTGAGAAACTGGTCACCGCATTCGCGGTAGTTTTTGTGACCCTTTTTTCTGAAAAGGGCACTCAGTTCCGATTTCGACACCCTGATATCAGCCAGTTCCAAAATCCGGAGCATGTCTTCCTCCTTCAGTTCGAGCGCGATCCTGATTTTCTTCAGTATATCATTGTTTGTCAGGGCCGGTTCAGGAGCGTCTTCCGAATCCCTGACAAGCTTGTCCCCCCCCCGGCGGTAAAGGATCAGGCCGTCGAGGAATAGTCTCATAACCGCATCACTGCAGGGGATATGAGCTTCTTCATCCTCCTTTTTCAGAAGACCGGAAAGTTCCGTCTGATCAATGACATGATCATATAATTTGAATATCCCGATCATTGCCGGGTCGCTGATGTCCAGGGCGTAGCGTATTCTGCGAAGCAGGTCATTGTTGGTCATCGTTACTCCTTATAAGTTTGTTTTCAGGTGCTGCATTTCCTGTGTGCTGCGGATGAGCCTGTCGGAAAAGATCGAATATACCAGAAGCGCGCCGAACGGAGCAATCATCAGGGGCGGCCACCACAAATCGAGGTCCCGGTCGAACCCGCGAAATATTTCAGGAAAACCGCCTATCGATAATCCGATGAATGCGATGCCGTATCCGAAAACATGATTTCTCCTGTCCTGCATAGCCTGTACTGCATAAAAGGCCAGTACAGGAGCGACAATGACATAGCTGTTGATTTCGGTCATGGGGTTGAAGAGCATGAGGTAGGTCGTGGACAACCCCAGGAGCAGCATGGCGCGTTCCGGCTCAGTCTTTCTCCGGGCGCCGATCAGCCAGGCAATCAGTGTTGCAAAGCCTGCCCCGATACTCGCCAGCAGCGAGGCTTTTTCGGTAAGGCCGATGCCGAACTTTCTGAACAGTTCCTCAGCATTGGCGAAATGACGCTCGTTGACCGACAAGGCCCGCAGGTGCTCCCCATATTGCTGATACTGGGAAAGCACGTATGCTCTGTCATAGAAAAGAAAAGGAATGACCAGGAAGATACCCAGCGCCAGTGCCAGCCGCCAGACCAGGGGTCGATACCAGGCGGCAGCCAGCAAGAGCATCACCAGGCCTATTGCCCCTTTTGCTGCGATTGCGCCGACAAGATATACTGAGGCCGGCCACCATCGCGCCCGGGCGAGATTTGCCGCCGCCAGCGTCGTGAAGGCCGCAAAAATGACATTGGCCTGTCCGTTGCGCATCGCGGCGAGACCCGGCAGCAGGGCGATCCACGTTGCGCACAGGAACAGGGTGCCTCGCGGGTCGGGTGCAAGGGCTATGATTCTCCAGAGACTCCAGGCCAGCAGCCCGGACGAGATGCAACGCCAGAGTATGTCGCCCGCCGCAGGCGGCATGCTGTGAAACGGCAGGAAGAAGAGAACGAACTGGGGTGGATAATGAAATGAGTAATCGCGATACAGGGGGGCGGCGGCAAGCCATTTTGCGACTGCTTCGTGGTAGACCGGCGTTACGGAGTGGTCCAGCGGAGCGCGATACACCATGATGCCGATGATCAGGACAGCCCCGGCCCAGACTGACAGGCCTGCCGCGGGGTAAAGATAACGATTAACGGTAATTTTTTCCACACTCATCAGGGATACGGCCCTCCGGGGTTGCGATGGTGTAAGTATACAGGATAGACGGTTTTCCACACAACGGCGGCGGGATGCCAGCAGGTGGCCACAAAACTCCTTGACATCATCACCTGCTGAGGATAAAAATTAATTGGCACGTGCCTCTCTGCTTGACAGGGCTGTCCTGTTAGGATGAAAATACATCTTTAGGTTCCAGGAATGAAGAGGTGAGAGTGTGAAACGGTGGTTTATTCCGGCAGTACTGCTTTTTGCTTTCTGTACGGGCAGTTGCGCGACACTGCCGGCTGAGAACAGGGTACAGGAGGCAACGGCACACTACCGCCTTGGGGTGTCAGCCCTCAGCGATAAAAGGATTCAGCAGGCCTATGTGGAATTCCATAAGGCCCTTGAACTGAATCCGAATGACAAGGAGGTCCTGAATGCACTCGGGATTGTGCACCTGATGCATCTGGATGATATTCCAAAGGCCGTTGAATATTTTGAGCGCGCGGTCAAGGTTGCCCCGGACTATTCCGAGGCATATAACAATCTTGGTTTTGCCTATGAAAAGTCGGGCAGTTTCGAAACCGCAATCACCTACTACAAGAAGGCGATATCCAATCCTCTCTATACAACGGCAGAGAAGGCCTATTTCAATATCGGCAATGCCTATTTCAGGCTTGGCCGCTATGAGGCCGCGCTTGCGGCGTTCAAGGATGTGATCAACCGGGAGCCGGGCCTCAGCGCTCCGTACATGAGGATGGCCCTCTGCTACAATGCCCTCGGCAAGTACGGAGAAGCCTCGACAGCGATGGCGCAGGCCCTGAAGCTTGACCCTGTGTATAACGGCAGCAGGGAGAAGGCGATTGAGGACCTCATGCTGAAAAAGCTCAAGGCTGCCGGTCCAGAAGAAAACGACATACGGGACTATCTGGAAATCCTCAAGTACTGACCGGTGCTGCTGCGGACTTGCAAAGATGGCTGTTTGGCGCTAGTATGTATTACCACGACAATTTTAAAGGAGGAATGAATGATCAGACTTGTACTGTTACTTATGGCGGTGTTGATTGCGGCATCTGTTCCGTCTCCTGCGACAGCGGAGATTAGGCAGGGGAGTTTTGAGGTTAGTCCGTTTATCGGCTATGCGCTGCCAGGGCATAATTATGACGACCGGCCTGTGTACGGCCTTCGCGCAGGATATAATTTTACGAGAAACTGGGGACTTGAGGGGGCGTTCGAATATATAAACCATGTAGGCGAGCTGTATCATGCCGATGTCGTGTATCACTTCACGCCTGAAAAGGCCTTTAATCCGTTTCTGTTTGCCGGTCTCGGCGGCGCACATATCAGGAAGGAATCGAATAATGAGTTCATGGGGAATTTCGGCCTGGGCTTTAAATACTCGTTCACGGATAGCGTCGCATTCCGCACCGATGTCCGCGATGTGCTGACCGACTTCCACAGCGTCGTAGCCACGGCCGGGCTTACCTTCACCTTCGGAGGCAAGACCCCGAAGGCCGCACCTGCGCCTAAGCCTGAACCAATGCCTGCTCCAAAACCGGAACCGAAACCCGAGCCGAAGCCCGAGGTGAAACCTGCTCCAAAACCGGAGCCGAAGCCGGAACCAAAACCTGTGGTGAAGCCTGAGCCGGTCAAGATCATACTTGAGGACATTCACTTTGATTTTGACAAGGCAACTCTCACCAGGGAGGCTCGGGAGATTCTCGGGAGAGACGTCAAGACACTGAAGGACAATCCCGGCGTCAGGGTCCAGATCGAGGGACATGCCTGTGCCCACGGTTCTGAGGAACACAACATGGCGCTGAGCGAGAGAAGGGCGAATGCCGTGAAGGAATATCTCATGAAGGATGGCGGTATCGCAGCTGATCGCCTGACAGCGATCGCCTATGGCGAGACGAGGCTTGCCATGCCTGAGGTGCCGACATCAAAGAACAAGAATTCAACAGAGGCCAGGGCAAACAGGAGAGTTCATTTCGAAGTCATTATTAAATAGCTGGATGAGTCCTCCGGCCGGAATCACCCGGCCGGAGGCTGCATTATGAAAAAAGCGCTTCTCCTCATATTGATGCTTGTGTTGTCTTCGTGTGCTCCGAAAGAGGAGATCAGACCCCCGGCAGTCGTGCTGCCCGCTCCACAGGAACAGCCCCGAAGCCCTGATCCGCTGCCTTTGCCGATAGAAGCCCCGCGCCCGGTAATTCATTACAAGGAGCAGATTCGCTGCGAAGACAATACCCGGAATATCTTTAACAGCTGCGGTATCGATGTGCTGCCGTTTCTGCGTCCGCTTTTCTTTGATGTGGACAGCGACGGCAGGCAGGAGATGATCGCCGGTGCCAAGGACGGGACCCTGCGGCTCTACAGAAACACTGCAGCAATAAGTGTTCCGCGATGGGAGTTTGTCCCCGGTTACTTTGACGGCATCAGGACAGGCGCCTTTGCTGCGCCGGCTGCAGGAGACCTTGACAATGACGGCAGACCCGAGATCCTGGTAGGCACCGGGGGTTTTTCCTCGGAGTCAGGGAGGGTCATCCTCTTCCGTAACTCCGGAAGTCTCGAAACACCGGTATGGAACAGGGTCATGCACCCTGAAATCAGGGTAGGCAATGACGCTGCCCCTGCGCTGCACGACATCGATGCTGACGGCAGGCCTGATTTGATCGTCGGTAACTCTGTCGGCGAACTGACCCTCTTCAGAAACAGGTCGGACAGCCGGGGCATACGCTTCGAAAAGGATGTTCATTATTTCAGGGGTCTGAAACTGGGCATGTATGTCGTACCTTCGGTAACCGTCCACGGGAATAACATCGTTATGGTGGCGGGAAATAGTGTCGGTAAGCTGTATCTCCTCAGCAGGGAGCGTCGCACCGGGACAGGCTGGCAGGTGCGGACCCTGAAGCTGAGCATGCCGAACTTTGCAGCCCCGGCTTTCATTGCGACCGAAGATCCTTCAAGAAAAGACCTTGTCGTATCGGACGGCGACGGTCAGCTCCATTATTTCAGAAACAGAAAGAGCAATTATCATGACTGGGAAGAGGCCTCTGATTATTTCAGCGGGAGGGTCCTTGCAGGACCTGCCTGTGCGCCGGCAATGAGCGATCAGGACGGCAGACGCTTTCTGGTGACCGGTAATATCAACGGCATGATGAAGTTCTTTGAATATGATGCACTGTCGAAGAATATTCCCTGGAAAGAGCGAAGGGATTTCTTTGCCGGCATCAGGCTTCATGGTTATGCACGGGGGGTCATGGCCGCATGGCAGGGCATGGACCTGCTGATAGCAGGCCAGCAGGACGGTCAGCTCAGGGCATTCATCAGTACCCGGAGCACGGACAACCCGAAATGGAAGGAACTGCCTTCATTTTTCAGCGGAGTGCCGCGCCTGCTGCATCCCGCGCCTGCTGTATTCGATCTTGACCAGGACGGCAGATGGGAGCTGATCCTCGGAGATGTCGAGGGCAGGGTCAGGGGGTTCCGGTATGCAATCGGACCAACGGGTATGCCCCAATGGAGCGAGATGCCGGGCATGTTCAGCAATGTCTCGGTTGGCCGGTTTGCATCACCCGCCCTGTTTGAAGACGGTGGCAGGCTTTATCTCCTTGCAGGACAGCAGAATGGAAGGATACAGGTTTTTGTGGCAGAGAGAAGTCAATCCGGACCTCCGGTGTTTTCGGGCCATGAGGATTTTCTGGGGATCAGTCTGGATGATCACAGTGCGCCCTCGGTCGTTGCGCGGGACGGAAAGATAGAACTGTCTGTTGGAAATTACAACGGAGGTCTCAGGTATTTTGCCTGCAGAAAAGAGAGCGTGGAGATCAAAGGCAACTAGGGATTTGGGATGAGCCCCTGATTGTGCTCTCTGCCCTTCCCCGACCTGCCTGCTCGCAGGCAGGTCCGAGGATGACCACGCTATCTTTATGTGGAGGCCTCTCATGATCTCCCGTATCTTTTTGAGTTAAACCCACAAGGTACGGTATAATCAATAAACTTGGAAACTGTTATGTCATGACTGACACATCACACGATAAAGAGGCAAAAATAGAGATTCCGGTAACCGGGATGTCCTGTGCCGTATGCGCGTCCCATATCGAAGAGGCCCTCACGGCGACGAAGGGTGTGCAGAGTGCTTCGGTCAATTTTGCGGCTGAAAAGGCGGTTGTTGTCTACCATCCGGAGGAAGTGTCTCTTGCCGAACTGTCGGCCGTCATCATTGGGCAGGGTTATGGTGTCTCGACCGCAGGCATCGTACTGCCGGTCAAGGGCATATCCTGTGCAGCCTGCGTCTCGAACATCGAAGAGACGCTTCGCTCGCTCCCCGGGGTTCTCTCTGTTTCAGTGAATTTTGCGACCGAGAAAGCCACGATCGAATACCTTCCCTCAATGGTTGGCATCAGGGACTTCAGAACGGCTGTCAGGGAAGCCGGATATGATGTTGTCGAGGCTGAAAAGGGCGAGGATATCGTCGAGCGCGAGAGGGCGGAGCGCGAGGCTGCATACCGTGAGCTGAAGACAAAGGTGATTGCAGGCGGCCTCCTTGCACTGCCCCTGATGGTCCTGATGCAGTGGCATCATATCGGTCTGTCGGGGATCCTGCACCTTCCGGCTCAGACGAACCACATAATTCAGCTCCTGCTGGCGACGCCTGTTCAGTTCTGGATCGGCCGGCAGTTCTATGCCGGAGCCATAGCGGCGGCCCGCCACGGCACAACCAATATGAACACGCTCATCGCGGTCGGAACATCGGCGGCATATCTGTACAGTATCGTCGCAACGTTCTTCCCGAAGGTCTTCGAGATCAAGGGGTATTCCGCTGAAGTCTACTTCGACACCTCCGCCACGATTATCGTCCTGATTCTCCTGGGAAGACTCTTTGAGGCACGTGCAAAAGGCCAGACCTCTGAGGCGATCAAAAAGCTTATCGGACTCCAGCCCAGGACTGCACGGGTGCTGAGGGGAAATGCTGAGATGGACGTGCCGGTCGAGGATGTCGAAATCGGGGACGTGATCGTTGTGCGGCCGGGAGAGAAGATTCCGGTAGACGGGGTGATTCGCGAGGGTTATTCCTCAGTTGATGAATCGATGGTCACGGGAGAGTCGATGCCCGTCGAGAAGCAGGCGGGCGATCCGGTTATAGGGGCAACGATCAATAAAACAGGCTCGTTCAGGTTCGAGGCCCTGAAGGTGGGACGGGACACGATGCTTGCCCATATCATCGACCTGGTCCAGTCGGCCCAGGGCTCAAAGCCGCCGATTGCACGCCTGGCAGACCTGATCGCCTCATATTTTGTCCCGGCTGTCATGGCCACCGCAACTGCCACTTTCTTCATCTGGTATTTTTTCGGCCCTGCCCCGTCGTTCACCTATGCGGTGCTGAATTTCATTGCGGTTCTCATCATTGCCTGCCCCTGCTCGCTGGGTTTGGCAACGCCGACCTCTGTCATGGTCGGCACCGGGAAGGGAGCCGAGTACGGCGTACTTATCAGGAGCGGCGATGCACTCGAGATCGCACATAAAGTGACGACCGTTGTATTCGATAAAACCGGAACCCTGACAAAGGGCAGGCCAGAGGTGACTGAAATTGCGGTGAACGGTGTTTCCGAGGATGAGTTGCTGATGTATGCAGCCTCGGCAGAGAAAGGGTCTGAGCATCCCCTGGGTGAGGCGATTGTCAGGAAGGCGCTGGAGCGCGGGCTTGAGATGAAGGCTGCCGGGAAATTCGAGGTAGTGCCGGGTCAGGGCATCAGGGCAGAGATCGACGGGACGGAAATTCTCCTCGGCAATGAAAGGCTGATGAGCGGGGAGGGTGTGCCGGTCGATGCACTGAAGGCCGGGGCCTCGGGCTTTGCTGATCAGGGGAAAACGCCGATGTATATCGGCATTAACCGTCAGGCCGCCGGTATTATCGCGGTTGCCGATACCCTGAAGGACGAATCAGTTGCGGCGGTGAAGGCGCTTCAGTCGCTGGGGCTGGAGGTGGTGATGATGACCGGAGATAACCGCAGGACAGGTGAGGCGATAGCTGCCCAGGCGGGCATCATGCGTGTGCTGGCAGAGGTGCTTCCCGAGGAGAAGGCGGATAATGTCAGAAAGCTTCAGTCTGAAGGAAGGACTGTGGCCATGGTCGGTGACGGGATCAACGATGCCCCGGCGCTGGCCCAGGCCGATGTCGGTATCGCGATCGGCACCGGCACCGATGTTGCGATGGAGGCCTCGGATATTACCTTGATCAGCGGGGATATCAGAGGGGTTGCGACCGCGATTGCACTCTCGAAGGCGACCATGCGCAATATAAAACAGAATCTCTTCTGGGCCTTTGCCTATAATGTGATACTGATTCCTGTCGCAGCCGGTGTTCTTTTCCCTTTCTTCGGCATACTGCTCAACCCCATGCTGGCAGCCGGTGCGATGGGTTTTTCGTCGGTTACTGTCGTCACCAACGCCCTGCGGCTCAAGAGGTTCAGGCCGGCTTAGAGACAGTTGCCCGGGCTACTGATTCGACGTTCTTCTGGCTGCGGCCTTTGCTGCCTCGATGACATCAGCGAGTGGTATCTTTTTCCTCAGCGCCAACTCCCGGCAGTCCTCATACTCCGGCGTTACGGTCAGAGACTGTTTGCCGGTGCCTGATATCTTGACCCTGACTTTCCCGTATCCTGTTTCGATGTTCTCGATGCTCCGCTCGAGTATTGTCCGCGAGACTTCATAATACCTGACCCCGATGCTGGTTGTCTCGCTCAGCACAATATCGATCATTCCCGCCATGGTATCTTTGGAGCATAGAACGCTCAGCTTGACTGCAGGCCGCATCTTCTTCATCACAATCTGCGTGAGGAAGACGTCGAGGGCGCCTGCCTTGAAGAGCCGCTCGGAGACATATTCATAGATCTGAGGGTTCATATCGTCGATGTTCGTCTCTATGACGACGACGGTGTCCCGCGATGAGAATTCCGATGCCTCGCCGATCAGAATCCGCAATACATTCGGCGCAGAGTCAGGATCCTTTCCTCCGGCACCTGTGCCGATATTCTCCGGGATAAATGCAGGCATATTGCCATAACCCCTGGCTAGAAAAGAGAGCAGGGCCGCGCCGGTCGGCGTTGTCTTCTCAAACGGCTCTCCCGCGGAATAGACGGGAATCCCCCTGAGCAGTTCAGCGGTTGCCGGTGCCGGGACAGGGAGAGTTCCGTGCGAGGACCTGATCGTCCCGCTTCCGAGATTTACGTTAGATGCATATACTTCTTCTATCCCGAGCATCTCAAGCCCTATCAGCGTGCCGAAGATATCGATCATGCAGTCGACTGCCCCTAATTCATGCAGGTGGATTGTGCTGACAGGTTCCCCGTGGACCTTTGACTCTGCCTCAAACAGAGACCTGAAGACAGCAAGTCCTTTCTTCTTTATCAAAGGAGAGAGGGTTGATTCTTCGATGAGCCTTTTGATGTCAGCCCATTTCCTTTCACCCGCGTGTTTTGGCTTGATCTCGACATCGACCCTGGTTGCAGAGATCCCGCACCTCCTGACCTTTTGGGATTGCAGCTTATACCCGCGGACCGGGATCTTTTTCAGTTCCTTCCCGAGGGCAGCGAGCGGCACGCCGGCATCAACAAGGGCCCCAAGGCACATGTCCCCGCTTATGCCGGAAAAACAATCAAAATAGGCGACCTTCATAGGGATATTGTATATGACATCCGGACAAAAAAAGAAGAGGAAAGACGGTTGATGTCAAAACCTGTGCCTGGGCGGTGAGCATACGGACAATGAGCCGCAGTAGAGGAACATCAGCCATGTTGTTATAATAAGGACGAGGCCCTGGCTATGCATCAGGCCCGCATGAATTTTCATCAAGGAGGCAACAATGAGGCGCAGGATGGTTTATTCCCGGATCTTCATAGTACTGATCGTATCATTTCTTCTGGTGCCAACACTGGCCATGGCCAAACCTGGGGTATCCCGAATGCATACCCTGGGATTGAACGCGCCTGAGAAGATGCGGCCCAATGGGGGGTATGTTGTCGAGGCCTTTGTCTCGAATCAGTGGAAGGAGGCCGGGCGGATTGCTTTTGACAAGTACCTGCGGGATAGGGAGATAGACCTCGATAAATTTGCCTCCGGGATCGGTTCGATAAAGATAAGACTGACCGAACAGGGCGGGGGTGCGGCGCATATCGACGCCGTCTCGTTCGGTGGGCGGGCTCCTGCAGCCGTCAGTGCTGCAGACAGGCAGTCTGCGCAGGACAGACGTATCTGGGATGCACAGGCACTCGCAAAGGTGTCGAGGAAAGATTTTGATGTGGTCGATGTCTATGGCAAAATTCTGGAGCTCAGTTTCCCCGCGGATGGTAACGACAAAGTCTTGAGGGTAACTGCCCGCATTGAGCCGACGGTTATCAGCAAGACGCCCTTTCAGTTCCCCCGGCAGAACCTTTATCGGGCCATGGATACACAAGCCGGTTTCTATCAATACCGGCTTGACTCTGCGAAGGGGTTCCTCAGATTTGATGAGATCTCCCGGCAGAAGCCCTTTTTCAAAGAGTTCTCACTGAGCGGTTCCGGTCACCCCAGCGGATATACCTACGGCTGGGTGAGAAACGATGATACAAACCTCTATGTGTCGATTGACTTCACCCCTGACAACACCTATGACGGGGACAAGGACTACGCCAAGGTCTATGCAAAGACCCCTGCCGGACTGAAGGAGTTCAAGGTCTCGGTGCCTGAGCCCCGGTGGGGAAAGCCTCTTTTTACCTACACGGATAAAGTGGCCTATCAGCACAAGGCGTACGAATTCGCCATTCCGCTGAGGGAGTTGGGGGTTGCCGACACAAAGGCCCTGAAGGATCAGTCGCTGGAACTCGCCTTTGCGACCTATGGGACGGCAACGCCGGCAGGTGACTATAACCCGTCAGTCTCATATGATTCCGTGAATAACCGGTATCTCCTGGTATACGACAAAGTGAGCACAGACCTTTTATCACGGCATATTTACGGGCAGCTTATCAATGATAACGGTACAGTCTTTGCCGGAGAATTTGCCATCTGCACCGGCAGTTCCTCGTGTCAATACCCTGCTGTTTCGTATGACAGCTCAAACCAGAGGTTTCTGGTTGTCTGGGAGGATTCCCGCGACTCGGGAACAACCGGCACCGATGTGTACGGCCAGTTGGTGAATGCCGCCGGCACGCTCAGCGGGTCCAACTTTGTGATATCGAATCAGGCAGATAATCAACATAACCCTTCGATTGCGTACAATAGCGTCACCCCGGGCTTTCTGGCCGTGTGGCATGACTACCGCAATGGAAACTGGGATATCTACGGCCAGCTGGTAAATGCTTCCGGCACACTCAGCGGTGCAGGTTTTCCGATATCGAATGAGGCCAGTGTGCAATTTCATCCCTCCGTGGCATTTGACGGCGTCACCGGCCGTTATCTGGTCGCGTGGCAGGATTCCCGCAACGCATCAACCGATATATACGGCCAACTGGTGAACCAGGCTGGCGCGCCTGTCGAAACAACCGTTGGTAACAATTTAGTGATCTCGAATGCATCAGGGAATCAATCTTTTGCCTCGGTTGCAAACGACAATGTCAACCACCGTTTCCTGGTAGCCTGGGAGGACACCCGTGTTGCAGCTAATTCCATTTATAGCCAGTTGGTGGTCGCTGCGTCCGGGGCCCTTTTTGGTACTGCCTCGGATGTCAACGTCGCGATATCCACACAGGTTGGCCCTTATCAGATCTATCCGTCCCTGGCCTTTGACAGCCTCAACCGGCGGCATCTGGTTTCTTGGCTGGATTTCCGCAACTCAGGGACAACTGACCATGATATATACGGACAGCTTGTGCAGGCCGATGCTGCTGCGTATTACCCTGCTGCCGACACTAACATGGTCATCTCGAATGCGATACTCGATCAGGCGGCTCCGGCTGTTGCCTATAATTCGACCTGCACCAATTTTCTCGCTGTGTACGAAACAGGTGAGGCAGGGGTGCCGGATATCGGATTGGCCCTTGTGGAGTACGGGGTGAGGGATGTGAGAAGCGCAAATCCCATACTGAACTTCATGACCCTGACAGAGGCGTTCGCCGCGGGACTTCTTGCCGGCGGGGACATCCTCGAGGCGCGCGAACAGCAGTTTGATGAAGGAACCGGCCTCAACTTCGATAGAACCCTGGCGGTGACCCTCAAGGGAGGATATGACAGCTGCTATACGACCAACAGTGGTCTTTACAGCGCGATTAGTCCAAGCCTGACGGTTAGCAGGGGAGCATTGACTATCGAAAATATTATCGTGCAGTGACCTCCTCCTGTATCATAGGCATAGGGGGTTATTCAGGTTCAGGCAAGACCACCCTGATCGAGAAGGCCCTGCCCGAGCTGAAAAGACAGGGCCTTTCCGTGGGGGTCCTGAAGCATACGCACCACCACCTGCTCAGGCTGGATGATGAGGCCAAGGATACTGCTCGGTTTTTTACTGCCGGAGCCGATTTTGTCTTCGCGCATGATGATATGCAGGGCTTTGCCCGGCATCGGCACGAAGGCGCCGACCTTCAGGAGGCCCTGAACCATTTCCCGAAGGGACTTGACCTCATTATCGTCGAGGGGCACAAAAGCAGCAGTTTATCGAGGTTGTGGCTGGCCAGGGAATCGTCTGACGGGGGCAGCACTCATGTCAGGCAGGGCTGCAGAACCATCTATCGCGATGATCCTGATTATCTGCAGCAGTTTCTGGAATATATTAATAAAGAACTTGAACGTCACCACACAGGGAAACCTCTGATGTCAGGGCTTCTTATCGGCGGCAGGAGCAGCAGGATGGGGAGGCCGAAGGGTCTTCTCGAGCTTCGCGGCAGGTCGATTATGGAAAGGGCTCATGACGTATTGTCATCGGTGTCACACCGCACAATTCTTCTCGGGACAGGGGAACTTCCTCCCGGTCTTTCTGCCGCAGACCGTCTGCCTGATATTGCTGACGCCAGGGGTCCCCTCGCAGGGATGCTGAGCGCATTCAGGTGGAATCCCCTGAGCGCATGGCTTATATCGTCAGTCGACATGCCCTTTATGCATGAAAAGGCCTGGAAATGGGTGCTCAGCCAGAGGAAGCCCGGCGTCTGGGCTGTCTTGCCCCGCAGGGAGGGATCCGGTACGGTCGAGACGACCGGTGCCTGCTATGAGCCGGAGATATTTGACTATGCCGAGTCGCTTGCCGGAAAAGGTATCTTGCGGCTCCAGTCGATGGCTGGCCATCCGAAGGTCATAACACCGGTAATCCCGAAGAAACTGGAGCAGGCCTGGAAGAATGTGAATACCCCGGAGGATTGGGAAGAGGCTGTTAAGCTTATGGTGCAGCAGAATGCAACGAATGCCTGAAGGTTCCTTTTTTATATTCTGCCTCCATCTTCCGGTACAGTGTCTTATTCCTTACCGCAGGCAGTGAGAAGTCACCCTTCAGCGACCATTTGTCCTTCAGGGGGAGCAGGTCTTTTGGGATCGCGCCGGTCTCCGGATCCCTGAAGTCCGTCACCCGCAGTCCTTTTTCGTCAGCGATGATCGTATACTCTCCATCTTCAAGTTCCTTGTAGGAGCCGCCTTCAAATTTCGTAACGATCTTCTGGGTCCGTGATGCATGGCAGCTTTCACAGCTGCGGGATTTGCCGGTTGCATGGGCAACGCGGTCGAGGTTAAACCAGACCATGGTGTCACGGTCTTTGAAGTCGATATTTTTTACAAGACCGGTAATCGCATAGGAATCGTTTGAGAAATAACGCCTGTCGATCTGCACATCAGGCCTGTTTCTGAACAAAAGCCTCCTGGAAAGCTTCACTTCAGCAGCCTTTACATTTCCTGATGTATGAGGGACAAGGTGGACGGGTATCCAGCTGCCCTTCGGATTCTTTATCAGCAGAGGGCTGACCGCCTCAACCTGGTAGTCCTGTATCCGGGTGATCGGATTTTCCTGGCCTTCGGGGCCGACTGCAGACCAGAAATTGAAGGCATAGCCGCCGATAAGGGTCGTATGACACGCAGCGCAGTCGACTTTTTTATGGGGCCCCGCAGCGTGTGTCCTGACAACGTCACCGTGACATTGACTGCACGAGACATGCCTTTGCAGATCCGCATGTGAGCCGGTTCCCGGATTCGGTGAGTGGCAATCGACGCAGACGAGCCCCTTTTGAGCGTGAACGTCAGGGCGGTCTCTCAGGACCTGTTTCCCCTTGCTCGCTGCCTGTGTGAATTCTCCCCGGAGATAGCCGTCGCCGCGTCTCCTTTCGAGAGGGCCGGCATGGCAGATGAAGGCCTTCCCTCCTCCATAACAGGACAGCGATGAGGGTTTCTTTGCAAAGGCATGGGAACTGCCCTGTCCTGCGACCGCGGCCTTTTTGCTGACATCCAGGTGACAGTCGAGGCACCCGACGTGGCATTTGTTGCAGGTCCGCTGATTATTGTGAGCGGTCTTTTCGGTGACAGGCATGGTCGAGTGTGCATTGTAATAGCTCCTGTTTTCATCTGAAAACCGATCCTGCCCCGGTCCTGCAAGCCCGCCGGTCCAGAGCCCGCAGCTTTGAGGTCCAGCGGGTCCTGTCCATGCCCGGTACTGGCTTTGCGTATGGGCGCCACCGGCGCCTCCCATGGGGCTCTTCAGAAACTTTTGAACGATGGCCTCATGACATTTCCCGCAGGTCTTTTCTGCGACAACCGGATTGAAGGCAAAGGTCGATGGATTTTTGTCCTGCCAGAGGACGAGGTTGTAGTCGGGATGGTCCCTGATCTTGCCGTCAACGATCTTTTTTGGAAGGAGCTGTGTTGCACGGTTCTCGCCTGCCGGGGCCAGGCTGCCCCATGCTTCCCGGTCAGCGGGCTTCATGACGTCCCTCGATATGACATTGAATTTCGGATCCGCAAGTCTCACGGACAAGAGCCCCTGGTGGGCCCCGCCTTTTGACGGTTCCCCTGGATTCCCGAGATGACAATCGGAGCAGGCCGCAGGCATATGAGACTGTTCCTTGACCGACTCATCGGTCAGGAAGAACTGGGGATATCCAAGACCGGTCATCATGGAGCTGTTCCCGTGGCACTGGACGCAGGTGTCCGCGAAGGAAGGGTCTATACAGAACGTCAAACATACGATGATTCCTGTCAGGAGGATCCTGCCGTAGTTCATAATTTACTATAGGACTGTCAGCCCGTTAAGTCAAACGTTGCAATGGTTTGTCTCCGGCCGTGGTGCACGGCTGATGCATCAACAATGGGTTCAAAGCGAGGCGGCGTCGCAAAAAGCCTGCGTGCCCGTCTTCATTGACTTTGATTTTGGCCCTTATGATACAATTGAGCATGCAGCAGCTGATCGACGTCCTCATCATGGTTGTGAATTATTCCCACGATATCGCAACGGCCTTCCTGGCTGTCAGCGTGCTGGCCATGGGGGAACTCTTCCGGAGATGCCCTGAAGCAGGGGATGCTGAACTTGAGCGTTACTTTATCCGTCTCTACAAGAGGATCACGGGGATGGCGAAATTTGCCCTCTGCTGGATCCTGCTAACCAGTCTGCCCCGGACCATGTACTATGCCGATTACGAGGCATTCCATGCAGCCGGAGAACTCCAGGTCCTCGTCATTGGCGTCATGCATGCAGTGATGATCGTGCTGCTCATTTCAGGGTTCTATTATTGGATGCGTCTTGCCAAAAAGGTGAAGGTTTTGAAGCTCAGGCAGAAACCGATCTAGCCCATCCCCCCTGCGTTGACGCTTCGGAATCGGAACCATTAGAATAATACATATCCCGGGTCCCCGGGAAAGCATCAACAGTGTATGAGGAGGTATATATGAACGGAATGAAAACAGTGATACTGATGACGCTCCTGACGCTTCTGCTCGTATGGGGCGGGGCTGCCATCGGTGGTCAGTCGGGCATGCTGATGGCCCTGATGATGGCTGGAGTCATGAACTTTGTTTCGTACTTTTTCAGCGATAAGATCGTCCTTGCGATGTATCGGGCCCGCCAGGTGGGAGAGGCAGAGGCGCCGGTCCTCTACCGCATCGTCCGGATGCTGAGCCAGAAGGCGGGTATGCCGATGCCGAAGGTCTACATCATCCCTGATGAATCGCCCAACGCCTTTGCTACCGGCCGGAATCCGAAACATGCTGCCGTTGCGGCTACAGAAGGTATCATGCGGCTCCTGAGTGAAGAGGAACTGGCCGGTGTGATGGCGCATGAACTGGCACATGTACTGCACCGGGATATCCTGATCGGGACTGTCGCAGCGACGATAGCCGGCGCAATAAGCTACCTGGGCCACATGGCCCTGTTCATGGGCGGCAGGCATAACGATGACGAAGGCGGCAATCCGTTTGCCGGTATCCTGATGATGATCTTTGCCCCGATCGCTGCCATGCTTATCCAGATGGCGATCTCCAGGTCGAGGGAGTACTCCGCGGATGAGGGTGGGGCGCGACTGCTCGGCAATCCGATTCCCCTTGCCGGAGCCTTGCGGAAACTGGAGCAGGGCACGCAGATGATCCCGATGGACGCACAGCCTGCCACTGCTCATATGATGATCGTCAGCCCTTTCAGCGGCGGCGGCATGATGAAACTTTTCAGTACACATCCTCCGGTGGCCGAGAGAATCGCCCGTCTTCAGGCGATGAGGATGAACGCATAGGGTGGATATTCAGGAGGGTTTATGACAGACGTTATTACCGGGACAGACATAAGCGGGCTGAAGCTCGTGAGGCGGGGCAAGGTGCGGGACGTTTACGAGGTAGGCGAGCATCTGCTGATCATAGCCACGGACAGGGTTTCTGCCTTTGACGTTGTCCTTCCGAACGGCATAGCCGGAAAGGGGAAGATACTGACGCAGATATCGCTCTACTGGTTTGAGCAGATGAAGGACATCATGCCGAACCATATTGTGGCGACCGAGGTCAGGGACTACCCCGCGACTCTTCACCCGTATGAAAAGATGCTGAGCGGCAGGAGCATGCTCGTGAAAAAGGCCCGGCCGATGCCGGTCGAGTGCATTGTCCGCGGCTACCTTTCAGGGTCGGGGTGGAAAGAGTACAAGGCGAAGGGGTCGGTCTGCGGTATTGAGCTGCCTGCCGGAATGGTCGAGTCTTCGAGACTGGAGGAGCCTATTTTTACCCCCAGCACCAAGGCCGATGAGGGGCATGATGTGAATATCGGTTTTGAGGCGATGCGGGACATTGTCGGCGAAGAGCTGGCCCTGCAGCTGAGGGACGTGAGCCTGCGCATCTATTCGAAGGCCAGGGAGATGGCGGAGAAAAAGGGCATCATTATTGCCGACACCAAGTTTGAATTCGGCATGTACGATGGAAGGCTGATCCTGATCGATGAGGTACTCACACCTGATTCGTCGCGGTTCTGGTCCATGAAGACCTATCAGCCCGGCAGGTCCCAGGACAGTTACGACAAACAGATTATCCGGGACTATCTCCTGACGCTCGATTGGGACCAGACCTATCCGGGGCCGGTGCTGCCTGACAGCGTGGTTGCGAAGGCCCTTGAACGCTACAAGGAGATCTGCAGTATCATTACGGGCTGAGCATGCGCTGCCCGGACCAGCAGGACGGGACGACAGCCGTGCCCGGCAGCGTGCGGTCAGGTCTTTGCCCGGCAATTATTTCTTCGGGCTTTTTGAGGTAAGGAGTCCGATATATTTGTTGATCGGATTGGACCGCTTTAGGAAGGGGATAGGGAGCTTGCGACGGTTGCCAAGTTTGACAAGTTCCTGGTGTATGTCCTTGTTGTCAGGATCATTTTTCAGTCCCTGGTAAAAGGCGTTGATCGCCTCCTGTTTCTTCTGCGCCTTCAGATAGGCCCTGCCGAGATTCAGGTAGAATACGGGGTAGAAGAACTCGCTTCCGAAGGGGATGGTCTCATCCAGACGCTTTATGGCGTCCAGACAGATCGCTATCCCCTCCCGCGGGTTGTCCCTGACGATCGCCACGAGGCATCCGTAGTAGGAGAGGAGGAAGGGATCTCCCGGAAATTTCCTGAGCGCTTCCTCAAGCAGGAGGATGGCGGCCACTCCGTCGCCTGTCTTCAGCAGGCCCTGTACCTCTTCAAAATAGTGGGATTTCTGTTTCTGTTTGGCCGCCTGTTCCCGCACGAAAAAATCCGTTGTTGACCGGTGCTGGTTCTCCATCATTCCCTGGAGTTTTTCTTCAAAGCCTTTCAGTTTCAGAAGATGCGAGTAGTCCGAGTCCCGGGAGAAGACGATTTCGCCCTCGTGGTAGATACGCGTCGCTATCCTGCAGGTTTTCTTCCCAAGGTCCTCTGTCTGCACATGGTAGGTCACATTGTCGACGACGATATTGCTGCTGAATTCCGGCGTGCGGTGCGTAACTATTTTAACAGAGGATTTTGACGCCATGGCTGTTATCCCAGGATGCCGAGGACCTTCATGATCTGGCCCTTATGAAACTCAATGATATCCTGCGGTGTTCCCCAGGAGCCGGCCTTCTTGGCGAGCGTTTCGACCGCCTTTACGATCCCTTCCTTGGTGGGGTTCTCATAGTCCGTTCCGACCTCCCTGAAGACCATCTTGATCGAGGCGACGACGTTGTTCATCAGGTCTCTATCGCTGGTCGAACCGCCCATGTCCTGCTTTATCCGGGCGAAGGTCTCTTTCTGAGCTTCGAAAAAGCATTTAACAATAAGGTCGCGTGCCTTGACCGGATTAAGACCGGTCAGGTCATCCTCCTGAAGTTGCCAGCGGGTAAATTTCTTTTGTTCTGCCATGATTCCTCCTGACGTGTTGTATGGCCTCATCACCTGACGGGCCCGTGTGAAGCACCCGCATTAAAAATCTTAACATCTGCCGGCAGTCAATGCAATAAAGCTGCTATTTTTCCACATATCCCGTTATCAGCATGTCATCACCAACCCTCTTTAGGGTTGTGCCGGTAATGCGATACGCCCGGGTCAGGCTTCTGAATGTCCGCCCGCCGACGACCGGAAATGACTCCCGCCCGCCGATGATCTTGGGGGCGATGAAAAACAGTATCTTGTCGACAATGCCGCTCTCGAGTGCAGAGGAATTGAGCGACGATCCGCCCTCAACCAGGATGGACGTGACGCCTCTGGCTCCCAGTTCACGCATCAGTGCGGAGAGATCTGCCCGCTCACCCTCATGCTCAAGGATAAGGAGTCCCCGTCTTCTGAGTGCCGCCTTTTTCAGCTCACGGCCTTTCTTTGCCGTAACGATGACCGTATCCGGGGGCGCTGTCAGCACGCGGGCCTCCTCGCTGATCTCAAGCCTCGGATCGATGATAATACGGAGCGGACTTTTGTATCGTTCTGTGCGGCAGGTCAGGCTGGGGTCGTCGGCCTTTACCGTGCCGATGGCCGTCAGGATGGCATCCACGCCGCCCCTCAGCCGATGGACCTCCTTCCGTGCCTTTTCGCCGGTGATCCATTTTGATTCGCCCTCCGGTGTCGCTATCTTGCCGTCCAGCGTCATGGCTGCCTTCAGAATCACGAACGGACTGCCGGTCGTGATATGGTGGATATAATATTCATTGAGTTTTCGTGCGCGCTCTTCAAGGATCCCGCAGACGACCTCCATCCCTGACCTGCGGAGCTCTTCAATACCCTTCCCCCCGACCTTCGGATTGGGGTCCTGCATGGCGACGACGACCTTTTTGATGCCGGCTGCAATGATCTTTTCAGTGCAGGGCGGCGTCCGCTTGTCCCGGTGACAGCAGGGTTCAAGGCTGACATAAAGAGTCGCACCCCGCGCCCTTCCTCCAGCTTTTTCGAGGGCTATGGCCTCGGCGTGAGGTGTCCCGGCCTTCTTGTGATAGCCTTCGGAGATTATCCTGCTGCCTTTCACGACGACCGCACCCACCAGGGGGTTCGGACTTGTCCTGCCATAGGCCCGCGCGGCCAGCGATATTGTTTTCCTGATGAAGTGTTCGTCAGTCACGATGCTACAGGATACCATAAATTCCTTTACTTATCATACGGTTATAACTACAATTTCAAAAAAGATTTTCAGGGCATCCTGTCTGTCGTGGTTCGAGAAAGTGGAGATCGGGGAATTGACCAGACCGGACCGTGGTCGTCCCTGCTGTTTCGTGATTATAAGGAGCCTGCTGGTGTGATATAATCTTGGGAGGAGGCGGAATCTTATGAATAATATCTGGCTGATTATCATCGCGGTGGCCCTTGGGGCGGTTGCTGCATATCTCATTCCCTTACTGCTTGAGTTGAGACGGACCGTCGAGGCGCTCAGACATACGGTCGAGAAGAACCTGAACCCGGCGCTGGATGAACTCCAGAGGAACCTGCACACGCTCAATACCGTTACCGGGAATGTGGAGCAGGTGACCGAGGATATCAAGATCTTTTCTAAGGCGGTCGGTGATGTAGGCAGGTCGGTGAGTGTGGTCAATGCCCTTGTCAGCAGCACCGGTGCCTCGGCGGCAATACGTATCATGAGTCTGCGGACCGGGGTTGCTGCTGCTGTTGGTTTTGTGCTTACAAATTTACTCAAGAGAGGAGACAGACGATGAAAGAAGGAGACGGTTTCAGTTCAGGTTCGGTGCTTATGTCATTTCTGCTCGGCGGCATTGTCGGCGCAGGGCTTGCCCTGTTGCTGGCACCTCAGTCCGGGGAGGAGACCAGGAAGAAGATCAGGGAATTTGCCGATGATGTCAAGGATAAGACCACGGGACTTGTCGATCAGACGAAGCATAAAGTGACGGACTTTGTCGATGAGGGCAAGGGCCTGATCGAAGAAAAGAAATCCATATTCAAGGCTGCCGTCGATGCAGGGAAAGAGGCCTACGAGAAGGAAAAGGAGAGGCTCTCGAAGGCGTAATACCGATGCATGAAGTATCGATAGCCCTGAACCTGCTCGATATCGTTACAGATCAGTGCAGAAAAGAGGGCTATGCCAGGATAGATGCGGTCAGAATCAGAATAGGCAGGGCGTCCGGTATCATGCCGGACGCCCTCGCTTTTGCGTTCGATGCAATTAAGGGAGATTCCATTGCACAGGACGCACACCTTGAGATCGAGGAAGTCCCGCTGACCGGCAGTTGCCGCGACTGCGGAACGGTCTTCACCACCGAGGCTGAATATGTCCTTGCCTGTCCGTCATGCGCCAGTCTTTCATTTGTAATGACCGCCGGCCGCGAGCTTGATATAATCGATATGGAGGTTTCATGAAGGTTAAAGTTGCAACGAAGATACTGGAGGCGAATGACAGGATAGCGCTCGAAAACAGACGGCTTTTTGATAACGCCGGTGTTTTTGTCATAAATCTGATGAGCGCACCGGGGGCGGGAAAGACCACACTCCTCGAAAAGACGCTCGAACAGAAGACCGACCTGAAGATCGGTGTTATCGAAGGGGATATCGCCGGCACTGATGATGCGGAGCGTGTCGAGCGGCTCGGGGCCCCGGTGGTCCAGATCAACACTGGCGGGGCCTGCCACCTTGATGCAAATATGATCTATGAGGTCCTGGGAGAGTTACCGCTCAATACCCTGGATATTCTGGTTATAGAAAACGTCGGCAATCTCGTCTGCCCGGCCGAGTTCAAGGTGGGGGAGAATATCAAGGTGATGCTGCTGAGCGTTACCGAAGGCCACGACAAACCCTTGAAGTATCCGCTAATGTTCCAGGAATCAGCGGCCCTGGTGCTGAACAAAGTCGACTTGGTCCCCTACACCAATGTCGACATGAACAAGATCAAAAAGGACGCGCTGTCGCTGAATCCGGGTCTGAAGATATTCGAGGTCTCCTGCAGGACCGGGGAAGGTATTGCCGGCTGGATATCCTGGCTGAAAGAGGTCTCGAAAAAGGTTTAGCTGCGGGTCTTGACAAGGCATACCGCCGTTAGATATCGTGATAGGCAAATCCACGAGTAAGGGAGAGGCTATGGCAGGTGTGAAGATCGGCATTATCGGCGGATCGGGGCTCGACGATCCGCAGTTGATGAAGAATAAGAAGGAAAAGAAGGTCAGGACCCCGTATGGCAGCCCGTCATCAGAGCTGACGATCGGAAGGATCAGCGGGGCGGAAGTCGTGATTCTCGCCCGGCACGGGAAGAAGCATTCGATCTATCCGACCGGCGTCAACTATCGGGCGAATATCCTTGCCCTGAAAAAAGAAGGCTGTACCCATATCCTCGCGACGACCGCTGTCGGGTCGCTGCGTGAAAAGATTAAGCCGGGGGACCTGGTCTTCGTCGACCAGTTTATTGATTTTACGCGCCACCGCAATCTTACCTTCCATGATAAAAAGGTGGTTCATACCCCCATGGCGGAGCCGTTTTGCACTGACCTCAGAAAGATACTTGTCGCTTCGGCAAAAGAACTGAAGCTGAGGCATCATAACGGAGGGACGGTCATTACGATTGAAGGCCCGCGTTTTTCAACAAAGGCGGAATCGCATATGTTCAGGATGTTCGGGGCAGATGTCATCAATATGTCGACAGTCCCGGAGGTGATACTTGCCCGTGAGGCAGGCATCTGCTATCAGTCGATCGCCATGTCGACAGACTACGACTGCTGGAAGGAGGGCGAGGAGCCGGTGACCTGGGAGATGATCCTTGCGATCATGCAGAAGAACTCGGAAAATGTGAAGCGGCTCCTGGTAAGCGCTATCTCAAAGATAAAATATGACGGGTGCACATGCTGTTGATGACTGCTCAGGCCGGTTTCATAAGGACGTCATTCCGGCTTGCCCGGAATCTTTCTTGAAGAAGACCGGAAGGACTCCCGACAAGCGGGAGTGACAAATACAAGACTTTTCAGGGAGGCTTTTTTATGCCGATAAAATCGAGAATCAGGACCATACCGGACCACCCGAAGAAAGGCATCATGTTCAGGGACATTACGACCCTGATCAAGGACCCTGTCGGTTTCAGGCTGGTGATTGACAACTTCACCCAAAGGTATATCAAGGGCGATCTTGATTTCGATACGATCGTTGGTATTGAGTCACGCGGGTTTATCATCGGCGGCGCCCTTTCCTATACGCTCGGGAAGGGCTTTATCCCGGTCAGGAAAAAGGGGAAACTCCCCGGGGAGACGATAAGCCATGAATACGCCCTTGAATACGGCACCGACACCATAGAAATACACAAAGATGCTATCTCAAAAGGTGAAAAGGTCCTCCTCGTGGATGACCTGCTCGCAACCGGGGGGACTGCCCTTGCCGCTGCCGCACTGATAGAAAAACTGGGCGGGGTGGTTGCTGAAATGGCCTTTATTGTGAATCTGCCTGATGTGGGTGGCGCAAAGAAGCTCGAGGCCAAAGGCTACAAGGCCTATTGCCAGACGGAATTTGAAGGAGACTAATACTGTTTCGGAGGGGCAGGGCTATGCCCTGCCCCTGCACCGACCCTGCAACCAGCACTATCAGCCCAGAATTTCGTCTACTTCCTTCTTTCCTTCGGCAAGTTCTTTTTCCTGTTCCTTGTCCAGCATCAGCAGGAGCGCCTGGAATTCTCCGACGTGGGTCTTTTCCTCCTTTGCAATATCAAGAAACACAGCCCTGATCTTGCTGTTTGACGTCATGGATGCAAGCTGCTCATAGAGATTGACCGCATCGAGTTCTGCGATCATGCCCAGACGAAGGATCTCCTTGTCCAGGTCCTTCTTGCTTACCTTTGCCAAATTTACCGGTATCTGAGAAAGCATGGTACACCTCCATTTTGCATTTTTCACATTGTATCACGGATTAGAAGGATTTCCAGGGGTCGTTTTATAAACGTGCAGGTGTATAAGATTTATGCAGGACCGTCATTGCCCGATCAAGACGGAGTATGACAAACTGGATTCGACGAACAAGCGCAGAGGCATGCCATCCACTACTTCATCGTCACGACCGTCACCCCGCCGCCGCCTTCAGACTGTTCTCCCTTGCGAAAGGTCCTGACAAGAGGGTGGCCCTTGAGATAATCGCGGACTGCCCGGGAGAGGGCGCCCGTGCCGAAGCCGTGGATGATCGTCACCTCGGGAACGGAGGAAAGGGAGGCATGGTTCAGGAACGGTTCGAGTTCAGATAAAGCCGCATCGACCCGCTGGCCGATCAGGTTCAATCTCAATGCCGGCAGGTCAGCAGTCTGCGGGGTTGATACAGGCCCCGGTTGGACCGCCACCGGTCTGGGCCGGCCGGGACTGACCTCTGTTACCGGAAGCTCGATCTCTTTTCCCCCGTAGCCGACCTTGAGGCGGTTCTGGTCCCTGTAGATTTTGATGACGACGGCGTCATTTCCCAGGGATGTCAGGCGGACCAGATCACCTTCGGAAATCTCATCGATCGATAGCCCCCTTTCTCCGGGCAGCATGTATTCTCTCCGTTTCTGCTCGACCTCCTCCTGTCTCTGACGGACCCGATTCAATATTTCACGGCCTTCGGCCTTTTCCTTCTTCTTGAGCTCGTCGAGAAGACTATGCATCTGCCTCTTCGTATCCTGTATGATTTCAGCTGCCTTTGCATAGGCGTCAGCGAGTCTCTCTTTGTGTATTCGTTCGAGGGTCTCCTTCTCCTGCTGAAGTCTGTCTGTTTTCTCCTGCAGCGCTGCCTTTTGCTGTTCGAGAGCTGCCAGTGCCTCTTCATGCATCCGACGTTTCAGATTCAGGTCTGCTACCATGTTGTCAAATTCAAGTTTGTTGCTGCCGAGGAGGGACTTTGCTGAGCTGACGATGCGGTCAGGCAGTCCGTAGCGCCGGGCCGTCTCGAGTGCGTGTGACTGGCCGGGTTCACCCTTCCTCAGCCGGTAGAGCGGCATCAGCGTCTGCTGGTCAAATTCCATCGAGGCATTGAGCATGCCCTCTGTCCGGTGCACAAAACCCTTGATCTCGGCCAGATGCGTCGTTGCAAAGACCAGTGCACCGCTGCTCCTCAGTTCTTTCAGCACCGCACAGGCAAGCGCGCTTCCTTCTTCGGGATCGGTACCGGTTCCCAGTTCATCGATCAGGACGAGAGAGTCGGGAGCGGCGTTCTCCAGGATCCTCGAGATATTTTCTATATGGGCAGAAAAGGTCGAGAGGCTGTTTTCTATCGACTGGTCGTCCCCGATATCGACCAGCAGGCCTTTGACCATCGGGAACTGCGACGCCTCGTCGGCAGGCACCGGCATGCCGGTGAGCGCCATCAGCTGCAGGAGTCCGACGGTCTTGATGGCGATCGTTTTGCCGCCGGCATTTGAGCCGGTGATCACCATGACGGTACTGTCCCCGCCCAGGCTGACATCCAGAGGGACCAGGCTGCCTTCTCTCCCGGTCCTCTTCAGGGCTGTAAAGAGGAGCGGGTGGCGGGCCCTGACTATATGGATTACCCCGGTGTCGCTGATCGCCGGTACCGTCATCCGGTGCTCGTCAGCAAAGACTGCGATGCAATGCAGCATATCGAGCTGGACAAGGATCCTGAACTCGGTCTCGATCAGGTCAGCTTCGAGGCGGATCCGGGATGTCAGCGTTCTGAGAATACGGATCTCTTCGGTCTTTTGTTCGGCAACCAGATTTTCGAGGTCGTTTGCTATGTTGATAATTTCAAGAGGTTCGACAAAGGCGGTCTCTCCGGAATTTGAGACGTCATGCACGACTCCCGCAACCTGGCCTTTCGCATCCATTCTGACAGGGATGACCCATCTGCCGGACCGCTTGGTTACGAAGTCGTCCTGGAGAAAGACCTCGGTCGGTTTTTCACGCACCATTTCCTCCAGTCTTTTCCTGATCCGGGTTTCAAGCTTCCTGATTCTGTCCCTTATTTCGGAGAGGAGGAGAGAGGCTGTGTCGAGTACGTCGCCCTCAGCATTGACAGATTTTTTGAGAGGTTTCAGCAGCTCAGGGAAACCGGTCAGAGATCCGGCAAGCTGCAGAAGAGACGGCACGTCTCCGGCAAGGTTGATCTGTCCGGAGAGGTCTTGTGCTGTCGAGAGTACCGGGATAAAGGCTGCAAGTTCGCGGGCGTCCAGGACCGAACCTTCGGGCCTCGTCTTTGCGATAAGAGGTGTAATATCCCGGAATTCGGCCAGACGCAGAGGGTTCCCTCCGGCAGCCATGCGCATAATCTCATGAACCTGTTTCTGTCTCAGGACTATTTCCTCCCTGTCCTGGAGGGGTTTCAGTGCACGGACCGCAGCCCCTGAGACCTCGCTGTTGGCGGCGGCAGCAACCAGTCCGAGAAGACGGTCAAATTCGAGGAGATGGGGGGAAGAACCGATCACGGCCAAACGCCTAGGGGTTCTCTGTTTCTGCGGCCTCGGCAGCAGAGACGCTTCTCATCGCCCTGCTTATCGAGATCCAGAGGAAGGAACCGCTGACGATGATGATAAAGGCCAGGACATGTTTTGCGATGAGGCCAGGTATCTGGCCCTTGTCGTACGCAGAGGGCCATTCGAGCCGGGTGAAGGCAAGGATGCGGGGGATTGCGCTGAGGCTGATCCAGATCAGCACAAAAAAGGTGATCCTTGTCATGCCCCGGTAGATGTCCTGAACAAAGGCCCGGATGCGCGGATTTGCCGCGGACGCAGCCTCGCTTCTGACAAGCCATACGGCAACACCGCTCGCCATGAGCAGTGCGGTTGCTATGTCATGAAAATAGTTGTTGAGCATAATGAAAAAGGCCAGACCAGGGTTCATCTTCTCCTCCACCGTTCGGTGAAATATTGTAAATCAGCTGGTTTCAGCTTTGCAATGCAGAGGGAGACACGAGGAGTTATGCCGCCGGTGCGGCCGCGAAAAGACACTGAAAAAGAGATTATTTCTTTAAGTAATAAGGGGCATTAATTAATCTTATTTGTCTATAGATAAAATTTTAGCTAACCTGTTATTTTTAAATATAAATTAGCTTGACAAAGATTTTTCCGTGTGATAATCTTCGTAAGTTTCTTGAGCAAAAAACTTACTTGAAGGTGGTAAGATGCTTGACATTCATCTGAAGTGGCTGCTTCTGCTGACAGTAAATTTTCTCGGTCTCATATATATCCTCAATATACTTCTTTTCAAACCGCTCCTGAAGGTATTCAAAGAACGGGAGGATACCGTCAAATCGTCCCTCGATGCTGCAAAGTCTCTGACCGACCGGAAAGAGGAGGGTCTCGTGCGCATGCAGCAGGAACTCTCCGAGGCGCGGCAGCAGGCAAAGGAAGTGTTCGAGTCGCTGAGAAGCGAAGGGGGCCAGCAGCAGAAGGAAGCCCTCTCCGGGGCAGAGGCGAAGGCATCAGACATGCTTCAGACGGCCAGGGAAGATCTCAGGAAAGAGGTCGAAAAGGCACGCCAGGCCCTCAGGGCGGATGTCGAGAAATTCTCTGATGAGATCGTCAGAAAGCTGGTAAAGGCATAATGAACATGCAGGGTCAAAGGTCAAATATGGGTTATAAACTACAGAAGGCTTTCTTCATCATACTCTGTGCAACCATGCTCACGGGCAGCTTTTCGCTGATCGCTTTTGCGAGCGGGGGCGGGGCGCCTGCCGGGGAGCATGGGACTTCCCTGTTCAAGGCGTATCTGTGGCCTGTTGTCAACTTCCTCACCCTGGTTGTCCTTGTCATCTTCATGATGAAGAAGATGGACATCAAGGGCTATTTCAAAAAGAGGACGAAGCTGATTGAGCAGACGCTCAGAGAGGCCAAAGAGGCGAAGGCCCTTGCCGAAAAGGCCCTTGCCGAGGTTGAGGAGCGTTTAAAGGTGAAGGACAAGGAGATCGCCGAGATCGTCGCCTACGCCCGGCAGTCCGGAGAGAGCGAAAAGGCCCGGCTGGTCGAAGAGGGCGCGGGCATGCAGGCAAAAATCGTCGAGCAGACAAAGAACAATATCGACTACGAGATCAAGCGGGCAAAAGAGGCGATCAAGGAAGAGGCGGTCCTGATTGCGATGGAACTCGCCGAGAAGAAGATCCGGGAGAAGATGACGAAGGATGAGCAGGTCAGGCTGCTGGAAGAATCTCTAGCGAAGATCGAGGGCAAATAGTGAAACCGGTAAAAGAAGCAAAAAAATACGCAAAAATGTTCGTCAATACGATCGGTATGGACCAGATGCCGCGCGCACTGGCTGAACTGGGGGTTGTGGAGAAGCTCATGGCTGCCAGTGCCGATTTCAGCGGCATGCTGCTGAATCCGTCCTTCTCGGATGCAGACAGGGAAAAGGCTCTGAAGGCTGTTGCAGCACGGGCCGGATTGTCGGATAAGGTGCTGCAGTTCGTCATTCACCTTGCGCAGTCCGGCGTGATCGCTGCGCTGGCCGATGTGATCCGCAACGCGACGCAGATATACCTTGAAAAGAATAAGCGTGCACAGGCAACCGTCCTGAGCCCGGTCGAACTGAGCCCGGCGCATCTTGACCGCCTGAAGGCGTCGCTGAAGAAATTGATCGACAGAGATGTCGATCTCGAGACCGTGCTTGATCCGTCCCTGCTTGGCGGGGTATTGGTCAAGGTGGGCAGTACGATGTATGACAGCAGTATTAAAGGCCAGCTGAGGCTTTTAAAAGATGAGCTTATAAAGGGGTAATCAGATGGAGATCAAAGTAGACGAGATCAGTGAGCTTTTAAGAAAACAGATCATGGACTTCGAAAAGAAGGTCGACGTGAGCGAGATCGGGTCGGTCATCTCTGTCGGTGACGGTATCGCCAGGGTATACGGACTTGAGAAGTGCATGGCGTCCGAACTTCTCGAGTTTTCGGGCGGGGTCATGGGCATGGCCCTGAACCTCGAGGAAGATGCCGTTGGTGCGGTTCTCTTCGGCGACGACCAGCTGATTCATGAAGGTGACATTGTGAAGCGGACCGGCAGGATTATGTCTGTTCCTGCAGGCGATGCGCTCAAGGGCAGGGTCATCAACGCCATCGGCCAGCCGATTGACGGCAAGGGGCCGATCAACACAAAGGAGTTCCGCGTCGTCGACGTCGTTGCCCCGGGTATTATCGAACGTAAGTCGGTTCATGAGCCGCTCCAGACAGGCCTCAAGGCGATCGATGCCATGATTCCGGTCGGCAGGGGCCAGCGCGAGCTGATCATCGGCGACCGTCAGACCGGCAAGACGGCAATCGCGATCGACGCCATTATCAATCAGAAGGGCGGCGATGTTGTCTGCATTTACGTTGCCGTCGGCCAGAAACAGTCGAACATCGCCCGTATCGTCAAGACACTCGAAGAGAACGGCGCGCTCGAACATACGATTATCGTCTCGGCAACCGCGTCCGAGCCTGCACCGCTGCAGTATATAGCGCCCTACACCGGCTGTGCCGTCGGAGAATTTTTCAGAGACAGCGGCCGGCATGCGCTCATTGTCTATGATGATCTGAGCAAGCAGGCCACGGCCTATCGTCAGCTCTCCCTGCTTCTGAGACGTCCTCCCGGTCGTGAGGCGTTCCCGGGCGATGTTTTCTATCTCCACTCAAGACTGCTCGAAAGGGCGGCAAAGCTTTCCGATGAGAAGGGCGGCGGGTCACTGACTGCGCTGCCGATCATCGAGACCCAGGCAGGCGACGTCTCGGGGTACATACCGACAAACGTTATTTCGATTACAGACGGCCAGATCTACCTTGAGCCGGAACTCTTTTATGCCGGTGTCAGGCCTGCCGTGAACGTCGGACTGTCGGTCAGCCGCGTCGGCGGCGCTGCGCAGACCAAGGCGATGAAACAGGTGGCCGGTACCCTCAGGCTCGACCTGGCACAGTTCAGGGAGTTGGCTGCCTTTGCTCAGTTCGGCAGTGACCTTGACAAGTCGACGCTCTCGCAGATCGAGCGCGGCAAACGGATGGTCGAGCTTCTGAAACAGGGGCAGTATGAACCGATGTCGATGGTCGAGCAGGTGGCGTCTCTCTTTGCCGCGACCCAGGGCTTTATCGACGACATCCCGGTGGAAGCTGTCAGGAAATTCGAGACTGACTTCCTTCGCTATATGAAGGACCGGAAGGCCGATGTCATGAAGGAACTGAGCGACAAGAAGGCCCTTGACGATGACCTCAAGGCAAAACTGACTGCCGCGATCGAGGATTTCAAGAAGGGCTTCCAGCCTTAACCACGGGAACCAGCGAGCGGTGCGGTGAGGCAGCAGATGAAGATGAGTGACAGCCCCCGGACCGGGCACGGTTTGCGATAGAGGAGAACAATGGCGACATTACGTGATATAAAGAGAAGAATCAAGGCAGTCAACAGCACCAGCAAGATCACGAAGGCGATGAAGATGGTCGCTGCTGCCAAGTTCAGAAGGGCCCAGCAGCGTATGTTCGAGATGCGGCCGTATGCTGACCGCATGAATAATATTCTATCCGGCCTTGCAGGCGGGGCCGAGGGCGAGATGCACCCGCTCCTTGCAGCCAGACCCCGCAGGAACGTGCAGATCCTGGTCCTGACCAGTGACCGCGGTCTCTGCGGAGCCTTCAACACCAACATCCTGAAGGCTGCGGCACGGCATGCTGCTGAACTGAGGAATGAAGGTTTTGACGTAACGATCAGTTCGGTCGGAAGAAAGGCCCGGGACTATTTTAAAAGGAGAGGTGTAGAGCTGAGCAGTTCCTGGGTCGGCATATCAGGGAAGATCTCCTATACCAACGCCCAGGAGATTGCCTCCAGTATCATAGAGAATTATACGAATGAGGCGGTTGACGAGGTGATCCTGGTCTACAATGAATTCAAGTCCGTGGTTGCGCAGAAGATCGTTATCGCCCGGCTTCTGCCGCTGGCGCCGATCGACACCGCGTCAGAGGAATCTTTGCCGGTCTACAACTTTATTTACGAGCCTTCCAAACAGGAGATATTCAACCGTCTTGTACCCAAAAATGTCGAGATACAGATCTTCCGGGCCCTGCTGGAATCCCAGGCTTCTGAAGAGGCGGCGAGGATGTCGGCGATGGAGAATGCGACAAAGGCCGCAAACGAGATGATCGGCAGCCTGACGCTCCAGTACAACAAGGCACGCCAGGCCTCGATCACCAAGGAGCTTATGGATATCGTGGGCGGCGTCGAAGCGCTGAAAGGATAGAATATGAATATTTTTGATACGGGGGTTTTACAATGAGCAATACAGGCAAAGTTTCACAGGTTATCGGCGCCGTCGTCGACCTCGAGTTTGAAGGCAAGATGCCGGATATCCTCAACGCGGTCAAGGTCGTGCAGAAGGGAGACGCCTCAAAGGGCATCCCGGACCTTGATATCACGCTTGAGGTAGCGTCACACCTCGGCGACAGCAAGGTCCGGACGATCGCCATGCAGCCGACTGACGGCATGGTCAGGGGCATGGTTGCCGTTGATACCGGTCTTCCTATCACTGTCCCGGTCGGCAAGGGTGCTCTCGGCAGGATATTGAATGTTGTCGGCGAGCCGGTCGACAACCTTGGGCCGGTGAACTCCGAAAAAAGACTCCCGATCCACAGGGCTGCTCCTGATTTCGTTTCCCAGGAGCCGGTCACCCAGGTGTTCGAGACCGGCGTTAAGGTCTTCGATCTCCTTGTCCCGTTTGTCCGCGGCGGAAAGATGGGCATGTTCGGCGGTGCCGGTGTCGGCAAGACCGTCGTTATCATGGAGATGATCCATAACATCGCCATGAAGCACGGCGGCGTTTCGGTCTTTGCGGGTGTCGGCGAAAGGACGAGAGAAGGTAACGACCTCTACGGCGAAATGAAACATTCGGGCGTTCTTGAAAAGGTTTCTCTTATCTACGGACAGATGAACGAGCCGCCCGGAGCGCGTGCAAGGGTTGCGCTGACCGCACTCACCTGCGCAGAGTATTTCAGGGACGAGGGCCAGGACGTTCTGATCTTTATCGACAACATCTTCAGGTATACACTGGCAGGTGCGGAACTCTCGGCACTGCTGGGCAGAATGCCGTCTGCCGTCGGATACCAGCCGACGCTGGGTACGGACATGGGTATCCTCCAGGAACGCATCACGACCACCAAGAAGGGCGCGATCACCTCGATGCAGGCGATTTATGTGCCTGCAGACGACCTGACCGACCCGGCGGTTGCGACAGCGTTTACGCACCTTGATGGTACGGTTGTTCTTTCACGTCAGATCTCGGAACTCGGGATCTATCCTGCGGTGGATCCGCTCGATTCAACCTCACGTATCCTTGACCCGAAGGTAATCGGCGACGAGCACTATGCCGTAGCAAGAAGCGTGCAGAAGGTCCTCCAGAGATACAAGGAACTGCAGGACATCATCGCGATCCTGGGTATGGAAGAGCTCTCTGAAGACGACAAGATAACGGTTTCGAGGGCCAGGAAGATCCAGAGGTTCCTGAGCCAGCCGTTCCACGTGGCTGAGGTATTCACCGGCAGACCGGGCAAGTACGTCAAGGTTGCCGATACGATCCGGAGTTTCAAGGCTATTGTCAACGGGGACTATGACGAGGCGCCGGAGCAGGCCTTCTATATGTGCGGCGGCATTGAAGAGGTCGAGGAGAACGCCAAGAAACTCGGCTGGTCGGGGAAATAATAATGGCAGAGGGAAAACTGCTCCTTGAGATAGTGACGCCGCAGGGGCTGATATTCAGCCAGGAGGTGGATGAGGTCACGGCGAGCGGGACTGATGGCGAATTCGGAATCCTGCCGGGGCATGTGCCGTTTGTGACGACGCTGAAGATAGGCATGCTGACCTGCAAGGTCGGGAGCGAAACAAAGATCTTCTTTGTCAACTGGGGTTACGCCGAAGTAAACAATGACAAGGTGATGATTCTTGCGGACAGCGCCGAACGGTCCGAGGAGATCGACGTCGAGCGTGCCAAGGCTGCGATGAAAAGGGCCGAGGAAAGGATGCGGCAGGCCGAGAATATCGATTTTGTACGGGCCGAGACCGCCCTCGAACGCGCGGTCATAAGGACCCAGATTGCTGAACTCAGGCGCCGGTAGGCTGCTTTTATAATTTATGGGCAGCGGAGAGGCCTGCGGAGACGCGGGCCTCTTTTTTTGTTCTCTATTCAGATTATGGGCGGTTTCCTTTGAGGTTGCTATTCATAATCGTCTTTTGGTGGTATACTAAACAAGTTTGATCAGTCCAGGCATGCTGCAGGGGGGGGCGGGCAACATTGCGGTCTAGAATGCAGTCCTATCGTACGGGGAATCCCGGGGGAAGAAACATATCCTTGATCTTTCTGCTCTGCGCCGTCCTTGTCCTGGGGGCGGTCCCGTCTGCAGCAGCAGCCCATGTCGCGGTGATCAAGAGCGCAGCTATCGGACCGTATAATGAGACGGTTGAGGGGTTCAGAAAAGCGTGCAACTGCAGCATCACAGAACTTTCCGTCACTGAGTTCACCGGCAGTACTCTCCTGCGGAAGATCCATGAATACCATACGGAACTGATCCTGGCCGTCGGCGCTGATGCACTGACAGAGGCGAGGCAGATAGCCGACCTCCCGATTGTCTATGCGATGGTTCCCCTTTCCCAGGTGCCGGGTATGAACGTCCGGAACATATCGGGGGTCAGCCTGCATATCCCGCCTGAAAGTTTTCTGAGCGCGATGCTGGACCTCTTTCCCGATGCGAAACGGATCGGGATTATCTATGATCCGAAGAATCTCGACGCCTTTGTAAAGGAAGCTGAACAGGCAGCTCTCGGAAGGGGGGTTTCCCTCGTCCAGCGGAAGGTGACGCGTGCCAGCGATGTCCCGGAGGCGATCGACCTGATCAGCGGCAGGGTCGACGTATTCTGGATGCTCCCTGATGTTACGGTTGTCAATCCGGAGTCGGTCAAGTACCTTCTCGGTGCTTCGTATCGGCATAATGTGCCGGTATTCTCGTTCACGAAGAAATACGTGGAGATTGGGGCTGCCGCGGGTCTGCATGTGAGCCCTGCTGAAATCGGGGCGCAGGCGGCCGATATCGGAAAAAGGATCCTGTCGGACAGAAACGTGAAGAGCCCGCTCAGGGTGGATGCACGAAAGGCTTCATTGATCGTGAACGACCGCATAATCCGGAAACTGGGTACTGTCGTGAATCAGGATGTGCTCCGGAGGGCCGCCCATGTTCAGTAGCAACTTCCGGAAGAGCGTCGGGTTCAGACTTTTCAGGCTTTTTGCCATTATCGTCCTCCTGATTGCCCCTGCCTTTGCCGGAGCGGTGATTTATTATCAGACCCGGCAGGTGACCGATAATCTGGCTAAAGAGGGGAAGATCATCGCAACCCTGCTGACAAGCAATCTGAGAACCTGGATATATGCCGAGAATGTTGAAAAGCTGAAGGATTCCCTGAAGGATATCATGCCCCACCGGAATATTGCTTCAATCATTGTCTGCAACGCAAAGGGGGAAATTCTCTATCAGGAATATAAGTCCGGGCAGAATTCCGGGGTCGGTTCGATCGACTTTTCAGCGGTCAGGTTTTCGAAGGACGATACGGGCTCGTTTCATGTCGATGAGGAGAATAGGGTGATCACCATCACCTGCCCGGTGATGATGTCGACCCCGGGGTATGACGAGGAACTCCTGTATTTCGAAAAGCCTTCATCCGCGGTAACCGAGGCAACGATCGGCTATATCCAGATCGGTATCAGCAAGGAAGCCCTGAAAAAGGAGGCCGGACGGATTATCGTGAGGGTGGCGATCGTTGTCCTGATCGGTCTGTGCGTCGGGCTGGTTCTTCTGTTGCTTGCTATCCGCCGGGTGACCAATCCTATCAGCGAACTGACGATGCACGTAAACCGGCTGGGGTCAGGCGAGCCGGCCGCCCCGATTCCGGTTGCCGGCGATGACGAGGTCAGCATGCTGGCAGAGGCCTTTAATGCGATGTCGGTGAACCTCGCGAAGCGTGCTGAGGAAAAGAGTCTGCTCGAAGTGAGGCTCAGAAAGGCCCAGACGATGGAGGCGATCGGGACCCTGGCGCGCGGGGTTGCCCATGACTTCAATAATATACTCTCAACCATCCAGGGATCGGTTTTTCTCATGGAAAAGAGATTCCATGACCATCAGGATCTCTTGCGCTATTCAGGCGAGATTCAGCAGTCCCTGTCGATGGCCCAGTTGCTGATCAACGGGCTGCTGACCTTCAGCCGGACAAAGGCGGTGGTCTTCTATCCGGTTGAGCTCAACGGATTGATAGAAAACAAACGTCCGATGCTTGCGAATATTCTGGGCCGCGATATCAAAATGCGCTGCGATCTGCACCCGGAGCCTCTGTACGTGATTGGAGACGCGCTGCAGCTTGAGCAGGTTGTGCTGAACCTTGTCTACAATGCAAGAGATGCCATGTCTGAGGGCGGGCAGCTGGTCATCAGGACGGAAAGGATTGAGCTCCGCGAAGAGGAACGAACAGGTCTTTTCCCGAAACCCGGGATGTATGCCGGCATATCCGTTGCTGACAGCGGCCATGGCATGGATGAGGCAACCAGCGAGAAGATATTTGAACCCTTCTTTACGACCAAGGACCGGGGCAAAGGTACGGGGCTCGGCTTGGCCATCGTTTATGGTATTATTGAACAGCACCGGGGAGTTATAGAGGTTATTACCGCTCCGGGTAAAGGGACAACCTTCCATATCCGGATCCCCCTGCACGAGTGTGCCCCTGATGGATCAGGGAAAACAGAACAGGAACAGAAACAGTGACGGACACGATACTCATTATTGATGACGATCATTCCCTGCGCAGCATCGTGAAGGATGTGCTTCATGATGAGGGGTTTTCGGTTGCCGAGGCGCCTGACGGCAGGAAGGCCATCAGACAGTTCAGGGACAGCAGGCCGGACGCTGTCCTTCTCGACCTGAATATGCCGGGTATGAACGGCATCGATACGATGCATGAACTCAGGAAGATTGACAGCACTGTCCCGGTGATCATTCTTACTGCCTTTGGAGATGTCCCGACCGCTGTAGGGATGATCAGGGAGGGGGCTTATGATTTTACGGTGAAACCTCCTGAGTTCGACCGGCTGATCATTACGCTGAAAAAGGCTGTCGAGGCGAAGAAACTGACCGCTGCAGTAAAAGATCTCGACCGGCAGCTGGAATCGTCTCTTGAAGAAAGATTCGGGAGGAGTGACAGCATCCGTAAAGTGATTGACCAGATCAAGCAGGTGGCCCGGACCGATATTTCGGTCATTATCCAGGGGGAGACCGGGACGGGAAAATCCATGGCAGCCGGCGTGATCCACAGCCTCAGCGCCAGGGTCGACCGGCCCTACGTGCATGTTGATATCGGGCTGATACCGGAGCAGCTTGTCGAGAGCGAGCTCTTTGGCTATAAAAAAGGCGCCTTCACGGGGGCTGACCGAGACCGGAAGGGATATTTCGAGACAGCTGATTCCGGGACGATCCTGCTTGATGAACTCGAGAACATGTCGGCCCATGTGCAGATGAAGCTCCTGAGTGTCCTCGAGCGAAAGGTCGTCTACCGTCTCGGCAGTACCAGTCCGGTCAGCATCAATGCCCGGGTGCTTGCGGCAACGAATTCGGATATACGAAGGCATGTTGCCGAGCGGCGCTTCAGGGAAGACCTCTTCTACCGTTTGAGTGAATTTGTGATTACGATGCCTCCCCTGCGTGAACGGGGGCATGATATCATTTTTTTTGCGGAGAAGTTTATCAGAGAATCATGTGCTGATTTGAACAGGCAGGCGAGGCCGCTTACCCGGGAGGCGATTGATGTCCTCCTCATGCATTCATGGCCGGGCAATCTTCGCGAGTTAAAGAATGTTATCAGAAGGGCGGTTCTGCTCACGGGTGGAGACGCAATCGGGAGGGATCAGATCGAGATTATGCCGGACAGCGAAAGGAGGCCGTTCTATGCCTCCTCGCCGGTAAGTCTGAAGGCTGCGATGCGTGAAGTCGAGTCGAGACTGATCTCGGATGCTCTCAGAAATACGGGATTCAACAAGACGAAGGCAGCCGAACTCCTGGATACGAGCTATACAAACCTGCTGGCAAAGATCAAGGAATACGGGATTCCTGTCCCTGAGAAGGCGGGTCTGGACGGCAACAACTCACACCTCACGTAGCTGTTGCCCGCAGCCAATGTTGTTTTGAACCGCGGAGTACATAGCGGCATGCTGCCCGCCGTCTGACCGGAATGCTTTCAATTGCACAAAGTCACCCCTCATCTGTTCACTGCGAACTTTTGCAGGATTTTCAGTCCCGTTCCCGCATACATTTCCGACCAGTTTTGATGCGGCTATTTCGCAGCAGCGTTCATTGTCGGTCCCTCGCTAGACTTGCACAGATGCGAAATAACGAACTAATAATAAAGCTGAATACAGGTATTCAAACTTTGAATACCTGTTGCTGTCACATTCAGGACCCCTATCGGATAATCAGGAAATCCTCCGGGGTATCTGTCCCGCCTGAACAGGCCATAAGTTTAAAAAATAGCTATAAAACAATGGCTTGTAGCTTATCTCCCTTTGTGCGTTTGATGGAGAAGTCTCTCGGACGTTCTCTGCCATGGAAATCTGATTCCGGGAGTCCTTTGGCATTCCACTTGCAATATATAGAATTGCAATTACTGTGGAGGGTAACAGTCAGAAACTGAAACATCGAGGGAATGGACCGGGGAACGAACAGGACGTCAGGACGGATGTAGGGTCCAATGGCGGGAAACTGTTAAGGGTCTTGAGGGCTGGGAAAAGGGTGTATGGCAGTGGCAGGGCAGTGGTGAGGAGACCTTCCGGTCCTAAAAGGGCCGGAAGGTTGGGGCAGCGACGGATCGTGATCAGGGCGTTACTGTCGAAACGCGAAAGGGAAGTGCTGAATTGGTTAAACCGTGGCAAGACCTCGTGGGATATATCCATGATTCTGAATATCAGCGAACGGACGGTAAATTTTCATGTCGCCAATATCATGCGTAAGCTCGGTGTCAACAGCAGACTTCATGCCGTCTCAGAGTCTGCCGGAAGGGGGTTCCATGAGGTTTCCTGACGGCGCGACAGAAACGGTGCTCGTCATAGAGGACGATAACGGCGTCAGAAATATACTGCGTGAGATGCTTGAGAGGTCCGGTTATTCTGTCATGGAGGCCTCCGATGGTCAGGAAGGCGTGGATGTATACAGAAATCACGGCAAGGGCATTCACCTGATAATATCCGATGTTATCATGCCGAGGAAGAACGGGCGCCAGGTTTATGATGAGATCAAGGAGTTGAACAGCAGTGCCAAGGTCCTGTTCATGAGCGGATACTCGGCCGACATACTCGACAACAAGATCATCATGGAAAACGGCCACAACTTTATTACTAAACCAATGCGGCCGCAGGAACTTCTGGGGAAGATCAGGGAGATCCTGGATACATAGCATTGGTGTTCAAGGCTGGGCTGGGATGGCAGGCTTCAGGAATCATTGACGCTGCTCGCAGGGATCGAAGGGGATCGGGACCGCCGCAGATTCCTGGGGCCTGCCATTCGGGGTATCGTAACCGTATAGCGAATCCGCAGTAGCAACCGGGGGGAATTCAGTGCGCCTGAAGGCAGTGCCCATTTTTCGACTTTTTCCGCTTTTCATCCTCGTTCTGTTTCTTGCCTTCCCAGGCTGCACCACGGTCAGACTGGTATCAGAGTATGACAAGAGGACCGATGATGAGATTACTGCCCTTCAGAAGAAGACAGAAGTATTTCTCAACACCATGGAGCGTACGGCAGGTACACCGGGGGCGGACTACGAAAAGCACGTCCATTTCTATGACACCATCAGGGCCGATCTGAATGTTCTTGCCGTAAGGTCAGAGGCGCTCTCCCTCAACCGGCTGACCACGCAGCAGCTGCAACTTCTGGGGCAGAGCATCAACGCGCTGGAGGAGCAGCACCGCAAGGGGCTGACGCGCATGATGATCGAACCGATCCGGCAGGCCCTCCAGACGCACTATGCTGCCATACTCACACTCGAGGTCGCAAAGAAGTCCAACAACAGGTGACAGCAGGGAGAGTTATGCCGAGGAAAATTGATGCCCAGATGATTATGCAGGCCATGACACAGGCTGCGTCCGCAGCTCTGAAAAAGAAATGGCCGGCCGCCAGGACGTATGCAGAGCATGAATTTGAGAAATTCGTGCTGCAGATGCGGCATATCGAAAAAATGAAGGACAGCGCAGCTATTACCGAGGACGAAGCCCGCTTTCTGGCCCGACTCCAGCAGAATGCGATGAAGACGGTCCTCCTGACCCTTGAAGGCCTCGGCATGCTCGCCGTTGAAACCGCTGTCAATGCCTCCATCGATGCCGTGCGTGAACTGGTCAACGCTTCTATCGGATGGAAGGTCCTCTGACGACTGCCAGAATCAACCCTGCTATCTCACCCCTGTTTTACCCGCAGCCGTACCAGCTTTTGTCTGTAACAGCAAAATGATAATGTCCTAACTGAGCAAAATAGAAATGTCCTATTT
>CAZCKU010000022.1:0-36654 GCA_964499365.1 uncultured Thermodesulfovibrio sp.
ACTGATTCGTAATCAGTAGGTCGAGGGTTCGACTCCCTTTCCTGGCTCCAGCAAATTCAAGGGTCTACGGGGTTTTCCGTAGGCCCTTTTTTTGTCCGTTCTGATTGTGCCCACATTCTTCGCATTCACGAGGTCCTTGACAATGCCCTCCTATCCCACTAATCTAAAACAGAAGGGGAACTCGACAGATGCGGAGGTTTGCGATGGATTCAACGGAAGAGTTGGGAAAGCCCGCTGTCTGAACGCCAACGGGAGGCATCGGGGGATGCCCTCAAAGCAGTGTTGAAATCCGTGCAGCAGTGCCCGGTCCGGCGGTTACCGGCGGTCTTATCCAGGGGGATATCCCGCCGGCAGGTCTTGACGCAATCAGAAGCGCGATAAGAGCAAAGTATGCCTCGGTCGCAGTTTCCGCTGAGGGTAAATTCAGCTATCCGACAGGCAGGGCCGGGGCAGAGGCCCTGGGATACGATTCCGGGATAATCCGGCAGGCTCCTTCACGTCTGCTGAAGTCTTTTTGCGGTGTCGGAAACCCTTTTTCCCTGGGGGGGACATGGGCCGGCGCGATCATTCTGGATTATGGGAGCGGGGCCGGTTTTGACCTTTTTGTTGCCGGTCGCCTTGCCGGTGAATCAGGCCGTATCTACGGGGTGGATCTGACAGAGGCCATGGTCGAGCGGTCGATCATCAATCTTTCAGCCGCCGGAAGCACAAACATCGACGTCAGACAGATTGACGGTGAGCAGTTGCCCTATCCTGACAACCTGTTTGATCTGGTGATCTCGAATGGCGTCATTAATCTTTCTCCTTTCAAGGCTGCCTGCTTTCGGGAATTCCACCGGGTACTGAAGCCCGGAGGCCGGCTGCAGTTTGCCGATATCGTCCTGGAACGCGACATGCCCGCGGAAATGACAGGAAACCCCGAGGCCTGGTCACAATGAATAGGCGGTGCGATCCCCGTGAGGGATCAGGTCAGGCTGATGGGGGAGGCGGGCTTCGGCGATGTCGCCTTTCTCGGGTTCACCGGTTTCCGGACCTCTCCGTATACTGTCGGTGCGCACTTCTTCGGCGTGAAAGCCTCCCGCTGAGGGATCGTTGACGTTTTACCCGTGGCCTGTCAGAGTTGTTCCGGGGAGGCCGCATGCTGCCTCTGAGATGACGGTCCGGCGGGGACGTGTCTTGCCGGAAGGCTATTACTCAAAGGGGATCTCTGCCATGTATAATTTCCTGTGCAGACAATTCCGTTGATAAGACCTGTTGTCAGGAAGGCGGTAGTCCTGGTCGTGCTGGGTGTCCTGCTGGCGGTCTTTCAGTTCTATAACCTGGGACAGTATTTCACCCTCGCCTATATTAAGGCGTCTCAGGCCAGGTTTGCTGCTCTCTACGCGCGTGAGGGGCTTCCCGTTCTTGCCGTTTATGCAGCCGTGTATGTTATCGTAACCGCACTGTCCTTGCCTGGCGCGGTGGTGTTGACGCTTGCCGGTGGAGCACTGTTCGGTCTCTGGACCGGAACGCTTGTGGTTTCGTTCGCCAGCTCCATAGGCGCTACGCTGGCCTGCGCTGTCTCCCGGTTTTTACTGCGAGACTGGGTCCAGGTCAGGTTCGCTGACAGGATCGCACCGATCAACAGGGGCATAGAAAGGGAGGGGGCCTTATACCTCTTTACGCTTCGCCTGATCCCGCTCTTCCCGTTCTGGCTGATCAACCTCGCCATGGGAGTGACGAGGATGCGCCTTGCGACCTTTTACTGGGTTTCGCAGGCAGGCATGCTCGCCGGTACGCTTCTGTACGTTAATGCCGGAAAGGAACTTGCAGGCATCGAATCGCCGTCCGGTATCATCTCTCCCCGGGTGCTCTTCTCCTTTGTCCTGCTGGGGATATTCCCGATCGCGGCAAAAAAAATCATCGACTGGATCCGGAAGCGAAAAGAGGCAGGCCCTGCAGGGCAAACCCATCCATGAATATGCGGAGGATTCGATGACCCGGTTTGACTATGATATCGGCATACTCGGCGCTGGTTCAGCCGGTTTGACCATTGCTGCGGGGGCTGCACGATTTGGGGCAAAGACCATCCTGATCGAGAAAGAGCGGGTACTCGGCGGCGACTGCCTGCATTACGGATGCGTCCCGAGCAAGACGCTGATCAAGACAGCCCGCGTATACCATCTGATGAAGAACGCTTCCCGCTTCGGTCTCCCCCGGGCTGAGGTGCTGCCGGTCGACTTCAGGGATATCTCAACCCGGATAAAGTCTGTCATCGCCGCCATCCAGAATCACGACTCTGTCGAGAGGTTCTGCGGACTTGGGGTCAGGGTTGCATTTGGCGAGAGCGTTTTTACCGATGAACATACGGTACGGCTGAACGGCACGAACATCACGGCCCGGAGCTGGGTCATCGCAACCGGCTCATCCCCTGCTGTTCCGAAGATAGACGGCCTTGCCCGGACCCCTTTTATGACGAGCAGGGAGCTCTTCTCCCTTGACCGTCTGCCGAAGTCTCTGATCGTATGCGGGGCAGGCCCTGTTGCCATCGAAATGGCGCAGGCATTTTGCCGGCTTGGCACCCGGGTTGCGGTTATCCAGCGGAGCGGCCAGATACTTGGGAAGGAGGACAGGGACATGTCGGATGCCGTCATGCAGTGCCTCGCTGCCGAAGGGATTACCTTCCATCTCAACACCGTGATACGGTCCGTCAGAGACCTCGGGACAGAACGTGAAGCATTGGTCTCTTTTTCCGATTCAAAGCCCGGAGTTCTCAGGGCTGAGGCGATACTCGTGGCGCTTGGCCGGGAGCCGAACCTGAAGGGTCTGGGGCTGGAGAGCATCGGCGTGGACTATAACGGAGCGGGCCTTGCGCTCGACAGCAGACTCAGGACAACGCAGAAGAATATCTACGGGGCCGGGGATGTTACCGGGACATACCAGTTTACGCATGCCGCAGGCTATGAGGGGGGCATTGTGCTGACCAATGCGATACTGCATCTGCCCCGAAGGGTTGACTACACGTTGTTTCCCTGGTGCACCTACGCAGACCCTGAACTGGCACATATCGGCATGAATGAGAAGTCCGCGGAGGAGGCCGGCCTGAGGCATACGGTCTGGACCGAGGAGTTCAAAATGAACGACAGAGCCCTGACCGAGGGTGAAGGGTCCGGCAGAATCAAGCTTATCCTTGATAAAAGGGAACGGCCGCTCGGGGTCCAGATAGTCGGGCTCCATGCAGGGGAGCTGATCGGCGAGTGGGTCGCTGCTTTGAACGGCGGCATTAAACTGTCCGCACTTGCCGCTGCTGTACACCCGTACCCGACGCTTGCCGAAATCAACCGCACGGTTGTGGGTAATTTTTTTTCAGGCAAGATCTTCTCGGATAAAGTGAAGAAGGCGCTGAAGTTTTTCTTTCATTTCAGGGGCAGGGCCTGCGGCATTGACTGACGGGTGACAGGCGGTGCTGGCTGTGAGATCGTTTCCTGCGTCTGCCGGGACTGGACGGACAGGGGCGTTACTGTCTAGCGGTAATAGATCCGGTAGAGTCTTTGCGGATCGACTCCCAGCAGATAGAGGAGCATGATGATCTGGTTCGTCAGGGCCGTTCTGAGCAACCCCTTTCTGGTCCAGCGCCGTTCGGAGGTGAAGGCCTTTTTGTCGATGATGACGATCCTGCCAATCCTGCGAACCCTGGAGATAAGGTCCACGTCTTCCATGAGAGGTATTTCCCGGTAGCCGCTGATCCCGGCAAAGACATTCTTTCTGATGAATATGCCCTGGTCTCCATAGGGCAGTCTGCAGAGGGCAGAACGTATGCCCACCCAGGCCTCGACCAGACGGTACTTCCAGGACAGACCGCGGATCGAGAAGGTGAATGCCCCTCCGGCAACGGTTGCATTGTCGAGGGCGGACAGAAGGCCCTGCGACCACCCGGTTTCAAGCGTCGTATCCGCATGAACAAAGAGAAGGATGTCGCCGGTTGCTTCTGCGGCCCCCCTGTTCATCTGTATTCCCCTCCCCTTTCCGGCATCAATGATCCTTGTTCCCGGTATGCCCCCGGCGATCTCTTTTGTTCCGTCAAGGCTTCCTCCATCCGCAACGATGATTTCAGCGTCAGGGGCCTCGGCACGCAGGGCACGGATACAGTCTGAGATAAGACCGGCCTCGTTCAGTGTTGGTATGATAATGGAGATCATAGACGCTGATATATTTTCTGGTTCATGGTCATTTCTCCGGTGCCATCTCTCCCCTGTCCACTCCGAAGGAAGAGGGCTGCAGGGAAGAGTTATTTTCATGAAATAGCACAGGTGCTATCGGTAATTATACACCGCCGCGTACGTATCGTTTATCATAATAGTATGACAGTTCAGGATAATGTATCCGGATCAGACGTGCGATGAGTATCGGATTTCAGGAGAGAATTTCCGGGCTTCTGCAGGGGCCTCTTCTGCCGGTGGAGCTTCATACGCTCCAGGTGAACACAGGCTACCGGTGCAACATGTCCTGTGGACATTGCCACGTCGATGCCGGCCCCTCGCGGACTGAGGTGATGGGCGCGGAGACAGTCGATGCCCTTCTTGCCCTGCTGGAGAAAAGTCTTTTTTCCACCCTTGATATTACCGGAGGGGCCCCGGAGATGAACCCGTATTTTCAGCGTCTGGTGAACGGTGCACAGAAAGCCGGCTGCCATGTTATGGTCCGGTCAAACCTTACGATATTCTTTGAAAAAGGGTATGAAGATATGCCTGCGTTTTACCATGACAGGAATATCGAGATCAGCGCGTCTCTTCCCTGCTATCTCGAGGGCGGCGTGGACCGGGCCAGAGGTGCAGGCACCTATGAGAGGAGCATCCGGGCGTTGCAGATTCTCAACCGGTTGGGTTATGGGGACGGGACCGGCATGCGGAGATTGAATCTTGTCTATAATCCCTCCGGAGACAACCTCGCACCAGACCAGAAATCACTTGAGGCAGACTACCGGAGAGAGCTTGGCGCCCGATACGGTGTCAGTTTTGACCGCCTCTTTGTCTTCGCCAACATGCCGGTCGGACGGTACAGGACCTGGCTTGAAAGGAACGGTCTGTACCGCGCTTATCTGGATAAACTGGTTCAGGCATTTAATCCGGAGACGCTCGGCGGCCTTATGTGCAGGCACCTCATCAGCGTGGGGTGGGATGGAAACATCTATGACTGCGATTTCAACCAGATGCTGGGGATGAGCGTGCCGGGCGCATCTCCCCTGCAGATTTCGGCTTTTGACCTTGAGAAGCTTAAACACAGGGAAATCAGAACAGGGGACCACTGCTACGGATGTACTGCCGGCCAAGGTTCGACCTGAACAGGTGCAGTAACCGGTCAGGCGGTCGGCCTGGCCCCGGCAGCGAAGGAAGGGGCTTCCCTTATCCGCGGCATCCAGGGTCATTCAGCTTTCGAAAAACGCTTGCGGTAGGCTGTGTGCCGCCATCTAACCTCTCTTTTTCATGCGGGAAGTCCTCCGGACAGAGGAGGTGCGTGCGGCAGATCTTCAAAAATTCTTCATGATTCCGGCGCAGACTTATAGATAGGAAGGGGGAAGAGATTATGAAAACAGCCCTGTTACAGTTTGCCAGGAATATGGCAGTTGCAGCGGTCATGGTAATGACCGCATTTTCAGTATCGTATGCCGGAAAGACAGAGACCGCGATCTTTGCCGGCGGATGTTTCTGGTGCATGGAGCCGCCGTTTGAGAAGCTTGAGGGAGTTCTGGACGTAACCTCCGGATACACTGGTGGTTCGGTGAAGAATCCTTCCTACGAGGAGGTCTCGGCAGGCAGGACCGGTCATGTCGAGGCGGTGCGTGTCACCTTTGATGCCTCGAAGATATCCTATGAAAGACTGCTGGATGTGTTCTGGCGCCAGATCGACCCCACTGATCCCGGTGGGCAGTTTGTGGACCGGGGGGCACAGTACCGTTCAGCCGTCTTTTATCAGTCACCGCAGCAAAAGGCGCTGGCGGAGAGGTCCCGGGCCGAGCTGCAGCGGTCAGGACGTTTCACCAGACCGCTGGTCACCGAGATTCTGCCTGCCGGTCCTTTTTACCGGGCCGAGGAATATCACCAGGATTATTACAGGAAGAACCCCCTGCGCTATAAATATTACCGGTTCAATTCCGGGCGCGACAAGTTCCTCAGGAAGGTCTGGGGCGAGGATAGTGTAACGCGTACGACAGGGGCCGCAGCAGGCAGCCCGGCCGCGCTCCATTCGGGTGACGAGGCCGGGAAATGGAGGCATTTTGTGAGACCGCCTGAGGAAGTCCTGAAAAAGAGGTTGACCGCACTCCAGTATAAGGTCACGCGCAAGAACGGCACGGAGCCTGCATTCAATAACGAATACTGGGACAACAAAAGAGCCGGTATCTATGTGGATATCATATCAGGGGAGCCTCTTTTCAGTTCCCTTGACAAGTATGATTCCGGCACAGGCTGGCCGAGCTATACGAAGCCCCTGGAGCCTGCTAATATCGTCCTGAAGGACGACTGGGGCCTCTTTGGAAAAAGGACTGAGGTGAGGAGCAGACATGGTGACTCTCACCTGGGACATGTATTTGACGACGGGCCGAAACCTACAGGCCTCCGGTACTGCATGAATTCTGCGGCCCTGAGGTTTATTGCGAAGGAGGACCTTGAGAAAGAAGGGTATGGCCGGTACGGGACGCTCTTCGGTAAGTAGTATTCCCGAACAGGGTCAACGGCAGCCGGGGTTGCTGGCCCGACAGCATTGCATTGAAATATTCGGCTGCAATAAGGCAATATCTATGGTATGAAAAGGAGAGGTTCAGAGGCAGGTGCAGCAAAGGCAGAAGCAGAACCGCGCGGGACAGGGATAAAGCGGTTTGCGATCACCTATGTCATTTTGATGGGCGGGTTCTTCTTTCTGATCGGCTTTACGCCGTTTCAGAAAATAATCGACATTAACGGAATTTATACCCAGGGCGTTGTGGCGGCGACAGCCAAATTGCTCGGCGTTATGGGAATCCGCTGTTCCTACGCGGGTTCGATCATCCAGCTGCCTGCGATCTCCCTTGATGTGAAGTTCGGCTGCAACGGGCTTGAGGCGGTGATGATCTACTCTGTTGCGGTCCTGGCCTTTCCTGCGTCATGGAAGAAGAAGTTCATGGGCATTGTTGCCGGTTTTGTCGTTATACAGGCCGTGAATATCCTGCGGATTGCGGGACTTGGGTATTCAGGCATGCGTTTCCCCGACATGTTTGAGTATATCCATATCTACATAGCACAGGGGATGATGATCGCCGTTGCCCTCGGGGTCTTTTTTGTCTATCTGAACTATGCACGGGAATGAACGGACGCTGCCGATGAAGGGGGTTATCGTCCGGTCTGTTTTTGTGTTTATTGTTTCATATCTCCTGTCTCTTGCCCTCTGGATAACCGTCAAGGATTATTATGGCAGCGGTCTCACCTTTATGGCTTCCAAGGTCGCCGCAGGCATGAAGGACCTGAAATTTGAAGAAATAATCAGGAACCGGGACGAGATCCAGGCAACCTTCAGTCCCCGGGGCAGGGGGTCGAAGATGCTTATCGATATACCGGTGAAGACTTCCTCCTATACGTTTAACGCACCCCTGACCCTGGCGATCATGGCCGCACTCTATCCGTTCATTCACAGCAGGAAGAGGGCCTATATGCAGGCTCTGCTTATTCTCGTTACGGTGCATTTCCTGTATGTCTTTTCTCTGGAGGCAAAGGGGGCGACGGATGTGCTTGTGGATAAAGGGCTGGAAAAGTCTGGCACCATCTCTGGTCTCTTCTACCAGTTTCTCTGGAGTTTCACGGATAATATGGTGGTGAGGTTCGAGCCCTTTCTGATCGGGCTGTATATGTACCTGAGGTTCAGAAAGTAGCGGTTCCTGTCTCTGCCTTTCTGTCAGCCTGTGACCAGGGCTCAAAAGGGATAGGCCGTACGGGCGATTTTTGCCAGACCCTCTTCCAGCGGTCTTGTCGTATCGATCCTGACAGCGCCTGACCGCGGGTGCTCATAGTGCCGCCGGATCGCCCGGTAGATATCCCACCCGGCATCCGAGACTCCTCCGCGCTTCTGCCGCTCCTCCATGCGGGCCTGTACGATCCGTTCCGGGCAGTGACACTCAACAGCAACCATAACCGCCTTCAGCCGGCGGGCCAGCGCGGCGCTCTTCCGGCGCCATTTATCCCGCGAAAACGTTGCGTCAAGCACCATGCTCCGGCCTGCCTGCAGCGAGAGAGCTGCCTGCGCCAGCAGTTCGTCGTAGGTGAGTTCGGTCATTGCCGCCGTGTAGATGCCGTCTCCGAACGGGGCAGCCCCTCCTTTGCGGGGCGGCAGTCCTGCGAATTCCTTCCTGACAACATCAGAGTTGAGATATCCTGCGCCCAGTCGGGCTGCAAGCGTTTTGGCCACGGTACTTTTACCGGTACCCGGGAGTCCTCCGACAACGAAGAGGCGGGCTCGGGAATCGCCTTCGGCGAGGGACCGGGCAAGGGAGAAATACTTTCCGGCGCGTCTGGCCGCTGCGGTCCTGTCTCCCGGTGAAAGCGAGGGGTCTGTTATGCGGAAGCTTTCGACCTTCTCGCGCACAACAGCCCGGTAGCAGGCATAAAAGGGGACCAGGAGCCTGAGCTCCCAGTCGCCGGTCTTCTTCAGGTACTCCTCCATGAATACGCGGGCCAGAACCGGGTGGCCGTGGTAGAGCAGGTCCATGTACAAAAAGGCGACGTCAGCAGCAACATCTCCCTGCCGGATGCGGGGATTGAACTCAATACAGTCATAGATCTGCACGCCGCTGTCCAGGCAGATATGTTCGGTGTGCAGGTCTCCGTGGCCGTCGCGAATACGCCCGTCCGCAATGCGTTTTGCAAGGAGATGCCTGCGCTCCTGAAGAAACCTGCGGTTATATTCCCAGACCACCAGATAGTCCTTCTCACGTACCGTTCGTCCGAGGTAGGGCAGGGTCTGGAGAAAGTTCTCTCTCAGGTTCTGTTCAAGGACTGCTATGCGCTGCAGTCTGCGCATCGCAGGCGCTGCGGCGGCATGAAAGACGGCAATATGGCGGGCCACGCGGCGGATCTGGTCCGCTGTCGCACGTCCGCGCGCCAGGAGTGACGAGAGAAAACATCCTGGGGGCAGACGCCGCATCACGACAGCGTATTCCGATGCGCGTCCGGGGGGGGAAAGTGAAAACCGTTCACCCTGCCGGTGGATCGGAACAGTCCCGAGGTACAGCCTGTGCGACAGGCGCTGGTTGAGTAACACCTCTGCGTTACAGGCCCGTTTGCGGAGGGGCAGGGTGCTGAAATTGAGGAACCCGAAGTCGACCGGTTTTTTTACCTTGTAGACGCGCGGGCCTGCAAGAAAGACCCACGAGATATGGGTCTGGACAAGCTCTACCTTGTCCGGACGGTGAGGATAGAACTCAGGCCGCAGCATGGCGCGGACCAGGGGCGGCAGCTCCCCGGCAGTATGGTCTGGACTCTTTATGGCTTTCCTGCCCATATAATCTTCCCTATCGGGCTTGTCTGTTATCGCTGCATCTTTCTGATTGTCTCGCCCAGTTTCTTTATTTCTTCTCCATACTGAGCCCAGTTGCCATCCCTCTGTGCCTTCATTGCCCGGTCATAATGTTCTCCGGCTGCAGAAGCAAGGTTCCTGCCAGAGCCGGCTACTGCAGGCTGCGGTGTCTTCAAGGTGGATGGCTCCTCGGAGACCCTGACATCCCCGAAGATCTTCGAGAGCGCAGCATCAAGGGTCTCTTCCATCGCAATCCTGTTTTCGTAGGCAACGATGACCCTTTTCAGTTCAGGTATCTTGCCTTTATCGGCCCTCAGATACAGCGGCTGTACGTATATCAGGGAATTTTCTATCGGAATCACCAGCAGGGTCCCCTGCATCACCTGGGAGCCGCGCTGGTCCCAGAGAGACAATTGCCGCGAAATTTCAGTGTCCTGATTGATACGTGCCACGATCTGCTTTGGCCCGTAGACAAGCCTGTCCTTGGGGAAGCGGTAGACCAGGAGCTTTCCGTAGCTGTCACCGTCGCTGCGCGCCACCATCCAGGCGGAGAGATTATCTTTCTTCTTCGGATTAAACGGAAGCATCAGGATGAACTCTTCCTGCTTCTCTCCCGGAAGTTTCATAATGGTGTAATAGGGTTCCATCACCTCTTCCTTGGCCGCTTTCCCCATGGCCGGGATCTCCCACTGGTCTTCCCGGTTATAGAATATCTGCGGCACCTCCATGTGATAGGTGGAATAGACCAGGCTCTGTATGCCGAATATGTCCAGGGGATACCGTACGTGGCTCCTCAGGTCGGAAGGCATATCCGCGAGGGGGCTGAGTGTCCCGGGGAATATCGTGTCGATTGTCCTGATGATCGGGTCCTCCTTGTCCGCGATATAAAACCGCATGCTGCCATCGTACGCGTTGATCGTCACCTTGACCGAATTCCTGATGTAATTCATGCCGTTCCGGAGTGGCTGCGAATAGGGGAAGCGGCCGCTTACGGTGTAGGCGTCGTACATCCAGTAGAGCTGCCCGTTATCCGATACAATCATGTAGGGATCGCCGTCAAACATCAGAAACGGCATCACCTTGCTGACACGCTCAAGGATATTCCGGTTGTACAGGATCCGGCTTCTGTCGGTTATATCGTTCGAAAGAAACAGTTTCAGCGAGCCGTGGTAGATGGAGAAGGCCAGTTTCCTGAGGAACGAGTTGATCGCGACCCCGCTCTTGCCCGAATACTCCGTATAGACATTTTCCTCGCCGGAGGGATAGTCGAACTCCTTTGACTTCGAATTGACGATGACATACCTGCTCGACAGTTTGCCGAAATAGATCTCGGGACGGCTCACCTTTATGTCTGCAACGGTCGAGACCGGGGGAATGTCCCTGACCAGCAGCACCGGCAGCCCTTCAGGAGTTACCTGGTTGACCGGACCGAGCGTCAGCCCGTACCCGTGGGTAAACGTGAGGGTCTCATTGATCCAGTTCCGCGTCGGGATATTTTCCGTGGAGAGCTCCCGGGGAGAAAGCATGGTCTGCCGGTATTCACCGTTGATGCGGTAGCGGTCGTTGCCGACCGTGGTGAAGTCGTAGTACGTGCGTATCTCCTGGATCTGGCTGAAGGTATCGAGCAGCGGCCGATGGTCCCAGAGCCGGATATTCTTGATGGTCGCACTGTTCTTTGCGATGTCGCTCCGGCTGATTGTGGTGCTTCCGGATATGTCCCTCTCCTCGACCGTATCGAGACCGAAACCCTTCCGGGTAAAGGCTATATTGTGGGTGATATAGGGGGTTTCCTTTACCAGCTCATTCGGGGCCACAATCAACTTCTGGAGGACGGCCGGATAGACCGAATTGCCGATAAATGACACTGCGATATACAGTCCCACCGTACCGGTGAAGATCAGGGTCCTTCTGAGGTAGATGTTGCCGAGGAAGAGGAGTGCCGCAGCCAGGGCCAGGATGATCCGGGCCTTCATGAAGGGGATTACCGCATTCACGTCGGAGTACATGGCCCCGGCCACGTGCCCGTGGGAGGAGCTCAGATGGGCATGCATGGCTGTGTAGACCTTGAAGGCCACGATGAGGAAGATAAGAGACCCCAGCACCGAGATGTGTGTGTAGACAGAGCGTTCGGCGACGAGCCCCTGTTGTGACGGGAACACGGCCCCCCGCACCAGATAGATCAGGCCGGAGAGGAGCAGCGATGCCGTCAGAATAAAGATCATGATCGAGGATGCTGTCTCATACGCGGGGAGGCTGAAGAGATAAAATGAAATATCCTTGCCGAATATCGGGTCGGCATACCCAGCCGGTGAGCCGTGGTAATAGTAGAGAAACTTCATCCAGTTGTTGTTCATGAGGAGTGCGGAGAACGCGCCGATGCCGAGCGGTACGATGAACCTGAACGCTTCCAGACGTTTCAGGATGTTCAGCTGCGGTATCGGCTGCTGGGCAAAGGTCATGGCGATGGACCTGCCCTTTGTCGCATGCAGGGCAAACCACAGGTTGCCGTAGGAAATGATAAAACCCGCGAGCAGACCTGCAAGCCCGGCCGTTGCCTGGGCGTTAATCCTGGTGGTGAATATACTGACAAACCCGACGTCTTTGAACCAGAGCCAGTCAATATATAATGATAGAAACTGGGGCAGAAAAAACAGGATCAGCAGCAGGCTGAGTGAGAAAGAAATTATCGTTCGCGGTGATCTTCCGGGCATAGGCCCCCCTTGTTGGCAGTATCAGTCTATACAGACATCTTAGCATTATTCAGGGGCTTGCTATACAGTAAATTCATTGTCGGTTGGAAGAAAACCACACTGGTCGCCCCAAGTCAACCTTATGCGTTTCGAACCGCAATTTTGATCATACCCGGGATGCGTGCCCGGATCACTGTTATTCAATAACGTAACTGTCTGCACATACGGGATGAGCCGGCAGCCTTCAAAAAATGCGATATTGGTTTGAATATCCGCAGAGAAACTGATAAAGTAGCAGGCAATATCAGTTACGGGGAAGTTATACAAGGGGGTTAACATATGAAGTGTCCGCAGTGCCACAAACCGATCTTGGTATTGTCAGGGGATTGTCCTTCGTGTTCAACTGTTTTTAGCAAGGAAATGCATGAAAGGCTTTGCTGTTATTTCGGCATCAAGGGAGATATCGAACAGGTTCAGTCAATAGTGAAGGATGAAGTCTGGACCAGACTGAAGGGTCTTTCCGGCAGGCTTGAAGAACTGGACAAGCTTTTCAGCCAATACCCGGTTACGGTTCAGGGTGCGTTGCGACCGGATCGTGATGAGCAGACCTCATATGGTCCTGAAATGCTGCAGGAGACAACTGCTTGCCGTCCGTCTCTGAACCCGTCCGGGGTCCTCGGTGAACAGAAACCTGCCGCTGGCAACCCGGCATTCTCATCAGTGTCATCGGTTTCACCCGGCTCCGGCTTTGAAGTTAACCTGGGCCAGAAGGGCCTGTTAATCGTAGGGCTGGTAGCCATGGTCTTTGGCATCGGCTATTTCCTGAAATATTCTTTTGAACAGGGATGGGTCGGGCCTGCCGGCAGGGTTGCTATGGCATATCTGTGGGGAATCGTCATGCTCGGCGCGGGCAATATATTCAGGAAGCGCGACCTGGAGATGTTCGGCCTTTACGTGATAGGCGGCGGAATCGCTACACTCTATGCCGCAACTTTTGCGGGCTTTCAGCTCTATCACTTATTTGGACAATTGTCTTCGTTTGGCATTATGGTAATGATAACGGTCCTTGCCGGGACTCTGGCAGTAGTCTACGAAACAAAGTGGCTTGCGGTGCTGGGGCTCATAGGCGGCTTTCTGACTCCCGTGCTCCTCAGCACCGGTCAGGATAACCAGATCGGACTGATGTCATACATGACCATATTGAATCTGGGGCTGCTCGGGATAGCCTTTTATAAAAAATGGGACCTTTTAAATATACTGGGTTTTGTCTTTACGTACCTCCTTTTTAGTTCCTGGTATCTTGAGCATTACTCTGTATTAAAATTCTGGCCGGCCATTATCTTTCTGAATGTTTTTTACCTTATCTACAGCGTCTTGCCGTTTGCCTATCAGTTCATGAGCTCTGCGCAGAGACAATTGAAGGGATTTCTGATCATTGCCCCGAATTCCTTTATCACGTTTGGATACAGTTATGCAATGATAAGGGGTTATGCAGGTCAAGAATGGGTGAGCGTGATTTCGGTAAGTTACGCGCTGGTATTTCTGACCATGGCGACCTATCTGGCCAAGAGAGGGAATGAGGAGGAAGCCTTCACGATTCTGGTTGCAAAAGCAGCGCTTTTTCTTGTGATCACGATACCTCTCCTTGTGTCGAATCACTGGATAACCATTTTCTGGGCGGTGCAGGCTGCTGCCCTGCTCTGGATGGGCAGCCGGCTCGATCGGAGTGGACTGACCGGAGGTGCATACATACTGCTGTTTCTCGCGATAGGCAAGTTTCTGCTGTACGACTATGGCACGGTCTTTCACTTTACGACCAGACAAGGCCATATCTACAGCTCTTATACATATTTAATTGCCGAAAGGCTTATAACGTCTCTGATTCTTCTTATTGCCGGTGGTTGGTTTGCATTGTCGGCACATCGAAAGAGGACTACCCTTTTGACAAATTCCGGTCCGGATTTCCCCTATGTTGCCGCGTTGAATGGTGTGCTGCTCTTTATCATGCTCAACGTTGAAACAGCTTCCTTTTTCTATGACTATCTCCTTGCCGGGAGATTTGCCGCGATTTCAGTGCTATGGGCTTTATTCTCGATCGTGATGATCATGATAGGCTTCAGAATCAACAGCGGCGCGCTCAGGAAGGCATCCCTGTGTCTTTTTGTGGTGACGATCATTAAGGTTTTTCTCTTTGATATGTCCAATATCAGCACCCCCTATCGCATCATTTCCTTCATAATCCTGGGACTGATGCTTGTTGGGACGTCATATCTCTATTACAGATTCAGGGCAAGATTTGCAGAGCTTCAGAGCGGCCATGACAAATAGCGAAAAACATCTCATGATGACAAGGCTATTCATGCTGTATCTGGCTGCTTCGCTTCTGGCGGTTGCAGCCTGTGAAGGCGGCGCTGGGCTGATGCCTGAAAACTTTACGCATGCTGCAGAAGTTCAGGGCAACACAGTGGAAGGCAATCTCTACCGCGTGCAGCTTACCGGCGACGTGCTTCAGCACTGCGAGCGCAATTGCGAAGACATCAGACTTTTTGATGCGGATATGCATGAAGTGCCATACGTTCTTCTTGAGACGAAAATCGATCGCAGAAGAGAAAGCTATAACATTGAACTCCTTAGTTTTCTGGAAGATTCGAATGGGGCTGTTCTTACCATGAAGATGCCGGACAACGCTGACCAAATCAATAACCTCAAAATAGACACCCCGAGCAGGGACTTCAGAGTAGATGTCATACTTTACGGCAGCAACGACAAAAACAGCTGGTCGTCCATGGTCACTGATGTAATTTATGACTTTTCATCGCAGGTGGACATCAGAAAGACCGAAATCAGGTTCCCGAAACTGCACTTCAAGTACCTGATGCTAAAAATGAGCTATGGCCCGAGAAAAGGAGCTGGGGATCAGATGAATCTGAAATATAACGGGCTTGATTTCAGTGTTTCGAGTCCCCAGTTTAAGAATATCAGGATCAATACGGTCAAGGCGGAGGTAATCGTTGAGGGCGACACCGAGCCGGTATATGACGAGGTGCGCGTCCTGGACTATGCCATCGAGAGGGGAAAGAAAAGCGAAACCGTGATTGTCGTAAGGACCGGAATTCCTGCGCAGCGAATATATCTTGATGTTGCAAATCCTTACTACTTCCGCCGGGTGTCAGTATTTTGGGATGAAGTGGGCAAGGCCTACTCACGGGAGGTCGGTCGCGGGGCGATCTATAGATTTCCCATGGGAAGGAAAGATGAGGCGAAAAACTACATTGAACTGACATGCTCCAGAAAAGGCTTTTATAAGGTTGTCATCGAAAACGACGGGAATCTGCCCTCAGAAATCAGCGGCCTGCGACTCGGATGGGTCCGGAAACAGCTCTTCTTTGTGGCCCTCAAGGATATGGGGAAATATACACTCAGTGTCGGCAGCGATGCAACAGATGCACGGAATTATGACCTGGTGCAGTTTGTGAATGACCAGAACTGGAATAAGCTGAATTCCCAAACGCTTATGTTATCTTCCGCTGTCAAAACTCCAGGGTACCGTCCGGCGGCAAGAGATGACAAAAGGGCAACCAGGGAGAAACTGACGCTTATTGTGATCATAATACTGCTGATGGCCGGAATGGGCTTCTGGCTCTATCTGTTATTAAGGAAAACCCCGAGAGAATAGAGACCTCCCCGTGATATCTCAAAATAGAACCATTCTCCATCTGCACGGGTTTGCCTCATCATGCCATTCCGCAAAGGCCCTGTATCTGCGGGAGCGGCTGGCGGATATCCACGGGATTGAGTTTCTGGTCCCGGACTTCAACCCAACGAGGGGGGATTTCGAGTTCCTGACCGTGACCGGTATGATAAACCGGCTCCGGCAATATATCCTGGACCGCGAACTGGGGAACGTAAGCATCAGTGCCAGCTCCCTTGGCTGTCTTGTTGCCCTGCACTATGCCCGCAGATTCGGAGGGGTCAGGAATCTCCTGCTCCTTGCGCCGGTGCTGTCGTACCGCGCTCTTCCTTTTCCTGATGAGCTGTTTTCGCTCTGGGAAAGAGAAGGGAGCATAACGGTCCCGCATTTCGGCTTTAAAGAGGACCTTCTGCTCAGGTATGATTTTCACCGGGACGGGCTTGCCTATGCTGAACAGATACCTCCCCCGGTACCGCTCACGATTATGCACGGGAAGGACGATGCGACGATCAGGATACAGAACAGCCGGGAATACGCAGCAGCCTATCCTGACCGGGTTGCCCTGGTCGAGCTTGACTCTGACCATGCACTCCTGGACTGCCTCGACGTGATCGGAAGGCATGCTGCATCCTTCCTGGTCCCCTGAGGTGACGTGCCGCGGGGCGCGGTCAGGCGGCTGAGGACTTCTTCCCCGGCGTGCCGGTGCTCAGCCCTGAATTAATCTCCGAACTGAAATGGAATTCGACCTCGGGATTGTCCTCCCTCACGCGGTCCAGTGTCCAGTCCGAGGCAGAGAAGTACACCAGGTTGTCGTCCTTGTCCGTAAACAGGTGCTCTGAACGGTACCGGGTGAACTCAGCCAGTTTCTTTGGATCTTTTGAGGTCAGCCAGCAGGCCTTGTTATAATTCATCGGTACGAAACGGCATGAGGCGCCGTACTCATGGAGCAGGCGGTATTGTATGACATCAAACTGCAGCTCCCCCACCGTCCCGATGATCCTCTTGTTCCCCCGCTGCTGGACAAAGAGCTGGGCGACACCCTCGTCGGTAAGCTGTTCAAGGCCCTTCTCCAGCTGCTTGGACCGCATGGGGTCCGTGTTCACGACCTCCTTGAAGACCTCGGGAGAGAAGCTTGGAATCCCGTGAAACATGATCTTTTCTCCCTCGGTGAGCGTATCTCCGATCTTGAAGTTGCCGGTATCGTAGAGGCCGATCACATCTCCGGGATAGGCCTCCTCGATCAGGTTTTTTTCCTGAGCCAGGAAACTGCTGGGACTTCTGAACTTGAAGTCCTTGCCGAGCCTTACATGGTGGAAGAACTTGTTCCGTTCGAATTTGCCCGAGCATATCCGCAGGAAGGCGATTCTGTCGCGGTGGCGCGGATCGATGTTTGCGTGGATCTTGAAGACAAACCCGCTGAAGCTCTTTTCGTGCGGATGGATTGAGCGGGTGTCCGCCGCCCTGCTCAGGGGAGGGGGCGCAATGGTCGTGAAGGTATTGAGCAATTCCTTGACACCGAAATTATTGACCGCACTCCCGAAGAAGACCGGCGCGAGGTCCCCGTCAAGGTACGCCTGGCGTTCAAAGGGCTCATAGACGCCGTCGATCAGGGCCACATCTTCACGGAGCTGGTCTGCGAAGTCTCCAACGCGCTCGTCGAGGATGCTGTCTGAAATACTGTTGATCGCCAACACCTCCTCGGCAATGGAGGCGCCTCCCGGACGGAACAGATAGAGGCTTTTATCGTAGAGGTTGTATACGCCTTTGAAAGAGGCCCCCATGCTGATCGGCCAGCTCAGCGGCCGCACCTTGATGCGCAGCTTGTCCTCGATCTCATCGAGGAGCTCAAACGGCCTCTTCCCCTCACGGTCCAGTTTGTTGATGAAGACGATGACCGGGGTCTTTCTCATCCGGCAGACTTCCATCAGCTTCTCTGTCTGCTCTTCAACGCCCTTGACGCAGTCGACCACGATAATGACGCTATCCACGGCGGTCAGCGTGCGGTACACATCTTCTGCAAAGTCCTTGTGGCCCGGCGTGTCCAGGAGATTGATCTTCTGGCCGTTATATTCAAAATTCATGACAGAGGTCGCCACGGATATGCCCCGCTGCCGCTCGATCTCCATAAAGTCGGAGGAAGTGCTTTTCTTGATTTTGTTCGACTTAACCGCCCCCGCGGTCTGGATGGCGCCGCCGAAGAGCAGCAGCTTTTCAGTGAGCGTGGTCTTTCCGGCGTCAGGGTGGCTGATGATCGCGAAGGTCCTTCGTTTGCTGATTTCTTCTGAATACATTTTTCTGGATACCTCTTGAGAGAACTTTACGGATTAACTTAATATTTTAAACAAATTCCTCCTGTTGAGGCAACTAAAGCAGTTTTTCGATATCTCCGGTCTGCTGCCCGTTATGCAGGTTCTTCAGATACCGGAACAGTATCCTTGCCGAGCGCGGTGGCCTGCCGGCTGCCTTCTCTGTCCCGGCCTTCCGGACCAGTTCTGCCAGATATTCAAGGTCTGCGCCAGGATATTTTCCGGATATCTCCTGCGTCACCGCATCGCTGCCGGCGAGGAGACCGTCCCTCCAGCGTTCTATTTCCTTTGTGGCCCGGGCCAATTTCCTGTTCGAGTCCCTGGTGTTGTCGAGGATCTCCCTGATCGATGCGACGTTGTGTTTCCGCATCAGCGTGCCGATGTACTGCAACTGCCGCCGCAGGGCTCCATGCTCAAGGGTTTTGGCAAACCTGACAGCCTGGAGTATATCCTCCGGCAGGGCAATGGCGTTGATCTGGTCATCACGGAGTTTAACCAGCTTTACCCCATAGTCCTGAAGCGCGTCGGCCTCCTTCTTCTTCTGTGTCCTGCTTGGCTTCTCCTGCATATCTCATAGCATAGCTTATTGAGCCCGTGATTTGCCTCTATACGTTAATCGGCACTGCAGCATCCTTCTGCAACAATGAACAGACACGCAACGGCCGGCACACGGATTCCGCGGCGTCGTGCGCGGGGCCACTCAGGTTCTGCTTTTGGGGACCTGGAATGAGCGCACCTGCTGCGGTGAAGCTGGTCAGCATCAATAAAGATAACAGCCTGGTGATGCGCTTGATTCTCCGGTGTTGTTTATGGTATTATTACGATAGAGTTTCAGAGGTTTTTGGATTGGTAAGGCCACAAAGACTTTTAGCTTTGTGGCCTTTTTTATTGCGGTGGTACTTTCTGAGCTTTAGTTTATACACAAGGAGGTAAAAAAATGGCTAATGGTACAGTGAAGTGGTTTAACGAGTCCAAGGGTTTTGGCTTTATTACCAGCGAAGACGGCAGCGATGTTTTTGTGCACTATTCATCCATTCAGGGCAACGGTTTCAAGACCATTGCTGAGGGTGACTCAGTCAGTTTTGATACTGAGAAGGGTCCGAAAGGCCCCAAGGCAGTCAACGTCGTAAAACTGTAATTGATCAGTGATATTCCCCCCGCATCCGCGGGGGGATTTTTGAGGTAGACATCGCTAACAGGAATCATTATGCAGCAAAGATGGAATTAAAAAAGCAGAACATGTTTTCTGCTGGTTTAATTTCCGTGCGCTATCCCTCAGTTTCCGGTATTGCCATCCACATGACCTATTACCAGAAGACCCTGAATCACGTCCTCATGGTACGAACGGTGAATATTTTTCCTTCATCCTTTGCCTATTTTCATATGGACTGCCTGGTGAAGGGCTGCGACGGCGGTGGTTTTGACCTGACCGCTGTTGTTGCCGCGATGGTCAAGGGAAAGAAGAAGGTGCAGAAAGGCAAGCTGGGCTGCTGCGGAAAGGTCGATGCCCTGGAAGCCGACCATGCCTCTGTCGACTATGAGATCGTGATCGAATACAGCTAGCGGGTTTGTAAAAAGCTCCGTATGCTGCGTTGCGCTTCGAAATTCGTCACTGCAACGTACCAGTAAGTACGCCTCACTCCTCCTTTCTTGTGCGCCTTGCCCCCGAAGTTTATTACAAACCCGTTACGTTTTATCCTCATCGTCAATTTACTGTAAGTTGCTTGCGGTTATCAGGCCGGATTGTTGATCGGGCGTAATGCCGTACACAATAAAAAAGAGGGCCTGACGGCCCTCTTTTTTTGTCCCTGTATCAGTGTATGTTCTAATGCGCTTTGGGTTTTGGTTCTTCCTTCTTTGTTTCGTCCTTTTTGGTCGCTTCTTCTTTTTTCGGTGTTTCCTTCGGGGCCTCTTTCACGCCTTCCTTCGGCTTGGCAAGGGCGTCCTTCATGATCTCGACCGTGTAGGTCTTCTTCAGGTCAGCGACGTACTTGTCAAAGGATTCCTTCTGGCGTTCGCCGGAGAGTTTCTGGCTGATCAGGTCCTTGATGCGGTCGTATTCAATGACCGGCCCTGCTTTTTTGTCCGTCACCCTGATGATGTGAAACCCGTAATTGGATTTGACCGGCTTGCTGATTTCACCTGCCTTCAGCTCAGAGGCGGCCTTTTCGAATTCAGGGACCATCTGGCCGCGTGTAAAATAGCCGAGGTCGCCGCCGTTTTTCGCAGACCCCTTATCGAGGGATTCTTTCCGCGCGATCTCTTCGAACTTTTCGCCTTTCTTCAGCCGGGCAAGGACCTTGTTCGCCTCGTCTTCAGTCTTTACGAGGATATGGCTCGCCTTGATCTGGCTGGTCGTCACAAACTCTTCCTTGTGTTTTTCGTAGTAATCTTTCGTTTCCTGGTCAGAGACCTTTGCCTTGGCCATAATCTCCTTTTCGAGGAGCTCGGAGACGAGGGTGAGTTTCTTGAACTCTTCGACTTTCTTCACGAAATCGGCTGACTTGTCGAGGCCCTTCTTGACCGCTTCCTGATAGAGCATCTCCTTTTTTACCAGCTCATCGACGAATTTTTCCCTGCCTTTTTCATCGGAGAACATCTGCTGTGCATAGTCCGGCAGAGACTTCAGCTCCCGTTCGAGGTCGCCTTCAGTGATTACGGCAGCGCCTACCTTGGCCAGGACAGCGCCCTTTTGTTCCTTCTGCTCTGCCGGTTTCTTGTTGCAGGCCGCAAAGGCTGCAATGACCATCAGTGTGATAAGAATTCTTTTCATCATGTCTATTATCCTCCGTCTGCGTTAATTATGAATAAATACCGAAAAATACTGGCTATAGTTATAGCATATATTTCCGGCTTTTGTAATCATTTTTGACATTGAAAAATTATTTGTGATAAATTATACAGTTATGAAAAAATTTACAGAATCACGGAAATTGTTTAAGAGGGCTGTGAGGAGTATTCCGGGTGGTGTCAACAGTCCGGTTCGTGCCTTCAGGGCGGTCGGCGGCAACCCCCTGTTCATCGACCACGCCAAAGGCTCGCGGCTTTATGATGCCGATGGGAACTCCTATATCGATTATGTCCTTTCTTGGGGGCCGATGATCCTGGGCCACGGACATCCGGGAGTCCTCAGGGCCCTGAAAAGGGCCGTCGACAGAGGCACCAGCTATGGGGCGCCCACGGCGCTCGAGATAGAACTGGCTGAGCAGGTACTGAAGCTCTATCCCTCCATGGACAAGGTGAGGATGGTCAACTCGGGCACCGAGGCGACCATGAGCGCCATCCGTGTTGCGCGCGGTTTTACCGGAAGGGACAAGATTGTCAAGTTTGACGGCTGTTACCATGGCCATGCCGACGGGCTCCTGGTGAAGGCAGGTTCCGGGGCGGCGACCTTCGGACTTCCGGACAGTCCGGGGGTGCCAAAGTCATACGCGAAGAACACAATTACGCTGCCCTATAACGACAGCGCCGCACTGACGAAGATGATCGAAAAAGACTGGAGGGAGATCGCCTGCGTTATCGTCGAGCCGGTTGTCGGCAATATCGGGTGTGTGCTCCCCCGCCCCGGATTTCTTGAGACACTCAGGGCTGTCACAAAGAAGCACGGCATCGTCCTGATCTTTGACGAGGTCATGACCGGGTTCAGGGTCTCGTTCGGAGGGGCGCAGAAATATTTTGGGATTCGTCCCGACATGACCTGTCTCGGGAAGGTCATTGGCGGCGGACTTCCTGTCGGGGCATACGGCGGCAGGAAAGATATCATGGCCCTGGTTTCACCCGAGGGGCCGGTGTATCAGGCAGGGACGCTTTCGGGCAATCCCCTGGCGATGACCGCCGGTATAGAGACAATCAAGGAGCTGTCGAAGCCGGGGACGTACAAAAAAATTGAAGAAAAATCAGCCATGCTCGAGGCCGGGCTCCGGGATGCCGCAAGGCGTGCCGGCGTACCAACCCGTTTCTACCGGGCCGGCAGCATGTTCTGCACCTACTTTACGGATACCGACGTCGTTGACTATCCGACCGCAAAGATGGCGGATACCAGGAAATTCGGTCGTTTTTTCGCCGAGATGCTGCAGCGGGGAGTCAATCTCGCCCCGTCCCAGTTCGAGGCTGGATTTATGTCGCTTGCCCACACAGCGAAGGATATTGACGAGACGGTTAGAGCCGCTTACGAAGCACTTAAAAAAATATAGAACGTATCTTGAATCGGGAGGTTTTCTTTAATGCTTAATCCTTTTAGTCTTGTTGGAAAATTATTGACATGGGTGAATGAAGGGCTGTCAGTCAGGGCCAAGATTATTATCGCGGTCGGCATGCTGATGTTCATTGGACTGATGGGCTATGTGGCCTTCAGGATCAATGACTATTTCGAGAATGATCCCAAGGCCTGCATGACCTGCCATGTCCATGATGATGCGAACAATGCCTGGTCGGTCAGCGAGCATAAGTCGATCAACTGCCATGAATGTCATCATTCTACCAAGAAAGAGCAGATGGTCCAGATGTACCGTTTTGTCTTTATGGGCGTCAAGACCGTAGCTCCCCGGCATGGCGAAACGATCGTTGCCTGGAAGATCTGCTATTCCTGCCACTGGGAAAAGAACGAGAAGGCCCCCACCGCAAAGCTGGTGAACAATTCACGGCTTCACGCGAAGCATGTCTTCATGGAGAAGATACAGTGTGTTCAGTGCCATGGCTATAAAATCCACAAATTCACCGCCGAACCGCGGTTCTGCATCAAGTGTCATGAGGGCCGGGAGGTCCACGGAGAAGGCATGGAGGCGATCGCCTGCCTGAACTGCCATACGGACAGGACAACTGACCTCAAGCCCGGCCGGAAAAAGTGTCTCTATTGTCACGGCGGGGAGAACATCAGAAAAGAGCTCCTCGCGGATGCAACGCTGGATGTGACCCATTACCAGCCGGACGACAAGACGATCAGGAGGGCGAGCAAGATTGTTGTCCCTGCTGATGCCCCCATGCAGTTTGACTGCTGGCAGTGCCACAAGCCGCATAAGTCGGCCCGGCCTGACTGGGGGAACTGTGTCAATTGTCATCCGAACACGGCGAAGGTCGGCAAGCATGCCATGCATATCGACATGGGTCTCAAATGCAAGGACTGCCACAAGCCCCATATCTGGCGGGTAACGCCGGCGCAGGCAAAGAAGGAATGCGTCAAGTGCCATGAGTTCAAGGACCCCAAGACGTTTATAACGCAGTAACAGGAGAGTTCTCTCACCGCAGCAGGACAGGGTGGCAACCCTGTCCTGTTTTTTTTGCGTCGTGCGAGGTGCAGACGGACCGCGATTGTCAGCGGGGAATGCCGGGGTACCGCGGCCGCGGGGGCCCATGAACTGACTGGTATCAGGCCTTATGGTAATCGAAACTTCACGTTGACAATCAGGGGGCGGACATATAAATTAAACTTATGACGCACATGAGTAATGCATGACCCAGTCACGATTCTTTCAGGTGGCCCTTTTTTTCCCTTTTGTGCTGTGGTGCATTGCGCTGGTGATTTTTTCGGTATTGAACCGCGAAGGCAATTCCTTCATACTCCGTAATCTGTATGATGCCTATCGGGTGTTTCTTCCCTATTTTGTTTTTGCGGCGGCAGTCTGGAAGCTGGCGGCAAACAAACCCTACAGGATGCTGGTGTTCATGACGGTTCTTATCCCGATTATCTGGGGGGGGTTCTTCACCCTCTGCTATATCGGACACTCATATTTCAAGGAAGGAGTGATAGACGGGAAGGTGCTTTGCATCATGAATTTCTGGGCTACGGTAGCGGCCTACCTTTTCGAGATTATTCCGTACGTCATTCTTGTGGCTTTTAAGAATGACTTCAAATCTGATGGAATTCCTGTATAATTGGTAAGTAAATAATAAAGAGCAGATTGTGAGGTGCGTTTCATGAAGAACCACGTCTTCAGACCGTTAATGGTTGTCATCGGTCTTATAGTCCTTGTTCTCATCTTCAGAGTTTTCTATGTTCCGAAGGACTTCAGTGTGCATGAGAACGGGTATATGTATGGCTGGTACCGGACCGGCAATGTCGGGGAGTGGAAAGAGGTGAAGGTCAAATACCAGGGGACGGAGTACTGCAAGGACTGTCACGCCGACAAGATCGAAACTATCTCCCGGTCGCCGCACATGATCATCCAGTGTGAGAACTGCCACGGTCCGGCTCTTGAACACCCTTCCAATCCTGAGAAACTTTCTATCGACAGGAGCAGGGGGCAATGCCTGCGCTGCCATACGAAATTGGCGTATCCCTCAAGCGGGAGGGCACGTATCAGGGGCATCGATCCTGAAAGCCATAATACCGGCACGGAATGCGTCTCCTGCCATAACCCGCACAAGCCTTCACTGGAGGGACTGAAATGAAAAGAAGAGACTTTCTGAAGAAAGCAGCAATAGGGGTCGCCGGTATGACGCTTCCGCTCGCGGCACTCGAGATCGTTAACCCGAGAAAGATTTTTGCCGGCAGGGGTGATGGGACGAAGGTGCGCTGGGTCTTCCTGGTCGACACCTATAAATGCGTGGGCTGCGGGCTCTGTGTCAAGGCCTGCAAGAATGAAAATGAGATACCCTACGATGCCAATGTCACCCGTACCTGGGTTGAGCGTTATGTGTTTACCAAAGACGGAAAATTTCACGCGGACACCCCCAAGGGTGCCCGGGACGGGTTTACGACGAGCAAGATAGAGCTTGGGCCCGGGAAATACGAAGATATAAAGCCTGAGGACATCCAGAAGGCCTTCTTTGTGCCGAAACTCTGCAACCAGTGCGAGAACCCGCCCTGTGTGCAGGTCTGCCCTGTCGGGGCAACCTACCAGACGCCTGACGGCGTCGTCCTTGTCGACAGAAAGTGGTGTATCGGCTGCGGGTACTGCATTATGGGCTGCCCGTACGGCGTACGGTTTTTCCACCCGCAGTATCATACGGCCGAGAAATGCAACTTCTGCTATCACCGGATCAGCAAGGGGCTGACGACTGCCTGCGTCCAGGCCTGTCCGTTCGGGGCGCGGCAGATCGGCAACATGAAGGACCCGAACGACCCGGTCACCAAGATCATCATGACCGAGCGGGTCGGCATCCTGAAGGAAGAGTATGGTACGAAGCCTCAGGTCTTCTATATAGGGCTTGACAGGGAGGTGAAATAAGATGGTACACGGTGAAATCTGGACATTAAAAGAACTGTTTGTCTATCCGAACGAATATATCTACTGGTCGGTCCAGATCGTCATGTATCCGTTCATGACCGGTCTGGTGGCGGGGGCTTTCGTGCTTTCGTCCCTGTATCATGTCTTCGGCATCCAGCAGCTGAAGGACATGGCCCGCTTTGCACTCGTTTTTTCGTTTGCGCTTCTTTTTGCGGCACCGATGCCGATCGTGCTGCACCTGCAGCATCCTCTGCGGGGGATCAATGTCATGATGACGCCCCATTTTACCTCGGCGATCGCGGCGTTCGGTATCGTCTTTTCGACCTATGGCGCCATCGTGGCGTCGGAACTCTGGTTTCTCTACCGAAGGCACTTTGTGGAAGTCGCCCTGCCGCTGAAAGAGAAGCAGGACAAGTCCCTGGGTGAGTGGCTGAAATATCTGCTGTACTGCGCGCTTACCCTCGGTGTCTATGATATCAGCGAAGAGGCCCTCCACCGGGACGAAAAGGCGATCAGGCTTCTGGCTGCCATCGGTATCCCGGTCGCCTGTTTCCTGCACGGGTATGCGGGTTTTATCTTCGGTTCGGTCAAGGCGAATGCGCTCTGGATGACCCCGCTGATGCCGGTCATCTTTATCATGTCTGCCATCGTCTCGGGTATTGCGCTCTGCATGCTGACGTATATCGTCACGATGGAGATCAGAAAATTCCTTGATTCGCGCAAAAAGGCGTCGTATGCAGGGTATCGTTCTCCCGAGGAGTTCAAGAGCGCCGAACTGAAAGATATCAAGATGACCGCGCGCTATCTCGTGTTCTTCCTGATCTTTGCCATAACGCTCGAACTGCTTGACCTGATTTTCAGGGGTTATACTGCCGTGAAATCGTGGGATGTGCTGCGCAGTGTTATTTACGGCAAGGATTTCATCGACATCTTTATCCTGCAATACGGCGTCGGAAACCTCCTGCCGTTCATCCTCTTCCTGCTGCCCGGGCTGACGATCAGGCGTGCCGTCCTCGGCGTCCTGCTGGTCCTCTTCGGGGTTTTCATGATGCGGTGGAATGTCGTCATCGGCGGACAGGCCTTTTCGCTTTCGTTTGCCGGCTATATGCATTATCACCTGCCGATTATCCCGCATGACTGGGAGACCTTCAAGGAAGGGCTGTTCGGGGCGCTTTCGATATTCATCATGCCGTTCGTCCTCTTCTGGTTTATCGCCAAGATATTCCCGGTCTTTAATCTGAAGGAATCTCACTGACCGTGAGAGCTGTATCGAAGCCCTGCCCGCTGTCAGCGGGCAGGGCTTGTTTCTATTTGGGAAAGGGATAGAGATGGGCTTCGGTTTTTCGCGCGAATATATGAAGGCATGGATGATGGGGCTGAACCTTGTGGTTTCGACCTTCATCGGCCTAGCGATCGGCTACTGGCTGGATGGCGTGTTTTCGACCCGGCCGTGGCTGACGATTATTTTTCTGCTGCTGGGTATCGTCTCCGGGTTCAGGGAGATTTTCAGGATGATACAGAAAGAGGACCGTGGACCTGATACAAAAGATTTATAGCCGCTCGGTCATGCTGCTCATACCGGCGGCACTGGCCGCGGCCTTCATGGAATGGTGGCGCCTGCCTGCCGGCGTCCTGGCGGGCGGCCTGCTGGCCCTGATAAATTTCAGGGGCCTTGTCCGGGGAGTCAGGGGCCTTCTCGGGGGAGGAGGGGCGATGGGCCGGATGATCTTCCTCAGCCAGTTCCGGCTGGTCCTGCTCTTCGTGGTGCTCGGCCTTATCGTTTATCTGAAGCTCGTGAATATCTTCGGGATCCTGGCCGGTTTCACGATCGTCTTTGCGGTCGTCCTGGTCGAGGGCTACCGGGATGCGCGGAGAACCTGAACAGCTGTGACCGTATTCATGAGACCATAAGTAATGGTGATTCATTAAGGAAATCTCCCCTCGCCCCTCTTTGCCAAAGAGGGGAATTATTCCTCCCTTTGGCAAAGGGAGGTTGGGAGGGATTTACCGATTACTTTATGAACTTATTAATAAAGAGGCTCTGACCGTAACATCCCGGTCAGAGCCTCTTTTTAAACGGTCACATTACTTGACGAGTATCTCGAAGTGGACCCTTCTGTTCGTTTTTGCTGCAGCCGATTCTTTTTTCGGTTTCTTTTCGGGAATCTCGGGCATTGCCTCTCCATATCCCTTGGCCGTCAGCCTGTTTTCGGTGATCCCTTCCTTAATGAGATAGTCCTTGACCATGTTCGCCCTCTGGATACTCAGCTTCAGGTTGTGCTGATCAGACCCGATGGCTGAGGTATGGCCCTGGATCTCTATCTCCAGGCCGGGGTTCTCTTTCAGCTTCTGGATATTTCTCTGCAGGATTTCTTTCGCTGCGGCAGTCAGGGAATATTTGTCGTTTGCAAAATGGATATCCTCAAGAATTATCTTGACCGGTTCAGGCCTTGCAGCAGGAACTGTTGTTGCCGGTAGTGGTTTTGCCTCAGGCTTCGGTTCCGGTTTCGCCAGAGGCTTTGGTTCGGGCTTCGGTTCGGCCTTCGGAGCGACAGCAGGCTCAACCGCGGGAGCCGGTGCCGGTGCCGGTTTCCTGGTCTTGCCGCCGAGCGCTATGGTGATACCGGCTGAAACGATCACATTGTTCGAATGGGTAACGACGTCCCTGATCTCTGTCCGGAACGCCACGCTGTCCGTGAGAAAATACTTGAAGCCGGCGCCGACGTCTCCCATCATCGTGTCATAATGAGGCTTCCAGCGGGGCTCGATATGCCCGTACCCGACTCCTGCCAGAAGGAACGGAACGAATCTTTTGTCAGGGGTCAGGTGGTAGAGGGCATCGATGCCGACCAGTTCGGCGCTCGAATTGACCTTGTTGTAGGCTCCCTCTATTTCCCAGTGGGGGGTAATATTGTAGCCCATGCGGACACCAAAGACGTCCTTGTGACAGAAGACCGGGGAGTTTGCGGTTGTGCAGTAACCTGCAAACGGGTTGATCTCAAAACTGCCCTCCCGGATTTCGGACCCGGCAGTGATCGGCAGCGCGATTGTTAAGAGCAGCGCGAGAAGTGCGTATTTTCTCATAGAACCTCCGAAAAATTATTTGTACTATAATATCCACGGACCTGCCTCCTGTCAACACCGATGCGGCCGTTATCGCTGTCCCCTGATTATGTTTTTTACGGCTATTGTGATATCATGGTAGGCAAATACAGACATAGCAGAGCCGGTCTTTCGAAGCACTGCCTGCAATGATTATCGTGATGAGGTTACGATGCGGTCAATAACAGAATCTTTCCGGAAGAAGGCATTAGGCACAGCGGCAATCTGTCTTCTTTCATCACTTTTGCTGCCTGTCAGCGGGTGGGCGTCTTCACATTATAGTGATACAGTGGCAATGTCGTCGCTCTTGACAAAAGGGCTTGCAGAGCTGGTCGAGCTAGAGGTGACATTATCGACCGGAACGCCCAGGCCGCTGAAGCTGGCACCGTCTGTCGCTACAGTCATTACGGCTGAGGATATAGAGGCAATGGGCGCAGCGACACTTGATGAGGCATTGGAGAGCGTGCCCGGACTTCATGTCGTGCCCTCGAATTTTAACCGCCTGAACTCCGGATATTCAATGAGAGGGATTCAGACCAAACAGAATCCTCAGGTACTGCTTCTGTTGGACGGCCTGCCGGTAAAGACCTTCTCCCAGGGGACGAGGCCTGACACATTCAAAATGTCCAGTGCAAACATTTCCCGTATAGAGATTATACGTGGCCCCGGTTCTGCTCTGCACGGCGCAGACGCGTTTGCAGGAACCATCAACATTGTCACAAAGGATGCCGCAGATATTAGCGGAACCCGGATAAGCCAGAGGGTAGGGTCTTTTAATACCTATGAAATGAACCTTCAGCATGGTAGCAGATATGGGGCATGTGATGTCGCAGTCAACCTCGATTACCTAACAAGTCGCGGCGACAAAAAGCGAATCATTGATGCGGACCTTCAGACAACTCTCGATACAGTGCTGGGCACAACGGCTTCACTCGCGCCGGGAGCGTTAAGCACCCATAGCAGTCTGCTTGACGGCCAGATCAAACTCTCCGAAGACAACTGGGCCTTCAGTCTGTGGACTTTATTGCAGACGGACGGAGGTAATGGGGCAGGTGTAGCTCAGGCCCTGGATCATAACGGCAATGCCAAATATGACTATGTCAGGGCAGACCTGTCATATCGGAACAAGACGCTTGTTTCTGACTGGGATTTAGTTGCAGATTTGAGCAATACTTATTTCAGGTTGGATAATTTTATTGTGTTATTACCACCGGGCGCCCTAGTGCCCATTGGAGCAGATGGTAATGTGAATTTCGTAGCCCCGAAGGGACTCACCCTCTTCCCTGAGGGGCTGATCGGGAATCCGGGGGGAACTGAAAATCATATAGCTGCACGGCTTGCTGCATCTTACAGCGGCGTTGCCAATCACACCCTTCGATTCGGCACAGGCTTTGCCTACAGCAAACTTAATTCCTTCGAAAGCAAGAACTTCGGACCCGGAGTGCTGGACGGCACGCAGGCTGTCAGCAGCGGAATACTGACGGATGTTACCGGAACGCCAAATATATATGTTGAGAAGGTGGATAGGACAAACTGGCATCTTCTCGCGCAGGACGAGTGGGTTTTTGCTCAGGGATGGGAACTGACCGCTGGTGTCAGGTACGACAACTATTCAGACTTCGGGGGAACAATCAACCCGCGGGTGGCCCTCGTGTGGGAGACCGATAGAGATCTTGCCACAAAGCTCATCTACGGCAGGGCATTCCGAGCTCCTGCATTAACTGAAACAGCATACAAGAACAACCCTGCCGCCATCGGTAATCCGAATTTGAAGCCTGAGACCATAGACACATATGAACTGGCATTTGACTATCATCCGTCAAAGATGTTTCGTGCTGCACTGAATCTTTTTGCCTATACCATAAAGGGCCTAATCGAGTTTCTGCCTGATCCGGGACAGGCGACCTCCACCGCCCAAAACGCCAAAGACCAGAAAGCCCACGGCTTTGAAGTCGAGGCTGAGTGGCAGGCAACCAAGGCCCTGCGGCTGCGCGGCAATTTTGCCTATCAGCATTCAGAAGACACAAAGACAGGCGAAATCGTTCCGGACGCCCCGGCGATGAAACTCTATGCCAATGCGCACTGGAAGTTTTCTCCTGTCTGGTCATTCGACGGACAATACATCAGGGTTATGGACCGCCACAGGGCAGCTGGGGACAAGAGGCCGGATATCAAGGATTACGATCTCGTCAATATGACGCTCCGCAGGAAGAACATCATGAAACATTGGGACCTGGCTGTTGCGGTCAGGAATCTTTTTGATAACGATGCCCGTGAACCCAGCCAGCCTTCAATTCCGAACGACTACCCCCTTGAACGCCGCAGTTTTTGGGCTGAACTGAGGTATAATTTCTGATAAGTTTTCAATACATGCTATAATTTATCTCACCGCAGAAGCAGAACGTGCGCTCCTGCCGGCAACTTTACTGTTTGAGGATGATGGACGCTCTATGAAAAGGTTTTGTTTGCTGTTACAACAGAAATACCGTTTCCTTTTTCTGCTTTTCCTGATGCTCCTTTTTGCCCCCGTCACCGGCGGGGCGGCGGTTGTTCCCGGTGAAATGGTCGCGATGTCGTCGCTCCTTTCAAAGGGATTGGCTGAGCTGATCGAGCTTGATGTGGCAATTGCCACCGGCTCGCTGAAGCCTTTAAAACTGGCTCCCTCAGTGACGACGGTTATCACCGCCCGGGATATCGAGGATATGGGTGCCACGACGCTGGATGAAATTCTCGAAACAGTCCCCGGACTGCATGTGCAGCCGAGCTCCGGCAATATTTTTTCATCCATACTGACAATCCGGGGCATTTACACACAGCTGAACCCTCAGGTGCTCCTGCTGATTGACGGGCTGCCATTAAAAATACACATAAATGGGATTAAGCCCTACAGACTCAGGATGCCTGTGTCGATGATCTCAAGGATTGAGATCATCCGTGGCCCCGGGTCTGCAATGCTTGGGGCGGACGCATTCGCGGGTGCCATCAATATTATCACAAAAGACAGCAGTGACATATCGGGAACCAGCGCCGGGGTTCGCGGCGGTTCCTTCGGGGCGTATGATTTTTGGGCACAGCACGGAGGATCTTATAGCGGCTGGGATGTTGCGCTCGGGGCAGAGTATGCAAAGGGAGACGGCGACAGCAAAAGAATCATAGAGAAAGATGCACTTGGAAGTGGCCCGCCCTCTCTCGCCCCCGGGCCTCTGGACACCCATTACGAGACGCTGAACTCAAGTTTGACTGCCCGGAAGGAAAAATTTACCTTAAAACTTCACCAAAGCTGGATGATGGATAACGGCATCGGTTCCGGGATCAGTAATGTGCTGAACGGTGGAAAGAGCAATACGAATAATTATTTGGTATTGGGTTCCCTCATGTATCACGAAAAAAATCTTCTGCAGAATTTTGATCTGACAGCTACTGTTCACGGTACGTATGTCTGGCTGGAAAATACCTTTTATTTTTTCCCTGAAGACTATCGCAGAATGATAGGGCAGCCGGGGGTCAGGGAGTTGACCGGCGGCGTTGAATTAGCGGGTGACTATCACCGGTTTGATGCACACAAAATCAGATTGCTGCTCGGAATGAGCAATCATAATATCGATCCCTTTCAGCACAAGAATTACGGACCGGGAATTGCTGTCCCGTTTGGTCCGCTGGTGGATATTACCGATACTCCCTATGTATATATGCAGGACCATTATCGAAGAGTTCTATATGCCTCGATTCAGGATGAATGGGTCTTAACCAAAGACTGGGAATTGACGGCAGGCGTCAGATATGATGATTATTCGGACTTTTCCGGAGCCATAAGTCCTCGAATTGCCCTTGTCTGGAATACCGCCCCCGGGCTGGTTACAAAAGTGCTCTATGGCAGAGCATTCAGGGCTCCAACCTTCGGTGAGATGTACACGCAAAATAATCCATCGATACTGGGCAATAAAGGCCTTGACGCCGAGACTATAGACACCTATGAGATCGCCTTCGACTATCGACCGGCAAAGGTCTTCCGGTTCGGGCTGAACCTCTTTGAGTATCGAATCAATGGCCTGATTGACTATGTGGCCGATCCCGCACCTGCCACGACGAAGACGGCACAGAATGCCCGTGACCAGAAGGGACGGGGCTTCGAGATTGAGGCCGAGTGGCTGGCTGCCGACACCCTGAAGGTCAATGCCAACCTCTCGTACCAGAGGGCAACTGACGCACACACGGGGGCCGTCGTTCCCGACGTGCCGGCAACAAAGCTCTATGTTAACGCCCACTGGAAGTTTCTGCCAGACTGGTCGCTGGACGGTCAGTACTTCAGGGTTATGGACCGCCACCGGGCTCAGGGTGATACGCGCCCGAATATCAAGGATTACGACCTGGTCAATATGACGCTCCGCAAGAAGAACATCATGAAACATTGGGACCTGGCTGTTGCGGTGCTCAACATGTTTGATACGGACGCGCGCGAACCGGGTCCTGCGGTTGTGCCAAATGACTACCCGCTGGAGCACCGGAGTTTCCGGGCTGAACTGAGGTACAGATTCTGAAGCGCTTCAGGACGTTCCTGCTCTGCAGCGTAATTTTTTTCTGCATATTCTCCTTTGTCTCGGCAGTGCCGCTGCAACGCGTCAGTTATGCCGAGCAGCAGTCTGTCCGCGAGTACGAGCTCAAGGCAGTCTACCTGTATAACTTCCTCCAGTTTGTCCAATGGCCTGATACAAAGCGGCCCCTGTCGAGAGAAGGTATTATGGTGATCGGCATTGTCGGAGAATCGCCGTTTGGCGAGGCACTCTCCTCCCTGCAGGCTGATGTACGCCGGAGCGGCATGAAACAGGTCCGGATAATCCATTACGGGCACTATCAGGACCAGATGGACTTCAGTGAGTGCCACCTTCTTTTTGTGAGCGGTTCGGAGCGAGGGAACTTCAGAAGGATCATCTCACGGCTGAAGGATGCGCCGGTTCTGACGGTGGCAGACACCGAGAATTTTATTTCGGCGGGCGGGATGATCAACCTGGTACAGAGCGGCGGGAAGATCCGCTGGACGATTAACCGGGCTGCTGCTGACAGGGCAGGCCTTCGTCTCAGCGCCCAGCTGCTGACGATTGCGGTCAGGGTTGTCGAGGGGCCGTGATCCGTGGTATTTGATAAGAGAGCTGCCGGCAAATGAAGTTTCGTGATATGACGATCCGGAAGAAGCTGACCGTGCTTCTGCTCGGTGCAGGTGCAGCCGCCGTGATGATCGCCTGCATAATCTTTTATGTCATGACCACGGCCCATTTCAGGGAGTCATACGAAGAGGGCATCACGGGGCTGGCCCAGGTCATGGCGCGCAACTGTGAGGCCTCTTTGGCCTTCCGCATTCCCGAGGACGCGGAGCGCGTCCTTGCCTCCCTGTCTGTCAACCGGTCGGTGACGTATGCGGTGGTCAGGGATCAGAGCGGCAACATTTTTTCTGCCTACGGCAAGGCCCCGCACAGCGCTGGCGCGGTCGAAGATGACCGTGCGGACAGGCCGGTGCCCGGCTATCTGATGGTACAGCAGAATATTACTGTCGGCGGCACGGTGATCGGCTCCCTTACCCTGTACGACGACATGCGGGCGATCAGCAGGGACCGCCTGTTTGCGCTGTCGATGATGCTTCTTGTGGTGCTGGTCTCCCTGGGGCTTGCGTTTATGCTGATCTCCTATATGCAGAGACTGATTGCCGTACCGATCCTGTCACTTGCCTCGTCGGCCCGCCAGATCTCCCAACAGCAGGACTACTCGCTGCGGGCCCAAAAACAGGGCAACGATGAGGTGGGACAGCTCGTCGACTCCTTTAATGCGATGATCGGGAAGATCGAAAAACGAAACGCTGAACTGTTCGAGAGTGAGAAGCGCTTTCATACCCTGGTTGATCAGGCGGTTGATGCTTTTTTCCTTTTTGACCCCGAGGGTATTATCGTCGATGTGAACCAGCAGGCCTGCGCCAGCCTGGGGTATACGCGTGCGGAGCTGCTGGGCGGCATGTCGGTTGGTGATATCGAGGCCGGGCATGACCCGGAGGTCCCGTATGAAAAGCCCTGGGCGGGCCTTCGGCCGTATGTTCCGATTACGAGTGAACGCCTGTATTTGAGAAAGGACGGTACCCCTTTCCCTGTCGAAATACGCATGGGACTTCTGGAGATCAGCGGCCACAGTTTTATCATGGGACTGGCACGGGATATCTCAGAGAGGCGTGAGGCCGAGCAGGAAAAACAGAAACTGGAAATCCAGCTCCAGCAGGCCCAGAAGATGGAGGCTGTCGGGCATCTGGCCGGCGGCGTTGCGCATGATTTCAATAATATGCTCCAGGTCATCATCGGCTGCGGCAGTCTGATGGAGATGCAGATGGAGGATGACAGTTCTCTCAGGCCTCTGGTGACGCAGATACTCAACTCAGCCGAAAAATCAGCGGATCTGACCCGGCAGCTGCTTGCCTTCAGCAGAAAACAGGTGATCAGCCCGAGACCGACCGACCTGAACCAGCTTATCCGGGGCACCGAGAAGCTCCTCCGGCGGCTGATCGGCGAGGATATTGAGTTTCAGACCTTCCTTGCGGACAAGGATTTAATGGTGACCGTGGACCCTGGACAGATCGGTCAGGTACTCATGAACCTCTGTACAAACGCTCGTGACGCCATGCCGCGCGGCGGCCGGCTTTCGATCAGCACCGAAATCGTGCAGCTGGGTGAGGATTACATTGCGGCCAACATCATAGAAAAACCTGGTGCCTATGCCATGATCGCGGTGAACGATTCAGGGCAGGGCATGGACGAAGAAACAAGACTGAAGATCTTTGACCCGTTCTTTACGACCAAGGAAGTTGGAAAGGGTACCGGGCTCGGCCTGTCGATGGCCTACGGTATCATCAAGCAGCACAATGGCCATATCAGTGTGTATAGCGAGCCCGGCAGGGGGACCACGTTCAGGGTCTATCTGCCCCTGACCGAGGCAAAGGGTGAAGGCGCAGAGACTCCGGTGGTGACGGTGCCGAAGGGCGGGACAGAGACCATTCTTGTTGCCGAGGACAATGACGAAGTGCGGGGACTTATAAAGAGCGTGCTTGAGGGATTTGGCTATACAGTCGTCGAGGCAGTCAACGGCGAGAATACTGTGAGCAGATTCTATGAGCATGAAGGCAGCATCCAGATGGTCATCCTCGATGTGATCATGCCGAAGATGAGCGGGAAAGAGGTGTATGATCGCATAAAAGCGACACACCCTGCCATGAAGATTCTCTTTACGAGCGGCTATACTGCCGACGTCATCAATACGAAGGGTGTGCTGGATGAAAAAATGGACTTCATCTCGAAGCCGGTGACGCCGCACGATCTGCTGGTCAAGATACGGGAGATCCTGGACAGAAAGAACTGAAGCCTGATCGTCTGCTCCGCCCCCTGTTCCTGTCTCTGATTGTTATTGACTCTGCGGGTACCGATGATTATTATATCTTACAGATCCGGTTGGGGAGTATGCTGCACGAGGCCGGATCTCAGTGAATTTGTTCAAGGAGGACGAAGAGTGATGAAAAGATATTTTCTGGCAGTGATCGCCCTGCTGTTTCTTCCGGTTTTTCTGGCAGGCTGCGGCTGCGGTGGAAGCGACACGGCCCTGGTATCGATAGCCGTGACCCCGGACGGACAGACGATCGTCATGGGAGGTACCCAGCAGTACACGGCGACCGGCACTTTTTCTGACGGCACAACACAGGACATCACGACACTGGTGACCTGGAGTTCGTCGCAGCCAAATGCGGCAACGATCAGTAACGGGACCGGGACAGAGGGCAGGGCCGCAGGGGTTTTCACCGGAACAACGACCATAAAGGCGACATCCGACAGTATATCGGGAGAGGCGACACTCACCGTTGTGCCGGTTCTTGTTTCAATTGCGGTAACGCCGCAGGCTCAGACAGTTGAGGCCGGATCTGTCCGGCAGTACACGGCGATCGGGACATATTCAGACAATACCACACAGGATATAACCGAGGCCGTAACCTGGAGTTCCTCGTCCGAGGCTACAGCATTGATCAGCAATACTGCCGGATCAATAGGGCGTCTCTCTGCCGTTGCTGCCGGCGTTACGACCATTACGGCGACATCGGGTTTGATTACCGGTACGGCCGGGTTGACGGTAACGGTTCCGCCGCCGCCACCCCCTCCGCC
>CAZCKU010000023.1:0-35563 GCA_964499365.1 uncultured Thermodesulfovibrio sp.
AATAGGACATTTCTATTTTGCTCAGTTAGGACATTATCATTTTGCTGTTACAGAGAATAATGTCTGTTTCCGGTCGAACGCCAATGGATACGTATGGATCAGGAAAACGAGGACTCCGCGGAAGTGTTGTCAGGGTGCACCTGTAACATCAAGCGGTGCTATTGCTGCCGGTTATAGGGGGACACAATCAGAAATGCCTGCTCTCCGGAGCAACGGGGTCGGGGGGCGTGATATAATGATGCATGTTTCGAACGGCGGGGGGTCCCGGATATACGGATTATCAATGCAGGGCATTCGCAGGGAACAGGACCCGTGCATTCGTGCGTTTCTGCCGGGTTGCTTCCCTACTGCTTGTTCTGTTCTGCATGCCCGGTCCGCTCTTTGCCGCAGCGGACTTCACGGCCCTGCTGGATAAAAAGGGGTCCAAAGCAAAAGAGGTCGTGACCAGGCCGACCGTCTCCCGCGTCACGACGCTGCCACGGCTGCCGGTCGATATGGCACAGTATGAGTTTCTCCTCGACCACCCTCACCTCTCGATGGTGCTGGCACGCATCTGCGACCCGTCTCTGGATTTATACAGGATAGAGACCCGGCCCGACGGCACGAACCATGTCTACGACCCTGCGGGGCTCGAAGGGGACGTCGAACTTGTCAGTGCCGGTCCGGGCAGGAGGCTCTATTTTGTTTCAGGCCACTTCACCTTCCTGAAGGTCAAATTCAACGGACATATGGTCGTGGTGAACGAGTATTCCGAACGGCCCGGCGGGGAGAAAGGCCATTCTGTCGATGCCATGACGACCAGCTATATCAGGCTCAACAGCTCCTTCGCGGGGGTCTTCGCAAAGATGATGGCCCTGCTGTTTCCGAAAAAGGTGGATGAGAGGATCGGCCGCTTTTCGAATGCCGTCAAGAGCGTCGCCGGCGCTGTCCATCAGGACGCTGCCGGTGCTTACCGCAGGCTGGCGGCCTCGGGCGAGGTCAGCCCTGCTGAACTCAGGGAGTTTGCCGGAATGTTTCTAAAATAATCGCAGACAGGGGACTATCATCAGGGGAGGCCAAGAGGCGGCACCGTCATTTGTCGCCCTCGCCCATTTTCGCGACGCAGCCCCGCAGCGCCGAGAGCATCTCGTTCGAAATGCTCTGGATCGTATCCATCCGCGAGAGCGCCTTCATCAGGATCTCGCGCAGGTCGTCCTCGGTTATCGCGGTATCCAGCAGTTCCAGGGTCCCCTTGACCGCCAGAATATTTTCGTCCAGCTGCTCTGCTATCTGATCGAGCTCTTCACTCCTCTTTGCCATCGTGGCCCCCTTTTCCAGCCGGTGACACAGCATCGTCCCTGCCGTCTGATCTAAACACATTATATCAGATTTGTACGAACATGCTGCAGCAGTGCAGATTGAAATTGCATGTTCCCTCAATCCGGGATACAATGGAATCGGGGACTGCATTGAGGGGGAAAAAGCGGGGTCCAACGGTCAATCGCCGGCAGGACACTGCATGGGCGGGTGATCAATCTACGTTGCGAAAAGACCGGTGCCAGGCTTTTCCGGCCGGTCTTGAGGGGGCGGAACCGATGAGAAAACGCAGGGCGATTATTTTCGACGACGATACGGTCATCCTGAACCTGCTCGACACCTTTCTGTCACACAAAGGGTACGAGGTCATCTGTCATTCCGAACCTATAGCGTGTCCCGTCTATATGCTCAACGACGAGCACTGTCCGAATGGAAAACCGTGTGCCGATATCATGCTGACCGATTTTCAAATGCCGGGCATGAACGGACTTGAACTGCTGAAGCTGCAGAGGGACAAGGGCTGCAGGATGGACATAAGAAACAAGGCGATCATGTCCGGTTATCTCGATGAATGGGAGCTGGATTTTGAGGAAATGGGATGCGCCTATTTCAGGAAACCTTTCCGTCTTTCTGAACTGAATCCCTGGATCAGGGAGTGTGAGGAAAGGATCCCCCTGACGGTGCCGGTCGGTGCGCCGAGGAAGGACAGGCGGAACCCGGTGCATATACCGGTTGCCTGCTCCCTGCCTTCGCGCCCGGAGCAATTCAGCGGTATCGTCACGAACGTCAGCAGTTCCGGGTTCTGTCTCACGACAGATCAGGCACTCTCCGAAGATGATCTCCTTACGGTCAACACCCGTCTGCCTGTTTCCTGCGGTCAGGCGGCTGTCCGCTGGATCAGGCAACTGGGAAACACCTCGTATATGGCAGGCTGCTGCTGTTACTAGACCGGCATCCCCGCCGCCTGCATGACCTCCGACGCCATGCAGGGAAGTGGGACGACCTTGTCCACGCCCCCCTGGTGTATCGCCTCCCTGGGCATGCCGTATACAACGCTGGTTGTCTCGTCCTGCGCAAAGGTAACAGCCCCGGCATCCTTCATCTCCTTCATGCCGCGCGCCCCGTCGTCCCCCATGCCGGTGAGGATCACACCGATTGCATTCGCCCCTGCGTATCTGGCCGATGACCTGAACAGGACGTCCACCGAGGGCTTATGCCGGTTTACCAGCTGCCCATCCTTGACCTGGACATAGAACCGGGTACCCTCGTTCTTCAGCAGGATATGCCGGTTTCCCGGCGCAATCAGCACAAGGCCCCTGGAAACGGTGTCTCCGTCCCTGGCCTCCCGCACCGTCATGGTACATATTTTGTCGAGCTGTGCCGCAAAGGAAGCGGTAAATCCCTCCGGCATATGCTGTACAACCACAACGCCGGGTGCCTCCCGGGGCAGTTTGCCGAGGAAGACCTTCAGGGCCTCGGTGCCGCCTGTCGACGCCCCTACCACAATCACCCTCCCGGCCCCGTGCAGGTCGGGCTTCCGGACGGCCTTCCCGATCACCGCATCAGCCGAGTAGCACGGGTCCACATGCCGGTATTTCGGGATGACGTGCACCTTTGCCATTGACGCGGCCTTCACCGCATCGCATATGCGCATCTTCGCCTCTTCAAGGAACTGGCGCGTGCCGACCTGCGGCTTTTTAATGATATCGAGCGCGCCGTACTCCAGCGCCTTCAGTGTCGTCTCACATCCGGCCGCTGTCACGGTTGAACACATCACCACCGGGACCGGCTGCGTGGTCATCAGCCTGCCAAGGAACGTTATACCATCCATCCGCGGCATCTCGACATCAAGTGTTATGACATCAGGCACTGACTGCCCCACCTTCTCCAGCGCATCGATGCCGTCCTCTGCCGTCTCAACCGCCTCTATCAGGGGATCGGACAGCAGGATCTTCTTCAGCGTCTCCCGCACGGTCAGGGAGTCGTCGACGACCAGGACCCTAATCTTCCTTGCCGACATCATGTCTGTTCCTTCTCTCCTGAAGTGCCGGGTTCCAGACTTTTGTCCCCTGCCTCGTCCTTCATTCTCTTTGCCGTCATGGGGTAGTTCCTGGCGAGACACTCCTCGCAGATGCCGTGGCTGAATTCGGCGTCGGTATGATCGCGGATATACGCCTCAATCTGGCTCCAGTAACCCTTTTCATCGCGAATCTTCTTGCAGTGGGCACAGATCGGCAGCAGACCCGACAGGGTCTTGATTTCGGCCAGGGCCTTCTGAAGTCTGGCAATCAGTTTATCCCGCTCCTCCTCATTCCGCTTGCGCCCGGTGATGTCCCTGACGATATGAATGAGCCCGAACAAAGCACCATCTTTATCGAACCGCGGGATCGCCCTTATTTCGATAAACTTCTGCAGGTGCGGCTCATAGACCTCAAAGAGGGAAGGCTCCCCTGTCTTCAGGCTGGTACAGCTCGCACAGCCCTCGGGCGGCTGCGTTGTCCCGTGATAGCAGGCGTAGCACTTGGCCAGGACCGGAGTTGTCTCCTCACTGCCGAATGCCTTTCTCGCTGCGATATTCGCCTTGATGATATTAAATTCCCTGTCATGGATGGTAATCATGTCCGTAATGGTATTAAACGTATCCTCCCAGTCGCGCATCGCCTGATGCACCTGCTCCTCGGCGCGGTTCCTCTCCTGGATATAGGTCCGTGCCCTCAGGTAGATGATGATGACCCCGCCGAGAAGGACAACCATGACCGACAGGGAGACCCCATAAAAAATGGATATCAAACGGGTCTGTCTCGCCATCTGCCGGGTGATATCCATATAAATTTCAAAGGCCCCCATAAACGCACCGTTCTTCATAATGGGCACATAGGTCTCCACGACATCGGCGGTCATCAGACTGCCTTCAAGGGAGCGGGCCGACTTCCTGGCGATCTTCGAGTAGATGCTTCCCATGGCAACGATCTGGTGAAAGTAGGAATGCTGATTGATCTCCCCTATCTCCTTCGGGTCTGAAGAGTATATGATCTCGCCCGACGGGGAGAAAACCCTGATTTTATCGAGCCGAAACGCCCTGAGCGCCGTCTGGAGATGCCCCACGGAAGCATCGGAGAGCGTCTCCCTCGACAGCGCGGAGCCGGAGGACAAAAGGGAACCTGCAAGGTGCACTCCTATCCTTTCTGCCTCGTCCTCGGTGAGCTGCGCCTGGAGTTTGGCAAATGAAGGGTAGACGAAAAAAAACGTAAAGACCGGGATGATTATTGTCGCCAGGATCGAGATAACGAGGATGGGGACCAGGAATCTGGACTTCATTTCGCACTGCCTCCCGCTGATATGCGCATAACCCTTCTGTCTCCTGTCCACAGCACATCGTTGTATTCCTGCCCGACCGGCCGCACTGCTACCTACACATTAGCATGGCAGGCATTGATTATCAATTACCGGGCAGACAGCGGCGGGACCGCAGGGACGCCAACAGCCCCCTCGAAACAGGCAGACGGTGTTCGTATGGTTTCGTGCCCCTCTCTCCATGGCAGGGGGAAACAAAAAAACGGGTATTGCGGGACGAATGCACCGTCGCCGTCACCAGGGAACTGCTGTCCGGCCGGGCGTCCTTACGTGCGCGGCTGCCTGCGGACTTCCTTCTTCTTCTCCTTCTGCTGTTTCCTCTTCTCGGCGGACAGCCGTGCGCATTTTTTCAGGTCCTCTTTGGTCCTGGCAGCAGAAACGCAGCCCCTGTCTGTCTGAAGCATCTTTATTCTCGAATCGATATCCGCCGTGATCTTCGCCTTAAGCTGGTCGACCGTCAATTCCTTTCCGGGCGGCTGACCGGCCGGCGCCTCGGCGGCAGCACAGACTGAAAGACCGGCAGCAAAAAACATCACGACCATAAACGATACAAACTTCTTCATCAGTTACCCCCGCGGTACTCACATATTCTGCAGAACCTTATCCGGGTCATTACCCGCGATGTGGAGCATGTATCGTATTACAGTCTGTGCCCAATTATCAACGGGACCGGCCGCCGGATGGTTCATGCAGCAGGCCTCCGGCCTCAGGCGGGTTCTCTTTCAAAAAGCCAGGTCGAGAGGTACCGCTCCCCCGTATCAGGAAGGACAACGACGATCAGCCTGCCTTCATTTTCTCTGCGCGCTGCAACCTGCAGCGCCGCCCAGACCGCTGCACCGCTCGATATTCCGGCCAGGATGCCTTCTTCCCGCGCCAGGCGCTGGGCAGTAATGCCTGCGTTTTCCTCCCTGACCGTGACCACCTCGTCGATGATCCCCCTGTTCAGTATATCGGCAATAAAACCGGGCCCGATTCCCTGAAGTCGGTGCGGACCGGGAGTGCCGCCCGAAAGGACAGGGGACTTCTCCGGTTCGACCGCGATTGCGCGGAATCCGGGTTTCCTCGACTTGATGACCTCGGCCACCCCGGTTATGGTGCCTCCGGTGCCGACCCCGGCCACGAGGTAATCCACCGCCCCGTCGGTATCCTGCCATATCTCCTCGGCTGTCGTCGTACGGTGGATCCCGGAATTGGCAGGGTTGCGGAACTGCTGCGGCATAAAGGCCTTCGGGGTGACCGCCGCGAGTTCCTCGGCCTTCCGGATCGCCCCGCGCATGCCTTCGGGACCCGGGGTGAGGTGCAGCTCTGCCCCGAATATGAGCAGCAACCGCCGCCGCTCCACGCTCATGGTTTCAGGCATGGTGAGAATAAGGCGATAACCCTTTGCCGCGGCGGCAAAGGCGAGGGCTATCCCGGTGTTTCCGCTCGTCGGCTCGATGATCACCGAATCCCTCCGGAGCAGACCCCGCGCCTCCGCGTCTTCGATCATGGCGACCCCTATCCGGTCTTTCACGCTCGAGAGCGGGTTGAAGGATTCGAGCTTTGCCAGCACGGTCGCCGGTAATCCCTGCGCAATCCTGTTCAGTCTGACGAGCGGGGTATTTCCGGTCGTCCTGGTTATATCCGCAAATATGCGTGGCATGACGGTCTCCTGCCCCTTATGCGGCCTTCGACAGCTGGAACGAGCGGACCGCCCTGTCGAGGTCCAGATATAACCCGAGGTCGCCCCGCCCGTCGTAGTCAAAGAAAAGAGACTGCCGGGTAAGGATCGAGACGGTATAGGCCAACTCCCCAAGCTTTGCCTCAAGCTCCTCCTGCGTCTTCTCCTGCAGGTCATAGATCTCCAGGATATCGACGATCTCATCGATGTCTGATGTATTGTAGGATTCGAGGATGAGCTGCTTCCCGCCACGCCCCTCAGCGCGTCCGAGCGCACGTTCGATCTGGTATTTCAGGCGGTAAAGACAGAGTCCGTATATCTTCGCATTATCTTCCACGGTATGGTGCCTCCTTGAGCGTTTCCCTCTGTAAAAGCAATGATGATGCCAACGGCAGCAATGCGCAGGACACTCCGCCGCCATGAGGTCTCCGGCGGCGGTCTCCGGTCACGGGCATCCTGGAAAGACGCTGTCCCAGGGCGGTTCCGGCCTGCCCTGCGCGTGGATGCCATCGGGTGATGGGACATTTCCGGAGAACGGCATGGCCTGCCGCAGCCGCCGTCCGTAACAGCTTTATTGGTTACTATTTATATAGCCTGTATATTTTATAACCATGACAGGCCACCACGCGGTGACGCTCCACAGCCCTGCAGCAGGCCCGGAAGCGGGGGAGCAGCCTGCCGTCCTGCCGCGGCGTGAACGAATAGCATCTGACGGTGCAGACCGCAAAAAAAGTGGTGTATACTAGGGATAACAGCTGCCGGAGACTCAGCCGGCCTGAACCAACATTAAAGGGAGTGATACCATGAGAAAAGCATTTATATCGTTCATCGTGGCACTGTGCTGCATCGGGTACGGGGTGCAGGCGTATGCCGCTGACCATCAGGACATCAGGGACCACAAGAACTGCAAGACCTGCGGCATGAGCAGGGAGATGTTCAGCTACTCAAGGGTTCTGATCGAATACAGCAACGGGACTGTTTCCGGCACCTGCGGACTGCGGTGCGCAGCGGTCGACCTGGCCCTGAATATGGGACGGGTCCCCGAGGCAATCCGGGCAGGAGACTTCAACTCCAGGCAGTTGATAGACGTGCACAAGGCCTACTGGGTCATCGGGGGGCAGAAAGAAGGCACCATGTCCAGCAGGGGCAAGTGGGCCTTCGCGAAAAAGGAGGAGGCCGACAGTTTTATCGCAAAGAACGGCGGCGCAGCCGGCTCGTTCCATGATGCCCTGAAGGCATCATTTGAAGACCTCTACAGCGACCTGAAACTCTTCTGGGACGGCCTGAAGAAACGGCATCACGAATGAAACGGAAAAAACCCGGGGACCTTCCTGCGGTATTCGTCATAGGAAGGTCCGAAGCGCGCTGAAAGCTCCCTGTCCTCCAGAGGTATAACCACCAGCGTAATCAGGAGCAGATCGAGCAGGGTCACGAGCCCCATCGCGATCAGACCTGACATCAGAAAAAGCCCTGAAAACATCAGGGTATGCGCGAGATACGTGGGATGCCTGACCACCCGGTAGGGACCGGTGGTGACAAACCGGCTTTCGACGGCAGCTGAGACCTCCGGCATGCCCATCAGGCCCTTAAGACTGAGCAGCCGCGCGGTCCAGACCTGCAGTCCCGTGCCGAGCAAAAACAGGAGTATCCCCGGCAGTACGCTCAGGGGGGGCAATCCGGCCTTATGTGCGAGAATAAACTCCCTGCGGCTGAATAGAAGGATCGCCAGAGGCGTCCAGGTGACGGCCGGAACGATATATGTCAGGAGCCCCAGCCTCCTGAACACCTTGGGAAACGCATGCACCGGTATCCAGAAAAGGGGGATGACCGGCCAGATTATCACGACCGCCAGGGCGAGCAGGACAAACAGGGTCTCCATCACTGCGGGCGCATGCCCCGGAGGAGTCCGGCGAGCAGATGCGGGTCAGAAACCGGCTCATGACAGACCTGGCCTGCACAGGGAATGACGACACCCCTGTCCTCAGCGTAAACGATCGACCGGCCGGGATGAAGGCCCTGCAGGGCGGCCATCGCAAGCCTGCTGCCCGCCGGTGCGTGCACCTTCAGCAAGACCGGGTTAAGCCAGGCGTCCAGCGCGCTGAAGTAATATGCAGCATGGGGACCGATAGAGGCGGCCGTGCCTGCGAAGACCTTGAGACCTTCTTCGGCATACTGCTGATATTCTTCCCTGCCGGTGACCCTGGCAAGCCTGAGGAGGAGCAGGATCGCTGCCGCGTTTGCCGAAGGATGCGGAATATCCTCAACCGGCTTGAGCCGTATCCCCAGCAGCCCCTCCTCGGCATCAAAAAAGCCTCCTGATTCCCTGTCCCTGAACCGCTCGATACAGGACATCATGACGAGGGCAGCGCGGTCATAATAGGCAAGGTCGCCGGTCACCTCATACGCAGACAGAAGCGCCCCGGACAGGCAGATATAATCATCGAGAAGCGCCTGGACGCCCGGTGCGTGAAGGAGCTCGCCGTCAACAACATGCTCGTCAATGATCCGGTCGAGGCTGAGCAGGGCAAACTCCCGTACGCCCTCATCCCGGAACACCCGGTAGGCATCAAAAAAGGCAGTGATGCAGATGCCGTTCAGGGACGTATACAGCGTGCGGTCGATAAACGGGGCCTCGCGCCGTTCGCGTGCCGCAAGCAGTTTTATCTTTCCGGCGGCGATGATATCGTGCACCCTCCCGATATCAAGCCCCGTCTGCTCTGCGATCTCACCAGGCTCCTTTGCCCTGCAGAGCACGTGTTTCGCCTGATCGTGGTGCATCCTCCCCCGCTCAGAGAAGAAAAACAGCCGCAGCACCCGGTATTCCTCTTCGTCCAGCACCTGCCTGAAATCCTCGTCCGTCCAGGTGAAGTAGCCGCCTTCGTCGTCAGGGGTCACATCCGCATCCTGACTTGCGTAGAAGCCGCCTTTCGGGTCGGACAGGACATCGCGCGCAAACCTGATAATCCCCTCTGCCGCCTCTCTGAACCGTTCGTCTCCGAAGAGCGCATAGGCAGAGGCATAGTTCCTCAGGAGCCAGGCATTGTCGTCCGCCATCTTTTCGAAATGAGGAACCAGCCATGCCTCGTCCACCGAGTACCGGTGAAATCCGCCTTTCAGCTGATCGCAGAACCCGCCGGCCGCCATCGCAACGAGTGTCTTCCTCGCTGCAGAGGCCGCCCGTTCGTCACCGGACAGGGAAAAACGGCTCAGGAGAAAATCAACAGCACCTGCCATCGGGAATTTCGGAAAGGTACCGAACCCGCCGTTGACCGAGTCTGCAGCTGAAAGCACCGCCTCCAGCGCTGCATCGAGCATGGCGGCATCAGGACTGCCGGTGGCAGCAGCACCGGTCGCAGCAGGCTTCAGGTGCTCGACAAGCCTCTGCGCATAGTCCACCACGTCCCCCCTTTTGTTCCGGTAGAAGTCCAGGACCGCGGCAAGGACTTTCCTGAACCCGGGACGGCCGTGGCTGTCTTCAGGCGGAAAGTAGGTGCCCCCGAAAAAAGGGAGCTTGTCCGGGGTAAGAAATACGCTGAGCGGCCACCCTCCCGCAGAGGAGATTGCAACAACAGCCTGCTGATAACGGCGGTCGATGTCAGGCCTCTCATCGCGGTCGAGCTTGATGCAGATGAAGTTATCGTTCAGCATCTCCGCGATTTCATCGTTCTCGAAACACTCCTTCGCCATCACGTGGCACCAGTGGCACCAGACAGCCCCGGTGCTCAGAAATACCGGCTTGTCCTCGTCAACAGCCCTCTGGAAGACTTCTTCAGACCATGGGTGCCAGTCGATCTTTTGGGACGCAGCATGCTGCAGATAGGGAGACCTCTCGTCGGCCAGCCTGTTCATTCATCACCCCTGCCTTTCACTGAACAGATTTGTACAAAGTTCGCACGCTGCGCGTCAAGGCTCATCCTGCCGGCGATGAGGCAACGCACCGGTATGCGCCGCGTTTCCAGCGTTCCCTGCCTCCAGGGCTTTCTGCAGACCTGCCAGGGCCTGGACTCATACAGGCGTCATGACGCGTTGAGCACTCATGGTATTTATGATGTCGGGAGGTTGTTCAAATTGTCAATGCGGCCAGGGCACGCCCAGCCCGAAAACCGCTGTCACCACCTCTAGTTCCTGTTCTTCGTAATCTGGAGCAGAACGATGGCGGCAATCACCAGCAACGCACCCATAAGCTGCGGGATTTCGAGGGTTTCCCCGAGGAGGACATACGACAGGGTCCCTGCAAAGACCGGCTCCATTGTTGCGGCCACTGAGGTATGTGTGGGACCAATCTTTACGATGCCCTGATTATAAAAGAAAAAGGGGACGACCGTACCGAAGACGCCGATGAAGAAGATCCTGGACCACGCTGCAGTCCCGTAGCCACCGGCAAATGCGCTGAAGGGCACCTGCAGGATGTTCCAAAAGAGAGCAGCAAACAGAAGTGCATAGAACACAACGGTCAGCGGGGAACAGCGGCCCATAACCGCATCGCTCCTGATGGAATACAGGGCAAAGGCGACGGCAGACAGCAGCCCCGCTGTTATGCCTGCAGTGCTGAGTACGAGGAGGTCCTGGTTATAGGCCCCTGCGACGAGGTAGCAGCCCAACGCCGCTGCGACGATCGAGGCCACGGTAAATGCCGAGAGCCTCCGGTGCGCGAACAGGACCGCATGCAGCGCGATAAAAACCGGGGCCTGATACTGGAGGAGGATGGCGGCCGCAACCTGTATCCGGCTGATGGCATAGAGATAGGTGACCTGGGAGACCGCCAGGATCAGGCCGAGCAGGACGAACTGCCCGAGGTCCTGCCGCCGCACGAACGGAAGGCCGCGCATTGTTATCAGGAACCAGCAGAGCAGGACTCCCGCAGCAATGGTTGTGCGCAGCTGGACCAGCTGAAAAGGGGTCATCCCCTGATTAAACAGAGATTTTGCAAACGTCCCTGAAACCGCCCAGAACCCTGCTGCCAGGACCGCGCAGAGATACCCGTTCAACGATAACCCCACAGCATCTTTCTTTGACGTTATAGCGCTTTTATTCATCTTTCCCGCTGTTATGTATTATGTCCTGCTCCGTCTGCTTATAACAATAAATCCAGATCACGGCCGATAACGGTAATAATATGCCTCGCGTGATACAATAACCACCTGAAATTTATTACCCGCGAGGAACCAATGGAACAGAGACATAGCAGCGTCATAGCATCTGAACTCACGATAAAGCCGAACCAGGTCGAGGCAACCATCTCACTTCTGGACGAAGGGGCAACGGTCCCTTTTATATCACGCTACCGGAAAGAGGCAACCGGAAGTCTCGATGAGGTGGCGGTGACCGCCATACGGGACCGTCTGTCTCAGCTGCGGGAACTCGACAAGAGACGTGAGGCCATCCTGACATCCCTCGAAGAGCGGGGGCTCCTGACGGACGAACTGAAGGCGAAGATCCAGGCTGCAGACTCGATCGTGGTCCTTGAGGATATCTACCTTCCCTTCAGACCGAAGCGCCGCACCCGGGCTACCGTGGCACGCGAAAAGGGCCTGGAGCCCCTGGCCGTTCTTATTTTCAGCCAGGAAGAATTCGACCCTTCAGCAGCGGCCCTTGCTTACCTTGATGCAGAAAAGGGAGTTGAGTCTGCTGAAGACGCCCTGTCCGGGGCCCGCGATATCATTGCCGAATGGGCCAACGAAGACCAGAAGGCCAGGGAGCAGATGCGCGGTCTGTTCACGGAAAAGGGCGTTCTCCGGTCAAAGGTCATAACCGGCAAGGAAGAGGAAGGCGTCAAATACCGCGATTATTTTGCCTGGGAAGAGCCGGTTTCAAAGGCCCCGTCCCACCGGATCCTTGCCATACGCCGCGGCGAACATGAGGGCTTTCTGGCGATGAGGATCGTGCCGCCTGAAGAAGAGGCCCTGGCCATGCTGGAGGGTCTGTTTGTCAAGGGAGCCGGGGCTGCATCAGAGCAGGTGCGGCTGGCGGTCCAGGACAGCTACCGTCGCCTCCTCTCCTCTGCCATGGAGACCGAACTCCGCCTGACGGTAAAGAAGAAGGCAGACCAGGAGGCTATCAGGGTCTTCACCGAAAACCTCAGACAGCTCCTGCTTGCGCCCCCTCTCGGACAGAAGAACGTCCTTGCCCTTGACCCTGGCTTCAGGACCGGCTGCAAGGTCGTCTGTCTTGACCGGCAGGGTAAGCTCCTCCATAACGATACGATCTACCCTCATTTTTCGGATAAGGGAGTCGGAGAGGCTGCAGCAAAGGTCCGCGACCTCTGCGCACGATTCACTATCGAGGCGATCGCCATCGGCAACGGGACCGCCGGAAGGGAGACCGAAGCCTTCATCAGGTCGCTCGGTCTGCCACAGAATATCCAGGTGGTCATGGTGAACGAAAGCGGCGCATCGATCTATTCCGCATCAGACGTTGCCCGTGAAGAATTCCCGGATCTCGATCTCACCGTCCGGGGCAGTGCCTCGATAGGACGGCGTCTCATGGACCCTCTGGCCGAGCTGGTCAAGATAGACCCGAAGTCGATCGGGGTCGGGCAGTATCAGCATGATGTAGACCAGACCGCACTGAAGGCCAGCCTGGATGACGTTGTCGTCAGCTGCGTCAACAGGGTAGGCGTCGAGGTCAACACCGCGAGCAAACAGCTCCTGACCTACGTCTCGGGCCTCGGGCCCCAGCTCGCCAGGGGCGTGGTCGAATACCGGAACGAACACGGCCCGTTCAGGACGCGCGAGGAACTGAAGAAGGTGCCGCGCCTCGGTCCGAAGGCCTTTGAACAGGCAGCCGGATTTCTGAGGATCCGCAGCGCCGAAAATCCGCTCGATGCAAGCGCGGTGCATCCGGAGAGTTACCACATTGTGGCCGCCATGGCAAAAGACAACAACTGCTCCGTTGCCGACCTGATAAACTCGGCCGATATCCGGAAGGGCATCGACCTCTCACGGTACACAACCGCAACCGTCGGTATGCCGACGCTTGCCGATATCATGAACGAACTTGCCAAGCCCGGGCGCGACCCGCGCGAGCAGTTCGAATCCTTCAGCTTTGCCGAGGGCGTCTCGAAGCTGGAGGACGTCCGTCCCGGGATGAGACTCCCCGGTATCGTCACGAACATAACGGCCTTTGGAGTCTTCGTGGATATCGGTGTGCATCAGGACGGCCTCGTCCATATCAGCGAACTCTCGGACAGATATGTGAAAGACGCCGGCGAGGTGGTAAAGGTGCACCAGAAGGTGATGGTCACGGTAACTGCCGTCGACCTGCAGAGGAAGCGCATCGGCCTTTCGATGAAGGAAAAACAGGCGGCACGGGAGGCTGCGGTTCGGGAGCCGCAGCCAAAAGAGAGGCCTGCTGCACCCAGGGTCCCGGCCGTGAAAAAAGAGAGCAGGCCTGAGAAGTTCTCCAATACGCCGTTTGCAGACGCCCTGAAGAAGAGGATGTCCCCGCAGCGGTGATCAGCCCGGGACGGGGCAGATGTGTATCACGCTACCGGATATGTTTTCAGGCCGGGGAATGGTATAGTTGATACATATGGCAGCGGGCATGGACAGAGCAATAAACTGCATGTTTTCCTCACCGGTTAATATCCGGAGGAGATGTTGATGACAGCGGGACGTCCTTCCCTTTCCCGTTTTGCGTGGCTTTCGATCGTTGCGGCCCTTGTCACGATGGGGCTGAAGACGGTTGCCTATCTGCTGACCGGGTCTGTCGGCCTGCTTTCCGACGCCATGGAGTCCCTGGTCAATCTTGTCGGCGCGCTTATGGCCCTGGCAATGCTGACGGTGGCAGCCCGGCCGGCGGACGAGGACCATCACTATGGTCACAGCAAGGCTGAATATTTCTCAAGCGGTGTCGAAGGCACCCTGATACTCCTGGCGGCCATCAGCATTGCAGTGGCCGCCGGCCAGCGTCTTATAACCCCGAAACCGCTTCAACAGATCGGTCTCGGTCTCGGCGTATCCGTTGCAGCCTCCCTGGTAAACCTGTTTGTGGCGCTTATCCTGTTAAAGGCTGCAAAGACATATGAATCAATAACACTCAGGGCCAATGCCCACCACCTTCTGACCGATGTCTGGACCTCGGTCGGCGTTGTGGCCGGCGTCGGTGCCGTGGCCTTGACCGGCTGGGAACGGCTGGACCCCCTTGTCGCTATCATTGTCGCCGGGAATATTGTCTGGTCGGGTTTTCGGATCGTCCAGGAGTCTGTGCTGGGGCTTATGGATACCGCACTTCCCCCCGAGGAGCTCAAGACAATAGAGCACGTCCTTGAGAAACACTGCGGGACAGACATTCAATGCCATGCGATCCGCACCCGACAGGCAGGTTCACACCGCTTTGTAACACTGCATGTGCTTGTACCCGGAGATTGGACAGTCGACCGCGGCCATAAACTACTGGAACTCATGGAAGAGGACATACGGGGTGCCCTTCCCAATGTCACGGTGCTGACGCACCTGGAGTCGATGCACGACCCTGCCTCCTGGGACGATACGCATAAACACCCCGGTTGACCGGCGGGACCGTCAGCCGTACCATTGATGTCAGCCTCCCCTCAGGGGGTCGGAACACTCAAACAAAGGCTGTCAGCCGGTAAACATCCCGGGATATTCACTCTCCCCCGCAATCCCCTTTGTCCGGCGGCACCGCATCAGAACGGTCAGTGCCGTATATCCTGGCATGCCTGTCGATCACCTTCCGCAGGCTGGCATACTGCTCCTCGGTGAATTTCCCGAAATATTTTACATCCAGCAGTTCACCCCTGTCGTCAACAATGCCCGCGGCGACTTCACCGTCCTGCAGCCTGTAGACACGCATCTGTCTTTTCGGTTTCACCGACGGCGGTGTCCTCTTCCCATGGTTCCAATTTTACCACAGCAGCATATCCCGGTACATTGGCGGCGCCCGCGCCGCGGTGATGGAGGCAGGAGTGCCTGCGATGGGCACGACCTGAGCAGGCAGGTGTATCCACCGCCGGTAAAACTGATATAATTTAAGGGAGATGGCCGCCCTGATCAATGATCCGGAGTTTCTGCAGTCTTTTATAGACGCTGTCCCGTCGCTGCTCTTCGTCGTGGACCGCGATGTCAGGGTGATCCATGTGAACCAGGCAGCTGCCAGGACTATCGGCCCGGACAGGGACCTGATCCTCCTGAAGAGGGGCGGCGATATTCTCCACTGCATCAATGCCCTCGAAACGCCCGAAGGCTGCGGCCACGGCTCGAAATGCCCGGACTGTGTCATCAGGAATTCGGTGGGCAGGGCCAGTGACGGTGAGGCCGTACTCCGCAGGCCCGTGGCCATGCACCTCAGGCAGAAGGAACAGATTGAGGATGTCTACTTCGATGTAACGGCAACACCCCTCACCTATAAAGGCACCACGCTGGTGCTCCTTGTTCTGGATGATGTTACCGGGCAGAAGAAGGTCGAGAAGGCGCTGATCGACAGCGATAACCGGCTGCGCAACATCATGTCGGTCATGGGCGAAGGGGTCCTCGTGCTGGATGAGGTGGGACGCCTCACATCCATGAATCCCGAGGCTGAGAGGCTGCTCGGCTGGAAGGAGTCCGAACTGGCCGGCAGGAACTTTCATCAGCTCGTCCATTCCCTGAAGGCCGACGGCAGCATTCACCCGGAAGAGGACTGCGAAGTGCTGAAGTCAATCAGGTGCGGCAGGCCGTACTTTGTCGAGGAGGACGTCCTCATCCGCAAAGACGGTACGATGCTCTCGGTCTCCTTTGCCTGCAATCCTATCAGGGACAATGAAAACATCACCGGTTCGGTCGCGGCCTTCCATGACATCACGAAGATCAAGGAGGCCTACGAGGCCCTGAGCAGGGCCAATCAACTCCTTGAGCGCCAGGCGACGACCGACCCGCTGACCGGCATCTATAACCGCCTGAAATTCGACGAGGTCCTGATGAAGGAGATAAGCAGGGCCAGGCGTCACGGGATACCGCTCGCCCTCGTCATGTTCGATATCGACCACTTCAAGGTCATCAATGACACCTGCGGCCACCATATCGGAGACATGGTGCTGCAGCAGCTTACCGCCCATGTGACCAGGAACCTGAGGAAGCACGACTATTTTGCGCGGTGGGGGGGCGAGGAGTTCATGATCCTGCTGACGCACAACACCACAGAGACAGCCCTGCACTTCACCGAAATGCTCCGTTCCGAGGTGGAGGCCCTCAGGATCAGGGGATCCCAGAGGATCACCTGCAGTTTCGGGGTGACCCAGATGAATGAAGGCGACGATATATTCAGCCTCACGAAACGGGCTGACGACGCCCTGTATAAGGCAAAGGCCGCCGGCAGAAACAGGGTGGAGACGCTTCAATGACAGGTCCGGACCCGGGGGCACCGGATACCCGCTGCCCGGAGGGTTCCCTGCTGCCGTACACGTCCTGAGCACAGCTGCCCGCCGCCGACTCCCCGCTGTTATGCTTTTTCCGAATACATGATACAATATTCAAAAACAGGAATCCGGAGGGATGATGACCACGAAGTTCACTGATGCCGCCTCCTGCTGGAAGGCGATACTGTCTGATGTCTCGGCCAACAAGGGGCTCCTCGGGCAGATAGAATCTTTTGCACGGGAAAATACCGCACCCGCGGAGATCGTGTTCGGCACCTCGGGGTGGCGGGGTGAAATAGGGACTGACTACACGTTCAACAATGTCAGGATCGTCACGACCGCAATCATCAGGATGCTGCAGTCCAATGACCCCGGGGTGATGCAGGCGATAGGGGTTCCCGACTTCGGGGAGATCAGAAAGCGGGGTGTCATCGTCGGACACGACAACCGTTTTCTCGGTCGCGCATTCGCCATGGAGGTCATCGGCCTGCTGCAGCAGGCAGGGCTGAAGACCTGGTACGCGGGAGAGGCCCCGACCCCTGAATTCTCAACCGGCATCGAGATGCTCAGGGCCGCCTGCTCGATCAACCTGACGCCCTCACACAATCCCGCCAACTATGCCGGCTTCAAGTTCAATCCGGCTGACGGCGGACCTGCGGGTTCCGAGATCACCACCAGGATCGAGGAGATCGCAAACAGGATGATGCGGGAGAAGACCGTCCTCAACGGGGTCAGTCCGGCATCGGTCGAAACAGTCGGCCTGCCTGCGTTATACCTCGACTATATCCGGCAAAAGAAGACACTCGATCTCGACAGGGTCCTGGCGTTCATACAGCGCGGCGACTGCGCTGTATGCATCGACAATGTCCATGGCTCGACACGCGGCAGGATAGAAGGGATTCTCGGCTCCAGCCCGAAGATAACCTATCTCAGGACGGCTGATGACCAGCTCTTCGGGGGTATCGCCCCGGAACCTTCCGAGACAAACATGGCCGGGGCTGAAGAGGTCCTGAAGTCAAAGACCGCCTCGATGAAACTCGGCGTGATCATGGACCCTGACGGCGACCGGATACGTTTCTGCGACGGGAAGGTCCAGATACCGATGAACTACTTCGGGGCGATGGCCCTGCATTTCCTGCACGTACACAAGGGCTTCCCCGGCGTCGTGGCCAAATCGGTCGGCACAAGCAACCTTGTCAACGCCATTGCCAAGAAACTCGGCATCCCCGTGCGGGAGACAAGAGTCGGGTTCAAGAACTTCAGGCCGTATATGGTCAGCGATGCCCCTGAACGGGCAATCGTTGTCTTCGAGGAGTCAGACGGCATATCCGGCTATCGCCACACGCTCGAAAAAGACGCCCTGTTCGGGCTGCTGCTTGCACTCGAGATGATGGCCGTCACCGGCAGGAACCTCGGGGACTACCTGACAGACATCATGGATGAGTTCGGGTACTATTACCCCGACCGCTCCGGCATATCTGTTGATAAATCCCTGGTCGGGGAACCCCTGCTCAAAAGGCTCTCCAGCGTGCAGGAACAATATAAAGTCGGGACCGAGGTGTCCGTCGGCAGCAGTCTGCGGACCGTCAGGGACCTGATTACGGTCGACGGCACCAAACTCGTCTTTGACGACGGGTCCTGGCTTATGATACGGCCCTCAGGCACAGAACCGAAGGTCAGGTTCTATATCGAGGCGCGGACAGAGGAAGGCAAAAAGGCGGTATTCGAGACTGCCGAACGCATGACGCGGGAGGCCCTCGGCTGCTAAGGCCCCTTGAACGCGCCGACCATCTGGATCAGCAGCAGTATATTCAGGGCCGAGACAGTGACGGCAACGGTCCATAACGAGAGTTTCTCATTCCGGGTGTTTGCGTATTTCCCCATGACCCCTGCCGAGGAGGTCAGGGAGATCAGGCCGAAGACCGTCAGCGGCAGCTGGACACTCAGCAGGATCTGGCTCCAGATAAGGCCGGTGAAGGGATCTCCCAGAAATATGATAACGGCAAATCCGCCGAGAAGGGTTATCAATATCCCTGCCCGTGAATGACTGTCCTGAAGGTCAAAAGGCTCCCGGAAAATACCCGCAAAGATGCTGCCGCCGGCCATCGCCGCTGTCACGGACGAGGAGATTCCCGCGAACAGAAGCGCGAGTGCAAAGACTGCTGCAGCACCGCTGCCGAGCAGCGGTCTGAGCGTCTCCTGCGCCTGGGAAAGATTGCTCACCGTTATCCCCTCCGAAAAGAAGACTGCAGCGGCAACGAGAATCATGGCGCTGTTGATCGCCCAGCCGGCGGCCATCGCAAAGAGCGTATCGGCGAACTCATACTTCATCTGTCTCCTGATGGCCTCTTCTCCCTCGAGGTTCCACTGGCGGCTCTGGATCACCTCTGAATGGAGGAAGATATTATGCGGCATCACCACCGCACCCAGCACACTCATGATGACCGGAACGGATCCCGGCGGAAATGAAGGCACGACCCAGCCGGCTGCGGCATGGGGCCAGTCCAAACGCACCAGACTCAGCTCAAAGAGAAACGCCAGGCCAATGAGCGAGACGAACCCTATGATCCAGCGCTCGAGCCGCTTGTAGCTGTTCGAAAAAAGCATGAAGAGCACGAAGGCCACGGTCAGGCCCGCGCCCGGCAGGAGCGGAAGGCCCGTCAGCATATTGATCCCTATCGCGGCCCCGAGAATCTCCGCCAGTGCTGTCGAGACAGCCGCAACAACTGCCGTCGCAAGCAGGAGCCTGCTGACCCCCTTCCGCATGAATTTCGTAGAGGCCTCGGAAAGGCAGAGACCAGTAACAATGCCGAGATGCGCAGCATTATGCTGCAGGATGACCAGCATCAGGGTCGCCAGCGTGACCATCCAGAGGAGGGTATAACCGTATTGGGAGCCCGCAGCCATATTCGAGGCCCAGTTTCCCGGGTCGATAAAACCGACTGTCACCAGAAACCCCGGGCCGATATACTTCAGGATCTCGAAGGCCCCGAGTTTTGGGGTATGTCTTCCGAACACCTTTCCCAAAAAGGCACGCAGCTTCACGGGGCCTTGTCACTGCCCTGTTTCAGGTACCTGATCAGGGCAGATATCTCCTTGCGCGACAGATGGGAGAACGACGGCATCATCGCCCCCGGGTTATGGCTCTTCGGGTCCCTGATCTGCTGGCGTATCCAGGCGTCAGTCCGGAGTTTGGTGACCGCTGTCAATTCCGGACCGGCCGCCCCTCCCGTACCCCTGAGGCTGTGGCAACCGAGGCATCCCTCCCGTCTGAAGATCTCGCCGCCGTCGGGCAGGTCCGCATACATCACGATCAGAAACAGGCCGCACAGGGCCCCGGCCGCGACTATCAGCAGTTTACGCGTCGTCATTGCAGCACTCCTTCACACTTCCGTGGAGATATCCCTGGCGTATGCCAGAAAATCGGCAGAGATCTTTTCGATCTCGGCCCTTGAAAAGACCTCGCGCCGGTAGGTGACGCCCACCGTGATCTTCTGTCTGACCCTGGTTATCGCAAAGACAATCGGGCAGTTCGGCCCGGTGGATACCAGCGCCGACATATCGATCTCCCTGCCCGGGTCGACCGTGTCCCCGAGCGTCCCGAAATTCATGTTCGTCACGCCGGCCCAGAGGGGGTAGTTCTTGGGATAAAACTTCAACTGCTGCTCCCGGGGCAACAGGGGCATCAGCTTGAGCGCCAGCCACTGCTCGATCAGCGTCACATAATACGTGCGCTTATGCTTGATCCCGGAGGTCATCGCCTGTATCTCTTTTGCCAGGACTTCAAGAGACCTCTGGGCAGGATCGGGGTGGGAAATGGCAAATGAACTCAGAAACACACCGAAGGCCCCGGTCTGCCTGACGCCGAGGTCCCGGCTTATGTTAATGACGGACCCGAGCGCAATCTTTTTCTTGCGGTCCCTGACCTTCTTCAGTGCGACGAAAGGGACGATCGCCCTGAAGACGATCGCCAGAAATATATCATGCTGGGTGACCCCCCATGCGGCCGCAGCCCTCTTCAGCCCAGGCACAACAGACGGGTCACACGTCAGAAGCCGGCATTCGACCCCCAGGTCATGGTAGTGATACATCGCAAAGGGCTTGCAGGCCCGCCGCAGCCCGGTGAGAAAGGCCGGAAGCGACAGGCCCTTCAGGAAACGGAGGAGGGATTTTCGCCTGAACAGCCCGAAATATGTCCCGGGATAAAGATCGGGTATTGCTGCCCTGTCTGCACCGGGCCGGCCGAGGTAGTGATCCAGAACATCCCTGGCGAGAAACGACAATGAATACCCGTCGGCAATGGCGTGGAAACAGACAATACCCAGGTAGTAGACCCCGTCTCCCTCGACCGCAAAAAACCTGAAGGGCCTGAACGGCTTGCACGCCAGGAGAGGATCTCCGTGTTCAACGAACCTCCTGTTCAGCTGTGCTTCCACTTCGCTCTGCACCTGCTGCAGCAGGTCCCCCGTGCCGGTGATCACCTCAAGCTCGATTCCGCCGTCATCCGGCAGATACGCATATCGGCTGCGGCTTCCGTCTACAGCGAACATCCCGAGGCCATTCCGCTGCAGCACGAACCCGATGGAGGCCTTCAGCCTCTCCCGGTCAAGACTACCCTCAACCCTTGCCAGCCCTGCCGCGTTATAGGGATACAGATCGTCCCACTGCAGCATCGTCTGCTGAAAGATATTCAGCCTGCCTTTCATCTCCACTCCTCTTCACTCCTCCCGGCTCTGCACGTCCGGAGACAATCACTCGTATTGAGCTATTTTATACAATTATACGGAAACAGGAAAGGCAGCCGGATTTGCAATAATGGCATGAATCATATTAAATAGTCGTAGAATGAAGCCGACAACTCTCAACAGACAGGACGACGGTCCGCCGCATGACTGACCAGCGGGCCACCGATCCCCTGCACGGCGTGACCCTGGAGATGATCCTGAATGAACTGGTCGCACACTATGGCTGGGAGGAACTCGGCAGGACCATCCGGATCAGGTGTTTCAACAATGACCCGAGCGTAAAGTCCAGCCTGCAGTTCCTGAGAAAGACGCCCTGGGCGAGAAGGAAAGTCGAGACACTGTACCTGAGGTCAAAAAGGAAGGCGCTGAAGAGAAAAAGTCCTGAATAAGGGGGCAGGCAGCCTGCCCCCTTATTATCTCCCCGTTAACTTGCCGTCTTCGGCAGGAGTGTTGCCAGCATATTGTAGAAGAAGAGCCCTATCGAGAGGACCTCGACAGCCCCGAATATCACCGTGGCGGCCGTAAAGGTCTGGCTCTGGCCCATAACACCGAGCGTATAGAAGGTGAGCATCCCGACAAGGCCGATATTGGCTGTCCAGAACTGGAACTCGCCCAGTTTCGGGTACTTCAGCGGACGGCCCGCGAACCTCGGCAGGATGTGATAGCCCACGCCATAAATCATCATCGATACCCACCCGAGCATGTTGAGGTGTGAATGGACAAACTTCAATGACATGAGTGACGGGTTGCCGAGCATGCAGACCCCGAGCAGCGAAGAAATCCCCAGATAAACAATGCTGACGATGATAAAGTTTTTTACGAACCGGTCCATGCTTCCTCCTCATATAGTTATTGTTTGAAGTATATCGCGAAGAGGTCCGGGGCGCTATGACGAAAGTCATATACATCTCCGGACGCCTGGCTTATACTTGAAACATGAATCCATCAAATGAAGGAGGCAGACCATGACCGCAACAAAGTACCCTGTAACAAAGGACTCGATTATCGGCACTGTTCTCAAGGAACACCCCCGGGGCAACGAGGTGATCCAGAAATATTTCGGCGGCGGCTGTTTCACCTGCCCGGGCATCAACGTGGAGTCGATATCCTTCGGCGCCATGATGCATAATATTGATCCTGAGCAGATCATCAAAGAACTGAATGAGGAGAACTGAGCATGACTGATATGACCGATACCGGAACCGTGACCTGCTGCGTTTGCGGGGCCAGCAACAAAGAGCGCGTCTACCTTAAATGCGTCAAGGACGGGGAAGAGAAGTATGTATGCGTACGGTGCCTGCCGGTACTGATCCACGGCGGAGGCCACTGAGCGCCTCTGCTGCAGCGCCCGCACCGGCGTTGCGGCGGCTTGGCGTCCACACCTCAATCGCCGGGGGGATTGACAGGAGTATCGAACGGGCAAAAGCCCTCGGCTGCAGTACACTCCAGTTTTTCTCTCATAGCCCCCGAGGCTGGGCAATAAAGGAAAGGGACAGCGGGGAGTCTGCCGCATTCCGGAGGCTCAGGGAAGAATACGACATCTCCCCTGCCTTCATCCATACCTCCTATCTCATCAATCTCGCCTCGGCGGACAGCGGTCTCCTGCAAAAATCGGTCGCGATGGTGACCGAGGAACTGAACATTGCCGACGAACTCGGGGCCGAGTATGTTGTCCTGCATACCGGCAGCGCCTCTGCCGACGAACCAGCCCGTGCCAGGGAGAGGGTGATCGGAAGCCTGACCCGGATCGCCGGATCAGGCAGGTGGCGGGCGGGACTCCTCCTCGAAAACACCGCGGGTGAGCGGGGGGACACGACCTCGCGCATTGAAGAGATTGCAGAGATCATCGATGCTGTCCCGCGGGGGCTGATAGCAGGAATCTGCGTCGACACCTGTCATGCCTTTGCCGCCGGATATGAACTCGGGACAAACGAGGGCATTGACGGCCTCGCTGCAGAGATAGAACGTCATATTGGAAGGGAAGGCCTCCGCCTGATCCACCTCAATGATGCCAGGGGTGATGTCGGGTCGCGGGTTGACCGCCATGAGCACATCGGCGAAGGAAAGCTCGGTATCAAGGCCCTGCGGACCATCGTGAACCATCCGTTTTTCAGCCACGTCCCGCTCATCCTTGAAACCCCAAAGAAGACCGACGAAGACGACCCGAGAAATCTTGCGGTCGTTAGAAAACTGTTCCGGAGCCCCGACTGAGGCCCCCGGGAATCCCTGCGAAAAAAGCCTGCTCCTTCCGAAACCCTTATTTTGGCTATGTAGTGTATTGTGATGTTTGATCCACTAGATATTGATTTTGCTGAACGTTCGTTCCGTCCCTGTCATTTATACTTCCACTCTTGTCTATGATCGTTTAATCCCTGAAACAGTCGTATCCTGTTCAGCTCCGACCGATACGTTCTTGTCACTGTCTGTATAGAGATAATGACGGGTTGTATCATTGACCAGTATCTATCGTTCTATAAACAGTCAACGATCGTATGCCTAAACACCTGATCTGTTATTAAAATGAATTTTATTGTTGACAAACACAATTATTCTGTTGTATAGTTTGATACAGATCATGTCAAAACAGGCACGAGATACGCTAAAAAGTCTTTTCTCCTCAGCCATCAGGGCTGATCTTCTTGCATTGCTGCTCAACAATCCGGATGAAAGGTTCTATGTCCGGGAGATAGCCACCCTCTTAAGAAAAAACCCCTCAGGTGTGAAGCGTGAGCTTGATAACCTCGAAAAGATGGGGATTCTCTCCAGCAAGAAAGTAGCAAACCTCAAGTATTTCCAGGCAGAAAAAAACTCACCACTTTTCTCGGAATTGAAAAGCCTGATCGCAAAATCACTCGGCGTGCACGGTGCCCTTAAGGCCTCGCTGAAGACATCAGGCGCAAAAATAGCCTTCATCCACGGACCATATGCCGAGAGCGAAGAGGCAGGGACAGTCGACCTCCTGATCGTCGGGCCGGCAGCGGTCCCCGCAGATGGGTACAGGGACATCGAGGAGAAATTCGGCAAAAAGATCCGGGTAACCATCATCGATGAACAGGAATTCAGGCAAAAGAGGGAGGGCGGAGACGCTGACCTCGAAAAGCTCCTGTCGGGAAATAAAATATTACTGATGGGGAAGCTTTAATCTCAGTTCCCCCGCAAGAGCGGGGAAAGAAAGGTGGTGAAGAACATGGCAGTCAAGAAAGCAGCAGCTAAGAAGGCAGCACCGGCCAAGAAGGCAGCACCGGCCAAGAAGGCAGCACCGAAGAAGAAAAAATAATATACCTATGGTTATGTTGTAAGGCTGGAGAATGTCCGTTCTCCAGCCTCTTTTTTTGTGTATATTAGCATAACCGGCCCGATTTTGGGAGGCTTTTTTGAAAGGTCTCTAACTGCTTGAAAGTTAAGTATTTATCTGCAGGAGCGACGACGCATGGGCATATTCATCCTCAAGGATGATATCCCAGGCATCAGGCAGGGAGAGCAGCTTTTTCAGAAATTTGACATTGGTGGCATGTCCCGACTTGCTGGCGATGATATGCCCGTAGATCGGGAAGCCCAGCAGCGAAAAATCTCCGATCGAATCCAGGACCTTGTGCCTGACAAACTCATCACTGAACCGGAGGCCTGTCGCGTTCAGAATCCCGTTGTCACCGAGGATAATCGCATTATCGAGGGATCCGCCTTTTGCCAGGCCGTTTGTCCTGAGGTATTCAATGTCCTTCAGAAACCCGAACGTCCTTGCCGGGGCTATCTCCCTCGTGAAGGTTTCCTCGTTGATATCGATGCTCATCCGCTGTTCACCAATGCCGTGGTGATGGAAATGAATGCTGTAGGTGATCCTCGAGCCCTTATGCGGAAAGACCGCTATCTTCGAGTGGCCGTCTTCAAAGACGAATGGCCGGAGGACCCGCAGATACGGCCTTTTCTTGCCCTGCTTTGCGATCCCGGCCCTGAGGATCAGGCCGATGAATTCAGTCGAGCTTCCATCAAGTATCGGGATCTCGGGCCCCTCGACGTCGATCGTCGCATTGTCGATTCCAAGTCCGGCCAGCGCGGCCAGGATATGTTCAACCGTTCTGATCTTGACCCCGTTATGCCCGATGGTCGTCGCAAATGCCGTGTCGATGACCGAACCCACATGGGCCTTGATAACCATCGGCTTGTCCGTCCTGACAAAGGTGATTCCTGAGTCCCGCGCCGCGGGATTGATCGTCACCCTGGCGTGCACACCCGTATGAAGACCGATGCCTTCGACGCTGACACTATTTTTTATGGTTCTCTGCGAGCGCATAATTACAACTTTAGATTAAGCAAGAACAGTGCCATGGGATAAATTCAATAAAAATAAGGTGGTCGCCTGCGGTGGAGTGTAGATAAATGTACTCAGTTGTAGAGAGTGCGACACAGTAATACGTCAAAAGGCCCGGGCAGCGCTATCCGCAGGCACCCCCGACAACCAGTTCAGGAATCCTGACGGTCGGCATGCCGTCAGATACCGGGACTCCCTGCGCATCCTTGCCGCAGGTACCGATAGAGAACCCCAGGTCATCTCCAACCATATCGATCGACATAAGGGCCTGAGGTCCGTTACCGGTCAGCGTCGCCTCACGGACCAGTTCGCCTGGAGTCCCGTTTTCGATCAGGTATCCCTCCTGAACGTCGAACACAAAGTCGCCGGTCACCGTATTGACCTGTCCTCCTCCCATCTTGGTCACCAGGAGACCCCTGTCAACCGACGCAATAATCCCTTCCGGGGACATCTCACCCGGGCTGATAAAGGTATTGGTCATGCGGGGAATCGGCCTGTGCCGCGCAGATTCGCGCCGTCCGTTCCCGGTCGAGCGGGTCTGGTCCTTCATGGCGGTCAGGCGGTCGTACATATAGGATTTGAGTATCCCGTTTTCAACCAGGACAGTCCTCTGAGACGGAACCCCCTCATCGTCAAACCCGAGAGACCCTCTCTTCCCCGCAAGGGTCGCATCATCAACAACCGTAATGAGGGGTGAGGCCACCGGGGAGCCTGTCTTCCCGGAGAAGACCGAGAGGCCCTGCTGGGCAAGGTCGGCCTCAAGCCCGTGGCCGATCGCCTCGTGGATCATCGTGCCGCCGGCGCTCGACGAAATAATAACCGGCATCCGTCCCCCCGGGCATTTCCGGGCGCCGAGCATATCCACGGCGCGGCGCGCCGCCTTCAGACTCAGGGCCTCAAAATCATACTCATCGAAGAGTTCAAACCCGGTAAAGCCTCCGGCAGGCTCGTACCCTGTCTGGATCACCGCACCATCGGCAGCGAGTACCTGGACCATCGCCGTGGTATAGACCCTGTCGTCCTGGGCAATAGAGCCCTCCGAGTTGGCTATCCTCACCTTCTGGACGGAATCGCGGTAGACTGCCGTGACCTGTCTGATCCTGCTGTCAAACGCCCTGGCTGTTTTGTCTGCCTGCCGTATGATCCCTATCTTCCTCTCCAGGGGGACGTCAGATGGTATCTTTATTACGGGGAAAACTGTTGCCGGCCTCCTGATGGCCAGATCAAGCACGATATCAGAACCGCTGCCCCCTGCCGCAGCAGCACTGACCCCGGCAGCGGCTGCTGACAGCGCCTCTTCGGAGAGGTCGTTGCTGAAGGCATAGGCAGTCCTGCCCCTGTATATCAGGCGGATGCCGGCCCCCGCTTCGCTGCCGGTGACCACCTTTTCCAGTTTTCCGTCCTCGACGACCAGAAAGGTGGTCTCGCGGTACTCGATAAATATATCGGCGTACTCCCCGCCGTTTGCAAGGGTCCTGGCAATCAGTTTCTGAAGCAGTTCCGGGTCTGTCACCGTGGTTTTGTATTTCCTCGCCTGTATATGGTGTTTCACAAATATGATGAAAAAAGATAGAATCTTTTCTATTATAGCACTGATGCCAGTGTATAAAAGACAGCAAGGGAACGGAGGACAGGATGCCTGAGTTCGGAGTGATCGGCGGAAGCGGGGTCTACCATATCCCCGGGCTTGAGATCACGGGGGAGCTTACCCTGCAGACCCCCTGCGGGGCGCCCTCTGATGTTTACAGGACCGGTATGCTTGCCGGCAGGGAGATCGCCTTTCTGGCGAGGCACGGCTCGGGACATACCCTTCAGCCGCACCGGATAAACTACCGCGCAAACATCCTCGGGTTCAGACAGCTCGGCGTAAAGCGACTCCTGTCTGTCGGCGCCGTCGGCGGCATCAGTGCAGCACTGAAACCCGGCATGCTCACTGTCCCCGACCAGATTATCGACCAGACAAGCGGCCGTATCAATACCTTCTATGACGGGGACGAGGTCGTGCATATCGATTTTACCGAACCGTTCTGCCGTGACCTGCGCGGGTATGTCATAAGGGCAGCGGAGCGGACAGACACCCCGGCAGCCGACCGTGCGACCTACGTCTGCGTCAACGGACCCCGGCTTGAGACAGCAGCCGAGATCAGGACCTATGCGGGATGGGGCGCCGACATCATCGGGATGACGGCGATGCCGGAGGCAGGTCTTGCGCGCGAGGCCGGGATCTGTTATGCGGGCATATCGGTCGTTACAAACCATGCTGCCGGGATATCAGAAAACCGGCTGACCACGGCCGAGGTGAAGGAAATGATGCTGCAGTCGGAGAAAAAGCTCCAGGCCCTCCTGCAGCAGTTTTTCATAACCGCTTTTCTTCCGCCGGCCTGTTCCTGCGAACAGGCGCTCGACCAGGCAAGGATGTAATGCGGACGATCCTTCTCGTTGAGGACAAGGAATCCATGGCAGAGATGCTCAGGGAGACGCTCGAGGCCGAAGGGTACCGGGTCGCGATCGCCCGTGACGGGGCAGAGGGGATCAGAATGGTGCGCGACGGCTCGTATGACCTGGTCCTCTCCGACCTGAAGCTCCCGAAAAAAGACGGCATTGAGGTCCTGAAGGCATGCAAGGCAGAGAACCCGCAGACGCCGGTGATCATGATGACTGCCTTCGGCACTATCGAAACCGCGGTGACCGCGATGAAGGAAGGCGCCTATGACTTTATCACCAAGCCGTTCGATACCGACCTCCTTCTGCTGATGATCAGGAGGTCGCTTGAGGCACAACGGCTGCTGGCAGAGAATATCCTCCTGAAGGACGAACTCTCTGCAAAGGTATGGGGCCCCCAGATAATCGGCAGGAGCGCGGCGGCAGTTGAGGCGGCGGGCAAGGTGCAGAAGGTCGCCCCGGGAAAGACAACGGTCCTCCTGCTCGGCGAAAGCGGGACAGGCAAGGAACTGTTTGCACGGGCTATCCATAATCTCAGCCCGCGGCAGACCTATCCCTTTGTGCCGATAAACTGCGCGGCCATCCCCACCGGGCTCCTCGAAAGCGAACTCTTCGGCCACGAAAAAGGGTCCTTTACCGGTGCCGATGCGCGCAAGCTGGGGAAATTCGAGTTGGCCGACAAAGGGACGATCTTCCTCGATGAGATCGCTGACATGGACGCCGGACTTCAGACAAAACTGCTGCGGGTGCTCCAGGAAGGCGAGATAGAGCGGGTCGGCGGCCTGCGGCCTGTCGGTATCGATGTCCGCGTTGTAGCGGCCACCAACAAGGACCTCGAAAAGGCGGTCGAGGCACGGACCTTCCGTGAGGACCTTTTCTACCGGTTGAATGTCTTTCCGATCACCATACCGCCGCTGAGGGAGAGAAGGGACGATATCCCCCTGCTGGCGGATTATTTCATAAACAAATACTGCGCCGAACTGAAGGCGCCCCTCAAGTCCCTCTCGGCGGAGGCCCTCGAAATGCTGCAGCTCTATCCCTGGAAGGGCAATGTCAGGGAACTCGAAAACTGCATCGAACGAGCCATCATCCTCTGCGACGGCGATACGCTCACCCCTGAGCATATCATCCTGAACAGGCAGCTCTCATACGAAGCCACCCTGCAGAACGTCACCATGGAAGGACCGCTTGAAGACACGGCACGCGAGGCCACACGGATTGCAGAGACAGAACGTATACGGCGCGCGCTGAAGGAAACGAGGGGGAACAAGAGCAGGGCAGCGGAACTGCTGCAGGTGAGCTACAAGACACTCCTCACCAAGATCAGGGACTACGGCATAGAGAATCCGTAGCGCCGTGCCGCAGAGAACACAACGGTCATCCCGGCGGAACATCTGCCCGGAGGCCGGCCTGGTGACGAAATGCCGTGGCTGCCTATCTGAAAAGATTCAGCACGGCCCTTTTATAGAATTTCTGCAGACCCCAGCTCACCTTCCTGAGGACCCCGCTCTTTTTTCCATCGATCGCCGAGGCGAAAAGGCCGCTGTGGCTCCCCTGCTCCACGATCGGCGGGTGGCACCAGAAGATCTGCAGAAGTCCCTGCCTGATCAGTTCATTGTGATACAGGTCGACCGGCAGGGAGCATTTATGTGCCTTTGCCTCCCGGAGGATCGTTGCTGCCGCCTCCCTCGTCAGCACGTACGCACCTGCACACCTCCCGCGGTCCGCAGGGTAGAGCCTGGTCCTTTCAGAGATCCGCGACTGGGGCACATACCGCAGCGTGCTGTTTTCATAGGAAACAATAATGGCCCGCTCGGATCCGCCCTGCAGCTTCCGCAGTTCTGCCACGGACTCGTTAAAAACAGCAGCGAACCCTGGAGCCAGCACAGCATCGTCTTCCAGCACCAGGGTGAGCGGTATGTCCCGGGCCGCAATCTCTTCATAGATAAGAAAATGCTTGAGTGCGCAGGAGGCGGCCGGAAAGACAGCGTGCATCGGGCCCCCAAAATACGTGTCGAGGTGCGATGGCCGTATGTCCGGGATGTCGCCGTCCAGCATAAACTGAAACGGAATCCCGCGGCCGGACAATTCCCGGGTGATATGCTCCCCGCGCTCCTCGTAGCCTGATTTCACATGAACAACATAGACACGGTCGACATTGACCATCTGGCCACATCTCCTTTCTTCGTGACGGCACCCGTCGTGCCCGGCACATCCTGTAAGGATTATAAATGACCGGCACCTGCCCTGTGAAGCGGTTTAGCGGACCACCCCGCTCCGCCCAGCAAAAAGTGCAACGGTTGACAGGGTTTTTGCGTACTGCGTATAATGGATATTCGTTATTTTCTTTTGTGCGCCTGTAGCTCAGCTGGATAGAGCAACTGCCTTCTAAGCAGTAGGCCACAGGTTCGAATCCTGTCAGGCGCGCCATTTTGTTCCTGTCCGGGGTGCTTTTTTTGCTGACAGGTGCCAACCGGATTTTTCAAACCCTTTTGCCGATCGGAAAAATATGAGAATATGGGACATCCCTCACCATAAACTGTGCCGAAATCATCTCCTTGGAGAACATAACGAACTCCATGCCATGTGGAATATCCTGACCCAGGGCAAGAAAGGGTACGCCAATCATCCGGAGACGATGAGATGGAGCGGAAAACTGGGAGCCCTGTACGCGGTTCATGAGGATATTGTCAGGGAGATGCTCGCACGGGGCTATAACCACAAGAGCCCCCTGGACAGCACGCTCGCGAAAGGAAGCACGGTGCAGACGGATTTTGTGGATCCGCCCGAAAGACAGCTCGAAATCCTGCGGCAGAAAGGCTGTACGTGCGATGTTGGCCCGGGTAAATAAACTGGAGACGATACAGGCATACCTCTGCGGCGCTCTATTCACCATGATAGCCGCGCTGCTGCTGGTCGTGGCAGGATGCACCAACAGGGGAGAAGAAGCATCATGCCTGCAGCCCGTTTCTCACGTAGAGCTTAAACGGTATGCAGGCTTGTGGTATGAGATCGCCCGTTTCCCGAACAGCTTTCAGAAGGGCTGTGTCGGGAGCAGGGCAACCTATGCGCTCCGGGACGACGGCAGAGTTTCGGTCCTGAACGAGTGCTATGACGGTTCCTTTGGTGCGAAGCTGAAGTCCGCGAAGGGCACAGCATGGGTTGTCGACGGGAAAACGAACGCGAAACTCAAGGTGTCTTTTTTCTGGCCGTTTTCCGGGGACTATTGGATCATCGATCTTGCCGGGGATTATTCATATGTTGTTGTCGGCCACCCGAAACGCCGGTATCTGTGGATATTAAGCAGGACCAGGACAATGGAAAAGGAGACCTACGAAGGGATACTCAGACGACTGGTGGAAATTCATCAGTACGATATTTCAAAATTAATAACAACGCCGCAGGAATCAGGAGATGACCATGACACTAAAAGAGTACCTTGAGGGCAGGGAGGGAAAAAGCATCCTTGCCTCTGCCAACGCCGACGGGATGGTAACGTCGGCAATATATTCGAGACCGCACGTCTTTGATGACGGAACCATTGCCTTTGTAATGAGGAAGAGGCTCACCCACGAGAACCTGAAGACCAACCCCTATGCGTCCTTCATGTTCATTGAGGACGGCCCGGGCTATCAGGGCATCAGACTCTTCGTCAGGAAGATTAAAGAAGACACCGACGATGCCCTGATCGAGGCCATGAAAAGAAGGCATCTCACCCCTGAAGAAGACGCTGCAAAGGGACCGAAGTTTCTGACGCACTTCAGGGTCGAGAGAATACTCCCGCTCATTGGTGACGGAGAATCAGGCATCACCCTGAAATAGTGAAAAAACATAATCCGGCAGCCTGACTGGCAGGCACAGCTGCAGCAGCGATCAGGCCTGCAGCTGCAGCCATTCGGGGAGGAGGGGAATTTAAATCTGATACAGGTTGACTCCCCGGGCTTTTTTTTGTTTTACTATATACTTATCGGAGTTTCGATGGTGAGTGTAGTTCAATGGTTAGAGCACTGGATTGTGGTTCCAGTTGTTGGGGGTTCGAGTCCCCTCACTCACCCCATTTTTTCAATGCGCCTGTAGCTCAGCTGGATAGAGCATCAGCCTCCGGAGCTGAGGGCCGGAGGTTCGAATCCTCTCAGGCGCGCCACTAAGACAGGCCGGCTTCCACAGAGCACGGTCCTGCCGGAAAAGTTGACGCGGGACACGCATTTCTGTTTTACTAGTGTTCGCCACATTTTGTCTTCTCTGTGGGCCGTTAGCTCAGTTGGTAGAGCAGCTGACTCTTAATCAGCGGGTCGTAGGTTCGAATCCTACACGGCTCACCATTACATTCAAGGGGTTGCAGGGTTTCCTGCAACCCCTTTTTTCGTTGTTCTCACATTATTCTCAATTAAGCCATGGATTGCCCTTCCTCCAATCCCTCTCACAGACTGCTATTTCTTCTTTTTCTTCTTTTTGGCAGGTGCCGCGCGTTTGGACGCCTGGCTTTCTTTTTCCTTCTTCATCGTATCCAGCTCCTGCTGCATGCTGCGATGCTCCTCTTTCAGTCTGTCGCAGTCAGTTTTAATTTTCTCATTCTCTTTCTTTAATGCCTCGACCTCTGCACGCGTTGCCTCGGCCCTTCTTTCACTATAGGCCGCTGCCATCCTCTCTGCCTGAACCTGATCCGCTTCGGACTTTTTTTCGACATGGGACACTATGATCGCAGTAATCGCAAGGGCCTCGGAGGCCTTTCCCCATATACGGGACAGGCAGTCGGCGATCTCAACTGAATACGTCATTATTCCGGTAAAATAATTCCTGGAACTATCAACCGCAGCCCGGTAGTCATTCGCGCAGCGGTGGTAGGCGCTTTTCATATAGCCGTCAGTTATGATGTCAGCAGCCTCACGTCCCGCATATTTTTCGGACCAGATGTCAAGCGCGGCCTCATAATGCTGCAGGACACGGGTGAGTGCTGCAGCAATCTCTGAGTTCCTCCGGGCATCAGCAGTATCAAGGTATCCCTTAACGCGAGATCCGGCCTCGGTCAGGGCGGGGCCATAGTCACGGAATGAGAGGTCCGCGGCGACCTTCGTCTCGAGCAGCTTTAACGCATTGACCGCCTCTCCTGCCGTCTGCGCCGATGACAGGGATGGGACACACACCATAAAGAGCATCAAAATCAGGGAAAACTTTGTCTTGCGAGCCACGACAAACCTCCTCGGGAGAATCGTTCTGCTGCCGTATATCCGCAATATCACGGGTTGTTCAGGCAGATACCGGGCCTATAATCTGGATAATAGCATATTACCCCGCTCCGGAAAAGGAATAATAACACCTGCAGCGCAGGACTGAAGATCAGTGCAGGCAGGAGCACTCGTCTGCATCCAGGGGGCAGTTGAAATTACTGCGCTATGTCTGTGCCGGGCTAAAGTTTCCGGGTCCAGATGCCGATTAATTAAATAGAGTTAACAAAATCCCGGGCTCTGCAAAGGCCAGGAAATCTTTTTGCGGTGATCTTACTTTTTTGCGGCCCGCCGAAGGGCCAGAGATGAAAGGCGTTATTTTGTGAAGATGAGGGCTTTTCTGCTTACAACGGTTCTTCTTCTCCCCCTGCTGCATTGCCCGTCTGCATTCGGAGCATGCACCCCGGGCACCAACTGGACAGCTTCATGGACTGATTCGTTCAACCAGACGACGTATTCCCTCACTGCTCCGTGCAAGGTTTATATCGATACCCCCTTTGCTATTACCGCAACAGTGACCGATAATACGTATACAGACAGCTGGGTAGGTGCCGGCTGGTCAATCACCGACAGCGTAACCGGGGTCGAGGCGTCTGGATTTTCGATAGACACCGTGGCCGGGGAATGGGTCTATTCCTTTCAACAGACATACACAGGGGCACCCCTGGACCATACGATTACCTTCAGCTGTACCGACCTGGGAGAGGGGAGCAGTGCCCATAACTGGGCGGGTCAGAGCATCGGAGATCTGACCGTGGACCCCTACCCGCCGTCATACTATCCGGTGAAGACAACCCTGGAGGGCTTAAAAGAAGATTATGACCTATCTCCTGCCGATGCATATGAAAAGGTTACCGGAGACGGAGAGCTTATCCGGTGCAAGGAAGGCCAATACGAAACAGTCGTATTCGACCTGCCGTACGCTGTGCAGCTTGAAGGCGGTTACAACGCAGATTTCAGCAGCAATGCCGGATCTTTTTCTACTATCACGGGGTATATATCATTAGCATATGGGTCAGCGACCATCAGCAACATCGTGATCCAATAGCACGAAACGGGAAAACCGTTTCCCATAAAGTCAAAACTGAGGCGTTTTTCCCACAATGAGGCAAAAATACCCGGCGAATTCCACGAGGCATATCCGCGTAACCGATTAATTTATAATACTATTCAACTTCCCGCTCCCCACAGCATAGCACCTTTTTGTCTGGCATGTCATTTGTATGTAGCAGACAAGAGAGGTGACTGCCATGGATAAGACAAAGACAAAGGTGCTGGTCTCTATTTTAAAGGACTCGTCCCTCTATGAGTCCATACCCCATGACGAGAAAATATCTCTGCTCCTGAGACTTGCTGAAGAACACCCTTCCCTGTTTCACCCCGAAGACAGAAGAACTACTGAATATGAATTGGAATAGGAGCCTTTAGCAGCAGGGCGTGGGGCGTATCAGTATTATTTGACGTGGCAACCCAGGCAAAGTCTGCCCCCCTCGTTGGACTTCACCAGCCTCGTATGGTCACTCTTGTATGGATTATGGCAGGAAATGCAGGTAACCCTGCCATTGGGGAGGATAATCCTGCGGTCCGGCAGGCTTTTATATCCCTTTTTCTTTAGATAAAGGACATTCACCTTGTGGTCTCCGGGCACCATCCCGGGCGCAACGCTGGCATTTCCCATATACCCGTCGTGGCAGGAGAGGCAGTTCCGATATTGAGAACTGTCCTTAATCGTATTGCCGAGATGGGCGATACCCAGGACGCACGCCATCCCCGTTGTGCAGTCGTGGCAGGATTTACACAATTCCGTCGCTTCCTTCTTCAGTGTGCATATCCCGCTGGTGCAGTCGTGGCAGGTAATACAGAGCATTTTCCCGCTCGTGCCGCCCTTCCAGCCCTCAGGCATTTTATCGGGCCTGGAGAGCAGATGTGTCGGTTGTGCGCGGGGATGGCATTTGATGCATTTCTTCATGACCCTGGGAAGGGAGTGATCTGTATAAGCAAAAGACGGCTGGATGAGTATCAGGATGAAGGCAGCCGGCATGAGTACCTTGAATATTCCGAAAAAACGCATTATTTTTCCCTCAACTCCAGCCTATCACCTTGTGGACAGCCTGTCAAGATGTTGTATGAGTTACAAACATATTCGACATTGCACCATTTTCGACCAAGGCTTGGATT
>CAZCKU010000024.1:0-35497 GCA_964499365.1 uncultured Thermodesulfovibrio sp.
ACGCCTGTGCTGCCTGTTGCATACGGCCGGCGCCAAATGCTATAAGTATAAAGGTGAGCACAAAAAAGATCCTAGTTGTTGATGACGAGCCTGATATTGTTGCGCTGGTCTCCTACAATCTGACCAAAGAGGGGTTTGAGGTTGCCGCGGCCTTTGACGGAGAAGAGGCGCTTTCCAAAATAAAGACCACTGCGTTTGATTTTGTTATTCTCGATCTGATGCTGCCGGGTATCCAGGGCATGGAACTATGCCGCATTCTCAGGAACGATCCCAGGACCAGGAATCTTCCGATTATCATGCTGACCGCAAAGGGTGAGGAAATAGACCGGATATTGGGGCTTGAAACCGGGGCGGATGACTATATGGCAAAGCCCTTCAGCCCGCGCGAACTGGTGGCGAGGGTGAATGCGGTGTTGAGAAGGGCTGCCGGGAAGCCGGCTGAAGCAAAAACGATAAGACTCGGAAGTCTGCTGATCGACAGGGAGGCATACACGGTGCTGAAAAATGGCGTCCCGCTGTCGCTGAGTACGACCGAATTCAGGCTGCTGCTCTATCTGGCCGAGAGGTCAGGGAAGGTCTTCAGCCGCGACCAGCTTCTTGATGCAGTCTGGAAGGACGAGGCGTTCGTGGAGCCGAGGACGGTTGATGTCCACATCAGGAGAATGCGCGCCCAGATAGAGGACGATCCGGCGCATCCCCGCTATATCAAGACGAGAAGGGGTATCGGCTACTTCGTGGAGGGAGAGGTTTGAGGCACGGCATATTCAGGCGGACGTTTATCCTCTACGCTGCTGTCATGATCCTTGCCGTGATATTTGTTGAGCTCTATATAACCTCTGCCGTGAGAGAACATTATATCGAAAACCTCAAGAAAACGCTCCTTACCCAGATCAGCCTCATTTCAAAAGACATATCGTTCATTCCGAAGAATCTGGATGAGGTCTGCAGACAGATAAAAGAGGTTACGAATGCACGGGTAACGGTCATCGGGAAAGAGGGCCGCGTTATCGGTGATTCAGACTCTGATTCAGCAGCCATGGACAATCACCTGCACCGAACAGAGATAGAGCAGGCGGTCGCCTTCCATGCCGGGGCCACCATACGATACAGTGAGACGCTGAAGTATGATTTTCTATATGTTGCGAAGAAGATAGGCGACGGAGAAAATGCGGAGGGATATATACGACTTGCCATGCCGCTGAAGGACATTGACCATGCAGTCAATCTTTTGAGGATTAAAATCATCGTCGTCGTTATAGCTGTTCTGCTCGCCATGGGTCTGCTGACCATTCTGCAGACGGATCACCTGAGGAGACTGCTGAAGCAGATAACCGGGTTTTCACAGTCGCTCGCACGCGGCGAGATAGACAAACGGCTGTTCCTGCAGAACGCGGGCGAATTTAACGAGATTGCCGAGAACCTGACATCAATGTCTGCCAAGCTCCAGGAAATGATCAGTGTGAGCGAAGAGGAGCGGAGCCGGCTGAACGTGATTCTGAAGAGCATTCCCGATGCCCTGCTGATTGTCGATGCAAAGGGCGTTATCTCTCTTGCCAGTTCCTCGGTCAGGGAATTCTTCGGTGACATTCCGATAATCGGGGCCCGGTTCGTTGATGTAGTAAGAAACCATGCATTTACCGATCTGGTGCAGGAGGTGCGTACGACCCTTTCGTCAGGCAGTACGGAGTTCAGGCTTGACGTCCCCGGGGAAAAATATCTCAGGGCACGGGTCTCGCCGCTCTTCTACGGGGGGCACGGACTTTCAGGTTTTGTGGCTGTTTTTCATGATATTACCCAGATCGAGAAGCTCGAACAGGTCAGAAAGGATTTCGTGGCCAATGTATCCCATGAACTCAAGACCCCGATCACGGCGATCAAGGGGTTTGCCGACACACTCCTCGACGGGGCGCTCGACGACAGGGAGCATGCTGCCGGGTTTGTCCGCACCATCAAGTCGAACAGTGAACGGATAAACAGCCTCGTGGACGATCTGATGACGATCTCCAGGGTTGAGCTTGGAGTGATCAGCGTTGAGAAGGCCCCGGTTGCAGCGGATGATATCTTCAGGAGTGTGCTGGACCTCTTCCGTGGGAAGGCAGAAGAAAAAGGTCTCTCGCTGGCCATAGCGAACACTGCTGATATCTCCGAGATTAACGCAGACAAGAACAGGGTGATCCAGATATTGACGAATCTCGTTGATAACGCGATCAAATTCACCGAGACCGGCGGCGTTGTTTTCGGCCTCGGCAAAGAACAGGAACAGGTATTTCTCTTTGTCCGGGATACAGGGATTGGCGTCTCCGAGAAACACCTGGAAAGATTGGGGGAGAGGTTTTACCGTGTTGATCCCGCCCGGTCACGCAAGATGGGCGGTACGGGGCTGGGACTCGCTATTGTGAAGCATCTGGTCCGGGCACACGGGTGGACGCTGCAGCTCGAAAGCGTCCACGGGAAAGGCTTGACCGCTAAAATTTTGCTTTCCTGATTTCCCTCTATAGCCAGACATTATGGGCAGAAATTATTGACTTCGCCGGTACGATCCTATATTCTATCCGTATCAAATATTAAGGCAAAAAAAGAGAGTGATCCTATGGGACTTTTTCCGAAAGAAGTGGATTTTTTTGAGATTTTTGACCGCGCGGCCCTGAATATTACAAAGGCCGGCGTCCTCCTCGTTGCACTCATGGAAAACTTTGACCGGCTTGAGGAGCGCGCCAAGGAGATCTACGAGGTTGAGCAGGAAGGTGATATCGTGACCCACGAGATCATGAAGAAGCTCAACAAGACCTTTATCACCCCGATCGACCGGGAAGACCTTTATTCCCTTGCGTCCAGACTTGATGATATCCTTGACCTTATCTGGGGCGCTGTCGACCGGCTGGTCGTTTTTCGGATCACGGCTGCGACAAAGGAGTCCCTTGCCATGTCAAAGGACCTTCTTGCGACGACAGAGGTCATCCATAAGGCGATCCAGAAACTGAAGGAAAAGCAGTATTCTCATGTCCAGGACTGCTGCATTGAGATCAACCGCCTTGAGAACATCATCGACCGCGACTTCCGCGACGCCCTTGGCAAGCTCTTCGACGACGTGCAGGACCCTATCCTCATCATCAAGTGGAAAGAGATCTACGAGCATCTCGAGGACGCCTCGGACAAGTGCGAAGACGTTGCCAATATACTCGAGGCGATCGTTCTCAAGTATGCATAATGCAATACTGACCATGCTGACGGGATCCTTTGATCAGCATCCCGTTATGAAGCTGGCATCTGCTGTTACAATCTGTCCTGTATGACGTTCACCATTGTCGCCCTCATTCTGCTTGCCCTGGCCTTTGATTTTCTGAACGGGTTTCACGATTCTGCCAATTCGATCGCAACCGTGGTCTCCACCCGGGTCCTGACGCCGAGGGCAGCGGTGATCTGGGCCGCTTTCTTCAATTTTATCGCCTTTCTCTTCTTCGGTCTGCATGTTGCCAACACCATCGGGAAGGGGATCATCGACATTACGATCGTCGACAAAACAATTATCTTTGGGACCCTTATGGGTGCCTGCAGCTGGAATATTATTACGTGGTATTTCGGCCTCCCGACCAGTTCCTCCCACGCTCTGATCGGCGGGATGATCGGCGCTGCCCTGGTGAAGGCAGGTACGTCAGCTCTCGTCTGGAGCGGGATTCTGAAGACCGTGGCCTTCATTGTCATATCCCCGATCGCCGGTCTCATCCTCGGCCTAGGCTTCGGCCTGGCGGTGTATGGTTTTTTTCAAAACAGCAGCCGCATCGCCGTGCAGAATTTTTTCAAGAAGGGACAGCTGGTGTCAGCGGCCCTCTACAGCCTGGGCCATGGCGGCAATGACGCGCAGAAGACGATGGGTATTATTGCCAGCCTGCTCTTCAGCGCGGGACTTCTCGGTGATAAGTTCTATGTGCCGTTCTGGGTGGTGATCGCCTGTCAGGCTGCCATAGCGCTCGGCACCATGTTTGGAGGCTGGCGTATCGTCAAGACCATGGGGCAGAAGGTGGCGAAATTGACGCCTGTTGACGGTTTCTGCGCCGAGACCGGGGCCGCAACCATGCTTTTCATCTCCTCGGCGATGGGGGTACCCATCAGTACGACGCATACCATCACCGGTTCGATCATGGGGGTTGGCTCAATTCAGAGGTTCAGCGCTGTTCGCTGGGATGTAGCAGGAACGATCGTCTGGGCCTGGATCATCACGATCCCCTGTTCAGCAGCCATTGCTGCGCTGTCCTGTTACGCTGTCTACGCAGTCTCCCGGTAATAAATCCTTTTTTTATACCCGCAGCAGCATATGAAATGCTGATACAGACGGTCAACCACTGCTCTATTTCAGGTTTTTCAGCACAGCTCTCAAAATATCGGCCCTTGAGATGATCCCGACAAGTTTTTTCTTTTCATCCACCACCGGAAGCCTTCTGATCTTTTTTTCATCCATGATCTGAGCGACCTTCGCAATATTGACCTCAGGACGCACGGTGACCGGGGAAGTAGTCATGATATCGGCAACAATATCTCCGGATCTCCTTTCGGGGAGCGGTTCTCCGAGCATGTGCTTCAGCACATCCCTGAAGGTATGCTCCTTGCGCACACCGACGACAGACAGTATATCGGCCTGCGTGATGATGCCGATGACATGTTTCTGCTTGTCCACAACCGGCATGCCGCTGATATTCTTTTCAGACAGTATATGGGCAATGGCGATGACACTCTCCAGTTTCTGTGTGCAGAGGACGTCGGTGGTCATCACATCCTGAACGAGCAGCTCGTCTCCGATCGTTGATCTCAGGTGGACGGTACGTTTGGTTCTCATCGGTTCTCCTTCGCGAGAGGTTATTCTGATAACGCTCTATTCTAAATGACGAACGCCATCCGTTGCAATCCTGCGTGTCAGGAGGAGCCGAAATATATGCAGCCCGCAGTCCGGTCCAGCCCGTCAGCAGAAAGAAGCCAGCAAAGAGTTCCTGTTATGAAAATTTCACCGGGAAAAGGCTGAAAAGGGGGGGGGAGGAGTTAGCCTGACGCTGTAATCAATAATTCACGCGGCTGTAACATTCCTGTAACAATTGAGGTATATTCTAAATTAGAGATCACAATTTAACGAAGGAGAGAAAATGAAAGTAATAGGCAAAGCAGCAGTAGTCCTGGCACTGGTACTGACGTTTGCAACGGCGTATGCGGCCGAAACACTGAACGGTGCAGGGGCGACCTTCCCCTATCCGGTCTACTCGGCCTGGTCCTACGAATATAACAAGGTCGCCGGTGTTCAGCTGAACTATCAGTCCATCGGTTCGGGCGGCGGGCAGAGGCAGGTTACCGAGAGGACCGTTGATTTCGGAGCCTCTGATGACCCGCTGACTCCGGAAAAGCTTCAGAAAGACAGGCTCCTGCAGTTCCCGGCTGTTATTGGCGGAGTTGTCCCGGTTGCCAATCTTTCATCCGTGAGGCCCGGGGAGCTCAAGCTTGATGCTGACACCCTCTGCAGGATGTTCATGGGAGACATCAAGTTCTGGGACGATGAAAAGATTAAGAAAATAAACCCTGGATTAAAACTCCCGCATGCCGCGATGACGGTCGTATACCGGTCAGACGGTTCGGGTACCACCGCGATATTTACAAATTATCTCGCGCAGGTATGTCCAGCCTGGAAAGAGAAGGTCGGGGCCGGCAAGGCGGTCAAGTTCCCTGTTGGCATCGGCGGCAAAGGCAATGAGGGGGTTGCAAACTATGTTAAGAGGACCTCTAATTCCATAGGATATGTCGAATTTGCCTATGCCAAGCAGAATAAACTCAACCATGCGCAGCTCAAGAATGCAGCAGGAAATTTTATCGAGCCCAGCTTCGAGAGTTTTGAAGATGCAGCAGAGTCCGGGGCATTTGACGGGAAGAAAGATTTCTTCCTTTGGCTGACAAACGCACCCGGCAAGAAGTCATGGCCGATTGCTGGTGCTACCTTTATCCTCCTTGCCAAGGAAAAGGCCGATTCCAACAAGAAGGTCGTTAAATTCTTTGACTGGTCATTCAAAAATGGCGATAACAAGGCCAAAGAGCTTGTCTATGTCCCGCTCCCGAAGGGCTTAAAGGAAAAGGTCAGGGGATACTGGAAAGCCAACGGTCTGCAGTAGAATATCTTTAAGGCGGGCAGGCCTGTGTCTGCCCGCTTTCTTGTGCTAACCTTGACGGCAGGAAGCAGGTGAAAGGATATGGCTGAAACTTCGAAGAAGAATCCGATGGATATGGTCTTTGCCTCTGTTACCGGCATCGCCTCCTTTTCGGTCATTATTTTTATCATCGGCATTCTCTATGTACTCCTTGATGAGTCATCGCTGGCAATCAGGCAGTTGGGCGTCATACAGTTTCTTACCTCAACCGATTGGGACCCGGTAAAGAATTCATTCGGCGCCCTCACGAATATCTATGGGACGTTCGTTACGACTATCCTTTCGATGGTCTTTGCAATCCCGGTTGCCATCGGCATCGCTATATTTGTAACCGAGATATCACCTGGTGTCCTGAAAGGCCCGATCGGCATCGCCATCGAGCTGCTGGCCGCGATTCCGAGCATCATCTACGGTATGTGGGGTCTTTTTACCCTCTCTCCAATTATGAGCAATTATATAGAGCCGTTTCTCAAGAAGATCACTGCCGGGCTCCCTTTTGTGCATATCCTTTTTGAGGGCACCCCGATGGGCATTGATATCCTGACGGCGAGTGTCATCCTGAGCATCATGATTATTCCCTTTACCGCGAGTATAGCCAGAGATTCATTTAATCTGACCCCCGCGGTGGTGAAAGAGTCGGCCTACGCCATTGGTGCAACCAAGTGGGAGGTTGTCAAGAATGTGGTCCTCCCCTACTCAAAGCTCGGCGTCTTCGGAGGTATCGTGCTGTCATTGGGAAGGGCCCTCGGTGAGACTATGGCCGTGGCCTTTGTGCTCGGCAACAACCATCGCATTACCACCTCGCTCCTCGATGCTGCCGCCACCATTACGGTGACCCTTGCCAATGAATTTGCCGAGGCCGATACGGATATTTATCTCTCATCCCTGTTTTACCTGGCCCTGGTGCTCTTTGTCATGAGCTTCATTACGCTTGCCATAGCGAAGTTCTTTCTGCTGAAGGCAGAGAGGAAGTACTCGCGATGATGACACATGAGAGAAGACGAAAGCTGGAAGGAGTCATCGCCCTGACCTTCAGCACGCTGGCAGCATTTCTCGGGCTCTTCTGGCTGGTCTTCATCCTGGGAGACGTGCTGATTCACGGGGTTAAGGCCCTGAATCTGAGCCTGTTCCTTCATGACCCGGCGCCGGCGGGGGTAGAGGGCGGAGGGCTGCGGAACGCCTTTGTTGGCCAGCTTTTGATCACGGCATGCGCAACGCTGATCGGCGTGCCCGTGGGGGTGCTGGGAGGGACTTTTCTGGCAGAATATGCCCGAGGAAGAACGATAGCCAGGATCATCAGCATCCTGGCGGATATCATGGTGAGTGTTCCTTCGATCGTGATCGGTACCTTCATTTATGCCGTGCTGGTTAAGCCGGCCGGGCATTTCAATGGCTGGGCAGGGGCTGTTGCCCTGGCGATTATCATGATACCGGTTGTCTTGAGGACCACAGAGGATATGCTTTCCCTAGTCCCATGGACTATACGGGAGGCGGCCTTTGCCCTTGGTGCCCCCTATCACAAGGTGATAACCCAGGTGGTCTACCGTGCCGCTGCAACCGGGATCCTGACCGGTATTCTGCTTTCAATAGCCCGGGTCGCCGGGGAGACGGCGCCGCTGCTGTTTACGTCATTCAATAATTCTTTTTACAGTCTCAATATGAACCAGCCCATTTCTTCCCTGACCGTTACCATATTCCAGTATGCGATGGGACCGTATGACAGCTGGCACTCCCAGGCGTGGGCCGCTGCCTTTGTTATCACGATATTCATTCTCCTTCTTACTATTACCGGAAGGCTTATCATCAGATGGAGGTACCGTTAGTGCTTGATCAGATAGAACTGAGAGTAAAAGGACTGAATTTCTATTATTCGGGGGGAATTCATGCCCTCAAGCAGATCAACCTGCAGGTCTACAGCAAGCAGGTAACGGCCCTCATCGGCCCGTCCGGCTGCGGCAAGACGACGCTGCTGAGATGTTTCAACAGGATGCATGACCTGTATCCCGGCAACCGGTACGAGGGCGAGATCCATTTTGTGAAGGACAATATTCTCAGCCCGGATACGGACCTGATCAGTCTTCGCAGCCGCATCGGCATGGTCTTTCAGAAACCGACTCCCTTTCCCATGACCATCTTCGATAATATCGCCTATGGGTTGAAGCTCAAAGGGATCAGCAAAAGGGCTGAACTCTCCGAGCTTGTGGAGAAGGCGCTCCTGCACGCAGCCCTCTGGGATGAGGTGAAGGACAAGCTCAACTCCAGCGCCTACGATCTTTCCGGGGGACAGCAGCAACGGCTTGTCATTGCACGCGCACTGGCGGTAAAACCCGAGGTCCTCCTTTTTGATGAGCCGACCTCTGCCCTGGATCCGATTTCCACGTCGAAGATAGAGGAGCTTTTTGATAAACTCAAAAAAGACGTGACGATTATTATCGTCACGCACAATATGCAGCAGGCAGCGCGGATATCGGACTGGACCGGGTTCCTGATGCTCGGGGAACTGGTCGAGTTCGACACGACCGACAAGATCTTTACGGCGCCTGCTGAAAAATTAACAGAAGATTACGTGACCGGGAGGTTTGGCTGATGACGGTATTTGATGAGGATCTGCAGCATATAAAAGAGAAATTGCTCAAGATGGGCTCCCTGGTTGAGGACTCGATAAAGAGCTCGGTGCAGTCCCTGGTGGAGCGGGATAATGAGCTTGCGAAGAAGATCATCGACAGGGACCGCATGGTCAACACGCTGGATGTTGAAATAGATGAGGAATCGATCAGGCTGATTGCGCTGCGCCAGCCGATGGCAAGTGACCTGAGATTCATAACCATGGCGATGAAGATCACGACGGATCTCGAGAGGATGGGAGACCTCGCGGTCAATATTGCCGAGCGGGCGCTCGAACTGAACGAAGAACCGATCCTCAAGCCGTATATCGATATCCCCCGGATGAAGGTGATTGCGCAGGGCATGACGCGGGACGCGCTGGATGCCTTTGTGCGCAAGGACAAGAAGCTTGCGATGGAGGTGATCATGCGGGATGACGAAGTGGACGACCTGAAACATGATGTGTTGGAAGAGCTTGCCTTCCTCATGGCCCAGGACCCTTCGACAGTATCCCGTGCGATGAAGATCAGCTTTGTGGCCCAGTATCTTGAACGGATCGCCGATCATGCGACCAATATTGCGGAGATGGTGATTTATCTGATTGAAGGCAAGATCATCAGGCATATGGCATTGCCTTCTGAAACATAGCCCGGTGACAGGCATGGCCGGCCGCCGCTCTTCCCGGTCCCCCATTGGCTGCGGTGACAGGATGCTGTCGTGCAGCCGGGCATGTTCCGGCAGGTGCTACAACAGGCTGTAGATCATATCATTATTGCTGTAATCTATCGGCACATCGATGATAACCGGGACCGGCTGTGAGAGGGCATCCTTCAGAACCGCCTGGAATGAGTCAGGGGACTGCAGCCTGATGCCGACGGCGCCGAAACTCCCGGCGAGTTCGACGAAGTCCGGGTTTGTAAAGCTGACGCCATAGGCCTTTCCGAACTTCTTTTCCGCCTTCCACTTTATGAGGTTGTATCCGTTATCGTTAAAGAGCACGACAACAATGTTCAGCTTCAGCCTGCAGGCGGTCTCGAGGTCCTGCAGATTCATCATGAACCCGCCGTCTCCGGTCAGGACAACCACATTCTTCTCAGGATAAATGAGTTTTGCGACGATTGCCGAGGGGAGCGAAACTCCCATCGAGGCAAAACCGTTCGATATGAGAAAGGTATTGTTCTGATAGACAGGATAAAACTTCGCCGCCCACAGCTTGCAGGTGCCGACGTCCACGGCGAGGATATCCCCTGGTGCAAGGACCTTCCGTATACCATAGATTATCTGCGGCGGCTGAGGCAGCGGAGCCGGTGCAGTTCCCTCCCGTTCAAAGGCACCCGTGAAGTCTTCCCGCAGTGAGATAAGATATTCGCTGTTTTTGTTTGTGCTGAGCATGCCCTCGAGCAGCTCGAGTGTCTCGCGGATATCGGAGATTATCTCGATTTCAGGCACATAGTGCAGGTCGACCTCGCTTGTGGCAAAGTCGATATGGATGATCCTTTTATTGAGGCCGGGGTTCCAGTTTTTCGGCGCGTATTCAACAAGGCCGTACCCGAGGGCTATGATGAGATCCGCCTTCGCAAAAACATCGGTGATCTGTCTGTCCCTGTTCAGCCCGAGGGTGCCGATACAGCAGTGGCTCTCGGCCGTTATCCCGCCCTTGCCCATAAACGTGGTCACCACCGGTATGCTCAGCAGTTCGGCGAATTTCTGCAGGCGGATATTGGCCGCCTTCCGCACCACACCGTGACCCGCGAGAATAACGGGGAATTGTGCCTGCTCAATAAGATCAGCCGCCTTCCTGAGAGACGGCCTGTCGGGTGAACTCCTTCTGGGGCGTATCGGGGCGATCATGGTAGCGTACAGGTCGGCAACCTCGGTAGAGGCGATATTCTCCGGCAGCTCCAGATGTACCGCTCCGGGCTTCTCCGACTCCGCAACCTTGAAAGCCTTCCGCACCATCTCGGGGATGATCTCGGGAGACTCAATCCGGCCGTTCCACTTGGTGACACTGCTGAAAATCTCGACGATATCTATGTACTGATGAGACTCCTTATGTATCCTCTTGAGGTCCGCCTGCCCTGTTATCGCCACAAGGGGAGAGCCGTCAAGATAGGCGTCGGCAACACCGGTGAGGAGATTGGTCGCTCCGGGGCCGAGGGTGGCGAGGCAGACGCCGGCCTTGCCGGTCAGCCGCCCATAGGCATCAGCCATAAATGCGGCCGTCTGCTCATGACGGGCGACGATGAATCGGATGCCGGAGGTCCTCAGAGACTCCATGAGATCGAGGGTCTCCTCCCCCGGCAGGCCGAACAGGTATTCGACCCCCTCATTTTCGAGACACTTCACTAACAGGTCAGATGCCTTCATTCCTGCTCACTCCTTCACCACAACGGTCTTGATATTTACAAACTCCTTCAGCCCGTAATGCGACAGCTCCCTGCCTATCCCCGACTTCTTGATCCCGCCGAAGGGGAGCCTGGGGTCTGATTTCACCATGTCGTTGATGGCGACAAACCCGGCATCGACCCGCCGGGCGAGACGCTCGGCCCGCTGAAGATCACGGCTCCAGATCGAGGCCCCGAGGCCATATTCCGTATTGTTCGCCTCCCTGATCGCCTCTTCCTCGTCCTTCACAATAATTACGGGTGCTATCGGTCCGAAGACTTCCTCTGTCAGTATCCTCATGCCCGGTTTTGTATTGAAGACAGCACAGGGCGGGAAAAAGAGTCCTCTGGCAAACGAATGCCCGGCCTGCAGTACTTCAGCGCCCTTATTCCTGGCGTCCAGGAGCTGCTCCCGCAGGGTATCGAGAATCTCCTGCCTGGCTACCGGCCCAACCTCTGTGGCCCCGTCCATGGGGTCTCCGATCTTCAGTTCCCCCAGCCGGCCGATGAAGACATCCCTGAATTGCTGCGCCACGTTCTCCATAACAATGAACCGCTTCGCAGCAATGCAGCTCTGGCCCGCGTTGACCGTCCGTGCCGCTGCCGCCATCCTGCCCGCTTTTTCAATATCTGCATCATCGAGCACGATAAAGGGGTCGGAACCCCCGAGCTCCAGCACGACCTTCCTGATCCTCCTGCCTGCGTGAGCGGCGACCTGTTCGCCGGCCTTGTTGCTGCCGGTAAGAGATACCGCATCCACCTTGTCTTCGTCAATGAGCCTCAGCGCATCTGCAGCACTGATGAGAAGGGTCTTCAAGACCTGTTCCGGAAAACCGGCAATTCTGAAGGCCTCCTCAATGGCAAGCGCAGACATCGGTACGCTGGAGGCATGCTTCAGAGCGACGACATTCCCGGCCATGATCGCAGGGACCGCAACCCGGAACGCCTGCCAGAACGGAAAGTTCCACGGCATGATAGCCAGTACGATGCCAAGAGGCTGAAACAGGACATAGCTCCTCTTGGCCTCGGTCCCGATCTCCTCGGGCTCAAGCATCCCTGCGGTCTGCTCAGCATAATAGTCGCAAAGCCAAGCGCATTTTTCGATCTCGGCAACAGACTCCCTGATGGGTTTCCCCATTTCGCGGGTTATGGTGCCGGCATACTGCTGTTTCGCTGACCTGAGATGCTCCCCGAGCTTTTTGATGCGCTCTGCCCGTTCCGGGACTCCGAGATTCCGCCAGCCCGGGAAGGTGTGCCTCAGACCGCTGATTTCGCTGTCTGCAGCAGCGGGAGTCATCAGGTCGAATTCTCTCAGCACCTCTTCGGTATACGGATTAATGGACTGTATCTTCATCTGCTCCCTTGCGAAATCCTTCAGGACCTCCCCTAATGTCGGGGCAACTGTGCCTTTATGAATTCCCTGTTCAGTTTGGCGATGAACTTTACGCTGATCCCCTTCGGGCAGACCGCCTGGCATTCGTAGTGGTTGCTGCAGCTGCCGAATCCCTCCTTCAGCATAGCCTCGGTCATGAGACAGACACGCCGTGCCGCCTCGGCTCTTCCCTGGGGCAGGGCTGCAAGGTGTGCGACCTTGGCCGCGGTGAAGAGCATTGCAGACCCGTTTGGACAGGCAGCGACACAGGCCCCGCAGCCTATGCACTCTGCGGCGTCCATCGCCGTGTCTGCGTCAGCCTTGGGTATCAGGACGGCATTGGCATCGGGGACACCCCCGGTGTGTACGGACACATATCCTCCGGATTGTATTATGCGGTCGAGGGCCGACCGGTCGACGATCAGGTCTTTGATCACCGGGAAGGCCCTGGCCCTCCAGGGTTCTATATAGATTGTATCACCGTCCCTGAAGTTCCTCATGTGGAGCTGGCAGACGGCTGTTTTTTCCTGTGGTCCGTGGGGTACACCGTTGATGACCTGGGAACACATGCCGCAGATGCCCTCGCGGCAGTCGTGGTCAAAGGCGATCGGTTCCCGGGAGAGCCGGATAAGGCCCTCATTGACAACATCGAGCATCTCGAGGAAAGACATGTCAGCGGTTATGTCCTTCACCTGGTACTCCTCAAGCCTGCCCTTATCGGAAGGACCCTTCTGTCTCCAGACATAGAGTGTCAAATCCATTATTTATAACTCCTGACCGCCAGGTGAACGTTCTCGAACACGAGTGGTTCTTTGTGCAGCACCGGCTCCCTGCTGTTTCCCCTGAATTCCCAGGCAGCGACATAGCAGTAGTGGGCGTCATCACGCCTGGCCTCACCGTCGGGCATCTGGTGCTCCACGCGGAAGTGGCCTCCGCAGGATTCATTGCGGTGCAGGGCGTCCCGCGCCAGGAGTTCTCCGAACTCGAGGAAGTCAGCCACCCGTCCGGCCTTTTCGAGTTCCTGGTTCAGGTCGGCCTCTCCCCCGGGGATCCTCACGTTCTTCCAGAATTCTTCGCGCAGTTCAGGGATAAGCTTCAGAGCCTGCGTCAGGCTTTCGCGGCTTCGGGCCATGCCGACATGCTCCCACATGATATGCCCGAGTTCGCGGTGAAATTCGTTCACGGTCTTCTTCCCGTTGATCGAAAGAAGCCTTCTGATTGACGTCTCGCATGCTTCGACAGACTCAATAAATTCAGGGTTGCCGGTGCCGGCAGCCCCGGGCTTTATCTGTGCCAGATAGTTCCCGATCGTGTAGGGGATGATAAAATACCCGTCTGCAAGCCCCTGCATGAGCGCGCTTGCGCCAAGCCGGTTGGCACCATGGTCAGAGAAGTTCGCCTCGCCGAGCACAAACAGCCCGGGGATGCTGCTCTGCAGGTTATAGTCTACCCAGAGCCCTCCCATACTGTAGTGCGGCGCAGGATAAATCCGCATCGGCTGCTGATAGGCATTTTCATCGGTTATCTTCTCGTACATGTCAAAGAGGTTGCCATAGCGCTCACGGATCTTGTCTTCGCCGAGACGCTGTATGGCATCGGCAAAGTCCAGATAGACTCCCCGGCCGCTCGCCCCGACTCCGTGGCCCTCATCGCAGACCTCTTTCGCAGCACGGGAGGAGATATCCCGCGGCGCAAGGTTGCCGAAGCTGGGATACTTGCGCTCCAGGTAGTAATCCCTCTCTTCTTCGGGGATCTCGTGCGGCTGCCGCCGGTCTCCCCTGATCTTCGGCACCCAGACCCTGCCGTCGTTTCTGAGTGACTCGGACATCAGGGTGAGCTTCGACTGATGGTCCCCGGTCACCGGGATGCAGGTCGGATGGATCTGTGTAAAGCAGGGGTTGGCAAAATAGGCCCCTTTTCTGTATGCCCGGTACGTCGCGGTCACATTGCTTCCCATCGCGTTTGTCGAAAGGTAAAAGACATTTGTATAGCCGCCGGTACAGAGGCAGACCGCATCTGCCGCATGACAGCTTATCGTGCCTGTTATCATGTCTCGCACGGTAATGCCCCTGGCCTCACCGTCGACAACCACGAGATCGAGCATCTCGGTGCGGGTATGCAGTCTTACCGTTCCGGCCGCCACCTGGCGCGACAGCGCTGCATAGGCCCCCAGCAGCAGCTGCTGCCCTGTCTGTCCCCTGGCGTAGAAGGTCCGCGAGACCTGAGCCCCGCCGAAGGAACGGTTATCGAGATACCCGGCATAGTCCCGTGCAAAGGGGACGCCCTGGGCAGCGCATTGATCAATGATATGGTTGCTGACCGTTGCCAGCCGATAGACATTTGCCTCGCGTGACCTGAAATCTCCGCCCTTGATCGTGTCATGGAAGAGCCTGAAGATGCTGTCTCCGTCATTCGGGTAGTTCTTGGCCGCGTTGATGCCACCCTGGGCAGCTATGCTGTGGGCGCGCCGGGCACTGTCCTGATAGCAGAAGGCCTCGACGTTATAGCCGAGTTCCCCCAGGGTTGCTGCTGCCGAAGCCCCGGCCAGGCCGGTGCCGACAACGATGACCCGGTACTTCCGCTTGTTGGCCGGGTTGACCAGTTTCATCTCCCGGCAGTGCTTGCCCCACTTTTCGGAAAGCGGGCCTGATGGGCATTTCCCGTCAAGGATCATGGCTGTAATGTGCCCGTTGCGGCTTTACCCATTGTCTTGATACCTCTTCTTGTTATCTGCATTACTTAAGCAGTCCTGTCATGACAGCGAATGGAAACGCGGCAAAACCCAAAAAAATGAGGACTGCGGCAAAGGTTCCGGCCCTCATCACAGCAGGGAGGGTCTTCCCGCTGTTCAGTCCCAGTGTCTGAAACGCACTCTGAATGCTATGCATGAGGTGCAGGCCCAGGGCAGCCATGGCCCCAAAATACAGGAGGGCGATGGAAACCTTTCTGAAGCTGAGCACGACCATCATGAAGACGTCCGGCCGGCCCATCACGTCCGGGTGCGCAGCGGCAGAGATTCCGGGACTGATGACCTGGACGGTGAAGTGGAGCAGATGGAATGCGATAAACCCTCCGATCACCAGCCCTGTCCAGATCATGCTTCTCCCCGCACGTGTGGCCGCACGGTTCTCGGTGACCGCATATGGCTGCGGTTTTGCGGCCCTGTTTTCGAGCGTCAGCTGAATACCATAATACATATGCAGCAGGAGCAGGGTGCCCATGGTCAGCCGGAAAGGCCAGATCAAAGCGGCGAAGCGGTGTAGCGCCTCGGCATAGGCATTGATGCCGTCCGGTCCGTAATAAAGGGTGGTGTTGCCGAGCAGATGAGCCAGGACAAAGGCGATCATCGACAACCCTGTCACGGACATAAGCATCTTTTTCCCTACGGGGCTTCTTAGCATAAGCAAGTCCTGGCCTGCCTGCTCCCTCCTGTTGTGTTACAGGACAAGAAAACCTTTATCTTTTTTCGCATAGCCGATGCCCTTCAGGGCAGCTTCTATTTCGCCAAGGATTGCAGGGTCATCGATGGTCGAGGGTACCTTGAACTCTTCCCCGTCGGCAATCTTCCGCATCGTACCGCGGAGGATCTTCCCTGAACGGGTTTTGGGCAGTCTGCCGACCACTGCCGTTTCCTTATAGCAGGCGATCGGGCCGATCTCATCCCTGATAAGTTTGGTGAGTTCCTTCCTGATCTCCTCCGGAGTCTTCGTGGCTCCGGCCTTGAGCACGGCAAAGCCGACCGGCAGCTGTCCCTTCAGCGTGTCTCCTGCGCCGATGACCGCACATTCGGCCACATCAGGGTGCGTTGCGATGATCTCCTCCATTTCGCCGGTGGACAGCCGGTGGCCTGCCACATTGATCACGTCATCGACACGACCCATGACAAACACATAGCCGTCTTCGTCTTTATAGCCTCCGTCAGCAGTAAAGTAATATCCCGGGAACATATTCATGTATGCCTGCAGAAAACGTTCATCTGCGTTCCAGAGGGTCGGCAGCGTCCCCGGAGGCAGCGGGAGTTTTACCGTGACAAGACCCTCCTGCCTTGGCCCGAGGGTTTTTCCATCCGGATCCAGGATCTGAACATCAAACCCCGGGACCGGCTTGGTCGAAGACCCCGGCTTGACAGGAAATTCTTCAATGCCCATGCAGTTTGCCGTAATGGGCCACCCGGTCTCTGTCTGCCACCAGTGATCGATGACCGGTTTCTTCAGGCGGTCATGTGCCCAGTGGTAGGTATCCGGGTCGAGGCGCTCGCCTGCCAGAAAGAGATACTGAAAACCGGAAAGATCATATTTCTTGATATGTTCTCCGAGAGGGTCATCTCTCTTGATTGCCCGGAATGCGGTTGGTGCCGTAAAGAGGGTCTTGACGCCGTGTTGTGAAATGACCCGCCAGAAGGCCCCGGGGTTCGGCGTGCCGACCGGTTTTCCTTCATACAAGACGGTGGTGCAGCCGGTGATGAGGGGGCCGTAGACTATATAGGAATGCCCGACAACCCAGCCTACATCAGAGGCGGCCCAGAAGACCTCCCCCGGTGCGGTATTGTAAATATTCTCCAGGCTCCAGCGCAGTGCAACGGCGTGCCCACCGTTGTCCCTGACAATCCCCTTGGGGATTCCCGTGGTCCCCGAGGTGTAGAGGATGTAGAGCGGGTCTGTTGCCTTTACCGGGACACAGGCCGCAGGCTCAGCTGTTGCCACAAGGTGCTGCCAGTCGATGTCGCGACCCCTGAAAAGGGCGGCCTTAACGAACTGTCTCTGGAAAATGATGCATTTCTCTGGCTTATGCTTGGCATGCTCGATCGCCTTGTCGAGCATCGGTTTGTATTCGAGGATCCTGGCGCCCTCGAGGGCGCCGGAGGCGGTGATCACAACCTTGGGTTTGGCGTCATCGATGCGGATCGCCAGCTCATGGGGTGCGAAGCCGCCGAATACCAAAGAGTGGACGGCCCCAAGCCGGGCGCAGGCGAGCATTGCAACTGCTGCCTGGGGGATCATCGGCATATAGATGATGACCGTGTCTCCCTTCCCGACGCCTATCCCCTTCAGTCCGCCGGCAAAACGGGCAACCATGTCGAGGAGTTCGGCATAGGTGAATTTCTGTATCGTATTGGTTACCGGGCTGTCATAGATAAGGGCTGTCTGGTCCGCCCTCCCGCGCTCGACATGCCTGTCGAGGGCGTTATAGCAGGTGTTCAGCTCTCCCCCGGAAAACCAGCGGTAAAAAGGCTTGTTCGAATCATCGAGGACCTTGTCCCATTTCTTATACCAGTCGATCAACTCAGCCGCCTCTCCCCAGAAGCCTGCCGGGTCCTGAATGCTCTTTTGAAATACCTCGTCGTACCTGCCCATAGATGTTACCTCCTGTTTCATTATATATTTATTTCTTCAATGCAACAAAAAAGCAGATCGCACCATGCTGTTCAGCATAGTTTATAAGGCCGCTCTCAGGAAAGCAACCCCCGCAGCACATACGGCAGGATGCCTCCGTGAAGGTAATAGTCAACCTCGACAGCAGTATCAATACGCGACAGAAGTCCTGCCTCCCGGCTGCTGCCGTCCCGTCTTCTTATTTTAAGGGTAATCTCCTGCTGTGGTTTGAGGTTTTCCACCCCCCTGCTGCCGGCCATGCTCCCGAATATGATATCGAACTCCTCATCACCCCTGATGCCCAGAGACTCTGCTGAATCATCACCCCTGAACTGCAGCGGCAGCACACCCATGCCTACCAGATTCGACCGGTGGATCCGCTCAAAGCTGCGGGCGATGACCGCCCTGACGCCGAGAAGCCTGGTGCCTTTTGCTGCCCAATCCCTGGAGGACCCAGTCCCGTATTCTTCACCGCCGAATACGACAGCAGGCGTACCCTGAGCGAGATATTTCATTGCAGCGTCATACAGGGACATCTGCTCTCCGGAGGGCTGGAACACGGTAATGCCGCCTTCCTGCCTGCGGCCATGTTCGTCCGGCGGCACCATCAGGTTCCTGATCCGGACATTGGCAAAGGTGCCCCGTATCATGACGTCATGATTGCCCCTGCGTGTGCCATAGCTCTGGAAGTCGGCCCGTGGAACCCCCCTCCCTTCGAGGTAGATCGCGGCCGGAGAGTTCTCCCTGATCGGGCCCGCAGGGCTGATATGGTCGGTCGTGACCGAGTCGCCGTAGATGCCCAGGGCCCGTGCTCCGGTGATTCCGCTGAGTGCAGGGGCTTTCAGAGAGAAGCCTTCGAAGAACGGCGGCTCTGCTATATAGGTTGACTGCGGCCAGGCATAGATTTCTCCTGAAACAGACTCAACGCTGTCCCAGAGACTATTGTCCTTCGTGAAGTTACCATAGAGGCGGGTAAAGACCTCCGGGTCGGTAGCATATTTCATGACCGCCGCTACCTCTGCACTGTCAGGCCAGATGTCCCTGAGAAAGACTTCCCTGCCGTCGCTGCCCCTGCCGAGAGGATCCGCCTCCAGGTTCTTCAGTACGGTGCCTGCGATGGCAAAGGCCACAACGAGCGGAGGGCTCATCAGAAAGTTGGCCCTCAGATGCGGATGGATGCGAGCCTCAAAATTGCGGTTACCCGAAAGTACTGCAGCGCAGACCAGGTCGTTTTTTACAATAGCTTCTTCTATCCCCGGATCCAGGGGGCCTGCATTGCCGATGCACGTAGCGCACCCATAGGCGGCAATCGAAAAGCCAAGCCTTTCGAGATACGGCAGCAGGCCGGACTTTTCGAGGTACTCATGCACAACGCGTGAGCCCGGAGAAAATGAGGTCTTCACCTTTCTGTGTATGGTGAGGCCTTTCTCTACCGCCTTTTTTGCCAGGAGGCCGGCTGCGAGCAGCAGCCCCGGGTTTGATGTGTTGGTACACGAGGCGATGGCTGCAATGATGATATCTCCTGAGCCGATATCTGATGTTGTGTCCTGAGGGTTTCGTGTTCTGAAGCGTACCGCAAGATCGGCTGCTTTTTTTGCAAACCCGCCTTCAGAAGCAGCGCTTTCAAACAGATCAGCAAATCTGGTCTTCAGGCCAGGCAGTTCGATCCGGTCCTGCGGACGTCTCGGACCGGCAACAGATGGCCTGACTGAGGAGAGGTCCAGTTCGATCACCCTTGAGTAATTGATTGCATCGGCATCAGGGATGCCATACATGTTCTGCGCCCGGTAGTAATCCTGAAATGCCGAGATTTCAGTTTCAGTCCGGCCGGTACCACTGAAAAAATTCACAGTAGTATCGTCAACAGGAAAATACCCCATGGTTGCCCCGTATTCCGGGGCCATGTTGGAGACGGTTGCCCTGTCCGGCAGCGAGAGTGAGGATGCGCCCTGCCCGACGAATTCCACAAAGGCGCCCACGACTTTTTCTTTGCGGAGCATCTCGGTTATGGTCAGTGCCAGATCGGTAGCCGTCACTCCTTCTCTCAGCCTTCCTGTCAGATTCACGCCGATGACGTCAGGGGTCAGAAAGTAGACCGGCTGCCCAAGCATTCCCGCTTCGGCCTCAATCCCTCCTACGCCCCATCCCACAACGCCGATGCTGTTGATCATGGTGGTGTGGCTGTCTGTGCCGACGAGGGTATCGGGATAGTAGACGCCATCTTTGTGGTGCAGACCCCGTGCGAGGTATTCGAGATTCACCTGATGTACAATGCCGGTGCCGGGAGGAATGACCCGGAATGTCCTGAATGCGTTCATCCCCCATTTCAGGAACTGGTAGCGTTCGCGGTTTCGTTTGAACTCGAGCTCCATGTTCTTCCTGAGGGCCTCGGGCTGACCGTAATAATCGATCTGGACGGAGTGGTCGACAACCAGATCAACAGGGACAAGAGGTTCGATCATGCCGGGGGCCCTGCCCATCGCCGAGACGACCCCGCGCATGGCGGCAAGGTCGCAGAGCAGGGGAACCCCGGTGAAGTCCTGAAGGACGATGCGCGCCACCACAAAGGGGATCTCTTCAGTGCGCGGCGCGTTGGGGCTCCAGTCCGCAAGCCGCCGCACATGTTCCTCGGTGATCTTCCTTCCGTCAAAATTTCGCAGCACGGACTCCAGAACGATACGGATCGATACCGGAAGGCGGGGAACCCCGCTGAACCCGGCGGCCTCAAGGGCGGGAAGAGAATAGTACCTTCCCTTGCTGCCGCGACCCGGGGTGAAGTCCCTGCGTGTGCCGAACAGATTGTGGCAGCTTGATTGACTCATGGCACGTCTTGATGAATAAGGGGACGCATTATTCGCAGGTGCTATATCACGAACAGGTCGACAAATTCATTCACCGGCATGGAATCCAGTTTCGCCTTGTTCAGGCATATGTCCAGGATTGCCTCCTGCTGTTTTGAAGGGAAGCGGCGTCCCAGGTTCGTTCTGAACTTCTCGACGAGGACCGGCATGCCTTCCTTCCGGCGGCGGCGATGTCCGATCGGATACTCGACCTCGACCTTTGCGGTCTTTGACCCGTCTTTAAAGAAGATCTGGATGGCATTGGCGATGGAACGCTTTGCCGGATCGTGATAGTCTTTTGTATACTGAGGGGCCTCTGTGCAGACCATTCTGTCCCGCAGGGAGTCGATGCGGGGGTCGGCAGCAATGGCATCTTCATAGTGGGCAGAGGTGAGCTGCCCGAAGATGAGTCCGATCGCCACCATATACTGCATGCAGTGGTCGCGGTCCGCCGGGTTGTGCAGCGGTCCTTTCTTGTCTATGATCCGTATGGCAGACTCGTGCGTGGTTATCTCGATATTTTTTATCTGATCGAGTCTGTCCTTTACCTTTGGATGGAGCTGTATGGCGCATTCCACGGCGGTCTGGGCATGAAACTCTGCCGGGAAGGATATCTTGAAGAGGACCTGCTCCATGACGTAGGACCCGTAAGGCCGCTGAAACGTGAACTGATTTCCCCTGAAGAGTGAATCATAGAAGCCCCAGGTCTTGGCAGTGAGCGCCGACGGATACCCCATTTCGCCCTTCAGGGCCATGAGCGCGAGCCTGACGCCGCGCGCTGTAGCGTCGCCGGCTGCCCAGGATTTCCGTGAACCGGTGTTCGGGGCATGGCGGTAGGTCCGGAGAGACTGTCCGTCAACCCAGGCATTCGAGACAGCGTTGATGATCTCCTCCTTTGTGCCGCCGAGCATCTTCGCTGCGACCGCTGTTGTGGCCACTTTTACCAGGACCACGTGGTCCAGGCCGACCCGGTTGAAGGCGTTTTCAAGCGCGATAACCCCTTGTATTTCATGGGCCTTGATCATGGCGGTCAGGATATCTTTCATCAGGAGCGGCGCTTTACCTTCAGCAACCGCCCTGCGTGAGACATAGTCGGCCAGCCCGAGGATGCCTCCAAGGTTATCAGAGGGATGTCCCCATTCTGCAGCAAGCCAGGTGTCATTGAAGTCCAGCCAGCGTATCATCGTTCCGATGTTGAACGCTGCCTGCACAGGGTCGAGCTGGAACTGGGTCCCGGGGACCTTTGCGCCGTTCGGAACGATCGTTCCTGGAACAATCGGACCCAGCAGTTTTGTACAGGCTGGGTAGCCGAGCGCCTCGAGACCACAGCCGAGGGTGTCTATAAGGCAATAGCGTGCCGTATCGTATGCCTCTTTTGATTTTATCTGATAATCGCTGACGTAGGCAGCAATGTCGGCGAGGACCTTGTCCGGTTTCGGCCGTACATTCGAGATAGGTGAACTCATTCTTTTACCTCATGTCTTTCAATGGATTAGTCCCGGCTGCAAGACTGCAGGGGTATGGATCTGCGGCCGTGTTGGCGGAAAACCACGGCCGCAGTAAATGACTCAGGCCCTTTCCTCAAGGGCGACGTACTTCCGGTCATCGAGTCCGATATAGTTTGCAGACGGCCGGATGATCTTGTTGTCGAGCCGCTGCTCGATAATATGGGCACCCCAGCCGGTCGTCCTTGCGATCACGAAGATGGGGGTGAACATCAGGGTCGGCACGCCCATCATATGATATGAGACCGCAGAATACCAGTCCAGGTTGGCGAACATGTTCTTTTCATTCCGCATGACGGTCTCGATGCGGTCCGCCACGCGGTGAAGATTCATGTTGTCTCCGTCCTTGCAGAGATTCCGTGCGATCTCCTTTATGATCGGGTTCCGGGGGTCGGATACCGTGTAGACGGGGTGGCCAAAGCCGATGATAATCTCCTTGTTGGCAACCCTGGCCCTGATGTCCGCCTCTGCCTCCTCGGGGTTGCGGTAGCGGCGCTGGATTTCATGGGCCACCTCATTGGCCCCTCCATGCTTGGGCCCGCGAAGGGCCCCGATGGCACCGGTGATGGCAGAGTATGTATCAGACAAGGTTCCTGCGATGACGCGGGCGGCAAAGGTCGAGGCCGTAAATTCATGCTCTGCGTAGAGGATCAGGGACTGGTCCAGCGCGCGTTCCTGCAGCCGGGACGGCTTGCGGCCGTGGAGCATGTTCAGGAAATGGCCCGCCACCGTATCGTCATCGGTCTCGACCTCAATCCTCCTGCCGTTCTGGCTGAAGTGCCACCAGTAGAGGAGCATCGAGCCGAACGAGGCAACCAGGCGGTCAATAATATCGCGGGTGCCCTGGATATTCCGGTCCTCCTTCTCGGGAAGTACGGTCCCCAGCACGGAGCAGCCGGTACGCAGTACGTCCATGGGATGAGCCGCAGCCGGAATCTCCTCAAGGGCGCTCTTGACCCTCGCAGGCAGGCCACGGAGGCTTGCAAGCTTCTGCTTATAATCTTTCAGTTCTGACCTCACGGGCAGTTCCCCGTGCACAAGGAGATAGGACACCTCTTCAAAGGTGGCCTTCATCGCAAGTTCCTGTATGTCATAGCCGCGGTAGTGCAGGTCATTTCCGGTGCGGCCAACCGTACAGACGGCGGTATTGCCTGCGCAGACGCCGGAGAGGGCAACGGATTTCTTTACCCGCGGTGCTGCAGTTTCTGTGGCTGCTATTGTTCCTGTGCTCATCTCTCATTCTCCTTAGAAAATATTTTATTCAGTTTTTCCTCGAAGGCGTGATAGTCGAGGTATTCATAGAGCTCCGCCCGGCTTTGCATCAGGTCCACAACATTCTTTTGCGAGCCCTCCCTGCGGATCGCGTCGTATACCGAAAGCGCGGCCCTGCTCATCGCACGGAAGGCCGAGAGCGGGTAGAGGACGAGCGAGACCTCTGCGCCGCGCAGCTCCTCGGTGGTATACAAAGGCGTTGCGCCGAACTCGGTGATGTTGGCGAGGATGGGGACCTTCACGGCGTCTGCAAATTTCCTGAACATGGCAAGATCAGTCATCGCCTCCGGAAAGATCATGTCCGCTCCTGCTGCGACGCAGGCACAGGCCCGGTCGATTGCTGCATCCAGACCTTCAACCGCAAGGGCATCCGTCCTTGCCATGATCACGAAATCAGGATCGGTCTTTGCATCGACTGCCGCCTTGATACGGTCTACCATCTCCTCCCGGCTGACGATCGCCTTGCCGGGCCGGTGGCCGCAGCGCTTTGCCTGCACCTGGTCTTCAATATGGACTGCGGCTGCCCCGAACTTGATCATGGATTTGATCGTCCGCGCGATATTGAACGCCCCGCCCCAGCCGGTGTCTATATCCACGAGCACCGGCAGATCAGTAATGTCGGTAATCCGCCTGAGATCGGTGAGCACATCATCCATGGTGCTGATCCCCAGATCGGGAACGCCGAGAGAACTGGCGGCAACCCCGCCACCGGAGAGGTAGAGAGCCCTGAAGCCTGTGCGCTCTGCGAGGCGTGCAGCATAGGCATTGATCGCCCCGACCACCTGCAGGGGCCTTTCCTCCTGCACCGCCTTGCGGAAACGGGCTCCTGCAGATCCATTCCTGTTTATCATAGTGTCTTCAGCCTTTCTTCTTTCGATGCTTCGTGGTTTGCTCATAATCTGTTCATGAGCTGCTCGAGTTGCACGTCTGTCTGCTCCTGCGCCCTCCCGGGAGTGGCAGACAGGCATCTCCTGTTACTATACTGTATAGCATATTAACAAGAAGTGTACCAGTGCATTGAGGGGATTGGCATGGAAAGGCTGATGACAACGGCCATTTGCCAATAAAGTAATTATTTCAAGGGGCTTCATATATTATTGTAAATATGTCCCGGGAACAGATGTCCGATGTATGCAGAGGGATTAGCGCAATAATATGCATTAAGTATCATCTATTGCATGCAATATAATGCACATAGAGATGATACTGCAGACATGGAAACAATCCCTCTGAGTTCATATGCTACAATCATTGGCCGGAAAAAATAATCTGCGGTTGAGATGCTGGAGGAGGAAAAATTGGAAACAAAGGTTATCGACGCACGGGGGCAGGGCTGTCCAAAGCCGGTTATGATGGCTACGGATGCCCTTGCGGGAATAAGCGAAGGAACCATAGAGGTCATTGTTGACAATGAGGCCGCGGCTGACAATCTCGCCTTGTATGCAAACAGCAATGCCCTTTCATCCGCAAAGGTGCCCGATGGCCGGGACTGGCGGGTAAAGATCGTCAAGGGCAGCTGTTCCGTCCCGGCGGAGGCGAAGGCCGCGTCAAAGGCTGCTGAAAAACATCTGCTGGTCATCGTCAGCACCGATACCATGGGAAAGGATGAAGAGCTCGGCAAGATTCTGATGAAGGGGTATTTTGAGACGATGAAGGCATACCGGCAGATTCCCCATACGATCGTCTTCCTGAACGCGGGGGTAAAGCTGACAACCGTGCATGCGGAGATAATCCCGGTCCTGAAGGAGATAGAGGCCATGGGCGTTGAAATATATTCCTGCGGCACATGTCTTAAATATTACAATCTGGAGACAGAGCTGAAAGTAGGGGTCAGGGGAACGACAAATCATGTGGTCGAGGGGATGCAGGACTTCCAGAAGACTGTCTGGATCGGATAAAGGCCGGCTGCCCGGAAGAGCAGCCGGATACGTCAGTGGTTTCTCATGCCTCAGCTGCCGGGGATTCTTCCTTCTTTTCCTCTTCTTTAAAGGTACATTCCTTGTTCAGACAGACATAGGTCACCCCGCCGCCCTTGGACCATTTTTCACCAAGGAAGGCCGCGCCGCACTGAGGACACTGCCGCGGCACCGGCTTGTTCCAGGTGGCGAATTTGCATTTCGGATAATTGCTGCAGCTCCAGAATGACCGGCCGCGTTTGGAGCGCCGCTCCACGATATCTCCGCCGTCCTCAGGACACTTTACGCCGGTCGCTATCGGCTTGGTAGTTTTACAGTCAGGATAGGCCGAGCACGCATAGAACTTGCCAAATCGGCCTGATTTCAAAAGCATCGGGGAGTTGCATTTCGGGCACTTCTCGTCGGTCTCGACCGGTTCGGCCGCCGGCTTGTCCCCATCAAGGGGCTTCGCGTTTTTGCATTCCGGGAAGCCCGAGCACGCCATGAACCTGCCGTGCCGCCCCCAGCGGATCACCATCGGCTTGCCGCATTTCTCGCAGACTGCCTCGGTGGGAATATCCTCCGGCTTTACCTTGCCGGGCACTGCAAGGGCCTCGGACAGTTTGCCATGGAACGGCCTGTAGAAATCACCGACGACCTTTACCCACTTTGTCTTGCCGTCTTCGATATGGTCAAGGTCTGCCTCCAGTCCGGCAGTGAACCCGATGTCCATAAGCTCGGAGAAGCGTTCTACCAGGAGGTCGTTGACGACCACGCCGAGTTCGGTTGGCGCAAACTTGCCCTCTGTCTTATGGACGTACTTGCGGTCCTGTATGGTCGACATGATTGCAGCATAGGTGCTTGGTCGTCCAATGCCCTTTTCCTCAAGCGCCTTGACGAGAGACGCCTCGGTATACCGCGGCGGCGGTTGGGTAAAGTGCTGCTTCGGCTGAAGGTTCAGCAGTTTGAGGGTCTCCCCTTCCCTGAGCGACGGGAGGAGCGATTCGTTTTCATCCAGCAGCTCGTCCGTGCCTTCTGTATAGAGCGTCATGAAGCCCTGAAACTTGACCACGCTGCCGGTTGCCCTGAATACGGTCTTCCCCCTGCTCTCCTCAGGAGAGATATCAAAGGTCGTCAGTTCAAGTTCTGCCGGGGCCATCTGGCTTGCAATAAAACGGTTCCATATCAGCTTATACAGTGATAATTGTTCCTTGGTCAGATACTGCTTGATCTGCTCGGGCCGGTTTGTGAGGTAGGTTGGTCTGACCGCCTCATGTGCCTCCTGGGCAGAGGCCTTGCTCTTGTAGAAGGGCGGCTTTTCGGGGAGAAACTCCTTGCCATAGGCTGACTCGATAAATTCGCGGGCAGCCTTCTGCGCCTCGGCAGATATCCTGTTTGAGTCGGTCCTCATATATGTGATAAGACCGACTGCTCCTTCCTCCCCAAGCTCGATACCCTCATAGAGCTGCTGGGCAACGGCCATGGTCTTTTTTGCGGTAAAACGCAGTTTCCGTGATGCCTCCTGCTGCAGCGTGCTTGTGATAAAAGGAGGTGAAGGCATGCGCTTTCTTTTCTTGCGGTCTACGCTGACGAGGACAAACGTGCTGTCCCTGACCTTATTGACCACCGCCTCTGCAGCACCGGAGTCGGCGATTTCGACCTTCTGCTCATCATACTTGAAGAGCTTGGACCAGAAGGACGGCTTGTTCGATCCCTCGAACTCCGCATTGATCGACCAGTATTCCTCCTGTTTAAAGGCCTCGACCTCACGCTCCCGGTCGACGACCAGCCGGACGGCGACCGACTGGACCCTGCCAGCACTTAGGCCCCTTCTGACCTTCCGCCAGAGCAGCGGGCTGAGTTCATATCCCACCAGTCTGTCAAGAATCCTCCGCGCCTGTTGAGCATCAACCTTGTTCATGTCGATCTCGCCCGGGTTCTTGATCGATTCGAGTACCGCTGTCTTTGTTATCTCATTAAACTTGATGCGATAAATGCTCTTTTTCTTGTCCTTTACCTCGTCTGCGATATGCCAGGCAATCGCCTCCCCCTCGCGGTCCGGGTCCGGGGCGATGAAGACGGTATCGGCCTCTTTGGCGGCCTTCTTCAGCTCCTTGATGACCTTCTCTTTGCCCGGAATAACGATATATTTCGGGGCAAAGTCATGCTCGATATCGATGCCCATCTCTTTTGCGGGCAGATCTTTTATATGTCCCACCGAGGCCTTGACCGTGTAGTCCTTGCCCAGTATCTTGCTGATGGTCTTGGCCTTGGCAGGTGATTCAACGATTACCAGTGCTTTCATCCCTCTCCTCCTTAAACAGAACCTTGCTTCATATCAGCTCCAGATGATCCTTCGTCCGCCACCAAACACGAAAGAATAGATATCTTCCTTCTCCATGCCGCTCTTCCGCATCAGTATATAGACAAGCAGTGACTTCAGGATATCGAGCTCGATCTCATCCATATTCCCGGATGTTTCGAGAGCCGTGAGCTCATCAGAGATATCATAGATGTCCGGCTCCTCATAGCCGATTGTTTCAAATATATCATCGGAAAAAAATTCGGCATCCTTAATGTCCCTGGTCATAAGCGTCAGCATTTTAATAAGTTTCTTTGACAAATCGCACCTCATGATAGATAAAATCTCGTACCGCCGGACTGTCTGACAAGTCCCTTCAGTTCGAGTGAAAGGAGCATGTCAAGCATGACCTGCACCGGCATCCGCGCCTCCCGGGACAGGAGGTCAATGTGCTTCGGCTCCCGCGTCATGCAAGCGCAGAGCCTCTCCTCATCAGCAGTAAGTCCGGCCGCCAGCCTCTGTTCAGCCCGAATAAAGCCCTTCAGCACCGGGGCCAATTCTTCAAGGATATCATTTGTCCCGAGCACTGCCTTTGCCCCCTGCCGTATCAGCCTGTTTGTGCCGCCCGAATTCTCGGATGTAATGTTCCCGGGGACGGCAAACACCTCCCGGTTCTGCTCAAGGGCATAATTTGCCGTTATAAGCGAACCGCTTGAGGCCGTTGCCTCGACAACCAGTACGCCGAGCGACAGCCCGCTGATGAGCCTGTTTCTGCGCGGGAAATTTTCCCGCAGCGGCATTGTTCCGGGCGGAAACTCACTGATAACTGCCCCGGACTCAGCTGCCATGCCGGCCAGCCTGCTGTTCTCAGCGGGATAAGGGACATCAGGCCCTGAGCCCAGGACTGCTATGGTCCTGCCTCCTGCAGAGAGAGCACTCATATGGGCCAGGGTATCGATACCCCTGGCCATGCCACTGACGATCGTGAGTCCTGCCAAGGCCAGTTCTCCTGAAAACCTGCGGGCAACGGACTCACCGTAGCCGGTATGCTTCCGCGATCCGACGACGGCAACGGCGTAGCGGTCCTCGGGTTTATACTCGCCCTTCATATATAAGACGGTCGGCGCTGACTCGACTTCTCTCAGCACTTCAGGATACGATGGATCAACACAGGTCGTTATGCTGATTTTTTTCTTTTCACTCTCTCTCAGGTAATGGTCGACCATGGCCCAGTTCTTAAAGTTCTTTATATGGCCACATTTCTCCTGCCCCAGGTGTGCTACACTGCGCAGTTCGGCAGCATCTGCCTTAAAGACACGTGATGGGCTTCCGAACTCCGAAATTAATCTTCTCGAGAGCACCGGGCCTATCTCAGGTACCAGAGACAGGCCGACCCAGTACCTGAGTTCAGACATCTCCTCCCCGGAGGGCCTTGTTCGCCTTCAGCCTGAGGGCGTTCAGCTTGATGAAGCCCTCGGCATCTTTCTGGTTGTACACATCCTCTTCCTCGAATGTCGCGAGTTTCGCATCGTAAAGCGAGCCGGAGGCCTTCCTCCCGGCGACGATGCAGTTGCCTTTATACAGTTTCAGCCGGACGGTCCCGGTAACCCGCTGCTGCGCCGAATCTATCATGCCCTGCAGCGTGATCCTCTCCGGAGCGAACCAGTAGCCATAGTAGACCAGTTCGGCGTATTTCGGCATGAGCGAATCAAGAAGATGCTTTACCTCGCGGTCCAGGGTGAGCGACTCCACTGCCTTCCTGGCGGCATGCAGGATTGTGCCGCCCGGTGTCTCGTAGACCCCGCGGGACTTGATGCCGACATAGCGGTTCTCGACAATATCGACCCTGCCGATCCCGTGCCTGCCTCCTGTCTCATTCAATGACTGCAGGAGTTTCGCCGGAGACAGCTTCTTCCCGTTGATGCTGACCGGGTCTCCGGAATTGAAGGAAATCTCAATATATTCCGGTTTGTTCGGTGTTTTCTCCAGAGGCTGTATCATTGTATACATGTCCGGAGGGGGTTCCTTCCATGGATCTTCGAGTATCCCCCCCTCGTAACTGATATGAAACAGGTTCATGTCGGTGCTGTAGGGTTTCTTCTTTGTCGCGGTCACCGGAATGCCATGCTTCCGGGCATAATTGATGAGTGATGCCCTCGAGTTAAATGACCACTCCCGCCATGGAGCAATAATCTTGATATCGGGTTTAAGGGCATAGCAGGTCAGCTCAAAGCGAATCTGATCGTTTCCCTTGCCGGTCGCACCGTGTGCAACAGCGTCCGCACCTTCCTTCTGCGCGATTTCTATCTGTTTCTTTGCGATAAGCGGCCGTGCGATCGATGTCCCGAGCAGGTATGTCCCTTCGTAGACGGCGTTCGCCCTGAGCATGGGGAAGATATACTCCCTGACAAACTCCTCCCGCAGATCCTGTACATAGGCCTTGGATGCGCCGGTCTGCAGTGCCTTCTTTTTGACAGCGGCAAGGTCCTCCCCCTGCCCGAGGTCTGCACAATAGGCGATGACTTCTGCGCCATACGTCTCTTTCAGCCATTTTATCGCAATAGAGGTATCGAGACCTCCGGAATATGCCAGAACAATTTTTTTGACCATCGGTATTCTCCTTTTACCGGCCGGAACGCAAGCCCCATACACTGCGAATCAGCCTGTCATCTATATATAGCCCAATAAGTCTAAACCATAGCACAAAACATCTTTAAATGTAAATTTGCATACCTGAGGTTTCCAATTGATATTAAATCTCAATTTCATTTAAGATAAAAACCATGGAGCAGAAGTTATTCAGAAAATATCTGGGAGAAAAAAGACTGAAGCTGACAAAAGAACGGCTTGCTGTCCTGAACGAGGTCTTCTCGTTTCACGGGCATTTTGGTCCCGAGCAGCTCTATTTCCGCATCAGAAATGCGGGGTCAAAGGCATCACGGGCATCTGTCTACAGGACGTTGAATCTTCTCGTCGAAAGCGGACTTGTCGAAAAGATCACCCGCACGGACCGCGGGAATGTCTATGAACATACGTACGGTCACAGCCATCACGATCACCTGATATGCTCCATCTGCGGCAGCATCGTTGAGTTCTACTCGGAAAACCTTGAGCAGATCCAGCAGGAGATATGCAGGGGTAACAATTTTCAGGGCGTCAGCCATATTCTGGAGATACGGGGCGTCTGCGGTAAGTGTAACTCCTGACCGGTCATGAAGGAAGATAAATCACATAAATACAAAAGGATCGTCCTGGCCGGCAACCCAAATGTCGGCAAGAGTGTCCTTTTCGGGTTGCTGACCGGCAAATACGTCACGGTATCAAACTATCCCGGGACGACCGTCGAGATATCCCACGGCAATATAGAACTTGACGGCAAGAAGTTCAGCATCATCGACTCCCCGGGCGTGAACAGTTTTATCCCGATGAGCGAAGACGAGAGGGTGACGAGGGATCTCTTCCTCGCAGAGCGGCCGGAAAGCACGGTACTGGTCTCTGACTCCAAGAACCTCAAAAGGGGCCTGATGCTGCTCATTCAGCTGGCGGATATGGGCCTGCCGTCGGTGCTCGTTCTGAATATGGAGGATGAGGCTAATGCCCGGGGGATCGAGATCGATTCCAGAAAACTCGAGGAGATGCTGGGGGTCAGGGTCGTAGGCACCGTTGCCCCGCAACGGAAAGGGATAGCTAGGCTAAGGGAGGCCATGCTCGAACCTTCCTCCCCCAGAATTTCAACAGACTATGGAGAAGTGATCGAGAAGTACGCGGCCGACATAGCGACCCTTCTTCCCGAGGCCCCCATTTCGAGGCGTTCGATCGCACTAATGATTCTGGCCGGTGACGACAGTATCAGGAACTGGCTCATTGCGCATCTGGATGTTGGCGGTATCAAGAAGATTGAGGATCTCCGGGACGAAGCAGAGGCGAAGCTGAGGGGGTCGATTTCCCAGGCAATTACCGCACGTCGCTTTGCGATTGCTGAATCAATTACTGCAGAGGTTCAGAAGAAGACGGGCCTTGACGGAGGGTATATAGCCCAGTGGATCGGCAGATGGTCCATGCATCCGGTCTGGGGCCTTGCCTTTCTGGCCTTTGTCCTCTTCGCTTTCTATCAATTTGTCGGCAAGTTTGGCGCGGGAACACTTGTCGATTTCTTTGAGGAAGTCATATTCGCGCAGTATCTGAGCCCCGGTATAGCGAAGATCGTCCGCATGGTCATACCATCGACGCTTGTCCAGGACTTTTTTGTCGGGCAGTACGGCTTGTTCACCATGGCCCTTACCTATGCCGTCGCTATAATCCTGCCGATTACCGCAACCTTTTTTATCGCCTTCGGCTTTCTCGAAGACAGCGGGTACCTGCCGCGGATCGCGGTTGTTTCGAACAGGGCCTTCTCAAAGATAGGACTGAACGGGAAGGCGGTGCTCCCGATGGTGCTCGGTCTTGGGTGTGGTACGATGGCAACAATGACCACACGCATCCTCGAGACGAACAGGGAACGGGTGATCGCAACCTTTCTGATCGCCCTTGCCATCCCCTGTTCGGCGCAGCTCGGGGTGATACTGGGGATGCTCGGTCCCTATTCCGTGAAGGTTGCGCTATGGTGGGTCGGTACCGTCATCATGGTACTGATGCTCGCCGGGTATATTGCGTCGAGAATCATCCCCGGAGAGCGGCCTGACTTCTTCCTTGAGCTTCCCCCGATTCGCATCCCGCGGATAGGTAATATCCTGATGAAGACCTTAAGCCGGATCGAGTGGTACCTGAGGGAAGCTGTTCCCCTATTCATCCTCGGGACCTTCATCCTTTTTATCTTCGACAAGCTCAGAATTCTCACCTGGCTGGAGGCGATTGCTTCACCCGTCATCGTCAGCTTTCTCGGGCTGCCTGAGCAGACGACCGGGGCCTTTATCCTCGGGTTCCTGCGGAGAGACTATGGTGCCGCCGGGCTCTTCCAGCTCTCGAAGCAGGGCATCATGAACGAGGACCAGATCATCGTGAGCATCGTCACACTTACCCTCTTTGTCCCCTGTCTGGCGAGTTTCTTCATGATCATCAAGGAGAGAGGTTCAAGGACCGCTTCCCTCATGTTTGTCCTGATCACCGGCTTTGCCCTTCTGGTCGGCGGCGGGGTCAATCTTCTTTTGAGACTATTCCATCAGTTGCTTTGAAGACCTCTCCATAAGGCCCTTTTCTTCGGACATCCTGAAGAATTCACGGACCGCCTGCATGCCGTCCTCCCCGAGGTCGAGGGAATAATCATTCACATAGAGCCCGATATGCTGCTCGATGACAGCTTCATCGAGTTCCTGCGCGTGCTGCCGTATGTAGGTCTTGGTCTCCTCAGGGTTTTCCCGTGCATACCGGATGCTCTTTCTGATGCATTCCGAGATGTCCCAGATGCATTCGGGACCCAGTGACCTCCTTGCAATGATACCGCCGAGGGGAATAGGCAGGCTGGTCAGGTCTTCCCACCATGAACCAAGGTCGAGGACCTTTTGTAGCCCGATGGCCTGATACGTGAAGCGGCTTTCATGGATGATCAGCCCGGCATCGACCTCGCGGTTTTTCACGGCACCGAGTATCTCATGAAAAGGCATGACCCTGACACGGGCCCCCAAAGACGGATCAAAGAGTTGCAGCAGCAGGAATGCGGTCGTCAGTCTGCCGGGGATGGCAATCGTTTTGCCCCTGAGGTCCGCCATGCTGCAGGCCCCGGGAGCAATAACCAGCGGGCCGCAGCCTTTGCCGAGCGCACCCCCCGAGCGAAGGAGGACATATTCATCACGCAGCCGGCCCAGCGCATGAAAGGATACCTTGGTTACATCAAGCTCAGCCCGGCGCGCCATCTGGTTCAGGGTCTCCACGTCATCAAGGATTTCACGGAACCGGAGACCACCCGTGTCAACCCTGTTGTTGGCGAGGGCGTAAAAGATGAACGTATCGTTGGGGCAGGGGGAATACCCCAGCGTCAGCTGCTGCATCAGGCCTCCTCTGCCAGCCCCGGCCTGGATAATTCCTGAAGCAGTCCCATGACCACCTGCTGACAATGCTCCGCTGCGGCAGGAATATCCCATGAGGCCCGGTTTCTCTTTTCAACAATATTGCTTATTCCGCGGACCTCGATCAGGGGAATGCCATAGAGCGCAGATATCTGGGCAATAGCAGCCCCTTCCATATTTTCGCAGATTACTCCGAACCGGCCTTCGATCTCCGCTGCCCTTTTCGCTGTTCCGGTGCAGGCCGATACCGTTGCAAAGGGCCCTGCCATAATGTTCATGCCGAAAAGCCTCTCCAGGCTTTTCAGGTGTCTGCGGCCGAGCAGCTTCTTTGTATGCCGGTTGACAAGGGGAAATTCAGAATAGTAGCTGCGGCGGCCTGTCTGAACCAGGGGTATGCCGATTGCTTCAATCGGCTGAAGACCGGTGTCAAGCCAGATGCCCTCGTCAACATAAAGTTCTTTTGTGGCGATTGCAGCATCTCCCACGGCCAGGCCTGAAGAAGGGTATGCCCCTCCGATGCCGAAATTGATAATCAGGGACGGGGCATATTTGTTGATCATAAGCGTTGCTGCATGGGCAGCGTTCACCTTGCCCATCCCGGATACCATATAATGCAGGCTGCAGCCAAAGAGTTTCCCGGAGAACGTCAAAAGAAGGCTGCTGTCGCCCCTGCCCGTGAGGGGATGCAGCACTTCGATGAAGCGGCTGCCCTCACGGGGAACAGCAGAAATTAATCCAATTGACCTGTTTTTCTTCATCCCTCACACGGTGCGGACGTTAATGTGACTAGCTGTCTTTATGATAATATATGTATGCAAATACATTAAAGCAGACAAGGAATTATATGAAGATAGAAGATTTTGTGGTCGGGCCTTTACAGGTGAACTGTTATGTGGCCTATGATGAAGAAAGCCGTGAGGCCATGATCGTAGACCCCGGCGACAATGCTGGGGGAATTCTTGCGATTCTCGAACAGCAGCGGTTGCAGCCGAGGTATATCGTCTGCACGCATGGTCATTTTGATCATATTGGTGCCGTTGCTGCGGTGAAGGCAGGGACGGAGGCGAAGGTTGTGCTTCACGGGGCAGATCTTCAGATTTACGAAGGCGCCCATGACCTTGCCGCGCTGATGGGTTTTTCCCTGGAGCAGCAGCCTGCCCCTGATATCCTCGTAGCAGAAGGCGACAGCCTGCGGCTTGGAAACACCATCGTCACCATCATGCATACGCCGGGGCACAGCCCGGGCGGTATCTGTCTCCTGCACGGAGACCTGCTCCTGAGCGGAGACACCATCTTTGCAGGCTCAATCGGCCGCACGGATTTTCCCGGAGGCAGCCTTCAGGCCATGAAGAAGTCCTTCAGGAGGATTATCGATCTCCCGGCGGAGACCCGAATATTCCCCGGTCACGGGCCGGCCTCAACCGTTGCTGATGAGCGGGAGATGAATTTCTTCATTCACGAACTGTGACGGATTGATCAAACGACGGTATGCTGCATAGACTCGTTTTGCCCTTGACATAAATATTTTGCGTGGTAATCTATAATTGTACAAAAGAGGTTGCTTTTTGTTTTTGATTCCTATATAGTAAATACTTGTCTGCAGGCCGGCTGAGCTTTTTGTAAGCCGGTAACATTCTCTAAACCGTTTAAATCATGAAGTCCGGTTTGGGGAATACTGTTCTTTGAAAACTATAGAGCAGGTCCGCGTTAATGTATTTTGAGTAATAGGAAAACAATTGAGAGTTTGATCCTGGCTCAGAACGAACGCTG
>CAZCKU010000025.1:0-33804 GCA_964499365.1 uncultured Thermodesulfovibrio sp.
GGCCCCACCCCCGTACCCCCGGAGGCCCTGCTGGCGATGGCCATGCCGATCATACACCACCGGTCGCCGGATTTTCTGCCGGTCATCGATTCAGCGAAAAAAGGACTCCAGTGGCTCTGTCAGACGAAGAATGATGTTCTGATCATCTGTTCGACCGGTACCGGCGGCATGGTGGGAGCAGTCAATAATTTTTTCAGCCCGGGTGACAAGGCCCTTGTCATCAACGGCGGCAACTTCGGCGAGCGCTGGACAAAGATATGCAAAGCCTACAGCCTCGGGGTTGAAGAGATAAAGATCGACTGGGGCTATGCAGTAAAACCTGAAGATGTCGAAAAGGCCCTGAAGAACGACCCGTCGATCAGGGGCGTCTTCGTCCAGGCGTCAGAAACCTCCACCGGCGTGTACCATGATATCCAGGCCCTGGCCTCGATCGTCAAGAAATATGAGGGCACGATACTGGTTGTCGATGCCATCTCCGCGCTGGTTGCGCATGACCTGAAGATGGACGAATGGGGCATTGACATCCTTATCGGTGGATCACAGAAAGGGCTGATGCTCCCTCCGGGGCTCGCCTTTGTCGGCGTCAGCGAAAAGGCCTGGGCCTTTGCCGAAAAATCCACCTCCCCGAAATTCTATTTCAATTTCAAGAAGGAGCGCGAAAACCTGGCAAAGAACCAGACCAATTTCACCTCCCCCGTCTCCCTGATCATCGGGCTGAACGAATGCCTGAAGATCGTGCAGGCGGAAGGGCTTGAGAATGCCTTCAAAAGGCATGAGAGGCTCGCACATGCAACCCGTGAGGCGGTAAAGGCGCTCGAACTCGAAATGTTCACCAGGGAATCCCCGAGCAACTCGGTCACCGCAATCAATGCCCCCGCAGGCATGGACGGCCAGGAGATATACAAGAATCTCAGGGTAAAATATGGCATCACGGCAGCAGGGGGACAGGGGCACGTGAAAGGAAAGATCTTCCGTATAGCCCATCTCGGCTATGCCGGTACGTTCGACGTCATCACCGCGATTGCCGGCATCGAAATGGTGCTCAAGGGCATGGGGCATCCGCTGAAACTGGGATCCGGCGTTGCCGTGGCCCAGGAATTATTAATGGTATAGAAGGAGAACGGATAGATGAAGGTACTTGTCAGCGATAATATATCCGCCAAAGGCGTTGAGATACTGAAGAAGGCAGGGCTCGAGGTTGATGTCAAGACCGGCATGAAGCCCGATGAACTGCTGGCCTGTATCGGCGAATACCATGGCCTGGTCATAAGGTCTGCAACCAAGGTTACCGCCGAGGTGATCGAAGCTGCCAGGAACCTGAAGGTAATCGGCAGGGCCGGCTCAGGGCTGGACAATGTCGACAAGGCTGCCGCATCCAAGAAAGGCATTGTCGTCATGAACACCCCGGGCGGCAATACGGTTACGACGGCGGAGCATGCGATGGCCATGCTCTTTGCCGTTGCACGTTCCATCCCCCAGGCCACTGCCTCGATGAAGGCAGGGAAGTGGGAAAAGAAGAAGTTCATGGGTGTCGAGCTCTTCAATAAGACGCTCGGCATACTCGGACTCGGGGCCATCGGCGGACAGCTTGCCAAAAAGGCCCTCGGCCTCGAAATGAACGTCATCGCCTACGATCCCTTCCTGAGCGAGGAAAAGGCACGCGAAATGGGGATCAGGAAGGTGTCCGTCAATGAAATCTTTGTCGAGGCAGACTTCATTACGATCCATACGCCTCTGACTGCCGAGACAAAAAACCTTATCAATGCCAACACGATCAGCACGATGAAGAACGGCGTCCGTATCATCAACTGTGCCCGCGGAGGCATCATCAACGAACAGGATCTCTACGAGGCCTTAAAGAGCGGCAAGGTCGCAGGGGCGGCCCTGGATGTCTTCGAAAAAGAGCCGCCGGACGGCAACCCGCTGCTGACGCTCGACAACCTCATCTGCACCCCGCACCTGGGGGCGTCAACAGAAGAGGCGCAGGAAAACGTCGCGCTTGCTGTCGCTGAGCAGATTGCCGATTACCTGGCCCACGGAACGATCAGGAATGCCGTAAACTTTCCGTCGATCCCGAGCGATCAGGTGCCGAGGCTGCAGCCCTATATCACCCTGGCCGAAAAACTCGGGAGCTTTTCGTCCCAGATGTTCGCCGGAGGCGCCCAGGAAATAGTCGTCGAATACCACGGAGACGCGGCTGCCGTCAACACGGCTCCGGTCACCATAGCCGCGCTGAAGGGTTATCTCACCCCCATCCTGCTTGAGACCGTGAATTTTGTAAATGCACCGTTCATCGCCAAAGAACGCGGGATTGAGGTCAAAGAAGTCAAGAGCAGCGAGTCCGGCGACTACCAGAGCATGATCGCCCTCAGGATAAAGTCAAAAGACAAGGAGAGCTACCTTGCAGGGACGCTCTTCAGCAAAAAAGACCCCCGGGTCATCCTGATCGACAACTTCAAGGTAGAGATCGTCCCTGACGACGTCCTGCTGCTCATCTATAACAATGATAAGCCCGGGGTGATTGGCAATATCGGAAACACCCTCGGCCTGAATAACATTAATATTGCGCGCATGCATTTTGGCAGGGAGGCTGCCGGGGGGATGGCTATCTCGGTCGTCAGCATCGATTCCACACCTTCCGCAGAGGTGATCGATGAGATCAGGAAACTCCCGAACATACTGTCTGTTCACCAGATATGTCTCTAATGCAGGAAAGGATCTGATATGCCTGTTGTAATTGTTGTCGGTGCCCAGTGGGGCGATGAAGGCAAGGGGAAAATCGTCGATTACCTCACCAGGAAGGCTGCGATGGTTGCCCGGTACCAGGGGGGACACAATGCCGGCCATACGGTTGTCATTAAAGACAAGAAGTATGTGCTGCATCTTATTCCGTCGGGTATCCTCCATAAAGGGACCACCTGCATTATCGGGAACGGTGTTGTTGTCGAGCCTGCTGCCCTGATCGGCGAAATCGACGGACTGAGGGACCAGGGCATCACGGTCAATGAAAACCTGCTGCTGAGCAAGAATGCCCACCTGATCATGCCCTACCATATCGCGCTTGATAAGGCGAGTGAAGTGTCCAAAGGCAGGAAATCGATCGGGACGACCGGACGGGGCATCGGACCGACCTATGTAGACAAGATGGCCAGATCCGGCATACGGGTGGGTGAACTGCTGACGCCGGATCTGTTCATGGAGAAACTCGAGGCCAACGTCCGGCAGGCAAATGTCCTTCTGAAGAATCTGTACGGCCACAAGGGCTTCAGTGCAAAGAAGATCCATGCCGAATACATGGGCTACGCGAAAAAACTCTCAAGGCATATTGCCGATACCGATCTCATTATCAACCAGGCTATCGCTGCAAAAAAGAACGTTCTGCTTGAAGGGGCGCAGGGAACGCTCCTCGATATCGATCACGGGACCTACCCCTTTGTCACGTCTTCGAGCGCTGTTGCAGGCGGTGCCTGCACCGGTCTCGGCATCGGACCGACAAAGATATCAAAGGTCGTCGGAATCGTCAAGGCGTATACGACCAGGGTCGGCAGCGGGCCTTTCCCGACGGAACTCCATGACAGCACCGGAGAGATGATACGGGCAAAGGGAGGCGAATTCGGTGCCACCACCGGCAGGCCGCGGCGCTGCGGCTGGCTTGATACGGTTATTCTCAGGCACTCCGCAATGATAAACGGACTGACCGGCATCGTGATTACGAAGCTGGACATTCTGGACGGTTTCGAGACCCTGAAGATATGTACCGGCTACCGCTACCGCGGCAAACTCGTCACCGAGATGCCGAAGGAGCCCGGTATTCTGGACAAGTGCGTTCCGGTCTACGAGGAGATGCAGGGGTGGAAGGAAAGCACCCTGGGCATCAAGAAATTCTCGGATCTGCCCAAACAGGCCCGGGCATATATCAGACGCATGGAAGAACTGATCGGGGTAAAGGCTGACGTAATCTCGACCGGCCAGAAAAGGGATGAGTTGATAACCGTCAGAGAGCAGTTCTGATGTCGAAGCGGCGTCATGCCCGCTTCATCCGGCGGCTGGAGACGGAGTTCTCGGCTGAAGGGCAGAACTACCGCGCCATCTCGAGTGACTTTTCCTGCAACGGCCTCTTTATCAGGACGAACCATGCCTTCCCGCCGGGAACACTCCTCTCGATCCGGGTTCACCTGCCTGACGGCACCCCTTCGACGCTGAAGGGCAGGGTGCGAAGGGCGCTCAAGACAACCGTCGTCTCGCTCAAAAACGGCATGGGTATTGAACTGATCGAAAAAGATCTGGCCTACACCGACTTCATGCTCGGCTATACGAGTGAATGCGATGAAAAAACCGGGGAGTCCGGACCTTCATTGAGGCCTGTGGATATCCCCTCGTCTGAACCTGAAACGACTGCATCACCCCCTCCCCCGGACTTCGTCATCATCAGTTGTCCTGCATGCGGCGTCAAAAACAAGGTACGGACAGAACGACTGTCCGAGGGGCCAAAATGCGGGAAATGCGGCAGTCTGCTGCCCGTAACGTAATCACGGGTATTCTCAACGCCCTCTATCCTTCGACCTGCCCCGCATGTTCCTGCCCAACCGATAACACCTCAGTCGCCCCTTTCTGCAGCTCCTGCTGGTCGACCGTCCAGCCGTATACCGGAGGCTCGTGCCGGATCTGTGCTGACCCCTTCTCGTCAGCGTCATCGGGCATCTGCAGTGCCTGCATACAAAGCCCGCCGCCATTTTCTGGCGTCGTGAGTTATGGTATCTACGACAGGGTGCTGGCGAAGGCAATTCACGAATTCAAGTTCACAAAAACCCGCAGACTCCACAAACCGCTCGGGGCCCTGCTGCTCGGTATGGATTTACCCCGGATGGACGCCATCGTCCCTGTGCCGATGCATCTGCACGGGCTGCGTGAGCGGGGGTTTAACCAGTCAGTGCTTCTTGCGAAGATCATCGCAAAGGCCACAGGGATGCCGCTGATCATCAACGGGCTTCTCAAGGAGAAGGAGACCCCTCCCCAAATCGGCCTGACAGCCAGAGAACGCGCGGCCAACCTCTCCGGGGCCTTCGCCGCGGTGCGCAGTTTCACGGGGATGAGCATACTCCTGGTCGATGATGTCATGACCACCGGGGCAACGGTTCGGGCATGTGCACGGCAGCTGCGGCGTGCAGGGGCCGGAGATGTCGTCGTCTGCACGCTCGCACGGGCAACCGGCGTCTGATCTCCGCTAAAGCGCTTTACATTTTTCTCCTTCTTCCTGTATCTTTTTAGGATGATCGATTTACATATGCATACCATATTCAGCGACGGGGAGCTGATCCCTTTCGAACTCATACGCCGTGCAGAAGCCGCCGGATATGCGGCGCTGGCGATCACCGACCACATGGACGCCTCGAATCTCGACCTTATCATCCCCCGCGTCATCAAGGCAATTGAGGCCATGAGACCCTATATATCCATCGGGGTATTGCCCGGGGCCGAAATAACCCATGCGTCACCGGAGCTTATCCCGGATCTCGTGAAAGAGGCGAGAAAACTCGGGGCAAAAATCGTGATCGTCCACGGAGAGACACTCTCCGAGCCGGTAAAGGAAGGGACGAACAGGGCGGCCATCGAAGCCGGGGCCGACATCATTTCACACCCCGGCCTGATTTCGACCGAGGACCTGCTCTTTGCAAAGGAAAAAAACGTCATGCTCGAAATCACCTCGAGGAAAGGGCACTGCCTCACAAACGGGCATGTTGCCCAGGAGGCGATCAAATTCGGGGTGCCCCTCTGCATCAATACTGACAGTCACAGCCCGTCTGATCTGATCACAAAGGATATGGCAAGAAAAATTCTTCTCGGTGCAGGCATTGAGGAGAGCAGGATTAACTCTGTATTCGACAATTCACGACACCTGATAGAAAAAGCATTGAGGAGGGCGTAATGCCAAAGGCAATAAAAAGAAGAAGCAAAACAAAAGAGGTTGCGGTTGAAAACGAGGTCCAGGACCGGATAGCCGATATCCGGGACCTGATGCAGCAGAAACAGAAGGCCGTCATCACGTATGGCGGGGTTGCGGCGCTTGTCCTGCTGGCCGTGATCAGTCTCATCTTCTACTGGTATTCAAACGAAGAAAAAGCCCGTCAGCTCGAATATGAGGCCTACAAGGTCTATCATAACGAATATCAGAAGACGCCGCTCGCGCGGAAGGAACAGGTCGAAAAGGCGGCTGCCCTCTTCCAGCAGGCATATGGCAGACATAAATCGCCGCGGCTCCTCCTCTATCTGGCAAACTGCTACTCAGAGGGTGGGAAGGACGCGGAGGCACTCGCAACGCTGAATCTCTTCCTGAAAAACCATGCCTCGGCAAAAGACCTGCTCCCGATCGCATACCGCCAATTGGCGGGCGTTCAGCAGAAGATGGGCAACAAACCGGAGGCGTTAAAGACTCTTGACACGCTGTACAAGACAGACGGCGAAATCTTCAAGGACCTGGCGCTTGTCGAGTCGGCCCGCATCCTGGAGAGCGAAGGGAAAAAGGACGAGGCCACGGCAAAGTATAAGGAGCTTGCAGAAAAATATAAATCGTCCCCCTTTGCTGATGAGGCAAAGGCAAAGCTCGGCCTGACCGACAAGAAGGAAGGATAAAGGACAGCAGCCGCTTCAGCAGCCCTCAGGGGCAGGATGATGTTTATGACCGCTCAGCGCTCACGCAGGCTGAGCGGTTTTTTTGCGGGTCGTCAGCGCCGGTATGTTCAGCATCGGGGATTCAGACGAATATGCTGCGAGGTCAGTTCGGCACAAACCACAAGCTTGAGAGGCTCTTTTCTTAATAGGGAGGATGACAGGAAGTACTCTTTGAAGGCAATGCACCTATTGCCAGAGGGATTTGGGGCACCAGGAAATGAAAGGTGCAGTCAGCCTCGCTGCACGCAACTAACGACGTTTGGCTGAGACCTTCTTGTTCTTTCCCCTGGCCGCAGCACTGGTCCTGGTTTTGCCGGCCTTGCTGCTCCTGTACGCCACCTTCTTTTTCACCGAGCCACGGCGGTCATCGGGGTCAGCAGCATATGCTCCCTTTGGCGGCAGATAAATCTCGGTGCCGGCGGTGAGCGGCATGATCTTCTCGGACGGGTTCAGCGAAAGGATTACATACTCGGATATGCCTGTCTTTTTGGCTATCTTTTTGAACGTATCGCCTTTCTTCACGGGATAGCGCTCAATCGTAAGCCTCTCGTCAGCAGGCACTGCGGCGAGTTTCTCCTCAAAGAGATCCTTCTTCCCCTTTGGTATCCGTAGAACATACTGCGACATATCAGGCGGCGTACACCATCTCCTGAGTTCAGGGTTCAGTTTCTTTATGGTATCGAGATCGGTTTCCGCACACTCGGCAGCGACCGCCAGATCTATCGGCGCAGCCAGGGTAACTTCGTCATAGATCATCGGCTGATGGTATTCAATATTATCGAACCCGAACTCCTGAGGGTTGGCGGCAATCATGCTGGCAGCGATAAACCTCGGCACGTACTCCTTGGTCTCGGTCCTGATATGACGGGTCCCGAGAAGGTCCCAGTAGTCGTCTGACTTGTTCTTCCTGATCGCCCTCATGATCTTGCCTTCGCCAGCGTTGTACGCAGCCATGGCAAGGCTCCAGGAGCCGAACATGCCATGGAGGTCCTTCAGGTAGTCGGCAGCGGCCATCGTTGATTTGACCGGGTCTCTCCGCTCATCCTTCCACCAGTCGATTTCAAGACCATAGCGCTTCGCTGTCGAGGAGATAAACTGCCAGGGACCTGCGGCCTTGGCGATGGAATAGGCATAGGGATTAAAGCCGCTTTCGATCAGCGACAGAAACACGATATCCTCGGGCACATTCTTCGCCCTGAGGATATCCTGCATCATTCCCAGATACTGCCCGGACCTGCTCAGATAGAGCGCAAAACGTTCCTTGATCCTCCGGCTGAAAAGGCCGACATTCTTTTCGACTGCCTTTGATGCAACGGTATTCGAATCGACCGCAGGAATGAGCGGGGCATTGGGAGCCGCCTCAACCGCGGGAAGTGCATCAGGTGTGTTAAGAGCAACAACCACCGGCGCCTGATGCTCTTCGGTCGTCACGTGACCGACCGCATCGTGCTTCTGCACTTCGGCGACTGCTGCAACAGCGGGGACCGAGGCCAATGCTGCCGACGAATGAACAAGAAAAAGGGAGAGACCTGCGCAGAGAGAAAAAATGGCTTTTTTCATATGCATTAATTTTCCTTAATTGGGCTATTTTTGTCAAGACAAATGTGTTGTTTTTACCATAGCACTGTATTGATATGTATACAGTGCCATCCCACACCGTCATTGCTATCACCGCTTCAGCACAAAGAACGGGGCATGATTGGAGGTAAAAACAACCGGATCATTTTTCAGGATCTGCGAGACCGCCGGATTTTTCCTGAACTCATTCTCCAGGAAATATCTCACCTGTTTGCGCCCCCAACCCTCCGGATGGGTAAAATCAGTGTAGAGCGAAAGGTCCCCGTCGTAAAATCTTCTCGTTTCAAATGCATGAGAACCGGCCCCTGAGACCGGCATATTGAATACGGCAAGGTTCAGGAAGTCGATATCGCTGCTGTGCTCGGCAACAAACGCAAGGGTCCTGCGGGCGCGGGAAAGGTTTTCTGCCGGCGTTCCGAAAATAAGGTAGACATATGTTGCTATCCCGGCCTGCTTCAGGGCCTTCATCGATCGAATGGCCATATCGACCGAGATTCCCTTCTCCATCCTGTCAAGCACCTCCTGATCCCCGGATTCGAGGCCGAGCTTCAGCATGACGCAGCCCGAGCGTTTCAGTGCCGTGCAGAAATCAGGATCCGTCAGGTGCCTGCTCACGCGTGCAAACCCATACCAGGGAATACGCGGCCCCCTCTCCGCAAGCGCCTCCATCAGGGCAGGCGTTATCGCGCTGTCGAGAAGGTGGATCAGCACCGGGTCTGTTCTCTCTGCCAATACCTCCAGGTCGGCCAGCACCCTGCCCGCAGGGACCGGGCGATAGGGATGTCCCTCGGCCTTTTCCGGGCAAAAATTGCACCGGTTCCAGAAACAGCCGTCAGAGCCGCTGTACGGAAGTATAAAGCCCGGCGAAAGATATTCAGCAGCCGGCATTGTCTGATACTCAGGGGTATAGGCATCGGCTGCGGCTGCAATTCCCAGGAGCCCGAGGAGTGTATCCTCCCCCCGGCCATCGACAACAACGTCTGCCAGGCCGGAGAAGGGATCTTTCCAGAACGGACTCCGCATCCATGACGTCACCAGTCCGCCGCCAAGCACCACCTTCACCGCCGGGAACTCTCTCCTGATAAACCCCAGCATCGCAAAGGTGCAGAGGGCCTGGCTCAGATAGTTCAGCGAAAAGCCGATAAACTCCGGCTCCTGGTCACGGACAAGGCCGGAGAGCCTGGCCCGAAAATAGGGGAAAAAGGGATTCAGCTCGGGGTGTCCGGCAGAGGCAATCAGGTCCTCAGACCTCAGAGGTGATAGTGTCTCATGCTGGAAATTGGCAAGGCCGACCGACGCACCGCTTTCCCGGGAGGCAACATCGAGGACGCGGCCCAGATCCATCACCGCCCTGGCATACCGGTCTATGCTCCGGTATGTCTCAGGGTTCCTCAAAATCGAGATATTCCTATTGACGTTGCGGAAGGAACGGCAGCTCCAGACGTCGTCAATTCCCTGAGGCCGGGGAGTCTGCAACAGATGGTGCATGCCTTCAAGGTTGGCGTCAAGGACCGTGTGGCTGATGGCATGCGCCGTGAGCGCACCTGAGAGCCTGGCAATGCCCGCCGGCGGTTCCCCGGGCTTTGCAACAGGCGGATGAACAAGGATTATACGGCTCTTGTGGCGGTTTTCATTCGGGGCATTCATAATAGAGCTGTTATTATAACGTTAATGGCCATCTTGCAGCAGTGACAGCGTCTATTGATACCGGAAGAGGGTCGATGGTAACGTGCCGCAGTTGACCCGGGTCCGTTGACATGGAGGCCCGGATGCATTAAACTCACGGCATGCGGGGATTTTTGGGGGCGATGCTGATCAGCATCTTGTTACTTCCATCACTGACGTATGCCCATCCGGGCAAGACCGACCGAAGGGGCGGACATGCCTGCCGGAAAGACTGCAGCGAGTGGGAACTCTATGTCGGGGAGTATCATCTCCATGAAGAGGACTTCCAACCCGTCAGGCCGAAAGAAAAAGTACGGCCGAAAACAGCACGGGCACCTGAAAACAATACCGTCGCTGGTCCGGCAGGACCCTCTGCACCGGAACCTGTGACGACAAATACTTCAGGGGCTCCGGTCGGAGGAGGGGAAAAACAAGCCCTCCCGGCACCGCAACCCGTGTCAGCACAGAAGACAGCAGCAGCTCAACTGATTCCTGGACCGGACAGTACTTTCCCCTATAATCCCTGGCTCCTGCTGGCGGCGCTTATTCTGCTATTGCTGCTGGTACTGGTCAGGGCGATAAGAAAAAGCTCGGATAATTAATAGTCTGGCAAATAAATACATGAAACTTTCTGCTTTGTCATTCCACGACCTGCCTGCCGGCAGGCAGGCTTGATCGGGGAAACCAGGTATTTCAACAGGTTCTGAATTGTCCGGTCAAGCCGGACAATGACGACATTGTTCTATTTGCTTGCCAGGTTAGTAATAGAGTTGCCGTATCGCTCTTTGCGTAGCAGTCATATCCGGCCGGCCGTTCATTTGACAAACAACCGTCGGCGATACAAAATACTAAGGAATTAAATACTATGAAGACATTTATTGGAAAATCCCTCCTATCCCTGCCTACCGGACAGGCAGGCTCCCTTCGCCAAAGGGAGGTATCATACCCCTCTTTGGCAAAGAGGGGGCAGGGGAGATTTTTGTGCCTATCTGCTTACCTGGAAACTTTTTTGTAAAACCCATATCATGACTCACGCTATTCCGCAGGAAATTAAAAGAGAGATCGACGGGCTCGTCAGGGAGCTGAACTATCATGCGTATCTCTATTATGTCCTCGACTCTCCCGTCATCTCCGATGCCGATTATGACAGGTCCTACCGACGGCTGAGAGACCTCGAGGAAAAATACGGATATGTCCTGCCTGACTCCCCGACTCAGAGGGTCGGGGCTCCTGCACTTGAGAAGTTTGCAAAGGTAAGGCATGCCGAGCCGATGCTCTCACTCGACAACGCCTTCAGCCCCGAAGAACTGAGGGAATTCGACAAACGCAACAGGAAACAGCTCGGACTGGACGACATCATCGGGTACAGCGTCGAGCCGAAATACGACGGACTGGCCGTAGAACTTACCTATATCGATGGCGTCCTGACAACCGCGTCCACCAGAGGCGACGGCTATGAAGGCGAGGATGTGACCAGGAATATAAAGACGATCAAGGCGATCCCCTTGAAGCTTGAAGTCAGCCCTGTCCCCGCTCATGTGGACATACGCGGCGAGGTCTTTATGCAGATCGCCGACTTCGAAAAACTGAACCAGCAGCGGGAAAAAGACGGGGAGCCGGCCTTTGCAAATCCGCGCAATGCCGCAGCGGGGTCGGTACGGCAGCTCGACCCTTCAATAACCTCGGCACGAAGACTCTTTCTCTCATGCTACGGAATCGGAGCAGCAAAAGGCCTTGAGCTGGCAAGCCACGAGGACCTCATCAACTGGCTCAGGAAGGCCCGTTTCCCTGTGCCTTCGGGGTTTACCCTGGCAAAAGGCATCGAAGAAGTTATCAGCGCGGTCAACCATATTGAGGCAGAGCGAGGCTCCTTTCCCTTCGAGGCAGACGGCGCGGTCGTGAAGGTAAATGATTTTGCACTGCAGCAGAAACTCGGCATGAAGACCCGCGAACCCCGCTGGGCGACCGCCTACAAATTCAAGGCCCATCAGGCTGCCACCATCATCAGGGATATCCAGGGCAGCGTCGGCAGGACCGGGGTTATCACGCCCTTTGCCGTCCTCGAACCGGTGCGGATCGGAGGGGTGACCGTCTCACGCTCGACGCTCCACAACTGGGATGAGCTCAGGCGCAAGGACATACGGGCAGGGGATACCGTGCTCGTCGAACGCGCAGGCGATGTCATCCCGCACGTCGTATCCGTCCTGGCGGAAAGACGGACCGGCAGCGAACAGGTTGTCCCCCCTCCTGAAAAATGCCCGGTCTGCGGCTCGGGCGTCGTGCGTGAGGAGGGGGAGGTCGCCATCCGCTGCATCTCCCTCCACTGTCCTGCCCAGGTGCAGGAGAAGATCATCCATTTTGCCTCGCGCGGAGGCATGGACATCGAAGGCCTGGGGGAGAAGAACGTCGAGCTCTTCTATTCCCGCGGACTGATACAACACTTCGAAGACATCTACCGGCTCAGGAAAGAAGACCTCCTGAAGCTGCCCAGGTTCGCAGAAAAATCAGCCGACAACCTGATCGCCGCCATAGAGAAGAGCAGACATGCCGCGCTGTCTCGGTTCCTCTTTGCGATCGGGATCCTGCATGTCGGTGAATATGCGGCCAAGGTCCTGGCCCGCAATTTCAGGGACCTGGAGGACCTCTACAACATCCCTCCTGAAAAAATTACCTCCATAAAGCAGATGGGCGAAAAAATTGCCGCATCGGTTTCCGCCTTCTTCAGCGACCCGAAGAATATCGCCCTCCTGCATTCGATGAGAAGACTCGGCATCAAGATAACCAACCCGGATTTCGCGGCAGAGAAAGCGGCCGGACCACTGGACGAAATGACCTTCGTCATCACCGGTTCGATGCCGAAGCCCCGGAAGGAGGTAGAGGCACTCATCGAACAGCACGGCGGCCATGCAGCCTCTGCAGTCTCGAAGAGCACCAGCTTTCTTGTAGCAGGCGATGAGCCGGGCTCAAAACTCGACAGGGCAAAACAGCTCGGGGTAAAAATAATCTCCTATGAAGAACTGCTCGGATTGATTCAGGGGAAAGACAAACAGCCGACGTTGTTTTGAGAGATGCGAGAGCACCGCAAAATTCCGATCAAACTGCAAAGCTTCTCTTTCACCCTGACGAGTCGGCGCGAGGCACGTCATTGGAACAGTCAAGATTTACAAAAGAACTCTGTGGCAAGATGCAACCAGGACATTTTCCGGCGCATCAGGTAATAGACCGAACTTAATCCGGCCACTGTAGCAAATAGCATCATACCCCATTCTGTCATTGTTGGAACCGGAACTGCATTAACAAGAGCTGTCACCTCAAATATCTGCAGGGGATCAACATTTGTTTCCCAGGGTCGGCGTTCAATGATCTTCAGAGAAACCTGCCCCGTAGCTATGGCTATAAAAGTGAAGGTACACATCGAAGGGCATCCCACCATCCCAGGAGGACAGGGACTGTCAGGGATGCATTGCTCCTGCACCTGTTGCAACTTTGATTCTGCTCCCGGCACTACCCGCCAGATATATCCACCGTTAGCATGAGTTTGATGCAAGGACACATTCAGATTTTGACCTTGGGTAAGCACAACAGATGCGCCTGAGTCGTTTTGGGTAAGCGAGACTGGCAAAGCATCATTTGCCTGTCCAGAGGAGTTAAAGCCTATTATAATAAAAAATATGAGCGACGGCAGAGCCATAGACACCATTATTCATCCCCCAGTATTATTGGTATCCAGAATACTTTGAGCATCATCGATAGTTTCCAATCGTATCCCGAATAATTATACTACAAAACCGTTGTGTTGTTTTCAGGTAGTAACGAAGGAGCATTCCAGGTCGTGATTCGATGGGAAAAGAACATGTGTACATAAATAATTATTCGGATACCCCGTCAGTTTTCCCTCTTCGAAAATATCAGGGCTGCGACCGAAGGCGCGGGGTAAGCATTTTGGGCTGGCCCTAATATGGTTAGGTGATCCGGTATTTCCGGGGCGAGTTTCCAACATTCAGTGCGGCCGACCGAGCGGCCCGGCCCGCGGGGTGGTATTTACGTTGGGGCGACCTTCTCCTGGACGTGCATGAGAAGTTTCCGGGGTGCGGGGCAGAGCCCCGTTCTAAAATATACTTGCTAATAAGACCGTTAGTAAAGGCACACTCCTTGTCATTGCCCGACCTGCCTGCCGGCAGGCAGGCCCGAGGATGACAGCAGCAATAGAATGGACACACAAACCATCATCTCCCTCCCCTCACTTCGAACGTCACTGCATCGACCACCTTATTATTTTCGTCCGCAAGGGCCAGGAGATATCTCCCCTCCTTCGGCCTCCATAAGGTATCATTGCGCACGGGCCCGAGCAATGCCCCGTTGAGCAGCCAGGAGAAACGCTGCGCTGCCGTGCTTGCCTCGAACATGATATGCTGGTTCTCCTCAGGGATGTCAGGGTCAATCGCCACGACCGCACCGTCAGGGGGATAGAGGATTCCGGGCCTGTCCCCGGCAGTGCTGACCAGCGCGGTCACCGGCTCGGTCCCCTCAAGAAAGAGTTCGCTCCGGGGAGGCTCGGGATAGCTGCCAAAGTCAACCGTCCTCTCGACAAGGGTCTGCGGCCTCTTCGGCGGGTGGCTGCTCCTGTCCCTGTGCAGATAGCCCATCACCGCTGCCCAGACCGGTGCTGCCCCGGTTATGCCGCTGACATTCCACATCGGCCGGCCGGAGAAATTCCCGACCCAGACGCCAACGGTATACCGGTCAGAATAGCCGACGCACCAGTTGTCCCGCATGTCCTTGCTCGTCCCGGTCTTGACCGCTGTCCAGAACCTTGTGGCAAGCGGGCTTTCGAGCCCAAAGGTGAGGCTGCGTGCCTGGCGGTCAGAAAGGATATCCGAGATCTGATAGGCGACCCCTTCGGTCAATACCCTCCGGGAGGTGCTCCCTCCTGTGTTCTGCTGAAGCTTAAGCGGCGACCAGCGGCCGCCATTTGCCAGGACCCTGTAGGCATTGACCAGATCCCAAAGGGTGATGTCAACCGAGCCCAGGGCTGCCGAGGCACCGTAGTGATCCTCATCTTCAAGATCGGCAAACCCGAGATCCCTGAGCTTCCCTATAAAGCTGCCGGGGCCTGTCAGGTCAATGGTCCTGACGGCGGGAACATTCAGAGAAGAGGCCAGGGCAGTCCTGACCGAGACTATTCCCTTGAAATCCGGGTCATAGTTCTGCGGTTTGTAAATGCCGACGCCGGTAGAAAGATCAAGCGGGCTGTCATGAAGCAAAGACGCCGGTGTAAGGAGCCCCTGCTCAAAAGCCAGTGCATACAGAAAGGGCTTAAGGGTGGACCCTGCCTGTCGCCGTGCCCGTATCCCGTCAACCTGGCCTGAAGGGGAACCAGGGCCTGAACTGCCGACATAGGCGAGCACCTCCCCGGTCCTGTTCGCGGCAACGATGACCGCCCCGTCAGTCACATTCTGGGCCCTGACGCCGGCCAGTTGCTGTCTGAGCGCCTCAAAGGCAAACTGCTGCACCCGTCCGTCGAGCGTGGTTGCTACTGAAGTCTGTCCGGCCTTCAGCAGAATCCTGGCAGCATGGGGAGCCAGACTGCTCCTCTGCTTCATTGCATAGACCGCCGAAAGTGAGCTGTCTGCCAGGGCCCCTATATCCGTGCAGGCAACGTCCGACTTCATCGACTCCTGAAGCATGCAGGCCCTTTTTGCAACCTCACGAGCCCCCGCGTTGGGAGAGCGGATTAAGGAGGCGAGGATGAGGGCCTCAGGCTCATTCAGCCCCTGAGGTTCCTTGTTGAAAAGGCCGCGTGCGGCAGCCGAGATTCCCTGCAGCTCTCCCCTGAAGGTCACGAGGTTCAGATAGGCTTCAAGTATCTGCTCTTTATTCCAGCCTTCTTCAAGGGTATGCGCTGCCTTCATCTGGTCCCATTTCTGGCCGAGGGTCCTCCGTTTATTTTTGGGCCTGAGGTCCTTGTCGAGCATCGAGGCAAGCTGCATGGTTATGGTGCTTGCCCCGCGGCGCGAATCTCCGAACACGCCCCTGAACAGGGAAAGGCCCGCAGCCTTCCAGTCTACGCCGCCGTGAGAAAAGAACCTCCGGTCCTCCGAAAGGAGTACGGACTTCACCAGGGCAGGCGAAATGTCCTTCAGCGCGGCCCAGTCGAGCCGCCTGCCTTTCGGATCGACCCGCAGTTCGTGGATGGCCTCACCACGCCTGTCGAGCAGCAGGGCATCAGACTTCTGATAGTCCTTTTTGACAGCATCGAATGAAGGAAAAGCAGAGACAGGTGTTGCGATGCTTATTCCCATGCATATCAAAAGGAGCGAGAACCAAGCAGCTCTTCTGCAGGCTGCTTCGACAGACAGCAGGGCCTTGGCCGGATGCAGCAGAACTGATGCCGGCTGGCTGTTGTGTCGCTTGAATCTGTCCATGCAGTGTTCAGGCCCTTCCTTCATCTCAATCATTCTCTTCACCCTGTCCCTCCCCGCAAAGGGAGGGGCAGGGGTCCGTTTACCGGCCCACCTCGAACACTTTGTTCGGTATCTCGCCGAACATTTCCGGTGCGTACATCGCCTCCGCCCTGGTCTGGGGCAGGCGGAAGGTCCCGCTGTTGTTCAGCCTGACTGTATACTCAGCAACCCATCTGCCCTTCGGCACAAACTCATAGTATGCCCTGAAACCCCCGAAAGACCTCTCCTCAAAGGCCGGCCAGACATGCCCTGCGCTCTTCCCGCCTGAAGTCATGATCTGCGAGTCACGACCGAGCCCGGTGCCGAGAATGACCGCCCCTGCGGGTATCGGGTCGCTCACCACAACCCAGCTCATGTCGGACTGCGCCTCCATCTCAAGCCTTACCCTCACAACATCGCCTTTTGACCAGCTGCCCTCTGTCCTGCGCTCTACCGGGTGGATACTCTTGATGATCGTATACCCGCTCGAAAGAGGCTCCCGGAGGGGAATGGCAGCCCTGCTCTGGACCATCACCCACGGCTTGCCGCTGCCGGAATGCTCGACCGAAAGCCTCTCTTTTCCCTTCGGCCAGGGGAATCTGAGGTCGAAGCCGGACGGCTCTCTCTGCCAGTCACCTCTCTTTGATTTTCCGTCCAGCAGTGCTGAAGTCTCACCCGCAACCGGGACCGCCTCGAACTTCTGCGAGAACTTCTCCAGCGCAAGCACGCCCCAGGCGTTTGCCGTGGTGAGGTCCCAGGCCCCCCGGTGCTGGCGTCCGAGGGCCCCCCTCACCAGCAGCGGTATCTCCCCGGCCCACCCCTCAAGCTGCATCAGGGGCAGGATAATCTTCACCGCATTCAGGTCAGCAGAGACCATCAACCACCAGAGATGATCGGTCCTCTCGGTCGAGAAGCCGAGCGTTGTCCCCTGAACATTCAGCCGGGCCCTGAGTATCTGCTCAGCTTCCCTGATCCTTTTTTCGCGGTCCCTGACATCTTTCATCCTGAGATGCAGGTTCAACCAGTCTATGACCGCTGAGGTCGGCCAGAGATTCGGCTCAGCTGAAATCGACCCGAGCATCGTCACGTTTGCCATGCCGGAGCGCGACAGGGCTTCAAGAGCCGCCAGTTTTCTCACCGGCAGGTCTGCGGCCGGGACCGAGGAATGCCTGGCCACCCTGCCATCGACAAAACCCCTGAGACCCTCTTCCATGCGGCCCCGCACATCGTCAGGAATGCTCCAGCCGGCCTCGGACGCTATGGAATAAATATACGAGGTAAGAACATCACTGCCCGAGGACATGACCGGGAAGTATTTCACAAGACCGTCAGAGTCGAGATGGGCCGGGAGCTCGGCCATCACTTTTTTCCACTCTGCGTTATCCCTCAGGCTGACTGCCTTCGAAATCTTCTGTTCCATGCAGGTGTAGGGATACTGCTTCATATACCAGCGGAGACCTTCCAGTTCACCCGAGATCTTCGGTCTGAGGTTTACGCTCACCCCGCCTTTTCCTGCCACGGCGTCGTGCGGTCTTTCGACTTCAAGCGCATAAGCGTCTTCCACCCGGGCGAGTGTCGCCTGGAGTATCCGCTCGGGGACAGCTTCGGCCACCTTCTGCTTCGCCTTCAGGGAGTCGCGAGCCGTGCCCCCCTTTTCCGTGGCAGATATCTCGTATGATACCGCATCAATGCCCTGGGGTATCTTCAGGTCCCAGGCAACTTCCTGCGAACTTCCTGCCTGCAGCGACAATGACCGCGGCTGAAGATTCTGTTTTTCGATTCCCTGCACCGTCCCGCTCACATCGATATCCATGCCCCGGCCTGATGTGTTCCTCACGGTGAACCCGGCCTCAAAGCTGTCTCCCTCCCGCACCAGCGGCGGCAGCCCTGACATGACCATCAGTTCCTGCGAGGTCCGGATGACCGACTCGCCCGTGCCGAAAAGGTCTTTCCCGCCGGTTGCAACGGCAACGATCCTGAACCCCGTAAGCGAGTCGTTAAGCGGTATCTCCACCGCAGCCTCCCCGCGCTCATTAAGCTGAACACCTGCCTTCCAGAAAAGGAGGGTGTCAAAGAGTTCGCGGGTAGACTGACGGCCACCACCGCCGCCCTGGGGCAGGGCCTTGAGTCCGAAATGCCTCCTGCCGACCACCTGCATCTGGGCAGTTGCAGTCCTGAGTTCATAACCTCTGCGGCCCATCATCCCCTCGAGCAGCTTCCAGCTCCGGTTCGGCATCAGTTCAAGGAGCCCCTCGTCGACCGCCGCAACCGCAACCTCGCTCCCCCTGGGAGGCATCCTGCCGTCAGAACGCCGGACCGTGATCTTCACGTTTGCCTTCTCCCGGACGCTGAACACCTCCCGGTCGGGCTGCACATTCACCTTCAGTGCAAAGGCCTTCCAGCCTACCTGTATCTCGGCAAGCCCCAGTTTGAACGCCGGCCGGCCTAGATCGACCATCGCTGTCGGCTGGACCCCGGAAACCCGTCCGCGGACGACGAGGGCGGAGACGAATATGTTTGGCGCGTACCCGCCCTTTACCGGGACCTCGATGACCGGACTTTTCCCCGAAAGCTTCTTTACAAAGGTGTCAACGATCCCTTCGCGTTCGACCGACACCAGCGCTGTCGCCTCCCTGAAAGGCATCCTGACCTGGAACTTCGCCAGTGCACCGGGCTCGTATCTCTTTTGTTCGGGGATCAGGTCTATCCGGTCGTGGTCAGAAACATCGAACCACCATTCGCCCTTGCCTGCTATCCAGACATCCCTGTTCGCAACAGACCGGTTCCCAGCGCTGTCTGCTGCCTCAGCCTGAAGAATAACATTGCCTGAGGCAGGAGACGTCACCTCGCAGATCAGGAGACCGCGTCTGTCAGTCCTGCCTTCACAGAGCCTGCCGATCTTCTTCGTCTCGGTGCTGTGCTCATACGAGTAGAACCCGCCGACCAGTCTCTTGCGATGGGAATGTGCCTGCCTGCGGTAGATATCCACCTTCACCTCTTTGCCTGAAACAGGCCTGCCGCTGAGGTCGAGTACCAGCACATGAAAACGAAGATCTTCCTTCGAGGCAGCCCAGGACTCGGGCCTGATGCCGACGACATGGTCAGCCGGCCAGAGCGGTATCCGCTGGGCTATGGTCTGGACCTCCCCGTTGGGGTCGCGGAATTCAAGTTCGGCCAGTATGTCATGGGGCCTCGAGACCTGCGGCAGTCCCGCCACGGTTGTTCTGAGGCTCCCGCTGCTGTCAAGAGTCAGCTCGTTCACCGCCATTACCGGCCTCTGCTCGGGGACTATTTCTTCATTGTTCTCCCCCCGGGCCCTGCTGATCTTCCCTGTCCGGACCTCGCCGTTGGCGAAGACAAATTCCTCATACCCGGTGAACGTGACAACCTTCGGCTGGACCTGGTTCTTGAGTTTGACCTTTGCGTTCTTCGCACCGCCTCCGGAGAGATACGCAAGGGAAAGGTCGAGATCTGCCGAAGAGACATTCACCAGCCTCGGCAAGACGGGCTGTATCGAGCCCTTCATCAGCGGCACCCTGAACTCCTCTACCCGGAAGGACCCGGACTCCAGCCAGCCGGTATATTCCTGCTCACCTTTCCTGCGCCCGCCGGACTTCCTGACCAGGGTTATGACGTATTGTCCGAGCCTCGCATCCTGCGGGATCTTCCATACTGTCTCTGCCCCGCCGCGTTTGTCCCATTTCAGGGGGACCTCATATCGCTGGTCAGAGCCGATATGCTGGAGCAGGGCCACAGACGGCAGATCCCCCCCCGGAGGGAAGGCAAACCCTGCACTGGTCCCTTTTCTGAGTATGTGCTTCATATGCACCGTCTCCCCGGCCCGCAGCAGGCTCCGGTCGAGCACTGCATGAGCCTTCAGAGAGGCCTGGTCAGAGGCATACGGCATCTGGAACCTCCAGGGTTCGATACCTTCTTCCCAGCCTGAATGCACAAAAGTCATGTCAGCGGAAGTCCTGGCAAAAACAAAGAGCCCCCTGTTTATGCCGCTGAGGGCATGGGAGGCCTCGGCATAATTGACCGCGAGACTGCACCGCGCAGCCTCATCTTCAGACGGAAGATGTTTCCGTATCTTTGCAATCCCGTCACCGTCTGTCTTCCCCTCCCAGAGGAGCTTGCCGCTGCAGTCCCGGACAGAGACCGAGGCCTCTTTCACCGGTTCTCCCCTGTCAAGAGAGGTGACCCAGACCAGCGAAGACTCCCTGCCCCACTTGAAATGCGCAGAAAGGTTGGTGACGAGGGTAGCTGCCGGAACGAACATCGGTCCCTGATTCCCGAGCAGCGCCTTCCCCAGAATACGGCTCTCCATCTCTACCACGTAGAAGCCGGGGTCTTTCAACGGAATGCCGATCACCTCAAAGGCCTTGTCGCCCCCGGGCTTCGGCAGCTGGAATTCCTTGACATCCCTGCCCGCCGGGAGAAACGGTTTTTCGCGTTTGGCAGCCGCGACCTTGCCAAGCCAGGCGATCACCTGCTCTTCGCTGCCCATCCTGATCTTGTGGAGCCTTCCCTTGAGCCCTTCAACCATCTCCTGGTTCTTCCCCTTCAACGAATCCGGCAGCAGAGCAGTCAGAGACTCCCCGGCACGGGCGGCCTTGTCGAGCATGCCCTCTTTTGCCTTTTCCGCTAACCCCGCAGCCGGTTTCTCAATTCTGAGCATGCGTGTCTTGATTCCAGGCTCTATATTCCTGACCGTGACAGGAAGGACCGGTTCTCCCTTACTCTCTATGATCCCGAACCTGGCGCTGAATTTCGCAAGGGGAGGGAAGGCATCCGTCCTGACCACAAGGGGGAAACTGTTCCTGTTGGCGGGTTGCCTGCCGGCATCGTCCCGGAAATCTTTCGGGAGCTCAAGATGCAATTCGGAACTCTCGGGGAACGGCCCCCTGAACACGACGCTCGAGACATAATTATCGTCCTCACCCAGGCCGTCTCCGGTCGCACCCTCTTCCGTATCGGAGGAAGATGTCTTTCCCGGGTGATACGTCTTTTTGCCGTCCCGGAGAGCGATCTTCTTTGCCTGCTCCCAGGAAACCGGAGAAGTGAAGTTCAGGGTCATGGGCAGCACCGGCACGCAGTTCGCGCGGGCGTTCTCGCGGTCGCAGCTGAACTCGACACGAAACAGGTCCCTGACTTTGAATTTCAGCACCTGGTCGTCAGCAGTGCTGACGCCGCTGCGGGCAGTAATGCCCTTGCCCCAGATGAGACTTACCGCCGCCTTTGCCGGAAATTTCTGACGACACTGGAGCAGGACCACCGGCGACTTTTCAAGGAATTTGTACTGCTGCATAATCTCCGCACGCTGTGCTCCGCCGACTATGTTTACCCCGACCCTCTCGTTTATCCCTTCTATTTCGAAGAAGGCTCCGGAGAGGACCGAGCCCTCTTCGGCCTCCGCATCGAGTTCGAGGACAAAGACCTGGGCTTCATCGGCATTTGTTGCGCCCTGGGGCGGCCAGGAGCGGAGGACAGCCGGGCCGCCGGTTGAAAATGAAAAACTCCGGCTCCCGGATAAAGGCCGGCCTGATGCTGCGTGTGCCTCCGCCCGCAGGGTGAATTCACAGACCACTCCTGCCGGCAGATCCCGGTCAAAGTCGTAGATCCAGGTGCGGCTGTCGGCCCATCTCGCACGGCCCGTCTCCGGACAGGCTATCTCAAAAGGATCTGCTGCCCGGGGGTCGCCGAAGGAGACCATCTGCCCGGAAAAGCGCGCGGAAACCTGCCTGACCTTCTTCACCACACCCTGGGGCGAAAACAGCTCAACCCGGGGTCCCTCTTCGGCAGCGTCGGCAACAAAGCCCGGAAGCAGTATTAGTATGGCGGCAAAGATTATCCCAGGGTATCTCATAAGCCCTCCGTCAGCAGTAATTTCTTGATCAGAAAGACGCCAGCAGGCCTCTACCGCTCCATTATATCAGCTCCCGGAGTCATCTGAATACCTGCATTCATTTTTTCAGGGCAATGCGTTATTATGTAAGGCAGGGAGGAAGAATATCGGGTGACAGAGAAACTGCTTATCGTGGAGGATGAAGAGACTCTCAGGGAATCCCTCAGGCGAGTCCTTGTGCAGGACGGATACGAGGTCGACACGGCCGGCAGCTCCGAGGCCGCATTCAGGATGCTCGACGAACAAAACTACGGGCTGGTCGTCACGGACATCATATTGCCCGGCATCAGCGGCCTGCAGCTCCTGAAAGATTGCAGGAAGAAAAACCCCGGGATAAAATTCGTTATCATCACCGCCTATGCCTCAATCGAGACCGCGGTCGAGGCAACACGGGCGGGTGCCTTTGATTATCTGGTCAAACCGATCCGGCACACTGAGATCAAAGAGACGATAAAACAAGCCCTGCAGTCCTGATGCGCCGTCACTCGTTCCGGTAGTTATAGGTTTTCATGTCAATGCCTGCTTCCTGTGCCAGCTTCGAGACTATCCGGTAATCGTCCCGGGTCGTATCGATAAACTTCAGCGCGCCGAATTTTTCGAGGACCTGTTTCCCCTCCGGGTCCTTATCAAGATTCAGCAGGGCATTCTTGAGGTTCTGTTGAAGCCCTTTATCAAGACCTTTCCTGACACAAAGGCCGTTAGACGGCACCTTGGCAGACTCCGAAAGTACGACCAGTTCCCTGTCGACGCGGGAATCGGTCTTCCTGACCCGGTCGTAAATGCTGTGCTTGGCGGCACCGACATCAGCCTTCCGGTCGAGCACCGCATATATCGAGGCGTCATGACTGCCGGTGAAATAGAATTCCTTGAAAAACGCCCTGAAGTCCTTGACCCCATGCTGCCGCAGATAGGCCACAGGGAAGATATAACCCGCAGTCGTCGCCCTTTCGACAAAGGCCATCTTCTTCCCCTTCATCCCGGGGACACCCTTGATACCACTGTCCTTACGGACAAAGATATAGCCGTGATATGTCGAACTGCCGTCAAGATTCACCGGGCGGGCAATCGGCTCTGCCCCGAGCTTCTCGACCGCCAGTGCCCCGGTGAAAGAACCAAAGAAGGCCCCGTCCATCTTTTCTGAGGTAAACCGTTCGATAATATTTCCGTACCTGCTCAGGATCGTAATATTCACCTTCACCCCGGTCTTCTTCGTCAGATATTCGGCTAGAGGCCGGAAACGCTCCTGCTGTTTAAAGACGTTCATCTCCGGGATAAGGCCGATCAGGATCTCTTTTTGCGGCGGCTGGGCATAAGCCCCGGCAGAGAAGGTTACGCTCAGGATAAAGACAAGGACAGCCAGGACCGCAGATTTCATAACAACCTCCTGAATTGTTGGATTAGTGCTGAACCGTAACGCCCCTGAGCCATTCGAGATAGTCGTCAGCCCCCCCCAGTACCGGCAGGGAGATGATTTCGGGGACACGGTAACTATGCAATTCCTTCACGCGCTTCACCAGGACATCAAAGAGGTCTCGCCGCGTCTTGGCGATCATCAGGACCTCGGCACTGTCCTCGGTCTTCCCCTCCCACCGGTAAATCGACCGGGCGCCGCTCACAATATTGACGCATCCGGCAAGCCCGGCGTCGACCAGTTCACGGGCCATCTGAACCGCATCGTCCTCGCCGGGGGCGGTGATGAGCACAACGATGAAGTCGGTCATCCCTCTGCTCTGCTATTTAAAAAGGAATTCAAGCTGCTCCATATGCTCACCGGGGAAATTGATCGGATATATGTTCGAAAAACAGGCAGTGCAATAATCCTCAGCGCCGCGGACGCTCTTCAGCAGGCCGTCCATGCTCAGATAGGCAAGCGAGTCCGCGGTCACATATTTTCTGGTCTCCTCGACATCGTGGCTCGAGGCGATGAGCTCCTGCCGCGTTGGCGTATCAATCCCGTAAAAACAGGGCATGATCGTCGGCGGAGAGCTTATCCTGAGGTGCACCTCTTTCGCACCTCCGTTTTCCCTGATCATCTTGACGATCTTCTTGCTTGTCGTCCCCCGCACGATCGAGTCATCGATAACCACAACCCTCTTGCCCTCAAGCAACTCCCGCACCGGGTTGAGTTTGATCTTCACCCCGAAATGCCGTATATTCTGTTTCGGCTCGATAAAGGTCCTGCCGATGTAATGGTTGCGAATCAGGCCGAAATCAAACCCGATGCCGCTCTCTTCAGAAAAGCCGAGAGCCGCGGGGACCCCTGAATCAGGGACCGGGATAACAATGTCAGCGTCCACCATCGATTCCCGTGCAAGCTGCCTGCCGAGTTCCTTGCGGATGCTGTTGACATTCTGGTGTCCGAAGATATAACTGTCCGGACGAGAAAAATAGATGAATTCGAAAACGCAGAAGGCGCGCCTCTCGGAATAAAGCGCCTTGAGAGACGTCAGGCCCTGATCATTGATGATCACCATCTCTCCGGGTTCGACATCCCGTATATACTTAGCACCGATCAGGTCAAAGGCGCAGGTCTCCGAGGCAACGACATAGGCGCCGTCAACCTGGCCAAGGCAGAGGGGACGGACACCGTAGGGATCGCGGACAGCAACCAGTTCGTTCTCCCGCAGGATGAGCAGGCTGAAGGCCCCGCTTACCTGTCTGAGGGCATGCACCACCCTTTCATAGAAACGATCTCCCTTGGCATGGGCAATAAGATGGACCACGACCTCACTGTCCGACGTCGACTGAAATATGGCGCCGTCGTCTTCCAGGGTTTTGCGCAGGTCCGCTGCGTTCACCAGGTTGCCGTTATGCCCCAAGGCGAGTGTCCCAAGGGCAAAATTGGCAACAATAGGCTGGACGTTCTTTAGAATGCTGCTGCCCGCTGTCGAATAACGGTTATGCCCGATTGCCGCGTGGCCCGGGAGTTTCTTGAGCCGCTTTTCGCTGAAGATGTCGGCCACGAGGCCCATGGCCTTTTCGGTATAGATCAGTTTGCCGTCCGTGGAACAGATACCGGCACCTTCCTGTCCGCGGTGCTGAAGGGAGTAGAGACCGAGATAGGCAAGGTTCGCAGCCTCGGGATGGCCGTATACCCCAAAAACACCGCATTCTTCGTGAAATTTGTCCCCGTCTGTTCCGGGCCACGGAGCACCGGCAGCAAAAGGCGCGGCGTGAGGCAGGCAGGGCCCTGGTGAGGTTCTCGTGCGGCAACACGGCGGTGTGGACCTGTAAAGAGGATTATTCACGTCTGTGTATTCTCCTAATGAGCTAGTTTTATATTCTAACATAACCTCCCCTGCTATGTGCAGGCCGATTATGCCTCGGGGACATGCCGGAACGCAGAAAAATATTGCTGAAACGCGCCCCGTGCGGCTATACTTAGTACCGGTATCTTCATTTTCTGCCGGTCCGGACAACAAAACCTGAGGGAGCCGCTATGCCTTTTTTTGGCGAAGTTTTTTCGAGTGAAATTATCAAGAAACCTGTTCTGGACCCGAAGGGTGAAGACCTCGGAAGGGTGAAGGACCTTGCAATCGTCAAGGGAGATCCGCTGCCGCTCGTCTCGATGCTTGTCATCGAAAAGAAGAAGAAGTATTTCCGGCTCCCCTGGGCCGACCTGAATATCTTCAACAAGAAGATCATTTCTTCAAAAATCTATCGCGACAACCTGATCCCTTACGAATTCAGCGAGGACGATCTCCTCGTCGTCAGGGACATACTTGACAAGCAGATCGTGGATGCAAACGGGGCCAAGGTCGTCCGGGTGAATGACATTAAGCTCGAGGGGTACGAGGACAATGCCATCCTGATCGCCGTTGACGTCGGCATGCGGGGCATTCTCCGGAGGCTCGGCATTGAACGGGGCAGCGAAGAGTTCCTTGGCATGTTCAAAACCAGTCTGCCCTATAATCTGATCAGCTGGAATTACATTCAGCCACTGCGCCCGAAGCTGAACGCCATTACGCTGACTGTGCCGCGGCAGATCCTCTCGGAACTCCACCCTGCGGATATTGCCGACATCATCAGCCAGGTGTCCCGCGAAGAGGGGGCCCACCTGTTCAGGGACCTGGATATCGAAACAGCGGCCGAGGCACTTTCTGAACTGAAACCCGAGATGCAGGCGGACATCATCAACGCCATGGACACGGAAAAGGCCGCGGACATCATCGAGGAGATGCCCCCGGATGAGGCTGCGGACATCCTGAGCGATCTGCCAACAGAAAAGGCAAAGGAACTGCTCGAGAATATCGAAAAAGAAGAGGCCGAAGATATCCAGGAACTGCTCGAGCACGACGAAGACACGGCCGGCGGCCTGATGACGAACGACTACATCGCCTATTCGCCGCTTATGACCGTGCAGGAGGCCTCGGAGCGCTTCAAGGTGAACGCACGGGAGGTTGAAAACGTCTATTACATCTATGTCCTCGACAAGGAAGAGAAACTGATCGGGGTCACCTCCCTGAAGGAAATGCTTCTGGCTGAACCGGACTGCCTGCTTGCCGACATCATGGAGACGAACCTGAAATCGGTCTCACCCGGCGAAGACGAGATGGACGCTGCCGCGATCATCTCGAAGTATAACCTCCTGGCACTCCCGGTCGTCGATGAAAACGGTTACATGCACGGGATCATAACCGTTGACGATATCATTGACATGCTCCTCCCGCCTGATGCAAAGAAGAAGAGGAGAAAGGTATGAGCCGCTGGAAACGGTTCCTGCTTTTTCTTTCGGTCATGGGTCCCGGCATCATTACGGCGAATATTGATAATGACGCCAGCGGCATCACCACCTATTCAGTCGCGGGTGCCCGCTTCGGGTACGATCTGCTCTGGACCCTGCTGCCGACCACCGTGGCCCTGGTCGTCATTCAGGAGATGATCGCGAGGATGGGCGTCATAACCGGCAAGGGGCTTTCCGACCTGATCCGGGAGAACTACGGGATAAAGGCAGCCTTCTATATGATGCTCGGCCTCCTCGCTGCCAATTTTGGCAATACCGTCGCAAACCTTGCCGGATGGGCAGCGAGCATGGAGATACTCGGACTGAGCAAATACGTCATGGTCCCGGTCGGCGCCCTGGCCATATGGATGCTGGTGACCAAGGGCAGCTACCGCTTTGTGGAGAAGATACTCCTGTTCGCCTGTCTCCTCTATTTCGGATACGTGATCTCGGGCATCATGTCAAAACCTGACTGGACCCCGGTGCTGAAGAGCGCCGTTATTCCCCAGATGAGATGGGATTCTGAATACATCATGCTGAGCATTGCGATCATCGGCACGACGATCACCCCGTGGATGCAGTTCTACCTGCAGTCGTCGATCGCAGAAAAAGGGATCAAGAAGGAAAACTATGCAGCCTCGCGGCTGGATGTTATTATCGGATGCTTCATTACGGACATTATCAGTTTTTTCATCATCGTCACCTGCGGTGCGCTCCTGTTTCCCCACGGCATCAGGATCAACGAGGCCTCCGAGGCTGCCATCGCTCTGAAGCCGCTTGCAGGCGAATACGCATACCTGATTTTCGCTGTCTGCCTTGCCAACGCCTCGCTGCTGGGGGCGATCATCGTCCCGCTCGCAACCGCCTATTATATCTGCGAGGCGATGGGGTGGGAGGCGGGAATCAACAAATCCTTCAAAGAGGCCCCTCAGTTCATGTGGATCTATACGCTGACGATAGCGCTGGCCTCGGCGGTCATCATGATCCCGGGGGCCCCGCTCGTCTTTCTTATGGTGCTTTCAGCCCTGGTCAACGGACTGCTGCTGCCGTTCGTGCTTATTTATGCGCTCCTGCTCGTCAACAACAAGAAACTCATGGGAGAGTATGTCAACCCGCGGAGCTATAATTACATCTCCTGGGGGACCGTTGCCGCCATTATTCTCCTGACCGGCTTTATGCTGGTTACGACCCTTGTCCCCCGGCATAGCTGAACCTGAAAAATCCTCGTCCCGGGTGTCCCGGGTCCATAAATAATGGGGTAAATTAGTTTATAATACTGGAGTGAACAGCGTGAGGATATATGGTCAAGACAATTGAATGGGCGGGGGACCGGGTGGTCATGCTCGACCAGACACGGCTCCCGATCGAGGTTGCCTATATCGAGTGCGAAGATTACCACAAGGTGGCCGAAGGCATAAAGAAGTTATGGATCCGCGGGGCCCCGGCTATCGGCATTGCAGCCGCGATGGGAATAGCCCTTGCTGCGCAGAAGATCCCCGCCGCATCCTGCGATGAACTTCTCAGGGGCCTGGAGCCTGCCTTTGCCGAACTTCTGGCGACACGACCAACTGCGGTCAATATCCAGTGGGCGGTCACCCGCTTCAGAACGTTTCTACACAACCATAAAGACGAAACCGCAGCGAATCTCAAGGCCATGCTCATCCAGGAGGCACAAAAGGTCCTGGACGAAGATATCGAGATAAACAGGGCGATCGGGTTCTGGGGGGCCCAGCTCATCAAGGACGGCGACACCATCCTTACCCACTGCAATGCAGGCTCCCTTGCTACCGGCGGATACGGCACGGCAACGGCGCCGATGCGGGTCGCCAGGGAGCAGGGCAGGCAGATCAGCGTTATCGCTGACGAAACGCGGCCGGTACTCCAGGGGGCACGGCTTACTGCCTGGGAGCTGATGGAAGACGGCATCCCGGTAACGCTGATATCCGACAACACCGCCGGCGCTATCATGCAGAAGGGCGAGATCAACCTGGCGATCGTCGGCACCGACCGCACGGTCCTGAACGGCGATGTAGCCAACAAGATCGGCACCTATTCGGTCGCGGTCCTCTGCAGGGAACACGGGATCCCCTTTTATGTGGCGGCGCCGATGAGCAGTATCGACTTTTCGATCCCGTCCGGAGACATGATCCCGATCGAGGAGAGAAGTGCTGAAGAGGTGACCCATGTCTTCGGGACCTGCAGAATCGCCCCCGAAGGGGTTAAGGTGCGGAACCTGGCCTTCGACGTCACCCCTGCAAAATACATTACGGCGATTATCACGGAAAAGGGTATTTTCAGGCCCTCTGACCTTAAGAAACTGGCAGACCCTTCTGCGGACATCAGCAGTCTCAGATTAGAGGTCAGGCCATGACGGTAATCCTGACGTGACGGCAAGACAGGCCAGCTCCTCAGACCAGACCATGCAGCTGCAGCAGGTCTTCGCCCTCTATGAACCGAGGATCAGGCTCGTCGAAGAGAAGATCAGGGAACTCTTCAGCAACAGGGCTTCCATAATCCCCCTGATCGGAAACCATATCATTTCGAGCGGAGGGAAGAGGCTGAGACCGCTCTTCCATCTCCTGAGCTCTGACCTTGCCGGCTACCAGGGAGATGCCGACATCGAGATCGCCGGGATCATTGAGTCGATCCACACAGCCTCGCTCCTCCACGATGACGTGGTCGACATGGCGGAAGTCAGGCGGGGAAAGCCGACCGCCAACTCCGTATGGGGGAATCAGATCGTCGTCCTGGTAGGGGATTTTCTATATTCAAATGCGCTCAGGGCAGCTGTCCTGCTGAATAACCAGAGGATTATGGAGTCACTCTCCGCAGCAACGACAAGGATGACCGAAGGCGAACTGCTGCAGCTAAACCGCATCGGCGATGTCGACATCACCGAAACCGAGTATATGGAGATCATTGCTGCGAAGACCGGAGCACTGATCTCTGCCGCCTGCAGGGTCGGTGCCATACTGGGGAAACTTCCGGAAGACAGGGAAGACGCGCTTGCGGACTTCGGGATGAAGACCGGGATTGTCTTCCAGATGGCGGACGATATCCTCGATTATATGGCCAACGAGGGTGACCTCGGAAAGAAGCTCGGAAAGGATCTTGAAGAGGGGAAGGTAACGCTCCCGCTTCTCCACCTGATCCATGCAGCCGGAGAGGACGAAGTAAACGAAATAAAAGAGATCATCAGAGAAGATTTTTCCGAAAAAGGCATCGGGCGCATCCTTCATCTCCTCAAGAAATACCATTCGATAGAGGCTTCCTTTGATAAAGCGTCTGCCCTGGTTACCGAGGCTCAGGAGCGGCTCTCCGTGTTCCCTGATTCCGCCGCGAAACAGGCTCTGCTTGCAATCGCCGCCTATTCTCTCCAGAGGGACAAATAGTGCACCGGCTCGTTGAAATCGCCAGGAAGGCTATCGAGGAATATGTAAGGCACGGCAGGATCATTGAACCGCCGGGGGATCTGCCGGCTGAATATCGCAAGAAAGCCGGCGTCTTTGTGTCCCTGAAAAAGGACCATGAACTCAGGGGATGCATAGGGACCTTCTCTCCCTGCACCGGCAGCATAGCCCAGGAGATCATTGCGAATGCCGTTTCGGCAGCAACCCGCGATCCGCGTTTCAGCCCGGTCGGTCCTGACGAACTGGACGACCTCGTCTATTCCGTCGATGTTCTTTCCACCCCTGAAAAGGTCGGCGACATTCATGAACTCGATCCGAAGACCTATGGCATCATCCTGGAGTGCGGCCACAGACGGGGACTGCTGCTGCCTGACCTTGAAGGCGTTGATACTGTTGCTGACCAGATACGGATAACCAGGATGAAGGCAGGCATCCATCCTGATGAGGCAGCAGACACGTACCGGTTTACGGTCACACGCTATACGTAATTATCCGGAGCCCCCGTGGAGAATTGGCGCACGACGATGCAGACCAGCACAGGGAAAGAGGCGTTCCTCTGGGTTTTTCTGGTCTGTGCACTCATTGTGGTGGTAGCAATAGAGGGCTATTATATCTATGTTTTGCGGTATACAATAGAAAGGCAGTCCGAAGAGCTTCATCATACCAGTATGCAGATCCAGGCACTGCGGCATGAAAGGACCTCGCTTGAAGACGAGCTGCACCTGATTAAAAAGACGGCAGGAGAACAGAACGATGGGAATACCGCTCAGCGGCAGGATTAGGACAACGAGTCTCGTCAAAATCCTCGTCTATCTCAACAGACAGAGGAAGACCGGGACACTTTCATTGGTCACACCCGCTTGGACAAAAAAGCTCTTTGTCCATACGGGGGACGTCGTATTTGCCTCGTCGACCTACGAAGATGACAGGCTCGGCGAAATGCTCCTGAAGGCCGGAAAAATATCCGTAGAGCAGTATGACCGGTCCGTCGAGATCCTGAAGACTTCGGATAAACGTCAGGGGGCAATTCTTGTCGAGCTGGGATATCTCACGCCCAAGGATCTCTTCTGGGGCGTCAAGTACCAGGTGAGAGAGATCATCCAGAGTCTTTTTCTGACCGAGGATGCTGACTATACCTTCACGGACGGAGAGATTCCGTCACAGGAGGTCATCACCCTCAAGATGAGCATGGGGAACCTGATCTATGAGTCGGTGAAGCATATTGACAACTGGACAAGGATAAGGAATGAGATGCCGGCGACCACCTCTGTCCTGAGGTTGAGCAGCGACCCGCTGAGCCTGTTTCAGGACATTGAACTGAGCGCCCAGGATAAAAAGATACTTTCCCTGATCGACGGCGCCAGGACGATCAACGAGGTTATCGAGGCCTCCTGGCTTGCCTCCTTTGAGGCGCTCAAGATTCTCTACGTCCTGTGGTCTCTCGGTATTGTCGAGCCCGCGGCCCCTCCGGAGTCCTCCGGGACAGAAAAGACGGTTTCCGCGGATAACGAGACAAACGTGTCGCTGAACGAAATACTCCAGCCGCATCCTGAAGAGGACGAAGCCCTCCTCCAGAAGATCAATATGATGCACGCAAAAATTGATACGCTCAGCCCGGCAGAACTCCTGGAGACCGATGCCGGATCTGACAACGATGCTATTAAAAAGAATTACTACCGCCTCGCAAAAGAATTCCATCCGGACCGCTATTTTGCCATCCGGGATGATTCAGTCAAGTCGAAGCTGACGAACATTTTCGATGCCATAACCAAGGCGTACAATCTCCTGAAGGATGAAGCATCCAGAGCGGCGTACTTCAAGCCGGCTGCCGTGACGGCAGGGCCTGCTGAGACAGAGGAACCTCCCCGGGCTGAAGATCAGTTCAGGCGGGGAATCGGTGAGTTCAAGAAGGGCAATTACTGGGGTGCTGCCGAACATTTCAGGTGGGCCACGAAACTTGCACCCGAAAGCGCGGTTTATTGGAACTATCTGTCCCTTGCCCTGTCCAAAATCCCCGGAAGGCTGAAAGATGCCGAGGAGGCGCTGCTCACTGCCGTAAAGCTCGAGCCTCTCAATGCCGATTTCCAGGCCAACCTTGGCCTGATCTACCTGAAGGCGGGGATGAAGAAGCGCGCCGCCGGATTCTTCGAGAAGGCGCTGCGGATCGACGCAACGAATGACAAGGCAATAAAGGGGCTTCAGCAGGCAGAACAGTAATGCCTACTATCCGGGAGCAGACCGAAGCGATTGAGGCGACGTATCTTCATCCGGCCGCCTGCCTCAATGCAGGAACCCGGGGCCGGGCGGTGGCGGAAGACGAAGGAGAGATCCGCACCGCTTTCCAGCGCGACAGAGACAGGATCATCCATTGCAAGGCCTTCCGGAGGCTGAAGCACAAGACCCAGGTGTTCCTCGCGCCGCAGGGGGACCACTACCGCACCCGCCTCACCCATGTCCTTGAGGTAGCGCAGATTGCCCGCACGATCGCCCGCGCGCTCCGGCTGAACGAAGACCTCACCGAGGCCATAGCCCTGGGACATGACCTCGGCCATACACCTTTCGGCCACGCAGGCGAGATGATCCTGAGGGAGATCCACCCGGGCGGTTTTGACCATTTCAAGCAGAGCCTGCGGGTTGTCGATTTCCTCGAGAGGAACGGTCAGGGGCTGAATCTGACATACGAGGTACGAAACGGCATAGTCAAACATTCCAAGGGAAAAGGGCTGATCCTTCCCGACAAAAAGACAGAGCGGGCAGCAACCCTTGAAGGACAGGTCGTGCGCGTCTCTGATCTGATCGCATATGTAAACCATGACCTCGACGACGCCCTCCGTGCAGACGTGATCAGGGAGTCTGACATTCCGAAGCTGGCGGCAAAACGGCTGGGCACGACCCACGCGAAGAGAATAGATACCATGGTGAAGGACCTCATTTACAGCACCCTCAGGACAGACCTTGCCGAACTTCGGATGAGTGACGACCTCTCGGAGGCGACCTATGCGCTGAGGGATTTTCTCTACGCGCGTGTTTATGAAAGCCCGGTTATCATCAGGGAGTTCAGAAAGGCGCAGAAGATATTAAAGGACCTCTACGCCTACTATCTGGAGCATACCGGCGAGATCACCGGAGACATCCCGGCGGAAAAGAAACTGAACAGAAACCGGATGGTCTGCGACTTTATTGCCGGTATGACCGACAGCTTCGCCCTGATGACCTATGAAAAGCTCTTTCTCCCCCAGCAGTGGACCGTCCTCTAGCAGCAGGCATAATTATTAATCAATAAAATCAGCATGTTGCGCGCTCAGGGCTGGGGTACGGCCCCATCCCGACCGGTCTGTGCCAGGAACTGAAATTGGCTGAAAAAGTTACGATACATATTCGACATTGAAGTTTGATGGATCATTACAGCCG
>CAZCKU010000026.1:0-31488 GCA_964499365.1 uncultured Thermodesulfovibrio sp.
GGTTTGCGATCAGAGAGGGCGGCAGGACGGTCGGTGCCGGCGTCGTTACTGAGGTGATAGCGTGAGAGAAATTTTCCTTTTTCAGTGCACCGAGTGCAAGAACAAAAACTATTCAACAATGAAGAACAAGAAGAATACGACGGAAAAACTCCAGAGAAAGAAGTATTGCAGGCATTGCAGGAACCATACGCCTCACAAGGAGACGAAGGCATAATAATCGTGAACGGTGAATAGTCAACAGTGAATTGTTTCGTTCACAAGGGACCCTTCGCTCGTTACGCTTCGCCGTTTACATTTAATCAGGCATATAGGCCAGTAGCTCTAACGGCTAGAGCATCGGACTCCAAATCCGAGGGATGGGGGTTCAAATCCCTCCTGGCCTGCCAGTTTTGAAAGAGGATTGCTGAATATGATTGAAAAGATCAAACAGTTTTTCAGGGAAGTGAAGGTCGAAGTCAAGAAGGTCGTGTATCCGAACAGGGAGGAACTGATCGGGTCTACGTGGGTCGTTATCATCACGGTCATTGTGATATCGATGTTCCTCGGCCTGGTGGATCTTGGGCTCACGAAGCTCGTCGGCGTGGCGCTCAGGTAATATCATGGCAAAAAACTGGTACGTTGTACATACATATTCCGGCTTTGAGGAAAAGGTACGGTTATCGATCGAGGAAAAGGTCGGAGTCCTCGGGATACAGGAGAGGATCTCAAGGATCCTTATCCCGACCGAGCGGGTTGTCGAGCTGAAGGCAGGCAAGAAGAAAGAGAGCGACAAGAAGTTCTACCCCGGGTATATACTCGTTGAGATGGAGATGGACGACGAGACCTGGCACCTGGTCAAGAGCACTCCGCGCGTTACCGGCTTCGTCGGCGGGAAAAATCCGGTGCAGATCCCGGAGGAAGAAGTCGAGATCATCATGCAGCAGGTCGAAAAAGGACCGGTGCAGCAGGTCAAGACCCAGTTCCAGAAGAATGAAAGCGTCAGGATCATCGACGGACCGTTCAGCAACTTCAACGGGTTTGTGGATGACGTTGATATGGACCACGGAAGACTTCGTGTTATGGTGAGCATTTTCGGAAGACAGACACCGGTCGAGCTTAACTTTTTCCAGGTTGAGAAAAATTAGGTCATACGGATAGAAAAAGGCAGGAGGATTAATAAAGATGGGAAAGAAACAGGTTGTTGGCCAGGTAAAGCTCCAGATAGTGGCAGGGAAGGCAACTCCTGCGCCTCCGGTGGGCCCGGCACTTGGCCCTCATGGCGTAAATATTATGGAGTTTTGCAAGGCGTTCAATGCTCAGACACAGAGCTTGGGCGATACAATAATACCGATCGTGATGACGATCTATGCGGACAGGACATTCACCTTTATCACCAAAACCCCTCCTGCATCAGAGCTCATCAAGAAGGCCGCCGGTGTGGTGAAGGGTTCCAGCACGCCGAACAAGGACAAGGTCGGCAAGCTTACCTCGGCCCAGGTCCGGGAGATAGCGCAGACAAAACTGCCTGACCTTAACGCCTATTCCGTGGACGAGGCTGCCAGGATCATCGCAGGTACTGCCCGGAGCATGGGCGTTGACGTTGTAGATTAATCGGAGGTTGTCATGGGAAAGAAGATGAATGCAGCAGCAGAAAAGATAGAAAAGGACAAGGAGTATACCCTGGACGATGCGATGACGCTGGTCAAGGGTGCTGCTTATGCCAAATTTGACGAGACCGTTGACCTGGCTTTTAACCTCGGCGTGGATCCGAGGAAGTCGGACCAGATGGTGCGGGGCACGGTTGTCCTGCCTCACGGCACCGGCAAGACCGTCAGGGTCCTTGTATTTGCCAAGGGTGAGAAGGAAAAAGAGGCCCGCGATGCCGGGGCCGATCATGTCGGAGCCGATGACCTGGTCGAGAAGATCAGCAAGGGCTGGTTTGAGTTCGATAAAGTTGTCGCAACCCCTGATATCATGGGCGTCGTCGGCAAGCTGGGCAAGGTCCTTGGGCCGCGCGGTCTGATGCCGAACCCGAAGCTCGGAACGGTCACCTTTGATGTCGCCAAGGCGGTCAAGGATATCAAGGCAGGCAAGGTCGAGTACAAGACCGAGAAGGCGGGAGTCATCCATGTCCCCATCGGGAAGGTCTCGTTCGACAAGCAGAAGCTGCTTGACAATGCACGGGCGATTATCGACTCCGTCAGCAAGGCCAAGCCTTCAACCAGCAAGGGGAAGTACCTGAAAAAGCTCTGTGTCTCATCGACAATGGGCCCGGGCCTCAGGATCGACGTTAATTCAGTTTCATCAGGAAAATAAACTGTTGTAAGACAGCAGGCATTGTGCCTGCTTATTATTAGTCAGAGACAGCAGGTGCCTGACTTAATCCGGCAGCAGCAGACGCAGCGGCCGGGCCTGCCGAGGCTAATGCGAAAGTAAGAAGTAAGAGGTGAGGCATAAACAGCCGGAAAGGGCTGAGTTCCTCATCTCCTATTTCCTGTTTCCCATTTCTCTAACCAGTGTCTCTGGGAAAGGAGGTCAAAACTGAACAAGCAAGAAAAAGGAGTACTAATCGCTGACCTTAAGGAGAAATTTTCACGGGCAAAGGCGGTTGTTCTAACCGACTATAAAGGGATGTCTGTTGCTGAACTCACTGTCCTCAGAAGGTCGCTCAAGAAATCCTCTCTCGACTACGGTGTTGTCAAGAATACCCTTGCGAAGATTGCATCACAGGAAACCTCGGTTTCGGTTGCTGCTGATTCGTTCAAGGGGCCGGTCGGTATTGCGATCGGCTACGACGATCCCGTCCTTGTCGTCAAGAAGGTTCTTGAGTTTGCCAAGGGCAATGACAAGCTGCAGGTTAAAGGTGCGGTCGTCGAGGGCAGATTCTGTGATCCGCAGCAGGTGAAGGAGATTGCAGATCTTCCGTCGCGGGAGACGCTGCTGGCTATGCTTGCAGGCGTTCTTCAGGCCCCGGCTACAAAGCTTGCCGGCTCTCTGAATGCGACGGTTACGAGCTTTGCGTATGCGCTTGATGCACTGAGCAAGAAGAAAGAAACAACAAATTAATAACGAAATCAGTTTACCAAGGAGGCTTCAACTATATGTCTATTACTAAGGAACAGGTTTTTGAATTTATCGACACGATGACTATCCTTGATATGTCAAAGTTCATCAAGGAGTTTGAGGAGAGGTACGGAGTGACCGCGGCAGCACCTGTCGCAGTCGCAGCAGCAGCCCCTGCAGCCGCCGCAGCAGCAGCAGAAGAGAAGACCAGCTTTGATGTTGTCCTCTCTTCAGCAGGCGACAAGAAGATCCAGGTTATCAAGGTGGTCAGGGAATTGACCGGACTTGGACTCAAAGAGGCGAAGGACCTTGTTGACGGCGCCCCGAAGCCGGTAAAGACCGGCGTATCAAAAGAAGAGGCTGCTTCCATGAAAGAGAAACTCGAAGAGCAGGGAGCATCCGTCGAAATCAAGTAGTTTTTTCGGCGATAAACCGATGAACCGGAGAGCGGGGATAAGGAGAGCAAGCCTCTTCTTGTCCCCGGTTTATCGTTTCCCCGCATCTTTTAAAAAGAAGGAGACATATGGCAAGGGTGCTTAGAGATAGAAAGAGTTTTGGAAAGGTTCCTCAATTCCTTGAAGTGCCAAACCTTATTGAGATACAGAAGCGTTCGTACGACAAATTTCTGCAGAAGGATGTTGGCGGGAGTCAGCGGGAGGATACCGGGCTCCAGGCAGCGCTCCAGAGCGTTTTCCCGATTACCGATTATAATGAGACGGCAGAGATTGAGATTATGGGGTATACCGTCGGAGAGCCGAAGTATACCGTCAGGGAGTGCCTCCAGAAGGGCACAACCTTTGCCGCCCCCATAAAAATAAGCGTGAAATTAAACCTGTTCGAGGCCGATGCTGCCGGCAAAAAAAGGCTTAAAGAGGCCAAAGAGCAGGAGGTATATATAGGCGAAATGCCGCTGATGACCGATACGGGTACGTTCATCATCAACGGTACCGAGCGCGTTGTGGTGAGCCAGCTGCACCGCTCCCCCGGCGTGTTCTTCAGCCATGATAAAGGCAAGACTCATGCGAGCGGCAGACTCCTCTATTCGGCACGCGTGATCCCTTCCCGCGGGTCCTGGCTCGACTTTGAATTCGACAGCAAGGATATACTCTATGTCCGCATAGACCGCAGGAAGAAGCTCCCCGCTACGATCGTGATGAAGGCCCTCGGCTATTCGAACGAAGACCTGCTGAAGACCTTTTACCATGTCGATACGATCAATCTGAAGGCAAACAACGATTATTCGATCCTGGTCAGCGAGGTGCTGGTCGGACAGAAATCCCTGAAGAATATTGTTTCGCCCGACAGCAAAGAGGTGATTGTCAAGGAGGGCAGCAAGATCACGAAGGGCGCGATCAAGAAGATGGAGGCTGCCGGCATCAAGGCCATCCCGATCACCAAAGAGGAGATCGTCGGCAGAATAACACTCAAGGATATTGTCGATCCGAAGACCGGCGAGGTCATTCTTGAGGGCAATGAAGTCCTGGGTGCAGAGACCTTCGAAAAGGTCCTCGCCCTGAAAATAGATACGCTGAACCTGTTGTTTATCGATAACGTGCACTACCTGTCGTCGCTCCGCGATACGCTCCTTACGGACAAGGTGCACAACCAGGAAGAGGCGCTGATCGAAATATACAAGAAACTCAGACCGGGTGAACCGCCGACAATCAGGGCGGCGCGCGATCTCTTCAACGGACTCTTCTTTGATCCGAAGAGATACGACCTTTCGCCGGTCGGAAGACTGAAGCTCAACAAACGCCTCGGGCTCGATACGCCTCTGGAGACGAAGGTGCTTACCGACAGGGACATCATCGAAATCGTCCGCTACATCCTGAGCCTCAGAACGGGCAAGGGAGAGGTGGATGACATCGACCACCTCGGGAACAGGAGAATTCGCGGCATCGGCGAACTGCTCGAAAACCAGTTCAGGATCGGACTGGTCCGCATGGAGCGGGCCATCAAGGAAAAAATGACGCTGACAGAGCTTGAGACGGCCATGCCGCATGACCTGATCAACTCAAAGCCGGTCATGGCAGCAATCAAGGAGTTCTTTGGCTCGAGCCAGCTCAGCCAGTTTATGGACCAGACAAACCTCCTGTCCGAGATTACACACAAACGGAGACTTTCCGCCCTTGGCCCCGGTGGCTTAACAAGGGAAAGGGCCGGCTTCGAGGTGCGCGACGTCCACCCGACCCACTACGGCAGAATATGTCCGATCGAAACGCCGGAAGGACCGAACATCGGTCTTATAACGTCACTGGCGTCATATGCACGCGTCAATGACTACGGTTTTATCGAGGCCCCCTACCGGAAGGTAGAAAACGGGAAGGTGACCGAAAAGGTCGAGCATTTCACCGCCATAGACGGCGAGAAATATATTATCGCTGAGGCGACCTCGCCGATCGATAAAAAGGGCTTTCTCATCGGAGACTCCGTTTCCGCCAGACAGGGTGGGGACTTCAGGATGGTCACCCCGCAGGAAGTCCAGTATATGGACGTATCGCCGAAACAGGTCGTCGGTATTTCCGCGGCCCTCATACCCTTCCTCGAAAACGACGACGCGAACAGGGCCCTGATGGGCTCGAACATGCAGCGTCAGGCGGTCCCGCTCCTTAAACCGAGCGCCCCGATCGTGGGTACGGGGATGGAGCATGTTGCAGCCAGGGACTCGGGTGCGCTGGTGATGGCCCGGAGAGCCGGCACGGTAGAGAGCGTCGATGCCTCCAGGATCGTTGTCAGGGTATCTGGCAGCGAGAGCGGCGTCGACATCTACAACCTGCTGAAGTTCATGAGGTCGAACCAGGCGACCTGTATCAACCAGAGACCGATAGTCAACGTTGGAGATGTTGTCGAGAAAGGCGACATCCTCGCTGACGGTCAGTCGACAGATCTCGGAGAGCTCGCCCTCGGCCAGAATGTTCTCATTGCGTTCATGCCGTGGGGCGGTTATAACTTTGAGGACGCGATCCTGCTGAGCGAACGCCTCGTCAAGGAAGATATCTATACCTCGGTGCATATCGAGGAGTTTGAGGTCGAGGCACGCGAGACCAAGCTCGGGTCTGAAGAGATAACCCGGGATATCCCCAACGTCGGGGAAGAGGCATTGAAAGACCTCGATGAGAGCGGCATCATCAGGATAGGCGCCGAAGTGAAACCCGGTGACATCATCGTCGGCAAAGTCACGCCGAAGGGTGAGACGCAGCTGACCCCCGAAGAGAAGCTTCTCAGGGCGATCTTCGGCGAGAAGGCTGAAGAGGTAAAGGAGAGCTGTCTCTATGTTCCCCCCGGAATCGAGGGGACGATAGTGGATGTCCGTATCTTCTCCCGAAAGGGCATAAACAAGGACGCCCGCGCCAAGAGCATTGAAGAGGACGACATCCAGGGGCTCCAGCGTGACCTGCAGGAAGAGATCAAGGTCATCAAGGAGGAGAAGTTCAGAAAAATACGTGAACTGCTGGCAGGCCAGCGTGCTGCCGAGGAGGTCAGGCATCCCAAGACCAAGGAGTTTATAGTCACAAAAGGGAAGCTGATCGCCGAAAAGCAGCTCGAAAACGTGAAGGATGAGCATCTGATCCGGATCAAGGTCGAAAGCGCCGGCGTTCAGGAAAAGATCGAGGCCGTCAACAGCAACGCCAACGATTATATCAAGAAGCTGGAGTCCAAGTACGACGAAAAGGTCGAAAGGGTCCGCAAGGGAGACGAACTGCCTCCGGGTGTCAACAAGCTGATCAAGGTCTATATTGCGATGAAGCGCAAGGTCCAGATAGGTGACAAGATGGCAGGACGCCACGGCAACAAGGGTGTTGTCGCCATGGTCATGCCTGAAGAGGACATGCCGTTTCTGCCGGACGGTACCCCGGTGGATGTCGTGCTGAACCCCCTCGGTGTTCCGTCACGTATGAACGTCGGACAGATCCTGGAGACCCATCTTGGCCTGGCCGCAAAGGTGCTCGGACTGCATGTGGCCACCCCTGTTTTTGAGGGGGCAAAGGAGTCCGAGATCAGGAAGATGCTGAAAGACGCAGATATGACCACCCGGATACCGGGGCGCGATACACGCTTTGACAACATCGAGGAGGATGCCAGCAAGGCAGAGGAACCGCCGCCCGGCCAGATCGAACTCCGGGACGGGAAGACCGGCGAGCGTTTCAAACGGCCGGTGACCATCGGGTATACCTATGTGCTGAAGCTGCATCATCTTGTCGATGATAAGATCCATGCCCGGTCCATTGGGCCATATTCACTGGTCACCCAGCAGCCTCTCGGCGGTAAGGCCCAGTTCGGCGGGCAGAGACTCGGTGAGATGGAGGTCTGGGCCCTTGAGGGTTACGGGGCAGCCTATACGCTCCAGGAATTCCTGACGGTCAAGAGCGATGATGTGACCGGAAGAGCACGGATGTATGAGGCGATTGTCAAGGGCGATGCAACATTGGAGCCCGGTGTCCCCGAATCGTTCCATGTATTAATCAAAGAACTCCAGAGCCTTGGTCTTGACGTAGAGCTTCTGGAGAAAAAGAAGAAGGGGGAATAGCATGGCAGAAGACATTTACGCCATATTCCAGAAACCAAAAAATCCCACAGACTTCGAGGCGATCAGAATCAAACTTGCCTCTCCCGAGAGGATCCGGGAGTGGTCGTATGGTGAGGTCAAGAAGCCTGAAACAATAAATTACCGTACCTTTAAGCCTGAGAGGGACGGTCTTTTTTGCGCAAAGATATTCGGACCGATCAAGGATTGGGAGTGCATCTGCGGCAAATACAAGAGGATGAAGCATCGCGGTATTGTCTGCGACAAGTGCGGTGTTGAGGTCATTCAATCCAAGGTGCGCCGCGAAAGGCTCGGCCATATCGAGCTGGCCACGCCGGTTGCCCATATCTGGTTCCTCAAGGGGGTCCCCAGCCGCATCGGGACACTCCTCGACATGACGATGAGAAATCTTGAGAAGGTGCTTTACTTCGAGAGCTATATTGTCATCGATCCGGGAGATACGCCGCTCAAGGCAAAGGAACTCCTTGGTGACGAGGAGTACAAGAAAAAAGTTGCAGAGTTCGGCACGCGCTTCAAGGGTGGTATGGGAGCCGAGGCCATCAGGGAACTTCTCAAGGTGATAGACCTTGAAGTTCTTGCGACCGATCTCAAGCTGAAGATAAAGGAAGCGGTATCGATCGGCGTCAAGAAGAAACTGACCAAGAGGCTGAAAGTGGTCGAGGCCTTCAGAAAATCCGAGAACAAGCCGGACTGGATGATCATGGACGTCATCCCTGTCCTGCCCCCGGACCTGCGGCCGCTGGTTCCGCTTGAGGGGGGGCGCTTTGCAACGTCCGATCTCAATGATCTGTACCGCAGGGTGATCAACAGGAATAACCGCCTCAAAAGGCTGGTCGAACTGAAGGCCCCGAGCGTTATCATCAAGAACGAGAAGAGGATGCTGCAGGAAGCTGTCGATGCACTGTTTGATAACGGACGCCGCTCCAAGGTCCTCAAGACAGCCACCAAGAGGCCGCTGAAATCACTCAGCGACATGATCAAGGGCAAGCAGGGCCGCTTCAGGCAGAACCTGCTGGGCAAACGTGTCGACTATTCCGGCCGTTCGGTTATCGTGGTCGGTCCCGATCTGAAGCTGCACCAGTGCGGACTTCCGAAGCGTATGGCGCTCGAACTCTTCAAGCCGTTCATCTTCAGCAAGCTTGAGGAAAAGGGCCATGCAACGACCATCAAGGCTGCCAAGAAACTCGTTGAGAAGGAGACCCCCGAGGTCTGGGATGCACTCGAAGAGGTTATCAGGGAAACCCCTGTCCTCCTGAACCGTGCCCCGACGCTTCACCGGCTCGGTATCCAGGCGTTTGATCCCGTGCTTGTCGAAGGCAAGGCGATCAAGCTCCATCCGCTCGTCTGTACTGCTTTCAACGCGGACTTCGACGGAGACCAGATGGCGGTGCACGTACCGCTGTCGATCGAGGCCCAGATTGAGGCGCGTGTGCTGATGATGTCGGTCAACAATATTCTGTCTCCTGCAAACGGCAAGCCGATCGTGGTTCCGACGCAGGACATGGTCCTCGGCATCTACTACCTGCTGAAGGAAAGAAAGGGCGCGTTCGGCGAAGGGAAATGCTTCTCCAGCCCCGAGGATGTCAGAATCTCCTATGATGCCGGCCAGCTCAGTGAGCACGCCCGGATCAAGGTGCGCATGAACGGGGAGTTTGTCGAGACCACGGCCGGCAGGGTGATCTTCTTTGAGATCGTTCCTCCCGAGATATCCTTTGCGATGATCAACAAGGACATGACCAAGAAGGAACTCTCGAAGATTATCGAGTTTTCCTATAAGAAGGCCGGCAAGCGTGCGACCGTTGTTTTCCTCGACAACCTCGAGAAGCTCGGCTTCCATTTTGCCACCCTATCAGGCATATCGATCTGTATGGCGGATATGCATATACCGTCAAAGAAACCGAAGATGATTCTGGATGCAGAACATGAGGTCATGGAGGTCCAGAGGCAGTATGCCGACGGTCTCATCACCCAGGGTGAACGTTACAACAAGGTTATCGATATATGGGCGAATGTGACCGAGCGGATAGCCGAGGAAATGATGAAGGAGCTTGGGGCTGAGGATAAAGATGAGAATGTCGCGAAGGACGCGCGTGCCGAAGATGAGCACGTCGCGACCGAGAAGGAACTTGAGGAGCTCCAGGAAAAGCGGCTGTTCAACAGCATCTTCATGATGGCTGACTCCGGAGCGCGAGGCAGCGCGGCACAGATCAGGCAGTTGGCGGGTATGAGAGGTCTGATGGCAAAGCCGTCCGGCGAGATCATCGAGACCCCGATCACCGCAAACTTCCGCGAGGGCCTGACCCCTCTCCAGTATTTCATATCCACGCACGGCGCCCGTAAGGGTCTTGCTGATACAGCACTCAAGACGGCGAACTCGGGTTATCTGACACGCCGTCTTGTCGACGTTGCACAGGATGTCCTGATCACCGAGGATGACTGCGGGACCAGAGACGGTATCACGGTCGTCTCCCTGATTGAAGGCGGTGAGATCATCCAGCCGCTTGAGGAGAGGATCCTTGGCAGATTTGCCGTGGAAGATCTCAGGGACCCTGATACGAAAGAATTTGCTGTCAAGCGGAACCAGGAGATCGAGGAGGAGCAGAAGGACAAGATTATCGAGGCCGGTTATGACAAGGTGAAGATACGTTCGGTCCTGACCTGCCAGTCCAAGTTCGGCGTATGCGCAAAATGCTACGGCAGGGACCTTACGCGCGGAGAGTCGATCGAGATCGGAGAGTCGGTCGGCATCATCGCCGCACAGTCGATCGGAGAGCCCGGTACCCAGCTTACGATGCGTACGTTCCATATCGGTGGTACGGCGTCAAAGGTTGTTGAGCAGACTGTTCTCGAGGCAAAACATGGCGGTACGATAAAGTTTATCAATATCAATACCGTCAAAAACCGTGAGGGCGTTCTGGTCGTCATGAACAGAAACGGCAGCATTGCGATTGTCGATTCCAAGAACCGGGAGCGTGAGAAGTACTCGGTTGTCTACGGTGCGAAGCTGCTGGTTGCGGAGGGCAAGCGCGTTGAGGCGGGACAGCGGTTGGTCGAGTGGGATCCCTACTCAACCCCGATCCTTACCGAGCTCGGCGGAAAGATAGCTCTTGGCGATATCGTTGAAGGTATGACGTTCAAGGAAGAAGTTGACGAGACGACCGGTCTGTCACACAAGGTCGTTATCGAATACCCGACGCACATGCGGCCGCGAATTTCGATCAAGGACGAGCACGGCAAGTCGACTTTCAAGATCCCCGGGACAAACAACCCGGCGAGCTACGTGCTGCCATCCGGCGCACATATTCTTGTCGACCGGAATGACGTGGTTTTCCCCGGAGATATCCTGGCGAAGATCCCGCGTGAGACGACCAAGACCAAGGACATAACCGGAGGTCTGCCGAGGGTTGCAGAGCTGTTTGAGGCCCGCAAGCCGAAGGAGCAGGCCCTTGTTTCCGAGATTGACGGTATCGTTGAGTTCAAGGCTGCCCAGAAAGGCAAGAGGGTTGTTGTCGTCAAGGGCGGGGAAACCACCAAGGAGTATGACATCCCCAAGGGCAAGCATGTCAGCGTGCACGAAGGCGACTGGGTCAAGGCCGGCGAGCCGCTGATGGACGGGGCGGTCAATCCCCACAGCATTCTTGATATCCTCGGGCCAAAGGAGTTGCAGAGCTACCTTGTCGACGAGGTGCAGAAGGTATACCGGCTGCAGGGTGTCTCGATCAACGACAAGCATATCGAGGTGATTGTCAGGCAGATGATGCGGAAAGTCCGTATCGAGGATGCCGGAGACACTATCTACCTGATCGGCGAACAGGTTGACCGGATGCTCTTCCAGGAGGAGAACGCCAGGGTCAAGGCCGAGGGAGGCACCCCTGCACAGGGCAAGCCCCTTCTGCTGGGCATAACGAAGGCATCGCTGACAACGGACAGCTTTGTCTCCGCTGCATCGTTCCAGGAGACAACACGTGTTCTGACCGAGGCCGCGATCAACGGCATGATCGATGAGTTGCGCGGGCTGAAGGAGAATGTGATCATGGGCCGGGTCATTCCCGCAGGAACGGGCATGACAAAATACAAGAATACCTTTGTAAAGCGGGAGCTTAAACCGATCTTTTCGGCGCCAGCCGTCGAAGAGTAGCAGGTTGTTCGTATCGAGCCCCCCGGGGGTCTGCTGTGGACCGCCGGGGGGCTTTTTTATTTTGGCTGTCCTATCTGTTATCATGTACCTGTATTCTGTGGGCAACATATTCCTGCTGCCGACGCAGGCTGCCACAAAAAATATCCAGGGAGTTATTTGATGCCATCAGGCAGGATCCATGAAGACTAATATTACCCTGTTCGGGTTGATAGTCCTTGTCATCTCGGTGATCATAACGCTGAACATCTTTTTTCAGCAGAGCTATCAGGGCGAGATGGCTCAGCAGTTCAGCAACGAAAAGCAGTTGATTGCGAAATCCATTGCCAAGAATATCAGCGACGAGATTGAACACCTCGAGGAAGAAACGACCAGATTCTCCCGCCTGCTCTATACGCGGGGGCTTGCCCCGGAACAAATAGAGCCCTTTATTAAAGACACCTTTTCAGAGCTTACCGAGGACCTGAGTATGGGACTCAAGATTCTGGACGGCAGAGGGAAGCTCGTCTACAGCTCAAGCGGCACGGCGCTGGACAAGGACGACCTCGAACATTTCGAGATTGCAAAAAATGTGAAACCGGGGGATGTACAGTTCCACGATATGGTTGAGGAAGGGCGCAAGCTTGTCCTGCTTACACCCGTCGCCCGGGAAGGAAGCCAGACGAAAGGCTATATCCTGATTGATATATCGATCGATTCGATAAGCAGGAAATTTCTTGAGCCGATACGGACCGGCAGCCGCGGGTATGCCTGGATGATGAACGGCAACGGAACCCTGCTTTACCATCCGACACAGACGGAAATGGTCGGAAAAAATATCTACCGCGCGGACCTGACCTGTTTTGAATGCCACAAATCCTTCGACCTCGAAAAAAAGATCCTGAGCAGCGATGAAAAGGGGTTCAGCTCCTATATAGCCCCTCGCGGCGAGGACAAGATCATCGCGTTCGCCCGCGCAAAAATCTCGCAGATCTCCTGGATCGTCTGCGTCTCGATGCCGTATTCAGAGGTGACCTTCAGCATCCGGAAGAGCATGCAGCTGCATTCCCTCCTTGCCATCTCGATATTCCTGACAACCCTTGCCTTTGCCTTTGTCGTCGCCTCGATGAACCGGCAGCGGGTGAAGGCAGAGGAGAAGGCAAAGCATCTGGAGACCCAGAAGCTCCTCGAGAAAGAGGTGCTGCAGGCCAAGGAGTACCTTGAGAACCTCCTCGAGAGCACCGAGTCGAAGATCATGGTGCTCGACCTGGACATGCGGATCAAGACGGTAAACTCGTCCCAGGAGAGGCTCTGCGGCGCAGAAAAGGCCGATCTTGTCGGAAGAAGTTTCTTTGAAGTCTTTCCCGTGGAGCAGGAGGAGGACCTGGACATGCTGCGCGGGGTCCTCGCACATTGTCTCGAGGGCAAGAGCCACCGCCTCAGCAACTACACATACAAAAAAGCCGACCGGTCGCTGTATCTGAACATCAGCATTAACCCTCTGGTCATCCATAATGTGATCGAGGGGATCATTCTGTCGAGCAGCGATGTTACCGAAGAGGTGAAGCTGAAGACCAGGATCCACGATTATGCGCTGAGACTCGAGGAGATGGTTGTCAGCCGGACCGACGAACTGCGGGGAGAGAAAGAGAAGCTGGATGCTATTGTCAGCGCCATCGAAGGAGGGCTCTGCGTTATTGACCGGGGGACAGAGACCGTGGTCTGGGTTAACAGGACCATGAGGGATTGGCTGGGGAAAGAGGACAAGGACGATATCGCCCTTGCAGATATCTACGGAGGCGGAGGCCTCCATAGCGCGATTGTCGACAACCGGCTGCTCCGCGAGGTGATCCGGCGGGACTTTGCAAACAGGAAGGGGTATTTCCAGATCACCTCGACCCCGATATTCGCATCCGAGGGACAGACTCAGACGCTCGTCCTGATACAGGATATAACCGAGATGAAGCGGATGGAGGAGCGTATGATGAATTCTGAAAAGCTTTCGGCCCTTGCGAGGATCTCGGCCGGCGTTGCCCACGAGATCGGGAACCCGCTCACCTCAATCTCCTCCTACGTGCAGATTCTGCGCGAGATGGACCACGACGAATTCACAAAAGAGAGTCTCGATACGATCGCCAAGCATATCAACAGGATCGCCGATATTGTACGCCAGATGTCGAGTTTTTCGAAGACGCGCACGACCGACCTGCGCCATGCCGATATCCAGGACCTCGTCAGGCAGACTCTCGACCTGGTCAAATACGACAAACGGATGAAGCATATTACGATCGGAATCAATATCCCTGCAGGCCTTCCGGGAGTGTCTGTCGATGAGACACAGCTGATCCAGGTTCTCATGAATATCATCCTGAATGCGGCGGATGCCATGCCGAACGGCGGCACCCTCGACATCACGGCACAGGAGATGGATCGGGAGCTCGAGGTTTCAGTTGCCGATACCGGCTCCGGAATTCCGGCAGAATTTGTCGAAAAGATTTTTGATCCGTTTTTTACCACGAAAGAGATGGGTACCGGGCTGGGGCTTGCGGTAAGCTATAATATAATCAAGAGTTACCAGGGGGACATCCTGGTTGAGAACAGGCCAGGGGGCGGGACAATATTCAGGGTGAGGTTGCCATATTATGAAAGTTAATCCATACAGGATACTGGTCGTCGATGACGAGCGCGATATCTGCAGAGCTCTCGAATTCCTGCTGACAAGGGAGGGCTATAAGGTCGCTACGACCCACAACGGCCAGGATGCGCTGAAAAGGATTGAGACGGATGATTTCGACCTCGTGATTACCGACCTGAAGATGGAGGGGATTGACGGGATGGAACTGCTTGACCGCGCCCTCGGTATGAACCCCAACCTGATTGTTATCATGATGACCGCGTTTGCATCGGTTGAATCTGCGGTAACGGCGATGAAGAAGGGAGCGAGCGACTATATCGTCAAACCGTTCATAAACGAAGATGTGAAGATGACCGTCAGGCGCCTTCTTGAGCATAAGAAGGTTCTGATGGAGAACCTGGTGCTGCGGCAGCAGCTCAGTCAGAAATTCGGAAGCCGCCAGTTCGTGGGTGCGTCGCCCCAGATCCATAAGGTCTTCGAGGTCCTCGAGAAGGTTATCCCGACGCGGAGCAATATTCTCGTCCTCGGCGAAAGCGGCACCGGCAAAGGCGTTATCGCCGAGATTGTTCATTCCAACAGCCAGCGGAAGGATAAACCGTTTATTTCGATCAACTGTTCTGCGATCCCCGAGAACCTCCTTGAGAGCGAGCTTTTCGGGTACCGGAAGGGGGCCTTCACCGGGGCCGCCTCTGACAAAAAAGGCCTGATCACGATGGCAGACCAGGGGACCCTGTTTCTGGATGAAATCGGGGATATGCCGATGTCCCTGCAGGCGAAACTGCTCAAGGTGCTTGAGACCGGCGAAGTCCAGCCCCTGGGAGATACGAAATCGTTCTTTGTCGATGTCCGGCTCATCGCAGCGACAAACAAGCATCTTGAGGAGCAGATTGAAAAGGGGCTTTTCAGGGAGGACCTGTACTACCGTCTCAATGTAATCGAGGTGACGGTCCCTCCCCTGCGAGAAAGGAAAGAGGATATAGCTGTGCTTGCGCGCCATTTTGTCGAGCAGTTCAGTAAAGAGAACGGCAAGACCGTATCGGATATCAGCGATGAAGCGCTTGAGGCATTGAACAGTTACCCCTGGCCGGGAAATATCCGCGAACTGCGGAACGTGATCGAACGGGCAGTTGTGCTCACCAATACGGACCGGATAGGGCTCTCGGAGTTGGCGGGAAAGATAAAGGTGCCGCAGGGTTCCAGGGGTGCCCAGACCCTGAAAGACAGGCTTGAATATTACGAGGAAAAGATCATCCGGGAATCACTCCGGACATATGACGGCAGCAAGGATGCGGTTGCCCGGGAGCTTGGGGTTGACCTTGCTACGCTCTATCGCAAGATTAAAAAGCTCGGCATAGCGGATACTTAGGCCTGGTCCGATCTTTCCGGAAATAGCGAATTCTACAGAGGTATCAGGATGATAAACCTTCGAAACGTTCTGAGATTCTTTATTGCCTGTGTCGTCGTGCTGGTCTTTACTACCCCTCTGCATGCCGAGGTGTTCCAGTACTTCGATGACGAGGGAACGCTTATTGTTACGGATAACCCGTTCGGTCTGAAGCGTCCCCGGGCAGCTCAGCCTTTGCAGACCTATAGGCCGAAAAAGGACCAGAGGGTCAATCTCAGCCTTTTGGGCGGGGTGCGCTACGACTATTACCCCGTGTATGGCAGGAGTTTCGGAGAGGTGCTCGCTTCTGTGCAGGCGAACGGTCCGTATGATTCAGGCGATAGCCGGCGTTATGCAGGGGAGACCCGATGGACGACCGGCTGGTCGTATTCCTTTGACTCTTCCTACACGCGGGACGGATCCCAACTCCGTGGAGCGGTCACGGTCAGGGACATTCAGTTCAGGTCTGACATTGTTGTTCTGCTGCCGATGCTGAGCCCTGACTCTGAGCTCGGCTTCCACGATCTTCAGCAGTGGCAGAGCTTCATGACCGGACTGCTTGAGCATGAGCACGACCATGTCAGGATTGTCCGGGAGTCCTTTCACCGCGATGAGGCAGCAAGAAGGATGTCGGAGCTCAGGGAGGTCCAGGTGCCTGTTGAGCCGGGAGTCGATCCGGAATCACTCATACAGGGGGCGGTTGAAACAGAGACTGCGAGGATTGGGCATGAACTGGTCAGAACGGTCAAAGCGAAAAACGATGAGTATGACCGGCTTACGGAACACGGCCTCAAGCCTGAAATGAAGACAGTTTTTTTCGGCAGCGGTTACTGATCGGGCGTCAGGGGCACAGACCTGAACCATGAAACAGAGCTGGCGGTTGATCGATTCCGGATCGTGCGAGGCTGCCTTCAACATGGCTCTGGACGAGGCTCTGGCCCTGGCGGTCCGGCAGGGAGGCTCCCCTCCGGTTCTGCGGCTCTATACCTGGAAGGTCCCCTCTGTGACTCTCGGCTGTTTTCAGCAGCCCGACGATATCGATCATGCGTATTGCCTGGCGCGGGGGGTCCCGGTCGTGAGAAGGCCGACAGGGGGCAGGGCTATTCTGCACGACGCCGAGCTGACCTATAGTTTTTCCGCAAAAACCGACCTTGCCTCTTTTTCAGGGGGGCTGATGAACAGTTACCGCAACATCAGCGAGGCCATCTATCGGGCCCTGCTCAGCATCGGACTGCCTGCGGATATCAGGGGGGATCGGGAAAGGGGAGCTGTTCTGGCCGGCAGTCCGCTTTGTTTTCAGTCGAGCTCATACGGTGAGATCCTCCTGAGCAGCAGAAAGATCGTCGGCGCCGCCCAGAAGCGCTGGGCTGACGGACTGTTACAGCAGGGCTCCCTTCCCTATGAGCACAATGAAGACCTGATGCTGAGGATCTTCAGGCTCAGCCCGGATTCGCTGCGCCCGTGCATGACCGGGATCAGGGAGTCGGTGCCTGAGGTTGATGAGGGTCGGCTGAAGCGAGCTCTTGCTGCTGCGTTTGAGGATCGCTTTGCAGTTCGCCTTGTCCCGTCTGCTCCGACTCCGGCCGAGCTTCTGCAGGCAGAGATCCTTCTGGAGCAGAAATATCTCCGGGAGTCGTGGAATCTGACACTGCCGTCCCGCCGGGGATCTCTTCAGTCCGGGCCTGCCTGATTTCTGCCTCGTAGTAATAATTGAAAATGATAGCCAGGATGATGAGCCCCAGATAACTCTGGGCTATATAGGAAAGTATCTGGAACGGGAATGAGATGATCGTCCCGATGATCGGGATCAGGTTGAAGGGGTAGACGATCAGCATGATAAAGAAGCTCAGGAGGACATAGCCTGCCAAAAGAACAACATAGAGCCAGAAGGCCTGCTGGCGGTTCCAGAGGAACCGGAAGGCGGCCCGGAATGAAGCCGTGGCGCCGCCGCCCTTGAAATACAGGACTGCTATCCCGTAGACGGTCACAGCCAGCGCTCCGAGGAGAAAGCTGAGGCCCATCAACACCAGGACCAGCGAAAAGAAAATGCCCAGGAAGAGGGCGAGGGTTGAGTCCTGGCTCCGGGCCGCGGAGACTATGGCTGCGATGCCTCCCCCGAAGAGGCCGAGAGCGAAGGTGATGCCAAGGAATACGAGGCCCACAAGCAGTGAATACCACATCAGGGGAAAGAACAGCCGGCGTGCCTCGGCGAAGAAACTCTTCGAGCTGAATTTCGACCCCGGGTCAAGAATACCCCGGCCGATGATTCCGATCGAGCCGCTGAATACGTAGAGTCCTGCCGTCGTGACCAGCGTGACGTAAAACAGAAAGCAGGCGATGACGATCAGAATCAGCCCGAAATATTTTGAAACCAGCTCGGCCGGGTTCTTGATCATCGCCATGATATCCTTCATTTCCGCCAGCCCGGTAAGGTCGAGCCCGAAGATAATAAAGGCGATGCCGAGCGGTATGCCGACAATAATGAAAAAGCCGACACAGTTCAGGAGCATCATGGCTGCCTGTACAAGGATAAGCTGCCACCTGCTGTTTATTATCCTGAACCCGTTTTTTATTGTTTCGGAGTAGCTCATGTGATTATTATACAACCTCGACCCTGATCTCCTCAAAACAATCCTGCGGAAGCTCCTTTAAAAAGCGTGACTGCCTCAGCAGGCCGGTGCTGTTCCAGTCTTCCGACATGAGGGGATAGCAGACATACAGGGATTCGCGCGCCCGTGTCGCAGCAACATAAAAAAGCCGACGCTCTTCTTCCTCGTCATCTGTTTTCAGCGCTTTTGCGGACGGAAAGCGTCCGTCATTCATTCCGATTATAAAGACCTCGTTCCACTCGAGCCCCTTGGCCTGATGGACCGTTGAAAGAATGACCCGGCCGTCAGGGTCTTCCGTACCTCCCGAATCGGGCTCGGCTATCCCCTGCAAGGCCAGTTCGCTCAGGAAGACCTCCAGCGAGTCATACTTCATGGCGAAACGTATCAACTGTTCAACATCCTCGATCCGCACCTCTGCGTTCGGATAGGTATTGTACAGATGGTTCTCATAGCCGTGCCGCAGGATGTAGTCAATCGCGTTTGAGGGTGAGGCTAGATATTGTGCGTTCCTCAGCTCCCTGATGACATCCAGCAGCAGGCTGAAGCCGTCAGCCGATTTTCTGGGGACATGGCATATGGCCTCAAAGACGGCATCAGCAGGGTTTTCAGCTTTCTGTATATCGTTCCAGATTTTTCCTGCAGATATATTGCCGATTCCCTTGACCAGTTTGAGTATCCTCTTCCAGCCTATCTCGTCAAAGGGGTTGGTGATCACCTTCAGGTACGCAAGGATATCCTTGACGTGTGCCTGTTCGAAGAATTTAAGTCCGGAACGGATCTCGAACGGGATACCCCGTCGCTGCAGTTCCATCTGGAGCTGCATGGACTGGTAATGCGACCGGTAGAGCACTGCAATATCGTTAAACGCTGTCCCGTCCGCATTCAGTTCGGCAATGACCGAGGAGACGAACTCGGCCTCCTGGAATATATCCTTCAACGGTACGATATTCGGGGGGCCGCCCGACGGCTGAACAGCCCGCAGTTCCTTGCTGAACTGATTTTTATTGCGGGATATGATCATGTTTGCGAGATACAGTATTTCCGGCGTCGACCGGTAGTTTGTCGTCAGCGTGTGCATGACCGCGTTTTTGTAGCGCTCAGGGAATTTGAGGATATTCCGGAAGGCGGCGCCCCTGAAGGAATAGACCGACTGGGCGTCGTCACCAACAACCATGAGGTTCTGCTCCTCCCCGGTCAAAAGGTCGATGATCTCCGACTGCAACCGGTTTGTGTCCTGATATTCGTCAACAAGGATATACCTGAACTTGAGAGAGTAATATTCCCGTATCCTTTCGTTTTCGGTAAATACCTTTTTCCAGAGGAGCAACAGGTCATCAAAGTCCATCAGGTTCAGGTTTTGTTTCTTTGATTCATAGAGTGCGGTTATGCGTGTTACCTCATCATGTGCCTTTAGGAAATGCGGGAACCTCAGGGCGATGACCTCCTCAAGACCCATGCCGGTATTCTTCGCCAGGCTGCAGATCTCCAGGAGCACGGACCCGCGGGGCAGGACAGCGTCCTTTCGGAATACCTCTGAAATACATGCCTCAAAAAGCTCTATGGCGTCTTCGCGATCGAGGATAGAAAAGCCCTGTTTGTACCCTGCCAGAACATAATGCTGCCGGAGGATGAGGTTTGCCACATGGTGAAAGGTTCCGCCAAAAAGTCCGGATGTGTTTCTTCCGGCCAGGAGTTCCGCCCGCCGCATCATCTCTCTGGCAGCCTTGTTGGTGAAGGTCAGCAGAAGGATGTTCTCCGGCCCGACTCCTGATTCGATCAGGCGGGTCACGCGGTACGTCACAACCCGAGTTTTTCCGGTTCCGGCTCCTGCAAGGACGAGCGCCGGCCCGTTCTGGTGCATTACCGCCTTATATTGTTCCGGATTCAGTTCGTGCTCGTAGCCGACGGTGAAGGTTGCCGCCGGCCTGTGCAGAGTATACTTCTTCATGCTTCTATTGTAGCAGAGGGATTAAGCTGTCTTCTTTCTAATCAGGGGAACAGGTCCGAAGGCCTTTGCGGGCTTCAAAAATGGTTGCAATGCCGAAGGACATCGAATGAATACCCACATCGGTGAAGCCGCAGGCCTCCAGAGTGCTCCTGAACTCTTCGGAGGAAGGAAACGCCTTGATCGAGCGAGGAAGATAGTTATACGGGATGGCTGTTTTCAGTATCTTCATGGCGATGAAGGGCATGATCTTAAAGCAGTATAATGTATAGAGCGGTTTAACCCATCGGCTCTTGGGCGGAGTCAGTTCAAGGCAGAAGAATCTGCCGTCAGGCTTCAGGACCCTGAAGGCTTCCTGCAGGGCTCCGGCAGTATCCGGGATATTTCTCATGCCGAACGAAACAGTCACTGCATCAAAGGCATCCCCCGGAAAGCTGAGTTTCTTTGCGTCGGAGAGCGCAAAGCTGATATTGGATGAGGAGGGGCCGCGTTTCTTCCTTGCCTCGTCAAGCATTTCCGGGCTGAAGTCTACACCAAAGACGGAGCCTTCGGTGCCGACTTTTTCTGAAAGCAGGAGCGCCAGTTTCCCCGTGCCGGTACAGAGATCGAGCACCTTCTCTCCGTCCTTCAAATTTGAAAGGGAGACAAGTCTCTTACGCCAGCCCTGGTCCAGACCAAAGCTGAAGAATGTACTGAGAAAATCGATATCCGAGGCAATTGCCGCGAAGATTTCCCTGATAAAAGTGTCCCGGTGCGGCGCGTCACATTGCGTCTCGACTCTGACACATTGCTCGCGGTCGCCCAGCGAGGGCTTGCACTGCATTTGCCCGGCGCCGCCCATATCAGCCGGCCCTTTGCATGCTGTCATTGCCATACCCTTCCTCCGATGCAGTATTTATATATCTATTAAATATGCTTATAAACATTGTCGCACGGAATGCGGATAATGTCAGCTTATTTTTTTTTCTCAGGCAGGGTCCCGGTCTACCCTATTCTTCAACCCTATGCGGTCCTGATAACAGATGTTCGGCATGCTCCTTCATTGCATTTCGCGCCCAATTCCGCTACAGTCTAATTAAATTATGACGACGATCCACTACAGAAAGAGATTCCTCCGGGGGCTCCTTATCGCAGTGAGGATACTGATCTCATACCGCATGGCGAGATTCGTGGGCATTTTTCTTCCTGCCGGGCGGAACGCAGCCCGAATCAGCCGGCTCCACAGGCAAAATGCGATCCTTATCAGGGAGAAGGCCCTGGAAATGAAGGGTGTCATGATCAAGGTGGGGCAATTCCTGAGTTCGCGTAAGGATTTCCTGCCGGACGAATTTGTTGAAGAACTTTCGAAGTTGCAGGACCAGGTCCCCCCGCACGATTTTCGTGAAATCAGGCAACGGATCATTGATGAACTCGGGTCAGCGCCTGAGGACATTTTTTCAGAGTTCGAAAAGGAACCGATTGCTGCTGCATCCCTTGGCCAGGTGCATCGGGCTGTTTTGAAAGACGGCAGGGAAGCGGCGGTCAAGGTTCAGTACCCGGGGATTGAAAGGGTAATCGAGACCGACATAAAGATGTTTGAGGTGCTCATAAAGCTGCTCCGGGGCAGGCTGGGCTGGATTAACCTCAGAATTCTCCACGAGGAGTTCTCCCGGATTATACGCTCCGAACTGGATTATGTACAGGAGGCCAGAAACGCAGAGCGCTTCAGGATAAATTTCAGTGCTGACAAGCGGGTAGTCATCCCGCGGGTGTATTGGGATTATTCACGGGGGAAGGTCCTGACCCTTGAGTATGTGGGAGGGATCAAGATAACCGAGTGTGCGGCGATCAAGGCCTCAGGGATGGACTGCGGGTTGTTGGTAAATCTCCTTGTTGAAACGTATGCGCGGATGATCTTTGTTCACGGTTTTTTTCACGGCGACCCCCATCCGGGAAATATCTTTGTTGGTGAAGGGCCGACCATTGTCTTTGTCGATTTCGGCATGGTGCAGGCGATCAGCGATGCCACTCGAAGGAATCTGAGGCGCTATGCCAATGCCATCGTTGATAATGATGCTGCCGCTATTGTGGAAGCGCTCGAAAAGATGGGATTTCTGATCGCGGATGCAGACTATGGAGTGATAACTGAGGTCACCCAGGATCTTATCGACAAATACCGGTACAGTACTCCTGAGGAGCTGAAGGCACTTGATGTGGATGATATTGCAGAAGAGATCAATAATATCCGGGGCGTTATCCATAATTTTCAGGTGCCCAACTATTTCATGCTGCTTTTAAGGACAGTTGGCATGCTCAATGGTATGGCCTATCGCCTCAACCCTGATCTGAATATAATCGAAATTTCGAGGCCCTATATCAAGGAATTCTTCATGGGAACGGGGGAGGAGGGGATTAACCAGATCCTCATGACACTGAAGAAGAAACTCTCAGAATTGGTTGACCTCCCTTCCCAGGCCCATGCATTTCTCAGGAAGGCGAGCAGAGGGGAGCTCTCCTTTAAACTCGGGAAGGGGGATATGAAGGGAATTGCGACACAGCTCACGTCGGTCTCGGATGTCCTTCTCCTTGTGATCCTTACGGTAAACGCCTCAACAGCAGGGCTTTTCTTTGCGCTGATGGGGAACCAGACTCCTTCTCTTGTGGCTGCGGGTTCGGCCGTCCTCCTCAGTCTCCTCTCGGTATACAGACTGCTGAAGAGATAGCTGGTACAGCACTGTTTGTCAGGATTTGGTCAGCTGCACCTGAAAGGGGGACCTCATTCCCCGTTGAAAATGTTGCGCGCATATGCGGCGGAGATGTCTCCGGCAGTTTTTTCCATTGTAGAAAACAGTTTTTCCGAAAAAAGGTCTTTTATCCTGCCGGCAGGACCATTGAGGATGGCTGAATTGCCCAGCATCCGCGTCTCCGCATTATAGAGATGCAGAACTTCGCCGAGCCTAATCCTGTAATTATTTTCCGAAAAAGTGTTTCTCACAATCTCCGGGAAGGATGAATGGTCATTCCAGTTATTGAGAAGGTTGAAGGCCAGCGTAACGAAGGCGGCAATTCTTTTTTTGCGAATCTCTTCAAAATCGTCATACCTGATATCAATCGAGATGAAGGGATTCGACAATGTATTCAGGAATACCGTATCGATTGCCTTGGTTGCCTCGAAAAGACCGTCTATATTGACGACTTCCCGCGCTCTTCCCTTCGCATGTTCTGTTGCAGCATGTCTGATAATCAACTGGTCCTTCTCGATCTCCTTCAGAACATTGGCCTCGAGGATGGGCTGAAAGGGTGTAAGGAGCAGCCGAAGCGGCAGACTGGCATGAAGACGATTGATGCAGAGTCTGCTGAACTCCAGCATCATCTCTCTGTCTGCGCCACAGAGTGCTTCAATACCGCTCATTTTCAGCCTCCTTGCCCTGGGCTATATGCCTGTTCCAATTATATCAGGCCGCGAGTACGGCGCCAATCAATATATATATGCGGGAGAACTGTCTACGACCTCGAATTGACTTGATCCCTCTATTGGCAAGGCGGGATGTAGTGCATGACCTGCTTCGCACTAGGCGAATTCTTTTGCGTGATCTGTCTGTCGCCGTGATGAAATAAACGTAACGGACTGTTTTAATTAAAGTTTTGATTGGGATTTATAAAGAAATATGCTAGTATGTAAAATGTGTATATTAAGATTATTTAATGATGAGCGGAGGTGCTATGCGTATGGATAGAAGGGGTTTTACCCTTATTGAGGTCATTGTGGTGGCCGGAATTATTGCAATACTCGCTGGCATTCTTGTTCCACTTATATTTAAGGAAATTGATGAGGCAAAAATTACGAGGGCCAATGCGGACGTAGCCTCGATAAGTACGGCGATAGCGGTTATGAGAAAGGACACCGGATTATGGCCGAACCTGGATGCTGCCTGCGGCGTGGCAGTAACCCTCATCCACAGCTCGCCCGGCGCGATGCCCGATTGGGGCGGGTCTGCCTATGATCTCTCTGTTCTGGTCACGTTCGACCTTCCCCTGCAAAATGGGGGGGGGTGCTATCAGAACTGGAAAGGACCCTATATGGCCCAGGTTGGAGCTGACCCCTGGGGACATAAATACTTCTGCAATATTGGTGAAATAACTTTTAACAACGGAAACCCTGTCTGGATACTTTCAGCCGGACCCAACGGAGTCGTTGAGACACCGGTCGGCCAGGGGACTCCGGCCGGCGATGACATTGGAGTCAGGCTGCAATGATAACGTAATCCTATGATCTTAATCAGGATCTATGCGGTCCTGCTTTGTTATACTATAAAATGGCCATGCTTTGGATAGCAGCGGCGTTTATCTGTGGTCTTCCGAAGAATTTCAGGATAACGGGAGCTCATTTTTTTTGTTTTCGGCAGTTCCGCGATATGTCAAATAGAAATATTTCTTTAAGGGGCGCATGATTAATTTTCCGAAGAAAATGCCTGATTTGCATATCCGGCGGTTGATGCCGCAATGCAACTGTTTGAATGCGCGTAAAAATGCAGCTCCCTTCCTATGGCTTAATGTCTTCTTAGTCTGTGCCCTGATCCTGGTTTTACAGGGATGGCCCGGAGATGCATTTGCCGAGGGCAGCCGCTCTCTGTATCCGGCATCCTATCCTGGAACAACTACCTGCAATAATACGGCGGGGAATGGCTGTCGGGCCAACCTGGACCTTGAGGCAAATCTGGTTGGTTACTATGTGGGTAAAGTTCATAACAGGGGCTTTCTCTACGTCTATGCGCAGGCAGGGGAATATATCGTGCTCGGCACCCGTAATCGTGCTAATGGCGGGAATGTTTCCGTCTACAATCCTCAGAACTTCGGGACCCCGGGCAACGAGACTCTGCCCGGTACAGCCGATTTTACCTGCTCCGGTGGCTCAACGCAACCTGGTATACATTTCTCCGGAGCTTCCCCAATAGGTTACATACAGACTCGTACACAGGAACTGGCCGGTCCAAACAGCGCTGACAATAGCGTTCTGGTTGCCGGGGGGTTCCGCCCATGCGCCTATCAGGCCCCGGTGACCGGAATTTATGGTGTACAATTCAGCAGGGCTACCGGCGGCAATCAGGCCATAACCGGGATAATCAATTCTCCGGGTGTAAGCACCATTACGGTGTCTGCCTGGGATGTCACCATCCGAGCCAATCGCACCTCAATTACTGATATTAATGGGCGACTCTTTACGTATGCATTTGTCGGATACACTGGTGCCAACAACCGCCCTGTTTACTCCTCCTACTACTACGTTACGAGCGACGGTTATCGTTATCAGCAGGACCTTCGGGGAATAGATCCCTGGGCCTATGCAGTGTACGCGAATACCCTTGGCTTTCTGGATAATGGGCAGCCTCTGTACAAAGATATTCGCGGCAATGACCAATTCGTGACGACCCGCCCGGCAGGGATAGAAACCCAGATCCCTCAATTCCCGCTTTTTTTCAGTGACGTAAGCCCCTCAGGTGCCAACGCTGCCGAGGTTAACCGTGTTCTCGGTGCGTTGTCTATTCCGACTTCACCCCCTACGCCGACCGTATCAAACGTAAGCTTCATCGGCAATATTGGTGGTTCAACATCGACACTTGGTGTCGGCGGAACCTTTACCTTCACGACGACGGATACGATTACCTATCAAATTGCCATAAGCCGCGATGGCATCGACTTCAGCCCGGAAACAGTGACAAACCGGACATTAACAGGGCTTGCAGGGACCGGGACGCATAATGTCATTTGGGACGGTAAAGATAATTCCGGGAATAACTTCCCAGCCGGCGGGCCTTATCAATTTCGTATCCTTGGGCATAATGGCGATATTCATTTCCCTATTGTAGACGCCGAAAATAACATGAATGGCGGGCCCACTATTACCCGGTTGAACGGCACCAGTCCGGGTGAGAACACAGTATATTTTGACGACAGGGGATATATAACGAGCAGCGGAACGCTTATTGGCGTACTAAATGGAACCTTATGCCCCACCGGGACTCCGGCCGCCCCGTCTCCACCACTAAGCCTTTTGGGGGTGGATTCTTCGACCAGTTACCGGTTATGGCAGCCGGGCGGGACCTCAAATGCGGACTGTGATGCTGCATCCGGATGGGGTAATGCAAAGGCACTGAACCTTTGGACGTACTATTCTGCGCCGCCAGAGTCATCAACATTAATCATTGTGCCTGTTACCGTTGACGTAGCAACAGCAGTTACTGCACCGTCCGTTACAACGACCGGCAGTACGGTTCAGGGCTCCTTCAGTTTTGCAAACAATGGCTCGGCTTCTGCCCTTTCCGTGACATATAGCATGACAATGAGTTCAGGTCTTGGCGCCGTCACTTTTTCAAATCTGCCCGGCGGCGTGACCGCAAGTTATAACAATGGGACAGGTGCCGTAACCCTTACCGGTCTGCCGACGACGCTCACAGCCGGGCAGACACTGGCCGGGATGAACTTCAGCTATACAGCGCCCGCGAGTGGGCCCGTCGTCGTAACGACGACGATCAGCACAACTTCTCCGGAGGAAACATATCTCGCAAACAATACGGCTTCTGTGAGCACGGGAGTTGGTTCAGTGGATGTTCAGACGACCGCGGGGGTCCCTGCTGCTGCTGATGCCGGTTCTACCGTTGGTGGCAGTTTCATGTTTGCGAACTACGGGTCGGGTACTGCCTCAGGCGTGACGTATGCGGCGACTATCGGCAGTCCGGGGAATTATCCGGCATCGGTAACCTTCACAAGCCTTCCGTCGGGCGTAACTGCAAGTTACAACAATGGGACAGGCGTCGTGACCTTTACCGGCCTGCCAGCCAGTCTCGTAAGCGGACAGAGCTTCAGCTTCGGATTCACCTACCCGGCGCCCAACTCCGGGACAGTGCCGGTTACGACAACAATAACCACAACATCATCAGATGCAAACGCAACAAACAACTCTGATACCGGGACAACGATAATTAACCCTGTTGCAGATCTTTCTGTATTGAAAACTGATTCGCCTGATCCGGCAAGTTCCCAGCAAAATATTACGTATACGATCAATGTCAGTAATGCGGGCCCGTCAGATGCAACAGATATTACTGTTGCGGACACGATCCCTGCAGGAACCACATATGTCAGCGCTTCTGGCACCGGATGGAGTTGCAGTGAGGCAGCAGGGATAGTGACATGTACGGTAGCGACCCTGACAACCGGAGCCGCTCCTGCCATAACGATAGTTGTGACGGCACCATTATCCGGCGGCACCATTACCAATAATGTAACGATAAGTGCAACATCTGCTGATCCCGTTCCCGGAAATAATACAGCTTCAGCGCAAACAACAGTTAATGAATCGGCAGACCTGAGTATCACAAAGAGCGATGCGCCGGACCCGGTGGTGGCGGGGCAGAACGTAACCTATACATTATCAGTATCCAATGCGGGTCCTTCGGATGCAGCCAGCCTTACCGTAACGGATACGCTGCCTGCGGGAGTGACGTTTGTCAGTGCGATTGGCAGCGGCTGGACGTGCGGGCAAGCAGCGGGAGTAGTAACGTGTACAAGAGCGGCACTTGCGGTGGGAGCAGCGCCTGACATAACGATCGTGGTAACGGCGCCTGCAGCAGGAGGGTTGATAACAAACAACGCATCGGTGATCTCTGTAACGAGCGATCCGAATGCCGGCAATAACATTACCAGTGCCCAGACAACGGTTATAGCCAGTGCAGACCTGTCGATCGTAAAGAGCGACAGCCCGGACCCGGTGATAGCAGCACAGAACATAACCTATACCTTATCGGTATCGAACGCCGGCCCGAGTGATGCAGCCAGCCTTACCGTAACGGATACGCTTCCTGCGGGAGTGACGTATGTGAGTGCGATTGGCAGCGGCTGGGTATGCAACGAGGCGGCCGGGGTGGTGACGTGTACAAGAGCAGCACTTGCCGTGGGGGCAGCGCCTGACATAACGATCGTGGTAACGGCCCCTGCAGCGGGTGGATCGATAACGAACAGCGCGTCGGTGAGTGCAACGACATCAGATCCTAATGCCGGCAACAACAGTGCATCTCAGGGTACGACCGTTAATGCATCGGCCGATCTCTCGATTACCAAGAGCGATGCGCCGGACCCGGTTGTGGCGGGACAGAACGTAACCTACACCTTATCGGTATCGAACGCCGGCCCGAGTGATGCAGCCAGCCTTACGGTGACGGATACGCTTCCTGCAGGAGTGACGTTTGTCAGTGCATCAGGCAGCGGCTGGACGTGCGGGCAGGCGGCCGGAGTGGTGACGTGTACAAGAGCGGCACTTGCAGTGGGAGCAGCGCCTGACATAACGATCGTGGTAACGGCCCCTGCAGCAGGCGGGTTGATCACCAATAATGCGAGTGTAGCAGCAACGACATCAGATCCCAATGCCGCAAACAACAGTGCATCTCAGGGTACGACCGTTAATGCATCGGCCGATCTCTCGATTACCAAGAGCGATGCGCCGGACCCGGTTGTGGCGGGACAGAACGTAACCTATACCTTATCGGTATCGAACGCCGGCCCGAGTGATGCAGCCAGCCTAACCGTAACTGATACACTGCCGGCAGGGGTGACCTATGTCAGTGCGATTGGCAGCGGCTGGGTATGCAACCAGGCAGCCGGAGTAGTAACGTGTACAAGAGCGGCACTTGCCGTGGGAGCAGCGCCTGACATAACGATCGTGGTAACGGCCCCTGCAGCAGGCGGGTTGATAACGAACAGTGCGTCGGTGAGTGCAACGACATCTGATCCGAATGCCGGAAACAATACGGCAACACAGGGTACGACGGTTAATGCCAGTGCGGACCTGAGCATTACAAAGAGCGATGCCCCTGATCCGGTGGTAGCCGGTCAGAACATAACCTATACATTATCAGTATCCAATGCTGGGCCGAGTGATGCAGCCAGCCTTACCGTGACGGATACGTTTCCTGCAGGAGTGACGTTTGTCAGTGCATCAGGCAGCGGCTGGACGTGCGGGCAGGCGGCCGGAGTGGTGACGTGTACAAGAGCGGCACTTGCAGTGGGAGCAGCGCCTGACATAACGATCGTGGTAACGGCGCCTGCAGCAGGTGGTTTGATCACCAATAATGCGAGTGTAGCAGCAACAACTTCAGATCCGAATGCCGGAAACAATACGGCAACACAGGGTACGACGGTTAATGCCAGTGCGGACCTGAGCATTACAAAGAGCGATGCCCCTGATCCGGTGGTAGCCGGTCAGAACATAACCTATACATTATCAGTATCCAATGCTGGGCCGAGTGATGCAGCCAGCCTAACCGTAACTGATACACTGCCGGCAGGGGTGACCTATGTCAGTGCGATTGGCAGCGGCTGGACCTGCAACCAGGCAGCGGGGGTGGTAACGTGTACGAGAGCAGCACTTGCAGTGGGAGCAGCGCCTGACATAACGATCGTGGTAACGGCCCCTGCAGCAGGCGGATTGATAACGAACAGCGCGTCGGTGAGTGCAACAACATCAGATCCCAATGCCGGCAACAACAGTGCAACACAGGGTACAACGGTTAATGCTTCATCGGATCTGAGTATAACGAAGAGCGATGCGCCTGACCCGGTGGTGGCGGGGCAGAACGTAACCTATACATTATCAGTATCCAATGCGGGTCCTTCGGATGCAGCAAGCCTTACCGTAACGGATACGCTTCCTGCGGGAGTGACGTTTGTGAGTGCGATTGGCAGCGGCTGGACGTGCGGGCAGGCAGCCGGGGTGGTAACGTGTACAAGAGCGGCACTTGCCGTGGGAGCAGCGCCTGACATAACGATCGTGGTAACGGCGCCTGCAGCAGGTGGTTTGATCACCAATAATGCGAGTGTAGCAGCAACGACATCAGATCCCAATGCCGCAAACAACAGTGCATCTCAGGGTACGACCGTTAATGCATCGGCCGATCTCTCGATTACCAAGAGCGATGCGCCGGACCCGGTTGTGGCGGGACAGAACGTAACCTATACCTTATCGGTATCGAACGCCGGCCCGAGTGATGCAGCCAGCCTTACGGTGACGGATACGCTTCCTGCGGGAGTGACGTTTGTGAGTGCATCAGGCAGCGGCTGGACGTGCAACCAGGCGGCCGGAGTAGTGACGTGTACAAGAGCGGCACTTGCCGTGGGAGCAGCGCCTGACATAACGATCGTGGTAACGGCCCCTGCAGCAGGCGGGTTGATAACGAACAGTGCGTCGGTGAGTGCAACGACATCTGATCCGAATGCCGGAAACAATACGGCAACACAGGGTACGACGGTTAATGCCAGTGCGGACCTGAGCATTACAAAGAGCGATGCCCCTGATCCGGTGGTAGCCGGTCAGAACGTAACCTATACATTAAGTGTAAACAACGCCGGCCCATCTGATGCAGCCAGCCTTACGGTAACTGATACGCTTCCTGCGGGAGTGACCTATGTGAGTGCATCAGGTACAGGCTGGACGTGCGGGCAAGCAGCGGGAGTAGTAACGTGTACAAGAGCGGCACTTGCAGTGGGAGCAGCGCCTGACATAACGATCGTGGTAACGGCCCCTGCAGCAGGCGGATTGATAACGAACAGCGCGTCGGTGAGTGCAACAACATCAGATCCCAATGCCGGCAACAACAGTGCAACACAGGGTACAACGGTTAATGCTTCATCGGATCTGAGTATAACGAAGAGCGATGCGCCTGACCCGGTGGTGGCGGGGCAGAACGTAACCTATACATTATCAGTATCCAATGCGGGTCCTTCGGATGCAGCCAGCCTTACCGTAACGGATACACTGCCGGCAGGAGTGACCTATGTCAGTGCGATTGGCAGCGGCTGGGTATGCAACCAGGCGGCGGGAGTAGTAACGTGTACAAGAGCGACACTTGCCGTGGGAGCAGCGCCTGACATAACGATCGTGGTAACGGCGCCTGCAGCAGGTGGTTTGATCACCAATAATGCGAGTGTAGCAGCAACGACATCAGATCCCAATGCCGCAAACAATACCGCATCTCAGGGTACAACCGTTAATGCATCGGCCGACCTCGCGATTACCAAGAGCGATGCGCCGGATCCGGTGGTAGCGGGACAGAACATAAGCTATACATTAAGTGTAAGCAACGCCGGCCCGAGTGATGCCGCCAGCCTTACGGTAACGGATACACTGCCTGCGGGGGTGACCTATGTCAGTGCGATTGGCAGCGGCTGGGTATGCAACCAGG
>CAZCKU010000027.1:0-24152 GCA_964499365.1 uncultured Thermodesulfovibrio sp.
GACAACGCTCTGCCCCTAAATTCCCAAAGGGGCCCCGACCAGCGAATACAAGCGGGCAGGCATGCCGGAGGATGACACCTTCTTTCTACTGCTGGCTGGTATTCGCTGGCTGGCTTGCCTACTTTATCCGCTTCAGCAGGAGGGCGAGATCGATATAGGAGATGATAATCCTTGCAAGGCGGCCGATGAGTGAACCGACTGCCACGGCCATCATGCCGCCGATGACCGGAGTCAGGAGATATGCGGCCAGTGGGAAGACGAGCAGGCCTGCAAGAACGCCCTTGCCGAAAGGCCAGCTCAGCCCTGTTGCAACCAGGCCATTCAGCGGCAGGCCGGCTGCATGGAAGACGGCCAGGCCAAGGCAGACCTTCATCAGCAGGAGACCATCAACATATTTCGGGAGAAAGAACGGGACAAAATAATCCAGAAGAAACGAGACCGCAAACACAGCGGCAACCATCGCCAGCACAAGTCCGGCAGTCACCGCAAGGGACCCCCTGGTCATCTCGCTGACACCGCCCTCACGGGCAGCAGCCTCAAAGAACCGGGGCTGGACCACCTGATGGACAGCATACGGGAGGATCGAGAGGCTCTCTCTCATGATGACCGCAACCGAAAAAAGGCCCACAGCCGTCACCCCGCCGTAATGGAGCATCAGGGAATATTCCGCGGCCATCCAGAGGGTTGTATAGAGTGTGCCCCAAAAGCTGAGGGGCAGTCCGATCCTGACGAGTTCCTTCAGGGCGGCGAAATCAAAGCAGAGCGGAAGGCGCAGGGGGCGGCTGCGATGCAGGAGCCAGACAGCGAAAAGCGTTGGAACCGCAGCCCTCAGGCAGAGTCCGTAAAATCCCCAGAGGACGGCAGAAGCCACAAAGCAGAAGGCAAGGCCTGACTGGACCAGCTGGATACGCGCAAAGAGGATGAACCTATCATGGGTGCGATAGGTCGCCGCGAGGTAGCCGCCATAGAAGATGCCTGCAGACGCCAGCGCCTGTGAGACCCAGCCGGCGGCATCCACCATGTTGCCGAGTACCGCGGCCCGCACGGCAAGCAGCAGAAAGACCGAGGCCACCACAACAAGGACAGAAATGCTCCAGGCCCCTGCTGCTGCAGCCATTGCTTCTGCCTGGCCCTGCCGGCTGCGGGCGCGATAATAGGGGATCTGCCGGACGAGGCCATCGAAGGTGCCCATATGGAGAAAGGCCAGATACATCAGGGGAATGGTGAAGTAGCGGAACTGCCCGATCACCTCAGGCCCGATAAACCGTGCGATGATTATGCCGCCGAGCGCTCCCAGGAGAGAGTCAACCATATTGCCGCCGGCAAGGGCGCCGATCGACAGGAGGGTGCTCTTATGGGTCCGTGCGTGCTCTTTATAGGCACTCATTGCCGGGAAAAACTTATAGAGACCCGGTCCGTCAGGCATAGAGATAGTCGGTTTTCATGTGTTGTCTATTGTAAAAGGGGCAAGGCTGTTTTATCCACACGGAAAGGAGGAATGAGAAGACAAGCGCATACCAGCGAGCAAACGAGCAACAGCAAAACAGCCTGCTTCTTGTATTTGTTTAGGCCGTCATTCCCGCGGAGGCGGGAATCCAGGGCGTTAATCTTTTTCTCGCCGTCATGCTCCGACCTGCCTGCCGGCAGGCAGGCTTGATCGGTGCATCCATGGGCTTCAAGACTGGATCCCCCGGTCAAGCCGGAGGATGACAGTTTTTTTCTACTGCTGCTGGCTGGCATTCGCTTGCTGGCTGGTATCCGCTTGCCAGCTTGCGTCCTGCTGCCTGTTACTGTCTGGCTTCCTGCAGTTTGCTGAAGAGTTCTGTGGTTGCCTTGACGTAGCCTTCCAGGCTGCCGCAGTCGTATCTCGTGCCCTTGAACTTGTAGGCGATGACCATGCCGTTTTTCGCCTGGGTCTGGAGTGCGTCGGTGATCTGGATCTCACCGTTCTTCCCGGGTTTTGTCTCGCGGAGAATATCGAATATATCAGGGGTCAGGATATACCGGCCGATGACAGCCAGGTTGGTCGGCGCATTTTCAGGGGCAGGTTTCTCGACCATCGACTTGACGATATAGACGCCGTCTGCGATGTTGTCACCCTCGATGATGCCGTACCGGTCGGTCTCCTGCGGGTCCACCTCTTCGATCGCGAATATGGAGCAGCGGTACTTGTGGTAGAGGGATACCATCTGGGAGAGGACCCCCTCGCCCTCGCCGATGCAGAGGTCGTCGGCAAGCACCACGCCGAAGGGCGACTGGCCGATCAGCGTCTCGCCGGTGAGGATGGCATGACCGAGACCGTTCATCTCGATCTGCCGGGTATAGGAAAACGTGCAGGTATTGATGATATGCCTGATATCGGCCAGGGCCTGCTCCTTGTCCGTGCCTTTAATCTGGTGCTCCAGCTCATAGCTGATGTCGAAGTGGTCCTCGATCGCCCGCTTGCCCCGTCCGGTGACGATCGCCATCTCGGTCAGGCCGGCCTCCATCGCCTCTTCAACCCCGTACTGGATCAGCGGCTTGGACAAGACCGGGAGCATCTCCTTCGGCATCGCCTTGGTTGCCGGAAGAAACCTGGTGCCGTACCCGGCAGCCGGAAAAAGACATTTTCTAATCATGATAGACCTCCTGATAAGCCGGCAAGCTGGCAGGCCTGCTGGCGCATACAAGCTCCAGGCCGGAACGTAAAACCCTGATTCCCGGAGCATATCTGGTTAATAAACACGTTCAAACCCCGATAGCCCGTAATGCCTGACGCGTGGTTAATGACCGATCGCGTACGTATTATACCAGAATCCCGCTGCAGCCGGGATATGCCATACTGTTTCAAGCTGCCGGCAAGCGAGCAGGCGAACACAAACAAAAAACAGGTCATCCTCCGACGTGCCTGCCGGCAGGCAGGCCTGCCTATCTGTAGACAGGCCCCTTTTCCAAACAGGGGATAGCGTAATCTCAATTGTTTCATTTTCCCTTTTGGGCATGTGTCTGATTTATTCCTCCCTTTTGCAAAGGGAGGTGAGGAGGGATTTTATAATCATACATAACTCCAGATACTTTCCATAACAGAACTGGTATTTTCAAATACTTCCCTGTCTGAAAACCGCAGCACCTTCAGCCCCATTTGCGTCAAGGCCTTATCACGCTGACTATCTTTGCTTCTTCCAGCCTCTTCATAATGTTGTCCCCCGTCAAGCTCGATAACAAGACCTGCCTTTGGACAATAGAAATCAACGATATATTGACCAATGACTTTTTGCCGATAGAATTGACATCCTGCAAGCTGCTTCCCCCTCAACTGCAGCCACAAATATTTCTCCGCATCAGTCATGTCTTTTCTTAACTGCCGTGAAAATGCTTTTAACCGTTTATCATACTTAAGCATCAGTCCCTAAAATCCCCCCCCACCCCCCTTTTCCAAAGTGGGGCCTTTCTTCTGTACTGCCGGAAGAGTTACATCTCTATCGCTTGTTTGTGCTTGTTTGTGCTGGTATCCGCTTGTTGTTCCTTATTCCCTCTCCTCTATACCCTTCCACTCCATGAAGGCCTTGAGGACTTCCCGGGCGTCGGGGGTGGCGGGGGTGATGCCGGAGATCACCTTCGGGTCGTTGGTTATGCCCCAGGCAATGTCGAGGGCCCTGAAGAGATAGCTGCTGTAGAGCAGACGCACGTAGCCGTCTGTTCGGCGCTGGATTATATTCGTCTTCTCAGGCGAATCCTCGAGGATGTAGCTCTCGTCGAGGGACGCTATCATCCTGGCCTGTTCGAGGGCGTCGCCCTTTCTTCCGTTCTGCAGGTGGCGGGTTGCAACCGAATACCTGACGCCGACGCTGACCGGGAAGGCCGCGACAGCCTTCAGGTACTCCTCCTCGGCCCGGGTCGGGTCCTTGAGCACGGTGTCATAATGATGGCCGAGGGCGAGGTGTATGTCCGCATTCGACGGCTCAAGCGTGACCGCTTTTTGAAGGTAAGACAAGGCCTTTTCAAAGGCCTCCTCCTTCGCTGGCGCGGCCGGAGGGAGCGGAGCTCCGAGGAGTTCCATGGCCTCTGCCCATCTGCCAAGGCGGCTGTACAGCTCGGAAAGGGCCTTGGGGTAGAGGGCGCGTGACGGAGAATAGCTGTGGGCCTTCTCAAGGGACCGCGCCGCCTCAAGGAAGTACGGCATGGTCTCCGGCAGGAGCGGCCTGACATCGAGCCCCTCGGTGGCCGGGTCGTCGAGAACCCCTGCCACCCGCGCATAGTGATGGTCAGCGATCAGCGTGCTGACCGGAATATAGAGAAGAAGGAGGTAACAGAAAAAGACAACAACTCGCCGAAAGCCTGCAGGCGAAGACAAGCTGGGAAGCCCTGAAGAGCGTAACTCCCCCTTCCCCCTCTTAAGGTAAGAGGGGGTGCCGAAGGCAGGGGTGTTATTAACGGGGCCATAAGTAGGACCCCCTGTGCTGTCATTCTCGCGAAGGCGGGAATCCAGTGTTTTCATGGATGCCTGGATTGCCCGATCAAGTCGGGCAATGACAACGTCTGTGTCTTTACTAACGGTCTCATGAGTATCACCGCTTGCCAGCTTGCCGCTGGTGTCCGCTGGTATTCGCTGGTCAGCCTGCTTCTCCCTCACGCTGAATACCGCGGCATAGGTGAGCCCGGCAATGACCGTCAGGAGCAGCGCATTTGCAGGGATATGCAGGTTGAAGTCGGTGACGCTGTGCACAGCGAGGGCCACGCAGGATGTGAGGCCCCCTGCGCCGACACACTTGGCAAAGAGGCTCCTCCTTCTGAGCCACCTGCGGAAGACCGTGAAGAAGAAGACGAGGGCCAGACTGATAACGAGAACAAACCCGGCAAGACCGGTATCGGTCAGCAGTTCGACATAGTCATTATGCGCATGATCGAAGAGGGCCAGCGGATATCTCGACTGGTACCGCATGAAGGTGTTTTCGAAGGTGCCGAGGCCGCTGCCGAAAAGGGGATAGTCCCTGATCATGCCCAGGGAATCCTTCCAGACGATCAGCCGGCTGATCTGGTTCTCCTTTTCAAGCGCCTCGAACCTGTCTTCGAGCCGGTCCCAGGCCGCAAACACGATCACGACCGCAATGACGACTGCCAGCAGCCCGAGCAGGAGCGCCCGGCTCCTGAGGGTCCGCCTCTTCCGGGTTATCCAGACGAAGAAGGAAAAGGAGATACCGAACCCGGCGATGCCGCCGCGCGAAAGGGTCATGAAGAGACAGGCCGCCATGATAAGGACAGCGAGGAAGAGGAGAGAAAAACGCACGAGGTTATCGCTGGCCATGAAGCGCGCGACCCTCCGGCCGAAGGGTACGCCCGGGAGCGCGCCTGCATCGGGTGCAGCATAGATGAGCAGGCCGAGCGCAAGTGGGATGACCATCTCCATATACCCGGCAAAGTGATTACGGTTGACATACGGCCCCCATATGCCGGAGCCTGACCGCAGGTATTCCTCGACCGGGTAGAACCAGAATATACGGCCGTTCCAGGCCGCCTTCTGGATAACGGCGAAGAGCGCAAGAAACAGGCCGAGGTACACGATCGTCCTGACCAGGGCATGGACCCGGGCCTTTGTCCGGTAGTGGCTGACCACGACATAGAAGACCGCTGCATATGAAAGGAGTTTCAGGAGTCCCTGGACCGTTGCATACGGCAGCACGCTTACCGGCAGAAGGCTGCCTGCAGGAGAGCCGCCGAACGTCTTATAGGTAGAGAGTGAGTGCGGGGAGAGCACCCTGAGCAGCCCCTCGGGCAGCGGCAGGAGCTGAAACAGGACAAGTAGGATGAAAGAGGAAAATAACATGAGCTGGCGAGCGGGCAAGCTGGAAGGATTTTTAGCTGGCTGTTCGCTTGCCAGCTTCAGGAAGAGCAGCGTGAACGCGAGTATCTCCATGACGGCGACAGACCAGTGCTGGACTGTGCCGAAGGCGAGCGCGGTAAAAATCAGGAGGAGGACGAGGCCCTTTTCTATCGCCGCATCGGCCAGCGTTCCTGCGGTGTCAATCCGGCTCACCTGATGAGCCTGCTGACAACTCTCTGGTACAGGGACTTTACGAAAGACTGACCGTGCACCGGGGCCCCGTCCTCGTCCGGCAGGCCGTATTCCCTGGGTTCAACAACCATCCGGCGCCGTCCGGCAATGATCGCGTCCGGAACGGTGGTGACCATGGTCAACGCCCTCTCCTCTCCGACCAGATCGGCCGCAAGGGAGACTGCCTTTGACAACCTGACAGGTCTGTCGTCGAGGTTATGGCCGTCCGAGGCGATCACATGGGCGAGGTTATGCTTCAGGAGATAGACGCTGAAGTCGCGCGCCTGCGGACCGAGCCCCCCGGTCAGGCTCTCTGCGGTTATCTGCAGCAGGGCACCCCTTCGCACGATCGGGAAGAGGACCTCGGGGTGGTTCATAAACCAGGAGTTCCTCTCGGGATGTGCGATGACCGGTACCAGCCCCGCTTCGAGAAACGCAGCAAGAAACGCCTCTGAGTTCGCAGGGATCGCAAGCGGACGAAACTCGACCAGGAAGTATATGCCCCGGTTGAGCATGAGCATACCGCCCGGCTCCAGCACCGAGGGCAGCTCGGGAAACACGGCGACCTCGGCCCCCGGAAGGATGCGCAGGTCGAGTCCGGCCGACCGTACTGCGGCTTCAAGGGTGCTGATCGACCCGAGGATCTCGGGGCCGGTCCATTCATAGATGCCGGGCCTGTAGTGGGGGGTTGCAACGATCGTCCTGACGCCGTCGGCCGCAGCAGCGCGGCAGAGCGCCAGGGACTCCTCGAGAGTCTCCGGCCCGTCGTCGATGCCCGGGAGGATATGGCAATGTATATCGATCATTCGTTTATACGATTAAAAGCTGGCAGGCTAAGACAAGCAGCAAGCCAGCAAGCGAATACAAGCAGCAGGCGAAAACGAAACTGTCATCCTCCGGCCTGACCGGGGAATCCACCGGCATTGCCAGGGCCTGATTCCTCCCTTTGGCAAAGGGAGGGCAGGAGGGATTTTATGCATACATCAGGAAATCTCCCCTCACCCCTCTTTGCCAAAGAGGGGAATGCGGCCCTTTGATCCATGAGAACTTCTTTTTTCAACCTTATGTCTGGATCCCCCGGTCAAGCCGGAGGATGACAGATATCTTCATGTTCCACCTTATGTCTGGATCCCTCGGTCCCGCCTCTATGCCGGCGGGCAGGCATGCCGGAGGATGACAGATTTCTTCATGTTCCACCCTATGTCTGGATCCCTTAGTCAAGACTGTCTACCGATAGGCAGGCATGCCGGGGGATGACAATTTTTTTATCAGCTTGCATCAGCTTGTCTGCGCTTGCCGCTGGTATGCGCTTGTTTGGGCTTGCCTTCGCTTTTGTACTATTTCTTTTTCTTCTTCTTTCCACCCTTTTTATCCGAGTAGTAATACGAATAGTAGGGGTAGTAATAGTAGGACCTTCGGGTGGTGTCAATCTTGTTCAGGACAACGCCGAGGATCTTTGCGCCCACGCCCTGGAGAGACTGGACAGCCTGCTGTATCGTGTTCCGGGTGGTCTTGCCGCCCCAGATAACCATGATGACGCCGTCGGCCAGACGGGAAAGCACGAGCGAGTCAGAGAAGGCCAGCAGCGGCGGTGAATCGAGGATGATCCGGTCGTACCTGCCCCTGAGATGCGTAATAAACTCCCTCATGCGTTCCGAGCCGAGGAGCTCGGAGGGGTTCGGGGCGAGCGTTCCGCCGGTGATGATGTCGAGGTTCTGGTGCTTATCGACACTCTTGATCGCCTCGGGCAGCCTCTTCGGATCGATGATCACATCGCTGATGCCGACAGGGTTGCTGATGCCGTAGAGTTCATGGAGGTTATGCCGCCGCATGTCAACATCCACGATCAGGACCTTCTCGCCCATCTGGGCCATGGCGACCGCGAGGTTGGCAGCGGTCGTGGTTTTGCCCTCGTTGGGTGTGGAGCTGGTCACAAGGATCACCTTCAGCGGCTGATCAGTCGACGAGAGCATAAGCCCGGTCCGTATGGTGCGGTAGGCCTCGGCCGTGGCCGACTTGGGATCGGACGTGACAAAGATCGGCCCCTTCGTCTCCTCTGTCAGGGGGACGACGTCGAAGAACGGCAGGTCGAGGTTTTTGTCCACATCCTCGGCAGTCTTGATCGTGTCGTCCATATACTCGGTGAAGAAGGCCGCAAAGACGCCGCCGAAGAGCCCGACCAGCATCGCAAGCAGAAGGTTCAACGCCCTCTTCGGCTTGATCGGATCTTTTGGTATGACCGCATAATCAACGATCTGGGCGTTCGAGACGCTCATGCCGCCTGAGAGCGAGGCCTCCTGCAGTTTCTTCAGGAGAAGTTCGTAGAACTGTTTGTTGCTGCCGGACTCACCGGCGATCACATTAAAATCGATCGCCTTGCGGGTGAGACCGAGGACCTCCTGCTTCTGCTGTTCCATCGCCCTGCGGAGGGAAGTCTCCCTGCTCTGGGCCACCTCGAACTCGGCCTTGGCAGCGTTCAGCATCTTGCGGGCCTCGCTGATGATATTCTTCTGGAGCATGTCGAGCTGGGAATGCGCCTTGATGATCTGCGGGTGCTTGGCCCCGTACTTCTCAGAGAGTTCAGAGAGCTGCTTCCTGGCTGTCAGCTCTTCGGTGCGGAGGGTCTGGATCACGAGGTTGTTCATGATGTCCGGGACAGTGGCAAGGAGTTCGGGCCGGTCGATCACTGACTTTATCTGGTTATATTTTATCTCGGCCTCATGGCGCTTGCCCTCTGTCTGGACGAGCTGGGTCATCAGCTCCTGGAGCTTCTGGTTCAGGACATTCTCCTTGGTCTCGAACGAGACGATGCCCTTGCCCTCTTTGTACTGCTGGAGCATCTTCTCGGTGTCCTCGACCTTTGCCTTGGATTCCACCAGGCGGGAGGAGAGCCACTCTGCTGCATCGCGGTACGGCCTCACCCTGATGTCGAGGTTATGCTCGATGAAGGTCTCGGCAACGCCGTTCGCCATGACCGCAGCCACGGTGGGATTGTCAGCCTTATAGGTGATCTTAAGCAGGTTGCTCTGTCTGCCGCTGGCAAGGTCTACATTCTTGAGCACGATGTCGGTAAGGTCAGGATCAAGCTCTTCCCTGAACCGGTAATCCGGAAAAGGGCTGGCCGGCTTCGCCCTCTCAGGAAAGATGCTCAGCACTGCTCCGGCGACAGAGGCAATAATACCGGTATTCTTCTTTTCCTTCAGAGGCTTGAAGTAGGGGTTCTTGTCGAGCTGGAGCTTGCGAACGACCCTGTCGGCAAAGGCCCTGCTATGGACGATCTCCTTCTGCGTATTGAAATACTCGGAGGCGTCCTTCATCTGGATCACGGCGGCCCCGCCCTCTGCGAAGTTGAGGGTCTGGTTCTTTTCGAGGTCGAAGAGCACCTGAACTGTCCCCTGGTAGACGGTTGTCGCCACGAGGGAATATATAGCGACGAGGCCGACGACAACGGCAAAGAAGATTACTGCTATGTGGCGCCTCTTCTGCAGGACGCGCCAGTAGTCGAGCAGATGGATCTCTTCGTTTTCTTTCATATGGTTAAACCCCTCCTGTGCATTTACGATAAAATTCTTTCGACCTGTTGTTCACAGGCCAGACCCCAGGCCGCTTTTTTATACCGTCATTCCACGGCTTGCCTGCCGGCAGGCAGATCGAAAGATAACACTATCTTTATGTTTCTCATCTGTCATTCCACGGCTTGACCGGGGAATCCACCGGCATTGCCAGGGCCTGAATCCTCCCTTTGGCAAAGGGAGGGCAGGAGGGATTTTATGCATACATCAGAAAATCTCCCCTCACCCCTCTTTGCCAAAGAGGGGAATGCGGCCCTTTGATCCATGAGAACTTCTTTTTTCCACCTTATGTCTGGATCCCCCGATCAAGTCGGGGGATGACACTTTTTTCTTCATGTTCTGCATTCTGTCTGGATCCCCCGGTCAAGCCGGAGGATGACATTTTTCTATCAGCTTGCCAGCTTGGATTCGCTTGCGAGCTTGTATTGGCTCCCCTAGAAAAAACTCTCCGGCACAACGATGACGTCGTCGGGCATGACGAGGTCTTCCATTTTGGCGCTTATCTCGGACTCGCCTTTTTCTGACTTGCGGATGATATTCGTCCTGCCCTTCCAGGCCTTCTGGGTGAATCCGCCGGCAAGGGTTATTGACCTCAAAACCGTGAGGCCCTTGGTTATCTTGTACGCCCCGGGTGTCTTCACCTCGCCGGTGACATAGACAAAGGCTGCCCTCGGCACATAGATGCTGTCGCCGTCCATCACCATGATGTTGGCCGCGATGTCGCCCTTTTCGAGGAGCTTGACGAGGTCGACGGTGATCGCCACATCCTCTCCGCGGCCGCCTTCGGGCTTCAGGACCTTGCGCTGTATCACCAGCGTCTCGGCCGCGTTCGAGGTGATGCCGCCAGCATTGGAGATGACCTCCATCAGCGTGGCATTGCCCCGCAGCTCGACCAGTCCGGGTTTCGTGAACTCTCCGAGCGTCGTCACCTTCTTGGATTTGTATTCAGTGATAAATACCGAAACCTGCGGCTTTTTGATGAAACCGTTTGAGAGCAAATCGGCAATCTTCTTCTGTGCCTCGGCAGAGGTGAGGCCGGTCACCATCACCTCCCCGATCAGGGGAAAGGTGATTCTGCCGTCACCGCCGACGCGGGGTTCGCTGGTGAGGTCGGGATTGTCATAGACCGTTATCTTCAGAAGGTCGCCCTCCCCGATCACATAGTCCTGGGCTGAGACAAGGACAGGAAAAAGAAAGGTAACCACGAGAAGCAGTGATAGTACAATAGAAAATCTCCCCTCACCCCTCTTTGCCAAAGAGGGGCCGGATGCCTCCCGTTGCCAAAGGGGGACCAGGAGGAATTTTCCAGCCAATGTCTCGATACTATTGAACTCCCTAATCATGTCAGAAATATTTTGCATCCTTGCTGTATATCCTCCTTTGCTGCGATGTTAAGACAGTCGGGATAGCAGGAGGGGTCTTTGCCCTCACCACCGTCGTCTGGTTGTCGCCAAGTCTCACCTGCCCCACGATAAGCTCAGAACTGTTCTTCACGCTGACGCCGCCGTCCAGGACAGCAACAGCCGACTCGTCCGCCTTTGCGCTCACAACCAGATCAGCATAAGAAAACACGGCCAAAACATGGGCGGTCTCGATCTTGAAGGAGGATTCCTTCTGCTGTTTATGGACGATAAACCGTGCCCTGCCCTCCAATACCTTCGCAACCGCAGTCCTTCTGTGTATCCTGGGATCGAAGGCGTACTGGTTCATCCTGAGAGACGTACGCGACGATACATTCACGACCGATTCGTCTGTCAGGACCACCTGGGCCCCTGCATCCCTGCCGGTCTGCAGGAGGTCTCCCACGTAAAGCATATCTCCGGCATGCATTGGGACCGGTTTTTCGGACCCGGGTCTCCTGACATTCACCTCGCCCCTGACAAGGGTCATTCTCCCAGTGACTTCACCTGATGCACAAAGTTCCCCGGGCAGAAGGGCAAGGGACAGAAGAAGCAGCAGTAGCAACCTCATAACCAAATTGTGCATTAACAGTATTTGTCAGCCCCGTACATGAGAACTATTTTTGTCTGTCATTCCCCGGCTTGACCGGGGAATCCAGTGTATACTTGCGTTCAGTTTATGCCTATGTCTGGATCCCCCGATCTAGTCGGAGGATGACAGATTTCTTCATGTTTCAGCTTATGTCTGGATCCCCGGGTCAGGCCCGAGGATGACACTTTTGTAGTCGCCTGCCAGCTTGCAGCTTGTATTCGCTCGTTTTCGCCGGTTTTATTAGCCCGGCAAATAAATACATGAAACTTTCTGCTTCGTCATTCCACGACTTGATCGTGGAATCCAGGTATTTCAACAGGTTCTGGATTGTCCGGTCAAGCAGGACAATGACGACATTAAGATATCTGAGTGCCAGATTATTCGCTCGTTTTCGCCTGTCTCTCCGGCTCAGAACGAGGCGTTCAACATCAGGGAGACGGTGTTCTCCTTGGCGCTGTAGATGTCGATGTTCGAATCCTTGTTCCGGTAGTTGTACTCGAGCACAAATTCGAGCCAGCGTCTCATGATATAGCGCAGGCCCATGCCGGCGGTAAGGGTATTGTCCTTCCTCAGCATGGTGTCTCCGGGGATAATGTCCGAATATTTGTCCTGGCCGTACGAGGCCTTGACCACGGCTGCCAGCCTCTGCAGAAACCTGTGGGTCACCTCGCCATACAGCCCGGTGGTGACATAGTAGCGCGTACCGAGAAGACTCGCCTCGTTCACTTCCCGTTTGCCGAGCAGTTTGAGCGAGGTGTAATCCGAAAAATTATGGGTTATGTCGGCAGATGCTGTCCAGGTCTTGAGATCGCCCTTTGAAGCTGCATCAAAGTCCTTCCGCAGGTAACCGGCGGCGATACTCCCCTTTGACTTCCCGGTGATCTCCCAGGAGAGGCCGAGGAGGCCGCTCTGCATTGTGTTGTCAAGGTCGATCGTCCTGTCGTCAAAGCGCACGTTTTTGAAGTTATACTGTATGAAGGCCGAGGTCTTCGGCATGAGGCGGTAATAGAGATAGGCAGAGATCAGGTCCTCGCTGCGGGTCCTGAAGGTGCTTGTCTTGAAGTCCAGGTCTGTCCGCGAATAATCCAGCTGCACCTTCGAGACATCTGCCAGGAGATAGGTCAGCGAGGCGGCTGCCGTATTGTTGTCGTACTTCTCAATGATCCCGGAAGATGACGAACCGCGGGGCTCATGGCCCTTTATGAAGGTATCTGCCAGCTTCAGGTTGACCTGACTTCCGAACATGAAGTTCGCGGTGCCGTTCACGAAATAGTCTTCGGTGTTCTCCGAGGAAAATTTCGAGTACCGGGTGAGCGTCGTATTCGCGGCGAGCGAAAAGGTATGGTTCCTGACCGGAAGCTGCAGGTAAATGCCGGGTGTCACCACCATGATGAAGTCGTGCTCGCGGTCATCCCGGGTAGAAAAGATATTGTCGCTGTATACTTCCTTGACCGAAAGGGACGGATGAACCTCGACAGGGCCGAGTCTCAGGGCGCCTGCCTCCCTCCGGCTTCCGAGCGGTTTTTCGAGTTCAGCAGCAGGGGCTATCTCTGCAGCAGATGCGAGGACCGGCAGAAAAAGCAGCATAAGACCAAGGATAAATTTCAGTGCCCCGTTATTTATATGTATTTTATTCATCGTTATAGTATCTCTCCCCATAGTCTTCAAATAGTATCCAGTCTCTATATTCTTAATTCTTAACGCCGCTGCAAATTCGGGTTTGTCGGGCTTGCAGGCTGCGTCGGATTGACCGGGGCCCCGCCGCCGCCACCGCCGATTGAGGGTGTCGGGGAAGGCTGATACGTCATCGGGCCCGCAGCTGGGGCAGGCGCTGAATAGCCTAATGCAGGAGCATCCGGAGCGGAGGCGGCTGACGAGGCCGATGCGAGGGACTTAACGGCATCAGCGTCTGCACCGCCGGCAGCTGCTGCTTTCAATATGTCAGGGGTGCTGACACCACTCTCCTGCGCTGCCCGGACTATGCATGTCAGTGAACCGGTGCCTCCTGCCTTTACCGCAGAGGTAATGGTCTCAGAAACAACAGACGGAGACCCTGATGCTGAAGGTGCAGCAGACGCTGCAGCCGAAACAAACGCGCAGGTGTCGACTCCGGCGCTGGCAAGGGTTGAAACGATGTCCGCCGCCGGAATCCCAAGCGCCAGGGCATCCTTCATGATCTGGGCAAGGGGCTTTTTGGCGGCCAAATCTGCCTTGAGCCTGGCCTTCTGGGCGTCTGTGATGCCTGCTGCAGACGCCAGAGGCGCAGAGACGAGGCAGAACGATACCAGCAATAATAATAGATAAGAACGCAACCTGAAAGCAGAGATCCCGAATACATGCGATTGAGAAGATAGATGTGGCATTTTTCCCTCCGTGGTTTTATTGCACTCCCTAAAAATGTACGTCAATCCCGATGCGCAGGTATTTTAGATAAATCAACCGGTTCTGTCAATAGTGAGGCAGAAAACCAAGCGGCAGGCGAAGACGGCGGCAGGCAGGTCGGAGGATGACTGTTTCTTTGTATGCCACTTTTTGGCTGGACACACACAACTGTCCTCATGCATGTCATAATTTTTCTGCTTTTCATTATTGCCGTCATTCCACGGCCTGACCGGGGAATCCAGGTATTTCAATAGGTTCTGGATTGTCCGGTCAAGCCGGACAATGACGACATTGTGATATTTGATTGCCGGGTTCATAATACAAGCGGCTACCGGCAGGCAGGCCGGGCAATGACAAGGTATGTGTCTTTACTAACGGTCTTATTAATAATGTCTGGATCCCCCGGTCGGGCCGGAGGATGACAGTTTCGTTTTCGCCTGCTGCTCTAATTTATTTGACTTTTTGTTTACATTTGCAGTACATTATTTAATCTAATTTTCGAGGAAGGTGTTTCAATAGCGATGAAGACTCTGTTTGCTAAAAAGAATGAAGTAGAACACAAATGGTATGTTGTTGATGCAAAGGATGCTGTGCTCGGCAGACTCGCCACGAAGATCGCAACCTATATCAGGGGCAAGCACAAGGCGATATTCACCCCGAATACAGACACCGGCGATTTCATCATCGTCGTGAATGCCGACAAGATCAAGCTGACCGGCAACAAGCTGACCGACAAGGTCTACTATCACCATTCCGGTTATATCGGCGGCATCAAGGGTGAAACCGCACAGGAACTCCTGGACAAGAAGCCCGAGAAGATCATCGAGAAGGCTGTCTGGGGCATGCTCCCGAAGAACAGGCTCGGCCGCGCCATGATAAAGAAGCTTAAGGTATACAGCGGTCCTGAGCATCCGCATCAGGCACAGAGCCCTGAAGTATTGCAATAATATATAAAAGGAATAAAGGAGTTTATCGTATATGGCAGAGATTAAGTACAGCGCAACAGGACGGAGAAAGACTTCTGTGGCCCAGGTCGTGATGGCCTCCGGCACAGGAAAGATCGTTGTCAACAAGAAACCGATTGACACCTATTTTCCGAGGGAGACCCTCCGCATGATCATCCGTCAGCCGATCGACCTTGTCGGCGCAACCGGCAAGCATGATGTCACCGCCAGAGTGACCGGCGGCGGACCGACGGGACAGGCCGGGGCCATACGGCTCGGCATTTCACGCGCACTGACCAAGATGGATGCAGACCTGAGAGGCAAACTGAAGAAGGAAGGTTTCCTTACCAGAGACCCGAGAGAGACAGAGAGAAAGAAATACGGTCTCAAGGGTGCAAGAAAGCGCTTCCAGTTCTCAAAGAGATAATTCTCAGTTCATATATAGTCAGCTTGATAAGGGCTCGTGGTTCACACGGGCCCTTTGCTTTTTTGAAGCACTTTCGGGAAGAATGCGGTATCCCCACTTTGGAAAAGGGGGGCGGGGGGGGATTTGAAGAACATCTCTTTCTGTAATTATAAGCATTCGACATCTCCCAGGTATCACCGGTACGAAGAATAAGCTTTGGAAACATACAGGGATGAATTAAAAAATCCCTCCTGACCTCCCTTTGCCAAAGGGAGGAATGGCCGGCATCGTGGCCAGAAAGGAGCGGGTAAAACGATTCACCGAAACAACATAACAAACAGGAGGACAGACGATGACAAGAATAGCCATATGCGGGGCAAGCGGGTACACAGGGGTTGAACTCCTGAGGATCCTGGCAAACCATCCGAAGGTCAGGGTGACGGCAGCAACGTCCGAGAAGTCGGCCGGGAAAAAGATCACTGCCCTCTTCCCCCACCTGGATGCCTTTGACAAGCTGATGTACGAACCGATGGACAGGGAGAAGCTGCTGAACAAGGCTGACCTCTTCTTCCTGGCCCTTCCGCACGGCGCGTCCCAGGAGGCGGTCGATTTCTTCTTCAGGAACAAAAAAGCGGTGATCGATCTGTCGGCAGACTACCGGATTACGGACAGAAAAACGTACGAAACGTGGTACGGCCTGCCGCATACAAAGGCCGCGACACTGAAGGCTGCGGTCTACGGGCTTCCGGAGATCTACAGGGCGAAGATCCGGAAGACGAGGCTTATCGCGAACCCCGGCTGTTACCCGACCAGCACGATACTGGGATTAATGCCGGCGCTCAAAAACAGGATGATCGACCCCTCGGCAATCGTCATTGATTCGAAATCAGGCACGACCGGGGCCGGACGGAAGGCCGACCTCGCGGTCTCGTTCTGCGAAGTGAACGAGGGGTTCAAGGCCTACGGCATCGGTGTGCACCGGCATACGCCCGAGATCGAGCAGGAACTCTCGGGCATCGCAAAGAAGAAGATCACGGTGAATTTTACCCCTCACCTGCTGCCGGTCGACAGGGGCATTCTGACCTCGATCTATGCACCGGTCGCCGCAGGCGCAAAGAAGCTGACGCAGGAGAAGGTGCTGGCAGCCTATCAGCAGGCGTATAAGAACGAGCCCTTTGTGCGGGTGCTCGATGCAGGGGTCTTCCCGAATATCAAGAACGTCAGGGGTACGAACTTCTGTCATATCGGCGTAAAACTGGTCGAACGGACTAACACGCTGATCATCGTATCGGCAATCGACAATCTCGTCAAAGGGGCCTCTGGGCAGGCAGTGCATAATATGAACCTTATGCTCGGATTCGATGAGACGGAAGGCCTCAGGAACCTGGCACTGTTTCCGTAGGAAATGAGAGGCAAGCGAATACAAGCGAAGACAAGATGGCAGCTGTTGTTTTCAGGCGCACCGGCTTGCTCGCTTGCCGGCTGGTATTTGCTGACAGGAATAACGGACAACACCAGACAAAGGAGTATTCAATATGAAAAACATGGCACCGAAGGGTTATTTATTTGCGACAGTCGAGGCAGCGGTTAAGAAGCCGGGCAGGCAGGACATCGCCCTTATCGTCTCGGCAGTGGAGGCCGACATGGCCGGGACTTTTACAACCAACGCGGTCAAGGCTGCCCCGGTAAAGATCTGCATGAAGAAGATCGCCTCGGGGACCGGACAGGCTATCGTCGTCAACAGCGGCAATGCAAATGCCTGTACCGGACAGCAGGGATTGAAGGACGCCAAAGAGATGATCGGCATCGTCTCGAAGGAGTCCGGCCTCAGCCAGGACCTCATCTATATCTCCTCCACCGGCGTCATCGGCACCCCCCTCCCGATGGAGCGGATGAGACAGCCGCTGCAGACGCTAGCGAAAAATATCGGCAGGGCTGATATCGACGGGGTTGCAAAGACGATCATGACGACGGACACCTTTCCGAAGGTCGTGCACAAGAGGCTGAAGATAGGCGGGGTGAGCGGCACAATCTCGGGCATATGCAAGGGCGCGGGGATGATAGCGCCGAACATGGCGACGATGCTCTGCTTTATCCTGACCGATTTTGCCGTTGACCGGAAGACGCTGGCGGCTGTCCTGAAAAGTGCCGTCAACCGGTCGTTCAACCGGATCACGATCGACGGAGATATGTCGACGAACGATACCGTACTGCTGATGGCAAACGGCCTGGCGGGGAATGACCCGCTACAGGCGAAATCGCCGGATCTGGTGAAATTCCGGAAGGCGGTCGACGAGATCACCTATGAACTGGCAGAGCTCGTGGTGAAAGACGGTGAAGGTGCGACCAAGCTGGTCGAGGTGCTGGTGAAGGGAGCCCGGAGCGAGAAAGAGGCTGAGAAGGCGGCCTTTGCCGTGGCGAACTCAAGCCTGGTGAAGACGGCCATCTACGGCAACGATGCCAATTGGGGCAGGATCATCTGCGCTGTCGGCTATTCAGGGATAGCGTTTAAAGAGGAAAAGGCGGATATCTACTTCAATAAGGTAAAGGTGGTCAAAGACGGCCTCGCAAACAACAGGGACAAAGAGGCGACCGCCGAACTGAAGTCCAAAAAAATCCGGATCACGGTAGACCTTAAATCAGGCAAGGCAGAGGCAAAGGTGCTGACCTGCGACCTGACGGAGGAGTATATCCGGATCAACGCCGAGTACCGGACGTAGGACGAGTCTCAAAATAGAATAGACGTTATTCATAAAATCTCCCCTGACCCCTCTTTGCCAAAGAGGGGTCTAATACCTCCCTTTGGCAGGGAGCCTGCCTGTCCGATAGGCAGGGTCAGGAGGGATTCTCCGATCAATGTTTTTTAGCCTGTTGAAAGGTTTTCCCTCAGAAAGTCCTGCGCTAGTTTCCCTTCACCCTGATCGTCACTGAACTGATCCGGTCAATGCGGACCACGGCATCAAAAAAGTCCCTGCCGGTGAGTTTCGATATATGCAGGAGGTGATCACCGACCTTCGTGACCGTACCCTCCAGCGTCTCGCCCCCATCAGTCCTGACAGATACACGCTTTCCAACCTGTGCCGACAGGACCTCTTTGACACCATACCCGGCATTGAGTTCGAACGGGCTGTCCGCGGCAAAGGCATCCTGCACGGCCGCGCAGCAAAACAGCGTAATCATAAAAAAGAACACGATCAATTGTCTCATGATAACGTCCATCCTTTCATCGAGCGTTCTTTCCTCGAGCCTTATTGGGGAAGCCTTATGGCTTCTTCGGCTTCTCGGACCAGTCTTCCTTGGTGCTCTTCCAGACCCCGCCCTTCTTCTTCATTTCAATGGTACCGTACTGCTTCTTCCCATCCAGCATGCCGGTGGCATTCAGCACCGCTGTGTCGGCACTCAGCGTCCCGGAGACGATCCTGATATCTGTCGGCATCATGCCGGCAACCATATCCATCTGCTCTTTCAGCTCTTTGTCTGAGACCGGGCCGACCTCTGCCATCTTGCGGATCGTTGCGCCGTCCCTCTTCTGCAGGGCCTTCACATAGGTCATATAGTCCTTCCCCGGCTCCCCGCCGCCTGCGGCGAGCGCGCTGCCCTTTGCACCTGCTGCGAAGGCCGCCCCCTGGAGGGTCAGCACCACCGCCAGGACCATCATGACTGCAAAGACCGCCCTTCTCAATCCATTCTGCACTATGCTCATCTTTTTCGTTCCTTTCCTGTTCTGTATAGGCGCGTGAAATACGCCATCTTCTGTTGACCAGTCGCAACACTGTTGCCAGATGCTCCATACTCCCCGTACAGTTTACCTGAAATGGAAAGTTTTTCGTAGCCCTCTCCCCTAAAGGCGGGGAGCCCTTCATCATCCGTTTCTCCCTGGGATTAGAGGACCGAACGGGGGAGAGGGCAGCCCTGCAGACGAAAGCCGGGAATATGCATTATGAAAAAACAGGCAGTGTTCGCGGCATGCCATAACGTGATCAGACCTTCTGTCCCATATACAGCACGAAGACACAATGGCTACAGGATAATCTGATGCTCCACTGAAGCAACTCATAGCAATAACGTCGCGTCTGGCAATCAGTAATTTCCCGAGGCCCCGCCGCCGCCGAATGATCCGCCGCCGCCTTTCGTGCCTGATGAACCCCTGACCGAGCCTCCGGAAACCCCTCCGACGATCCCGTCGACAACTTCGTTGAGTACCTCACCTGCCACCTCTTTTGCGACATCCTCAACGATATCCGACATGGACTGTTTCCTGCGTATGCGCTGCATGATCACATTGGAACAAACGGCCAGCAGGATGGCGAAGAAGACCGCAAAACAGGCGCTGAAGGCAACCCTCTCAACAGGATCAGGGGCACTGCTTACCGAGGCCGCCAGTTCGGCAAAGAACTTCAGGTAGATGGCGGCAAAAAGGGCAACACCGGCTGCGGAACAGCCGATGGCCTGCCAGATTCTCCACGAAAGCGGGATGTCACCGTTGCGACGGTTCTTCTTTCTTCTACTTCTTCTCATGCGGCTGGTTACTCCAGCTCTCCTTGACCAGCTGCCAGTTGCTGCTGCCCTTGATCAGCTCGATCTCTCCATACTGTTTCTCTTTGCCGGAGACAAACGATACATAAATCGTGGCCTTGTCGGACGTTGCGATGCCTCCTGATATCTTCGTATTTTTGGAAGCGGTCAGGGCCATGAACTCGATCCCTTCTTTTATCTCCTTGTCGTCAGTCACCTTGGCAGCGAGTGCATGCCACTTCCTGACACCGGCAACATCCTTGTTCAGGATGGCCTTCACAAACGACATATATGCTTTGCCCGGTTCACCTCCACCCGCAGGAAGCTTTGCCGGTTTCGGCTCAGCAGCCAGAACTGATCCCGGGTCCCACGACATCAGCAGCAGCATAAACATGATACATGCAAACACTGCAACAATTTTAGGCAACTTCAAATTCCTCATCCGATCCTCCGCAGATTATGATTATACCCCTCGAAGAGGGGCGGGCATATCCATGATCCCAACCAATTATTGAAGCGCCTTATAGTGGCACCTCCTCCGTGAGATTATTGAACGTTAACGCGTTGCTCGCCTTCCGGGTTTCCCCGTCTTTAATGTATGTGGCGCCATCTGTTGCTCTCCATGCGTCCTACGGCTATTCCATTTTCTGTTTTCTACCCTGCAGAGCAGGTCTGACAGCCCCCGGCTGTTGCTGAACTGCTTCACCTCGCCCGTCGCGACGACCTCCACCAGCCCGGCGATGGTGTTTGGGTCTTCCTCGCTGCGCCGATAGATTCGTACTATGTAACTTTCGCTCACGGTCGTCCTCCGCCTCTACTGTATGGTTATCTCATCGATCTCAAGTGCGCAGCTTCCCGAGATGGTGAGCTTAGGCGCTATGACCGTCGGTTTGGTATCTTTTCCCAGAACGCTGGCCCAGCCGCCGGAGAGCATCGGAATCAGCCCGCCGAAATCTCCGCTGCAAGCGGCCCCGAAGCCTTCGAGATAGGCACCGGAGTGGACCCTGATCTCATCGTCGTTATCTGCTGCGGCCTGAGTGAATGCAGCATTGATCGAGGTCATGGAACTGTTGTTCGGAAGCCCCGGCCCCTTAAAGAGCCAGATGCTGTTGCTGTTAGCTGCAAATGACGCCTGAATAGACTTGTTCCCCTGGATATTCGCGAAACCATACGTGTAGAGGGGTCCTACCGAAACCGGCAAGCCGAATGGCCCGGCAAGCACGTCGGCGACGTGATACCCGATGGACGGGGTAATGGCGCAGATCGGGTCGGATTGTTCGACAATGTAATATATCGGGTTGCTCCCGCCGGTCATCGAATCGTACGGCGCACATGAAATGGAACTGCCGTTTGCGCCGAGAAAGGTCTGTATCGCATGCGTAGCCGCCTCATAGGCACCGATATCGTAGCTGCTGCCCTGCGGCCGCGGCCTGCCGCGCTGGTCTATCGCCGTATAGTTCGCCAATCCCCCTGCCTCAATCGCCGGACTGCCGTTAAGAAGCGCGTGTGTCCGAGTATTCCCGCCGTATGCTCCGAGTGGGGCCAGGAGAGGATCAGTATTTATTATGTCCCCCGAGACGTTAAACCCGCATGTATTTCCACTGTCAAGATTATGTCCGTTCGAGATAATCTGCGCCCCCCCCTGAACGGCGCAGTTTGTCTGACCTCCCGGGCCTGCGACGATTGTGTTTAGAGCCGTCACCTTTGCGCCGGGACCCAATACGTCGATATTGGCCGCAGTTTGGCTCAAGCTGCTGTTGTTTGCTATCGTGGCATTCAGCAGAAGTGTGTCACCCCCGGGGTATACGGCCAGGCCGGCTCCGCCGCACACTGGTGTCTGGTTACTGCTTATCGTCGAGTTGAGAACCGTAAGAGCCCATAGACTGAAAATCCCCCCACCGCATCCATAGGGGACACTATTACCCGATACCTCAGATTGAGCAACAGTTAAAGCGGAACCGTTCTCAACGTACACTCCGCCGCCGGCATTGACTGCCGTGTTCGAAGTGATACTGCTGCCGATGAGCTCGAGCACGCTGGCCACAAAAACACCCCCACCCCGATCCGAAGCAGTATTGTTGGCAATGATGCTGTCGGTTATTGAAACTATCGCCGGGGCACTCACGTAGATGCCGCCGCCGGCTGTAGCACTATTGCCTGAAAGAGTGCTTCCCGATAGTGTTAATGAGCCCTGGGTGAAGATTGCCCCTCCGGCGGTGCTGCTGTTTCCTGTTAATGCACATTGGCTTACCGTCAAAGAACCCGCGTTGAGTATGGCGCTGTGCGAGAAATTGCTCAACGTAAGACCCTGGAGGCTGAGCGTTGCGCCTGACAACACGGTAAAAGCCCTGCCGGCATTGGGGCCGCTTATGACTACAGTCTGGCCGGTGCCGTCAATTGAGAGCGCACCGCCGTCAGCCGTGATGTTCGGCAGAGCGGTCAAAGGTGTCATTGTCCCGCTTATGCTGAAAGTTATGGTATCTGCCGAAGGTGAAGCCATAGCATCGGTTATCGCCTGCCGCAGGGACCCCGGCCCGCTGTCGTTCAGGTTTGTGACTGAGATGGTTGCTCCTGAAACCGGACGCGCGGCGAGAAGAAGAAATATTGCCGCAGCAAGGTATGTCAATACAATCCGGCCCACATCAAGATGCCGTTCCGATTCATCAAATAAGCGCATATAACCTCCCCATTTATTAACCCGGCAAATAAATTCATAATACTTTCTGCTTTGTCATTCCACGACTTGATCGGGGAATCCAGGTATTTTATTAGGGTTCTGGATTGTCCGGTCAAACCGGACAATGACGATATTGCTCTATGTATTTGCCGGGTTCATAGTTCCTGACCGGAATCTGTCTATCATCTGCCGATGACTATACCAGATGGGGGCTTACGGATTACTTACAGCCTGTCCCTCATGCTGAGCATCCCTAAATTCGCCGGTTTTCTGTCTTCTTCATCATCCGTAATCATCCCGCTTGAATATTTACTGCACCGTTATCTCATCGAACTCAAGAGAGCAGCTTCCCGAGATCGTCAGTTTCGGTGCTATAACCGTCGGTTTCGTATCCGTGGCAAGGAAGTTCAGCCAGCCACCGGAGAGCTTCGGAATTACCCCGCCGAAATCACCGTTACAGGTCAAACCAAATCCTTCGAGATAGGCGCCGGAGTGGACCCTGATCTCATCGTCATTATCCGTAGCTGCCTGCGCCATTGCCTGGTTGAGCGAGGTGGTAGTGCTGTTATTGGGCAGACCGCCTCCCTTGAAGAGCCAGATGCTGTTGCTATTTGCAGCAAATGATGCCTGAATCGACTTGTTCCCCTGGATATCCTGGAAGCCATACGTATAGAGCGGTCCTGCTGAAACCAGCGTTGTTCCATAAGGCCCAACCAGCACGTCGGCGACATGGTAACCGATGGACGGGGTAATGGCGCAGAGCGGGTCTGATTGTTCGACAATGTAATATATCGGGTTGCTCCCGCCGGTCATCGAATCGTATGGCGTACATGAAATGGAACTGCCGTTTGCGCCGAGGGAAGTATGTATGGCATAAGTAACAGCCTCAAAGGCCCCTATGTCGCAGCCGCTTCCCTGTGGCCGCGCAACTCCGCGCTGATCTGCAGGAGGGCAAGCCGCCCCACTTCCGGCATCAATAGCCGGGCTGCCGTTAAGGAGTGCATGCGTCATCGTCAATCCTCCATACGCCCAGAGTGCTCCAAGAAGAGGGTCGGTATTGATAATGTCCCCCGTGGCGTTAAACCAGCATGAATTTTCGCTGTCGAGGTTGTATCCGCCGGAGATAAGCGAGCCGGTATCGGCCGGGGACTTGCAGCAGTTTAATCCTGAAATCTGATTGGCAATAATCGAGTTGCCGGCATTGACTGTGGCGGACTGGAGGTGCAGATTCCCGCAGTTAGACGGCGACTGTACGGAGTTATAGGCAATGGTGACATTCTGCAGCGTTACGGTACCGTTCTGGGCCGCCAACCCGCCGCCGCTGGAACTCGCAGTGTTATTACTCACCGTGGAGTTCGTCATATTCAACACGGCACTGGCGTTATTCGCAGAGATACCGCCTCCGAAACCCGATGTATTGTTGATTACCGTGCTGCCGGTTATCGTAACGTTGCCCTGATTTTCGATGCCACCCCCGGATAAGGCCGCGCTGTTTCCTGAAATCGAACTGTCGCTGATCGTTACCGTAGCACCAGAGAAGATGTAAATGCCTCCTCCGTACGTTGACGCTGCATTATTGGCGATGGTGCTGTTCGAAATATTCAATGCAGCCCCCGCCCCTGCGTATATCCCC
>CAZCKU010000028.1:0-13646 GCA_964499365.1 uncultured Thermodesulfovibrio sp.
GTACGGGGGTGGGGCCGGGGGCGAGCAGATAACGTTTTAACATCTGAACCTCCTTAACCAATAAAATATGGATTTCTTATGGGGATTGGTCAGGGTTGAGCGGTGACTCGTCTGTTTCTGACCCGTGAACCCGATGCTCTATAAGCCTTGAAAATTAGCATTAGAGCAGGCTTTTTGTCAAGGCAAGAGAGCGAGAAGATGCTTTACAACACCGGAGGCGCGTGATTATAATTAATCCATTATGAGAAACAGAATTGTCGGCATCACTGCCATTCTGCTGGTCGGGTTTCTCCTCGGCGGGGTCTCGTATTATCTCCTGGGCGAATATGCCGGAAGGCAGAAGGGGTATTCCCCGGTTACCGTTCCGAATGTTCCGAAGCAGATCATTGATACGAGCAGGGCTTTCTCCGAGATAGCGGCTGCAATCTCGCCCGCAGTGGTGAATATCTCCTCGACGAAAATCGTACGGAGAGATGCCAACCCGCTTTTTGATGACCAGTTTTTTGACCTGTTCAACCCCTTTCGCGAATTCAGGACGCCGAAGAAGTGGAAGGAGCAGAGTCTCGGATCCGGGGTGATCGTCTCTGCCGACGGCTATATCATCACGAATAATCATGTTATCGAGCAGGCCCAGGAGATACGGATCACCCTCTTTGACAAACGCTCCTTCAAGGCAAGGCTTATCGGGTCCGACCCCAAGACCGATATTGCCGTCGTGAAGGTGGACGCGAAAGACCTGCCGACGGTGCAGTGGGGTGATTCCGACAAGCTTGAGGTAGGGGAATTCGTCCTGGCGATCGGCAATCCGTTCGGCCTGAGTCATACCGTAACGATGGGCATAATCAGTGCGGTCGGCAGGGCAAACGTCGGCATTGCGGACTATGAAGATTTTATTCAGACCGACGCTGCGATAAACCCGGGGAATTCCGGGGGCCCGCTCGTGAACATCAGGGGAGAACTTATCGGCATCAATACCGCAATCTTCTCTCGTTCCGGCGGTTATCAGGGAATCGGGTTTGCCGTCCCCTGCAATATGGTACGCCTTGTGATGGGGCAGCTTGAGCAGAAGGGAAAGGTGACGCGCGGGTGGCTGGGAGTGACGATACAGGAGCTTACCCCCGAACTGGCACAGAAATTCGGACTGAAACAATCAAAGGGAGCGCTGGTCGGTGATATTTCGAAGGGAAGCCCTGCGGAGAAGGCCGGCATCAAACGAGGCGACATCATTACCGAATACGACGGCAGGAAGGTGAAGGATGTCGGCAATCTCCGGAATATGGTGGCCCAGAGCAAGGTCGGCACCGAGGTGCCGGTTGTCATCCTGAGGGGTGACAAGGAATATGCGGTCAAGGTCCTCATTGCCGAACTGCCGCGTGACCTCGCTGAATCCAGCCAGGGAGGCGTCCCCGATGAGCAGACCTTCGAAGGCCTTATCGGGCTGAACGTCATGGACCTGACAAGGGAAGTTGCCCGGCAGCTCGGCCTCAACAAGGAAGAGAAGGGCGTCGTGGTGATCCGCGTCGAGCCGGGGAGTGCGGCGGAGGAGGCCGGCCTCCGGAAAGGGGATGTCATTCAGGAGGTGAACAGAAAGCGGGTCGAACGGCTTGATGATTACAATAAAATCATCTCGGGGATGCAGCCGGGCGATACCATACTCCTCTTTGTCAACCGGGGGGGGAAGAAGTTCTATGTCACCCTCAGGACCTCCTGACCGTTGAAGCAATCATCTCATCCGGTTTTGTCCGGAATCTCCCGCCCCATCGTCGGCCGGCCTCACGCATGCATTCCGGATTGCGGCAAGAACAGGTCCCGCAGCTGCTCCTGCTATGACTGACAGGGTCGTTGCCATTGTGCCCGGTGCCGGGATCGGGAAGCGGTTTGGCCAGGGCACAAACAAGCCATTCGAACTGCTTGGGGGAAAACCTCTGCTGCTCTGGGTGCTTGAGACCCTGGAGTCGGTTGACGAAATTCAGGAGATCATTCCGGTCATCAGGGACGAGAGCATGGGATGTGCTGCCGAACTGATTGAAGAGTCCCGGATCTCCAAGGTCCGGCGTATCGCTCCTGGCGGGAAGGAGCGGCAGGATTCGGTCTATAGCGGATTGAAGCTCGTCGAAGACAGCGACGCGCTTGTCCTCATCCATGACGGTGTCAGACCTTTGATTGAAACTGAGGATATCCGCAGGGCGCTTGCGGCGCTTGAAGACTGCGATGGCGTCGTAGTCGGAGTCCCGGTCAAGGACACGATCAAGGAGGCTGCAGACGGCCTGATTACGAGGACATGTGACAGAAGCCTGCTCTGGGCTGTGCAGACACCGCAGGTATTCAGGTATGGCGTCCTGCGCCGCGCGTATGAAAAAGCGAAGGATGAATCATTCCATGCAACTGACGATTCTGCTCTTGTCGAGCATTACGGGGGGACGGTCAGGATAGTGCAGGGCTCTTATACGAATATCAAGGTAACCACCCCCGAGGATCTGCCGGTTGCAGAGCTCTTCCTCAGGAGGAGGGGACAGCAGGGATGAGGATCGGTTTTGGATACGACTCGCACCGGCTCGTCTCCGGGAGACCGCTGATCATCGGAGGCGTCGAGATTCCCTTCGCAAAAGGGCTTTTGGGTCACTCCGATGCCGACGTGCTCTGCCATGCGATCATTGACGCAATCCTCGGCGCCCTTGGTGCGGGGGACATCGGCCGTCATTTCCCTGATACCGACCCTGCCTGGAAGGACGCGGTCAGCATCGAACTGCTGAAGCAGACGGTTGCACTCGCCGGCAGGAACGGGTACACTGTCTCCTGGATAGATACGACGGTCCTTGCCGAGAGCCCGAGACTTGCGGGATATCTTGACTCGATGCGTTCAGCGCTGGCGTGCTCGGGTATACCCGGGGAGCGCATCAATATCAAGGCGAAGACGAATGAGGGCATGGGCTTCATCGGGAAAGGGGAGGGTATCGCCGCCTATGCGGTCTGCCTTCTGACAGCGAATACATAACAAGGTCATGTCACAGGAGGCCAGGATAAAGCATTCAGGACAAACGACAGGAGACAGGGTTGACCCCTTCAACTGCAAGGACATCGAGGCATTAAAAGAATCGTTTGCCAATCACCTGAAATACTCTCTGGCAAAGGACGAGTATTCTGCAACGCAGCTGGATTGTTTCATGGGAGTGGCCCTCACGATCAGGGACCGCCTGATCAACAAATGGATAGAGACCCAGCAGGCCTACTACAAGAAGGACGTCAAAAGGGTCTACTACCTGTCGCTTGAATTCCTGATCGGCAGAACGCTCGGCAATTCCCTGATAAACCTCGACCTCCTTGAAAGTACACACCAGGCGCTCCATGAGCTTGGCCATGAAATGGAGGCGGTGCGTGATATCGAGTTCGATGCGGGCCTCGGCAACGGGGGACTTGGCAGGCTGGCTGCGTGTTTCATGGACTCACTGGCGACCCTGGAGATTCCCGCATACGGCTATGGGATTCGCTACGAGTACGGTATCTTTTTTCAGAGGATCATCGACGGCTATCAGGTCGAGACCGCGGACAACTGGCTCCGTTACGGGAACATCTGGGAGATTGAACGGCCTGAATTCCTTTACTTTGTCAAGTTCTACGGCAGGGTCGAACAGCACTATGATGAAAATAAAAACCTCCGCCACACCTGGATTGATACCCGGGATATAGCCGCCGTTGCCTATGATACCCCGATCCCCGGCTATGACAATAATACCGTCAATACGATGCGGCTGTGGTCGGCAAAATCGACGCGGGAGTTCGACCTGGAGTATTTCAACCACGGTGATTATGAGCGGGCTGTCTCGGACAAGGCTCAGACCGAAACGATCTCCAAAGTGCTGTACCCCAACGACAATGTATTTGAGGGCAAGGAACTGCGGCTGAAACAGGAATATTTCTTCGTCTCGGCAACGATCCAGGATATTATCCGCCGCTACAAGAAGACCCACGATCCTGCCCTGCGTTTTGGGGACTTTCCCGATAAAGTGGCCATACACCTGAATGATACCCATCCCGCCATTGGCATATCCGAATTGATGCGCATCCTTGTCGACATTGAGGGCATTGGCTGGGACCGGGCCTGGGATATCACGGTCAGGACCTTCGGGTACACAAACCACACGGTCCTCCCCGAGGCGCTCGAGAAATGGCCGGTTTCCCTGTTTGAACGGGTGCTGCCCAGACATATACAGATCATCTATGAAATAAACCGCTGCTTTCTTGATGATGTGAACGTACGGTATCCGAACGATCTCGAGAGGTTGCGCCGGATGTCGATCATCGAAGAGGGGGATGAAAAACGGGTGAGGATGGCCCATCTTTCGATCGTCGGGAGCCATTCGGTCAATGGAGTCTCTGCCCTGCATTCGGAAATCCTGAGAAAGGGTCTCTTCAGGGATTTTTACGATATGTGGCCGGAAAAATTCAACAACAAGACGAATGGCATCACGCAGCGGAGGTGGCTGAAGCTCTGCAACCCCGGACTTGCTGCCCTGATAACAGGCACGATCGGGGAGGGGTGGGCAACCGATCTTTACGAACTGAAAAAGCTCGCGCCGCTTTCCAAAAACAGCGCCTTTCTCAGACAGTGGCAGGAGATCAAGTACCGGAACAAGAAGCGTCTTGCGGATTATATTGCCGAAAAGATCAGGGTGGAGGTCAGCCCTGACTCCCTCTTCGACTGCCATGCAAAGCGGATGCATGAATACAAAAGACAGCTGCTGAACATCCTGCATGTTGTCGCCCTCTATAACCGGATCAAGGCAGGTCCTTCAGAAGATATCGTGCCGAGGACTATCCTTTTTGCGGGCAAGGCGGCCCCGGGATATCACGCTGCCAAGCTGATTATCAAGCTGATCAACTCCATCGCCGATGTGATAAACAACGACCGGTATATCAACGACCTCCTGAAGGTTGTCTTCATCAGCAACTACTCTGTCTCGATGGCAGAGATGATCATGCCGGCTGCAGATCTCTCCGAGCAGATCTCGACTGCAGGGACTGAGGCCTCGGGTACCGGGAACATGAAATTTGCGCTGAACGGCGCCCTGACCATCGGGACCCTGGACGGGGCGAATATCGAGATCATGCAGGAGGTTGGCGAGGACAACATATTCATCTTCGGCCATACTTCCGGAGAGATAGAGGCACTTTGGAGAGGCGGGTATGATCCGAGGCCCTATTACGAAAACAACCCGGAGTTAAAGCTGGCGATCGACATGATTGCCGGAGGGTTCTTTTCCCGCACAAACCCGCACCTGTTCAGGCCGGTGGTTGACGGGCTCCTGCACCACGACCAGTATATGGTCCTGGCTGATTTTGCCGCGTACGTTGCCTGCCAGGAAAAGGTGAGCCAGACCTATAAGAACCGGGATGCCTGGACCGTGAAGTCAATCATGAATGTGGCACATATGGGTTTTTTCTCGACCGACCGCACCATCCAGGAGTATGCCGACGAGATATGGGGAGTAAAACGCCTGCCGATCAGGTTCCCCGGCTGTAAGTAGCCCCGGTCAGCTCCAGAATCTTTTCGAACTCATCCCTTGTTACCGGCATGACCGAGAGCCGCTGCCCTTTCCGTAGTACCTGCATCTGGCTCAGTTCAGGGACAGCTCTCAGCTGAGCAAGGCTTATGACATGGGTGAACTTTCTTTCCCAGCGCACATCTACCATGAACCAGCGGGGATTCTGCTGGGTTGACTTCGGATCATAGTAACGTGAGGCTGCATCCCACGATGTATGGTCAGGATATGCTTCACGGACAATCGTTGTAATGCCGACAATCCCGGGCAGTTCGCAGTTCGAATGGTAAAAGAGAGCCAGGTCGCCCTGCTTCATCGCCCGCATATAGTTACGGGCCTGGTAGTTTCTGACCCCCTCCCAGTGGTCTGTTTTCCGGGGCTTCGCCTTCAGGTCATCAAATGAAAAGACAGTTGGTTCGGATTTCATCAGCCAGTAATTTTTGGGCATGAACCTCCCGGCAGCTTTCTAGTCATTATTATTCCGGGCAATGTCGTTTGCAGCTTCTGCTGCGAGGAGTCTGACATTTGGATCCTGGTCCTCCTCTGCTGTTTTTTTAAGGATGGGGACGGCAGAGCTGTCACCAATAATGCCGAGCAGGTTCGCCGCGTCGCCCCGGATATAGGGTTCGCCGTGTCCGAGAAGCGGTAGCAGGGCAGGGACTGCTTCTGAAACATGCTCCCTGTCAGTGCGCGCCAGTTCCTCGATCATGGCAGTAACCCCGATCCTGACCCGGACCCTTTCGTCCTGAATCAGCTCGCTCACCAAGCTGTACAGACTGCTGTCATGCCTGAACATGTCGATGATATTCTCGAGAAACCCGTTCTCCATATAATCGGCGATCATCTGCTTCAGACCGCCGTCGCTCAGTCTCTGCTCCTGCACCGTGATACTATAGCACAATGCCGGCAACAGCTTTTATTGTATAATAGGCGTAATTCCATGGGTTTTTTCAGCGACATACAGCGTGATTACCGGGCGGTCTTCGAGCGGGACCCTGCGGCGCGGAGCCATCTTGAGGTGATCCTTGCCTATCCGGGGTTCCATGCACTCGTCTTCCACCGCGTGAATCATATGCTCTGGCAGGCTGGAATCCCTGTCCTGCCGCGCTTCCTTTCCCATGTCGCACGGTTTCTGACCGGCATCGAGATACACCCTGCGGCACAGATAGCTGCCGGGCTTGTTATTGATCACGGTATGGGGGTGGTCATCGGCGAGACGGCGGTGGTGGGTGAGGACTGCCTGCTGTATCAGGGGGTCACCCTTGGAGGGACAGGCAAGGAAAAGGGCAAGCGTCACCCGACGCTCGGAAAGAATGTTGTTGTCGGCACCGGTGCGAAGATACTCGGGAATATCACGCTGGGCAATAATGTCGTTGTCGGGGCCAATTCAGTCATCCTGAAGTCGATTCCCGACAACTCGATCTGTGTCGGGGTTCCGGGAAGGATTACCAAGCGGAAGACCGTGCGGATGACGACCGAGGAGGGTATGGTGGAAGTCACTGATTATTTCCCCGACCCGGTCATCGAGAGATTGACGGAACTGGAGATCCGGCTTGGGGAGATAACCAAAAGGCTCGACACAGACGGTGCAACAAAAGAAAGAGGAGGACGCATGAGGATATACAACACGCTTACGGCAAAAAAGGAGGAGTTCGTGCCGGTCAGGCCGGAGGAGGTCAGGATGTATTCCTGCGGTATAACGGCATATGACTACTGCCATATAGGCCATGCCCGGAGCGCCATCGTCTTTGATGTGATGAGACGCTATATCCGGTATAAAGGGTATGCGATTACCTATATCCGGAATTTCACCGACATCGATGACAAGATTATTAACCGCGGCCACCAGGAAGGCCTTGCCTGGGATGCGGTTGCCCAAAAGTATATCGATGAGTATTACCGTGATATGGATATGCTGGGTGTCGGGAGGGCTGACGTCGAACCGCGGGCTACGGAATATATCAGCGAGATGATTGACATCGTCCGGGGGTTGATCGAAAAAGGCCATGCCTATGAGTCGGACGGAAGCGTCTATTTCGAAGTGGCCTCGTTCAGGGAATACGGGAAGCTCTCGAAGCGTGACCTCGAAGACATGATGGCGGGCGCCCGCATCGAGGTGAACGAGCGGAAGAAGAATCCGATGGACTTTGCCCTCTGGAAGGCCTCCAAGGAAGGAGAGCCTGCCTGGGAGAGCCCCTGGGGCCCGGGCCGGCCTGGCTGGCATATCGAATGCTCCGCCATGTCCCTGAAACACCTGGGTGAGACCTTTGACATACACGGCGGCGGCGCCGATCTCATATTTCCGCATCACGAGAATGAGATCGCCCAGTCGGAGGCTTTTACCGGCCGGCCCTTTGTGCGGTATTGGGTGCATAACGGCTTTATAACCGTAGACAAGGAAAAGATGTCCAAATCTCTCGGGAACTTCTTTACGATCAGGGAGATCCTGCATAAATTCGATGCGGAGTCCGTCCGCTTTTTTCTTCTGTCGACACACTACCGCAGTCCGATAGAATTTTCAGATGAGCAGCTGAAAGAGGCAGAGGTCTCGATCGACCGGTATTATACGACTGTCCTGCGCGTGAGGGACTTCCTTGCCCAGGACCATTCCGCAGAAAAGAAGTCTGCCGATGAAAAGGCGCTTCAGGAGCTCCTGGACGGTTTTATCGCAAAGTTCAGGGAGGCTATGGACGACGACTTCAATACGGCCCTTGCCATCGGAGGTATATTTGAACTGATCAGGATTCTGAACAAATATCTCGACGGGAAGCCCCTGGGGAGGCGTGCCGTTGAATTTGTCACGAGGGCGACGGCCCTGCTGGGAGAGGCCGGGGATGTCCTGAATATCTTTGCACGAACTCCCGAGGAGTGGTACAAGGCCCTGATGGCAGTCAAGCAGATCTCGATGACCGAGCCTGATATCCTTGCCAGGATAGAAGAGCGCCGGCAGGCACGTGAGAACAGGGACTGGGCAGCCGCAGACAGCATCCGGAAGGACCTGGATGCCCGGGGCATCATCCTGGAAGACAAGAAGGACGGTACGGCCTGGAAGGTCAAGGTGTGAGGGGACGATTCCTGCCCCCGGGCCGGCAATGGCCGGCTCTTGTGCTTTTTCATGGGCTTGGAGTATACTGACAAAAAACTGGGTTGCACAGGAGGACTCCGGTGTTGGAACAGCAGAGAATATCGCAGAGGAGTGAAGACCGTTTCCCCTATCTGAAGACCATCGACTATTCGTGCGACCAGGACGGGGCCAACGACCTTTTCAAAGGGGTAACCATTAATATCAGCAGGTCCGGCATGTGCATGTATCTTTATGACTGCCCCTGCATAGACCCGGGGCATCATATCCTTATTAAAAGCGAGCTTCCGGTCAGTGCCCAGCGGGGCACCATCCGCTGGATCAACAAGGTCGAGGACGGATTCTATAAAGCCGGACTGATGTTTGTGTAATACCGCCATTCCCCCGGCGCTTCCCGTCGGATGGCCTTTTCTGGTATCATGAACTTCCCATTTTGCTGAAATTACTGTTAAAGGAGAATAGTCATGTCTGATCTCAAGAAGATGTATAAAACCATTATGGACGATCATTTCCCTGATGAAATGACGATCACGTTCGGCGCTCAGAAACTGATATATAAAAAGCGGGCATGGAAGATTCCCGATGAAAAGTCCGGGGAACTGATCGAAAAGGGGCTTCGCTATGGAGAGAACCCGGATCAGGAGGCGGCCCTGTTCGAACTGGTGAACGGCAACCTCGTCCTGGGTGACTGCCGCTTCATCGAGCCGGGGAATGGGCTGACGAGCAGTATTTCGGAGGAAGCCATGATCCAGGCCGGGAAGCATCCGGGGAAGACGAACCTGACCGATCTGGATAATGCGCTGAATATCCTGAAATACCTTGCCGATCGGCCTGCTGCCGTGATCCTTAAACATAACAACCCCTGCGGTGCTGCCTACGGGAAGTCGGTTGCCGAGGCCTACGAGAAGGCGAACATGGCCGACCGCATCGCGGCCTTTGGGGGATGTCTCGTGGTCAACCGGCCGCTGGACAGGGCGACGGCTGATATGGTGAGTTCAAACTATCTTGAGGTGGTCGCTGCCCCGGAATTCGAAGAGGGTGCTGTCGAGATCCTTGCAAAGAGGAAGAATCTGAGGATTGTCAGGATCAGCAGGATACAGAACCTCGAGTCGTTCCGCTCAAGGAGGTTTGTTGACTTCAAGTGCCTCATCGACGGGGGAATTATTGTCCAGCAGTCTCCGGTCAACCGGATCCGGACCAAGGAGGATTTCCTGCAGGCAAAGGCTGTGTACAAGGGCAAAGAGTACGCTGTTGAACGCCAGCCTGACTCTCAGGATTACGATGACATGCTCTTCGGCTGGAATGTGGAGCAGGGGATTACGTCCAATTCCGTCATTTATGTGAAGGATGGGGTGACGGTCGGCATCGGCACCGGAGAGCAGGACCGCGTAGGGGTTGCGGAAATAGCTGTTTTTAAAGCATATACCAAGTATGCGGATGCTCTCTGCTTCAAAAAATACGGCATCCCGTATAAGACCTTTGAGCTGGAGGCTGCAGAGGGAAAGCGCGACAGTGCTGCCCTGAAGGAGATTGATGCGCAGACGCAGCGGGACAGGGGTGGGCTGATCGGTTCAACGATGGTCTCTGATGCTTTTTTCCCGTTCAGGGACGGCATTGATGTCGGAATTAAACAGGGCGTCAGGGCGGTCGTACAGCCCGGGGGCTCAGAGAGAGATTTCGAAGTCATCGAGGCCTGCAATCAGGCAAACCCCCAGATTGCCATGGTCTTCACCGGTCAGCGCGCCTTCAAACATTGAAAGGCGGACGTTATTTTTTGCAAGCGGCCTGAAAACTGTTGCAAAAGTATTTTTTTACATGTTATACTCTTAACTTCCTAAACAGAAGACCTGTGATATGGTTTTTTCAGCCAAGAGCTTGACAAAAAATAGCTCCTCTGGTAGAATTTCTTTTCCCTAGAGCAGTATGCATTAATTGATTACTAATTTTTATGGAGGAAACGTGCCCACGATAGCACAGTTAGTACGACATGGCCGGAAGAGTCTGATAACGAAGACGAAGAGTCCTGCCCTCAAAGCCTGCCCCCAGAAAAGAGGGGTTTGCGTAAGGGTTTATACTACGACGCCGAAAAAACCGAACTCGGCATTGAGGAAGGTTGCAAGGGTCAGGCTGACAAATGCCATGGAAGTTACTGCGTATATCCCGGGTGTCGGGCATAATCTTCAGGAGCATTCGATAGTCATGATCAGGGGTGGAAGGGTCAAGGACCTTCCCGGTGTAAGGTACCATATTATCAGGGGTGCGCTTGATTCGACGGGTGTGAACGACCGTAGACGCGGACGTTCGAAATACGGAACTAAGAAGCCTAAGTAAACGGAGTAGACAATGCCAAGAAGAAGAGTTGCTGAAAAGAGAGAAGTGCTGCCGGATCCGAAATATAATAGCAAGGTCGTGAGCAAGTTCATGAGCGCTATTATGCAGGACGGGAAGAAATCGACCGCCGAAGGCATCTGCTACGGTGCGTTTGAAGTCATACGGGAAAAGACGGGCAACGATCCGCTGAAGGTTTTCAAGACCGCACTCGAAAATGTAAAGCCCATCGTTGAGGTCAAGGCCAGAAGGGTCGGCGGCGCCACCTATCAGGTCCCTGTCGAGATCAGGCCTCAGCGCAGGATGGCACTTGCCTCCCGCTGGCTGATCTCGTATTCGAGGGCCCGCAATGAAAAGACCATGCGCGAGAGACTTGCCGGCGAATTGCTTGATGCGTTCAACAATACCGGTTCATCAATTAAAAAGAAAGAAGATACCCATAAGATGGCAGATGCTAACAAGGCCTTTGCTCATTATAGATGGTAGAGCGGATAGAGGAGAGATATTTTGCCAGCAATTTCATTAGAGAACACACGCAACATCGGGATCATGGCCCACATCGATGCCGGGAAGACCACGACCACCGAGAGGATCCTCTATTATACGGGTGTCACCTATAAAATAGGAGAGGTCCATGAGGGCACCGCTGTCATGGACTGGATGGTGCAGGAGCAGGAGAGGGGCATCACGATAACCTCTGCAGCAACGACCTGCTCCTGGAGAGACACCCGCATCAACATCATCGATACCCCCGGCCACGTTGATTTTACGATCGAAGTTGAACGCTCCCTGCGCGTTCTTGACGGCGCTGTTGCCGCCTTTGATTCAGTTGCTGGCGTTGAGCCCCAGTCAGAAACGGTCTGGAGACAGGCCGATAAGTATAACGTACCCCGTATTGCATTCATGAACAAGATGGACAGGATGGGCGCAGACTTTTTTATGGGTCTGACAACGATGATTGACCGCCTCGGCGCAAACCCCGTTGCCGTACAGATCCCGATCGGGACCGAAGATAATTTCCGCGGCCCCATCGACCTTGTCACCATGAAGGCGCTGTTCTATGACGATGAGACTCTCGGGGCCAAGTTTGTCGAGGGAGACATTCCCGAGGAATATATGGCTCAGGCAAAGGAATACCGCGAGAAGATGCTTGAGCAGATATCCGATGTCGATGAGAAGGTCATGGAGAAATTCCTGGGCGGCGAGGAAGTGACCCCCGAGGAAATTCGCGCCGCGCTGCGCAAGGGGACTATTGCGATGAGCCTGACCCCCGTGCTCTGCGGTTCCGCCTTCAAGAACAAGGGCGTTCAGCAGCTGCTGGATGCCATTGTTGATTATCTGCCTTCTCCGCTTGATGTCCCGCCGATTGTCGGGAAGGATCCTGACAAGAAGGACGCGGATGTCGTGAGAAAGGCCGACCCCAAAGAGCCTTTTTCTGCCCTTGCGTTCAAGGTCATGACGGATCCGTTCGTCGGCCAGTTGACGTTTATCAGGGTTTATTCAGGTGTGATGAGCGCCGGTTCATATATCTACAATTCGACCAAGGGCACCAAAGAACGTGTCGGACGGCTCCTTCAGATGCACGCCAACAAGCGGGAGGACATCAAGGAAGTCTCGGCCGGCGATATTGCCGCTGCCGTGGGGCTGAAGAGTACGCTCACCGGAGATACCCTCTGTGACGATAAGAGTCCGGTAATCCTCGAGGCCATGGAATTTCCCGATCCTGTCATTCAGGTGGCGATCGAGCCGAAGACCAAGGTCGACCAGGAAAAGCTGGGCCAGTCTCTCGGGAAGCTCATGCAGGAGGACCCGTCGTTCAAGGTTACGACTAATGAAGAGACAGGGCAGACGCTGATCGCAGGCATGGGCGAGCTGCACCTTGAGATCATCGTTGACCGTCTTCTCAGGGAGTTCAAGGTCGGCGCCAATGTCGGCAAGCCCCAGGTCGCCTACCGTGAGACGATTAAGACGACCTCGAAGGCCGAAGGGAAGTTTGTCCGCCAGAGCGGTGGCCGCGGTCAGTATGGTCACGTGCTCATCGAGCTCGGCCCTTCCGAACCGGGTCAGGGTTACGTGTTCGAATCCAAGGTCGTCGGCGGTACGGTCCCGAGGGAGTATTGGTCGGCGGTCGACAAGGGTATTAAAGAGGCGACAGAAAATGGTATACTAGCAGGCTATCCCGTTGTGGATGTCAAGGCTGTTCTGTACGACGGCTCATACCATGAAGTCGACTCATCGGAAATGGCCTTCAAGATTGCGGGGTCCATGGCCTTCAAGGAAGCAGCCAAGAAGTCCAAGCCGGTCATCCTGGAGCCGATCATGAATGTTGAGGTCGTGACCCCCGAAGATTATATGGGAGATGTTATCGGCGATCTCAATTCCCGGAGAGGGAAGATCCAGAGCATGGAGAAGCGCGGGAAGGCCCAGGTCATCCGGTCGCAGGTCCCGCTTTCAGAGATGTTCGGTTATGCGACCGACCTGCGGTCGAAGACCCAGGGACGGGCAACGTATACCATGCAGTTTGCGGTTTATGAGGAGGTCCCCAAGGGGATCGCTGACGGCATTATCGCCAAGATGAAGGGCGAATAATTGAGCGTTATTGGTTTTATTGACATTATAAGTTGAAACTGATAAGGAAGGTGAAAGAAGATGGCAAAGGCAAAATTTGAGAGGACGAAGCCACATTGCAACGTAGG
>CAZCKU010000029.1:0-4723 GCA_964499365.1 uncultured Thermodesulfovibrio sp.
TTAAGTTCTTGCTAATATATTTGCACGGACCATGCCAACCCTATCTTATTGATATCGCTGAATATTCATCCGGAGTACCCCTGCATCAATGCAAATGTATTTGCAGAAATGCGAAGAAAAGGGACGCAGCACAGGTTTTTGCCGCGCCCCTTCGCATTGATCATCCCGGGGATTACTTATTTGAAGGCGTACAAGAGAGGTATCCGGGGGTCGGCTTCAGTCAATACGCAGAGCCCCGTTTCACGAAACACGCAGGAAGAAAGATTCCGGCTTGCCTGTCTACTGGCAGGCAGGCCGGAATGACAGGATTCGACTAATTGATTGCCACCCGGCTATTTCACAAACGAGCAGCAGTAGTCGCTCAGGGTCTTGACCTTCAGGCCAAACTTTGAATTTGCCGGAACATTGAAGGCCTCCCCGCCCTTGACAGGCCTCCAGGCAGTCTCACCCGGGAGAAGCACATCCAGCTCGCCGGCGAGTATCTCCATGATCTCGGCATCGGATGTGTTGAACTCATATTCTCCTGGTTGCATGATGCCGAGCGTCTTCTTGGACCCGTCCGCGAAGATGACCGTCCTGCTGGTGACGCCGCCCCCGAAATAAACATTTGCCTTTTTAATAACCGTTACATTCCTGAACTCAGACATGCCTTCACCTCACAAGAAATAATTTGAACATTATAGCATGGGCATGGAGATAACCGAACTTAAAACTCATTACATGCGGACATTTTTCGAGGCCGTCAGTATTGACAACAGGCAGTTGGATCGTTCAACAATATATATGAGGGCTGAACGTTGATATCAACCAAAGGAGCAGCGAGCGAATATTACGATATCCTGGAGTCTCCTGTCGGCAGGCTCTATATGGCATTCAGCAGGAATTGTCTTGTCGGCATCGCATTCGATTGCCCTCCCGAGATACCCCTGAGGCACAACAGCGCCACTTCATTGGTAAAAAAGGAGCTTGCAGAGTACTTCAGGAATGAGAGAAGGGAGTTCAGCTTCAGGGTTGAATTTCTGGAGGGAACCGCCTTTGAAAAAAAGGTCTGGAAGATGCTCAGGGAAATCCCCTATGGAGAGACCAGGTCCTATAAATGGCTTGCAGAGAGACTCGGGATGCCGAAGGCAGCCAGGGCTGTCGGCAACGCCCTGGGCAAGAACCCGGTACCGATTATCTTCCCGTGCCACCGGATTATCGAATCAGGGGGGGGTCTGGGCGGCTATACACCCGGAACAGATATCAAGCGCCGCCTGCTGGGAATCGAATACTACACCAGAACCCCTGCATCAAAATAAGAGGGGCAGGGCCCAGGAACTCCCCCTCAGCATTATTTATCTGCTCCCTTATCTGCTGTTTTCTCAGCCATTTCTTTCAGGTCGGTAAGGACCTTCATGGTCAGCTCTTTAAGTCTGCCATACGACAATAATATTCCGGAAAGCGCCAGAAGGCTTCCGGAAAATGTCTCGCGGCTGATAACAGTAACCCCCGGTTCCGTTTCGACGAATATATATTCATGTACTGCGATAATGCCGAATTTTTCTCCGCGCCAGGTGATCTTTTTCGCAGGGATGACCTCTTCGATCACCGGTTCTACGGAAACCGGAATAACAAAGGGTCTTATACAAAAACGAACTCTGCTCCCCTCCTCAATATTCTGACTGTCTGATGAAACGTCCTCGAGGACAGTATTCCATTGTGGCCAACATGCCAAATCGGTAAACGTGTTCCAGACCTTATCCAGGGGGCTGAGGATTACAATGGATTCCTCGATTACCATCTACCAGCCTGTAATCCCGGGGCCGTCTGTTTCCTCTGAAACAGCGATCCTGACAGCCTCCTTAAAAGGTGTCCTGGCAAGAGGTATCAATGTCTCTATACTGTTTTCCCTGCAGATTACCTCGTTCTTCATACCTTCAATCAGGGGATGGGCAACTCCGGAGGGTATTGGCGTTACAAGATCAACCCAGTAGGCTGAAAGAAGAGGTGTCAAAAAAGGCACCCTGAAGATAAGCCTGTTGGCAATGCCCCGGGCCTCGGCATACTGCTGCATCATTTCGCGGTAGGTGAGGATGTCAGGACCTCCGACGTCGAATCTCTTCCCTGACGTCTCAGGACTGAACAGACAACCAGTAAGGTATGAAAGTATATCTCTAAGTGCGATGGGCTGGATTCTTGTGTCAATCCACTTTGGGCAGACCATAACCGGAAGTCGTTCGACGAGATACCTGAGCATCTCGAACGATGCTCCTCCGGCGCCAACGATGATCGCAGCGCGAAGCACTGTTGCAGCAGGCTTCCCTGAGGAAAGGATATCTGCTATCTCGGCGCGGCTTTTCAGATGTTCCGAGAGCTCGTCCCCTTCCTCTCCGAGGGCCCCGAGATATATGACACGCCTCAGACCCTGCTCATTCGCCGCAGCCATAAAATTTCTTGCGGCTTTTTCATCTCTATCAGCATACTCCTTATTGCTGAAGATGCTGGTCCCTCCCATGGAATGGGCAAGATAATATGCCGTATGAATCCCCTCAAGCGCCTTTTGAAGGCTCTCACGGTTCAGGAGGTCACCCTCTGCCAATTCGGTATCACTGCCTTCTGAAACGAGCGGCGAAGCCTTATGGATATTCCGTACGAACAATCTCAAGCGAACCCGTCGGCCGGACAGTTCAGAGATCAGCCGCCGTCCGACAAATCCCGTTGCTCCAATTATTACGACCCTGTCATGCGCATTACAAACCATATCTTCAGTGAACATGCTTCTGCCTCCCAGCAGCTCCGGGTCCGCGGCTAAACTCTCTGGTATCATTCTGTCACAACCATTTGTCTTAAGCAACAAGAAGGGCCTGATTGTCGTGAGGCCCCTGCCCGACCTCACAAAAATAGGGGGTTAACCCCCTCAACATACGAAGTGCATGACAGGTTCGGCGGATATGCGCTGACTACTTCTTCCTGCCGTAGTGCGTTGTGAGGTACTCCACGATCACCCTGGACTCCTCGGCGGTGACCGGTGCTCCGCGGCGTATCATAAGGCCGACCGTATCTTCCCATTCCTCGCGCGTCTGGCGGATTGAGGTGAAATGGGCCGGGTCATGGCAGAGGGTACACTTCTTCTTTACAAGCTCGACGCCGGGCCCGTCGATAAAAACAGGACCCGGCTGGCCGGCGGCAGTCCCGGCCACGACCAGCGTGATTAAGGCCGCGGCCAGAGAAAATGCCTTAAGACTTTTCAATGGTTATCCCCACCCTGTGGAGTCCGTTCCAGAAATAGCCAAGAGGATTCCATACCGCCGTGATCGGCTGAACGTTCCCGGCAGTGTCGGTGGCACGGGCAAGCAAAGTCACATGTCCGCGCTGCTGGGGCCTGAGGCTGAAGGTAAAGGTCCGCCAGGCATACCTGTCGCCCTGGCTGCCGAGGATGGCGGGCCCCCAGGTCACCCCCTCATCAACAGAAACCTCGACCTTCGCGATCCCGTATTCACCTGCCCAGGCCTTTCCGGATATCTGTATGGTTTCTCCCAGCCTGAATCTTGCTCCCGGAGCCGGATAGGTAATAACCGATTTTACAGGCCATGCCTCGGTAGAGACGGTCTCCTTCGGCATCTTATCTCCCGGAGCGATCCGATAGGCAGGCATGCGGTAGCTGTCATCCATATACGTCCCTTTGAAGGGTGCAGGGAGGACTTCGATACCCTTAAGCCATTTAATAGACGCCGACCCCACCCACCCCGGGACAACGGCCCTCAGCGGGAAACCGTGCACCTTCGGGATAGGTTCTCCGTTCAGCTCCCAGGCAACAAGGGTGTTGGGCTCGAGTGCCTTGCTCATCGGGATGCTGCGGACAACGGGGGGGGCCGTAGCAAGCTCTCCAAAATCCGACCCAAAAAAGGCAACATGCACCGCACCGGATTGCACCCCAGCCGCCTTCAGGATATCTGAAAGACGCGCACCTGTCCACTTAGGGCATCCATAACCCCCCGAGGGGTCCCAGGGGGTACCCTTCGGCCGCGGGGAAAAGGATGTGCGGCCGGAACCTGCACACTCGAGCATCCCCTGGATGGTTACGGCTGCAAATTTCTTCTTCAGTTCTTGCAGGTCCAGACTCAAGGGTGTATCGACAAGACCGCCTACCGTAAGCCGATGGCCCTCTGCCTTCAGGTCCGGTGTCAGCATATTGTTGCGGATGAACAGCCGGCTGGACGGAGTTACCGGATCGTCCAGATGCTCGGCAGTCACATTCGCTGTCAGGGGTCTCTCGGTCAGGACCTTCATCAGGGGGTCCTTCTCGGCAAGAATGGCCGCATTGGGGACAACAGGCCCAGGGAGCGCAGCAGGAACCGCAGGCTGAGGTGCAGCTCCTGCAGATGCGGGAGAAGTCTGGGCGTATGTCTCATTGGCAAGCACGGATGAACCAACCGCCAGCAGTGCACCAAGTCTGCCGGCTGCGGTGATAAAAACCCGTCTGCTCAAAGTCTTTTCATGTTCACTGTCAGGGTTGCCTGATGGGGTCTCTTCTTCCACGTTCTCTCTCCTGTTGTGTACACCGCCCGGCTGAAACGGGAAGCGCCGGCAAAAGACAATTGCCAGTTAACTTTATTATAGGTTCTGCGTGGAAGATGTCAAGGCCGGTTGCCTGATGGTTACAGCCTGACGGGTTGGGGTTTCGGTTAACAAAGAAAAGGGGCCGCTTCGGCCCCTTTTCTGTATGACCTGTTATCAGCGGAGC
>CAZCKU010000030.1:0-3237 GCA_964499365.1 uncultured Thermodesulfovibrio sp.
CCGGGACATCCTGGACATGAATTGGTGCGTCGGGGTATTCAAGGGGACTGTGTCGGCGGTGACAGCTTCCTGTCTTACTGACTGAGGCACAACGTGATGCAGGGTCTACTTAGGATGGCAGTGCGAGCACAGATCAAGAGGGCTCTTGGCAGGGAACTTAAAGAGTTTTATCGTGTTGGTACTGTGAGGATCGTGGCAGGAGATGCAGGAGAGCCTGATCTTCTTGCCGTCCACAAGCTTTTCGCGGTCGGTCTTGACCGGATGTCCCTTTGAGGAGGTGCTGCTGACAACGTGCCTCGGCCCGATCTTTTTGTGGCATTTTGCACAGAGGGCGTTGATTGCCCTGGGAAGCAGGGATTTCATATTCGAGACATGCGGCCGGTGGCAGGCATTACAGCGGCCATTCTCAACCGGCGGATGAATATTTCTGAGTGTAAACTTCTTGTGGTCATGACAGTTAAAGCAGAGTTCCGGGGTCTTTGTCTGCAACAGTTTGCGGGCTTCGGATTGATGGGCTGCGTGACAGCTCGTACACAGGCCTCCTGCAACAGGGGCATGCACGACTTTATGTTTGCCGAAGAGATCCTCGTCATGACAGTTAAAGCAAAGGGTTGGCGGCTCGGCCTTCAGAAGCTTTCCGTGTGCCGAGGCGTGCGGGTCATGACAGGAGTCGCAATAACCGTACCTGGCCGGCATATGGCCTCTCTTTTTTCCGATGAACTGATTCTCGTCGTGACAGGTGAAGCAGAGGGCCGGTGTATCAGCGATCAGCAGCTTCGGGACATCGCTGCTGTGCGGGTCATGACAGCCGGTGCACTCACCTGCAGCCACGGGAGGGTGTAATGCCTTGTTCTCGAATTTTGCCTTGTCGTGACAGGTAAAGCAGAGATCAGGCATCTTCGTCGTCAGCAGTTTTCTGTTTTCGGATACATGGATTTCATGACAGGCGGTGCAGTCCCCCGCGGCGACGGGAGGATGCTGAATCTTTTTTGTGAATTTGTCCCTCGGGTGGCAGATAAAACAGAGGTCAGTGCCTTTTGCCGGCAGGAATTTCAGCGCCTTATGTTTTGCGGAATGCGGGTTCGTATGACAGGAGACACACCCCCCGGTTTTCATGATCGGGTGCACATTCGTGCCTTCGGCCTGTTTCCGGTGACAACGGTTACAAAGCGGCTGGGTCTGGGAGTCGGCAGCGGATAGGGCCGGCAGTACCAGCGGGAAGAGAGTAATAAGGCACCAGAGGCCTGCCAGGAGTATGCTGCGATATGTCTTTAGGGCACAATATGATCGCATATTTATTAATCGGCAATACAGTATCAAATAGTGCATCAGATGTCAACGACCCGCAACGCGTTCATCTGCAATTTTAGCTGAACCGGATGCCCTATGGCAATAAGATAATTACATTCTATATAATACTACAGAGGCATATACATCGGTTTACCGCTTGATGCTCATCACTAGTTTGCCGGGCCGGTACCGGTTTCGAAGGGTCGACAATGATAAAACATACATTTTGCATACTGGATGGCATCGGAGAAAAATCAGAGCGGAGACTCTGGAGAGAGGGCATCCTTACCTGGGAAGACTTTACCGGAGCGGCAGACCTGCCAGGGATCAATTCGGAGCGCAAAGTGCTCTATGACCGGATACTCATGAGGGACGATCAGGAGCTTATCGCCCAGAATGCAGGCTATTTTTCCTCGAGGATGAAGCGGCGTGAGCACTGGCGTCTTTTTGACACATTCAGGGATGGTACGGTATGCCTGGATATTGAGACGAACGGATTTCAGCCGCATTACGGCGGGGTTGTAACTGTTGTTGGTTTGTATGACGGCTCGGAATACAAGGCGCTGGTCCGCGGCGACAATCTTACCGCTGAAAACCTGAACCGTGAACTGTCCCGCTACAAGTGCCTGATCACCTTCTACGGGGCATCATTCGATGTGCCGTTCATCCTCAGGTCGTTCAGCGGGGTCAGGTTCGATATTCCGCACTTCGACCTCTGTTTTGCCGCCAAAAGGCTGGGCCTCGAGGGAGGGCTGAAGAAACTCGAACAGTCTCTGGGAATCATACGGGAAGAGTCGGTGCAGGGCCTCGACGGCTATGATGCGGTAAAGCTCTGGGAGGCATATCGCAGGGGATCTCATGAGGCCCTCGAGCGGCTGATCACGTATAACAGGGAGGATACAGTCAACCTTATGCGCATTGCGTCCATTTTTTATGAGCGGCTGCGGCAGTCGACAGGGATCGAGGAATATCTTTCCGGTGTCTCTGCCTGAGTCTTTTCTCACCTATCTCTCGGTAGAAAAAGGCCTTTCAAGAAATACCCTTTCGTCATACGAGACCGACCTGAGGAGATTTTCCCTTTTTCTGGAGGAGCACAGCAGTGCTCTTTCTTCCGCCTCTGCGAACGACATTGTCGATTTTATCGAGCAGCTCCGGGGCAGGAGCTACGCCCTGTCGAGCATCTGCCGGTACATATCCTCCATCAAGGCGTTCTATAAATATCTTCTGATAGAAAAGATCAGGAATGATGACCCTGCCGAAACGATTCAGATACCGAAAAAATGGGAGCGGGTTCCGAAAGCGCTGGCTCTCGATGATATCAGGACCCTTCTCGACGCCAAACATACCGGCAGGACGGTCATGCGGGACTCATCCATGCTTGAGCTTCTCTACGCCTCAGGGCTGCGGGTTAGTGAACTGATAGCGATCAAACTCGGCGATATTCATTTCGAGGCAGGGTTCATCAGGGTGCTGGGGAAGGGCGACAAGGAGCGCGTGGTTCCGGTCAACGGCCGTGCCCTGGCGAGAATCAGGGAGTATATCGAGACGGAAAGACCGGCCATAATCAGGAAGAAGCAGTCCGCCTATCTGTTTGTGACCGCTGCGGGCAGGCCGATGACCAGGCAGCGTTTCTGGCAGACGCTCAAGGCGCTCGGGAGACAGGTCGGAATCGAGCTTTCTCCCCATACCGTACGTCACTGTTTCGCAACGCATCTGCTTGAAGGCGGGGCTGACCTGAGGTCGGTCCAGAAGATGCTCGGGCATTCCGACATCTCCACAACACAGATTTATACCAGGGTCACCACCGACAGGATCAAGAAGGCCTTCACGAAATATCACCCCCGGGCGTAAGATACGGTTCTATACGTCTCCTGAAAGACCTCACGACGGTAGAAAGATTCCATGCTGCCGCGCACCTGCCCGGTGCCCTCGCACCGGATTCTTCCC